>CAXBLT010000001.1:0-354610 GCA_963976795.1 uncultured Gammaproteobacteria bacterium
TATAAGACTTGAATCGGCATTTTATTAATTTAACATAATATACATTATGCGCAGTTAGCATAATAACTCTTTTAAAAACAAGGAGATATATTATGGAGAAATTAAACATGTTCCAACTTATAAAACTAGGATATGCCATTGTTCAATGGTATCAAAAAGCATCAGAAGACGGAAAAATAACAAAACAAGAAATACTCGAATTAATAAATCAAGTCCTTGAGCCAGATATGTTTAACATAGATATCAAATTATAAGGACATAAAAATGGAAATAAACTTCAAAGAAGGAACACCATTCAGAGAACTTAAACCTATTACATACGAAGCAATATTCGTATGCGCTCAGGTATTCAACAAGAAACAACTACCGCTAGTAATAACAGCAACTACAGACGGTGAACATATGGAAAATTCATTCCATTACACTGGTGAAGCATTCGACATAAGAATACGTCGACTCACGGTAGTAGAACAAATATCCATTTTCAATCAAATAACACGCGAATTACAACAACTAAGCCGCTGCTTTCAAACCGTATTAGAAGAAGACCACATACACGTCGAATTCGACTGGAGATAAGAATCCACAAAAAAGAGACCCTTAAAAATAAAAATCCATTTATGGAGGGTCTCGCTACCAACAAATTATGCAATCAATTTTTAAAATCAAAAGGTGAATTATGAAACGTCATAAAATGTCAAAACGCATATCACGTAATAAATTCAAAAAAACAGCAGGACGAGTACATAAGTCCAACTTCTACAACCCAATCATGCGTGGTGGAACACGCTTATAAATGCCCTGCTATAACCCATTAGACGCATACATCGGCAATGGCAAAACAGAAAACGGGAAAAAAAACATCGTATGGAAACGCACATACGGTGTTACCCCTATCCAATTACCATGCGGACAATGCATCGGATGCAGACTTAACCGCTCTATCATGTGGGCTACTAGATGCATGCACGAAGCACAACTCTATGAAGATAACTGCTTTATCACGCTCACATTCGATGAAGAACATCTCCCTAATGACTACTCCCTTAATCATGACTACTTTCAAAAATTCATGAAAAGACTACGCAAAGAAATAGCACCACAAAAAGTTCGCTACTTCATGTGCGGCGAATACGGGGACGACTCATGGAGACCACACTTTCACGCTATCCTATTCAACTACAACTTCCCCGACAAAGTAAAATATACAGTCGGAGACTCAGAAAACCCCTACTTCATATCAGAACAACTCTATAGACTATGGCCTTATGGCTTTCACCTAATAGGAGAATGCGCATTCGATACAGCAGCCTATGTAGCAAGATACTGCGTTAAAAAAATAACAGGAGACGAAGCAGAAGCACACTACAACAGAATAATTACAGACTGGAACGAAGTAACAGGAGAAATAACATTCATAAAAGAAGTAGAACTAACACCAGAATACGCTCGTATGTCAACTAACCCTGGCATCGGCAAAGACTGGTACGAAAAATTCAAATCAGACCTCTACCCTTCAGACTTTATAGTAACTAACGAAGGCAAAAAAGTATCAATACCACACTATTACGACAAACTTCTAGAACGTGAAGACGAGTATCAACTTAAACAACAAAAAGAAGCCCGCAAAATGGCGGCAAAATTAAACTCCCAAGAAACTACCCGCGACAGATTACTTGCAAGAGAATTCTGTAAAAAACAACAAATCATTAACCTTAAGAGGAATAAACAATGAAAACAAAACTATATGCAGTTCATGACTCAGTCGCATCAGTATATGGACAAGTATTTCAACTACTCAACGACGATATAGCTAAACGTACATTAATACCAGTAGTTAATAATCCAGAACACAACTATGGTATGTTCCCAAAAGACTACACACTCTATTCACTCGGTATATACGACGATGAAATCGGTACTATAGAAATAGAGCAACATGAAATATGCAACCTATCAGAACTTGTTCAGGAGAATAACAATGGCGTTTAAAAACAAATCAGTAATGACGAACCGTTTCGCTCAAACGCCTAACGTAAAAATACCGCGTTCATCATTCGACCGTTCACACGGACACAAAACAACTATTGACGTGGACTACCTCTACCCTATTTACATAGACGAAGCACTCCCCGGAGACACATTCAACTTAAACATGACAGGCTTCGCAAGACTTAATACACCTATCGACCCAATCATGGACAACATGTTCATGGAAACCTTCTTCTTTGAAGTACCAATGCGAATAGTATGGGACAACTTCCGTAAATTCATGGGAGAAAGATACCCAGACCCAGACAGTTCAATCGACTACACAGTACCTCAAGCGGTAGCAACAGACACATCAAACAATGTCGGCGGCTTATCTGATTACATGGGTATACCAACTAACATAGATGGCCTCTCCTATTCCAACTTATTCCACAGAGCTTATAACCTAGTATGGAACGAATGGTTCCGCGACCAAAACTTACAAGATTCAGTCACAGTAGACACCGGAGACGGACCAGACACACCAGCAAACTACGTACTTAAAAAAGCAAATAAAAAACACGATTACTTTACCGCATCATTACCGTGGCCTCAAAAAGGCGACTCAGTAGACCTACCACTCGGAACTGCAGCACCAGTTACAGGTATAGGTAAAACAAATCAAACATGGACTACAGGTTCAAGCCCAGTATATGAAACAAACGGCACTGGCACTACAGACTACACAGCAGGATGGTCAACTACATCAACGGCAGGCGATAACCATTGGAAAATCGAGGAAGACCCAAACAACACAGGATTCCCCGGCATATATGCTGACTTATCAAAAGCAACAGCAGCAACAATCAACCAACTAAGAGAAGCATTTCAAATCCAAAAACTACTAGAGAGGGACGCACGTGGTGGAACAAGATACATTGAAATTATTCGAAGTCATTTCTCAGTTACTTCACCAGATGGACGAGCATGGAGACCGGTATATCTTGGCGGTGGCCGCTCTAATGTTAACATCACACCAATTGCTCAAACTAGCTCGACTGATACAACAACACCGCAAGGCAATCTGGCTGCGATGGGTACTTCGCTGCTTGACAATCACGGCTTTACTAAATCATTTACTGAGCACAGTATTATTATTGGTCTGGTTACTGTAAGAGCAGACTTAACCTACCAACAAGGTCTCAACAGAATGTTTTCAAGGTCAACACGATATGATTATTACTGGCCTTCCCTATCACAAATCGGAGAACAAGCCGTACTCAACAAAGAAATCTACGCACAAGGTACTTCAGCAGACGATGATGTATTCGGCTACCAGGAACGCTATGCGGAATACCGATACAAGCCTTCACTGATAACCGGAAAAATGCGAAGCGATGCCGCTCAACCACTCGACTCATGGCATCTATCAGAAGAATTCGGCTCCCTACCCGCTCTAAACTCAACATTCATTGAAAGCAACACACCTATAGACAGAGTAGTAGCAGTCACAGATGAACCTGACTTCCTCTTAGACACTTACTTCAAAGTCAAAACAGCCCGACCTATGCCCTTATATGGCATACCCGGCATGATAGACCACTTTTAATGGGCTTTTTCTCAGGAATTGGAGATTTCCTTAAAGATAACGTTGGCTCCTTAATTGGAGCTGGCGCATCTCTATATGGTGGAGAATCAAGAAACCAAGCACAGGAGGCACAATCAGCACAACAAATGGCATTTCAAGAAAGAATGTCAAATACAGCACATCAACGACAAATCAAAGACTTAAAAGCTGCAGGACTTAATCCAATACTCTCAGCTAAATATGGAGGTGCATCATCACCGCTAGGCTCACAAGCTCAAATACAAGACGCTATATCACCAGCAGTATCAACAGCATTTCAAAGTAAAATGATTCAAGCCCAAGTAACAAAAGCTAAAGCAGAAGCTGTCAAAGCAACAGCAGAAGCAGACAATGCTAAATCTCAAAACGCTAACATTCCTAAACAAGGTGTCTTACTTGACCAACAAGCCAAAAACACAAAAGCAGATACACGCAAGAAAATAGGAGAAATACTTAACTTAAGGTCTATAGAAACTAAATTAAAATCAGAAACACAAAATAATTACGAAACCCGTGTGCTCAAAAAACAAGAGCAAATACTTAACGTGTTAGAGACCGAAATAAAGAATACAGCAGACCAGACTGCAAAAGAAAACCTAACCCAGCTAAAAACAAGATTAGCCAGGTTAAAAGCAGACGAAGAATTTTATGAGACTGCAGGACCAATAATGAAATGGATAGACAAAATATTAACAGGTAGTTCAACTGTAAAATCATTAATTAAATAATAGGAGAAAAACAATGCAATTTCAAACACCATACAACTATGCAGATAAAATACGCATTCAAACTATCAACAACGAACCATCAATGACAAAACAAGCATTAAAAGACAATGCAGACATCAATAAAATAATAAAACGCTATAACAAAACTGGCGTATTACAAAACATGAAAGAATTCGAAGGTCAATATGGAGACTTCGATTCAAAAGACTTTCACGACGCCATGAACGTCGTAGCAGAAGCAAATACCCTATTCGAGCAAGTACCAAGCGAAATACGCGCACAATTCAAAAACGACCCAGGAGACTTCATAGACTTCGCAACAAACGAAGAAAACCACGACCAAATGGCCGAATGGGGTCTCGCAATACCAAAAGTAGATAAAACCCCAGCACCTCTTCAAGTAGAGGTAATAAATCAACAAGAAAACTTAGACGATTTGGCATCACAATAGATAAACGTCTACAAACATAAAAAAAGCCTCGAAAGAGGCTTTTTTTACGCCTAAAATAAAAAAGGAACAGTTCCCCACTTGAAGTAACTGTTCCCACTGACACCAAAGTGTCAAGAAATCGATTTTTGAGGCATTTCGCGAAAAAATAGATAGACAAGCGCAGCGCGTCAGTTATAATTCTAAAAGAGACATAAGTATTTGTTATTTAACACTTTATACATTATGCGCAGTATAGTGATGTGTGTTGCTGACAGGTCACTTCTTCAAATCCTGTGAAAGCACCGATTCTATTGCGTTAGACCGCGCATCGAAAAACTCTGTTGCCATATTCTTCTTCTTTTTGTTTGAGGTTTCGAGTAATTGTTCAAGGGCTTTATCGGAGTCAAAAAGATCCTTTATAGGATCTACAAAGTTCTTAACCGTTATTGCTGAACCACCAGTTTGTACACGTTCTAGTTCTTGTGTTTCGAATACTTGAGAGTAATTATCTAATTTATTTTCTAGTTTGTAATAGTCTTGTTTAATTAAAATCGACTTCTTGTTTGCAATTTGAGTTCAAACTTTGAGCAGGTAAATTGGTGAAGTGTTTCTGCCCTTTTTCGTCAATACACTGGTAAAACTCGACTGCATAAGATTGGTTTGAAAACAACACCGAAAGGCCAATAAATAATATTTTCATAAGCTTAGCTTTCATTTCTTTTTCTTTATATTATAAATAATACACGATAAATACAGGTAATCACCCTAAATCATGTCCATTGAAAACATGTTCCAAATAGAATTTCCGCTGCATGACAATATCGTTTACTTAAATCATGCGGCAGTGTCGCCATGGCCAATGCGTACTACAGAGGCAGTTAATCAGTTTGCTAGAGAAAATACACTGCTAGGAGCAACAAATTACCTCATATGGTTAGAGAAAGAAGCCGAGCTACGTGGACAGTTGAAACGCTTGATAAACGCCCCTTCTGTAAACGATATATCCTTGTTAAAAAACACGTCAGAGGCCTTATCAGTCGTAGCGGAAGGCATAGATTGGAAAACTGGGGATAATATCGTAAGTTCTGATGAAGAATTCCCTTCCAATAGGCTGCCTTGGCTAGCACAGGCGAAAAATGGCGTCGAATTTCGTGAGGTAAACCTTTCTATGGACGCATCTCCAGAAGAAGCCTTAATCTCTGCATGTGATAGAAATACTCGAGTATTAACAATAAGTTCCGTTCAGTATGGGACGGGTAAATGCCCGAACTTAACAATTCTCGGAAATTATTGTCATGCAAACAATATATTGTTTTGCGTTGATGCGATTCAAAGTTTAGGTGCCTTCCCTTTTGATTGTCAGACCATAAAAGCCGATTTTGTCATGGCAGACGCCCACAAATGGATGTTAGGACCCGAAGGGATTGCATTATTTTATTGCAAGGCCGAAATTAGAGATTCATTAAGCTTGCATCAGTATGGCTGGCATATGCTCAAGGATGTCGGGAATTATGACTCTAAGGAGATAGAATATGCTGACACAGGTCGTCGCTTTGAATGTGGGAGTCCCAATATGCTTGGAATTCACGCATTATCGGCCAGTCTATCCTTGATAGAAGAAATAGGCATGGAGAAGATATCTACTAATATTATTAATAATGTTAGCTATCTTATTGATAAGTTAAGGGATATTCCTGGCGTAGTCTTTGTTTCTCCAACAACTAAACCACATTATGCGGGCATAGTAACATTCAGGATTGAAGGTATTAGTATGCCGCAACTTTATTCTAAGTTGATGAAAAATAAGCTAATATGTGCAAATCGCGCTGGTGGTATAAGGTTTTCACCCCATTTTTATACGAGTAGAGAAAGTATAGATAAATCACTTGAGATACTATCGCTTTCTATTTGATTTAGTTGAATAATTTGTAGTAATTTTTAGTTGTTTGATTTGCTAGGATCTCAAAATCAATTTCTTTTAATTCCGCAATGAATTTTGCAACATGACGTACATAAGCAGGTTGATTTGTTTTTCCTCTAAATGGCACTGGTGCCAGATAAGGCGAGTCAGTTTCAACTAACATTTGCTCCAGTGGAACCAGTTTCGCTACCGCATGAAGATCTTTGGCGTTCTTAAAGGTGACAATGCCTGAGAAGGAGATAAGGAAGTTTAAGTCCATTGCTGCCTGAGCTGTCTCCCAGTCTTCAACAAAACAATGCATTACACCCCCCACTTGATCTGCACCCTCTTCTTTTAATATGCGAATCACATCGGTTTTGGCTTCTCGAGTATGAATAATCAGAGGCTTATTAAGATCTTTAGCGGCATTTATGTGAATTCGAAATCTATTTCGCTGCCACTCAAGATCACCTTCACTTCGAAAGTAATCAAGACCGGTTTCTCCTATCGCAACGACCTCATTTTTGGACGCTAACGCAGTTATATCTTCTATCACAGCTTCTTTTTTTAGCTCAGTATTGGGATGAATACCAACAGTGGCAGAGATAACGTCATGTTGCTTGGCTAGATCAATAATATCCGGAGAGCCGTCTAAATCTATTGCAACGCAGAGCATGTGTTCGATGTTATTTTGCTTGGCGTTGTTTATTATATCGTCGACAGGCAGGTCTTCGCTTAACAACGGAATATGACAATGAGAATCTATTAGAGGAGCCACGGTGGCGAACAGAAATTATTTAAAACCAGTTGCTTATTGCTGATTACATGGTGTGAGTTGGGCGGTCTGACTTCAAGGCGCCAGCTAATTGATTTTCGATCTTGCTTTTGGTGGCACCCTTATCCAATTCACTAAACTGGACACCTATGCCAGCAGTTTTGTTGCCTTGGGCACCCTTTGGTGTGATCCAGGCTACCTTACCTGCAACAGGCAACTTATCTTTACTATCAGTTAAGGTTAATAGCATGAATACTTCATCCCCTAGTTTATAGGTCTTGGCAGTGGGAATAAATAAACCTCCATTTTTCACAAATGGCATATAAGAAGCATAGAGCGCGCTTTTATCTCGAATGGTTAGCGATAAAATGCCTTGTCGTGGGTCGCGGCCTGCTGCCATTTATTTATTCTCCCGTTACTTTACTATTTCAGGGTTGTTCCAATGCAGCGCTATCTCTTCAAGTATGCTCAATGGATTGTAATTCATTGGTCCGATCGATTGTTTGTATTTCAACAATACAAAGTCGTAATTTCTGACCAACGCAACCAAGTCTAATGAATTTACAAGGTCTTGCAAGTCTTCTTTCAAGTCAAGGTTTATTATGATTGCCCTTTCACGAAGCAATTTAAGACGAATCAGATCCAGTATTATCTTCATTAACCAGGTAAGAATATTTTCCAGTCCCAATGTTTGCCAATTGGCAGCTATTTGAACAGGGTCGCAATTCTTTTTACCCATTAACCTTAGATCTTTAAGCAGCGTGGGCCGAAACTCTAACTGGCCATCTTCAATTAAAGAAAGTGCTTTTAATGGCCCTCCTCCTGATAAACGAAGCAATGCTTCTGCAGAGAATTTTGAATCAATCAAGTCATTTTTAAGCCAATCTATATCTGCCTGCTGGTAAGCGGGCTTAAAATCTATGCGCTGACACCGACTTCTGATGGTTATGGGTAATTTAGAAGGTCTATGACTTAATAGAAACAACATAGACTGAGATGGAGGTTCTTCCAGCGTTTTTAATAAAGCATTTGCGGTTGCGCGATTCATTGCATCGGCAGGTTCAATGATCGCAATTTTCTGCTTTCCTGAAAAACTCTTTAAGGCTACATATTCAATCAACTCACGTACCTGGGCGATTTTAAGTTGCTTACCTGTTTCTTCTGGTTCAAGGAGATTTAAATCAGGATGGTTTCCAGCATGATACAACTGGCAACTTTGGCAATTACCACAGGCGTTATTTGTTTCAGCTTGTTTAGACAAACATAACAATTGCATGGCCGCAGATTGTGCAAATTGTTTCAGACCGATGCCTTCTGGACCACAAAGCAATATTGCATGAGGTAAGCGATCCTGCTGCTGCATCCCCATCAACCGTTGCCATTGTTCATTTTGCCAGGGATAGATGTTTGTCATAGATGCTTTTTCAATACGTTCTGTATTTGTTGTTTCACATTTTCCATACTTTCACCTGAGTGTATGATTCGAAAACGTGACGATTCTTTCTTTGCTCGTTCAAGGTAACACGAACGAATACGTTCAAAAAACAGTATGTCTTCTTGTTCAAACCGATCCGCTTGACTTCTTTTCCCTGCACGACGTAATCCAACTTCAACATCCAGATCGAATAATAAAGTAATGTCAGGTTTTAGACCTTCCTGAACCCAGTCTTCGAGTGATTGTATTCGAGACTCTTGAATTCCCCTGCCGCCGCCCTGGTACGCATAACTGGCATCTGTAAATCGATCGCAAATCACGATCTGATCTGACGCCAGAGCAGGTTTTATTACTTCTTCTAAATGCTGCATTCTTGCAGCAAACATCAGCAGGAGTTCAGTATTACTTTCCAAACCAATATTGTTACTGTCTAACAGAATCTCTCTGATTTGTTCTCCAGTTCTCGTCCCACCAGGTTCGCGCGTTTGTATAACTTCGTGACCAGTACTGGTAAACAGTTCGGATATATAATCCATCAAACTACTTTTGCCGGCTCCTTCAACACCTTCCAAGGTTATAAATAAGGTTTCTTTCATCATTATTTACTTTTTCTTTAATTGATATTTCGCTACGGCTTGATTGTGTTCTTTTAGTGTTTCTGAAAAGTAATGTGAACCATCCCCTTTTGCAACAAAATAAAGTGACTTGCCCTTTGCTGGATGTAATGCTGCATGTATAGCTTCACGACCGACCAGTGCAATTGGACTTGGAGGCAAGCCTTTGTAGCGGTACGTGTTATAAGGAGAATCTATAGCAAGATCTTTTTTACGTATATTACCATCAAACTGTTTTCCCATAGCGTAAATTACAGTTGGATCCGTTTGTAATTTCATTTTTTTGTTTAAGCGACGCACAAATACTCCTGCAATAGTACTGCGTTCACTTGCCAGACCGGTCTCTTTTTCAATGATAGAAGCCATAATTAAGGCTTCGTAAGGTGTTTTGTATGGTAGGTCTTCTGAGCGCGCTTGCCATTCTTCATCTAAAACATGATGTAAACGTTGATAGGCTCTTTGCAAAAATGCTTTGTCAGTAGTGTCTTTTGGAAAGTGATAGGTGTCTGGAAAGAACATTCCCTCCGCTACTTTGTCTCCATATCCAAGCTCACGCATGAGACTTTCCGTTTCACCTTCAACTAATGTATGTTTTATTAGATCTGTTGCATGAATTGCTCGCATCATCTCTCTGATTTGCCAGCCTTCAAGGAGTGTGAACGAGTATTGTATTACTTTGCCTGTGACCAGAAGGTTTAGAAGATCATTTGGGTTGAGTCCGGGCGATAATAAATATTCCCCCGACTTGATCTTGTTTGCTTTTCCATTATATCGCGCAAGGATCTTAAAATATCCTGTGTCATCAATCAGCTCAAGGTTGTTGAGTTTGGCATTAACGTTTGCGAAGCTCATGCCGGGCTCTACTTCAAATATAGTTTCTTTTTTAATGCTCAAGGGAGTTACAAGGAAGGTTTGATACTCTTCATAGAGTAATGCAGTAGTGACAATAAGAAAAACCAGGCATAGTGTCATAAGCATAAGGAGACGTTTTATCATAGCTCAGGAATAAAATTATGTTTCTGTAATATTTTTTTAATCTGAATAGTTTTGTCTCCAACATCCAAAGCTTGCTCACCTAGCATTCTTATTGGCCATACGCCAATGATGCTATTGCACATAAAGGTTTCATCTGCTTCCATTAATGATTTTAACGAGATGTTATTAATGCAAAGCTCAAGGTCTAATTCCGTTGCTAATGTAATAATTTTTTGCCTGATAATACCATTAACACCACATGCCGATAAGTCTGGGGTATTTAGAGTTTCATTTTTGATATAAAAAATATTACTCATTGTTCCTTCGATGACGTTACCGTCATGATCCAAAACTATCCCCTCTGCGATTGAGTTATCTGTCCATTCTGATCGCGCCAATATTTGTTCAAGCCTATTGAGGTGCTTTATGCCTGCAAGCACTGAATTGCATGCATAGCGATAGTGACATATATGAACCTTAATGCCGTTGCCGGGGTTTTCAAATGAGTACTCAGGCCAAGGGTAAAGTGAAATGATACGGGTCGAGTCTACATCAACAGGCAAAGCGTAACCGCGACCGCCCTGGCCTCGAGTGATAGTTATTTTGATAATGCCTCGCTCAACAGAACCTGTTAAATGTCGGGCTTCTTCGAACAATGCATCTTGATTGGGAATGGGTAGCTTTAGCCTACTACATCCTGATTGTAATCGTTCTATATGCTCATCCCAACATAGTAACGATCCTTTTTCTACTGCAATTGTTTCAAATAGACCATCACCATATTGCAAGCCTCGATCAAACAATGAAATTGCATCGCTCGAGTTTCCATTAATGAGAGATTTGATTGCCATTATGTTGTCATGGCTTATCGAGTTTAGCTCAGTTTCTTAAAGATGAGTGAACCATTTGTACCACCAAAGCCAAATGAATTAGATAACGCGACATCGATCTTCATTTCACGCGCCGTATGCGGGACGTAATCTAGATCACATTCAGGATCGGGTTGGTCAAGGTTTATTGTCGGTGGTGCAACTTGATCACGTATTGCTAATATCGAAAATATGGCTTCTACGCCTCCTGCTGCGCCTAATAAATGACCAACCATTGACTTGGTTGAGCTAACGGCCAATGACTTTGAGTCATCCTTAAATACGCGTTTTACAGCTTTTGTTTCTGCAACATCCCCTGCTGGTGTTGAAGTGCCATGCGCATTTATATAATCAACTTCATTAATATTGATGCCGCCATTTCTTAAGGCATTTACCATGCAATTTGCAGCGCCTTCACCATTTTCCGAGGGTGCGGTCATATGGTAGGCATCACCACTCATGCCATAACCAGCAACTTCAGCAATGATGTTTGCGCCACGTTGTTTAGCGTGTTCATATTCTTCCAAAACGACGACCCCTGCCCCGTCACTTAGTACAAAGCCATCTCTATCCTTGTCCCAAGGACGGCTAGCACTTGCTGGATCGTCATTTCTTGTTGATAGTGCACGAGCGGATGCAAACCCAGCCAAACCATTTTCAGATGATGCCATTTCCGCACCTCCAGCAATCATGACATCTGCATCACCATATTCTATTAATCTCGCGGCATCGCCAATATTATGTGTGCCTGTTGTACACGCTGTAGAGATAGCAAAATTTGGCCCCTTCAATCCATACATAATGGATAAGTGTCCTGAGATCATATTGATGATGTTACTTGGAATGAAAAATGGAGATACTTTTCTTGCTCCGCCGTTGATAAATTGCCTAGTGCTTTTTTCAATGCCGGGTAGTCCACCTATGCCTGAACCAATGGCGACACCAATGCGCGAAGCATTTTTTTCATTAACTTCTAAACCTGAATCTTGAATCGCTTGTATACCTGCGGTGAGACCGTAGTGTATGAATGGATCCATTTTCTTTTGATCTTTTTTAGAGATGTAATTATCTAAATCGAGGTTTCGTATAGAGCCACCAATCCGAACACTAAACTCTGATGTATCAAAATGGTCTATCAGTGTAATGCCGCTTTTACCTGCGAGTATATTCTTCCATGTTTCATCAACACTATTACCTACAGGCGTTACCATGCCTAAACCTGTTATCACTACACGACGTTTGCTCACTTCAGAAAATACCTATCTATTTATTGTTAAAGAAAAAGAAATAGAACACTTGCTCATATGATTATTTAAAAATATTCGTCAATATTTAACAATAAAAAAAGCCGCGTAAGAGTGTTTTCATAACGCGGCCTTGGGTGTCCTTTATGTTATAGATTATTCTAGATGTGCATTGATATATTTAACCGCTTCATTAACCGTCGTAATATTCTCGGCCTCTTCATCTGGTATTTCCGTTTTGAATTCCTCTTCCAATGCCATGACCAACTCAACAGTATCCAAAGAGTCCGCCCCTAAATCATCAACAAATGATGCTTCATTAGTTACCTCTTCTTCTTTAACGCCTAGCTGTTCTACAACGATTTTTTTTACGCGTTCTTCAACACTACTCATGATTAATAAATCCTCCCTTAGCGGCTCGGTGGCCGTTTTTCGTGTGCTAAGTTTAGTGAAATGAAATCTTCTTGCAACTTAGATTATTCTTGGATATTAATATATATTAATATCAATTAGTTATATAATATATTTAAAGTAAATAATAAATCTATCCCATATACATCCCGCCATTTACGCTAATAGTTTGTCCGGTAATATAAGCCGCCTCATCTGAAGCCAAGAAGCCGACTACATTTGCTATTTCTTCTGGTCGCCCTAATCGACCCAATGCAATCTGATTTAAAATTGAATCGCGAACATCAGAACTCAATTCATTTGTCATATCAGTCTCAATAAAACCTGGCGCTACAGCATTTACTGTAATTCCTCTAGAACCTACTTCTTTTGCCAAGGAACGTGTGAAACCTAACATCCCTGCTTTTGTAGCAGAATAATTAGATTGGCCTGGATTACCAGATAAACCGACGACAGAACTGATATTGATGATCCGACCATACCGTTGTTTCATCATGGCGCGCATACATAACTTTGTTACACGGAACATGCCCGTCAAGTTAGTGTTTATCACCTCTTCCCATTCATCATCTTTCATACGCATTAATAAATTGTCGCGGGTGATTCCTGCATTATTAATAAGGATATTTGGTGCTGCTATGTCCTTTAGCTTGTCCCCGAAATCGTCAATTGAAGTTTTGTCTGAGATATTTAATACTAGGCCAACTCCAGTGTAATTATTTGCATCTAAATCTTTAGAAATTCGATCTGCAGAATTCTTTGTAGTTGCTGTTCCAATTACAAAGGCGCCTTGTTTTGCGAATTTAATCGCAATCTCCTTACCTATGCCACGGCTTGCCCCAGTGACTAAAACAACCTTATCTTTATACGTATCAATCATAAAAATAACCCGCTATCAATTTAGTGCCTTGTCTAAAGATTTTTTATCCCGTACAGAATGTATTTCAAGTGAACGGTCTATGCGCTTAATTAATCCGGAAAGTACTTTTCCTGGTCCACATTCAATTATTTTATTAACGCCCATGACTTGCATGCTATTAATGCTGTCTACCCAACGTACCGGCATATAAAGTTGTTCAAGTAGTGCTTGTTTAATCTCATCTGATTTAGACTTAATTTTAGCATGGGCATTCTGTATCACAGGTATCTTAGCATCATTAAAATGAATCTTATTGAGCGACTGTGAAAATTCATTTGCTGCGTCTTTCATAAGCATGCAATGAGACGGAACACTAACGGGTAACAACAATGCTTTTTTTGCGCCAGCATCTTTTGCTGCAATTATTGCTCTTTCAACGGCAGGTTTGTGGCCTGCAATGACGATCTGACCTGGCGAATTAAAGTTAGCCGCTGACACAGTTTCTGTTTCAGCGGCGTCAGCACAAACCTCAACTATTTTCTCATCGGTTAAACCGAGAATTGCTGCCATTGCACCAATGCCGGCAGGCACGGCTTTTTGCATGCACCTCCCTCTTTCAGCAACCAAGGCAATGGCATCATTAAAGCTAATTACACCTGCGCATAACAAGGCCGTGTACTCTCCAAGACTATGTCCTGCCAAGACGGTGGGGCTGATTCGAGTATTTTCTTTGTACATTAGCCATGTTGCATAAGCTGCCGCAAGTAAAGCTGGTTGAGTGATTTCAGTTTGGTTTAATTTTTCTTCCGGGCCAAAGGTAATAATATCTAAGAGGTCATATCCTAAGATATCAGAAGCAGAATCAAATATAGACTTAAGATTTGATTCTGTTTCAAGCAGTTCACTCATCATGCCAACGGATTGTGAGCCTTGGCCTGGGAAAACAATTGCTACATTAGATTGCGTATTCACTTAAAACTAAATTCCATAAAGAGATTAATAACGTAATAACACAGAGCCCCAGGTAAAACCGCCGCCGAAAGCCTCTAACAAAACTGTGTCACCGGCTTTAATGCGACCATCTCTAACAGCGACGTCCAGTGCTAAAGGTACTGAAGCCGCAGAAGTATTGCCATGTTGATTAACCGTAACAATCACTCTTTCCATAGACATCTCAAGCTTTTTTGCAGTAGCTGATATGATACGCATATTCGCCTGATGAGGTACTAGCCAATCTATTTCTTCTTTTTTTATAGAGTTTGCTGCTAACGTTTCGTCGACAATTCGGCCTAATGTGTTGACGGCAACTTTAAAAACCTCGTTGCCTTGCATGGTGACAAATGCTTTGTCAGCTTTGACTATGTCGTAGTCAGAAGAAATGCCAGCAGGTACATTTAATAGATCTGCATACTGACCATCTGCATGAATGTGGCTCGATAGAATACCTTGCGTTTCGCTTGCTTGTAGAATAACTGCACCAGCACCATCACCAAAAATGACAGATGTATTTCTATCTTTCCAATCGATGATGCGTGAGAAAGTTTCTGCACCAACAACCAAAGCACATTTTGAACTTCCAGAACTAACAAATTTTTCAGCTATACTCATGGCGTAGATGAAGCCTGTGCAAACTGCTTGTACATCAAAAGCTGGACATCCGCGGATACTCAATCGTTGTTGCAACAAACAGGCCGTGCTGGGAAAGATTAGATCGGGCGTTGTGGTACCTAAAATAATCAGATCTATATCTGTTGCTTTTATACCAGCGGCTTCTATGGCTGCCAATGCTGCTTTTTCAGCAAGATCACAGGTGGTCTCATCATCAGCTGCAATATGTCGTTTTTCAATTCCAGTACGAGAACGTATCCATTCATCTGATGTATCTACCATCAGTTCAAGATCGGCGTTGGTCAAGATACGCTCAGGTAAATAAGAACCAGTGCCAGTAATTTTCGAATACATTAAAGACTTTGCCTATCGACTAGTAATTGTTCTAATTTTGCATTTATTTTTTCCGGAACATTATTCTCAACTTCAATGATAGCTTCATCAATTGCTGTGGAGAATGATATTCGATCGGCGCTACCATGACTTTTGATAACGATGCCACGGAGCCCGAGTAATGACGCACCATTATATTGTTTTGGATCAATTTTCTGTTTCAATGCTTTCAATACTGGCATTGCTATCGTTGCAGCAAATTTAGCGTAGAGACTGCTTTTAAATTGGACTGTTGCGTGATGACGAAGGAATTCAGCCAAGCCTTCGCTGGCTTTTAATGCAATATTACCAACGAAGCCGTCACATACTATGACGTCTACATCACCTGTATATAAGTCAGTGCCTTCCACAAAACCGGTATAATTTAAATGACTTTCCGCGAGTAAAGTTGCTGCTTGCTTTACACGGTCATTGCCCTTGATCTCTTCTTCTCCAACATTTAATAATGCAATGGTTGGATTCTCTGTGCCTTCAACAGCACTGGCAAGTTCAGCGCCCATTATGGCAAATTGAAATAATTGCTCAGAACTGGAATCAACATTAGCGCCAAGATCCAGGACGTGAGTGTGTCCGTTCTTTCCCGGCAAGGTCGTACAAATGGCAGGACGGTCCATGCCAGGGAGCATTTTCAATACAAATCGAGACGTGGCCATCAACGCACCGGTATTGCCGGCACTAACACAAGCTGCTGCATGCCCATCGCGCACCAATTCTATGGCTATGCGCATTGAAGATTCTTTTTTATTACGCAAAGCCTGTGATGGAGACTCATGCATTTCAACTACTTCGGGGGCATGGACAACCTTGATTCGCTCGTGCTCGTTTGCGTTATGCTTTTTCAGCTCACTCAGCACAAGGTCTTCTTTTCCAACCAGGACTAGATGGAGCGTATTGTGCTTTTTTAGAGCAAAGAGTGCGGCAGGGACAATTTCAGATGGACCAAAATCGCCGCCCATCGCGTCGAGTGCAATTGTTGACTTTAAAGACATAATTTATCCAGAGTTAGCATTTAAACTCTGGAAAGTATTTTTTGATTAAGCTCAGGGCAATTATTCCTGATCGCCTTTAACCTCTATTACTTTATTGCCTCGATAATAACCGTCTGCGCAGATATTGTGGCGAAGATGTACTTTACCTGAAGTCGGTTCTATTGATGTTGCAGCGGAAGTTAAAGCATCATGTGAACGGCGCATATTCCGTCTTGAGCTTGATTTCTTCGATTTTTGAACTGCCATGACTACTTGTCTCCTAAGAATTACTATCTATATTGGTCAATCTTTATTTTTCATTAATGCGGCTAAATCTGCAAAAGGTTGTGGTTTTGCCTCTGCATTAATTCTATCTAAATCATTTGTTCCTGCGCATTTATCTACAGGATGAAGTACTGAGAGCGGAATTGATAATAACAATTCCTCTTCAATCAGCGCCTCGACAGTGGTGACATTATCCTCACTCAATTCTAACGGTTCATATTCCTTTGCTAATTCGTCGAATGAATCACCTTCAGCAACGACCCCTAGTAGAGAGTTTTTTCGAATATCAACTTCAACTGGCTTAAAGCATCTCTGACACTCGAGTATTAATTGAGTATCAATATCAGACTCAACAATACAAACCCCCGCCTCATCGAAATCAAAAGACAAGCTATAATCCAGTACGCCTTTATCATCTAGTAAAATTCCTTTTAGACGAGCCAAAGAAGCAAGTTTAGTTTTACCTACAATCCGCTCTTTGGCTTTTGCCAGACGCAACGGATTGATAGATTGCGACAGGTCAGATGGCATCAGGCGGCGAATTTTATCGATAGACCTTCAAGCTGTCAAAATTATATCGGTCTATATTTGTTAAATAGCTGACTTATTTGATATTTATTTAAATTTGTCCAAAATAAAGCGCAAATTATACGCTTGGAGAGACAATATCAGCCCGATTAGAATAATACTTGCTTCATCGTCACCCTATCGCAAGGAATTGCTTGAGAGATTGCAGCTCGAATTTTCGACTGAATCCCCAAATATTGATGAAGGAACAATCCTGGGAGAGTCGATTGAGGATTATGTTGTACGCCTAGCAGAGTCAAAGGCAAAACATGTCGCAGCTAAACACTCTGATTCAATTGTGATCGGTTCAGACCAAGCGCTTGAGTGCAACGGCAAGATATTGGGTAAACCTGGTAGCCATGAAAGTGCTAAACAGCAATTAATGGCGATGAGTAACAAAACCTTGTCGTTTTATACCGGGCTTTGTGTAATCAACGCTAGTACGAATAATCTTGAAAAAGATGTCATCATTTACCGTGTGTCTTTCAGGGAATTGGGAGAGACAGAGATTGAAGACTATTTGCTTAAAGAACAACCCTATAATTGTGCAGGCAGCTTCATGTCTGAAAAGCTAGGGGTCAGTTTGATGTCAAAAATGGAAGGGGAAGATCCAACCGCCTTGATTGGATTACCCTTGATCCGACTGTGCGAAATGCTGAGAAACCTCAGGGTCAAATTACCCTAATGATTACTGTAACCTTATAGAGTCAGTCACGCTTTGCAACATAGCTGAGCCCATCTGTTTTGCAAATCGATCCAAGTAGTTTTCTCGCTTCGTAAAATCGACAATATCTTCCGCCCCTATTACATCACGCGCCACTTGACTGGCACTGGCTAATTCATCAACTAGGCCAAGCTTGATAGACTCTTGCCCAGACCATATAAGACCTGAAAACAGCTTCTCATCGTCTATTAGTCGCTCACCCCTACCATCTTTAACGACATCTATGAATTGCTGATGAATTTCATTCAGCAAACCTTGTACATGTGCAGATTCCTCCGCTTTTAGCGGCTGGAATGGATCCATAAAGCCTTTATTATCTCCGGCATGTAGTAAACGGCGTTCTACACCTAGTTTTTCAATCGTATCGACAAATCCAAATCCGGCCATAATGACGCCAATCGATCCAACAATGCTGGCTTTGTTGGCATAAATTTTATCCGCTGCCGCAGCAATGTAATATCCACCAGACGCACACATGTCACTGATCACCGCATACACCGGTATATCCGGGTGCTTTTCTTTTAACCGATTAATCTCATCATTGATGTAACCTGCTTGAACTGGGCTACCTCCGGGGCTATTGATACGCAATATAACGCCTTGTGTGTTTTCATCCTTAAAGGCTTTCCTCAAGCCCGTGACAATATAGTCTGCCCTCGCCTCTGTATTAGCGGCAATAACACCGTTGATCTCTATTAATGCGGTATGTTTGTCGCTGCTAAAACTTCCGGTCTCTGTATTTTCGACAAAATAAATGATTAAAAATGTAAATAAATATAAGGCCAACAACATTTTAAAGAAAATACCCCAGCGCCGATTTCGCCGTTGTTCTGTTAATACTTCTTTTGCAAGTCCATTAGCAACCGATTGATTAAATTTACCTTCGTTATTATTTTCTTTTATATCAGTCATTTATATTATTTATATAATGTTAATTATTGATTTTTTATTGTGAAAGAGCTAACCGATTATAGACTTTGAATTGGAGTATTAGTACCACTCTTTATGGTTCATTTCTCCGACCATAGATTTAAGTTTGTGTTCAAAATAAACTGTTCGACTTGCCTTACTCATCAGCTAATTGTTGCAGGAAAGCACTCAATTCAGATCCAAGTGGGGCATCGATAGACAATGGCTGTTGCGTTACAGGAGATGTGAATCTTAGGCTTTTGGCATGAAGAAACATTCGTTTTAAACCCAGCTTTTTATATTCTCGATTAATTATACGATTACCATATTTCATGTCGCCTATTACTGGATGATCTATGGAGGCACTGTGCACACGGATTTGATGTGTCCGCCCAGTAATCAATTTAATATTCGCGAGCGTGGATGACTGAAATACTCGTTCTCGAGAAAGCATGGTTACAGCGGACTTCCCATTTTCATCAACAGTCACAATGCGTTCGCCCGAGCTGATTGTGTTTTTGCTTAATGGGGAATCAACAGTAATTTTCTTTTTAGTCATTCTCCCTGCTAAAAGAGCGCAATATGATTTCGCTATTTCATTGTTATTCATAGCTGTATGCAATTGCCTTAATACAGGGATGCTTTTGGCCAATATCAGACACCCAGAAGTATCTTTGTCCAAACGGTGCACTAATTCCAGTTTTTTATAGTTATCTCCCATCGCTCTAAATGCCTCAATGACACCATGAGATTGGCCGCTACCGCTATGAACAACAATCCCTGCAGGCTTATTGATGATAATCAAGCCTTCATCCTCAAAAATAATAGAATCTGCTATTTTCTGTTGTAACGAGCGCGTTGGAACGGTGTGACCTTTTTCATCAAGATAAACTGGCGGAACGCGCAAAATATCTCCTTCTTCCAACTTATAAGTTTGTTTTATCCTTCCACTATTGATTCGCACCTCGCCTTTCCTCAACATTTGATAGACGCGAGATTTGGGGATTTTGCCAAAATAACGGATAAGAAAGTTATCAATCCGTTGCCCCGCATTATCAGCAGATATAACTATCTGTTTTGAATTGATTTTTTTTACATGGATTTGATTCATTTATTGCTCATTTTATTGCTGTAGAGCGGCAAGATTGCTATATTATGCGGCTCAAACCGGGCATTCAGATTAAGATCTATCACAGTCGGTGTATAAATCAAGACGCACAAAACTGGTGCAAAGTAATTTTAAGGTTTGTTCATGAGATGGTAAGGATGATAAAGCTAAAGATATCATTCAAAAGGATATATTAACAATACGCGACCTGTCTTGATTATTTAAGGATTTATCGCGAGCCATATTATGTTTTAGGTGATGTTTAGTGATTTTATCTAAATGATATTCGTATCAGTACGAATACATGATAGTCATAAGCACAGGGTTGTAATCATGCTCAACCCAAACAAAATGAGCAAAAATTTGTGTCCGCGCTCCCAGCGTATGGAAGTAACATTTGATTGAGAGAATCTCATGTCCCATGCTGCAATGGTAGAGCGAGGCTTAAGGAATAACAACAATGAAACGAATGCTGATTAACGCAACTCAGCCAGAAGAGGTGCGTGTTGCACTTGTAGATGGACAACGATTATACGATCTAGACATAGAATCAGCCGATCGAGAACAGAAAAAATCCAATATTTATAAAGGCAGAATCGTTCGAATTGAACCCAGTCTGGAAGCCGCATTTGTTGATTACGGCGCAGAACGTCACGGTTTCTTGCCGTTCAAAGAAATAGCCCGCGTTTTATTCAAACCTGAACAAGCCGATAAGCCTCGAACGGGGCGAATCAGCATCAGTGATGCTATCGAAGAAGGACAGGAGTTCATTGTTCAGATCGAAAAAGAAGAGCGTGGTAATAAAGGCGCCGCACTGACGACCTTTGTTAGTCTTGCAGGCCGCTACCTCGTATTAATGCCAAATAATCCCCGTGCTGGAGGTGTTTCTAGACAAATTGAAGGCAGCGATCGATCAGAAGCACGCGATGCAATGAGCGGTCTGGTTGTCCCAGAAGGTATGGGACTGATTTTAAGAACTGCAGGCGTTGGCAAGTCATCAGAAGAGCTCCAATGGGACCTGGACTATTTATCTCAACTTTGGGCAGCAATAAGTACTGCGGCCGATGAACGCCCTGCTTCTTTCCTTATCTATCAAGAAAGTGAAGTCATTATCCGAGCTATTCGTGATTACCTACGAAAAGATATCAATGAAATATGGATAGATGACCCTGAAGTACATAAACGTTGCCATGACTTTATGACTCAAGTTATGCCGCATAACCTTGAAAAATTGAAGCTTTATAAGGACAGTGATCCTCTTTTTACTCGTTATCAAATTGAATACCAGATAGAAACCGCATTCTCAAGAGAGGTTCGCTTACCTTCCGGTGGTGCTGTGATTATCGATCATACAGAAGCATTAATATCGATAGATATTAACTCTGCGAGGGCGACTAAAGGTAGTGATATAGAAGAGACTGCGTTCAACACAAATAAAGAAGCTGCTGAAGAGATAGGACGTCAACTTAGGTTACGTGATATCGGCGGTCTGATCGTTATAGATTTTATTGATATGCTAAATACGCGAAATCAACGTGAAGTTGAAAATGCGATGCGCGAAAGTTTGCGTATGGATCGTGCTCGGGTTCAGGTTGGCAGGATATCTCGTTTCGGTCTGCTTGAAATGTCTCGCCAACGATTAAGACCTTCGTTAGGTGAATCCAGTCACACTCCTTGTCCTCGATGCGATGGTCAGGGGACGATCCGCGATGTGGAATCACTAGCTCTTTCGGTATTACGAATTATCGAAGAAGAAGCTATGAAGGACATGACAGCCAAAGTGGTAGTTAGAGTACCAGTTGATGCAGCTACCTTTCTGTTAAATGAGAAACGCCAGCCTATCAGTGAAGTACAGCATCGGCTTGATGTTGAGGTTTTAGTGATTCCTGAGCCGTCAATGGTTACGCCTCAATACTCCGTTCAACGCGTCCGCTTGAGTGAGGTAAAGCAAAATGAGAATCAACAAGCGAGTTATAAGATTCAAGCAGATGAAAAAAACAATCTGAATAATGATCTTGTCAGTACACATAAAAAACCTCGAATTGAACAACCTGTTGTAAAGCAATTTGTACCGTCAGCCCCTGTCCCTGCAACAAAAGCTAAAGATAAAGCAAAAGGGTTGATAGCCAGGTTGTTTGGTAATTTGTTTGGTGTGCCTGATAAAGAGGATGCACCAAAAAAAGAGCAGAACGATAATCGTCGACAGAATAATCGTTCACGAAACAATCGTAATGCTGATTCTAATCGCAAACGCAATAATTCAAATAACCAGCAAAGGCGTAATTCCAGATCGGAGTCGAATAATCAACAAAGGCGTAATTCGAATTCAGATTCAAATAATCAGCAACGCAATAGGAATCAGCGAAATGATAAGGACAAGAATTCAGAAAATGCTGTTGTGAATTCCGACTCGGCAAAAAGAAATTCAAATTCTGGCTCAAGACGGGGTCGACGTGGCGGTCGCAGACGCAAACAAGAAAATGCAAACAATGAATCGAGCACGCAAGTAAATACAAATTCTACAGAAAATAATAAAACTGAAAACGCTGATAAAACTGATAATTTTGTAGATATTGTAATACCACAACATGAAAACAAAAAAGTTGAAAATAAACAGGATAATAATGACCCTCAACAAAAACATAATACAAATGAATCATCCAAACCTGTAGAAAATATAACGGGCAACAAACACGATAATATTAAGCCAACAAGCGTCGACAAACCTGAGAAAGATAATGAAATTACGCAAATAAACCCTAATACAGCTTCAGTTAGACCTTTGCAACAAAGTGCAAACGATGATGATAGAACTGACATTAATCGTAAACTTCATACTCCTGATTCAAGTGCGAAGAACGAGGAACAGAAAGTTGTTGTGGTGACCGAAGAGAGTGATAAAACTTAGTCTTTAATGCTCTCTTGTTGCATGGAATGTAATATCTGGCCAACGTTCGATCGTTAGATTTAGATTAACCAGGGATGGTGCTAAATAGGTTAAATGCTCTCCTCCATCAAGCGCGATATTATCATTGGCTTTCTTACAAAATTCATCAAGTATTTTCTTGTCAGGGCATTCAACCCAGCGGGCGGCGATAACTGGAATATTGTCGTATGAACATTCGACGCCGTACTCTTCTTTAAGACGCCAGGCAACGACGTCAAATTGTAGTATTCCCACAGCACCAAGGATCAGATCATTTCTATTTTTAGGTCTAAATACTTGTGTCGCGCCCTCTTCTCCTAGTTGAGTTAAACCTTTTTGCAAAGCCTTTAGCTTCAATGGGTCTCGCAGTTGTACACGCTTGAATAATTCAGGTGCAAAATGAGGTATGCCAGTGAAGTTTAATTTCTCTCCCTGTGTAAAAGTATCCCCAACTTGAATAGTTCCATGATTATGAAGTCCAATCACATCACCTGACCATGCGTCTTCTGCCTGCTCACGATTTCCAGCCATGAATGTCAGTGCGTTTGAGACTTGGACATCACGACCCAGTCGTACATGATGGATTTTCATCCCGCGTTGATAATTTCCAGAGCATAAGCGTAAAAAGGCAATTCTGTCTCGATGCGATGGATCCATATTAGCTTGAATTTTGAAAACAAAACCACTTAGTTTATCTTCATGCGGGTCTATTTCCCGTTCTTCAGCAACGCGTATTTGCGGCGCCGGTGCATGTTCAAGCAAGCAGTCCAGAAATTCAGAAATCCCAAAATTATGTAATGCAGTTCCAAAAAATACAGGCGTGATCTGCCCGGACAGAAAATCAGTTTTATTAAATTTTTCGTATACACCTTGTATTAAATCTATTTCTTCATCAATACTCTTGATTTGATCGCCAAGTATTTCTTTTGCTTCATCACTATGCAGCCCTTTGATTAGTTTTCCATGAGTAGCATCATCTTTCTTGTCGTATAAACGTAAAGTATCATCGAGCAAATTATATATTCCGGTTAATCTGGCCCCCATCCCAATAGGCCAAGTAAACGGTACACATTTAATACCTAGGTCTGTTTCAATCTCATCTAACAGGTCTATCGGTTCTTTGCCTTCGCGATCTAATTTATTAATGAAGGTAATAATAGGTGTATCTCGTAAACGACAAACCTCCATTAATTTTAGAGTACGTTCCTCAACACCTTTAGCGACATCGATTACCATAAGGGCGGAGTCGACTGCGGTTAATGTTCGGTAGGTGTCTTCCGAGAAGTCAGCATGTCCCGGCGTATCTAATAAATTGACGATTTTACCTTTGTATTCAAACTGCATTACAGAGCTGGTAACAGAAATGCCTCTTTCTTTTTCCATTTGCATCCAATCAGATGTTGCATGCCGATCAGATTTTCTGGATTTTACAGTTCCGGCCATTTGTATTGCACCGCCATACAATAACAGCTGTTCTGTTACCGTTGTTTTCCCCGCGTCAGGATGTGAAATGATGGCAAAAGTACGTCTTTTGTCTGTTTGAAGATGTTGATCTGACATTTGATGTGTAAATTAAATTAGGCGTGTTTAAGTAAATTAATGTTTGGGCAAAGCGGATAGGTTTATCAATCTTTTCATTTCACTCACCGCTTCTTGTAACCCAGACAATACGGCGCGGGAGATAATACTATGACCGATGTTTAATTCCAGTATTTCAGGAATTGTGGCTATATCCATTACATTGGTATAGCTCAAACCATGCCCTGCATGCACTTTTAGCCCCGCATCATTAGCGTATTCCACGCATTTTATTATCTTATTTAATTCCTGTTTCTTCTTATTCTCATCGGTCGCATCGGCATAATGTCCCGTATGGATTTCAATACAAGGCGCCGAAGACTCTGCAGCTGCATTTATTTGTTCTTCATCAGCATCAATAAACAAGGAAACTCGAATTCCTGATTCTTTTAGACGAGCACAGCTTTCAGTTACTTTATGTGATTGAGACAATATGTCTAAGCCACCTTCTGTGGTAAGTTCTTCGCGCTTTTCTGGGACTAAACAGCAATACTCCGGCTTTATAGACTCAGCAATTGCCAGCATTTCCTCTGTCAATGCTATTTCAAGGTTCATGGGTGTTGTTAACATTTCTTTTAACAGACGCACATCCCTTTCTTGAATATGACGTCTATCTTCACGTAAATGCACAGTAATAGAATCGGCACCGGCTTGTTCTGCTATATGTGCAGCAGCCACTGGGTCCGGGTACCGAGTACCTCGTGCCTGTCGGAGCGTTGCAATATGATCAATGTTGACACCAAGTAACATAAGAGATGGCATTAAGGTTTATGAAGGATGATATTGTAGCGATAATCTATATGCAGGTATATCAAACGGCCTGCTTGTTTTTTATGTATTCTTGATAAAGGACTCTACTCGCCAGAGGTTTTTCACCTAAATATTGATTAAGCAATGATCGAAGAAGTATTTTTGCTTCATTTTTGTTTTTAGCGTCTACCAAGGTTTCATTATTCAAACCAATTAAGGTGCTACCTGAGACAGGGATGCCCACCCTGCTATCCTGACTATTAGAAGTTGGTCCAAAATTCAATTTATAATAATAATCGACTTCAGCAATAATATGATCCCCGGTATTTAAGTCCTGATCAAATACCAAACCATACCCTAAAGTTTGCAATAGTGTCTTTTCGAAATAGCGTATTAATACCTGTTCAGTATTATTTTTAGATAATTCCTCTATAGTCGATTTATAAGAATCAAACAACTCTGGATGTGATTCATGTTTATGTAGCAACCTAAGGATTATTTCATTCATATAAAAGCCGGTCATCATTTGTTTTGGACAGATTGAGTTCATGATTGTTGCTAACTCAACATCAACCAAGGTGCCTAATTCTGACTTGCTAACCCAGGACATTAAATATTCCTGATAAAGGTTATAATTTATGCCTTGTCGCTTTTTATTACGCTTCGCGCCTTTTGCGACAAGGCTAACACGACCGTGCTCTCTGGATAGAACTTCAAGTATGAGACTGCTTTCGCGATAATCCCTACGGTGTAATATATAACATGGCGTATGTTCGACCTTCATGTAAGCAATATTAAAGCCTAATCGTAATAACCAAATTGTTTCAAAGCTTGTTCTGAATCAGCCCACTTGGATTTTACTTTTACCCATGTTTTTAAATTAACTTTTTTATCATATAAGCTTTCAAGTTCAAGTCTTGCAGACTTGCCTACCACTTTCAGAACTTGTCCCTCCTTACCAATAACAATTGATTTTTGTCCTTTTGTCTCAACCCAGATTGATGCATGGATATGAATAATGTCACCATCATCTTTGAATTCATCTATAGTGATTGACAAACGATAAGGCAACTCATCACTCAATCTTAAAATTAATTGTTCTCGAATAAATTCTGCTGCAAAGAAACGTTCATTTCTATCCGTAATTTGATCATCCGGATACAGTGGTGGCGCGATCGGCAAATATTTAGTTAGCAAAGATTCTAAATTAGCAAGACCATCTCCTTTTACTGCTGAAACAGGAACAACCTCTTTGAATTCAATATGTTTTGTAATTACGTCGATAAATGATAAAAGTTGTTTTTTATCCTTGATTTTATCTACTTTATTAATGATTAAAAATAATTTATCTTTTGGTATGTCTTTTAATAATTCGATCACATTCTCATCAAGTTCGTTCCATTTTAATCCTTCAACAACAAATAAAACGATATCAATATGATCGAGCGAGTGGGTAACGGCCCTGTTCATATGTCGATTCAATGCTGATTTAGGTTTTTTTTGTAACCCAGGAGTGTCGATAAATATTATTTGTGCGCTCTTTGTCGTTTTAACGCCTTGCAAATTCCAACGCGTTGTCTGGGGTTTCCTGGAGACAATACTTAGTTTCTGATCAATCATGTAGTTTAATAATGTTGATTTACCAACATTTGGCCTACCTATAATACTTACATATCCTGTTCTGAAATTATTCATTAGATCTGATTATTTTTCTTGAGACTCCAACATTATCATTACTTGTTTAGCGACAGCCTGTTCTGCTTTTCGTTTACTTTTGCCTGTAGCAATAACAGGTTCATCAAACAGGTCAACTTTACATGAGACTGTAAATTCAGGTTTATGTGATGAACCTGTTTCAGACATCACTTTATATTCAGGAACGTTTTGTTTTCGGGATTGAAGATATTCTTGTAATTGAGTTTTCGAATCTTTTTTGATATCGGCTGGATTAACCCTATCAAGGTGAGCTTTGTAAAGCTTAAGAATGAAACTGCGACATGAATCAATATCTGAGTCAAGATAGATCGCGCCAATTAATGCTTCAAGTGTGTTAGCCAAGATAGAGTCTCGACGCCATCCACCGCTTTTTAATTCACCTGAGCCGAGTTTTATTTCGTGAGCTAAGTCAATCTCCCTGCTAATTTCGGCAAGCTTTGCACCTTTGACCAAAGAGGCTCTGAGTCTTGTCAACTCACCCTCTGATGCAGACGGAAATTTCTGATAAATAATATCGGCTATAACAAAACCGAGTATCGCATCGCCCAAATATTCAAGTCGTTCGTTATTATGATTTCCAATACTTCGATGTGTCAGGGCTTGCTCTAACAAATCATTATTTGTGAATTCATAGTCAATGTTTTTGATTATTCTGGTGCCTTCCCGGTTAGTTCCATCGTTTCATCAACATCCATCATGAGAAAAAGATTACTAAAAAGTTTGTTTTGAGCCTGATATTTAACATTCAAATATTTTTTCTTACCATCTTTTGATTTTTTTACATTTACTAGTTCTTTAACAGTCGAATCAGTAAATCGTTCAACATTATTCAATTCCACATTTCTTAGAAACTTGGTTCTAATCTGTTTAGTTGTTTTTCTTTTAGCGGGAGGGGTTGCTATTACGGACTCCATTGCAGACTTAACTGTTAAGTATTCGTTATATAAAGGGAACGCCCTTAAGCCGAATACTACAAAGCATGCCAGCATTGCTAATATTAAGAAGATCCCCAGTGCTGTCATGCCTCCTTGTCGCTGAGATATATGTTTCATAAATGCCTCCTAGTTGATTTTGTGTTATTCGATCATTGTACCAATTCGATGAAAATCTACACCACCATTATTGCTATCCCAATTCATCCAAATCATAAAAGCACGTCCAACGAGGTTTTCATCTGGCACAAACCCCCAAAAACGACTGTCTTTACTGTTGTCTCTGTTATCACCCAAAACGAAATAATGAGCATCTGGAACGATAACTTCAAGCTCTTGAGATGGTCGAGTAGGCGATATTAATATTTCATGTTCTATATTGTCTAAATTCTCAACTCTCAAGGAGGCTCCATCCATGATGAAACCAGATCCATAGGCATTATAGCGCCCGTTCAAGACTTGAGTTACCGATATATCATTGATATATAGTGTTTTATTATGATACGAGACCTTGTCCCCAGGCAAGCCTACGACTCTTTTAATGAAAGGGATACTAGGGTCTTCAGGGTAGCGAAAGACGACTATATCACCTCGCGCAGGGGTCTTGTTTTCTATGATTTTATTATGGAGAACGGGCAAACGAATACCATAATCAAATTTATTGACTAGGATAAAGTCGCCAATTAATAAGGTTGGCATCATAGAGCCAGAGGGTATTTTAAAAGGTTCGAAGATAAATGAACGAAGAATGAGGACGATTAGGAAGATAGGAAAAAATGACTTTGCATATTCAACAATAATTGGTAATCGTAAAACTTCTGTGTTCTTGTCTCCTTTATCAGAGTTCAGGTTGCTCACAGATTTTTTTTGTCGTCGTGGGACGAAAATCAAACTATCAAGCAACCAAATAATGCCACTAGAAAATGTTAGAAATACCAATAACGCTGAAAAATCAAAATTCATTTATCTTTTCCTACATGAAGAATTGCCATAAAGGCAGACTGGGGTATCTCGACTGACCCAAATTGTTTCATACGTTTTTTACCTGCTTTTTGTTTTTCTAGTAATTTACGTTTACGAGAAATATCTCCGCCATAGCATTTCGCCGTCACGTTCTTTCTCATTGCCTTAACAGTCTGCCGAGCTAATATCTTTGAACCAATCGCGGCTTGTATTGCCACTTCATACATTTGACGAGGAATGAATTCTTTCATTTTCTCTGTCAAGTCACGTCCTCTGCTTATAGATTGATCTTGATGCACAATACAAGAAAGTGCATCTACACGTTCATTATTTATCAGAATATCAAGTTTGACCAATTTTGCTGCTTCAAAACGATTAAAACTATAATCAAATGAGGCAAAACCCCGACTAACAGATTTAAGCCTATCAAAGAAATCTAAAACTACCTCGCTCATAGGCAGTTCGAACGACAAAGAAATTTGTTTTCCTAAATACTGTAATTTTTTTTGTACACCACGCTTTTCTATACACAAAGTTATTACGTTCCCTAAATACTCTTGCGGAACAAGTATGTCTGCTGTAATGATAGGTTCCCGAATTTCGAGGACTTTATTCGGCGGTGGAAGTTTAGCCGGATTATCTATGCTAATAATCTCATTATTCGTAGTAAGCACCTCATAGATAACAGTAGGTGCTGATATTATTAAACCAAGGTTATATTCTCTCTCCAGTCGTTCTTGAACAATTTCCATGTGCAACATGCCAAGGAACCCACAACGGAAGCCAAACCCCAGGGCCTGTGATGTTTCAGGCTCATAATGAAGCGCAGCATCATTCAAACGAAGCTTTGCGAGAGCCTCTCTAAAGGACTCATAATCAGATGAATCTATAGGAAATAAGCCTGAAAACACACGGGGTTTAATTGTTTGAAACCCAGGCAATGCTTCTACTGACGGTGCTTCCGTAAGTGTTAGCGTGTCCCCCACTGGCGCGCCATCTATTTCCTTGATTCCTGCTACTACATAACCAACTTCGCCTGTGTAAAGAATCTTTTTAGGACTGCGTTTTGGTGTAAATATACCTACTTGATCAATTAGAAAATCCCTTCCCGTTGACATTATTCTAACTTTCTTACCAATCTCTAATTGCCCATCAATAATGCGGACCAAAGAGACAACACCGAGATAGTTATCAAACCAGGAATCAATAATTAAGGCTTTTAGTGGACCATCTGTATTTCCTACAGGAGGGGGAATCTTTATAACCAACTCTTCTAATAATTCTTTTACACCCTCTCCTGATTTTGCACTTACGCGCAATGCTTCTTGTGCGTCTATCCCTATTATTTCTTCAATTTCATTTATAACACGCTCAGGTTCGGCCGATGGTAGATCAATTTTGTTTAGCACTGGTAATACTTCAAGGTTGTTATTTATAGCCGTTAAGCAATTAGCGACGCTTTGAGCCTCAACACCCTGTGCAGCATCAACAACGAGTAAAGCCCCTTCACATGCGGCCAATGAGCGTGATACCTCGTAGCTAAAATCCACATGCCCGGGTGTATCAATAATATTAAATTGATATTGTTCACCATCATTAGCTTCATAATATAGAGTAACGCTTTGCGCTTTTATTGTAATGCCGCGTTCACGCTCAATATCCATAGAATCCAGTACTTGTGTTGACATCTCACGTTCCGTTAGTGCGCCACACATCTGTATAAACCTATCTGCCAGCGTCGACTTGCCGTGGTCTATATGGGCAATAATTGAAAAATTTCGTATATGCTTCATTAAATATGTTACTTATTGTGAGGTTGCCTAACTGTTTATTTGCAAAACGCGCGATTCTATACGATCTTATTCAGACCATAAAACAATTACGGAATTTAATGATTAATTTACGTCTTTCAAGTGGTTTAAAAGCATCTGCTCATCAAAATGGTATTGGCAGATTTCTGTGTCTCCCTCAGCAAGCAAGGGAATACGGGCAGCAAATCGTTCCGTTAATCCGGGGTCATGATCTATCTCAATTATTTCTACCTTGAAATTGTATTCAATTTGCCAAGGTTTTAAAGCATCCAGCATTTCATGACACAAACAGCAGTCTCTCCGGGAGTAAACTATTAATATCCGTTGTTTTGCATTACTCATCAAGCTTGAGAGCGAGAAAAATGGGGCCACCTCGTCGTTGGATAAGTACTGGTATGGAGCGATCTTTTGGCAGTTTTTTAACAAGTTCGTAAAAGTGAGAAGAATCCTTAATTTTAATATTATTTAAAAGTAAGATGATATCTCCTTGTCTTATACCCGCTTTTTGTGCCGGACCATTACCTATATTTTCTACCCATATGCCATAATCTTCGAGACCGAGCTCTTTTCTCTGCTCTTCGACAATATTTTTAGCGATGATATTTAATGCGTTTTCGTCTGATTCTGGTGGTGGTGTTGAGTTCTTGGCAATAACTTCATCCTCAGTGGGCAGCTCTGATATCTTAATTTTGATAGTTTTATGTTTAGAGCGGCGTATTATTTCGACGGGAACAGTGGTATCGACTAATGTGGAGCCAACTAATGGAGGTAAATCGGAAGAGAAACTGACCTTTTTATTATTGAATTTAACAACAATATCACCAACTTCAATGCCTGCTTTTTCCGCAGGGCCTCCAGGCAAAACTTTTGCTATCAATGCGCCATGAGGATGGTCCATTTCAAATGACTCAGCTAATTCACGCGTGACATCTTGTATCAAGACCCCAAGCCATCCCCTGCTAACGCGACCTTTATTTTTCAATTGTTTGTATACATTCTCGACGACATTAACAGGAACCGCAAAGGATAAGCCCATAAAACCTCCTGTTCTACTGTAAATTTGCGAGTTAACACCGATCACCTCTCCATCCAAATTGAATAAAGGCCCCCCTGAGTTCCCAGGATTAATGGCAACATCGGTTTGAATAAACGGTACATAATTTTCATTTGGCAAGCTCCGGCCAATGGCGCTAATAATCCCAGCCGTTACTGAAGCGTCAAAACCAAATGGAGAACCGATAGCTAAAACCCACTCTCCTACATTGAGATTTGACGAATCTCCAAGTTTCAATATGGGTAAGTTAGTCGCTTCTATTTTTAAAACAGCAATATCACTCCTTTCATCACTGCCAATTAATTCGGCAACAAATTCACGCCTGTCATTTAATCTGACGATAATTTCTTCAGCGTCTTTCACTACATGGTGATTAGTTATCACGTAACCATCTTGTGAAATGATGAATCCTGAACCTAAAGATGAGCGTTCTTGCGATGGCCCCTGTCCTTCGGGTATCTCTCCAAAGTACTTTTTAAAAAAATCATGAAAAGGGCTGCCTTCAGGAATATCAGGTAAATTATAGCCTGGCGGCAGACCCGCTGCTGCACCGTTATTTTTTGCGCTTGTGCTGATATTTACCACAGCAGCAGAGTTTTTGTTAACTAATCCAGTAAAATCAGGTAGTGCTCGTGCAAAAACCAGATTTGTATGTAATAGAAAGAATAAACTTAGAAATGGGATGAATAATTTTCGCTGCATTATTATTAATATTCCGTGATAGATGAACAACTGCTTACTGTTCGCGAGTGGTAATTCTTATACTAAAACTAAACAAACAAAAAGCTGTTAATAATTGAAAATGCTTAATGGTAGGACTTTACTGAATCTGCCATTAATTTAACAGTGCTTTTCGGTACTTCACCTACCGCTGTTATCTGATATTCACCTGCAAAGACTGCGTAAGTATTAACCCCTCCAAAATTTGATGCACCTACAATCATCTCAGGTCGTTGATTTAATTTCTCAACATAAATTGACACCATAGCTAATCCATCGCTATAGACCAGGTGATCAACGGGCATCTGGCTTGTCAGCATGGGTTCTTTGGACTGTTCGCTCATAGAAAACCCTGCTGGCATCCAGGTGACCTTCCATTGTTTTTCACTTTCATTTGTATTAAGACTTTCATCAGGTGAGTTTTTATACCAGGTAAAACCATCGGCCGCTGTTGACGGTTCTAGTAAGGTATCATCAATGTCATCTAGCACGTTTAGTTGTGTAAACATGATTTGCTCAAGCGTTACCCCTAACTGGTTTTTGAGTTCTGACTTAAGTAACAACCTGGAATTCTTATCTATCCATAGTTGATATCCATAGCGATACTTATCAATAGGTCTAATATTTATAATCCAGGCATCCAAACCTGCAATGCGGTCTTCACCGACAATTTCAAATATATAAAAGTCAGAAATTGATTTGATTGGGTTTGGCAAATAGGTTGAGATTAATTTCCCTAAACGACTTTTCTCAACGACAACAGCTTTATTCTCCGGGAAATAACACCTAACCTGATCTTTGTCGCGAATAACCTCTCTTGCATGACCAGTTAGTGAAATTAAGCGTTCGTAAGAATATCCATTACCAGCTTTATGAATAATCCTCATAGTGTCAATTTGTTTGCCCAAGGTGTATACAAAGACGCCGTCATAATTCAATGATCGGCTCGCCGTTGACATTTCATCAATCAAAACATGTGGTTCTGGCAGGCTATCTGCTACACAAACGGCTGGCATACCTCCGAGCAGGAGTGATACCAGAAATAATAACTGAGATCTCAATTAAAGTTATTCCTGTGATTCAATTGTAACAAGTCTTACATAGGGCAAAATCCCATTCATACTGCCATTACTTCGATATTCATTATGGTTCATCAAATAATTGTTAAGGCGTTGGTTTGCGACTTCTTTTGGAGTGTCTGATTTCTTAACGGATGCAGGTAATACCTGAGCATCAGGAAAACTAAAAGTTTGAGTTTGCGGTATTGCAGTACTAGTACTTGCTGTAAGGGCCGGTACAGTAGAAATTGAATTTGTTTCGTTGCTCTGTTGAACAGTAAATACAGCAGCCATCGCGACTGATGCTGCAATAGCAAACCCTGCAAGCGGTTTTAAGTTAAATTGTTTTGTTTTTTGAGGGGCGAGGACTGTAGGTTCATCGAGGAGTGCTTTACTTATACGGGAAGAAAGCTGTACAGAGATTTTTTCCGGTAGTTGTTCACGTAGACAATCGCCAATCAGATGGTAGCGTGACCAGGTATTTTTCATCTCTTGACTATGAATTAGCTGTTCAAAGGCTTTATCATTATTGCCTTCGTATTCGCCATCTACCAGTGCTGACAGTTGTTCGTTGTTATATTCGCTCATATGTTTAGCCTATATTTCAATTTTGCAGTAATGGATCCATTTTTTCATCAATTGCTTCACGAGCACGAAAGATCCTGGATCGAACAGTACCGATAGGACACTCCATAACACTCGCGATCTCTTCATAACTCAAGCCTTCAACTTCTCTAAGCATGATTGCTGTTTTCAAATCTTCAGGCAAATCTTCAATCGCTTTTAAGACAGTTGTTTGTAACTCATCTTTAAGTAACAAGTTTTCAGGTGTTGCCTGTTCTTTTAGAGCACTGTTGCCTTCAATTTGTTCAATTTCCGATACATCATAATCACTTGACCTGGGTCGGCGCGACTGTACAGCAAGGTGGTTCTTTGCTGTATTAACCGCGATTCGGTAAAGCCAAGTATAAAATGCACTATCACCACGAAAATTAGGCAAGGCCCTATAAGCTTTTATAAAAGCTTCTTGTGTGACATCTAAAGCATCACTATGGTTCCTGACAAATCGCAATACTAAGTTCACTATTCGCTGTTGGTATTTCAGCACAAGCAGATCATAAGCAGCCTTCTCGCCATTCTTAACTCGGTCTATGAGCTCTTTATCTGTAACGTTATTGGCCATCTGGCCTACCCTCTTGTGCTATTATTTTGTGTATTGCAATGTAAAATGTCTTTTTTGATTTTGAACACTAATTTGTACGTTCACTTTGCGAAATATATTAGTATTCTACAATCAAAGGCTTAGATTAAAAAATGGCAATACTACCTTAAGTAAGATGCATGACCAACAACAACATGATGTATTAATAATTGGCAGCGGTGCTGCCGGGCTTAGTCTGGCACTGAAACTTGCTGATGATGCCAATGTCGCCGTTTTATCTAAAGAAAGATTAAACGAAGGTGCTACCTTTTATGCTCAAGGAGGTGTCTCTGCTGTCCTCGATGAAAAGGACTCAATCGAATCACATGTTCAAGACACATTGAGTGCTGGGGCAGGACTATGTGATCCCGATATAGTCAAGTTTGTCGTCGAACGTGCTTATAAAAGCATCGATTGGCTAGTTAACTTGGGTGTAGATTTTACCCGAGCAGATAACAATTCAGGTAGTAATTCTCCATTTCATCTGCACCAAGAAGGGGGCCATAGTCACAGACGAATTATTCATGCCGCTGATGCAACAGGAAAAGCCATTGAGACAACACTTGAGTCGCGCGTCCGGCAACACCCAAACATCGATCTATTCGAACACCATATTGCGGTTGATTTAATCACGACAAATAAATTAACAAATTCTAAAAATCGCTGTCTCGGTGCATATGTTCTTGATATTGAAGATAATAATGTCATGGTTTTCAGTGCAAAGAATGTCGTCTTGGCAAGCGGTGGGGCAGGCAAGGCCTATCTTTACACTAGCAATCCCGATAGTTGCACTGGCGATGGTATTGCCATGGCATGGCGTGCAGGTTGTCGTATCGCAAACATGGAATTTATTCAATTTCATCCAACCTGCCTTTATCATCCCATGGCAAAATCCTTTCTTATCTCCGAAGCATTGCGGGGAGAAGGTGCAAAATTAGTTTTGCAAAATGGCGAAACTTTTATGCATCGTTATGATCAACGTGAAGAGTTGGCGCCCAGAGATGTTGTTGCCCGCGCAATTGATTATGAGATGAAACGCTTAGGTCATGATTGTGTGTATCTTGATATTTCGCATAAATCGTCTGCGTTTATTGAAGAGCATTTTCCGACGATTAATAAACGGTGTCTTGATCTCGGGATCGATATGTCACAAATGCCTATACCCGTTGTTCCTGCCGCGCACTATACATGTGGTGGTGTAATGATTAATCAGGACGGTCAAACCGATATTTCAGGCTTATACGCTATAGGTGAGACTAGTTGTTCCGGTTTGCATGGCGCAAATCGAATGGCGAGTAACTCCCTTTTAGAGTGTGTCGTCTTTGCTCATGCCGCTTCTGACGCTATCCGGCAATCATTGGCCGTTGTTAAAATGCCTGGAAAACTGCTTGAATGGGACGAGAGTCGAGTCACTAATTCGGATGAGGAAGTCGTAGTTAGTCATAACTGGGATGAAATACGTCGATTTATGTGGGACTACGTCGGTATTGTGAGAACGACTAAACGATTGCAACGTGCGCAGCACAGGATTGCGTTGTTAAAGTCGGAGATTACTGATTACTATGGGAATTTCAGGATAAGCAAGGATTTAGTCGAGTTACGTAATTTGGCGGTCGTCGCGGAGCTGATCATTGAGTCTGCACTCAAACGTAGGGAAAGCAGAGGTCTCCATTTCACAACAGATTTCCCAGTCGCAGCAATTTCCGATAAAGGTGAAAATACCATTATTGAAGCTGAAACATCGGAAAATGGCCACATTGCAGCCTGAATACAATTATACTATTCAATTAGCCACACTGTATTATTGTGAAAGTAACAAATCTAATTACATGTAGTAATTGCAAATCATGCCTGCTCTTGGCATTTCTTTTGCATTCTTCGATTCATGTAAACTATTAATAAAATATTATGACGTCTTCAGTGGAACATATGGCCGATATTACAGATATTAAAGAGTCACCCGGTATTCAAAATTCGCATTTAATGATCTCTTACCCAGAGAACATGACTGACGTGACTAACATGTCTATTCATGTAATGGGCGTACTACAAAGTACTCTTGAATTAGAAAGGTTAGTTGAACTTTTTGACGAGGAGTTGGCCGCGATAGTGCCCCATGATCATTTTAGTTATGAGAATGTAAATGAAAATATCAAATATGATATCGGCAATGTTGCCCTACATAGTTCTAACTACCGTTTAGTCCTATTTGGGAAAAGCCTTGGTCAAGTAACTATTTCCAGAAACACCAAATTTGTCGAGGTCGAAATCCAGAAAATTGAAAGTTTAATCTCGGCACTGATTTATCCATTAAGAAATGCGCTACTTTACAAGCAAGCTGTAGAAAAAGCCTATATTGATCCATTGACCGGAGTAAATAATCGCGCCGCTTTTGATAAATCAATCGAACAAGAAATGGAATTTTCAGCACGTCATAAGCATAATTTGACATTAATGATGTTAGATTTGGATAAATTTAAAGATATAAATGATAATTACGGCCATACAGTTGGCGACGCCATCTTAAGAAGTTTTGCAGATAGCATAATGAAATGCTTACGCCGGAGCGACATTCTTTTTCGCTATGGCGGTGAAGAATTTTCAGTGCTTCTCAGAAACACGGGAACCGAAGGCGCATCGTTACTGGCCGAACGTATGAGAAAAAATGTTGAGGAGATGGAGTTTGAATACAATAAAATTAAAATTAAGACTACAGTCTCAATCGGCCTGACTCAGATGCAAGAAGGCGAAAGTATTATTGATTTTATTGAACGCGCCGATGAACTACTTTACTCAGCAAAAAACAATGGTCGTAATCGCGTAGCATCTTAAAGAAAGTTTCATTATTGAATATACTATTCCTCTTTTTCAATCATTTTTATAAATGATTCTTCGTTCAATGTTCTGATTCCTAATTTGATGGCCTTGTCATATTTGCTCCCAGGATTCTCTCCATAAACAAGATAGTTTGTTTTCTTTGAAACGCTACCGGTGACTTTTGCTCCTAAAGATATCAACCTTTCTTTTGCTCCTTCTCGTGTCATTGTCTGCAAACTACCAGTAAGAACAAAGGACATTCCGTCTAGAATAAGATTTATATTGTTCTCATCATTCTTCCAATGAATGCCAGCAGATAGTAAGCGCTGAATTATTTCCAGATTATGTTTCTGTTGAAAAAAACTATATATATTGAGCGCAACAACTGGCCCTATGTCAGGTATCGTTTCTAGTTCCTCAATCGTAGCTTGCCCTATTAACTCTAGCGACTTGTATCTTGTCGCGAGTGTGCGTGCTGTAGCTTCACCGACTTCTCGGATTCCCAGTGCATAGATAAAACGTTGCAACGTTGTTTTTTTACTCTTATTAAGCGCAAGAATTAAGTTTTTTGCTGACTTAACCCCCATTCTTTCAAGACTAGCTACTTGTACTTGTGATAACGAGTAAAGATCCGCAACAGTACTAATTAAGCCAGATTCGGTTAGTTGAACAACCAGTTTGTCTCCTAAGCCATCAATATCCATTGCCTTGCGTGTCGCAAAATGAATAATTGCCTGAATGTTTTGAGCAGAACAGGAAATTCCCCCCATGCAACGATAAACAGCCTCCCCTTCTTGTCGTACGACGTTAGAGCCACAAACAGGACAACATACAGGCATGAAAAACTCAGAAACATCGGCACGTCGCTCTTTTATAACAGCTACTATTTCCGGGATAACATCACCTGCGCGACGGACATAGACCCAGTCACCAATTTTGATATCCTTACGTTTAATTTCGTCGGTATTATGTAACGTCGCATTAGTTACTGTCACACCGGCAACTTTGACCGGAGATAATCGCGCAACAGGTGTTAAGACGCCTGTACGTCCAACTTGAATTTCAATATCGAGCAACTGTGTTATCTCTTCTAAAGGAGGAAATTTATAAGCTATTGCCCAACGTGGTGCTCGTGATACAAAGCCAAGTTCCTTTTGTTGAGATATGTTATCTACCTTGAAAACAACACCATCAATATCATGTGCTAATTGAGATCTACGCTTTCCAATATCATTGTAATAGCTCAGGCATGCTTCGATATCATCCAGTTTTCTTGTTTCAGATGAAACAGGTAAACCCCATTCTTTTAATTGCCGCAGAATACTTGTATGGCTAGTTAAATCTATATTACCTTTATAGTCACCTATACCATAAGCAAAGAAGGATAAAGGACGTTGTGCTGCCACCCTTGAATCTAATTGGCGTAAAGAACCTGCTGCTGCATTACGCGGGTTAGCAAAAACCTTTTCATTTTTTTCACGTTGTCTCTCATTTAATGCGGCAAACCCTTTATGAGTCATAACCACTTCACCTCTTACTTCTAACGACTGAGGAATTTTTTTTCCTGTAAGACTTAGCGGAATATGTAGGATCGTCCGTATATTGTGTGTGACGTCTTCACCTACTGAACCGTCCCCGCGTGTAGCGGCGGTAATTAATGAACCATTCTCATACAAGATATTAACTGCCAATCCATCAAATTTTGTTTCCCCAGAAAAGACTAGCGAGTTAACGGATAATTTTTCTTTTATTTTTTTATCAAAAGCTCGCATTTCGTTTTCATTGAATGCATTTGCCAATGACAGCATTGGTATTCGATGCTTCGCTTCTTTTAATTCTGAAACAGGAGACGACCCAACCCGTTGAGTTGGAGAGTCGGGAGTAATTAAACTTGAAAAGTTAGTTTCTAGTTCAATTAATTCTTGCATCAATTTATCATACTCATGGTCCGTTATTAATGGATCATCTAATACGTAATATTGATAATTATGCTTGTTGATTGTTTGTCGTAAAGTCTCTGCCCTTTGGCTGGCTTGTTTCAATTGCATTTAGGTTATTAATGTTCAGAAAAGGATGCTGCTTTGTTACGCAGTGCATTTATAGAAGTGGCATTTAGAATTTCGTTATCAGGGGTGCGGATATCTCCACCTAACAATTCCGCCATTCGTTGTGTGGTATTCAAATACAATTCAAACACTACGCTAGCATCAATTGAGGCAGGTGAATACATAAAGGAAACAATACCTTTTGTCTTTAAATCTGCCATGCGTCCAAGGTCAAATGAGCCGGGTTCATGCATATTAGCAACACTAAATAATGGCTGTCCTGAATGTAGCTTCCCTGGTCCAAAGTGATGAAAAACATTCATGTGACCATAGACCATTCCGATTTCATCAGCGGCTTTACTGATCGATAACCCATTAAATAATGTCGGCAAGGGACTAGTAATATACAACACTAATAGATCGTCGCTGTTTTGATTTATTTTTGGGGCATCTGCTTTTTGTTCAGGTGCCTCTGGCCTTATTTCATCTTTTTGTTCTTGAATGTCTTCTTCTATTGCCGCAAATACATCATAGTCATCGTTTTCAGAGCGTTTTGATTCGTAATCTTTAACACTCATGTCAAGCGGTAGTGGCGGTTCAACGTCAGCATTTTCATGGTTGCTTACACGAGGTGTTGGTGTAATTACTGGTTCAACAGGGGTAGTTTCAATTGTAGTTTGATTTCTAGATTGAGTTAATAGACTACTAAGGTCTGCCATTACGGTAGAATATTCTTCCGGCTCATTGTTTAATGGTGTTAATGGAACATCGGGGATTTCGTCAACGGCATCAAGAATGTCTGTCTTTTTCTTTGGGCTTGGTCTATAAAATATTTCCCATAGATAAATGCCCAGGACTATAAAACATCCAACTATTAATAATGTTAGGCGCAACTTATCCATAGGCACTTAAGGCTCACGGTGTTTATTAATTGAAACAGGATAACAGTAGTAACGCAGACACTCAAAGCTAAAAACAAACCATTCGAGATGGTTTTTAGGCAGTTGCTGCCATCTCAACGGCCTCGTCCATATCCACTGATACAAGGCGCGACACGCCGGCCTCATGCATTGTAACCCCCAGGAGTTGATTGGCTATTTCCATTGTTATCTTGTTATGCGTTATAAAAATAAATTGCACTTCATCGGACATCGATTTAACCAATTCACTAAAGCGACCTACATTAGTATCATCAAGAGGGGCATCAACTTCGTCTAAAATACAAAAAGGAGCAGGGTTCAGTTTAAATATTCCGAAGACTAGCGCAACGGCGGTTAACGCTTTTTCACCACCTGACAACAAATGGATATTGCTGTTTTTCTTTCCTGGAGGACGAGCCATTATGGCAACGCCAGTTTGCAATAAATCATCACCTGTTAGTTCAAGGTATGCATGCCCGCCACCAAATAGTTTTGGGAACATTTCCTTAACATTTGTATTAAGCTCATCGAATGTTTCTTTAAAACGAGTTCTTGTTTCTTTGTCAATCTTGTTAATAGCATTTTCTAGTGTCGTTAATGCCTCAATTAAATCTTTATGCTGGCTATCAAGATATGTTTTACGCTCGGAATTTTGAGTGTACTCGTCAATAGCGGCAAGATTGATGGGGCCTAATCGTTGGATTTTGCGATCCAGTGCCTCTAATTGGTTGTTCCAGTCTTCCTGATTAGCACCCTCTTCCATGGTTTCTAGCAATTCTTTTGCATTTTGCTCTTCTGCAGACAATTGTCCTTCAACTGTTTCAAGTCTTACCTGGCAACTGTTTACACCTAGTTTTGCTTTTTCTAAATCTGAACGAAGATTCTCCAAGCCTTGCTCATATTTATGCTTGTCTTGTTCTAACTCTCTCATCTTGCCTTCGATAGCTTGCACATTTGCTCTCGCATCGCTGAGATTCTTTTCAGCATGGATTTTATCTTTCAGACAAATTTCAATTTTTTCTTGTAGCTCATTAATGGGTGACTTGTTTTCTGACAAGCTTTTTTCTAATTCATTAATTTTGGCTGATAATTGAGAGACTTGTATATCATTTCGCTTGATCGCTTGTTCATATGATGCTCGTCGTGAGCTGTATGACTCGAGCTGTAATGCAATCCCGTGACTCTCGTTATGAGTTTCTTGCCAACGTGTCCTTGCAGTATTCAAGGATTCTCGGTGCTGTTCTTTTACATTTGATAATTCAGTCCGCTGTTCTTGCAGTTGAATCTTATCTTTAGCAATTTGTTCCAAACGTTGTTTTATAGAATTAATTTCAATTTTATCTGCCTGGTTTTGCTCTTGATTTAAATCACGTTCCTCAACAAATTGTTGATAGCGAATAGTTTGTTGCTCAGATTCAGTTTGAGAAGATGCTAATTTGGCTCTTACATTGGAGATCTCTTGCTGTTGACTACTTAATGAAGCTTGCTGCTTATCAAGCGTTAGTTCGGCATCTTCGAGAACAGTCTCATTAGTCTGTAATTCAATTTCTATAATTTTAATTTCTGCTTCACTCTGCTCAAGATTTTGCTTGAGTTCAGTGATTTCTGCTTCTCGATTCAGAACACCATCACTGGTATCGTTAGCATTATTAACAATAACCCATTCATGGCTCATCCAAACGCCCTTCTCCGTTACAACACTTTGCCCAACAGATAAGCTAGATAACATTTTGCTAGCTTCTTCAGAGGAGTTCGCAAGAAATACATTTTCGAGCACTGAGGGAATTCGAATATCAGTTGTAATTTGGTCTATTAGGCGAGAATGTTCAGTTGAATCGCTTGGAGCATTCTTGCTAACCGAGTTAATAAGTCCGATTTTACCCGGGGCTAACTCTAATCGATCTAAATAAGCACTAATATCATTTACACAGATATCATGCAGATGACTACCTATGACCGTTTCCAATGCATGCGCCCATTTTGGATCAATTTTTATTGATTGAGAAAGGCGTTGTTGTTGATCCAGATTATGTTCTTGTAACCAGGCACTTAATTCTTGATTATCATCTACAACAGATTGTTGTAATGTTTCCAGGGAAGCTAAACGACCTTTTAAATGCTGATATTTTTGACGAGCTGCATCAAGATCCGTTGATAAAGCCCTGACTTTTTCTCGATATTCTTTAACTATATTTTGTTTGTCAGAATGTAACTTTAATAATGCGGTTTGTTTATCTTCTTCTTCTTTTAAGGTGTTGATTAAATGCTGAATACTATTATTTAATTCTGATTCTTCAAACTTTAATATTTCCTGTTCTAACATAACCCTGCGTTCGGCAAGTTCATCGAGACCAAATTCGAGGTGTTCCAAGCGTGTTTTATCGATTTGCTCTTGTTTAGCAAACTCAGAAAATGATTCATTGAATGTATCCCATTCAGTTTGCCACCCTTGCATGGCTTCTTCAGCGTTATTAAGGATTTCATATGCTTTATTACTATCGTCTCTTGAGCCATTAAGTTTTGGTTCGAGACTTGCTAATTCAGCATGAAGTTTTTCATACTCAACTTTATCTTGTTCATGTTGCCTGTTCGTATCAGCATGCGCTTTTCTAGCCGACTCAAGTTCTATTTCTATTGAGGTGATTTTTTCTCGGGTATGCTGTAGTTTTTGTTCGTACTGGGAGATATCGCTGCCCACTTTATAATATTCAGACTGCGTATTATTAAAGCGTTGATTGGCTTCGCTCAAGCCATCTCGATGTTTTTCTATCTCTGCTTCTGTTTCACGTACTTTTGCAATAGAGGCTTCTACAGCATTTTCTCTTTTTGTCGATTCTTCCTTGAGCAAATCCATTTCATTATTCAGATCGCGCCAGTTCAATGCGAGTAATTCAGCACTTATCTTGCGCTGATCCTGCTTCAGGTTTTTATAACGTTCCGCCGCTTTTGCTTGTCGTTGTAAATGGTTTAACTGCTTTTCTAATTCTTCACGAATATCGGTTAATCGTTCAATATTTTCTTTCGTATGCCTGATGCGGTTTTCAGTTTCTCGACGACGTTCACGGTATTTTGATATTCCGGCAGCTTCTTCGATAAATACTCTTAATTCTTCGGGTTTTGCCTCAATCAATCTTGAAATCATGCCCTGTTCAATGATGGCGTAACTACGGGGGCCCAGACCTGTTCCAAGAAAAATCGCAGTGATGTCTCTTCGGCGGCAACGCGTGCCATTTAAAAAATAAGTTGAAACGGCATCTCGATTAATCTGGCGCTTGACTGAAATCTCATTGTAACTGGCATACTGCCCACCCAACTTTTTCTCGGTGTTATCAAAAATCAGTTCTACAGAGGCTTGGCTGACAGGTTGCCTGGCGCTCGAACCACTAAAAATAACGTCTGTTAATGATTCACCGCGCAGATGTTTTGCAGAACTTTCCCCCATCACCCAAGTGACAGCATCAATGATGTTTGATTTGCCACAGCCATTTGGCCCGACCACACCAACAAGACTGCCGGGAATGATAAGATTGGTTGGATCTACAAAGGATTTAAAGCCTGAAAGTTTTATATTGCACAAACGCATGGGGCGATACAATACTAGAGATTCAAGCCGCTGTCCAAGCTAAAATTAAATCTATAATTAACTTTATATTAATTCTGTAATTAATTGATATTTATAAATATATTGCATATTTCAAGAATAACGAATAAGACATGTAACAACATTATAAATGAACTATGATATCGTTCGTTTTGTTGTAACTAAAGAGAGTTTTACCGAATGTCTAGTCAAGCTACTGATACACTTGAAACATTTCCAAATCCGAAACCTGAACGTGATTTTACTATCAGGATAGATGTGCCTGAATTTACATGTTTATGTCCAAAAACGGGTCAGCCTGATTTTGCAACACTGGAAATTGAGTATATTCCAGACGATCTATGTATAGAACTCAAGGCATTAAAACTTTATGTCTGGTCCTACCGCGACCAAGGCGCTTTTCATGAAGCTGTTACTAATAAAATACTGGATGATCTAGTTACAGCGACATCCCCACGGTATATGAGATTGACAGCAATCTTCAATGTTCGAGGTGGTATTTATACCACCGTGGTTGTCGATCATATTAAAGATGGCTGGGCAGCTAAAACACCCGTTTCTTTGCCTTAAATAAGGTACTTGTACATGAAACAATTTCGATTGGGCGTTCACTACTTGCTCTCTGGGTTTAAATTGATCCTGAAACCAGGCATTCGCGTGTATGTCCTTATTCCCCTGCTCATAAATAGTCTTTTATTTACCACTGCGATCATATATGGCGCCAATTCGCTAAATGAATTGATTGATACCCTTTTAGTCCAATGGCAATGGTTAGAGTGGTTGACCTGGTTGCTTTGGCCTATATTTGTGGTTATTGCCTTAGCAATAGTTTTCTTTTGTTTTTCTATCATCGCCAATTTGATTGGTGCTCCATTTAATGGTTTTTTGTCAGCTGCTGTAGAGCGATCACTAACGGGCCGTGAAATAATATCTGAAAACGAGCAAGCACTTATAGAGGTTGTGATCTTGGCACTTAAGTCTGAGTTTCAAAAAATTCTATATTTCATTATCCGGGCGACACCTCTTTTGATACTATTCTTATTGCCTATAGTTAACGTGGCGGCACCATTCATATGGTTTTTGTTTACCGCATGGATGTTAACTATTGAGTACGGAGATTATCCGATGGGGAACCATGATATTGACTTTAAGCAGCAGCGCGAAAAATTCAGATTAAATCGCCAGCTTGCATTTGGTTTTGGTTCTGGGGTCATGCTTTTAACGATGATTCCGGTTATTAATTTTTTAGCTATGCCAGTAGCTGTTGCCGGGGCAACTCGTATGTTTGTCGAATCCCCGGAGCTAAGTTCATGAATGTTATTTATCAATCATGAATTGCTTCGACACTACCTTTCTGGTATAGATGCACGCTGATTTTTATTGGCCGGAGACTTGGAATGGCTACCAAGAAGAAAACGAGTAAAAAAACTGCTAAAAAGAAAGTGACTAAAAAGAAGGTGCCTGTGAAAAAGAAGGTGCCTAAGAAGAAGGTCGCCAAGAAGAAAACCACCAAGAAAAAGGTGCCTGTGAAAAAGAAGGTATCCAAGAAAAAAACTGCGCCCAAAAAGAAAGTCGCTCAGAAAAAAACAACTCCTAAAAAGAAAGTTGCCAAGAAAAAAGCTGTTGCAAAAAAACAACCCGTTAAATCTACCAAGAAGAAAAATGAAGGAATGGCAAAAGTAACCAAGATCAACACCAAAAAAGACAAGATAAGTAAAACAAACAAGAGAACAAAAGTTGCTCCCTATACAGAAAAAAAAGGTGAAGAATATATGGGAGCGGAACAAACAGAACATTTTCGTGAAATACTTAATGTATGGAAACGTGACTTAATGGAAGAGGTTGATCGAACTGTTCATCATATGCAAGATGAAGCATCAAATTTTCCAGACCCAAGTGATAGAGCGTCACAAGAAGAAGAGTTTGCTCTTGAACTTCGCACACGGGACCGTGAAAGAAAACTAATTCGTAAAATTGATGAAGCGATATTAACTTTAGATAGTGGCGATTACGGCTATTGCGATGTATGTGGTATTGAAATCGGTGTGCGTAGACTGGAAGCAAGACCAACCGCAACACAATGTATTGATTGTAAAACGCTAGACGAAATTAAAGAACGTCAACTAGGTTGACTTGTTTTAATTATTGATTCGAATACTAGATCTGAATATCGTGGCCGCTTTGCTCCATCGCCAAGCGGCCCTCTTCATTTCGGTTCTACCATTGCTGCATTAGCCAGTTATCTACAAGCCAGACAACACAAAGGGAAATGGCTGCTTCGAATAGAAGATGTAGATCTGCCTCGCACAACCCCGGGATCAGATAAGCTTATTCTCAGTCAATTAGAATCTATAGGCTTAACTTGGGATGGTGAGGTTATTTATCAAAGCCAGCGAACTCAGGCATATGAGGCCGCCCTCGAAACCTTAACTTCTCTTGGCTTCACTTTTCCTTGCTCATGTACTCGTAAGGAAGTGTCAAATAAACCATATGCGGGGACTTGTCGTAGTGGCGTCGCTAATGGACTAACAGGGCGTTCAATTCGCATTACAACTAATAATCAACCAATTACTGTTTGTGATCTATTACAAGGCGAATATACACAGCTGTTAGAGTCTGATATTGGTGACTTCATTATTAAACGTACTGATGGACTTTTTGCTTATCATCTTGCGGTTATTGTTGACGATGCTGAACAAGGCATCAATGAAATAGTCAGGGGTACAGACCTGCTTGACTCAACGCCAAGACAGATATACTTACAACAACTCCTTGGATTCCCTACGCCAAGGTATCTTCATTTGCCTATCGCAACGAATGAAGATGGTAGTAAAATAAGCAAACAATCTCATGCAGCAGCAATCGAAATTGAAAAGCCTTCTAAAGTAATTTTCGAGGCGCTTCAGTTTCTTGGGCAGTCACCTCCATCCGAAGCTATTGATTCCGACCTTGACTCTTTATTAAATTGGTCGATCAAAAACTGGAACATAAGCACTATTCCAAAACACAAAGAAATTACAATATAAGTCGATTATTTGTTGTGTTTATCACAACATTGTTTGCGTGCCAAAAATGCATCTCTGGCAATTTGCAAATCTTCAACAAACCACTCTAACTCATTCATCTTTAATGCTTGTGGGCCATCAACCAAAGCTTTTGTAGAGTCCGGGTGAAAATCAGCGAGCACCATGTTTGCACCAGCAATGACACCTTGTGCTGCGGCATGCATAACATCTGAAATCCCTTCTGGACCAGTTTCACGCGAACCAACGGAATGAGACGGATCAATGCAAACCGGCATATGTGTATATCGTTTAACTACCGGCACATGGGCAAAATCCACAAGGTTACGATGTGGGTCTCCCATGTTTGTTTTCATCCCTCGTAGACAGAAAACAATATTATGATTGCCTTCACTGGCCAGATATTCTGCGGCATTCAATGACTCTTCTAGTGTGATCCCAAACCCACGTTTTATTAATACCGGAAATTCTCGTTGGCGCCCTACCGCTTTCAATAATTCAAAATTCTGAGTGTTTCGGGTGCCAATTTGCAACATAACTCCACTAGGGTTTCCAGCTTGCTCGAGTGCATTACTAATCTCCTCGATGTGAACGTCATGAGTGATCTCCATTGCGATCACTTTGATATCGTATTTGCCCGCCAATTCAAAAACATAAGGCAGACATTTTTTGCCATACCCCTGAAATGAATAAGGATTTGTACGTGGTTTATACGCGCCCATCCGCGTGCAATTTAAACCTAGCTCTTTTAAAGCCTTCATCACGATTTCAACATGCTCAGGCGTATCAACAGCACAAAGACCAGCAAACACATGAAATTCATCCTGACCAAACCTGACCCCGTTATAATCAAAATAATTGGTGCGAACATCTTCATTATGTCGACCCAAAACTTTATATTCTCTCGATACGCGGACGACTCTTTCAACCAAAGGAAAATTACTAATATGAGCGTCATCAAGAGGCATGGTGTCGCCAACGAGATAAAATTCAGTCAAACGCTGCTGTTCACCCAACTCCTCGTGCATGCGAACCGTAATATTAGGTAGATTATCGAGATAGGCGATTAAATCAGCATATTCAATGCTAGTTTTATCTGTATCAGGCTTTAGAATAATAATCATTTTAATTAAATAATTTATGTAAGATTAATTATTTAATCATTACATTTAATAATTTAAAGATAAATAATAAATTTACGCATTTGGTTAATCATAAATTAATGAGCCGTTCTACGAAAAATCAATTTGTTTTTGCATTGTTTTTCTTTGCCTTATTTGCAAGTAACCCTGCAATCGCGGTTGAAAAGATTATTATTAATGGACTTTTTAAAAACAAAGCTATTGTGACCATCGATGGGGAACGCCGTGTACTGATAAAAGACACCCCTAGCCCTGAAGGTGTTTTGTTGGTTGAAGCAAATAGCAAAGAGGCGATTATTGAAGTTGATGGGATACAAAAAAACTATACTTTAGGCTCACATTTTGGCACTAACAAGGCTAAAAAACCTACTAGTGGTGAAAAACTTATCCTAGCTCCCGATAGCGGGGGCATGTATAGCCTTAGTGGAAGTATTAATGGGTTTTCTGTGCACTTTGTTGTCGACACAGGTGCTAGTGCTGTTTCGATGAATAGCAATATTGCCAAGCGCCTTGGTATAGATTACAAATTAATAGGCAAAAAAGGGGTTTCATATACAGCTTCGGGGAAAGATGAAATCTATATCGTTAATTTAAAAAGAGTACGGATCGGCAACATCGAATTACGAAATATAGAAGGTGTTGTACACGAAGGTGATTTCCCTGTAATCACTCTGCTTGGCATGTCGTTTTTAGGAAAGCTAAATATGAAACGTGAAGGACGCATCATGGAGCTAGAAAAAAAGTATTAGTAATTAAACCGAACGTTTCAATCGTTCGCTATCCCAAAATATTTCTTTACCCCCTTTTTCTTGATTTAGCACTCTCGCTAATACAAAAAACAGATCAGAAAGTCGGTTAATATAACGCAATGATTCTGGATTAATGTATTCATTTCTACCCATAGAGACTAAATTACGTTCCACTCTTCGACACACGCTCCTCGCTAAATGACAAACTGACGCAGATAGTGACCCGCCAGGTAGAATAAATTCTTTTAAGGCCGGCAAATCTTCATTGTAAGTATCGATGAGTTCTTCCAACCTATCGACACTAACAGGATCAATGGCCGCATTGCCGGGTATTGCCAGTTCACCACCGATATCAAACAATCGATGCTGTATGTTGAGTAAATAGCCAGAGACATCATCGGGAATGCCGCTCGCGCCTAGCACACCGCAGATACTATTTAGTTCATCGACATCTCCCATTACGTCAACACGAATATTTGATTTGTCAATGCGTTCACCATTACCTAAAGCTGTAGTGCCATCATCTCCTGTTTTTGTATAGATTGCGCTTAATCTGTTACCCATAATTAATTTCCCATATAATTTAATGCCGGCAATAAACCTCCTGGTAAACCATGTACATCAGGATGTAATGCATGAGCCATAATCTCTAGCCCATCAATTAGCCGCGGTCCTGGCCGACTGAAATAAGCATTGCCATCAGTCACGAAGACTTGGTTTTGATTTGGAGCTATTAAATTAGCCCATTCATTTTTCATCTCAAGAATAGGCATATCCAAAAGTGTTCGTTCTAAATTGTAACCACAACATGCAACAAATAAAACATCGGGGTTTATGTCAACAACACTATCCCAAGAGATAGTGTTTGAAGGCTTGTGCTTGTTACCTAACAGGCTAATCCCGCCAGCATATTCAATCAATTCTGGCGTCCAATGCCCAGCATTAAATAAGGGGTTCAACCACTCAAGAAATACAAGTTTTGGTTTTGCATTTAACGGAATATTTTTTTCAGTTATTTCAATAACAGATTCAACACGTTCCTTGAGTTTATCGACAGCCAATCTGGCCCGTTGTTTAAAATTTGTTTCTTCTCCTACCAACAACAATGTATTAAAGACATCTTCTAGCGTCATCGGCTCAAGATTAATTATTTGCGTATCACCAGGAAGTTCACAAATGGCTTCTAAAACTTCATCTTCAGCCACAGCACAAACTTCACATAGCGATTGCGTAATAATAAAATCAGGTTTTAATTCTTTAAGCACGCCCATATCTAGATGGTAGATGGCTTTTTCTGTGAGTAATTGTTTTCGTACCGCGACATCGATTTCTATACTAGAGGCATTTTTCGGTATTAGACTTTCAGTCACATTGGGCAGTTCTTTAACAAAAGGAGGATAGTCACATTCATGGCTCACGCCAACAAGATATTCCCCCAAACCTACCTGACAGATTATTTCTGTGGCGCTTGGCAATAAAGATACAATCCTCATAATATTATTTAATCCGCTAACGTTAGGTCGGTGAAGACAAACCCATCTCTTTTAACTGAATCACCAATTGTAATGGGCACATCTGATTCAAACATTGGGCCTGAATAAACAAAAGTATGAAATTCACCATTTTCACCGCAGGGGTCAACATTGTTATCTAATTGGGATAAAAAAGTGTTATCGTATTTATGTCCCGAAAATTTTTCCGGGAGTTGTTTTGGATCTACACATGTTAAGTAAGCAGACAAGCCACTTGATAACATATCATCTGCAAGTGAGGTAGTGTTTAATCCCCATATCGGAAATAAAGGTGTTAATTTTGACCCCTTCATCAAATCAATTCGATATTGCCTTACGTCCTCAAGAAATAAATCCCCATAAGCAACATGAGTTGCATTATGTTCAAGCCTTAGCTCATCAAATGCAGTTCTAATCGCATCTTCATAATCAGTATTTGAACATGGCCAAGGAAGTGGCACTTTAAAAAGTGGCAAGCCGGCTGCTTCAGCTTGAGCATCTAACAATTCTTCTCGAACTGCATGCATAGCAACGCGATTAAACTCAGAATTAATTGTTGTTAATAACCCAACAATTACAACACCTTCTGTCTGTTGCAATTGAAAAAGAGTCCAGGCAGAGTCTTTGCCTGAACTCCAGGAAAGCACAACACGCTTCATACGATAGTTGGACTAGCCTCTTGATCAAACCATTGCTTCACACCTTCATAGGTACCAAATAAAACAGCAGCATAGATTAAGTCACCCAATAATGAATTGCCATAGAATGGGATTGCCTTTATAAAGCATAAGGTTAATCCTTCCATCGTTAAAGGATAATACAAGCCAGTAGCCCATAAGGTGAAATTGGACAATACGAATAAGATTGTTGCAGAACCTACAGCCGAACCACCTATTCTAAGAACGCTTCGTTTTTTAGATAAAACATAACGTCCTAATACTGCACTCAATGCAAAACTTACATAAACAGAAAGCATGATGGCGGGGTTATAAAAACCTAGGAAAATGTCACTAATGAGCAAAACCGCAATGGGGATTAACCATGCCCGACGATTCATCACATATGCGCCAGCAAATAGACCTAAAGCACCAACAGGAGTAAAACCCATAGGGTGTGGTAATAAGCGTGTCACCACTACCATGATAATCAATAAATAAAACAGGCCATGTTTTTCAGTTAAAAACTTATTCATAGAAATACTCCAGTTAAACGACAACATTTAATGTCCATTATTATTACGGATTTAGGGTCAAATTGATACCTGCATAAGCGGCAATACCACTGGAGAAAAAACCGATGGGTGATTGATAGACTTGATTGGTCAGGTTATCTATTTTGGCATATAGGTTTACGTATTTTGTAGCATCGAAAGATGCAGCAAGATTAACCAATGTGTATTGTTTTATTAATTTACTACCTGTATCTCGATCATCACCATTATGAAATAGATCAATATTAAAATTGGCGCGATCTTCATAAAACCGATGGTTTAAATTAAGACTGGTAATATGTGGCGGTCGTCTTACCTCACGCGTAAATGTACCGGTACCCTTTTGATCCTGCACAGAATCCGTATAGGTATGAGAAGCACTTAGATCCGTCTTATCTGTCAGGCTGGCAGTCAAAGAAAGTTCATAACCTCTGCGTTTACTGATGCCTGATAAGTTAATGGTTTCAGCTGTAGTAAACGTAGGGGCTAAAAAGTTTGTAGATATTTCATCTTCCAGTCTCTCCTGAAAATAAGTGGCATCAAAAATAATTCGATCATTGAACAAAGACTGTTCGATACCCGCATCCCAACTTCTTGATGTTTCCGGGATCAGGTTTGGATTACCTAAAAAAGTCGTCCCAAAGACACTGGTTGTATCCCCAATAGTCGGGTTTTTAAAGCCGGTGCCGTAACTAGCATGAAGCCGCGAGTTGGTTTCAGGGATAACAAACGCGGCTGTTGTTCGATAAGTAGTAAATTCGTCATGCAGACTTTGATCGTCATGACGACCACTGACAGAGAGATGTAATCGTTCCAGAAACGAAATCCGGTACTCTGAAATAAAGCTGTGAACAGTATTATCTTGATCTACACTTGCCGTTGTACCAAATGTTCCGAAATTAATCGAACTGGTATCGGTTGATTCAAATTCATAAGCCAATGTAAAAGCATGGTTGGCATCTAGAAATTGAGAAGTTTTAAAGAACACCGAACTTTGCAGGGCTATATTGTATTCATTTGACGACTGAGCTGCTGATTGAGTATTGTTTGCAAAGTTTTCATGATCAATCAGTTTGAACGTTGTTTTAAGGCTGTTTTGCCAATGATAATCAAAGGAGTTATGAGTAACTTTTAATGATCCATAAGTAAAATCATTTGAAGATTCACAAACATCCGTACTGGTATTCACAAGAGTACAATTATCAAACTCATTCTCTGAGTTTGTATGATTGAGCGATGAACTAATATCAAGTTTATCATTCGGCCTAAAACTGCCGCTAAATCCCAAACGGTTATTATCATAACCGTCCTTGTCGCTAGTTAAATCAATGTCTGTACCTTTGGTATTGAATTTACTCGCACTTAACTTGTAGTCATAGCGTTTTGTGCCAGCAGAAATACTACCGCTAACCCTTTTGCTATTGAACGAACCACCTTCTAAGTTTGCCGTAATGGCCGTTTTGCCAGCACCTTTTTTAGTAATAATATTAATTACACCGGAGAGTGCTTCACTACCCCATACGGCGCTTTGCGGACCGCGGATGACTTCGATACGCTCAATGTCTGTCGTCAACAAGTCGGCAAAATTATAGATGCTTCCTAGTGATTCATCATTAACGACCACACCATCGATAATGATTAATGTATGGTTACTTTCTCCTCCGCGCATACGTAACGTTGTAAATGTCCCAACTGGACCACTACGATCAATTTCAATGCCAGGGACTGTGCGTAATAAATCCGATACCGTCAGTGCTTGTCTGTTTTCAATGTCTTCAGCAGTAATGATTGTGTATGCACTGCCAATAGCATCGAGTTGTGTTGGTGTTCTGAAAGCCGTCACAACCAGTTCGTCATAACTATTAATAGCTTCTGCTGATATCTGAAGTGAAAGTGAAATAAGTATGGAAAAACAACTTAATAAAATACTGAAACGTAACATTAGATAAAACTCCCGTGATGCCCGCCGCACCAATTGATTATATTTATGCTGGGAGTAACTAAGAGCTAATATGGTGTCTACAGAGAATTTTGTATACAGAATAATAGCCTTCACAGCCGCCCGCAGCGTGGTCTAGTAATATCAGGCCGGTCTCCGGGCTTACAAGTAATGCTAGGCATTGATTTATTCGCCTTCCCATATCGTTTTTAGACTTACGACACAGTGACTTAATGAATAAATTTTAACTCGTCTACCGTTGCGGGGGCAGCGTCGGAATAGTAAAAATACGCACCGACTTCCCGTTTAAGACAACTGTGATGACACAGTTGGCACCTAATACTTTCAATCGCGCAGAATACTGATTATCCTGAGTTAGTCAAATTAAACTTTTTCAATGTTTCTTAAAAATATGGCATAAAAATAATTTAAAATAAAAGTCTGCCTATATGTGTTGAGTAATGAATAAGCACATATGAATCCTGACAGGGGAGTTATCATTTCATGCTTGATAAATTGTATAAACAACACATCGTAGCCAAAGAAGGCTTTAACCGCTGGTTGATTGCCCCTGCTGCTTTAGGAATTCACCTTTGCATCGGCTCCGTTTATGCATGGAGTCTATTCAATCCTTCTTTAATCAAACGCCTTGGGGTCGTCACCAGTGCCGCGGATGATTGGTCTTTAAAAAGTGTTGTTTGGGTTTTTACTGTTGCTATTGTTTTTCTCGGTTTATCCGCAGCGGTGGCAGGTAAATGGTTGGAGAAAGTTGGTCCGAGGATGGTCGGCACCGTTGCTGCCTGCTGTTGGGGTGGTGGCTTTATGATCGGTGGCATTGGCATACTTACCGGGCAACTCTGGCTACTTTATCTCGGCTACGGTGTTATTGGTGGCTGTGGCTTGGGACTAGGTTATGTCTCTCCAGTTAGTACATTAATTCGTTGGTTTCCTGATAGGCGTGGGATGGCTACGGGTATCGCCATTATGGGTTTTGGTGGTGGTGCGATGATAGCCAAATTTATGATCGAGCCTTTCATCAAGATGTTTTATAAAGCTCCCGAATACCTGGGAACAGTTGAAAGTGTCACCTTAACAACAGACGAATCAGGACGTCGTTTAGCTGATATCGCTGGCAGCCTACAAGAAGTGGTTATTGTTGGCGCGAATGACGTTGCCAATATGTTAGTACCAGGCGATGCGGGTGTTTATGTCGTTGGAACTGGCACAGTTGGAGTTGCAGAGGCCTTCTTCACCTTAGGCGCAATCTATTTTGTTATTATGATGTGCGCTGCCTTTGGATACCGTGTACCCAGTGAAGGCTGGAAGCCGAAAGGATGGGAACCACCATCAGAAGACAGTCAACACGCAATGATCAGTCAACATAGCGTACATATCGATGAAGCATTAAAGACACCTCAATTCTATCAACTATGGATAGTACTTTGTTTTAACGTAACCGCAGGTATTGGCGTTTTAGCCGTTGCCAAGACCATGATGAATGAAATCTTTGGCTCGACCCTGCCCAATATTGTTGATTTCGGTTTTGCCTCGACCTATGTGCTCATGATCAGTGCTTTCAATATGATGGGACGCTTTGTCTGGGCTAGCGCATCTGATTATCTCGGTCGCAAAAACACCTATTGGGTATTTTTCACATTAGGCATTATTTTATATTGCTCAATTCCCTATACAGCGCAACAGGTTAGCGTAAATCCATCCGTTGTCTGGTTGGTGTATTTCTACGCCGCAACCATGATTATCTTCACCATGTATGGCGGTGGTTTTGCGACAATCCCCGCCTATCTAGCCGACATCTTTGGTACGAAATATGTGGGTGGCATCCATGGCCGATTATTAACCGCTTGGGCCAGTGCCGGTGTGTTTGGTCCTCTCGCAATTACATCTTTGCGTGAAATATCAGTTAAAAATGCGATAAATGACTTAATTACAAAAATAAGCCCTGCTGAGTTTCAAGCGGCATTCGGTGCTGGAATAGAACAATTGGATCAATTGGTCGCTGCAAAAACAGTGACCATAAGTAAATTAATGGAGATAGCGCCGGCTGGAACAGTGGACCCGACATCAAGTCTTTACAACACAACGATGTATTTGATGGCGGTTATCTTGCTTGTTGCACTAATAGCCAATGCAACGATGCGTCCAGTGAACCCCAAACATCACATGAAAGATTAGGAGAGAGACGATGTCTTTTACATTCAGCAACGCAACAGAAGTATTTGTCTTCATCATTTTATGTTCAGTCTATGTCTGTAGCATTCTTTGGATATATGGTGATTCCGCCACACGAGATATGGGAGTTAAAGGCTTAATATTACCTTTGCTATTTATAGTCGCGATTGTTTTAACTTTTCTTAGTGGCCTAGTTCAGAATATCACTGGTCTGGAATTAGGATATTGGCCTCTATTAGCCTGGCCAATCGGTTATATCGCTTGGTTTGTTATGCGCCCCAAGACCTCACATGCCATTACAAAATAGCTTATTGCTGTTCCAAATGAGCTAATCTTGGAAAAATGAATATCTTAGTCTATAATTCGCAACCTCAAAATACGTTCTGAGGAGCGCTGCGACGACAGCTAACACTGTTGCCAGGCTCAGGCGTAACCAGAAAAAACCGCGCTCGCTTAATATTTTAAAACTAAGCGAGTTGACGGCACATCAAGCAAATCCGCCAATCGCTATAATCGAGAAGAATTAATAAGCGAAATGACGGATAAAACAGAACAAATTAAACAACTCATGGCGGAACGCATCTTGATTCTGGATGGCGCTATGGGGACGATGATTCAGTCCTATAAACTGGAAGAAAACGATTATCGTGGAGAACGCTTTAGCGAACACCCCTGTGATCTGAAAGGGAACAATGACCTCCTCTCACTAACCCGGCCAGACATTATTAAGGCAATTCATGCGGCCTATTTTGATGCTGGTGCCGATATTGTTGAGACAAACACCTTTAATTCGACCTCGATAGCGATGGCCGATTATCAGATGGAAGATTTGGTCTACGATCTCAATAAACAAGGCGCCGCCCTCGCCCGTTCAGTTGCTGATGAATATGAAGTAAAAACAGGTGGCTTGAAGTTTGTTGCGGGTGTTCTCGGTCCAACGAACCGGACCTGCTCGATATCACCCGACGTAAACAACCCCGGTTTTAGAAATGTCACCTATCAAGAGCTGGTCGAGTCCTATACTGAGGCATTACGTGGGCTAATTGATGGTGGAGCAGACCTGATCCTGGTCGAAACCATTTTCGATACCTTAAATGCCAAGGCCGCATTATTTGCGATCGATCAATATTACGAAGATCACGACATTAATCGTCCAATCATGATTTCTGGCACGATTACCGATGCCTCAGGACGCACACTTACAGGTCAAACAACCGAGGCCTTTTGGAATTCTGTCAGGCATTCAAATCCACTTACAGTAGGACTGAATTGTGCCTTAGGGCCCAATGACTTACGTCAATATATTGAAGAACTTTCTAGCTTTTCGCAATGTTATATTAGTGCACATCCGAATGCCGGTCTGCCCAATGAATTCGGCGAATATGACCTAGACGCCGATCCGATGTCAGATCATATCAAGGAATGGGCTGAATCAGGTTTATTGAACATCGTTGGCGGTTGTTGTGGGACCTCTCCCGCCCATATTAAGGCTATGGCCAATGCGGTAAATCGTATTGCGCCAAGGCAATTACCCGATTTACCTGTCTGTCAAAGACTCAGCGGCCTAGAACCCTTCAATATTACCCCAGAGGTGAATTTTGTGAATGTGGGTGAACGCACTAATGTTGCAGGTTCCCCTAGATTTCTGAAGTTAATTAAAGAAGATGAAGATCTAGATGCTGGTTTAGAAGTAGCACGCCAACAGGTCGAAAACGGTGCGCAGATAATTGATATCTGCATGGATGAAGGCATGCTCGAATCTGAGCTGTTGATGGCTGAATTTCTAAAATTAATTGCATCCGAACCCGACATCTGTCGCGTCCCTATTATGATCGATTCATCCAAGTGGACTGTCATTGAGGCAGGTCTGCGTTGCGTTCAAGGAAAATGCGTCGTCAATTCGATCAGCCTGAAAGAAGGTGAAGAGAAATTCATTGAGCACGCGAAATTAGTCAAGCGTTATGGCGCCGCTGTAGTGGTCATGGCCTTCGATGAATCTGGTCAGGCAGACACAACCGAACGTCGTTTTGATTTATGCAAACGGTCCTATGATATCTTGGTCGATAAAGTCGGTTTTGCACCCGAAGACATCATCTTTGATCCGAATATTCTTACTGTTGCGACAGGAATGGAAGAACACAATAACTATGCCGTCTCCTTCTTTGAAGCAACACGTCTAATTAAAGAACACCTGCCCCATGCATTAGTCAGCGGTGGATTAAGTAACGTTTCATTTTCTTTCCGGGGTAATAATCCAGTACGTGAGGCTATGCATGCTTCTTTCCTGTATCACGGTATTCAAGCGGGCATGGATATGGCGATAGTCAATGCAGGCCAATTGGGTATTTATGACGAAATCCCAAAAGATTTATTGGAATACATAGAAGATGTTTTATTAAACCGGCGTGATGATGCAACAGATCGGCTGGTAGGATTTTCGGAAACGGTAAAAGGTGGGGCAGCAAAAGAAAAGGTAGTCGATCTTGAATGGCGCAAAGGCACTATTGGAGAAAGATTAACCCATGCCCTGGTAAAAGGTATTGCTGATTACATCGAAGCAGATACCGAAGAAGCAAGACAACAAGCAGAAAAACCAATACACGTTATTGAAGGACCATTGATGGACGGCATGAATGTCGTTGGCGACCTGTTTGGCGCGGGCAAGATGTTTCTGCCACAGGTTGTGAAAAGCGCACGCGTCATGAAAAAAGCGGTGGCCTATCTGATTCCTTACATAGAAGCAGGAAAAGAAGATGGCGAACTTCAAAGTAACGGTAAGATTATTATGGCGACCGTTAAAGGTGATGTGCATGACATTGGAAAAAATATTGTGGGTGTCGTTTTACAGTGCAATAACTTTGAAGTATTCGACTTGGGCGTAATGGTGTCATCGCAAAAGATCTTAGATGCGGCAAAAGAACATAATGCAGATATCATTGGTTTAAGTGGGCTCATTACACCATCGCTAGATGAAATGGTGCACGTTGCCAAAGAAATGCAACGTCAGGACTTTAACTTACCTTTAATGATCGGTGGTGCAACAACATCGCGCGCGCATACTGCAGTTAAAATTGATTTGGGTTACGACCACCCTGTCGTGCATGTGAAAGATGCCTCACGTGCAGTCGGTGTCTCAACAAAATTAATCAGCACCGATATGAAAGCTGACTTTGTTAAAGAGATCGGAGTGGAATACGATACGATTCGTGAACGCCATGCGGGCAAACAACAAAAGATTAAATGGTTAAGCATAGAAGATGCACGTGAGAATCGCACACCAATAGAGTGGGACGATTACAAAGCAACAAAGCCCAAGCAACTGGGTATTAAAGTTTTCGATGATTATCCCTTAGAAGAGCTGGCCGCGAATATCGACTGGACGCCGTTTTTTATCGCGTGGGAATTGGCAGGAAAATACCCAAGGATCTTAAATGATGATGTTGTTGGTGAAGCAGCAACAAAATTATTTAATGATGCGAAAGCAATGTTGGAAAAAATTGTTAGTGAAAAATGGTTTTCAGCAAAAGGGATATTCGGACTTTTTCCAGCGAATTCAATTGGCCATGACGACATTGAAGTCTATACCAATGAAAAACGTGACGGTCTATTGACCACGATTCATTCTCTACGCCAACAAACACAAAAGCCACCTGGCCAAGCTAACTTTGCTTTAGCCGATTTTATTGCGCCCAAGGAAACCAAAATTGAAGATTACTTCGGTGCCTTTGCTGTTGCTGCTGGATTCGGGATGGAAGATAGGATCAAAGCTTTTGAAGCCGATCACGATGACTATAACGCCATCATGCTAAAAGCACTCGCCGACCGTCTTGCTGAAGCCTTTGCTGAGCGCTTACATGAACGCGTTAGAAAAGAGTTCTGGGGCTATGCATCAGATGAAGTGCTGAACAATGAAGATTTAATTAGCGAAGCCTATCAAGGCATCCGCCCTGCCCCCGGTTATCCTGCATGTCCTGATCACACCGAGAAAGGTTTGTTGTGGGAGTTGCTCGATGTAGAAAAGAAAACGGGCATAGAGATAACAGAATCATTTGCCATGTATCCCACGGCCGCAGTATCAGGCTGGTATTTTTCACACCCCAACTCCAGATACTTTGGTTTGGGCAAGATCAATAAAGATCAGGTGGAAGACTATAGTCATCGTAAAGGAATGGATTTAAAACAAGTCGAAAGATGGCTTTCTCCTAGTCTTGGATACGATGTATAAGGATATTCAAGTGTCGCTATGATATGAATATCATAGACGCCTACATGGATGTAGGTGATAGAGTAATGCAGGAGCAATTACCGAGCGACTGATCCTGAGGCATAAAAAACTTCTAATTACGAACACAGCACTCATAACGCTGGGGGCTGTGGTTCAATTCCACCCATAACCACCATACTTTTAGAATCAATCGACACTGACCCTTTTGATTACTTTTGATTCTTTTGTATTCATGAAAACAGCTACGGTGTTTTAGCTTATTATTTTTCGCCTGGTTTTGGAACATCATCCTTGCTGACTTGCTGTTCTTCAGAAATCGCACTAGCCCACTTTTTGTCAGGTGCACGGGGTTTTATACCTTTCTGGTTGGTGCATCGCGACGGAGTAAACGAGAGTCTAGTCAGTAGAGGAAAGTGATCTGAACCAATCGCAGGTAGGCATTGAATGTCCTGTAACGTGAAATGTTGACTATGAAACAAATGGTCCAAAGGCCAACGCATAAACGGGTAACTGACATGAAAAGTGTTGAATATCCCCCTGCCTATTCGCGGATCTAGCAAGCCGCTGATTTTACGAAAGAGCCGAGTTGTGGCGGACCAGGCGACATCATTCAGGTCACCAGTCACAATCACAGGCTGGTCACTGTCGGCCACACTCCGAGCCACAATGACTAACTCAGCATCACGTTCCGTCGACTCAGTATTTTCTGTTGGGCTTGGAGGGGCTGGATGAAGAAAATGCGCGCGAACCTTGTCGCCTGTTCGTAATTCTAGCGTTGCATGTATCGATGGAATATCTTCCTCAACTAAGTAGCAGGTTTCTTGTTCTGCCAAAGGCAATCGTGAAAAAACGTGCATACCATAAAGATTATCAAGAGGACACTTAACAGTGTAAGGCATCTCACTTATTAACGTCTCGAGTTTTTCTTCCCACCATTGGTCTGATTCGAGTGTTACAAGCACATCGGGTTGATGCTTTTTAACCAGCTCTATCAACGTATCGGCATTACGATTTGATTTGAGTACATTAGAAGTGAGAACACTGAGTTGATTGTCATGATTGTCATCAATTGAAGTTTTGACTTCCTTGAACCAAAAAAATGTATACGGCAAAATCCAGCACGATTGCCATATCAAACAGAGGATTGTGATGGCAATTAGTGTCTGAGTGATAACCATTTGTGTATCAAGAAAAAGAAATTGCGCAATCAAGAGCAAAATTGAAAAAGTCGCAAACTGTAAACGAGGGAAATCCATCCCCCTGATAATCCAATGCGAAAATCTAAACAAAGGCAATAAGGTAGCCAGGAGAATAAATAGCGTGGAAATCACGAGTATTGATAACATGTAAAAGTCTCGACTTGATCTAGCGAAAAAAGGTGACAGATTTATTTTTACACATGGTTTACTCCTTCTGTTTTCAATTTCTTAGGTCGGGCTTGTCTTCGTTGCTCAGCCCTTGCTCCTGGAATCAAAGTCACGAGGTCAGGCCTTACATCTGACATTTTTATGAGCCTCTTCATATGATTTAACTGCTCGACTCACCGTCGCGTCACGAAAGGCATCAGGTCTCCATTTTCACATCTGCTAGTCTCACAATCTGGCTTACAGTATTGTGGCTTATATTGAAGTATTCTCCTATCTCAGCTTGGGCTTAATGCCTACTCTTGTAGGCCATAGATATTTCAATAATTGGAAACAAACCACGCTCAATTGATATAAACAATAAAATGGACTGTTTATCGTTGATGTCGTGTTAAGTAAGGTTAAACCAGTTTAATTCCTGTTAGATAAGGATGCGCTATTAAAAAAATGGTATATACAATACAGCCACCTATTATTGTAATCACATCGTTTTTCACTGAAACTGATTCAGGTCTTACCCAATCGCCTTCTCGCTTACTGATTAGAATCATTTCTATAACTGCCCAAACAGCAAGCCAGCTAAATAATATCAATGAACGGTTATCGCCATTAGCAAATAAATGACCGATACTCCAAAGCACTAACCCTGTTAATTGAGGGTGGCGTAGAATTCGTTTTATGTTTGTTGCTCTACGTGCAGCAACAAACAAAATAAATGTGAATAACACCAGTAAAAAAGTGACATGCCTGCCCCAGCTTTGCGGAAGATAGATATCAACAGGTCCTATACTACGCCAACCTATTACAATCAAGACTACTGATGAAACAATCAAGATTGCGAATAAGCCTTTGTAAGGCCCAAGCCCAATTTTGCTTATAATTTGTCCCCTCATGCATTTAGCAACTGAAGGGAAAAAGTGAACACAAGACCACATCAAGAGACCAAAAATTAGCAACCACATGATTTCATATTCCTCTTTTGCTTGATATATAGTTTAAAAGTTATCTAGATAAACCAATATTGTGAATGAAAAATAAGGACAGGATCGCTTATTTGCCATATCATCAATATTTCATACTACTATTCGTCATAAAGTCATGCAAAACGAAACGATCACAGTCTCAAATACTGAAAGCGGACAAACAATGGACGTACTCGTATTTGATAAGCGAGCCAGTCAAATCACGGTAGTTATTGGCGAAGGTGTTCATAGCATGAAATGCGATCTGACCCCGACAAAGAACGAACAGGCTTATGTTGGGAGCGTGCTAGGAAGGGAAATAATTTATCATTATAGTCGCGAACAAGTTCAGGCTGAATTAGATGAGGTTAATCCAGCGCTCAAAAAATCAAGATCGTTTAAAAAATAATATTATAAATTGCGTCGCTACGGAGTCCTCAACTCTGTCTTCCTCGGCAATTGCTCCTGCATTGCTCAACTACGTTACATCCTTGTAACTATGATTCGTTCTACCTGCTGCATCAATGCAGTCGTATCCTATTGCGACATCGCCTATACGGATGTAGGCGCTTATGATTTGTCTGGAACACAAATCATGACAGACCACACCCCTCAAGGGAGCACCAAGGTTCATGGCCATAAGTTTAAGTAATTAAAATTCTATAATATTTTCTTTAATTCTCTTACACTCTTCTTCATCAAGATAAGAGCCACCTAAACTTTTTTCGTGCATTAAGTCTTTAGCTACTTTACCAAAATGCGCATCCCGTTTAGCAATCAATAAATGTCCTAACTCATGTGCCAACCGACTTTCTGTTTTTCCTCCATCTTGCGTTAGTATAATCGCGTGTCCTCTTCCTGCTGTTGTTCTAGGGAATAGTTTTTCTGATAAGGCTGCGCCACCACGAATAGTCCAATCATTATTTTTTTCAATCTCAGTAGGATTTCTTGATGGGCTATTAGCTTTAGGCACTACGTATACATCTATGCAATTATTGCCTTGAGAATGATAGTGCTGAATTAGGTTTTTTAATTCGATTGATGTATCTTGAGCTGCATCATCATTCCATAGTGTTAAAATACCTTCTTTCCAACTATTACTACTTGCCTGGTCTATTTCATTATATTTTTTAAGTATAAGCTCAGCTCTATTCACAAGCTCATTTTTCTTTTCAACGCCATAATCATTCAGTTTTTCAACAACGACTGTGATTGATGCTTGTGATTCTGTGCGTAGTTTCTCTAATTCATACGATTTAATGTAATCTTCATGTCTCTGCTCGTTATCCATCGCAACGAGAGCGTTTTTAGCATTGACAATCGCAAAACCAGGAGACAGATCCAGTAAATCATAGTATTTAATATCTGGAGTCTGTTTTATTTTTGATGCTATGGACTCTATTTTACTGAGGTGTTCTTTTATTTTTGTTTTTTGATAATCTGACGTTTTTTCGTTGAGCCCTTGTTCAAGTGGTTTACTCAATTGAAGCGCTTGTTCCCAAGTAACGTGCTTTATTTTTTCTTGTGCAAATTTAATTTTAGGGCAGTTTTGCGTATTATTTTTATCAAAAACTGATTGGGTTCTTAATACTTCTTCGTGTAACAGAGATTTCTGTTGCTTAAATTGAGCGTCCTCTGATACATCAGCATTTTGTTTCGTGATAATGGTAAAATTGAAACAGATTTCATATTGAGGTTCCTCTGTCATTGCGATAGATGAATGCCCAAATAAGCCGCCAAATATGGCAAAATAAATGATTCTAGATATGATCATGAAGTTCATTGTTTAGTATTTTTATCTTTTTAAAATTAAAGCCATAATCATGCCATGCAACAGTTAGGTAACATAACGCAATCCGATTTTTTAAAACAGTATTGGCAAAAAAAGCCTCTGCTCGTTAGGCAAGCATTCCCCAATTACAAGAGCCCCATCAGTCCGGAAGAGCTTGCTGGGCTTGCTTGTGAGGAAGGCATTGAGTCCAGGTTGATTCAGGAAAAAAGCACAGAAGGGCCATGGCAAGTACGATACGGACCATTTAAAGAAGAAGACTTTACGACTTTACCAACTTCTCATTGGTCATTATTAGTACAGGCCGTTGATCACCATATTCCTGAGCTTAGTCAGTTGCTTGATGAATTTAATTTCATTCCTAATTGGCGCATAGATGACCTCATGATCAGCTACGCCCCCATACATGGTAGCGTTGGTCCGCATCTCGACAATTACGATGTTTTTTTATTACAGGTAAAAGGACGCCGTCATTGGCATATTAATGAGCATGCTTACACGGAAGATGATTTCGACGATGATCTTGAATTAAGAATATTGAACAGCTTCGATGCAGAAGAAGATTGGATTCTGGATCCCGGCGATATGCTCTATCTGCCACCAGGCGTGGCACATCATGGTATTGCATTGGATGATTGCCTGACTTTCTCGATTGGGTTTCGTGCCCCATCACAAAAAGAATTACTAAGCGCGTTCACTGTCAATTTTAACGATGTTGCAAAAGATGTTTTTTATAGAGACCCAAAACTAAAGCCTCAAGAATCTCCAGGCGAAATAAAGAAAGAAAATATTGAATCACTTCGCGAAATGGTGCTTTCCGCTTGCTCGAACAAAGCCGAGTTTGCCAGTTGGTTTGGGCGTTTCATCACTGATAACCGTAACGATTATGAGCAAGATCAAGAAATAATAGGCGAAGCAGAATTTTATAAGCATTTTAATAAGGCAAAGCATATAAACCGCTACGGTAATATTCGAATGTCCTATATCGAAGATGGCGATATTATTAAATTATTCTGTGCAGGCAATGAAATCTCTTTGCCTAAGTTGCGGCTACCCTTGATCCAATACTTATGCAGCAAACATCAGCTTGAATGCCCTGTGATTATGAAATTTTGTGATAAAGATAATGCGATGAGTTTTCTCTACACATTATACAAAGACGGCTACCTCTATTTCGATGGATGAATTTGAAGTTTTGCAAGTATCATGGTTTGACATGGAATCGCACTTAAGATCTATACGTACTCAGGTGTTTATTGAAGAACAGAGTGTGCCCGTAGAACTAGAGTGGGAAGAAGCGGACATAGATTGTATTCATCTGCTCGTCAAACAAGACAACAATTATATAGCTACGAGCCGTTTATTAGATACAGGACAAATTGGACGTATGGCAGTATTGAAACCCTATAGGCATCGCGGCATAGGCGACGCAATGCTGAAAAAACTTTTAATTATTGCGTATTCTATGGGTATGGATGCTGTGTTTTTGAATGCGCAATTAGATGCAATGGATTTCTATAAAAAAAACGGTTTCATCGAACAAGGGGATATCTTTGATGATGCAGATATTCCACATATCAAGATGCATAGACAATTATGACAATTATTCCATCTACTAAACCAGAGCATTAAAAAATATTTTACCGAAGTTAGCTTGTCAGTAGATAACCAATTATTGTGCAGGCAAACAATCCTGTTAATAACACCCACAATATCATTCTGTCTTTCAGAGTCGCGTGAGTAATATTAATACTGCCATGAGAACTTGCTGCTGGCCCCAAACGTTCTTCCAAAACTTTTAAGACGCTTGCGACATTAAGAAAGACATTGCTACCTGTTAATGAATCGCTATCTGTATATGAGACAGAAGATGTCGCTTCCATTGTTTCGGTATAATACTCTTGTGAAGCAGTGGCACTCTTCTTTTGTATTCCATCTTTTGATGCCTTCGCCGTTTTCTCTCGGTTAGCTAAAACAGATTTAATATCATTCACAATGCCCTGTGCCGATTGATAACGCTCATCTATATTTGCGTTCATCATTTTTTTTATAATATTAATTGTCTCTTTGCCACAATTTGTTGGGAGTCCAAAGTCGATATCACCGTTAATATGTTTATTGATGATTTCTTTGATTGAGCCTCCTTTCACTGGCAATTGTTTAAAAGCAGCATAATAAGCGGCGCAACCCAGGCTATAAATGTCACTACGGAGGTCGATTCCCTCTTCTGAAGTGAAGTTTTCAGGCGCCATATAAGCAGGAGAACCCATAATGATGGATGATTGCGTGATAGTGAGATCTGCAACATCACGCGCTAAGCCCAAATCAGTGATATAAGGCCGTCCTTCACGGGATATCATAATATTCTGCGCTTTCATGTCTCGATGAATGATCCCATTTTTATGCGCTTCATATAATCCAGAAGCGATCATCCCTATTAACTTTAAAACATTAATCTCAGCGATATCATCTTCACATGCTTTTATGAATTCAGAAAGCGTGAAGCCGTCTATATACTCAATAACGATATAAGGTTTATTTTCAATAAAACCATAATCAATAATCCTTGTAATGCAACGATGATTTAAGCGTGCTGCAATTCGTGCTTCTCTTTCAAACCGCCCTAAATATTCATCTGCTTTTGAGCTTAATAGTTCATCCTTAATAATTTTTATAGCGACATCAATACCCAGGTTTTTATGATGCCCTTTAAAAACTATCCCCATAGTACCTTCGCCGATGTAATCGGTAACAACAATATTGCCGATTTTTTTGCCTATATATTCCGAGTAGGAAGCTTCGAAAATTTCTTTAGCCATTCGTTTATAATCCTTTATATTTTTCGCTTAATAGTCGATACATAGCAATCGACAGACCTGATAATTCTGTTTGTTCAAGCTTTTCAAAATAGACTTTGGCTTCTTTTAATCTATTATGAGCCACTAGCGTACTAGCAATATTAAGGTCTTGTAATGGGTCGCTAATTTTATGTTCGCTATAATTAAGCCCTATAAATTCTTCCATAGTGCCTATTCGTAAATCCGTGATCATTGAAATTATTTTCCACGCGATATAACCAAGACCAATACTCCATGCTGCACATGACAACACACCGATGAATTGCACCATAAAAAAATCATTTCTTGAAAGCGGAACAGCCATCCCTTCGTTTAGTGCAAACATGGCTTCTGGCGTTATAAAGACAGGGACTAAAAGAATGCCCATTATCCCAGCCGCACCATGAGCCGGAATAGCGCCGACCACATCATCCATCTGAGCCTTCTCTAACAGATACGCTGAAACAGGAACGGTAAAACCACCTACGAGACCTATTAAAGCGGCTGCTTGGGGTGTCACCACATTGGCACTTGCTGTAATAGCAACCAAGCCGCCAATAACACCATTCAACATAGTGTGAACCTGTACTAATCCGGTATAGGCCCAGCTAAATAACATCCCGATCAAGCCACCAAAACACGCCGCTAGTAGTGTATTAACCACTATAGAAGCCGTATTGATACTTAGCTCAGCCGACCCTCCGTTAAAACCAATCCAACCAAAGGTTAAAATAATGACGCCTAATGCGACCATCGGCATATTAGAGACGGGGATCTCTCTCGACTGACCGTCAACATCAAAACGACCTTCGCGTGGACCAAGACATTTGATGCCTGCGAGTGCAACACCTGCACCGACCATATGCACAACGGAGGACCCAGCAAAATCATAAAAACCCATTTCAGACAGCCAGCCGCCGCCCCATACCCAATGACCATAGACGGGGTAGATTAATAACCCCATTATTAATGAAATGAAGAAGTAAGGTAAAAATCGACAACGTTCTGCTATAGCACCAGAGACAATCGTAACGGCTGTACTGCAAAAGGTAACTTGAAATAGAAAACTGAGAATCATATTACTATCAGCGCGACTTATGAATGGATCAGGTGCCCCGATTAATCCATTTAATATTCCATCACCAAACATAAAGGAATATCCAATCATAAAAAACATTGCAAATGAAATGCAAAAATCCATGATATTTTTAAGTGCAACATTTATCGTATTTTTCTGTCTGACAGAACCAGCCTCCAAGCATAAAAACCCCGCCTGCATAAAAAGCACCAGTGTTGCAGATATAATGACCCAGACATCTTTCGCCAGGACTTCTTCCATCTTTTCTCCTTAGTAAAACTTTATTTATTATTTTTATTAATGCTAAGCATGCATGGCGCTATAACCTTATCTCAGCAATTTCCATGCACGTTTTACATAACATTAAATAGATTTATAAGTTTTTATTAATTGATGATATGGGTATAAATATCAATAACTTATGCGCAGTCTAATTGTGTGATAAAAAAAACTGTAGATTTAATTGCACCATAACTAGACATAGTGCTCTTGAGAATGCACTAGAAGGACTCATTGATTCGGTGTGGTTAAACTGAAACGGGGAGTATGATTGCTAATTGAAAGGAGATCTTGCAAAGAAGGTTTTTTAGTCGGGTCGCATGCTTCTGCTAAATCAACACACCAAAAATGATATGAAAGCTCATTTAACTACTGAAGATTTTTATTTAATTAGACAGAAATCTGAAACTAATTTTTCTGTGCTCTTTTGCCAGCCGCGTTACGGAGCCTGTTTCAACTTCAATGTCACAACAGCGCAGGATTAAACCATAGGTCCGGCGGCAATCAATACATTGAAATACTGCCCATAATATATTCTTCTATTTTTATTGCTGCTTAAACTTGAGCAAGCAATGCGTCAGCGCTACTCACATCACAGGCTAAAATGCTTTCTTCTACATTAAGTGTCGATACCACGCCATCATCGACAATCATTGAATAGCGCTCAGAACGAACACCAAGTCCAAAGTCAGCAAGATCCAAGTTAAGCCCAATTGCATTAGTAAAAGCGGCTGTTGGGTCACATAACATTTGAATATTATCACCAACTCCTTGAGTCTTTGCCCATGCATCCATTACAAATGGGTCATTGATTGAAATACAAACAACAGCATCAACGCCCCTTTCAAGTAAAGAACTAGCTGCTTTTACAAAACCAGGTAAATGGTCAGCGGAGCATACTGGCGTATATGCGCCAGGCAAACCAAAAACCGCGACTTTTTTTCCCTTAAAGACTTCATCACTGGTGCTAGTACGAACATCAATCTCAGAATCCGGACCCATCCACATGAATGTATTTGCCGGAATTTTTTCTCCTGTTTTAATCGCCATAATGAATGCCTCTATATCGATATAATCGGACTGTAGGATAGGAGTCACATCTATAAATGTCTATCAATTTTACCCATGCCTAAGCAAGCCAATGTTTATCAGTATATTCAATGTGTTAAAATTCGTGATATTTACATTCGCCCTATAATTGGCATGAAGTCTTGAAACTAATCCATTCTGGGCTTTCAGGCGTTATAATAACTATCTCTTAATTTTGACTAATTTTTAGTCATAACAGGAAGAAAATATGAAATACGACAATATTCTAGAAACGATTGGCAATACCCCCCACATTTCCATCAACAAACTATTTAGAAAAGATATTGAAGTATGGATGAAAACTGAGAGCTTTAATCCATGTAGCAGCATTAAAGATCGCATTGCAAAGGCGATGATTGAGGATGCAGAGACAAAAGGCTTGATCGACAAAAATACGGTCATTATCGAACCTACTTCTGGTAATACCGGTATAGGTCTGGCTCTGATTGCGGCAGTTAAGGGCTACCGCCTGATACTGACAATGCCAGAATCTATGTCAATTGAGAGACGTAAATATATGCAAGCACTCGGTGCAGAACTGGTTTTAACGCCAAAAGAATTAGGCATGGGCGGCACTATTGCCAAGGCAAAAGAATTAGTTGCTGAGAATCCAAATGGTTGGATGCCCCAACAATTTGAAAATCCGGCAAATGTTAAAGCGCACAGAGAAACCACCGCACAGGAAATCCTGACTGATTTCCCTGAAGGAATTGATTATATGATTACTGGCGTAGGGACAGGCGGACATATCACTGGTTGCTCAGAAGTATTAAAAGAAAAATTTCCAGATTTAAAAGTGTTTGCTGTTGAACCAGAAAAGTCTCCCGTCATTAGCGGTGGAGATAAAGGATTACACCGTCTTCAAGGTATTGGTGCAGGCTTTGTTCCAGACGTTCTAAACACAGACATTCTTGACGGGACAATACAGGTTTCTGAAGAAGCTTCTTTTGATATGGCACGTCGATGCGCAAAGGAAGAAGGCATCTTTGTTGGAATATCTTCAGGCGCAACATTAGCTGCAGTAAAACAAAAAGAAAATGAGATGTCGGCAGGTAGTCGCATCTTGATTTTTAGTTATGATTCAGGTGAGCGCTATCTGTCTATTGATGATTTATTCTAGGCAATCAGCATAGGGTTTGATATGTGCTACTAAATTCCCGGAGGAATTTCATAATGCCTGCCAAAATTGGAAGTAAAGAGGGTTGTTCACACTGTTCGGCAATCTGTATTGCACTTCCTTGTGCGATCGTAAGTAGCTAAAAGAACTCTTTGCTTGTTCTTAATGCCCTTGCACTCGGTTCATCAATAGGTGCCATTTCCTTTTTTGGTTTCAGGCATAAACCCATTGCCAAACTATAAGCTAGCGTAGGGTTGTCTAGCTGATTTCTCCACACTAATTGAACTGCCTGAAAAGCACGATGTTTCATACTATCTGCAGCTGAAACGTCATTGATTGTCTCTAGTATTTCCTGGAGAACAACACCACGTTTAAAGCTGCCCGCTGCATAATAAGCATCATTCGCGAATAACTCACAAGACTGTGTTGTGTAGTTTCTCATGGTGTAATCAATTCCTTGCCCTTGTGCAGGTGAGGCAATGAATATTAACCAAACTAATAAATTGGCAATTCTATATATGTATTTCATTTTACTATCTCATTATTTATGAGCCTCCTGTTGTATTTCTGTTAAATTAAATTATTACTTCATGGCATATGACTGCTTTAGCCACAAAAAAAGGCCGGAGGTATATCACCTGCGGCCTTCTTAAGAGTTACTCAAACTTAAACTATTAGATCAAATCATTACCCCACAGACACACAGATGCGTAAAGCTGTCGCACATAATCGTGCGATGCCATACAAAATACTGTTTTGTTAGTGCCTTCTTTTTCATGAGGTTGCAATGTTCTGCCTGATTTTAATAGTCATGATGCTTAGTGATATATAAGTCTGTAAAAGTTCATATTAATTATATTAATTTATGTTTTTTGTTTACTCTTATTTTGAGTCACCCCATATTTCCCCCATAGCTCTTTAGCAAGTACATAGCCTTTTTTACGTTCCTCAATTGTCATGTATGCTTCAATTTTATCGCGTAATTTTTCTGCTTGCTTAAAACCACCAGCGGCAACTATACCTACCCATGCATATGCCTGAATAAAGTCTTGTTCCACTTTAATACCCTCGAAATACATTACGCCCAGGTAATATTGTGCCATTATATTTTTTTTATAGGCAGCATCAAAAAACCATGCCAGAGCCTCAATATTATTTTCCGGGACACCCAAGCCGTCCTGATACATGTTGAGTAGGTTCTTCTGGGAGTTTAAAACACCTTGATCCGCGGCTTTTCTATACCATTTTATTGCTGCATTGTAATCTTGTTCTAGGCCAAGACCATTTTCGTACATAACACCTAAATCATGCTGAGCACTGGCAGTACCTTTAACCGCAGCCTTGCGATACCATTTCACTGCTTCTTTATAATTTTGTTTGACGCCTATTCCATCATGAAACATATAACCTAAATTTGCTTCAGCTTCGGCATTGCCTTGAACAGCAGCATTACGTGTCCATTTCAATGCAAGCCAATAATCACGTTTAACGCCAAGACCGATAATATATAATTGAGCTAATCTTATTTGTGATTTTGCCACCCCTCCTTTTGCTGCCTTTTGGTACCAGAAGGCAGCTTTCGTATAATCTCGTTCAACACCCAGTCCTCTTTCATAGATCAAGCCCATATAGTTTTGAGCCATACTATTTCCCGACTCGGCAAGAGGATTCATTTTTTTAAGTGCAGCTTCATATTCATGTGCATTAAATGCTTCAACTGCTATATCAAAGTCTGACTGTCCACAAGCGGTCAAAAATGAAATCATTAATAATAAAATATAAATTTTCATAAAATAAATAACATAGCAATTATCGCTGCCATTAAAAGATAATATATTGTAGGAATAATTGTTTTACGTATTAAATCACCTTCTCGTCCAGAAAGACCACACGTGGCAGAGGCAGCAACAATATTGTGAATGCAAATCATATTTCCGGCAGCACCGCCAACAGCTTGTAAAGCAACGATTAGTACCGGTGATAATCCTGTTTTAATTCCCATATCAAATTGAAACAATGAAAAAGTAAGGTTGCTAATGGTATTACTACCTGCAATAAAAGCACCTAATGCACCTATCGGGGCAGCAAATACTGGCCATGCCTGACCGGACAATGATGCTATTGCCTGAGCTAATTCAATTGGCATGCTCGCTAACCCAGCAGAATTAATATCAGACTGTATAAAGATGCGAACCATAGGGATAGCAAATATCAAAACTACTGCTGCATTTTTGAATGCTCTTGCTGTGCTTTTCACCGAGGCAAAAACTTCAGATTTGGACATTCGATACAAAGGTAGACAGATAAGCGCAACTAAAATAAAAATACTGCCTGGTAAATACAGAAAATTAATTGATGCATTAATATTAGTGTTTAATATTGCCGGTATTGATATTTTAAAATCGCCCAGAAATGACTTTAAAGGCAGTTCTGGTAATCGCGTAATAACTAATAAAAAGCCGATTAATGCATAAGGTAAGCATGTTTTCCATACTGGAATTATAGTTTTATTTGCTTGAACCTCGTGAACGGGCTCAGTTGCTTTCCAAGCATCCAACCAATCAGTCTTTTCAGGAAATCGCCATTCCTTTTCAGGTTGAAACAAGCCGCATTTCGCTGCGGTTGTAGTTGCCATCAACGCGATAACCCCGCCAATCAGGGACGGAAATTCTGGACCAAGGACGTTTGCACATACGGCATAAGGAATAACAAATGTTAAGCCAGCGAATAGTGCAAACTTCCAAGCTCCGAATCCCTCGCGCCAACTGCGGTTTGTGCCAAAAAAACGAGTCAAGAGCACGACAACAAATAAAGGGATAACAAAGCCGATACAGGCATGAATTAGTGCCACCTTGTCACCGATCAAAAAAACAAGTTCATCTAATGAACCAATATGATCTTGTGTCGCTATGTAAGTCTCAACTATGGTTTGCCCAGCCAGTCCATCATGGACACCTATTAGTATAGGCGTGCCTGCGGCACCAAAAGATACCGGGGTACTTTGTATAATTAAGGCGCACATCACTGCTGCTAATGGCGGGAAACCCAATACAACTAATAAGGGTCCTGCAACAGCTGCGGGCGTGCCAAATCCGGACGCCCCTTCGACAAAAGCACCAAAAGCCCATGCTATGATAATTACTTGTATTCTTGGATCGGGAGATATTTGGGTAAAAGCATTTCGAATTGTTGTAACAGCACCAGAATGCACTAATACAAACAGTAACAACAAGGCACCAAACACAATATAAAGCACCTTGACAGCTATGATTAGTCCTTCAATACTCGCTGCCGCTATCGTTAGCGAATCAACTTGCCAATAAAATATGGCAAGCACAACGGTGATGACAAGACCAACAGGCATCGTATGTTTTGCTGGCCATTGCCAAATAACCAGTAATAAAAAAACAACAGCGAGTGGTGTAATAGCAATTAGTGCGGACATCTACAAGATTGTACAATTAAATTGAATATTTTTCCGTCCTTATCAATTACACTCATATTATCAGGTAGCAACAAAATAGATTATTTGCAAAACGGCGAAGATTAAAACTGCTATTGTAATTATTTTAAGTAAACCCCGGTTTCTACTCGTTGTTATTAAAGTACTCGTACCCTGCTTCTTTGTATTCTTATTGGGTGAAGTGTTTACTTCATTTTTCCTGTCCTCTTTTGTCTCGCCGATTTCTTCAAGGTCATCAGCTAGATCATGCTCCCTGTTTTCAGAGTACTGTTGACAACACATCTCGCCAATATATTGTTCTCCATTAGCACCCCAATATACTTCTACACTCTCAGGAAGATTTTTTTTGTCAACATGAATCGAAGAATTGAATGTAACCTTCAGACTATTTTCTACAGCACCAAAACCATAGATATAGAGAAATTCATTCGTTTCAGGAATTTTAATGTGTAATTCATCTAATAAGAGATTTTGCGGCAATGGCGGTTTAGTAGTAATGATGGCATCAATATTTCCGGCAGCCTCACCCTCACAGTGAATCAAGCTATCTTTAAACTCAAAGGTGACGGCCTCACCTGCAATCGTGACAGAATATTCTTTATCCATTGAACCTCCTCATCATACTTAGCAGTAAAACTATCATACATGCCATAAACGCTTAAATAGGCTACGAGTATTTTCTCACAAATTAACTGGTTTTATTTGTTCTTTCATTTGCAATGCAGCAATTGCATACCCACCATTAACTGCATCTATAAAATGAAAATGCTCGCCAAGACGATATTGCCCCTTTTTTCATTATTTTTAATCAGGTTTTCTACATACTTTGTACTTACACCAGTGAATGCTGATTGATTGCAATGTTTGGACATTTCATAACGTGCGACATAAACCTCATTGCCGGCCTTTATTGCACCGGTCGAATTTTTAATATCAGCAGAAACAACGAACCAGTCATCTGGTATTCTTGAATATCTGGAAAGATCAGAGACGGTTGAAAGATCTGAATGTACAGGAAGCTTCGAAAAAATCATCTGATAACAGATGAAGGAGTTATTCCGAATAAATAGTTATGGCATAAATCAGACAGAAGAGTATTCAAAGGTTATCTACTCATGAATAATGACAGATATTCTCAACTAGTTAACGTCTATAATTTCAACTCACTTAGTTTTTTGGCTTCTAACGTATCAGGGTATTGATTTCGTAATAATAAAGCATAGCTCGATACATCATCTTTAAAGTTGAGTTCCTTACATATTTGTATACCTAACCACAAACTCTTTGGAGTGTGTCTCGCATTATTCTGATAGCGTTTAAAATATTGATGCGCTAATGCGTATTCATTTCTACTATATGAGATTTCAGCCATCTTGATTAAAGCATATGAGAAACGGGGGTTTTTGCTTAGCGCTTGTTTAAAATAACTCTCGCCTATTTGTGGTTTATTATCGTATAAACACAATCCTGCGTTGGTTAATGCTATTTCAGGCGAGTCATATAAAGGATTATTCGCTGCGTTAAGAAACTCTGTCTCGGCTTGGTCAAGCCTACCACTATTGCATAACAACAGACCGTAGTTATTATGCGTGGATGAGTCTGAAGAATCCAATGCCAGAGACTTTTTAAAATTAACCTCTGATTCAACAGAATCTCCCAAACGCTGATAAAGCAACCCCAAAACATTATATGTTGGAGCATAATCAGACTTGGCCAAAAGTGAACGTTTTAATCTTGCTAGTGCATTTTCATAAGAGCCTTGTTGCATGTACTCAATACCAAGATTCATATTAGCAACAGCCACTTCGAGTGCCTGGTCGCTACGATTTTTTTGTGGGTTATTTAAATCTCTTTCAGCAGAATTGTAGGCTGCATTATTAACTGTTTGTCCAACAGCACCAGCCAGAGCCATTGGGCCGCAACCGGACAGGAGCAAGGTTGCTAGAACCAGGGTAAGAATACTCAAATATTTCATGTTTATATTATAAAACTGATTAGCATAAAATTAATAAATATATCCTAAGCGTATTACTAAATAATAGAAATACTACTGGATTATGCAATATGTTTAAATTTGTATTAAAAATACTACTTATTTCACCAAAATTAATAGCTATTGGTTTGCACGCTAACTATCACTAACAGGAGGTTCATTTGATGTAGTCTCGTAAAAAAACCGTTTGGTTGATTTAAATCTATCTAAAATGTCTAAATTGACAACAGATCTGTTTGATTTAAATGAAGAAGAGTCTTCTGATACAAAATATTTATATAAATGACATGGTGCGACAGGAATAATTAACTACACGAGTGAAAAAACTGTTGCCAGCATTAAGGCTAAAACAATTGAATTAAGCAACGAGACAAATATCGCTCCTGTTCCCGTTCCTTTTGCCGCAAATACAAGCCGCAATATATCACATAAGAGTTATCACAATCTGTTGGTTCCGATGAATCCAGCATAAATATCTACTCGTCACAAATTACAGAGCAACTTTTTAATCAAACAAGTAACTTTAAAAGTCAGATTAACAAGGAATATGTATAACAAAGGAAATTATTAATCCACCATTAACTAGTCGAAGTGTCAGATCAAATCGCAACTTCTACATCCTCATTAATTAAAAGGCCTTGTATTCAGTAAATGAATGAATTTGATGCATTGTATTATTTCCGTAATTCATGTTTTTTTAAGATTCTATTTTTCCAAGCTTTGATCCAGATCAAGATATTTAAATTATTTTTAGTTTATCTTATAACCATTCGAAATTTACCTGGCTTAAGCATTGAAACAATCTATCATATTCAATGAAGAATTAATTAATCGATACAACCAGTTAGGGCCTCGGTATACATCCTATCCTGCTGCAACTCAATTCAGCAAAGAATTTGGAATCAAGGAGCATTCTCAGGTTATTAAAGACTCTAATGAAGATTTAATGCCCAAACCCTTGTCTATCTACGTACATTTACCTTTTTGCAATACAGTTTGTTTTTATTGTGCCTGCAATAAAATTATAACGGCAAATCGCAATCGCAGTATCCCTTATCTGGAAGACTTGCATAAAGAAATTAATTTACAAGGCCCACTCTTTGATAATGATCGTATCGTAAGTCAGCTCCACTGGGGAGGCGGAACACCTACTTTTATATCACATAATCAAATGTCTGATTTAATGAGTGTGATAAAGAAGAATTTTACTTTACTTGATGATGACACTGGGGAATATTCAATTGAAATAGATCCAAGAGAAATAAAAACAGAAACAATACCTCTATTAAGAAACCTCGGTTTTAATAGAATGAGTATTGGCGTGCAGGATTTTGAACCTCAAGTGCAAAATGCCATCAATAGAAATCAGTCCTATGAACAAACAAACAATGTTTTTAATGAAGCTCGAAAACATCGTTTCCATTCAATTAATATAGACTTGATCTACGGACTTCCAAAACAAACTCCACGCACTTTCTCCAATACAATCGATAAAATCATTGAGATGAATCCAGATCGAATTGCGATATATAATTATGCTCACCTCCCTCATTTATTCAAAACACAGCGCCAAATAAAAGATGAGGAATTACCAAGCCCAAACCAAAAACTTGAAATCCTTGGTAAATCAATCCAGTCACTACAAGATGCTGGATATGTTTATATCGGCATGGATCATTTTGCAAAACCAGATGATGAATTAGCTATTGCACAACGTAAAGGAAATTTATATCGAAATTTCCAAGGGTACTCCACAAATGCTAGTTGTGATGTCATTGGATTTGGCATTACTGCTATCAGCAAGATAAGTAATTCTTACTCGCAAAATATTCGTACGTTAGAGGAATATCACAACGCTTTAGAAAAAAATGAAACACCTCTACTTCGCGGGTATAAATTAAGCAATGATGATGAGGTAAGAAGAGATGTGATCTCAAAATTAATTTGTCATTTTCATGTCGAGTTTCGTGAGATTGAAGATTTGTTCAAGATAGATTTTTCTGATTACTTTTCGAAAGAGTTGATTTTATTAGCTGATATGCAAAAAGATGAATTATTAATGATTAACAAAGATGCAATTGAAGTATTACCTGAAGGCAGGTTCCTGATTAGAAACATCTGCTCTGTTTTCGATATTTACCTTCATCGGGAAAAAACCAGCAAAAACTTCTCTAAAATGATTTAAAACCATTAACCAAATAATTAAAGATATGCTTACCATTCCAAAAATCAATGTAGAACAAATCGAACAATTCAAAAAACATGGGTTTCTTATAATAGAAAGTGGTTTTAATCAAAAAGAAACTAATATGATTGAATCCTGGGCAACAGAACTTGCCAAGTTGCCAGAAAAGTCCGATGCTCATTGGGTATATCATGAAAAGAGTAAGATTGACCCAAAAGTAGAACTTATTAATCGTATAGAAAATATTTCTCCATTTCATCAAGGTTTTGCTGAACTAAGTGATGCTCTTAAACATCCAATAGCACAATTATTTGAAGAAGAAGCTGCTTTATTTAAAGAAAAAATTAATTTCAAGATGCCGGGTGGGGATGGGTTCAAACCACATCAGGATTCGCAAGCTGGGTGGCAAGATTACGCCAATTATTTTATTAGTGTATTAGTTAGTATAGATGAAGCTACTATAGAAAATGGTTGTTTGCAGATGGTTTCCGGGTTTCAAAATCAAGGATTGTATAGAGAATGGGAGCCACTTACAGAACAAGATATGGCAGACATGAATTTTGTACACTGTCCAACCAAACCTGGGGATATTGTTTTCTTTGATTGCTATACACCACATGCATCTGAACCAAACTTAACAAATACAACACGACGTCTTTATTTCGCAACATATAATAAACTTTCTGAAGGTGAACATTTAAAAAAATACTATGACGATAAACATAAAAGTTTTCCACCTGACATTGATCGTGAAGTTGGCAAAGAATATGTATTTCGAGTTTAATTACTATAAATAATACATTCAGCCAAAATGTAAGCTAAACATCTTGCTGTTTAATATTTTCTAAGGAGATATAAATATCTTGGAAGCTCAGGCAGGAAGAACAGTCATATATTCATCAAATAAAAGCCCTTTTAGAACCTTGGCTATAGACTATAGTGATCACAGGAATCATTTCCGGTGTTAACCGACTTGCATTCAAGTTTGACCATTTTTTGATGCGAGAGATCTTGTGATATTATTTAAAATAATTGTATTATTAGCGCATCTGTTTTAGGAAGAACGCATCAGCCTTTATAGCCTGCGTATTGCTTACAGGGGCTATTAGTAGCCATTTACCAAAACAGTACCGCGCATAAATTATTTATCACCATTGAGCATAATCGTTGAAAAAACACTGTCCGTTAACAAGCTCTCGTTTTTATAATCCAACTAACTGGAATTCTGATATTTAATAATTAGCTAAAAAAGAAGAATCCATGCTTGTAGAAATAATACACAATCAACATCTAGACCTGCGAGAACTCTTTGCACAACATCAAGAAGTTCTTTTACAAGGCGAACTTGAAGTCGCCATGACCTCTTTAAATGATTTTAATTTATGTCACGAATCTCACGCAAAACTCGAAGAACGTTATATCTTCCCCTTATTTGAAACGATAAAACATCAAAGCAAATGGGATGTCAGTCTATATGTAAAAGAACATGAAAAGATCTCACACTTATTTAGAAGAATTATCGAAGATTTAGGACTATTGAGCGAACAAAGTCTTTCTAGTTCTCAATTACGTAGAAATATTATTACTATACTAGACAAGGAAAAAACACTTAAAGGTTTGATAGAACATCATGAATCACGTGAAGAAGATGCAATGTTAAAGGAACTTGATGAACAACTGGATTCGGCACTAATAAAAGAACTCGTTTCAGATTTAAAATTTACGTGGCTCGAAATCATTGGTTCATTCAAATGAGCACGAAAACCGGTTTATCGATTAGTAGTCGCACAAACGCGCAAGAATAAAGATTTAACCTCGGTTATGATCGTTTTACAATATTGATCTTGCTATCTAGTACTGTATTCTACGCATTCTTTCTATTACAACTTTCATGCGCTTATAAATAACACTCACTTAATGAACACTTCTATTTCCAACGTTCCCTCAGAACTAAGTGCTGATAAGCTGAATTATGAGATCAATGACAAATTGATCATTAATCAAGTGAGCCTCTCTGTAAAGTCTGGCGAAATGTTATTTATTGAAGGAAGCAATGGTAGTGGTAAAACAACCTTGTTGCGTATTCTTTCAGGACTGATGCAAGCTGACGAAGGTCAGGTAACATGGAACGGTAAGAGTACAGAAGAAGATCGCATTGAATTCAATCAACAGCTAAGCTACCTCGGTCATAGTACGGGGGTGAAGGCGGAATTAAGTATCTTAGAAAACATTAATTTCTTTTCTGCTATTTCCGGTTTACCTCAAAAAGAAAATGCTCAGGCAGCAATAAAATGGGTTGGACTAGAGGGTTATGAAAATAGCCCGTGCAGACACTTATCTTATGGGCAACAACGTCGCATTGCTTTAACTCGATTATTAATGGAACCATCTCAGATCTGGATCCTTGATGAACCCTTTGCCGGGTTGGACAAGAAAATGATTGATGCTTTAGAGTTTCAATTTAAGGCTCATATTGATAACGGTGGGTTACTAATATTGACCAGTCACCAGCCTATCAAGTTTGATCAAGTTAATACGACACGTCTTCACTTAGGATAGAATATATGACCTGCAATAATCCTTTTGTCGCCATGCTGACACGAGATCTTCGCATTGCCTTACGGCAACGCGCAGAAATTATGCTTCCCGTCATTTTTTTTGTCGTTGTTGTCAGTTTATTTCCTCTAGCGATCACACCTGATCCAACTGTTTTAAAAAACATTGCTCCTGGTGTAATCTGGATCGCGGCTTTGTTGTCAATTTTATTGTCACTACAAAATTTGTTTCGATCTGATTTTAATGATGGTTCCATGGAGCAAATTTTATTGAGCCCATTTCCGGGCTCATTATTAATACTAGCGCGTATTATCGCACAGTGGTGTATAACCGGATTACCATTAATTATTATTTCGCCGCTATTAGGGCTGTTGCTACATCTTGATACTCATGTTATTTCAGTCCTGTTTATTTCTTTATTATTAGGCGTACCATATTTGAATATGGTTGGTGCCATTGGTGTCGCATTAACCATTGGCCTAAGACAAGCAGGAGCATTACTATCGTTACTAGTCCTACCATTATATGTCCCGGTATTAATCTTTGGCAGTAATGCGGTTATCTCGGCAGCGAACGATTTGCCTTATAATGGTCAATTACTATGGTTGGCTGCGTTATTAGTATTGGCAACGACATTGAGTCCTTTTGTGATTAGCTCAGCCCTGAGAGTCTCTTGTAGTTATAGATAGTTGGTTACATTATTAAAATCTGGAGAATTAAATAGCACATGTTTGTAAGAGATAAAATTTGGTTGTGGTTCCACCGCATGGCATCACCAGCGTATTTTTATAAACTGGCAGGAAAGCTCTTACCTTGGTCTATTGTTGCAACCATAATTTTAATGTTAGTTGGTTTAGTCGGTGGGTTGGTCTTTGCCCCTGCGGATTATCAACAAGGTGATGGCTTCAGAATAATCTACGTACACGTACCATCGGCGTGGATGTCTATGTTTGTTTATATGGTCATGGCCGTCAATAGCGCGATATTTTTAATCTGGCATATTAAATTATCAGACATCGTCGCTCGTTCTAGTGCAGTACTTGGGGCCTCATTTACATTTCTAGCATTGGTTACAGGTGCTATTTGGGGTAAACCAATGTGGGGGACATGGTGGGTATGGGATGCTCGTTTAACTTCAGAGCTATTACTATTATTTTTATATCTAGGTTATATCGGTCTGCGTTCTGCGATTGATGACCGGCGTGTTGCCGGAAAAGCAGGCGCCATTCTGGCATTAGTCGGTGCTATCAATATTCCTGTCATTCATTACTCTGTTGTCTGGTGGAATACCTTGCATCAATCGGCAAGTGTTTCCAAATTTGATAACCCTTCAATCGAGTTGAATATGCTAATTCCTCTATTATGTATGGCATTTGCCTTTCAATTTTTTTACCTCTGCATACTCTTAATTAATTCACGTTCTGAATTACTGGAGCAGGAAAAACGTAGTCAATGGGTTAAAGAACTGGTGACATCACCATGATCGAGTTTTTGAAAATGGGTGGCTATGCCGCTTATGTCTGGTCATCTTATGGTATTGTTGCGGTCGTTTTGTTCTTGAATACGATTTCTTCATGGCGACGCTATCGCAGTATACTGCGTCGTCTCAAACGATTGCATAGTGAAAACAACAATGACACCTAAACAAAAACAACGCTTTATTTTGGTCAGCCTATTAGTAGTCGGTCTCGGCGCAGGCATCGGCTTGGTATTAATGGCGCTGAATGAAAATATTAATTTATTTTTCACTCCCTCGCAGGTAGTGGCTGGAGAAGTGCCACCCAATCAACGATTTCGCATTGGTGGAATGGTGACAGAAAATAGCGTGGAAAAACTGGATGGTGAACTAACCGTTCTCTTTAAACTCAATGATTCAGTTGAAGAAGTACAACTTAAATATGCAGGAATTTTGCCCGATTTATTTCGAGAAGGACAAGGCATAGTAGCAGAGGGAAAATTAAATGAAGATGGGGTCTTTATGGCTGATCAAGTACTCGCTAAGCACGATGAAAACTATATGCCCCCAGAGGTTGTACATGCACTCAAAGCAAGTGGTGGTGATTATTATGACAATGAGAAGACAGAATGATTCCTGAATTAGGGCATTTTGCATTGATCTTGGCGCTAGCTGTTGCATTAGTACAGGCTCTTATTCCCGGCATGGGTTTGTTGCGTCGTCGTGCAGATTGGATGGCTGTTGCAAAACCTGCAGCTCTATTGCAATTTATATTAGTATTAGCGGCCTATGGCATCCTAACCTACTCCTTCATCATCCATGATTTCTCAGTACTTTATGTAGCAAACACATCAAATTCCGAGCTACCTTTAATTTATCGACTATCAGGCGTTTGGGGGGCACATGAGGGATCATTATTGTTGTGGGTATTAATACTCAGTAGCTGGACCGCAATATTGGCCTTGTTTAGCAAACATTATCCTATCGATATGGGTGCAGGTGTCATCTCGGTATTAGGTTTCATCAGTATCGGTTTTTTGTTATTTAGTTTATTTACATCAAATCCTTTTATACGACACTTCCCTGCCCCTATAGATGGAGCGGATTTGAACCCTTTGTTACAAGACCCGGTAATGGCTATACACCCGCCCATGCTTTATATGGGTTATGTTGGTTTTGCAGTACCATTCGCCTTCGCAATTGTAGCGTTGGTTCAGGGCAAACTCGATGCGGCTTGGGCACGTTGGGTACGTCCATGGGCTTTAACAGCATGGGTCTGTTTAACTGGTGGTATTACTTTAGGAAGCTGGTGGGCTTATTATGAATTAGGTTGGGGCGGCTGGTGGTTTTGGGACCCTGTTGAAAACGCATCGTTCATGCCGTGGTTGACGGGCACCGCCTTAATTCATTCTCTCGCTGTTACAGAAAAACGTCACGCTTTACGCAACTGGACTGTTTTACTAGCCATCATAAGTTTTTCTTTAAGCTTACTAGGTACGTTTTTGGTACGTTCTGGTGTATTAACATCGGTGCATGCCTTTGCTTCTGACCCAACACGAGGTGTTTTTATCCTGGCTTTCCTCGGCTTGGTTGTTGGAATATCTTTGAGTCTATTTGCATTTCGGGCCTGGCAATTACGAACCTTGACACCCTTTAGCTTAATCTCACGTGAAATGGCTTTATTAGCCAACAGTGTACTTTTATTAATCACAATGTTAACAGTGTTATTAGGCACTCTTTACCCTCTAATACTCGAAGCATTAGGCGGCGGAAAAATATCTGTTGGCCCACCCTACTTTAGCCGGGTTTTTATTCCGCTGATGATTCCGGTCGTTTTCCTGGTGGCCGTCGGCTCCTTACTACGCTGGCGCGAAGATCACCTTATTAAAGTGATTAAACAATTGCGTACGCCAGCTGTTCTTTCCGTTGTTTTTGCAAGCGTGCTATTGCTTCTCTTGCCAGGTAAAGTCAGCTTCGTAGCCTGGTTTGCATTACTACTCACCTTCTGGGTAATCAATAGTTGTTTTGTACAGTTACAACAACGATTACGTCATTCTCAAAGTTTGATGCAAGGTTTAAGGAGAACTCCAAGAGGATGGTACGGTATGATATTGGCTCATGTTGGCTTGGGGTTTACAGTTGCAGGAATAGCGCTTTCCAGTGTTTATAGTCAGGAACAAGATGTACACATGGTAAAAGGTGATGCCAGGATACTGGGAGAATATCGATTTGAATTAGTAGGCGTTGAAAGAATCACAGGACCTAATTACCAAGCAGACATGGGCACAATCCGTATAGACAAGAACGGAAAGGAACTCATGACCTTGCACCCAGAAAAACGTATATATAACGTTCGCAAAAACATTATGACGGAAGCCGCCATCCATTCTAACTTGATGAGAGACTTATATGTTTCTCTAGGCGAACAACGAAATATTAATACTGGCGCATGGTCCGTTCGGCTTTATTACAAGCCATTTATCTTATGGATATGGTTAGGCGGCTTTGTCATGGTCTTAGGCGGGCTACTTGCGGTCACTGATAAGCGTTATCGTCTTCAAGTAAAGCAAGAGAAAATAAAACTGGATACTCATCATGTCACAGCCAGTTGAGGATCAACCACAATCACTACAAGAGCAAAGACCTAAACGCTGGGTTTATATCTTACCATTAGGATTGTTTACAATACTCATGGTGTTTTTCTTTTTTGGTCTTGGGCTAAACCCCCAATTAATACCTTCGCCATTAATCGGGCAGCCAACACCTGCGTTTTCTCTACCAAAACTAAGTAACCCTGATGAATTAATCCATCATACAGATCTTAAAGGTGACGTTAGTTTGCTAAACATATGGGCAACCTGGTGCGTTTCATGCCGACAAGAACATCCTGTTTTGATGAAGATAGCTCAAAGCAAAGAGATCCCTATCTATGGCTTATATTATAAGGACGCCCCTGCCGAAGGCGTTATTTGGTTACAGAAATATGGGAATCCATATCGAGAAAATGCCGTGGATGAGGATGGCAAAGTGGGCATCGAATGGGGTGCTTATGGTACGCCTGAAACCTTCCTCATCGATCAAAAAGGCATAATTCGTTATAAACATGTAGGCCCTATTAGCTGGAACGATTGGGAATCAACGTTATTGCCTTTAATCAGTTCTCTTAAGGAATAATAATGGCGTATAGATTTACTTGTTTGTTCCTGCTGTTATTCTTTGCCACAGTAAGTTCTGCTGAAATTGCCGGCTTTCCATTTGAAAATGAAGCTCAAGAACAGCGTTTTCGTGATCTTTCTTCCGAACTGCGTTGTCTAGTTTGCCAAAATCAATCTCTGGCAGATTCCAATGCCGGTTTGGCACAGGATCTTCGTTCAGAATTATATCAACAGGTATTAGGTGGTAATTCTAATAGTCAGATCATTAGTTTTATGACCGAGCGCTATGGTGATTTTATATTATACAAGCCAAGATTTGCGACAAAAACATTACTCTTGTGGTTAACACCTGTCTTATTATTCAGTATTAGTGTTTTTTGTTTAATTCGATTCAGTAAATTCAAGTCTCAAGAACAACAAACACCCGCTACCGATGAAGACTTGCAAAAAATACGAGCATTACTGCAAGCAGAGGAAGAAAAGCAATAATGTTTATAATACTAACTCTAGCAACAGCAGTGCTGTCTGTCTTGCTTTTATTGAGGCCTTTGTTTTCAAAAGAAAGACAACAATCCAAAGTAGAACGAGATGCCGTCAATATTCAATCTGCGGCAACAAGACTCTCCGAATTGAAACTTGAACTGGAGAATGAATTAATAAGTCAGGAAAGGTTCGATAAGTATAAACTTGAATTGGAAACAGCCGCACTTGATGACTTGCGTAATGCTACTTCAGTTGAAATTAAAGAGCATAAAGACAATAGAATATTAGCTATCATAGTTGCACTATTAGTGCCGCTACTCTCTATTGCAATATATCAACAACTAGGCGATGAAGCTGCTTTTGATATTGCGCTACAAACAGATGAATCTGCTATAGCAGCCAGAGAAATTGAAGAAATGCTCGCCGCTGTAAAGCAGGCTGTGCAGGAAAACCCGAATGATGTAGAAGGAAGAATTGCACTGGCCCAGGCTTATACTCAATTAGAAAGATATAATGATGCCGTAGCGGTGTATCTTGAACTTAACAAATTACGTCCAGATGAGCCTGATATTCTTGTCAACTATGCTGAAGCATTAGCACGTTCTCATGGAAACCAATTGACCGGAAAGCCGACTGAATTATTAAACGCAGCATTACTGATAGAACCCAAACATGGGCGCGCACTTTGGCTAGCTGGATTTGCCGAGCAACAAGCCGGAAATAAAGAAGGAGCAGTAGCCCATTGGCGTAACTTACTTGCGAGCATTGAAGCAGGTTCTGAAGTGTTTCAACACCTTGAAAGCTTGATCTTTGAGCTGAATAGCGAAAAACCAACCCCAGAAGTTTCTTCTTCAGGTCAATCAATTGCTGTTAAACAATCTATACAGGTAAAAGTTAGCTTGTCATCTGAAATTGATTCAAAAGTAGATCCAAATACTACACTGTTTATCTATGCACGCGCATCTGAGGGGCCAGCTATGCCGCTTGCAGTTCATAAAGGTCTGGCTAAAGAACTTCCGATTACAGTAACACTTGATGACAGCATGGCAATAATGCCACAAATGTCTCTTTCCAGTTTTCCAAAAGTAATTATAGGTGCTCGCCTTTCAAGCAATGGTCAACCTCAAGGACAATCAGGTGACTACGAAGGTCATTCTGACGTAATTGAGACATCAACTAATTCAGTAGTTGATGTCCTGATCAACTCGGTAAAGCCTTGAACAGAAAACTTTGTTTACCGCAATGCGGTCAAACTTATCGAAGATGTATTCATCTTCAGTTCTCATTATCAGCATTTTATGCTGTAGAATCCTGAATTTACTTGGTGCTATTTTATAGCAGCGGTACAATGCTATCAGGTCATGACAGCATTTAGGCTATACTTTGCTGCAAATTATTGAAAGTGGCTATCTATCATATAAAATAGCATTAGCATGCAATCCTTTTAAACAAGGACAACATCATCAAACTATCATTAAGAAACGACACTAAGCCCAAATCGAAAGCTCCAAGAGTAACCATCACTCTATTCCTCTTTCTATTGCCTGTCTTTGCCATCAGTTTTTATCAATATTTAGAAAAAGAAGCTCATTTAGAGCGCACCGCACTTATTGAAGCATTTAATAGCGCAAAAACGGAAGAAGAAAAATCCATTGTCACCGAAGAAATGCTGGCCCATTCAGAAAGGTTACAGGAGAGCAATCCCGATGATGCAGATGGCTGGTTAATGTTAACTAATTCATACGTCGCTATTGAGCGATACCCTGATGCATTAAGAGCAGTCGAAAACCTGTACCGCCTCAAAAGCGATGAGCCTTCAGTTATAGTACGTTATGCTGACATCTTATCGATGATAAATAATGGCCGGTTTAAAGGCAAACCAACTGAGTTGATTGATGAAGCGCTGCGTCTTGATCCAAAAAATAAAAATGGTCTTTGGTTAGCCGGCCTTGCAGCAATACAACGCGCTGACATTAAAAAGGCACTACAACACTGGCAGCAACTTCATGATCAGTTTAACGACGGGTCTGAATCACAACTGAAAATAAAACACTATATAGAGCTGGCGCGTCAACAACTCATTGAGCCCGATAAAGAAACACTTAGTGATATAGCGCTAAAAATAAATATTGTTTTGTCAGAAAACCTATTGACTGAAGTCAATGATAATGACGATGTTTATATCTATGCTCAGGCCATCGATGGTTCACTCATGCCATTAGCCATCTCTCGTGTGAAAGCAAGTGAGCTCCCCACTCAAGTTACACTTGATGATTCGATGGCACTCGTACCTTCGAATAAACTATCTGACCATAAACAGATACAGCTCATTGCCCGAGTATCGAAAAATGCTGCCACTCAATCTAGCCCGGGAGATCTAATCGGTGTTCTCAACTCCGTACCAACTAATATATACCTGCCCGTTAAGCTTATAATCGATGATATAATCCAATAAGGTGCAATGACTGTTATATTTTATCTATCGGTAAAGCCCCTATTCTTATTAAAAGGCCCACTAAATGAAAGATGTTGAATTGATAAAAGAACCTGTTGAACTCTATAAAATCCTGAAATTCGAAGGGATGGTGACTAGTGGTGGAGAAGCGAAGGCAATTATTGCTGATGGACAAGTATTTGTTAATGGCATAATAGAAACACAAAAACGTAAAAAAATCGTTTCAGGTGACGTTATCAAATATGGTGTCGAGGAGATCCGACTACAGCTAAAATAACTGTTATTTTATGATTAAAGCTCATTAGTAACGAATTATTTTACTCGTTCGATATAATATAGATTAATTACCCTGGACAACTTCCAAATTAGAGCATGACAACAAAAGACAGTAATGGCACCGAACTCAATAATGGTGATTCTGTACAGGTCATAAAAGACCTTAAGGTTAAAGGCACATCAAACACATTGAAACGAGGCACGCTATACAAGAACATAAGGCTCACTAGTAAAGAGGAGGAAATTGAGTGCGGCAAGGGAAAATCAGTTATCGTACTTAAAACCTGTTATTTGAAAAAAGTATAGATATCATTTTTACATGTTCCTCCAAAATAAATTAACGAATTACTAATGAATAATAATGATGTATTACGTCGACTCCGTTTTGTTTTCGACTTCAACGATTCCAGAATGATTGATATCTTCAAGCAGGCCGAACACGATGTCACGCGTGCAGAAATTAGTGCCTGGCTGAAAAAAGATGACGATCCCGCCCACCAAGAATGTACCGACACATTGTTAGCAACCTTTTTGAATGGTTTAATTAACGATAAACGCGGCAAAAAAGATGGCCCGCAGGCAACTCCAGAAGTAAAACTAACGAATAATATTATTTTTAATAAAATAAAAATTGCTCTAAACCTTAAAGCAGAAGATGTCTTAGCTGTCCTTGAGTTAGCTGAGTTTCGTATTAGTAAACACGAGTTAAGTGCTTTTTTTCGTAAACCCGGTCATAAACATTATCGGGAATGTAAAGATCAAATATTACGAAATTTTCTTAATGGTTTGCAGCATAAATACCGAAAGGATTCTGAACCTGCACCAGCTTTTGAATGGAAACAATCTTCTGATGGAGAGTAAAACCTGTATGAACAACAATATTCTGGAAGAATCACTTACTCCCGGTTTTTATGAAACAGACGCATTAGGCCACATCAATAATACCGTCGTCCCTATGTGGTTTGAAAAAGCCCGAACACCGATATTCAAGATTTTCACACCGGATCTTGACCCTCAAAAATGGGAATTAATTCTAGCTAAAATAGAAGTCGAATATGTGCGTGAAATTGATTACCGCATAAGTGTGAGCATCAGAACGGGTATACAACATATCGGTAATAGTTCTTTTTTGATTCGACAGGAATTATTCCAGGATAAAGCACTCGCAGCCCGTGGCCTGACTACTTTGGTACGGTTTGATCATGACAAAAAGAAATCTCAAGCACTCACAGACGGTTTACGCAGTGAACTAGAAAAATATTATTGGCCCGCCGACCAAGAACTCCATTAACGCTCAATCAGTATTAATATTATTGCTTAGTTAATTCGTATTAACGATAATCTCCAATTCTTTAAATTTTACTCACATAATCAAGCAGGTAGTTCATAGACCTATGGCTCAATACGTATACACCATGAATGGCGTAGGCAAGATCGTGCCACCTAAACGCCAAATACTCAAAGACATCTATCTTTCATTTTTTCCGGGCGCCAAGATTGGTGTATTAGGATTAAATGGAGCTGGCAAATCAACCCTGTTAAAAATAATGGCTGGCATCGACACCGATATTATTGGTGAGGCCCGCCCTATGCCGGATATTAACGTTGGCTATTTACCGCAAGAACCGCAGCTTGACCCGGAAAAAGATGTTCGAGGCAATGTTGAAGAAGGTCTGCGCGAACCATTAGATGCCTTAGCGGGTTTAACTGAAGTCTATGCTGCCTATGCAGATGCTGATGCTGATTTTGATGCTCTAGCTAAAAAACAAGAGGAATTAGAGAGTATTGTTGCCGCATGGGATGCAGAAAACCTTGAAAATACGCTGGAAATTGCTGCTGATGCCTTACGTCTTCCTCCTTGGGATGCCGCTATTGAGACTCTATCAGGTGGTGAAAAACGCCGAGTGGCACTTTGTAGACTCTTGCTCTCGCGCCCGGATATGTTGCTATTAGATGAACCCACTAACCACCTCGATGCTGAATCTGTATATTGGCTAGAAAGATTCCTTGCCGACTTTAATGGAACAGTTGTAGCTGTGACACATGATCGTTACTTTCTTGATAATGTTGCCGGATGGATATTAGAGCTCGATCGTGGTGAAGGCATCCCCTTTGAAGGTAATTATTCCCAGTGGCTGGAAAATAAAGAATCTCGCCTTGAGCAAGAAGACCGTGCCGAATCAGCAAGACAAAAAGCGATCAAACAGGAACTAGAATGGGTACGCACTGCGCCTAAGGGCCGCCATGCCAAGAGCAAGGCTCGCCTCGCCCGTTTTGAAGAAATGAATTCTCAAGACTTCCAAAAACGTAGCGAAACAAATGAGATTTATATCCCGCCTGGTGCGCGATTAGGTGATGTCGTTATTGAGTTAAATAATGTCAGTAAAAAATTTGACGACCATGTCTTGTATGAAAATCTAAACCTCAACATACCCAAGGGATCGGTTGTCGGCATCATAGGCGGCAACGGTGTCGGTAAATCTACCCTCTTTCGCATGATTGCAGGAACTGAGCAACCTGATAGTGGCGACATTAAATTGGGCGAGACAGTGCAAGTTGCCTATGTCGAACAAAGTCGTGAAAGTCTGGAAGATAGCAAAACAGTTTGGGAGGCCGTGTCAGATAGTCAGGATAATATAACGATTGGTAGCTATGAGATAAACTCCCGTGCCTATGTTGGACGTTTTAATTTCAAAGGTACAGATCAACAAAAAAACGTTGGTGATTTATCAGGTGGTGAGCGTGGTCGATTACATTTAGCTCACACACTAAAACAGGGCGCGAACGTATTACTCCTCGATGAACCCTCAAATGATCTTGACATTGAAACCTTACGTGCACTTGAGGAAGCAATACTCGCATTTCCTGGTTGTGTGCTTGTCATTTCACATGATCGTTGGTTCCTGGATCGAATAGCCAGCCACATTCTTGCATTTGAAGATGATGGCGATGTTGTCTTTTTGGAAGGTGACTTTACCGAATATCATCAGGACTTTCTAAACCGTAAAGGTAACGATTCACAACCAAAGCGAATGAAGTACAAACGTTTAAAGACCTAAACCAATTTGACAAAACGATATAAAAAGCTGCAAATGTCTACAAGCGATATCAATTCATTTAACTTTCACCCAGGACGTGTGATTGCTCGCAAATACATCATAGAACGACTACTCGGATCTGGATGGGAAGCGGAAGTCTATCTCGTTAGAGAATGTGCAACGGGGATTGAACGCACTGCAAAATTCTTCTTCCCTCAGCGTAACATTAAAGATAAATCATTAAAGTTCTATGCTCGTAAATTACATAAGCTTCGTAAGTGTCCTATCGTCATACAATACTCAACACAAGATAATATTACTCATAAAAAGATGCCAATTTCTTTTTTGGTTTCAGAGTATGTGGAAGGCGAATTATTAACTGAACATTTAATGCGGCAAACAGGTAAACGACTACATCCATTTCAAGCAATACATTTACTCTATGCGCTGGCAAAAGGAATTGAATGTATTCACTCTGCAGGCGAGTATCATGGTGATTTACATTCGGACAATATTATCGTGCAAAATGTTGGCCTGGGTTATAATTTAAAAATTATTGATATGTTTCAATGGGTTGATACACCGGGAGCAAATATCAAGAGTGATGTTATGGATTTGATTCGAATCTTTTATGATGCCTTGGGAGGACAAAAACATTACTCGAAACATCCAGCAGAGATAAAAGCCATTTGTTGCGGTTTAAAACATTCTCTGGCACTCAAAAAATTTAACAGTGCAGGAAAACTCTGCCGCTATATTGAAAACATGCAATGGGATACAATGTAACATGGATGACAATAACGAAATTATTACGCGATTCAACGCTACGGACAGCGAGCCTCTTTATATCTCTACTACGCATGGTGAAATAGTTTGCTATTCGAACAGATCACCGAAAAAAGACACCCCGAACGAAGATGCCTTGGCAGTTATTCCTGTCGATGACGAATCAACAATATTAGTCGTTGCTGATGGTCTTGGCGGGATGCCCGCTGGTGAACAAGCTTCTCAAATTGTCGTCGAATGTTTAATTGCATCAGCAAGCGATATAAAGTTTTCTGTACGTGAAGCTATATTGACGGGCATTGATGAAGCGAACAAAACAATTTTAGACATGAAAACCGGAGCAGGCAGCACTGTTTCTATAGCTGAATTATCAGGAAATAAATTGAGAACATACCACGCAGGTGATTCTCTTATATTACTCACTACCAATCATGGCAATGTTAAATACCAGACGCTTTCTCATTCACCCATCGGTTACGCACAAATCTGCGGGGCACTTGATCAAGAGCAAGCCATGCGTCATCCAGAACGCAATTTGATATCCAATTATGTCGGATGCAATGATATGCATATCAATATTGGCCCCATAATTGAACTCGCACCAAATGATACGATTATACTTTCTAGTGATGCCTTGTCAGACAATCTTTATGAAGAAGAAATTAGTGAATTTATACGCAAAGGACCATTGCTCGATGGTATTAAAGAATTGATTCTTCAATGCACCCTAAATATGAAAGACCCACTCCCAGATCGCCGTTGTCACCCTGATGATTTTACGCTGATAAGCTTTAGACAAAACACTTGAACACCTTTTAAAACCTGCATAATTTTAAATTATTCAAAGATAAGGAGTTTAAGTATTTCTATAGTTTTTTAAACTAAAAATACAACGTAATAACCCCCCGTGACTAATTCACACGGGAGGTTGTGTCACTGATAGTGACATGACAGGAGTGATGACACCCTTAACAAAAGTATAGAACAAATTTATCAATTTGCAGGAATAATTTCATCTCAAAAACCTCGTTTCTTGAGTAATTATCCAGGAGATTTATTAAACTGTTGAAATGCTTAATCTCGTGAATAGATAATACAAATGAGCCACGAGTCTATTATTAGAAAATTCAATTTACCCGAAACTAATTAAACATATATCGAACATACAACCTGAATAAGAATGACTTATGCTATATAGCTGAATACACTGATCCACCAGATTATGTCATTTTGCAATATTCCCCTATAATCCCTCGATGCATTTTTTCCGCAAACTAATCGTACACAAGAAACTGAGCCATCTGCTATTACTTGGCTTGCTTGCGCGTTCGTTAATTGCAACTGGATTTATGTTAGACCCCAACCCGGCGGAGGGTCATCTTTTCTCTATTATTATCTGTGAGGGGCCTGCAAGCATTAATGCGATAAAGGGTCTATCAGAACAACCTCGCCAAGATAATCAACATCAACACCACCATCACCAGCATGATGATGATGAGCATAACCACGAAATACAAGATCATGGGTTCTCCGCTTGTAGCTTTTGGTCGTCAAGCAGTCAATCATTATTAGCCAATGCATTGTTCCTTGACGTTGCAGATGTTCGATTAACAGATGAAATCGTCTTCTATAAAACACAGCCTATTCCCCGAACCACAAATGCTTTACGTTTCCCCCGCGCACCTCCTCTCCTAAGTTAAGCTAAGCCACAACTATTCATAAGTTTTCCTGCTACTCACATGCAGTAGCATGTCTTGTTTTATTTTTAGGAGCACACAAATGATTTCTTTGTTAAAAACAACAGTGATATCCACTGTTGGGGTTTTATTAATTAGTTCACAAGTCTATGCAGACGTTCATCATGATAGTACTGGCATGGTGCTAAATAACGACGGCATGAAGCCTGTCCGCTCTGATAGCCATGCCCCAATCGGGGTCATGGGCGATCATATGCACAACAAGGGTGAATGGATGTTATCTTATCGCTATATGTACATGGATATGGAGGGCAACCGCGATGGAGAAACAGAACTTAGTCCTGAAGCGATAATTGCAAATACAGCGAATCGATTTTTTGGAACACCAGGGCAACCCGCCAACTTGCGAATCGTACCAACCGAAATGACGATGGAAATGCATATGTTTGGTGCCATGTATGCACCTAGTGATTGGTTGACATTGATGCTAATGACTATGTACACAGAAAAATCTATGGATCACATCACCTTCAATGGACCTGGTACAACTAGAATTGGGACATTCAATACAAAAAGTAAAGGCATTGGAGATACTAAAATCGCCGGGTTAATCAAATTGTTTGATAATAAATTACACCATTTTCATCTAAATGCGGGTTTAAGCTTGCCAACCGGCGCTAATGATAAGCGAGATGATATCCTCGCTCCAAACGGTGCAACACTTAATGTGCGCCTGCCGTACCCCATGCAACTCGGTTCAGGTACTGTGGATGTCTTACCAGGCATCACATATACCGGCACCCTAAATAGTTTTCGCTGGGGCGCTCAATACATGGGTACGTTTCGAACAGGACGAGATCATGGTTATAGCCTCGGAGATAAACAAGATTTTACTGGTTGGTTAAGTTACCAATGGAAACCATGGATTAATACATCAACTAGAGTTTCCTATTCTCACTTGGGACAAATTGACGGTATCGATCCAAGCATTATTGGCCCAGTACAAACTGCAGACCCTGATAATTATGGTGGCGATATTGTTAATCTATATTTTGGGCTTAACCTGGCAGGTCAACATGGCCTAATGCGTGGCCATAGGCTTGCCTTTGAAGCGGGGATTCCATTGCATCGAGACTTAAATGGACCACAAATGGAAACGGATTTAACGATTACTGCCGGATGGCAATATGCATTCTAAAAACTGCTAAATTAAACGGTTGAAACAGGCAAGTGCGTTATTCGGGCACTTGCCTGTTCATATTCTTACAATAGTTTTCTTCTTATTGATTCAACTCAAATAATAACTAATTAGACATTAGTATTTATTTTTATATGCCAAGGCTCATAACGAACGCCCAGTTTATTATCTGCTGGATAGCGTAGTTGGAGATATCCCATTTCAGAAAGTCGTTTATAAACCTCAGTTTCAGTAAAAGTTCCTGTGAAATTCAACTTTCCATAACCTTTTTGCCCAACATCAAAATCACCATTACCATGAAATGAGTAGCCCGGAGGTGCAAGGGATCGAGAGGCAAGCGAGAGATTCCCTTCGCTGCTGTGTACTTTATTTAAAAATAGTAAAAACTGTTTCATCACGCTGCGAATTCCGGAAGTCAGAATAACCTGATCTCCCAGTTCTTTTTTTATGTCATCATATATTTCAATAGATCTTTCCTTGTAAAGATAATTTCCGCTGCGCGGTATTTTGATAACATCTTTCTTTTTTACCTGATCAGTAATTTCTTTTAACGGTTTCTGTCCTAGAAATCCGTATCGTTGTCCATCCTCATAAAAAGTTAACTCCATAAACTGGAGTTCTTGTTTCGTAAATGCACCAACCTGAGAATAATTACGCGCAAGCGTGAGCCCGTCAGTGAAGTTTAATATATTAAAATTGCCATGTCCGACCAGCTTTTGTAGGCGTCTAAGACGAAATACCGTTGAATCAAACGTCTCGATTAGCTCATGATCAAGCAACACATCATCATCATGAGGCTTATTAAAATTATGAATTTTCTGCAAATAATCTTTGAGTCCATCCTCTGGATATGTTGATTTACCTGCAAAATATCCCCTAATAGTTTTCGATGATATCTCCGGGGCAACACCAAAACCGATAAACCCCAATCCCAAAGTTTTTAATAAATACCTTCTTTTCATACGCTTTAATTATTAAGATTTGTTGTTCTTATTAAGTACTTCCAGCATAGCAGTTTTTTCCTTTTATTAAACGAAGAAAAATTGATTGAAAATAAATCGTTTCTAGATTCTCATAGACTTTTCTAATCATCAAAATCTTCGTTCTTTTAGTTTATTTACGTACTTATGACTAACATCCATACTGCTCAAACAAGGTTAATGCATTCTTGCCACCCAAACGTAATCGACAGAAGTCTGTAGCAATATTTTACAAATATTATGTATTTAGCATCACAATAAAGTAGTGACTCATATGTCCTGTCACAACTAAAACATACTTGGTATTGTTCAAAATTAAGTTTATTTTCAGTCAAATAACTGAGATGTTTTATACCTTGCTTTATTAGAGATCTCCATTTATTTATATAGAATACAATTACTTACAAATAGTATAGTGATTTTGATGTTCTTGTGTACTTAGTTTACTATCATTATTTGAGTGACTTAAAAGGCACTCAGTATTGTGCACTGCACAATTTCATTTATACTGCGTGAGTGAATTTAAAAGGAAAGGTGCATATATGTTTTCTGGTGAGACCGTAGAACTACTCAAAAAAATATCAGACTCTCATATCGAGATGACGAGTCAATTTCTTAACGCGAGTCTGGATAGTCTCAACAAGACAAGCCCGGCCCTATTCAAACCTGAAATAATTGATGAGTTAAAAGATAAGATCAATAAATCGACGTCAATAAGCCAAGACAATATTCAGTTGTTTAATGACCACTTAAAACTCTTTCAATATGCCATGTCTAAATCCATGGGAATGGAAGCAGATAAAGTAATCACTCCTGATAAGTCAGATCGACGTTTTTCAGATGAATCATGGAATGAAAACATCGCGTTTGATTATATCAAACAGTTTTATTTGTTGAGTTCTCAATACATACTTAATACCGGTCTAGAAAATCAGCAAATTGATAAAAAGTATGCAAAAGAAGTCGATTTTTACACCAAGCAATGCATAGATGCCCTATCCCCAAGTAACTTTGCTGCAACAAATCCCACTGTATTAAAAGAAACCATTGATAGTAAAGGAGAGAACATTGTTCAGGGTATCAATGCTTTGTTTGAAGATTTAGTACGTGGTAAAGGGCAAAGATTAATGACTAAAATGACGGATACTGCGTCATTTGAAATTGGCAAAAATATCGCCACAACACCAGGTAAGGTTGTATTCCAAAATGAATTAATACAACTTATTCAATACATACCAACGACCAAAACTGTGTATGAGACACCATTACTTATTGTACCACCCTGGATAAACAAATTTTACATCCTTGACCTAAAAGAAGAAAACAGCTTTATCAAATGGGCTGTTGATCAAGGACATACCGTCTTTGTTATCTCCTGGAAGAACCCTGATGCCAGTTATGCAGACACCAAGTTTGAAGACTACATGTCAAATGGTGTGTTAGCTGCAGTAGACCAAGTCAAACAAGAGACAGGCATCAATAATGTTAATGCTGTTGGTTATTGTATCGGCGGCACCTTACTGGCTGCGACAAATGCCTACCTTGCAAGCAAACGACGCAAGCCCATCAAGTCCGCTACTTATTTCACAACCTTAGTCGACTTTGAAGAGCCTGGTGATTTGGGCGTATTCATCTCTGAAGAAAAACTTGACTCTCTGGACGCTGATATGGAAAGAGATGGTTTTCTTGACGGCTCGTCAATGGCCACTGTCTTTAATATGCTACGCGCAAATGATCTTATATGGCCTTTCTTTATCAATAACTACTTACTAGGTAAAGAACCTACTGCTTTTGATTTGCTTTATTGGAATTCAGATTCAACGCGCATCCCTGCAACAGCACATAGTTATTATTTGCGTAACTGTTATCTGCATAATTTATTACGCGAACCAGGTGGCATTGAATTAAATGGCACTCCCATAGATCTTCGAAAGATTAAAATCCCAACTTATTTCATCTCTACACGAGAAGACCATATAACGCCGTGGAAATCGACCTACGAAGGCGCCCGCTTAATGTCAGGCCCTACGCGTTTCGTCTTAGGTGGTTCAGGACATATTGCCGGGATCATTAACCCTCCAGTTAAAAACAAATATAATTATTGGACTAATAATGAAATTGAAGTTGATCCAGACAACTGGCTAGACAACGCTAAAAGCAATGAAGGCTCATGGTGGACTGATTGGCAAAAATGGATCGGCACAAAATCAGGTAAAAAAATACCCGCACGTAGTCCTGGAGAGAACCTGAAGATTATTGAAGACGCTCCCGGCAGCTATGTGAAAGAAAGAATCGTAGACTAAATAAACAATATCTTATACATCTGTAGGAGAAAAGAAATAATGGCAAAAGCTAGTGCAAGACATATTTTGGTAGATAGTGAAGACCAATGTGCGTCACTTAAACAACAAATTGAAGAAGGTGCTGATTTCGCAGAAGTTGCTAAAGAGCATTCAAGCTGTCCATCTGGACGCAGCGGCGGAGACCTGGGTGAATTTGGCCCTGGTCAAATGGTAAAAGAATTTGACGAGGTTGTCTTCAGTGGAGAACTAAGTACAGTACACGGCCCTGTCAAAACCCAATTTGGCTACCACTTATTAGAAATCACGAGTCGAGAAGATTAATCTACTCTGTAACAATCAGCTTCAAAGGTCTCAGATGTTAGTCTGAGACCTTACGTTTTGTAAATGATCACCTGACTGGTTTCATCCGATACAACTTTCCTCTTGAATCATCGGTAATAAAATAAAGAAAACCATCTGCTCCTTGTTGAACTTCTCTTATTCGTCCAAAGTCACCATCAAACAATCTTTCTTCCTTAATAACTTTATTGTCTTTCATTTCTAATCTAACCAACTGTCCAAACACCAACGAACTCACAAATGCGTTACCATGCCACGCAGGAAACTGTTCGCCTGTATAAAACAAAAGACTCGATGCGGCGATAGAAGGCACCCAATAGTGAATGGGTTGTGCCATACCTTTTTTTTCTGTCCCCTCGCCTATCCTTGTTCCAATAACATAATTTACCCCATAGGTAATAACGGGCCACCCATAATTTACACCTGATCGCATCAGGTTCAGTTCATCACCGCCTTGTGGCCCATGCTCAATTGTCCAAACCTCACCCGAGTCAGGATGCATAGCGATACCTTGCATATTACGATTACCATAAGTATATATTTCAGGTTTAGCAGATGATTTATTAAAGAATGGATTGTCGTTCGGAATTGTGCCGTTCTTGTTTATCCGAATAAGAGAACCGGCATGGTCATTAATATCTTGTGCACGTTCCTTTGTTCCTCTATCACCAAGCGTAATAAATAAATTCCCTTCATCATTTATTAATAAACGAGAACCAAAATGGTGCCCTCCTCGAGATTTCGGCAAGGCTTGAAAAAGCACTTTAACTTCAGTTAATCCATTGTCGATTAATTTTGCACTGGCTACCTCCGTGCCAATACCATTCTTGTTAGCACCTGAATAAGAGAAATAAATTATCTGGTTATTGTGGAAATCAGGATCGATCGCAATATCAAGTAAGCCACCTTGCCCCTTAGATTTCACCTTAGGCAAGCCTATAACCGGCTCAGATAACTTACCACCATCGATTAGTCGTAGTCGCCCGGGACGTTCCGTCACTAATATTCGCCCATCAGGTAAAAAGTCAATTGCCCAGGGGTTTTCTAATCGTTCAGCGACCCTTTCAACAGTGAACGAATATTTTTCTGAGGTATAAATTTCATTCGCGTCAATTGAAGAAATGCAACCCAAGGTTAATATTAAGCTAACGATATTTTTTTTCATGATACACATATCCAATGTTTAATCAGTGCATTAACTCAAGGCTTATCTGCCAAAAGAATAGCCCGGGTTGGAGCAGGATATCCTTCAATGGTTTTAGTCCTATCTTCTTTGTCCAGAAAATCACTTAAAGATTCAAACTTCATCCATTCTGTTTTTCGCTGCTCATCGCTTGTTGTTTGTGTCACATCAATAATACGAGCATTTTGGAATCCAGCTCGCTCTGCCCAGTGAATCATAATTGCTGTACTTGGAACAGCCCAAACATTACTCATCTTTGCATACCTATCTTCTGGAATGAGCACGTCCATATTCTTGTCATCAACCACCAAGGACTCCAGTACCAATTCACCGCCTGCTTTTAAACAATTGAAACATTGGTTTAGATGCTCTAATGGATCACGACGATGATAAATTACACCCATTGAAAAAACAGTATCAAAATTTAATTGAAAATCGGGTAGCTCTTGTATGCCAAACGGCAATAGATCTATATTAGCATTTGGAATATATTTTTTGATTGCAGAAAACTGCATGAAAAACAATAACGTTGGATCGAGACCAACAACATGCCGAGCATTATTTCCCAGCATACGCCAACCGTAGTAACCATTACCACAACCAATATCTAGCACCACGCGTTCATCTAACGGTTTTATAAATTTATCTAAGCGAGACCATTTCAAGTCTGAACGCCATTCGGTGTCGATCAAACAGCCGAATAGATTGTAAGGACCTTTTCTCCATGGCATCAATATTTTTAATTGCTGTAGTAACTCTTTAGCAACATCTTCAGAGCAATCAGTAGTGTTACCAATGTGCACGATGTTTGAGTCAAGTAAGATGTGTGATGGTGAAATAGCCGGCAAACTATCAACAGTCGATTTCCATCGAGCATAATCGCCATGATTAAGATTATTAAAAAAATCCGTTAATTGTGGCTTTAATACACTTACCCACTTCTCCATAGAACGGATATTAAGGACATCAAACAGTCTTTTATAATTCATGGGCAAAAGAAACTATTTCCTTGCCATTAAAGACGCGAAATTAAAACATTTTAACCAAGTGAACGACTGTAAAAAACCTGCATTAGTTAAACGTTGTTGATGTTCTTTCAGGGACTCAGGGATCAGTACTTTTTCCAGTGCGTCCCGTTTGTTAGCAATCTCAAGTCGTTCGTATCCATTTAACTCCTTCATGTGGTGGTGTAGTTGATTCAAGACATCGTTTTCTAAATCATCTTCAAACACTATTTTTTCAGATAAAACCAACACGCCTCCAGGCAATAGCCCCTGATAAATTTCATTTATCAGGTTTTGGCGTTGAGCTAAGGGAATAAATTGCAAAGTAAAGTTCATTACTACAATAGATGCATTTTCTATTTTAGTTTTCAGAGCATCACCAAGCTTAAATGAAATTTTATTATTTTGACTTTTCTGAGAAGAATTTTTATTACATAGATCAATCATTGCCTGTGAATTATCAATCGCAATTATATGGCAGTTTTTAGCTTTTATTCCTTGCTGAATAGCAATGCTTGCCGCACCTAATGAGCACCCAAGATCATAAATGTTTGTATTATCCTGTGCATACTTATCTGCAATAACACTAATCATCGAAATTGTTAATGGATACCCAGGAACGGACCGCTCAATCATGTCAGGAAATACTTCGGCAACACGTTGACTAAACTCGAATGGTTTGACTACACCTTCATTAGAACGATACAAAGTATCTTTGATTTTCATATTATATTTTCAGTTTATTACGGAAAGTAAACGGGTGCTTGTTCTGGTGTCCATTGTTGGTATTTTTTCATGCAATTTTTAAACAAAGTCCCCCGCTCTATTTTTTTGTACCAACAATTAAGTAATTGATAAGGACTTGACTCGAACCAAACAAGATCCACATTGGCAAATTGACGTATAAACGGAAAGATTGAAATATCTGAAAATGAGAGATGGTCACCAGTCAAAGCGATGTTTTGATTGTCACTCAAACATTTTTCAAGCAAGGCTAAATAATCAGTCGTTTTGTCACGATAGTATTCTTGAGAATATTCAGGGTAACCGACATGATATTTGTAGCGATCCAGATAGTATTTAAATTCATTATCGTTAAGTTTAATTAACTTTTGACTCAATGAACTGTCTTCATTCAACCAGCCATCTACGTCATATTGGTTTAATGCCCACGACATGACCTCAAGGCTTTCATCAATTATCTTTTCATGGGGTGTTAGTAATACCGGCACCGTACCTTTTTTTGATAATGACAGCATGGATGCAGGTTTGTTTTTCAACAGCACCTCTCTATATTCACATTTTATATTCGCTTTATGAATTGCCATTCTTGCACGCATTGCATAAGGGCAGCGCCTAAAAGAATAAAGAATCGGAAGTTTATCCATTGCGGTGCATTATAAATGTGCAACTAAATGCTGCCTACATTTTTGCGCCAATATGTTTTTCATTACGTTGCTTCGCTAAAGTTACTTGTCGTTGTCGTTCATTAAAGCCTGAACGTTGTTCTTCTGTCGTCTCGTTAATGCAGCGCGGACATGAGACGCCTTCTTGATAGTCTTTCGAAGTCATTTCTTCTTTGGTAATAGGTCGACGACATGCAAAACACTGGTCATAATTACCTTCGGCAAGTTGATGGTCAACAGAAACCCGACTATCAAATACAAAACATTCCCCCTCCCAAAGACTTTCTTCTTGTTTAACTTCTTCTAAATATTTAAGTATGCCGCCATTGAGTTGATAAACCTCTTCAAATCCTTGTTCAAGCATATAAGCACTGGCCTTTTCACAACGTATGCCGCCAGTACAAAACATGGCAACTTTTTTATTTACTGTGGGGTTAAGCTTGCTTCTTACATATTCAGGAAACTCTCGAAAATTAGTAGTGCTTGGTGAAATAGCGTCTTTGAAGGTTCCAATCTGATATTCGTATTCATTGCGAGCATCAACTAACAACACCTCCGGATCGCTAATAATTTCATTCCATTGCTTTGGTTCAATACGAATACCTGAACGATCTGAAGGTTTAATATCGGGTTGACCCATTGTTACGATCTCTTTCTTGAGTTTGACTTTAGTCCTGTGAAACGGGATTTCGTCTGAAAATGACTCTTTATATTCAAGATCAGCAAGGCGTTTGTCTGATTTTAGAAAATCTAATAGTTCATCTATAGCGGCCCGCGTCCCCGCAAGAGTGCCGTTTAACCCCTCTTCAGCTAATAATAAAGTTCCATAAATATCTCGTTCCTGGCAAAAAGATAACACAACAGGCCGCATAGCTTTATAGTTATCAAGTCGAACAAATTTATACATCGCTACAATGATAATCATGTCGGTCATTTCATCTATCTCTGTGGGTCATAATATAGTTACAATTATAGTATTACTGGAGGGAGTATCAATTCTGATTTAAGCATAAGCATCATTCTCCTACATGCATTATACTACTCATAAAAATTGTCAGATTGAAGACACATGGATTATAAGAAACGGGTTTTCTCCTAATATTAAATTAATTGACTAAATTGCCGATAACGCTTTCATGGACTCAAATCATAAAACTGGCAGAAGTGAGAGAAGAAATTATTACCGTACATTAAATGTACAACCCGATGCCTCATTAGAAATCATCAAAAATAATTATCGTACTTTAATGCAGAAATTACGTTTACACCCTGACCTGGGTGGAAAACACTGGAACGCCTCGATAATCAATGAGGCATACAATATCCTGAGACATTCAGAAAAACGTGCTGAATACGACAAAAAACTATTAAAACAATATGGTGTGCGCAGGCTATCGCAAGGACATCTTGAACAATGGGCTTTTGACGAGTCGACATACACTTCATCTACAAAAGATTTGCACGGAAACCAGAGGAATTATTATCGACTACTTAACATCCAAGCTGATTCACCAAACAGCATTATCAAGACAAGTTATTTAACACTATTAAAGAAATCAACTATACCAAAAGAATTACTAAATGAAGCTTATCGTATTCTCGGTGATTCTGAAAAACGTGCCTTATATGATCAACTAATAACGCGTTACCCTCATCCTGAAGCACTGGACAAATTAAATGTGGGCAAACTGAAAAAAGTGATTAAATCGTTAGATCTATCAGCCTATACAGGAAAAGAGCCGACTCATCCAAAGGGGAATAATAAATCAATCAAGCCCCCATACTATCAACCCGTTATCACTCAATACTGTACGTTTTGTAAGACACCTCATGAACAAAGTCCTTGTAGAGACATTGCCCCGTTATGTGATGAATGTAATAGTCCTTTATTTCCACCATCGAAATCATTTATCGATCAACAACGCCGAGATATTGTGCGATTAACAAATAACAGCAAGGTTCAGCTATGCAGCTATTGGCCCGGTAAATTTAGCATAGGAACGGTAACAGACATCTCCCCACTTGGCATTCAGCTGGTAACCTCAATCGAATTACCGAAAGATCAAATAATTAAAATTGATGGCGAAGATTTTAAAGCAGTAGGCGTTGTATCACATACAAATAAAAACAAATCAGAAATGTCAAAAGAGAAACATACAGCAGGCATTCAATTTTTAACCGTCAACTTTAATAAAAACAAAGGTCAGTTTTTCTCTGAAACAGCATAAAACCAACACAAAAAAGAGGGTGCAAAAAAAGCACCCTCTAAGTTACTGACCTCAAAATCCCTGATAATCAGGTAGACTCTACTTGTACCAGATTATCCGAAAAAGAAGGTGAATGTCCCATGTCACCAAACTCAGCAGAGCTAATGGAATTTACGGTGCCGTTATTTAACTGACGCCAGTAGCCCAAGGTTGCAACAACAATCCCAGGATTAACGTCATCGGTAATCTGTGCCTTACCTTCAAACGCACCACGGTCATTGAATACCTTCACAGTGTCACCTTCATTAATATTTCTCGCGCCCGCATCAGTTGCACTGATCATCACAAATTGTTCACCTTGTCCTTTTATCTTATGTTCCATGTTCGCATAACACGAATTCAAAAAGCCGTGGCTTTTAGGTGACACGATATTCAACGGATATTTCTTCGCAAGTTCCGGGTTGCTCTCCGGTGTTTCGCGTGAAGGAATATAATCCGGTAAGCTGTCCAGATCTTCACCCGGTTGAAAACCTTCGTACATTTGTCTAAACGGAGCTGCGACAAAATTCTTCGCGCCAATGACTTCAAACTCACACTTACCTGATGGTGTTGGGAAGTTGCCTTCTTTGTGTGGACAGCGATCGTCTTTAGTACCAACATTCAGACGAGCAAACCCGTTCTCACGTAAATAGTTCAAATCTATTCCATCACAGGCCGGGGCATCCCAATCAATGAAGTTTTCAAGACACTCTGAATCTGACCATTTCAAACGTTCATCCTCATACCCCATCAATTCTGATAAACGGCGGAAGATTTCATTGTTCGGGATAGCTTCTCCCGGAGATTCAACACTCTTGGCATTGTAAGTAAGATACAGGTGCCCCCATGACAAGATAATATCTTCGAGTTCAGCACCCATAGAAGCCGGTAAAACGATATCCGCATACGATGCCGTATCTGAAAGAAAATGTTCAGCCGAAACCATAAACATATCTTCGTTCATCAATCCCTCGACAATTTTATCAGTTTCCGGTGCCTGCGTAACCGGATTCGAGTTCCAGCACATAAATGATTTAATCGGTACTTCTAAATCGATTTCACCAGTTAGCGCACGGCCAATTTGCAGATTACTTAAAACCGGGGTTCCTTCCGGAATTAAATCAGGGCGACAAATCACATCAAACTTGTATGGGTGTTCCCAGACGGGGAATTGTGTAACGCCCCCGCCAACGTGTTTCCACGCACCGGTTAAACCAGGAATACAGGTTACCGCGCGTATTGTTTGGCTACCACCATAGGTACGTTCCAATGCCACGCCCATGCGTATCGCCGCCGGTTGTGAGGTTGCGAGTTCTTTCGCAAATTGACGAATGTCATCTGCAGGAATACCGGTAATCCCTGCTGCCCATTCTGGAGTACGGTCTTTCGCCCGTTCAGCTAGAGCATCAAACCCCACTGTGTGATTGGCAATGTAATCTTTATCCGTCAAGTCTTGTTCGATGATGCTGTTAATCACCGCCATCGCCAACGCACCGTCAGTGCCCGGTTTTGGTGCAATATGCCAGTCAGCTTGTTTCGCAGTTTTTGATTTATACGAATCAATCACCACCACCTTGGCACCTTTTTGTTGTGCTTCTTTGACAATCGCCCAGTGATGCAGGTTGGTACTGACACTATTACATGCCCATATAACGATGTATTTAGAATGGATGTAGCTTTCAGGGTCAACGCCTGCTGTAGGTCCAACCGTTAAGAGCCACGCAGTACAGGAACCTTCACCGCAGAAGGTTCTTTCCATTACGGTTGCACCCATACGATTAAAAAAAGCATCACCACCATTTAACCCATGAACCAGACCTTGATGACCAAGATAACTATATGGCACGATAGCACGAGGTCCATATTCTTCGATGATGGCTTTCCATTTATTGGTGATTTCAGTTAATGCTTCATCCCAGGTAATACGTTCGAATTGTTTACTGCCTTTCGGTCCCGTACGTCGCATGGGATACAACAATCGGTCAGGATGATAATGTCGTTTTTCGTAATCTTTTAATTTAACGCAGAGGCCACCGCGGGTCATGGGGTGTTCCTTGTTCCCTCTAACACCAGTAACTTTTCCATCTTCAATATCGAACACCATTGCACAGGTATCTGGACAATCATGTGGACAACCACCAAAGGCAGTTTCTTTTATTACTGCGGCCATATTATTACCCTCTACTTTATATAATTTTATTTTAGATTACGGTATTAACTAATCATTCTTAGCTCAATAGAACTAATAAACATAAATATTATCGGCTAGTGTTTTTAGCCTCCATTTATTTGTGTTTAATAGCGTTGTATATTATGAACTTCTGAGCCGGTTTTGTATATTTCACATTTCGTCTAGATATACCATGTAATAAACTGTTTTTATGAGGGAAATATGTTTTGGAGTTACCTGTGAGTTTATATCGTGAACATCATAAATCACTACAACAGCAACTGCTTATTCAAACCAGGTAGCTAATCCTTAGTAAGTCTCTCACTGCCGACATAAAACTACTGTCAAGCCGAGAATTAACCAAATAACTTTAAGTATCCAGTCATACCATCGTTGAAGCTTATATCAAACTGACAAAATCAGGCTATCTAGAAAACAAAAGCGGCTCTGGCATATTTTCGGTTGAATCGTTGCCCTACATGTCCATCTCAATTTCATCAGCCAGTTAACTCATGATCTAACCAATACACAACCGTTCATTTGACATCAGCACCTGAAAGCAAGCCGTATAATTCACATGATTAATTTACTTTAAATCTTTGTATCAATGTATTACTTTCTTGCTCACTGAGACACAGCTAACATTTAAACGAGAGCGCCAGTAGTTTACTGAGTTACTGTAAATGTAGTGTTGCGCAGGCATTAATTCTATATGCGGATGCTGACACAAACTTGTTAGTAACTTCACAATATGTCCTGCAATGTGGGCACATGGATTTTCGCTGTACTGTGTAATTAAGTAAAATAATCTTGCTTGCAACTTATCAATATTATTGTTTGTTGATTCTTCTACAGGTTGTTGATTTGTATTTGACATCGAGTTGCTCCAAAATAATCTTTCGTATTCGCTACAAATTAGTTTCATCGCCCTTGCATATCTATTTAGCAATATTGCATTAAAGTGATCTGTCATTGACGTTTTCAAAGATGCTCGGCATGCCAACAAGTAAAATTCTTTTACTAATTTTTTTGTATTCAACTTGTTAGATTGAATCAAATCATTAGCGGAAATAGTGTTTTTATTTATGAGATCGCACACATCATCTGGCGTCCATTTCACGTAAAAGGTTTTATTTAATGTATAAAGCGTTTTTAACATTAATTGTAAGTAACTGATAAATATATACTAAAATTAATCGTACAATTGCATGAACATTCTTGATGGGAATGATTATCATTTAGATCTATTGTTCTTGTCAATATATTTTGATCAATATATTTTGATCAATATATTTTGATCAATATATTTTGATAACATGTAATTTGAATATTTAAAAATAAAATAACCAATCAGGATGTAGAGTAATGACAGAGCTGAATGATAAATTACGATCGAATGGCTATATACCTGATGCTGCATTGACGATCACGCTTGAGCTTATGCAAAAGCTCGATAGACCTCTGTTAATTGAGGGTGATGCAGGTGTTGGTAAAACATCTATCGCCAACAGCCTGGCGAAGATACATAACTGTGAATTAATTCGCTTACAGTGTTATGAAAATCTTGACGTCCAATCTTCAATCTATGAATGGAATTATTCAAAACAATTGCTTTGGATAAATTCTCAAAACAATCCAGAAAAAGAAAGGGATATGGAACATATCTTTAGCCAGGAGTTTTTACTCGAACGACCATTGCTTAAAGCAATCAAGCAAAAAAAAGCCCCCATACTTTTGATTGATGAAATTGATCGCGCTGATGAAGCATTTGAAGCCTTTTTATTAGAGCTGCTATCTGAGTTCCAGATAAGTATTCCTGAGTTAGGTACGATAAAAGCAGAATCAATACCGCAAGTCATCGTAACTTCGAATGGTACTCGAGAACTCAGTGATGCGCTGCGCCGTCGTTGTTTGTATCACTATCTGGATTATCCCGACAGAGAGAGAGAGTTTTTGATCATTGAACAGGCGGTACCGAATATTAATAAAAAACTAAATCAACAGATTGTTGACTTTATTCAGGCATTACGCGAACAAGATTTACGTAAAAACCCCGGCATTGCAGAAACATTGGACTGGTCTGCTGCACTAATTGGCATGGGTGTAAAAGACTTAGTTGAGTCAAAAGAATTAATTTCAAAAACATTGAGTTGCTTACTGAAAACACAGGAAGATTGTGCATTAATAAATAACAACGCATTAGAGAAGCTGCTCAATACAGTAGGATGATTAACACTCAAGTCAGTGACAGAATTATTGAGTTTGCTCGCCACCTAAGGAACAACGGTCACACTGTTGGCATAAAAGAATTGATTGACAGTATGCAGATCATTAGTGGCAGCAATCATCCAGATGAGTATTCAACTCTGCATTCCTTACGTTCACTCTGTTGTCGAAACAAAGAGGAATGGCAACAGTTTGAAAAACTATTCATTTCTTTTTGGTATTCGAAAACCGAATCAATAGTATCCAATAACTCTGCTCAAAATATTGAGTCAACCATCATCAAACAGCAACATAAAAATGTTAGTGGCATCGCAGGCTCAACAGCCAGTTTGTTTGAGACAATTTCTGATTCGAACAAATATGCCGCAGGAAAACAAAATACTATTTCTAAAGCAGACTTTCGTTTCCTCAATAACCATCACGCAATGCGCAAAGCAGAAGATCTGGCCGAAAAATTAGCCATGCAACTCAGAACTCGTAGTCGATCGTACCGAAAAATTGCAGTGAAAGGCAGGCGCATGGATATACGCCATAGTATCAGACGCAATATGGCTCACGGAGGCATTCCATTGCACCCCGTTTTTAGTATCCAATACAAAAAACCTCCTCATTTGGTCATATTACATGACGTCTCTCATTCTATGAGCTGGAACAATCCATTATTATTTCGATTTGCACGCGGCCTTATAAAAGCCTGTCCTACCAGCGAGGCATTTGTATTTCATACGCATTTGTTTTGTGTCACCAAGCTTTATCGAGAAAAATCTATTCAACAAATGCGAACCAAACTGGAATCAAACAACCATCTTTGGTTAGGGGGCACATGTATCGCCGAATCGTTGAATTATTTTAATCAGCACTATGCAAAGACGACTTTAAAAAATAAGGCTATCGTCATAATCATCAGTGATGGTTTTGATACAGATGCACCAGAAGATCTTGCACGTCAATTAGCGACTATAAAAGGTAACAGCAAACAACTCCTATGGTTAAACCCAATGTTAGGGAGGGAAACTTATACATCAGGCACAAAAACAATGTTAGCCGCCAAGCCTTACGTCGACTACTTCATCCCAGCCCATAGTATCGATGCCTTACGTAGTGTTATATATAAAATGAAACTATAAAGAACAACACACCCGTAACATCTCATTTCATAAAACTTTTAAATATTTATTTTTATTGCATATACAGCTAAAAATAATACTTAATTCAAACCTGTTCTAGCTAAAGAAAATTACAAAAATTGCCGATAACAGTATGCAAACAAATATTCCGAAAATAATTCGCAGGAAAACGTTATGGCTATTTGGGGTTTAAAAGGTAAAAAAGTCCTCTTGATTGATGATTTTCAGGAAATGCGCGTCATGCTAAGAACGATGATAGAACCACTAGCGCCTGCAATGATTAAGCTAGCGCAAAATGGCGAAGACGCAATTGAGTGCCTGATAAACAACAAGTTTGATGTCGTCTTTTGCGATTACAACCTTGGAAAAGGCAAGGACGGCCAACAAATACTCGAAGAAGCAAAACACCGTGAATTATTGAGTTATGACTCGATCTACATAATGTGTACTGCAGAAAACACAGCCGACATGGTAATGGGTGCCATTGATTACTTACCAGATGATTATATATCCAAGCCGTTTAACAGGACCGTAATACACACTCGTTTAAAGAAACAGATCGAGAAAAAGGAGAATTTGAGTAGCATCTCAAAAGCAATGGCAGATAAAAATTATAAAAAAGCAATTATTGGTTGTGACAAGCTACTGAAAAATAAACCTGTAAATAGATTAGACTTGTTGAAAATCAAAGGCGAACTACTCACGAAATTGGGCAATTACGAAATCGCCGTAGATATTTATGAAAACATCATTGAAGAACGAGATATACCGTGGGCGTATTTGTCACTGGGTAAAGTGCGTTATCTACAGGGGAATTATGATGAAGCATTAGAAGTCTTTGAAGGATTAATCAAAGAAAACCCTTCCAATGTGGCGGCTTATGATTGCTTAGCCAAAACGTATGAAGCCCAGGGCGAATTGATAAAAGCACAGGAAATGCTAAATATCGGCATTATCAAGTCGCCTAAGTCTTTAATACGGCAGCGTAAACTCGCACAAATTGCATATAAAAATGCAGATCTGAAGACCGCTCAATCAGCATTCGAGAACGCGATCAAAGTAGGGCAACATTCTTATTACAAACAAGCCGATGATTACAACGGTCTTGTTAAAACACTTATAGATTCAGACTATGCTAATGAGGCATTCAGTATTATCGAAAAAATAGAAAAAGATTTTAAAAACGATTCGAATGCGAAGCTAGTTGCAACTATAACTAAAAGTATGTTGCATGCATCAACAGGTGATGAAGAAATTGCGGGACAGTGCTTGCAAGAAGCTATGGAATTGTTTAATCAAAACCCCCAAGGAAGACTCTCAACTAACATAGCGCTTGAACTAACTAATCTATGCTTATCTACTGGCAAGGAAGATGAAGCCAATGAAATCACCAAAAACCTGCTACGTAACCATCATGATGATAAGGAACTGATAAACAAAACCAAGGAAATTTATACTGGAGCAGGAAAACCAAATACCGCTGATGCGTTAATAGATCAAACCAAAACAGAAATAATTGACATAAATAATAAAGGTGCGCATTTATTAAAAGAAGGCAAACTTGAAGAATCTGTAGCTCTATTCATGAAAGCTGCGCGTAGCATGCCAAATAACGCGGTTGTTAATTTGAATGCGGCTTACTCCATCATGATGCAGATGAAGAAAACGGGAAAAATCAAAAAGTATAGCCCGCGCGTAGAAAACTACCTTGAACGTGTTCGCAATATCGACCCTGCAAATAAAAAATATCATACGCTCATGGAAATGCTACAACAAATCAGTGCAGATACAAAAGCAAAAGCAGCATAGGCCTAGATACCCATGAAACCAGCCCCCGAATTTGACTACTCTACCCTTTTAGCGAGTTCGATACATGAAGTTAAAAACTCACTTAATATGCTACTCAATTCAGTTGATCAGGTAGTATCAGAATATAATGAAGAAAGCTGCCCGGCTTATAAAACTTTTTCACAGATTCAATATGAAAGTAAGCGCATCAATGACGACCTCGTTGAATTATTAGCAATATACCGTATCCGAAACAATCAATACGCGGCCAATATTGATGAATATTCAGTCTTGGATTTTTTATATGAAAACGTAGCTCAGCATGAAGCGATGATTTTAAATCGTAAAATCAATTATAAAATTGAGTGTAATGATAAACTGAACTGGTTTTTTGATCGTGACTTGTTAACCGGCGTGATCAGCAATGTCATCAATAACCTCTATAAATATACAAAAAATAAACTTCACATATCTGCAGTAAAAAAAGAAAGTTTTCTCCTTATTAAAATTATGGACAACGGCCCAGGTTATCCACAAGACATGTTGATTTCCAATATTGATAACCAGAAAGCAATCAGCTTCGACAGCGCAAGCACCGGCCTGGGATTGTATTTTTCAAGGCTCGTCGCCGAGTTACATAAAAATAAAGGCCAACATGGCTACATCGCTACAACTAACGATGGTCTTGATGGCGGCGGTTGTTTTTCAATCTATCTGCCTTAATTTCATCAGTTTGATCAGATTCAATAAGAGTAAATACATATTAAGCTGTATCAACGAGAAGTCTCTTTGTTTGAGTAATGAAAATTACCTATCCAGGCACAATTTTCAATAGTTTTAATACACAAATGTAGACAAGAAGTTTATCTAATGTTGTTCAAATACTAAGTTTCTGATTTTCATCAAGTTTAAACCTCAATTGTGTTTATTTCATGTGATTACTCCCAGCTTATCCACAGGAAATCCGGAGCAAAAACACAGGAAACCACAGTCAATTACACATCATCTAGTGGTTTAATAAGTGCTTGACCACATTTTATTGTGGTGTTATACATTCGTTTACAGAACAAACATCAACAAGTTTCTAGCACAATTCACGCTATCGAAACATATAAAAAAGTAAAACTGGAGGGGTAAATGGAGGCAGAAGGCACTGCTAATACAGAATCAACTACTAACACCACAGACGATAGTCTTAATGCTGGTGTAGTCGATGCTAATACAGACGCGCATCAGCCTGATTATTTGACTGGTCAACTCAGTCAATATCATGTTATTCGTCGCAATGGAAAAGTCACTGCATTTGACCTAGGAAAAATCTCTGTGGCCATGACCAAGGCATTTATTAATGTCGAAGGCGGTACTGCTGCCGCTTCTACCCGTATCCACCAAATAGTAGAAGCATTGACTCAACAAGTCGTTAATGCGCTAACACGACGCATGCCCGATGGCGGTACGGTGCATATTGAAGACATTCAAGATCAAGTAGAACTGTCGCTAATGCGTGCAGGCGAACAAAAAATAGCGCGCGCATATGTCATCTATCGTGAAGAGCGTTCACGCGAACGCGCGGCTGAAGCTGCAATAAACCCAACATCACAAAAAGAAACAACTTCAAGCCAAATCAATGTCAAACAGCTAAATGGTCAAAAAACACCACTAGATGAAGTACGTTTACGTGCTGTAATTACTGAAGCCTGTGCAGGTTTTTCTGAGGTCGATGCAGAACTGATTATTCAAGATTCCCTTAATAATCTATTCGATGGTATAGACGAGGTTGATGTTGGTAATGCATTGGTAATGTCTGCCAGGACCTTAATAGAGAAAGAGCCCGATTACACCTATGTGGCAGCATGTCTATTACTGGACAAAATGCGACAAGAAGCCCTGACGTTTCTTGAAGGCACCATGACCCAAGCGACACACCAGGAAATGAGCGATCGTTATGGGACTTATTTCAAAAAATACATCCATACTGGATCTGACTTGGGATTGCTTGATCATGAATTAACTAAATATGATCTTGAACGGCTGGGAGATGCTATTCATCCTGATCGTGATCGTCAATTCACATACCTTGGATTACAAACACTTTACGATCGCTATTTTATTCACTCTGATGAGTTTCGTTTTGAGTTGCCTCAAGCATTTTTTATGCGCGTTGCGATGGGTTTGGCTATCAATGAACTGGATCGTGAAGGACGTGCTATAGAATTCTATGAACTCTTATCCTCTTTTGACTTTATGAGTTCAACCCCAACCTTGTTTAACTCGGGAACTTGTCGTCCACAGCTCTCTAGCTGCTATTTAACAACAGTTCCGGATGACCTCGACGGGATATTCTCGGCGATTAAAGATGATGCCTTATTATCCAAATTTGCCGGCGGCTTGGGTAATGACTGGACCCCTGTTCGTGCCTTGGGAGCACATATCAAAGGCACCAATGGTAAATCGCAGGGCGTTGTTCCCTTCTTGAAAGTGGCCAACGATACTGCTGTCGCTGTTAATCAGGGCGGCAAACGTAAAGGGGCTATGTGTGCCTATCTTGAAACCTGGCATATGGATATCGAAGAGTTTCTCGATTTACGTAAAAACACGGGTGATGAGCGTCGTCGTACGCATGATATGAATACGGCTAACTGGATACCGGATCTTTTTATGAAACGTGTGGCAGAAGAAGCACAATGGACATTGTTTTCACCGCATGAAACATCTGATCTGCATGATCTTTATGGCATTGAGTTTGAAGCACGTTATGTTGAATACGAACAAGCAGCAGCAGCCGGCAATATTAGTAATTTCAAGACTATTCCTGCTCTGGATTTATGGCGCAAGATGCTATCAATGCTATTTGAAACAGGACATCCTTGGGTGACATTCAAAGACCCGTGCAATATCCGTTCGCCGCAATCTCATGTAGGCGTAGTTCATTCATCAAACCTTTGCACTGAGATCACACTGAACACATCTGATGATGAGATTGCAGTTTGTAATTTGGGCTCGGTCAATCTGCCACAACACGTCGACGAAAATGGTCTCAATATAGAAAAACTTGAAAAAACCATTAAAACAGCAATGCGCATGTTGGATAACGTCATTGATTACAATTATTACAGTGTGCTCAAAGCAAGACGTTCCAATCTGCGACACAGACCAGTTGGACTTGGTATTATGGGGTTTCAGGATGCTTTGTATAAACAACGCTTGGCTTACACCTCTGATGAAGCGATAAGTTTCGCTGATACAAGTATGGAAGCCGTCAGTTATTACGCTATCAAGGCATCTACTGACTTGGCTGAAGAACGAGGTGCTTATTCAAGCTTTAACGGTTCGCTTTGGAGCCAAGGTACATTACCGATAGATTCAATGCAGCGTCTGGCTGACGTGCGTGGAGATTATCTACAGGCAAATTTTGAACAATCCTTAAACTGGGATGAATTGCGCGAACGCGTAATGAAGGTCGGCATGCGTAACTCAAACTGCATGGCTATTGCTCCTACAGCAACCATTTCAAATATATGTGGCGTCAGTCAATCGATCGAACCGACCTATCAAAACCTGTTTGTTAAATCGAATTTGTCTGGTGAATTTACAGTCGTTAATCCTTACCTTGCTCATGATTTAAAAGCACACGGTATTTGGGATGACGTTATGGTGAATGATCTCAAATACTTTGATGGTAGTGTTCAAGAAATTGACCGAATTCCAAATGATCTGAAAGAAATCTACGCCACTGCTTTTGAGATCGACTCGCGCTGGTTGGTCGAAGCGGCTTCAAGACGCCAAAAATGGATCGATCAAGGGCAGTCATTAAACCTTTACATGGCAGAACCTAGTGGCAAGAAACTTGACAATCTTTACAAACTTGCCTGGGTGCGTGGTCTTAAAACCACATACTACTTACGCTCACTTGGCGCAACGCATATGGAGAAAAGCACCAGTAATAGTTCAGAAAAACAGAGCGCGCCAGTTGAAGAAGCAAAGGTCTGCTCTATTCTCGACCCGGATTGCGAAGCATGTCAGTAATCCTAGATAAAATAATTGATGAGGTGAACCTGTAAATGTTGGACTGGAATGACCCATTAGCTAAACCATCAATCAATAGTGCTACAGTAGAACCAGCCATTGTAGAGCAGTCATTAAACAGATCTGCTCCAGATAACGCGGCTAAACCTACTTCTGCGCTGAGTAAGATTGCACCTGTTAACCCGGAAGATAAGCGTGTTATTAACGGGCAAACAGACATAAATCAATTAGCACCTTTTAAATATCCGTGGGCGTGGAATTTTTTCCTAAATGCCAATAAAAATCATTGGACACCACTTGATATCAATATGGCACAGGATGTAACCGACTACCGCCATAAGCTGACTCTGGAAGAAAAACACGTATACGAAAACGTATTATCATATTTGACGACTTCTGATATCTTAGCCATGCGTAATATTGGTCTGGCCGTCATGGAAAAGATGTCCGCTCCTGAATTGCAAATCTATCAGGCACGTCAGGTTTATGAAGAAGCATTACACACCTGGACCTATCAACATTGCATAGAAACGATCGGCTTGGATCAAAGTGAGATCTATAATCGTTATCGTGTAGTGCCAGAAATACATCAGAAGATCTCCGTGGCTAATCGACGTCTAAGTTCAGTCTTGCGATCTGATATTGATTTACGTGACCGAGATGAACTGCATAATTTCGTTATCGCTTATATGTTTTTTGCTGGTGTTTTTGAAGGTTGTTGGTTTTATAATGGGTTCAGCCCTATCTTTGCCTTGCAACGTCGTGGACTCATGAAAGGTACTGCAGAACAATTACAATACATCATGCGCGATGAAGTCATGCATGCTGCTTTCGGCATTCGCGTGGTCAAACAAATCATTCAAGAAGAAAACCTGACGCTAGATAAAAAAGCGATTCGTGAAATGTGGGATGAATCTTATGAAGCTGAAAAAGCCTACACTAGTTATATTCTGAAAGACCCGATACTGGGATATTCCGCACAAACCCATATTGGTCAATTTCAGTACATTGCCAATAGACGTGCCAACCAGCTCGGCTTAAACGAAGAACCTTTCCCCGGCGCAGAATCCACCCTGCCCTGGCTGGATGAACAAGCCAATATGAGAAAAGAAAAGAATTTCTTTGAAACGCGCGTCACGGAATATCAAACTGGGGGCGCATTAAATTGGGATTGATGTCTATAACGAATTGGGTTTACCGTGACCGCCTTAGCGGGAACAGCCGAGATGGATGCTCGGCTATTGCCTGGTATCTCCAGCCTCTTCCGGATACCAGGCCTTCTTATTCAGTAAACAAACCCTGATTAAGTAAGGTTTGTATTGTTTCATAATGTCGAAATAAACAGAAATTGATGGAGAACTTAATGTCAGCAGTTGAACAAATTCCAGTAGATGAAATAGAAAATTCTAGCTTATTAGACTGTTATCGCATAGCACTGGATTTTGGAATGCCTGCAGCACTCAAAGCTTATGAAAAGTTAGCGTTTGAATCTGTAAACTATACAAACGATTCAAACATTGAAGATTAATTTTTCTACTCATCAATCTTGAACTTGACTACATGACCTTGAAGAGCTGATGCCAGTCTAGCAAGTTCATCACTAGCACTAGCTGTTTGTTGCGAGCCTGCTGCAGTTTCTTGAGCAACTTCACTTATATTAACAATATTACGATTAATCTCTTCAGCTGTAGCACTTTGTTCTTCCGCCGCACTCGCTATTTGCATGTTCATGCATTTGATATTATCAACAACACCGGTGATAGCTTGAAGTGCCTCACCTGCCTTGGCAGCTTGTTTAACACTATCTTCCGCCTTTGTCCGCCCCAATTCCATGACGCTAACAGCCTGATTGGCACCGTTCTGTAATTTCTCGATCATATCATTGATTTCACGTGTTGATTGTTGTGTACGGCTCGCTAAAGTCCTGACTTCATCGGCAACGACAGCAAAACCACGTCCCTGCTCACCTGCGCGTGCAGCTTCTATCGCCGCGTTAAGTGCAAGTAAATTAGTTTGTTCTGCGATATCTCGAATAACATCTAATACAGCGCCAATACTGAGGCTATCCCCTTTCAGCTTTTCAATCACTTCCGAGGTGTGCTCAACTTCAGAAGCAAGATTATTTATAGTTTCCACCGTAGTATTCACAACCCCACTACCATCTTTTGCACGCTCATCTGCATCTGTTGCAGCTGACGCCGCATTAGCTGCATTTTGTGATACCTCGGAAACTGTTGCTGACATCTCGTTCATAGCCGTTGCTACTTGCTCTATTTCACCTTGCTGACGCATAACACCATTATTTGCTTGCTCGGTTATAGCAGAGAGTTCTTCAGCTGCTGTTGCTAGTTGTACAGAACTCCCTAACATTTCTTTTACCAAAGACATAAAACCCTTGCGCGCTTCAGAATATTTCCAACACATCCAGGCAAACTCATCTTTTCCGGAAATACTCACTTTATGAGTCAGATCGCCTTGAGACATTGCGTGCAATCCCTGCACTAGCAATTCAGCGCGTTTACCATTCAATTTACCCAAATAATAACCGACACCTAATGTGATCAATACTAAAGCGAGGTTTAAAATCGTTGTCGTTATTATACTAAAGCCGTCAAAATATATAATAGATTGCACGCTAAACAAACCAACACAGACAATTCCTGTAAACAAATAAAACTGTTTGGTAATACTGAATTTTGTAATCCATTTTTCCATCAACCTACTCCAAATCGCATTAATACTTATTTGAAAAATAATCGTTTCAATGAGCTCTTAACTCATTATTTCGGCAAATCTCACCGAATCTTTAAACATTTAGCGGGGATCAGCACAAATTCTCTGGAAAGAACTACTGTAATTGATCATTTCTGGATTAGGGTTGACTCAGGAGAAAGAATTTTACGTATTTAAAATAGCTCTTTTAACTCCTGGTAATGGCGCGCATTAATCAAACATATCTCTCCTTGAAATTTGTCGATAAACTGTTGAAAGCCCTTATCTAAAATATTATTGTTGATAAGTTCTTCAAGTGAAGCATCTATTTTCCGCAACACTTTGGCTTTGATCAATACCAACCTATCTGCAGCCAATTTAGTAGCTAGCCAAAGAGCTATGCTGTCAGAAGTATAATTCCAGCTTGCAGGGATCTCAGATCCGTCTGTAAGTAAAGTCGTGGGTAACCATAATACAGGGATATTTTTATCTAGGCTTGATGACAATGATTCAAGATCTTCCACAATATGGAGGTTTTTATTCATGCCTGCCAGTAAATAACCATATTGAGACATCGCTAGTAATGCTAAATGGTGCGCTGTCTGATCATCAAAACCTAATGAGCTTTGCATTCCCCGAACCTTGTCGGCAAATTCACCTCCTCCGGGAACAATGATAATATTGTTCATAGCTGCCAGTGATCGAATCGTAGTTAACCAATCACCTAGATTCCTGTTTCGCATTAAGCTGCCGCCCAGTTTGATGACTGTTATGCTCAAACAGTTTCTGCCTGTTTAAATAATTTCAACATCGCTGCTGCCTTATCAAAACATTCTTTATATTCAGCATCAACGTCAGAATCCCAAACAATACCACCACCTGCATTAAAATAAAGTCGACCATTATAATTGATCAAGGTTCTAATACAGATATTACTATCCATGTTTCCATCTAAACCAAGATAAAAAATAGAACCGCAATATACTGAGCGGCGGTGTGGCTCCAGTTCCTCGATAATTTCCATTGATCTGTGTTTCGGTGCTCCCGTTATCGACCCACCGGGGAAACACCCACGCATTAAATCAATTGAATCTTTATTCTCCGCTAAGCGACCGCTAACAGTACTGACAAGATGATGAACTGTTGCGAAGGTTTCCAACGCAAATAATTTCGGAACAACGACAGAACCCGGTTCACAAACTTTACTAATATCATTCCTTAACAAATCAACAATCATGAGGTTTTCAGCACGATCTTTTTCGCTTTCGAGCAAACACATTGCTAAGGCTTTGTCTTCGTAAGCAAATACAGATCGATGTTTTGTGCCTTTGATAGGTTTAGTTTCAACCTGATTACCCGTAACTCGTAAAAAACGTTCTGGAGATGAGCTTAAGACAGCACCGAATGGCAAGTTAAGGTAAGCTGCATAGGGAGCTGGATTAACATTACGTAATTTTAAATACGCTGCCCAACTATCTCCTTCAAAATCGGCAACGAACCGCTGTGATAAATTAGCCTGATAACAATCACCATCACGGATGTATTGTTTAACTTTATCAAAGGCGAGTCCATATTGTTCTCTGGATAAATTAGATTTAACATCAGAGGTTATACGGTACTCTTTTGTTTCTTTATTAGCTGGTGTTGAAAATAAATCCAGTAATTCCTGCCACATTGATTCTGTCTTATCAAATCGACAAAAACTGGCTAGCCACACACGCCGCAGATGGTGGTCTACAATCAGTGACCAATCATAAATACCTACAGCCATTTCAGGCATATTAATATCTTGTTTTGATATTTCAGGTAATGTTTCTAGTCTACGACCCAGATCATAGGACAAATACCCAACGGCGCCACCGCAAAATGGTAGTCCACTCAAATTGTTTCTTTTATCACCGAGATATTGATTTAAGATCAGTAAGGGGTCTTCAGTAGAAGTTAACTCATTGCCATTATTATTGATCTGAGTGATATCACCATATGTTTCAAGTGTGACCGCAGGACGTGAAACAATAATATCGTAACGTCCCATATCAATTTCAGGGTAGCCACTATCAAAAAATATGCTCCAAGGCTCATCTGCTATCAAAGAAAATAATTCTGCTGCATTTCGCTGGTAAGGTAACTCGGAAACTTTCATCGTATAGTTGATAATCGATTTAACTGGGCCAATGCAACAGCTGGGGCACAGGTATTACACTGTCGTGAAAGCTTTGAATCACTAGCACACAACTCACTAAATTCTATATAGGGGATATTCAAGCGACGGGCTATTTTCTTGACTAAAAAACAACCAACACCGGCACCCACTATTTTTTGTTTTTTAACATCCACACTTGTTAATACTCTAAGAATGGACTTAGTAAGCATCTGCACCTGCATTTCTTCAAAATACTGTGCAAGGTTACGCCAACTTTTATCACTAAGTTTGAAGCTGTTTGAATCCGTGCCTAACATCCTGACAAGACGCCTGATGCTACTTGTAATATCTTTTTTCCCACCATCTGCCGTATCCATTAAATCATCAGCTTCTTCGATAGCTCCAAGGACTCTATACACATCTGCCGTATTTGCAAAAGATTCTACTGCTAAATTTTGCCATTCTCCGGCAAAAGGAATTCTTTTAGTTAATGACATTAATGGTGTTCTAATAACACCTGTATAAACCAACTCATCAAACCGTAATCTACCTTGATCATCACGGCCTCGCGTAGCCACCGTTTTATTAGAAAAAGGAATTATATCTGTCGTCGTACTGCCCACATCAACAAACAGTCCAGAGCCTACCAAAGAAGCAACATAAGTCGCACTGGCATGCCAATTAGCAGAAGCAAGATGATTAATTTTTTTATTCGCATTAACTAAGTTTAATATTTTTCCATCCGTTGCATATAATCTTATATTACCCCCTAATATAGTTTCACATAAGTTAACAAGCGTCTTCATGCCCGATTCTCTGTCTTTGAATATATCAACTAACTCTGCGGTCATAGTCAGCACATGAGATAATGTGCCATCAGGTAATTTTTCTATTGCACTCGGGAATGTATCTTCAAGCAACTCCAAACCATGCCAAAGTGGTGTAGCAAATTGTTCTATCACCCCTATTTCACCAATGGCACTGACACTTGCAACTTTGAGATGCGCGCCACCAATGTCCCAACCTATGTAATGAGAAGCTTTCATCTACACTATTATATCTTTATTCTTACAGGTACAGCCGCTGCAAGATCAATCTCAGGTAATTTTCCCATCAGAAACGTATCCAATATCTTTTTAGTCATATTAATACCTAATGATTCAGACAAGCCTACATAAGTAGTTGTAAACCGAGGATTGATCTCCAATACAAATAGTTTGTTATTAGCCTCGATCATATCAACGCCGATATAGCCAGAAAAACCTTCTATCTCAGCAATTATTTTAAGTGCTAAGACCATCATTTCTTTTTTTAAATACAAGCATTCATTTACACCTATAGTGGACAAACGCACAACTTCATTTTCTATAGCCACATAGAGCACATTACATGCTAACAATTGAACTTTCTCGTCAAAGACCAGTAATGACATACTCAGATGCCGGCCATTAATAAAAGGCTGCACAACAAAATTATTGCATTTCTTATCTGCAATAATCTCAATCAGCCGGCTTTTATCTTTAATAAAGAAACAAGATTCTCCACCAACGCCATCATCTGGTTTTATAACCCAACCTGTTTGACTAGCAGGAGGCTCATCATTAATGTTTTTCGTTTCAACAACATCAACACCTGCTTCTTGAAGCAAACTGCTGGTTTGTAGTTTACTTGCGGCGATCCTGATTGCATCAGGGCTTGAGCCTATAAAAACCTTCCCATTTGTAATAAATACTTCTGCAAGCTTACCTAAACAATCATTTGTCTCAGGTGCAATCAACCATGCAATATCAGATTCATTAATGCATTCGTGTAACTTTTCTTCCAGTGACTCATTAATAATACGCTGACTAGCCGTATGATCACTCAACTTAAACCTTTTATCCCTCGTTAATGATATATCCGAAAACCCAGCTTCAATTAATTCATTTAACAAGGTCCTTATCATGAGCTCCCCTTCCCTAATTAAACTTTCTGACAAGGCTTGCCCAGCTAACCCTCCTCCTGTGATAAACTCGAGTAAAAAATGACGCATTATTATGTTAATAATTCCAGTTCTTGATCTAAGTCGCGGTGTGGTTGTTCATGCAAAACAAGGTGAAAGAAACTTGTATCAACCTATCACCTCAGTCATATCATTAAGTTCCGAACCAGAGTCTGTCCTCTCTGCATTTCTCGAATTATACCCGTTCAAAATAATTTATATTGCTGATCTTGATGCTATTCAGGGGATTGATAATCAGTACGCTTTAATTAAAGAACTTTCAACAAAATTTAATCAATGTGAGTTTTGGGTAGATGCAGGCATTGAGTCTATACAAAACAATAAATGTAATTTTAAAAGCAATAATATAAGACAAATTTTAGGTTCAGAAAATATATTGCCGCCAGAATTACTTGCTGAAATCCTCAATGAGAATCCCGATATTCTTTTATCGCTAGATTTTAATGAAACGGGTTTACTGGAAAACGCTTATTTACTTGATGAAACAAGTTTATGGCCCAAACAGATCATTGTCATGATGCTACACCGAGTGGGTTTAAATAAAGGTGTTGACATAACCTGTCTGAAGAAAGTCTTAAAACTCACTAGTAATCACAAAATCTTTGCTGCAGGTGGCGTACAAAACCTAAAAAACCTGTGTCAATTGCATAAAATAGGCGTAAACGGAGTATTGCTCGCTTCTGCACTGCACAACGGGTCAATAACCCAAGATGAGTTATATTTGATTGCGAAACAATAGTTTACATTGAAAATTTTCCCTCTACGGGCTTTAAACTACTTCACTTAAAATTAAGATTGGCGATATACTCTAGACAATACGTTTTAATTTGGGTCTTGTTTTTTCTCGGCGCAAGAATAAATCATAGATACAAGACTCCATTTATATAGGCATTAATAATGTCATGAGACCAACCGTTCAAATATCAATGTTTGCAAACCTGCTCGCTCCAAGGGTGTCATTTTGATATATCGTTTATATTCTTTTACTGTTACATCTTTTTTTCAATACTTAGTTGTCTTGCTAACGCTTGCCCTCATGCCTGCTATATGTTTTACACCGGGACAACTACCACTCAAAGTAGGCATCTACGACAACCCTCCTTTCGTTTTTATGGATGACAATGGTATTCCTAGAGGTTTCGATATTGAAATGCTCAATAATGTCGCGGCTCAGGAAGGTTGGTCACTTGAGTATGTCTTTGATGAATGGTCTGTTTTGCTGGAAAAAACCCGTATGGGGGAAATTGATCTACTGATGGGGATCGCCTATACCGAAGAACGAGACAAATTCCTGGACTTTGGCGATGTTGAGTTTTTCTCTACATGGGGAGCAGTATCCGCTCTCGCTGAATCAAACATCCAGGATATTAGTGATTTAGACACCAAACCTGTCGCCGTGCTTAAAAATGATAAAATTGCCGAAGACTTCAAACAACATTGTTTACACGTCGGTGTGCAGCCTATCTTCTTTGAAGTAGACACTTATGCTGAAGCGTTCAAATTAATAGAATCTGGCGAGGTTTTAGCCAGTATAAGCAGTAATATTTATGCATTGCGCCACGCCAAACACTTTAACGCACAATTGGTACCAATCGAATTCGCACCAACCTTAAGTACATTAGCTTTTCCAATTGGCCGGCACAAAGACATATCAAAAACTATTAGCAACCGCGTCTGGCGTTTAAAAAGAGACAAGTCCTCAATTTACTATCGTCTTTATGACAGATGGTTTAGTGGAGAAAAATTAATCGGACTCACCCATGATGAACATGCCTGGATTAAAAAACATCCTGTAATTCGCCTTGCTCTGGTATCAGATAATCCTCCATATCATTTCTTTGACAGCAATGGAAAGTTTTCTGGGCTGGCCGCTGACTTTTTTGAACTCTTTCAAAAAGATTTAGATATAAACATTGAAGTGGTCAACGCAAGAAGCCAAAAAGAAATTCTGGAGATGCTTGCCAATAAAGAAGTTGATGTCATCCCTTCGCTAAACCCGCTTGCTGAGCATGAAGAATACTTGCAGTTTTCTGATGACTTTCTTCATTATAGTTATGCCATCGTGGCTCGAAGAGTGGACGCTACCATTAAAAATGAGTCTGATCTTTCCGGTAAAAGAGTTGTTCTCCTTAAAGGTTTTCCCGCTAACGATGCTTTGATTAGAAGACATCCAGACCTGGATTATTCATACGCGGCAACCCCATTCGAAGCCTTGCTTCAGGTTACTGAAGGTAAAGCCGACGCAACAGTATTGTTACATGCAGCTTCAGTTGACTTGATGAATCGCAATGAGATATTCGATCTTGACATAAAAACTGTCTTACCTTGGGGTGGAGGTAAAGGCAGTATTGGCGTAAGAAAGGACTGGCCTGAATTCGTATCTATTTTAAATAAAGAGTTACAAGCAACGCCTGAAAATATAAAAACAAATATCTTCAATAAATGGGTTTATCCCGAACGGCGTATCCTGGATATAAAACGGCTAGTACTTACTAAAGAAGAAAAAGTCTGGCTTCGAAAATATGGTGAAATAACACTTGGATTCACCCCAAATATAGAACCGTTGATTGTTGTCTCAGAAGATGGAAGTCTTTCTGGCATTCTCATCGACATTTACGATGAGCTAGAAAAACTCACAGGCTTAAAGGTAAACATTAAAAGTGATAACTGGCCTTCTACAATCGAAAAAGCAACACAAGGAAAACTAAACGGATTACTTGCTTCTCCACCCGCCTTGGCAGAGTCGATCGGTTTGCCTTATTCCACAGCCATTGTAAAAGGAACACCTGCCATCTTTGCCAGAACCGATGCTCCGTTCGAAATTAACAGTACCGATGACTTGATTGGAAAAAGAATTGCCGTGCATAAGGGTATCGATGTGATAGAAAAAACCTTATCCCAATACAAAGATAAGATTGAAATCATCGAGACTGGATCCGCACAGGAGATGATGACATTGGTGCTTAGGGGAAGAGCAGATGTCGCCTTTGGTCTCAGCTATCATAATTATCTTATTGGGAAACATTTTCTTGTGGATATTGAGCCAGTCTATTTTTTAAAGCAATACAGCGCTGTTGGAGTTGCTTCGATTAGTAGTGAGTCCTCAGAAGTCGTCTCGATAATAAATAAAGCGTTTGCTGCTATTGATCAAGCCAAGGTCAATGCAACAGTTAATACGTGGACACGTTTAATAGAAAAAACAAAAACCACACCGATTGTACTAACAGCAAAAGATAAGGCTTGGCTTCAATCTTATCCGAATCTTGCCCAATTGGCATTTCGAATCAGACAGCAGGTGCAACTGAGTGCCCGAGAACATAAATGGTTATCATCCAGGCTTAGAGTTCCGGTACAAGTGGGAGACTATCCCCCTTTTCACTTTCTGGCTGATGACACGCCTCAAGGTATATCGATAGATTATGTGCGCGTAATGTGTATGGCACACGATCTCGAATGCGATTTTGCAGCGGGCTTAACCACATCTGAGTCTATTGATTCGATGCAAAGTCCAGGCGGCATCGCAATTCAACCAGGCTGGCAACAAAATACTGAACGAGAACAATTAGCGAGCTTTACCAGAGCTTATATAGCCTCGCCATTTGTTATATTTCAACGACAACATAGTGATCGTATCTTGCACATGGAGGATCTCGTAGGTAAACGAGTCGTAGTTGAGAGGAATTATGCTGTCCACAGCTTGTTAAAAAAGCACTTTCCTAATTTAGAGTTACTCGAAACTGACTTTACCACTGAAGCACTCAAAAAATTGGCTGCGGGGCAAGCAGACGCATATGTAAGCAACCTGATGGCTGGGCACTACCTGAGCCTCGAACTTGGCTTACCAAATATCGTAGTTGCAGCACCTGCCCCATTCGAACCAAATAACTTATCGATCGCAGTACGTAAGGATTGGCCAGAATTAGCCTCTATCATCGATAAAAGTATCATAGCAATGACGCAGGAGGAGCATAAAAATATTCGTAACCGATGGATGACGGTAGACTTCCAACAAAAAACTGACTATGAACTAGTGTGGAAAACAACATTGGTATTCCTAATTATCCTCGCTGTAGTACTAGCCTGGGTTCAGGTCATGCGAAGACAAACAGCTGCACTATCAGAAAGTGAAGCACGTTTAAGGAAAGCAAGAGATGACGCAGATGCCGCCAACCGAGCCAAGAGTACCTTCTTGGCTAATATGTCACATGAATTACGCACACCATTGAATGCTATCCTTGGTTTTTCCGAAATGCTGAGCCGTGATGCTGAAATCACTGGTAATAAAAAAGAAAAGATCTCCATCATCAATCACAGTGGAGAACACTTACTCGAAATGATCAATGACGTACTGGATCTCTCAAAAATAGAGGCCGGTCGAGTAGAACTAGAACCTCAACCCTTCGAATTACCACGGATGCTGCAAGATATTGGATTAATGTTTAAGGCTCGTGCGGAAAGTGCCGGACTGAGTTTTTATCTAGATCGAGACTCCTCTCTTATCTCCTACATAACATCTGATGTTAGTAAAATACGCCAAATATTATTCAATCTACTTGGTAATGCAGTGAAGTTCACCACTGAAGGTAGTGTTACTCTGAGAACATGGACAGAAACTATCAAGGGCAATTCAAACATGGTCACCTTACACCTGGAAGTTAAGGATACAGGTCCCGGTATAGCAGAGGAGCAAATGGAGAGAATCTTTGAGCCATTTGTGCAAGCGAAACGCCTTAAAACAAGCACTAAAGGTACTGGTCTTGGACTAGCTATTAGTAAATCGTTTGTTGAACTGCTTGGTGGTGAGATTGATGCAGAAAGTGAAATTGGCAAGGGTTCTGTGTTTCATGTCAATATACCTGTAACACTAGCCGAGGCTACTGAAATTATTGATCTGAAAGCAATCAGACGCACGGTTCTTGGACTAAAGCCAGGACAACCTGCATGGAGAATTTTAGTAGTAGAAGATAGTGCAGAAAACCGACTTTTACTTACTAGCATCTTGCATCAAACAGGCTTTGAAACAAAGGAAGCTGAAAATGGTATAGAAGCCGTTGATTTGTATCAACAATGGCAACCCCACTTCATATGGATGGATATGCGCATGCCAGTGATGGATGGCTATGAAGCTACTACTACAATTCGTGAACTACCCGGCGGTAATGCGGTGAAAATAGTGGCTATCACTGCCAGCGCTTTTAAAGAGCAGCGTAAAAATATAATAGAGGCAGGTTGCGACGATGTGATTCACAAACCAGTCCAAAGCCATGAGATCTTTGAAACCATGGCTCAGCATTTGGGTGCGCGTTACATCTATGAAGAGAAGGATCAGGTGGCTGTGACAGATTCCACAACCTTGACTGTCGAAATGATGGCCGGCTTACCCACACACTTGAGAGAAGCATTGCGACGTCCGGCACAATATCTGGATGCTTCAGCAACCAATAAAGTAGTTGAACGTATTCGTAGCAACCACCCTGAAACGGCAGAAGGGCTACAGTCTCTAGTAGAAGAGTTTAGTTTCGACCAAATAATGAGGCTACTAAACGAAAGCGACCCCATTCATCATTAGGCTACCAATCGCTCGATAATTATGAAAAACTACAATAACTAGGCAGTTTTTCACAATTATTAATAAATAACCTGGGAGAAATAAATGATGGTCAATCGTGGAGAAGTAATGATCGTTGATGATACTCCCGCAAACCTGCAACTACTGGCAGGTCTGCTGGAAGATGAGGGTTACATGGTACGCCCGACCCGAGTACCAGAAATGGCGATCGAATCAGCATTGGCTAATCCCCCCAATCTTATCCTGCTAGATATAATGATGCCTGGCATGGATGGTTTCGAAGTCTGTCGACAACTAAAACAAAATGAGAACACGGCAAATGTACCTATTATCTTCATTACTGCTCTGCAAGAAACTCAAGACAGACTGCGCGGGTTTGAAGTTGGGGGTGTAGATTTTATCACCAAACCAATTCGACGTGGCGATGTGTTGGCACGCGTATCCGCCCAACTCGTACTCTATCAAATGGGAGAAAGTCGCAAGCAAACTGTTGGGCTGCGTAACAAGGAATTGCAAGAGAATGAGAGCAAGTACAGAGCTGTTTATGAATCATCAGACGATGCTATCTTATTACTCAATAATAATGTTTGCTTCGACTGCAACTCATCCGCCCTGAAGATGTTTGCTTATACCTCTCGAGAAGAAATAATAAACACTCAGCTCAGCCATTTTTCACCTACTACACAACCAGATGGTAGAAATTCAGAAGAAATCGCTAATGAAATGATTGAATTAGCTTATCAAAATAACACGCACTCATTCGAATGGGTTTATCAGCGTTCTAATGGAGATAACTTTCCTGCAGAAATACTACTAACGCGCCTATCATTAGGCGGGAAAGATATAATTCAAGCCACTGTCTGGGATATAAGTAAACGTAAGCAAATTGAGTTCGCATTAAAGAAAAGCGAGGAAAGACTCCAGGTTATCGGCGCGGGCACTCAAGATATCGCCCCCCTTATAGATGATGAAGAATACTCTGCTTCTGGCAACACTCCTGATAAGAAGCATCGATTGCACTGAGTTTTCAGGAAAATATGTGAATTCATCCTTATTCTCTGCTTCAACCGTCTTTCAACATAAATTGAGTCGTGAATAAGAATAACTTCCCATATGTTCGATCATTATCATTAAAGTTAGCATAGCGCATAAATTCTGATATCGCAGCCTCACAAATAAAAATGCCCCGATTATTACTAAGCGGGGCATTTTTTAGCTGAAAAATTAATCCAGCAACATTTTTTTCGTTTAGTTAATGATTAAACGTGAGCTGCGAATGGATGTTCAGCGGAACCTTTCTTACTAACAACTTCTGCAGCTTTAGGCTCACGAGCTACTGCACGTTTGATTGAAAGTTTGGTTGCTTCATAATTGTAATCTTGAATCTTATTATCATCATCAGCTAACCAATGAATGAATACGCCAACTGATACAAAAATATCATCTGCTTCATCAGCAGGGATAGTGCCGTCTTCAACACAATCCATAACTGCCATAGCAACACCACGTTGTGCAGGGCCAAACATTTGTACTGCTTGCTTAGAACCCTTAATGGTAACTTTGTTGAAAAGAATGGTATTTGGTTTACACGCCAAGTTAGGCGCTACAACTGCTAATAAAGTGCTGAAACCGTCTTTGTTGTTGGTCAATGCATTTGCGAAAGCTGATTCAGCTGCACTACCACGTGGCCCCATCATTAAATCAATATGCGCAACTTCATTACCATCACCCACTAACGCTTCACCAATTAATACTCTATCAATGACTGCCATTTTTTATCTCCTCCAGTTAGAAAGCCACATAAGTTTTGCTAATATAGATATCGTCGACTTCCTATTCATTTAAATTTAACAAGGGATATCCCCCATCCGGTATAACTAGCAAAAAGAAATAATCTTTTTGCCCGTATTTGTTGAAATATTCTCTAACCTATTCTTTTATTGTATTGTCAAATTATAGACCAATAGACTCGCCGCAGTTAGATCAGCACTAGTTCCTGGATTATAGTTTATAGCTTTAAGTTCCTTGTCAAAGTTCTTTAATAGCTCAATGCTTTTCTCAGGGTCGCTAGCACTATTGAATCCATCAGCAATAACTTTACTTTTTATTTTTATTTTTTCAGCTTTCTTATGACCAAATTTTCGTTCTATGTGTGAATCCTTCATCGACGACAAAAAATTCAAGTAACACGAAACGGTAGCCCATTTTACACTATTCCAACGTTTCTCAAAGAGTTTAATATCTTCCAGACCAATGCTAAATATTTCGTAAAAATTATTCACGTATTGCAACGCAATAGAATCCCTGTTGCTGGCTAATTTCATTGCGACAAGTAATGTGCAGTCGGGTTTTTTATTTACATCATGTGAATTTGAGCTGCCCAAACCTCCAGGGTTTGCTATCTTTATAGCCTCAAATACTTGTTCTGAATCAGTTTGTGTTAGAGAACTTAAAGTACTTTCTAAGTTTTGACGAAGCTCATTAACATCTTTGAAACCAGGTTCCACTGCCATTATTATAGGTGTAAAAAGCAATAACATACCTAGGTTAGTATTACATCCAACTGCTTCTTGCGTTGCACAAACACTATCTAAAATCCGTTGTCCTAAGCTATTATTTACGTCACAAAGCAAGGGTACAGAAACCGCCGCACTCTTCTGAAAGTCTAGAACTGTCATATCATGTCCATCAGCATAAAAGTTAACATTCCCTGGCTTGAAAGCTTCCAGTTCTCCAAAAAAACTCGCCATCACTGCGTTTTCTAGTGATCTTCTATCCATGCTCAGTTTAACTCTATACGAGATTCTAATTGATGATTCTCAGTAATATGCCTAATAAATGAATCGATCAGACAGAAGGCTATATTAAAATCTACAACTCCTTGAAGACCATACCATGCAGGAATACTGTTTACCTCAATGATATAAAATTGTCCGTTTTTATCTTGCATGAGATCTACGCCCGCATAATTAATATCCAAAACCTTGCTCGCCGACTCTGCCAAACCAGCAATAGTTTTATCCATAATAAGAGGCTCACAGATCGCGCCCTGTGCACGATTGGTAAGCCATTCATGCCCACGACGTAACATCGCAGCTTTAGCAACACCGTCGATTACCAAGACACGTATATCCGTAAACTCATTATTTCTTCGTTTAATAAATCGTTGTAGATAGTAAATACCCGCGAATTTTTCATCGTGTATCAATCCAGATTTGCGATCTACTAAATGAATGCCAATACCTTGTGACCCAAACAGTGGTTTTAATACTAATTTATTGCCATTTGCAGTTTCTTTCTCAAGTATTGTTTTCGCATGTTCTGGAGTTTCACAAATCCATGTGGTGGGTGTGGGCAAACCCGCTCGGCTTAATAACAAGCTAGTAAGAGGCTTATCCACCGTGCGTTCTATTGCCTTTGGTGTGTTATAAACCGTTATTCCAGAATCATATAGTGCGTGCAATATATCTAATCGAAAGATTACTTGTTCCAAGCTGCCACCGGGAACGCCTCTTACAAAGACGCCAAGCGGAGGCGCATCAAACCCGGGAATGATTATTTCCTTTCCATCACCGTTTATTTCAATAACACAATCCGTCAAGGAGACATATTGACTTTCAAAACCATGTTCTTTTAATGAAGTTGTTAATTCTCTGCCATGCCAACCGGGGTCATCCGTAACAATTGCAATCTTTCTTTGCGTCGTTTTCACGAGGTTTAATTGAATGATTTATCCAACAGATCCAGATTAATTTCACCAGCATGAAACGTATGTCCTGTGCTTAAAGAACTTACCGCAACTTGCGCGGGGCTAAACAACATCGGGTCAATCTTATAAAAATCATAGCCAACGTCCTTGAAGATTTCACCAAAGGGTCTCCCGTAGTCATTGGAAGAACTACTGGGTAATTTATTGGCTAATTCTCTGGCATCATCATCACTCGCTTCCACAAACAATTGAATTTGTCCGGCAAATAAAATTGAATCATTAGTCCTGCTCATGGCAGTTAAAAAATCTTTTGATGGAGGACATATTGGAGCACTTCCAGCGCCATCGATAATATTTTCAAGTGGAAAATGTAAGGCATGTGCTTTATGCAATGCGGTTTCCAATACTCTAGCAACTACTTGTACGGAACCGGCTAGGCTCGATGTTGGCGTCATGATGACGGTTAATGCAGAAGCAGAAATATCACATTTTGTAGCTATTTTATCTGTGATTTCCACCGGTGGTATCTTATCCGCCTCAATGACGATATAAGCTTGATCTCCTGAATCCCGGTATCCCAATTCCTCATAAAGTTCTTCACTACTCCCGATAGCGCGAGCTGGCCCAGAGCCTAAAGCATTAAACGCACCTTTACCTTCACCATGACTTAAACTCCACCCTGCATATTGACTAGCCAAACATGACAAGACCGGGTTTGTACTGTGAACATCCAGGAGCCATGACCAGTTCCGAAAATTTGTCGATGCTCTTAATTTTACCGTCCCTAAGCCCCCCATGCATATTTCCGCAATCAATCTTCCGGCTTCTAAGCCGCCTGGCACGTTTATCCCTGCATCTATAATACGACAACCATTATCCAACTTGCTGATATCTAGTCGTAAAGCCGCTGCATTAGCAACCATGTTTTCGACTAATGGCGCTGTCAACACGTTAAGACTGGGAGACGATGTTTCCTTGATCAATTTTCCTTCCTCGTTTCTAGGTTTGGTTTATTAAGATTCACTCAGCAGACTGCTCTGCCATAATCATTGTTTCTATATAATTTAATCGCTCCTGCAAAACAGTTTTAACCTCCCTTATTGACTCATTTTCTGCATAAACCGTACATACAGGGAGTTTTTCTACAATAGCAGAACCGGCTACGGGTATGTCTTTAACCCAGTTTGGCCAAACTATATTAGCGGTAATTTGAATATTTTGTGTTGCATAGTAAATTGCATAACCTCTCGATACATTATCCTGATTAGACTTATAATGGTTCTCTCTACCATCAAAACAAGCTAGATGAGCATCAAATAGAGTACATTGTTGCTCATGCAATTCAAAAGAGGATGGTGGTCTTGGGTTGACCTCAAGTACAACTATCTCTCCTGATTTTGTGACAACATAATCAACTCCACACAGTCCTTTTAAACCAGTCTTTTTCGTTATCTTGTTAATAATTTCTATAATGCTTCGGCTATGTTCTTCTTCAACGGCATTCAGTTTAACTACACCTTTATACAAGAAAGGCATTTCATTAAACTGTTCGGATCGTAATTGTTCATTAATTCCTACAAGTATTGCATGTGTTTCTCTTGCTAGAAATACTGCACTAAATGTAATGCCCGGGATATGTTTTTGGTAATAACAAGGATCTGTGTTCAAATTTATTTTCGATAACCATTTCACATGAGATCCACCAGTAGCTGCTATCTCCTTTAGCAACCAACCGTCCGAACTATCTGGTCGTATTAAAGAAATTTCAGGCGCCTTAATGGAAGCACTTTTCAACATCGCAGAAAAAACTATCGGATCTTTCAAGTTATGAACGATGCTTTTTTCATTACTCAAAACTGAAGTAATTTCCGCTAAATCATCAAGCAACGTTGGTGTTTTCTCAAATCCCGCACCAACAACCAGTATCACTTCTGGATAGCAAGAAACTAGCGCTTTAACTTGTTCGATTAATTCTGTTTTATTAAATCCTTCACGTTGACAGCGAAGCTGATGAGTAGAATACGAAACTGCTTTTGTATCTATATCAGCAAAACAATCTATCACATGTACTTTGTATCCAGCATGATAAGCCGATGTGGCTAACGCCCTTCCTGAACGTGCAACAATGAGAAAGTCGGTCACCTTAAGTTCCGCACAGAACTATATTCTAAACAGGATCTCAATGTATAAAAACTGTTTAAAGCTTGCTAACAATTTCTCTAGCTACATCAAATGCACGTTCATGATCCAAGTACAGTGGCTTATCGGTACTTTTCATCATTTCAAACATCTTGAAATGAATTTTGTATTTGATATCACCGATCCCTAATGCGCCAAGTCCAACCGCTTTTCTCGGCGTATCAGGCAATACTGCGCCCATGTCGTGAACGCCAATGCCTTCAACTCCCAATGGGGGCACTGCATTCACATCAGCCGCAACTAATAGATTAGTCGCCTCTGCCAGCTGCTTCTTTGAGAGAACTTGTATCCCTGCTTTCGCCGCGCCAACGACTATATTAGAGTCTGAAAGAAACTCCATTACCTTATCATTAGTACCACTGTCAGCACCTAGCATCTTCACACCAAACCTTGCGTTATATTCTGAAGCATACTCAGTTGCTACTTTAGCACCTCTGCGACTGCTCAAGTAAACCATAGCACCGCAATTTGCTGCTAAAATCCCGGCACAAACACCAACCGGGCCAGTACCACCGATAATATCAACACGCTTCCCGGATAACGATTCACCAGTTTTCTTTTTTAATTGTAGTTCTATACAGGACACCAATGCTGCCGCTGTTGTTATTGCTCCACTAGGGTCAGCGAAAACAGAGACCTCGAACGGAGGAACCATCGCTGTCTTTGCCCGGTTCAACATATCAATTGCTAACCCAAATTCTCTACCACCAATAAAAATACCGGTTCGCTTAACACCTTTTTTCCCCCGTGAAAAAATCGTGTCTTGAGTTAATGCATGAATATCATCCAAGGCAACTTCAGAGTATGGAATAACACCATCAAACTCTGCCTCATAAGCCATATTGACATCAAACGGGCTGACATTTTTTGTTGGATTAAACATGTGTAATAAATAAGGATCTTTCATTTCGTTATAGTTCTCGCTTCAAGCTATAAACTTGTTACTTTCAAATCTTCGTTTTGTGCCGGGATATTCAGGTCGTTTAATGTGAGCCTGGCTCTAGAATTACAGGCTTTACTCATTACGAAGCGCAACCTTGGCTCTGACTGCCATTCTTCACGAACTTTTTTTAGCACTTGAAATGCCAATGTTTCATCAGGGAAAAATGCAAACCCCGTTGGCCCCCAGGAACTTTGTCCCATTCCAGTCGCACCGTTATCCTTCATAAAATCAAGAATAGGTTTAAGGTAAGGAGAAGTGTAGCGCCCCCCCTGAGCAACAGAAAAATAATCGCCAATAATATTTTGAATTTGAGTAATTGCTTCCCCAAATCGTTCACAATCTTTTTCTCTAATGGCAGGCAAAACTTGCATTAATGTCAATCTGCAAAGTAAACCTGACATCGTATTATCCATTGGCGACAAGGTATTAAACGCTCTACGTTCTGGTACACCATTAATGCCTTCTGTTGCATCATCAAATATTAATATAATTCGCCAATTAGCTGGAAACGACATATGACTAATAACTGGAGGAACTTCAGTGTTCTCCCCCCTGCCACCATCAATAATAAAGCCACCATGCATAAAAGTACCGATGCCGATGCCTGATCGAGCACCCCGATGTAACACCGCAGCCAAACGATTGGGATGTTGTTCGGATAATTCATATAAATTGGCGATGGCCGATGCAACAGCTAATGATAATTGTGTCCCTGAACCTAGACCGGAATGTTCAGGAATAGCAGACTTAATCGACATTTTAACTCCACCATTGATCCCAAAGTGGGATAAAACTTGTTCTGCATAATCCTCTGCCCGCTTGGCGGAAGGGCCAGTTACATTAATATCGTCGGCATATTCTGCTGTGAGCAAGGTTTCCACCCCCTCGATTGAGAGTCCCAAACTACCAAACTTCCTCTCAAGCCCTCCGTGAAGATCGAGAAAACCTAAATGTAATCGAGCAGACGCACAAACGTTCACTCGCCTCGATTTGCTCGTTGATTGTTTATTATCCATAAGTTATTAGGAAATACTGATATCTAAATTTGAATTATGCAAGGCTATTATTGTACTGTATGCGGTAGCACTGAAACAGCATTCAACCTAAAGGTTTAGTCTCAATAGCTTTTATGTAAGTGTCGGGACTATAATCAGACGAGAATCGGATGAGGAGAACTTACGTGTCAGAAAAAATGATTTTAATTCCTGGCCGCTCGAGTAAACAAGGGACGAGTCTAAACATAGGTAAGCTCAAGGACGAATACAAAGAAGTCACCTCAACATTGGAAATGAATACGGATGATATGGCCAAAATGGAGCTCATCGACGGCGATAAAGTACGCCTCAGCAATGAAACAGGCGAAACAACCGTGACTTGTGTTGGTAAAAAACCAGAGGATTTACCCCATGGCATGTTATTTATTCCTTATGGCCCAGCCTCAAGTGAATTAATGGCTAGTGACACGGCAGGCAGTGGTATGCCACTTTCTAAGCATATGGAAGTTGTAATTGAGAAAATCCCAACCTAAACTAATCTATTATATTTTTTCGATTTGGGTGTGATAGTTAATATGACTGAAAATACCAGAATCATTGAAAATGCAACTTGTACATTCTGCGGCTGTGTCTGCGATGACATGATTCTGACTGTCGACCTTAACGAGAAAAAAATTACTAAATCAAAGAACGCCTGCGCCTTGGGCCGAGCTTGGTTTGCAGAACACACTATTGACGAAAATGCCCCTGCAGCAATGATCGATGGCAAAAAAGTCAGTGTTGAGGAAGCCATCGAAGAAGCCGCACAAACATTAATAAAAGCTAAATTTCCTATTACCTACGGGCTTAGTGATACAACTTGCGAAGCCCAACGTCAGGCAGTCGCCATCACTGATAGGATAAAAGGCAACATAGATACAACCACCTCAGTCTGTCATGGACCATCAGGCTTGGCTTTTCAAGGAGTCGGAGAAAGTACTAGTACACTCGGCGAAGTCAAAAATAGAGCCGATTTGGTTATTTATTGGGGTGGGAACCCTGCTGAATCACACCCACGACACTTTGGCCGTTACGCCGTGACACCCAAAGGTATGTTTATCCCAGGTGGCAAAAAAGACCGCACCGTTGTGCTTATAGATGTTCGCAAGACAAAAAGCTCTCCAGTCGCCGACATTCTGATTCGACCAAAACCAGGCAAAGATTTTGAAGTCTTGTGGGCATTACGTGCGTTAGTCAAAGATAAAAGATTATCTCCCGATATTGAAGATCGCACAGGTGTTCCTTTAGAGGTATTACAGGATTTATCTGATCGCATGAAAAACTGCCGATTTGGCGTACTCTTCTTTGGTATGGGGCTGACCATGACACGTGGTCGTCATTTTAATTCTGGCGCCCTACTCGCGCTAGCCACCGATTTAAATGAATTCACACATTTCGTTGCCAAGCCAGTACGCGGACACGGTAATGTGACCGGTGCTGATAATGTCGTCTCATGGCAAACAGGTTATCCCTTTGGTGTTAATTTCAGTCGTGGTTATCCACGGTTTAACCCTGGTGAATTTACGACAGTCGATACCTTGGCCAATGGTCATGCTGATGCAGCGATGATAATTGCGAGCGATCCAGCCTCAAACTTTCCTAAAAAGGCCATTCAACACTTAAAAAGTATTCCAGTTATTGTTCTAGACACGAAATGCACAGAAACTAGTCAAGGCGCTCATGTAGCGTTTCGCACTTCTACTTACGGTATCAATACGACTGGAACCGTCTATAGGATGGACGATGTCCCTATCACCTTGCGGCCAGCATTTGAATCACCGTTTCCAGATGATGAAACGATTCTGAAGGGCATTAATAAAAGAGTGAATGAATTGATGTTAGCCAAATACCATGCAAGTGGTGCTAGCGGCGAAGTAAAAGTAGCGGCTCCTATTTAAAACAAGAAGTCGTCAACTTAATTTTAGTTTTATATAAGTTTTGTTAGTGTAGATTATTAGAAATAATTGAGACCATTTACGAGAAAATAAGTACTAATCAGAATTACAATATAATTAGCTTATTTATTAAAGTATTTTGATTAGAAAGAATAGCAGATTGCTGCCGTCGTAAAATTACTCATAAAAATATAACGATAATATTTAGGGGTATGTGATGTCAGCAGCTATGCGCATCGTAAATGGCAAAGTCTATGATCCTGCCAATGATATAGATGGCAAGATAAAAGAAATTTGCATTGAGGGCGGCAGAATAGTTGATTCTGTTCCTGAAGATGCCACTGTAATAGACGCTCAAGGCATGGTCATTATGCCGGGTGGTGTCGACATTCATTGTCATATTGCTGGTCCTAAAGTAAATGCCGCCAGAAAACTGCAACCAGAAGATCATCGTCATGATGTGCATCCCGGCACAGCGTTTACTAGATCAGGAACAGGCGGTACAGTCCCCTCTACGTTTGCAACCGGTTATCGCTATGCAACTTTAGGCTATACAACAGCTATGGAGGCTGCTGTCACACCTATAGGCGCAAGACATACGCTTGAAGAATTTCATGACACCCCCGTTATCGATAAAGGTTTTTATGTCTTGCTTGGTGAAAATATTTTCTTGCAAAACCTTTTGCGTGAAAAACGCATGGAAGAATTCAATGAGGCTGTATCCTGGTGGATCAACGCGACAAAAGCTTATACCGTAAAATTGGTTAACCCTGGTGGTGATGAGCCGTGGAAAGGCAAGAAAAATTCTAATGTCGCGGATATCGATGAAAAAACTGACGAAGACCTTACCCCACGACAAATTATCGAAGCCTTCATCAAGTCTGTAGACAAACAGGGTTTTCCACACCCGCCGCATATTCATTGCAACAACCTTGGTCATAGTGGCAACTATATAACCACACTGGAAACCATGAAGACAGCCGGAGATATGCGCGCGCACATCGCGCATATTCAATTTCACAGTTACGGCGGCGAGTTGGGCAAGAACCCTGTCTCTAAAGCTGCAGAAATTGTGGAATACGTTGATAATCATCCGAACATCACCTGTGATGTTGGCCAAGTCATGTTTGGAAAGTCAACAATTATGACTGCCGATGCGCCTTTGGCCTATGTTTTAAAGGGTCATAGCAAAGGTAAGTGGGTCAATGCCGATACTGAATGTGAGAGCGGCTGTGGTATCGTCCCTTTCAATTATCAAGAACACATTTATATGCACACCCTACAATGGGCCATTGGCCTTGAAATATTCTTAATGGCAAAAGACCCCTGGCGGGTAATTTTATCGACTGATCATCCTAACGGCGGCTCGTTCATGAACTATCCGAAACTCATAAAACTGCTGATGGATAAAGCATTCCGTCATGAGGAAATGAAACGCGTTAACCAAAAGGCACTGGAGAATTGTTCGCTGCGCGATTTGGATCGTGAATTCACCTTGAACGAAATCGCTATTATTACAAGAGCAGGGCCTGCAAAAGCTTTGGGTTTAAATAACAAAGGCCATTTGGGCATTGGCGCAGATGCCGACATAACGATCTACGATGAAATGGATGATAAGGAGAAGATGTTTAATGCCCCCCGCTACGTCATAAAGTCGGGGAATACTATTATCGGGAACCATGAATTTAGAAATGATTTCATCGGTAAACTTTTGCATATCTCACCGGAATATGACAAAAAAATTGAGGAGGTAGTGCAACCCTTCTTCGAAAGTTATTATTCGATCGAATTTTCTAATTATGCAGTTGACGATCATTACCTTCATGATCATGAAGTAATAGCAACAGGAAAAACATCGTCATGAAAATCAAATCTACAGCTATTGTCGATACCTTTGCAGAAGCCTTTAAGATGTATGGCAGTCGCGTCATTATCACTGCAGAAACAAAAGAATGGGCCATGGCCGCAGCACAATCAATAACTGGCTTTGCAACCTCTGTCATCGGTTGTAAATGTGAGGCCGGAATAGAAACCACTATAAATGCCGACGAATCACCAGACCTAAGACCAGGGGTTAGTGTCTTAATATTTGCCATGGATATTGAAAGTCTGGGCAAACGTTTAATGGAACGCATCGGTCAATGTGTTATGACCTGCCCTACTACTGCCTGCTATAACGGTTTGCCCGAAGGTTCACCTGTTATTATTGGTGGCCAATTACGCTACTTTGGTGATGGACATCAAATCAGTAAAGTCCTCGGCAAGTCTAAACTTTGGCGTATTCCAGTCATGGATGGGGAGTTCCTTGTAGAGGATAAATTTAACGTCCAAGAATCTGTTGGTGGCGGTAATTTATTAATCTTAGGCAAAGATCAAAAAGCAACATTAAAAGCCGCCAGTGCCGCAACAAAAGCCATGCGTAGTTTATCCGACATCATACTCCCCTTTCCGAATGGAGTTGTTCGCAGTGGCAGTAAGGTCGGTTCTAAATATAAAAAACTAATTGCTTCTACAAATGATGCGTACTGTCCAACATTGCGTGGTGTGGTGGGAAACTCCGAACTGGATGGTGGCATTAATAGCGTGCTTGAAATTGTTATCGATGGCTTAACGCTAGAAGCCGTAGAACAAGCGATGCGGGTTGGCGCTATCGCTGCAGCTAAACCCGGTATAAAGAAAATATCGGCGGGCAACTATGGTGGCGGATTAGGTCAATACCATATTCACTTACATAAACTCGGCCTTGAAGCTTAACCCGATAAGATAACTGCGGAAACTCAACGAATGGCTCTCAAATTAAAACTGCACACTAAACCTGAAGTACCTTTGGAAGCGGATTGCATTTGTCCCGACCGAATGCAATCACTCAGCACAACTGAAATAAAAGAGCTGGTCGTCTTTCATGGTAACCACCAAGTCCCATTAAAAGATTTTTTCGAATGTGATGGTAACTTTGATGGTGAAATCAATATCGAAGGAGACCTAACTGATGTAAAACACATAGCCTCAGCCATGTCCTTTGGGAAAATAACTGTTTCAGGGAATGTCGGCGTACATACAGGCGCGGCGATGAGTGGTGGTGAAATAATCATCGAAGGCGATGCCTCTGATTGGGTAGGTCCAGAAATGTTTGGGGGCAGCATTACCATTAAAGGTAATGCAGGTCATATGGTCGGCAGTGGTTATCGTGGTAGTACTATTGGGATGCAAGGTGGTGAAATTATAGTGCATGGCAATGTAAAAAATGAAACTGGTCATGTAATGCGACGTGGCTTGATTGTAGTAGGTGGCAACGCCGGCGACTTTACCGGTGTAAACATGGTCGCCGGTACAATTATCGTGCTTGGAAAGATGGGTGTTCGTCCTGGCGCCGGAATGAAACGCGGCTCAATTATTTGTCAAACTAAATCTGAACTATTGCCAACTTTTACCAAAAGTTGTGATTACCAACCTTCATTTCTACGCCACTACTTTAAGTATTTGCAATCACTTGGATTCACTATTAATGATGCTTTAATGAATAGCCCTTTTGAACGTTGGTGTGGCGATTCAATTGAATTAAATCGAGGAGAAATTTTGCTATACGCTGGAAAGCAATAAATATGACAACACTTTAAATATCACCAGAGGAATAGCCTGATAAGGCTGAGGAGGAAACGATGACAACAATCGTAACTGAGAACTGTAAAAACTGCCGTTTTACTGATTGTGTAACAGTCTGCCCTGTCGCCTGCTTTCATTATGACGATGAAATGCTGTATATCGACCCGGATGTTTGTATTGACTGTAGTGCATGCATACCTGAATGTCCCGTACAGGCTATCTATGAAGGAGATGATATACCAGAAGATCAGGAAAAATGGATTGAGATCAACGCTGAAAAAGCACCTGATCTACCTGTGTGTGAGGAACAGATGGAACCCCTACCCGGCGCTGAAGAACGCAAATCCGAATTGGGTTTTTAATTTTTATAATGTCAACACTTGGAACCGAGCAGAACCCACTATTAGTCGCCATCGTTGGCAGTGGCCCTAGTGGTTTTTATGCCGCAGAGACCCTGATTAAATCCGATATTGTGGTTAAGGTAGACATACTCGAACGTTTACCTTCTCCATTCGGTTTAGTCCGGAGCGGTGTTGCGCCAGATCATCAAAAGTTGAAACAGGCGATCAAGCTATATGAAAAAATTGCTGAGTCACCTGAGTTCAATTTAATAGCCAATGTAACTGTTGGGGCAGATATTAGTGTTCAGGCATTATCTGAATCTCACCATGCCATCATCTTTACTTGCGGTGCTGAATCAGATCGCAAATTAGGCGTTCCTGGTGAAGATATAATAGGTAGTTACACCGCTACAGAATTTGTTGGCTGGTATAATGGACATCCTGATTATCGTGATCGTGAGTTTGATCTTTCTCATGATGTTGCTGTAATTATTGGTCAAGGTAATGTTGCTGCCGATGTCAGTAGGATACTGTCAAAAACAATTGATGAGTTAAAACACACCGACATCGCCGAGCATGCATTAGATGCTTTAACGGAGAGCAAGATTAAAGAAATACATGTCATAGGTCGGCGTGGTCCAGCACAGGCCAAATTCACCCCAAAAGAATTACGTGAATTTGGTGAAATATCAGATTGCAATCCGATTGTCTTGCCCGATGATATGCTGCTTAACCCAGAGAGTGAAAAAGAACTTGAGGAAAAGAGCAACATAGCGAGTAAAAAGATTTATGACTTATTTTGCGAGTTTTCAAAACGCAGCATTGATAGCAAGAAATCTAAAAAATGTTATTTCAGCTTTTTAATGAGTCCTAAAGAACTAGTTGGTAACCCTAGTCTAGAAAAAGTCGTATTTGAAAAAAATAGTTTGTCCGGAGCCCCTTTTAAACAGTCTGCCAGAGGCACAGGAGAAATTGTCGAGCTTGAAAGCGGCATCTTATTTCGGAGTATAGGCTATCAAGGTGTCCCGATTCAGGATGTACCATTTCATGAAACCCGGGGAATCATCCCTAATGAAAAAGGCAGGGTTATTGACAACGAGAACAATGTTGTTCCACAATTTTATACGGCGGGTTGGATTAAACGTGGTCCTAGTGGCATAATTGGCACAAATAGAGCCTGCAGTGTCGAAACAGTTACTTGCTTATTAGAAGACCTAACAAAGTTGGATGATGGCAGTAGGAAGTCAGGTGCTGAAGTAATATTTGCGATTTTAGAAAGTAAAAACATTCATCATGTGAGTTATGATGATTGGCAGAAGATAGACGCTAAAGAAATTGAGCGTGGAGAACCCAAAGGGAAACCTAGAGAGAAATACACCTATATTGATGAAATGTTATCCGCTATTGAGTAATCTAATATTATTCAGGTACAGCGTTACATTTTAACAAATATACACCTTCAAGTTCCGTAAAATTAATTGTTGATAATGGAGCACCTTTATTAGCTGTAAGCTATGCTGATACTGTTGCACATATTTTTGTATTTTGTGAATCATCATTGATTGAAACTTTAAGGAGTTATCGTTGGATAAATTATCAAATATTTCTAGTGCCATCAGTAAGGAAGTGGCCTGTCCTTTCTGTGGGATACTATGTGATGATTTAGTTATTCAGAACCGAGATGAGACGCTAAAAGTACTCGAGAATGGCTGCCACAAAGCAATAGCTTATTTCGAAACTAAACATGTGCCAAGTTTCCCAAAAATAAATGGTACGAATGCCTCCCTTTCAGATGCCATAAATGAGATATGTGACATTCTTAAAAAATCACATAATCCCTTATTTGCTGGTCTTGGCACTGATGTAGGGGGAATGCGACAAGTAATGCATCTTGCAGATAAAACAGGTGCCGTAGTTGACCACATGCACGGAAATGCCCTTATTCGCAACTCTCTCGTCTTACAAGATCTAGGCTGGATCACAACGACTATGTCCGAAATCAGAAATCGCTCAGATTTAATTATTTTCGCAGGAACAGACGCAACAAACTTTCCCCGGTTTTTCGAACGCGCCATCTGGAATAAACGGTCCATGTTTAAGCTCAAGAATGAACAGCGCCAAATAGTATACATCGGCGACCAACTGGATACTAAAGCAGGTATAAACCCGAACGGGAAACAACCACTAACACTTAATTGTAAAACTGAACAGATAGGAGAAGTCATTTCAGGTCTACATGCACTTGTCACAGGCGCGACCCTTGATACAAAAAAAATAGCAGGAATAAAAATAAAAACACTGCAATCTTTAGCTGAACAAATGAAGTCTGCCAAATATGGTGTAATTGTCTGGTCTCCATCTGAATTAGATATTCCTCACGCTGAACTTACAATCCAGAACTTTTGTGAAATTGTTAAGTATTTAACACGCTTTACACGTTTTGCAGGATTTTCATTAGCAGGGAATGACGGAGCAACAAGCGCGAATAGCGTTTGCGCATGGCAAAGTGGTTATCCATTGCGAGTCAACTTTGATAAAGGCTATCCCGAATATGATGCTCAACGATACTCAACACATAACCTACTTAAAAATAAAGAAGTCGACTCCCTATTCTGGATTTCAAGTTTTAGTTCTACCACAAATATCCCACGGGCAGCAATCCCAACTATCGTACTCGGCACGCCGGAGACAAACTTAAATTTCAAACCCAATGTTTTTATTCCGGTAGCAACCCCGGGCATTGACCATTCAGGGCAATTAATCCGCACTGACAGTGTGGTATCACTACCACTAAAAAAGCTAAGGCAGTCTCCTTATACCAGCGTTAGTTCAATTCTGAAGCAAGTTTTAGAAAGGATGTAGACAGAACGAATGTATATAAAATTAACTAACGGTATTGTTTATGACCCTGTTCATGGCATAAATGGAGAGCATAGGGATATCTATATCAACGATGGTTATATAACACGCAAGCCCTCAAGTAATACAAAAATTTGCAAAACCTATGACATGAAAGGCAAGATCATCATGGCTGGTGCCATTGATATCCACACACACATTGGTGGTGGAAAGGTCAATATAGCTCGAATGATGTTGCCTGAAGATCATGCTATAGACTTAGTCGAGAAAACGGAACTTACCCGTTCAGGGTGTGGGTACGCGGCCCCTTCTACATTAACTGCCGGTTATCGTTACGCTGAAATGGGATACACCGCATGTTTTGAACCGGCAATGCTACCTGCAAACGCACGTCAAGCACACATGGAAATGGCTGACACGCCAATGGTCGATAAAGGCGCCTATGCTATGCTTGGCAGTGATGACTTCTTTTTACGCATGCTTGCGTCAAAAAAAGATCAGGCCGCTATTAGCGATTATGTTGGCTGGACAATAAATGCGACTCAAGCACTTGGAATAAAGGTCGTTAATCCCGGGGGCATAAGCGCCTTTAAATTTAACCAACGCAAACTTGAACTGGACGAATTAAATCAATACTACGGTGTAAGTCCACGCGACATTATAAAATCTCTTGCCAGAGCAGTAACTGAATTAGGTATACCTCATCCTTTACATGTACATGGTTGTAATTTGGGTGTTCCCGGTAACCTCAATACAACGCTGGAAACTATCGATGCCGTTGAAGGCATGCGAATGCATTTAACTCATATTCAATTCCATAGCTACGGAACCGAAGGAGACAAGCGTTTCTCGTCCGGTGCTGCGGAAATAGCTGAAGCGGTAAATAAAAACCCTAATATATCCATTGATGTTGGTCAGGTTTTATTTGGTCAGACTGTTACAGCTTCTGGCGACTCTATGTTGCAATATGCAGGTCATTGGCACGCACATCCAAAAAAATGGGTGATTATGGATATTGAGTGTGATGCAGGTTGTGGAGTAGTACCTTTTAAATACAGAGACAAAAACTTTGTAAATGCATTGCAATGGGCTATTGGTCTCGAACTATTTCTGCTCGTGGATGATCCATGGAGAATATTTCTGACAACAGACCATCCCAATGGTGCGCCATTTACCAGCTATCCGCACCTGATACGATTATTGATGGACAGAAGCTTCAGAAACGACATGCTCTCTACCATTAACAAAGAAGCTGCAGCAGCAAGTACTCTTGCAAGTATCGATAGAGAGTATTCATTATACGATATCGCAATCATGACAAGAGCTGCGCCTGCCAGAAGTCTGGGCTTAAAAAACCGTGGACACCTGGGTTCAGGTGCGGTTGCAGACATAACGGTATATAACAACAACAAAGATAAAGAGAAAATGTTTAGTAAGCCTGACTACGTATTTAAAAATGGTGAACTTATAGTACGTAACGGAAAAATTGTAAAAGTAGTCAATGGCGCCACTCATACATTGAGACCAGAGTTTGATAACGGGATAGAAAAATCACTTAAACGTTATTTTAATGACTTCCAAACGGTAAGCCTTGGTAATTTTAAAATTGATGATGATGAAATCGTTGAACATGGCAACGGTAAAATCATCGTACAACCCTGTATGTAAATATTAATCATGAAAATAAATGGCGTACAGATAGATGATACCTTTGCGGAAGCTTTCCCAATGAAAGCAACTCGCATTATCATCACAGCAATGACTCTTAAGTGGGCATATCGTGCAGCTAATGCAATACGCGGTTTTGCATCATCCGTCATTGCTTGTGGCATTGAAGCAGATATTGAACGAGAGCTTAAACCATCAGAAACGCCCGATGGTAGACCAGGGATCTCTGTCATGATCTTTGCCATGTCGATGAAAGATCTTGAAAAGCATGTTGCCACTCGAGTCGGCCAATCAGTTATGACTACAGCGACAACAGCTTGTTATTCAGGACTGGATAGTGAGCAAAAAGTTTCCATGGGGAAAAGTCTACGTTTCTTTGGAGATGGGTTCCAAATATCAAAAGTAATCAATAAAAGACGCTTTTGGCGCATCCCGGTGATGCATGGCGAATTCATCGTTGAAGAAACGGCTGGCGTGACAAAAGCTATCGGTGGCGGAAACTTTCTAGTCTTGGCAAAAACTGCCCGGCATGGTCTCGCTGCTTGCGAAAAAGCTGTTGAAGAAATTCAAAAAGTACCTGGCGTCATAACAGCTTTTCCAGGAGGGGTTGTGGGTTCAGGTTCAAAAGTCGGATCAAAATATAATTTCCTTACTGCTTCCACTAATGAAGCATACTGCCCTACCCTAAAAGGTCAGGTTAAATCCGAATTAACAGATGAAATTGGCTCAGTACTTGAAATCGTAATCGATGGCCTTGATGAAGCGTCTATAAACGAAGCAATGCGCTTAGGTATCAAGGCCGCATGCTCGTTTGGTCCTGCAAAGGGTGTTTGCCGTATCAGTGCAGGAAATTATGGAGGCAATCTAGGCCCCCATTTATTCCATCTCAGGAAATTACTGAAATGAGTGCATTAGTCTTTACATTGAAAAACGAAGCCAAATTCACACTGAATGTAGCATCTCTAACACCAGAAAACCTCGAAGGCAAAACACTTGCTAAGATAAAAAAAATAAAAATCATATACGGCAACGAAACGGTCAATCTTGATACGCTATTTACCGTAAAAGGCAGCAATTCATCAGACATCGTTATAGAAAACAGCACGGATAAACTCATCAATGTCGGGCAAGGCATGAACAAGGGGAGCATTACAATAAAAGGTGATGTAGGAGACTTTCTGGGTCAGGGCATGAAAAACGGCACACTGACTGTTGTTGGAAATGCGGGTTCATGGATAGGTAATGCTATGACTGGGGGTCGTATCGATATCAATGGTAATGCCCGTGATTATGTAGGCGCAGGGTTACCGGGTGATTCATTTGGCATGAGTAATGGTCTGATCAATATCAAAGGTAATGCAGGCGATCGAGTTGGTGATAGGATGCGGCGCGGCATCATAATAATACAAGGTAAATCCGGGAGTTATTGTGGTAGTCGCATCCATGCAGGCACAATAATTGTGCTTGATAAAGTAGGGAAACTTCCCGGGGAAGGTATGCGCCGTGGCACTATCATACTGGCTAAAAAACCGGCTCATCTATCGGCAACTTTTAAGAGCTGCGGTAATTTGAAAATGCAGTTCTTACGCCTATTATTTACACAACTAGCCAGTATTGATAATGACCTTTCCCTGTTCAATAAATATGGGCCTGAAGCGCATAGGTTCTCAGGTGACTTGGCGAGAAATGGAAAAGGAGAGATTCTAATTCTGCAACACTATAAATAAATACACTTAGTTTATCTAATCGTATCTACGCAAAGTCAATGCGCAGAAACAGCATAAATTGACTTTAGATACGAACTAAACCAATATTGCCACTCACTACCCCTTGATAGGATTGAGATGATGTTCGTTTCTATCAGAAAATGTAGTTTAACAGTGAAAAATAAGCGTTGTTATTGTGAATTTAGACTAATTGTCTATGATTTAGTATGCATTTACAGTAATTGGCATAACACTTGTTAATAAATACTAACCCAATATAAAAACGAATATCAATGAAACGAACTCGCGGAAAGAAAGGCCGTGTAGAAGGTCGCACAACACCCCATAAATCTCTAGCAGATATAAAAGCTCTTCTTGGCAATAATCCTCGTACACGAGATATGCTGATCGAGAATCTACATAAAATTCAAGATCATTATCACCATATATCAAATAGACACATCCTTGCTCTTTCGATAGAAATGAGTCTACCTATGGCGGAAGTATATGAAACAGCAACGTTTTATCATCACTTTGATGTGCTACAGGAGAATGAAACACCACCTCCATCCAAAACAATCAGAGTCTGCAATTCTCTGACATGCGAAATGTTTGGGGCTAAAGAACTACTCAAACAACTTGAGTCCGAAAACCTGGGTGATGTCCGTATTCAAACTGTTCCTTGTGTTGGTCGTTGTGACACAGCTCCAGTTGCCGTTGTTGGCACAAACCCAATAGAAACAGCAGATACATCAAAAGTTAAATCTGCGATCAAAAATAACGCCTTTGACGGCAGCGAGCCCGACTGTATTGGCTATGTTGATTATAAAAAGAATGGCGGATATCAATTATTAGCCGATTGTGTAGATGGGAAATTTGAACGAGAGGATATTATCTCTCTCCTAGAAAATTCTAATCTACGTGGTCTCGGTGGAGCAGGATTCCCTACCGGTCGTAAATGGCGCATATTAAGTGAACAACCCAATCCTAAAATGATTGCTATTAATATTGATGAAGGTGAGCCGGGGACATTTAAAGACAGGGTTTATCTTGAACAAGACCCTCATCGCTTTATCGAAGGCACACTAATTGCCCATTGGGCCATAGATGCTGACAAAATTTATATTTATTTAAGGGACGAATATGCGGGTTGTCGCAAAGCATTGGAAAAAGAGCTTGAGCTACTTAAACAATCCCCTCCTTGTGAGTTACCTGAAATACACTTAAGGCGCGGTGCAGGTGCTTATATTTGTGGTGAAGAATCAGCAATGATTGAGTCGATTGAAGGTAAACGCGGGATGCCTCGATTACGACCGCCTTATGTTGCACAAATAGGTTTATTTGGCCGCCCTACCCTTGAACAAAACATGGAAAGTATGCATTGGATTAGAGAGATCATTGAGAATGGGGCAGAATGGTTTTCAAATAATGGGCGACATGAAAGAAAAGGATTGCGATCGTTTTCTGTTAGTGGCCGAGTACAAAAACCAGGTGTTCACTTAGCCCCTGCAGGCATCACTATGCAAGAATTAATCGATGAATATTGTGGCGGCATACTCGATGGGCATCAATTTTATGGTTACTTCCCGGGTGGTGCTTCAGGTGGGATATTGCCCGCATCTTTAGCTAATATACCTCTGGATTTTGATACCTTACAACCATATGGTTGTTTCATTGGATCTGCGGCTATTGTCGTTCTTTCTGACAAAGACAGTGCTAAACAGATGGCATTAAACGCAATGCGTTTTTTTGAAGATGAATCTTGTGGCCAATGCACACCCTGCAGAGTTGGAACCGCCAAGGCAGTAAAACTAATGGAGAAAGATGAATGGGATAAACCACTCTTGGAAGAGCTTTCAACCGCTATGGTAGATGCCTCGATATGTGGTTTAGGGCAAGCGGCACCTAACCCATTACGTTGTGCGATGAAATACTTTCCAGAGGAATTCAAATAATGGCTGCCAACCTTGAATTCATAAATGAAAAAACCACTACTTTTAAACTTAACGGTGATGAAATCGATGCCTATGGAAACGAAACCATACTACAAGCAGCAAAAAGAAGCGGCATAGAAATACCTCATCTTTGTTATAAAGAAGGTTACCGACCAGATGGCAACTGTCGCGCTTGCATGGTTGAGATTGATGGAGAACGTGTATTAGCACCTTCTTGCTGTCGCCAGCCTGCTGAAGGGATGGAAGTGACAAGTGATAATGAAAGAGCTCAACTCTCACAAAAGATGGTCTTGGAATTATTATTATCGGACATGCCTCAGCAAGGCAAGTCACCTTATACGCTAAACTCCGAACTTGATTATTGGGCTGCAAAACTTAACGTTTTTAACCCTCGTTTTGAACAGAGAGAACAACCCAAGCCAGATCTTTCACATCCTGCCATTGCTGTTAATTTAGATGCCTGTATTCAATGTACGCGTTGTGTCAGGGCCTGTCGCGAAGAGCAGGTTAATGACGTCATTGGTCTGGCTTATCGTGGTAAGCATGCGGAAATCACTTTCGACATGGCAGAACCCATGGGTGAAAGCACATGCGTAGCCTGCGGTGAATGTGTTCAAGCCTGTCCGACAGGCGCGTTAATGCCAGCAAAAAATGTCGGTTTAATCGAACCAGATAAAAAAGTTGAATCGGCATGCCCTTATTGCGGTGTAGGCTGCTTGCTTACCTACAACGTTAAAAACAATCACATTCAATATATTGAAGGTCGAGATGGCCCTGCAAACAAAAGCAGGCTGTGCGTGAAAGGAAGATATGGATTTGATTATGTCCATCATCCAGATCGCCTAAGCAAACCTTTGATTCGTCGTGAAGATGCAGAGAAAACATCTGCTTTAATAGATCCATTAGATATGCATAAATATTTTCGTGAGGCTAGTTGGGAAGAAGCATTAGACTATGCTGCTAATGGATTAATAAAAATCAGAAATGAGAAAGGATCTGAAGCATTAGCTGGGTTTGGTTGCGCTAAAGGCAGCAATGAAGAAGCTTATTTAGTACAAAAATTAGTTCGCACAGGATTTGGCACTAACAATGTTGATCACTGCACTCGTTTATGCCATGCATCATCGGTTGCTGCCCTATTAGAAACTATTGGCTCTGGCGCTGTATCAAATCAGGTTGCTGATGGTTCAGAAGCGGAAGTAATCATCGTCATCGGTGCTCGCCCTAATGACAACCACCCTGTTGCTGCTACATTTATTAAAAATGCCACAAACCGCGGCAGTAAATTAATACTGATTGAACCCTATGGTTCAGAAATGTACCTCCATGCAGAACATTTATTGCAATTAAGACCTGGCACAGATGTTTTACTGCTTAACGCAATAATGCACACAATCATCACTGAAAATTTACATAATCAGAATTTTATTGATGAACACACAGATGGCTTTGAGGAACTGAAAAAAACTGTTCTTAAATATACTCCAGAAGAAGTGGCTCCGATTTGTGCAATTCCGCCTGAAACAATAAAAACTGTTGCACGTTTATATGCCAAAGCAGAAACCGCGATCATATTTTGGGGAATGGGCATTTCACAACATATTCATGGTACTGATAATGCACGCTGCCTTATTTCACTAGCACTCATGACCGGTCAGATTGGTCGGCCCAGTACAGGTTTACACCCTTTACGTGGACAAAACAATGTACAAGGTGCTTCCGATGTTGGTTTGATCCCCATGGTTTATCCTGATTACCAACCTGTCTCTGACCCAAATGTTAGAGAAAAATTTGAAAAACTTTGGGGTCAAACACTTAACCATAATGTTGGTAAAACAGTAGTTGAAATTATGCATGCCATTCATGACGGAGATTTAAATGGTCTTTATATCATGGGTGAAAACCCTGCTATGTCAGATCCCAATCTAAACCATGCACGTGCTGCTTTGGCAAACCTTGAGCATTGCGTAGTGCAGGACATTTTCTTTACGGAGACCTGTAGTTATGCAGACGTAATTTTACCTGCGAGTGCATTCCCTGAAAAATCAGGAACCTTTACTAATACTGATCGTCGCGTACAAATGGGACGACAAGCTATAGACCCACCTGGTGAAGCTAAACAAGATCTGTGGATAATCCAGGAGATTGCAAACCGAATTGGACTTAAATGGACATATGAAGGACCAAAAGATGTCTTCAATGAAATTCGTAAGGCAGTACCAAGCATGGGCGGCATTACATGGGAAAGATTAGAGCAAGAGGACACATTAACCTATCCCTTAATAAACGAAGGTGATCCCGGTGAACCTATAATTTTCAAAGATGGGATCTTTCCAACTGATGACGGTAGAGGAAGATTTGTGGCTGCAGAATATATTGAAGCAGCTGAAATGCCAGATCCTAAATTCCCTTATATTTTCGTCACTGGCCGTCAACTTGAACACTGGCACACGGGGACCATGACACGCCATTCCAGGGTGCTAGATGCACTCGAACCTGGCCCGTGTGTCATGATTAATCCAAAAGACATGGCTAAGTTTAAAATAAAGACTGGCGATATGTTAGTTATAGAATCACGTCGAGGCAGAATAGCTGCCACAACTCGTGCAGATGAACATATGTTAGAAGGGGTCGTAATGATGCCATTTACATTCAATGAAGCTGCAGCCAACTTGATTACAAATGAAGAATTAGATCCTTTTGGCAAGATCCCTGAATTTAAATTTTGTGCAGTCGCCCTGAAAAAAGGAACGCGAGCAAATGATCAGGTTAGTGAGTAGGAAATATAAATGAAACTTATAGCATTTGTATTAATTATAATGCACATTGATAGTTTGAGCTGTTCAAAGATAGCAGCATAATAAGATCTATTTAAATCAGGACTTGTTCAATTTTACATCGACCAAAGTCAATGTCTCCAGGATTAAAGGTTCTGCATCGTCTTTACTCTTATCATGAATAATAGTTGTAACTTGATAAAGACTACCGGGAATATCATCTGAAAAGATAAACTCATAATATTTATCAGCAAATTTTTCAAAGTCACGTCTATGTGGGTCATTCAAAAAAGGTGAGAAATGTACTTTTTCACCTTTATATTCTTTACCATTAAATTTAAAAGTAGTTGGTTCTACTTCCGCATCATTTCTTAATGAGATCTTGATAGATTTTTGAAAATGCCTCCAATGACCATCAGTTAAGCGATTCATTTCATAAACATCACCCTGCATATATATACCAATGACGGGGTTGCCAGTAATATTAGTTACATTGTCTGGTGTTACTACTTGTTTCTTTTCTGCAGTGAAGAACTCCATCATGGCGTTTTTGGTGCCATCTTCGTTTAATTTTAAAATATTCAAATAAACAGAATCTGTAAAACCTTCTTCAAACGTGCCTGATTTTACAAATTCGTAATATAAGCTAACAGGTTGTTTTATATTTGCTAAGTGGTCGGCATGCCATAACTTAATTTCAGCTGGGTTAAATTGGAAATCTTCAGGAATCTCATCAACTTCACCAAACCGACCAATACTCGAATCAATCTCTTCCTTAGTTAAAGGTATGCCTCCACTTGTTGTGGTAACATTTTTTTCTTCTGCCCAAACATTGTTATTTAGCAGTCCAAAGGTACAAATCAATAAAAATATATACGTACTAAATTTCATAAGTCTATAACTCTACTATTTAATTAACGGCACACCATAATCAATTAAAATTTGTTCAATTTCGGGTTTATTATCTTTAATCAAGTTATTAATTTTTTCTTTCCAAACTTTTTCGCCATAACGAACAGCCATAGAAAAGCTGTAAGAGAATCGCATTTCTGGCTTTTTGGGATCATCTACTAGCGGTATCAGCACCAATTCAATATTTTCTTTTTTAAGTTCTCTGGCAAAATAACCGGCCGTTGGTCCCCAGATGATAGTCGCATCGATCTTGCCAGAAACCACATCTTCAACCATTTGTTGTCCAGGATTAACTTTCGGATCTCCTGATTGACCGGGATAGCGGATCATACTCCCCATCAGCTCATTATAAAAAACCCATAGTTGTTGTGGTCCACGATCAGGCAGACCGATCTTTATTTCATTGCCATCTTCATTGACGAATTTATTTAACATCGCTGGATCAGTTATTGAATCTAACTTTCTCCCCTTGGCGTAAACGAGCACATATGTCGATGTGAAATAAGGTTCAGTTGTTGCTGCTAATTCAAAGTTAGATGGTGCACTAATAACCAGATCACACTTATATCCGAGACTGTTTTCTGATTCCGCTCTGAGTGTATTCCTTATAAAACCAATACGTTGTGGAAAAAATTCATACTTCAATTTTAATCCGAGTTTCTTAGCCAACAATTGAGCAATTTTATTTTCATATCCTTCTTCTTTTTGATTAGAGAAGGGCAACATGTATGGGTCTGCACATACCTTAAGGTATTCTGAATCAGGGATCCCAGAATCTTCTTTTGCAAGGACAGGTTTAAAAAAAGCGATTGATAATATAATTGTAGAGATTATTTTCACAGGCTTATGTAACCCATTTGTTAACAGTCGTGTTTGCAATTGATTGCTAGTTTTTTTCAAAATGGTGAAGTTATTTAGTGGGTTTAATTTTATTAATCTTGCCAAGTAATCTTCGTTCAGGTCCTTCAAGTGAATCAATTGCTTTCTGTTTATAGGCTGCGATATCATCTGCACTAATATCGCCAACTACGATGACGCCAACCATACCGAATCCAATATGCGGTTGGCATACATAAGAATAGATGCCTGCTTTTTCCAATGCAGGAGCAATATTTTCACCCATTCCACCGACCCACGCTGTTGCACCATCAGGGATCATTCCTTCTACTGAAACAGAGTTGTGTGAATTCATATTTGAAAACTTAACCTTATCACCTTCCGCAACATATAGGATTGGGGTTTCAAATGCGCGTGCGCCTGCTTTTATTACGTGGTCAGCCGCGGAAACCAAACTAGGTAGTAAAATCGCTGACACGATCATAACCTTGGCCAGAATATCGGTTATTTTCATCTTACTCATCTCCGGATAATTATTTAATATTATTCATTTATATTTTTGTATATACATATTAATTCACACCTGATTCATAGATTTTAGCCCCTTGCTACGCATACTTGTATATCAATATATAAACAATGGAGAAAACCTTTTCTATTAATTATTTAATTCTGGGTTATTAACGGACTCAATGTTTGAGACTTCAAATACACTAACAAGTTCTTGTAACTTAGTTAGATAAATACCGAACTTTTCAATCTTAACTTAACATCAAAAAGGCAATTATTAAAAAAAATCCCCGACACTGTCGTGTCGGGGACATTTTAACAAACTTACGTCTGTTTAGTACTTAGGGTAGTGCGAAAACCATCAAAACACCACTATTACGTGATGAATTCAACAGGTTACGATAACCACCAACAGCACCGAGCGCAGCTTCACCAGGAGCAGCCGCTAAACCAGGGATAGCTACAACCGCGCCAGCCCAACCACCGATGCCTGATAAAACACCAACGTATTGCTTACCTTTATGCGCCCAAGAGTTGAAGTTGCCAATAATCCCGGAAGGAGCTTTGAACTTCCAAAGCAATTTACCAGTTTTAGCATCAACCGCTTTAGCATAGGCATCTAATGTGCCGTAGAATACAACGTCACCAGCGGTAGCAAGAACACCAGACCAGACAGACCATTGTTCAACAATGCTCCAAACGATCTTACCCGTACCCGCATCCCAAGCGATCATGTTACCCATGTTGTCCTTTTGTGCATTGTTATTAGGACAATCTGGACAAACAGCGCCAGCAGGATACATCGTCAAGTTAGCGTTAACAAAAGCTTGACCAGCAGTGTATTGGTTACCACCAGCAGCATAACTTACAGGCTCATAAGTCATACATACGTGGTTGGTTGGGACGTAGAACAGTTTGGTACGTGGAGAGAAAGCAGCAGGCTGCTGATCTTTAGTACCCAGTGCTGCAGGACAGATGTCCTTAGACACAACGTCTTCACCTTGGAAATGCGTTGATTTAGCATCAACTGTTTGTGGATAACCCGTTTTCATGTCAACGTGAGTTGACCAGTTAACTGCTGGGTCATACTTCTCAGCGACTAATAAAGCACCCGTTTTACGATTCATGGTGTAGCCATAACCGTTACGATCAAAGTGAACCAAAGCCGGGGTCATTTTGCCCTTAACCTTAATATCAGCCAAGATCATTTCGTTGATGCCGTCATAATCCCATTCATCATGTGGTGTCATTTGATAAACCCAGCGAGCAACACCAGTATCGATGTCACGAGCGAACATGGTCATAGACCATTTGTTGTCACCAGGACGTACTACCGGGTTCCAGGTAGACGGGTTACCATTGCCATAGTAAAGAAGATTTTCTTCAAAATCTGCTGGCCACCAGCCCCAAGTTGAACCACCTCCTGATTTCCATTGGTCACCTAACGTTTTACATTTGTTAGGACCTCTAGAAGGTGCTTTCCAATCAGAGTTAGCACACCAGCTATTTAATGATGAGTTTTTGCCAACTTTCTTACCCAATGATGTGGTGTTCTCGTCAAAAAGAATGTCTTCATCGGGACCCATGCTAAATGCACGCCATGCTAGAGAGCCGTCTTTCGCATTGAAAGCAGCTAACCAACAACGAACACCAAACTCAGCGCCAGAACAACCTGTGATGACTTTGTCTTTCATAGGATGTGGAGCGTTGGTGTTAGTGTCACCTGCAGCAGGACCGTAACCGATGTCACGACCGTTTTCTGCTTTCCACTTAACACTACCGTCTTTAGCACTTAATGCAACCAAGGTGGTGTCAGCTTGTTGCAGATAGATTTGACCCATACTGTAACCTAAACCACGGTTTACGATATCGCAGCACATTACAGGTACGGTTTCAGCTTCGTCTTGTTGTGGCTCGAAATACCAAATGATTTCAAGCGTGTCCAAGCTGATAGCAAAAACGTCATTAGGGAATGATGAATGGATGTAAAGGGTATCACCAGACAAGCCAGTAGCACTTCCTGGTAAGACCAGTGGTCCACCTTCATGACCTTGTAGACGGCCGGTTGAGAATGTCCAAGCTGTAACTATTTTACTTGCATTATCGGTATTGATTTGATTCAACTCCGTATAACGCCAGTTATTATAGTCACCGCCCGGGAAAGCCCAGTAGTTGGGATTATCATTCAGCTTGCGAACTTCATCGTTCGCAAATGCTGTGGTAGATAGTCCCAATGCCAATACAGCAATGAGCCATTTCTTTATTAATTGTTTACTCATGACCTCCTCCTCTAATTTAGTTGATCATGTAACTTGATCTCATTAATGTAGCAAATAACTATATAACACCTCGAGATCACAAGTGTTATAGAGTTTTGAAAGCGGTTTTAGTAGCTACCTTGATAACGGTAGCGAGTTGTAAAAGTTTTCTGAGACCGAAAGAATTGTGTTCTGACAAGAAGATCAGATTTACGTATTTGCTTAAAACAAATGCAGTCAGATGCATGTTTATATATTTTAAACCCTACGTGTCAATTCCTTAAGGTTATATATATTCAAGATTCAAAATCTAGATATATTTAATTTATTATATGCTACTTTCAACCATTAGAGATCGATGAAAGATTCAAAGAAGAGTTTAGGAAATTTTCCCAATCGGCGCAAGATATTTTTACTATATTAAAAACTTATATCTATACTACAAATTTATTACTTTAATAATGGTATTGCACTACAATCTATTGCTGCGTCGCAACAGTTATTGTGACTAAAATACTGTTGAAATTATCAACATATTCTAGCCTTGCGCACTTTAAACAGCACATCATTGAAAAATACAACCCTTACAATTTGTAATGCAACTACATGACTTGAATGTGCGTCATTCTCGCCTATTTACTAGTCGGTTTAATCATTTTTACATGCTTAACTACGATACAATCTGTATCTGCCTTCTCTCTCACTTCTAAGAGTTTTTCATAAAGTCTTTCACCACGTTTATTATCTCGGAAAGAAGAGCCTTTTTCTCCGGGCATTTTTTTGTTTCTTTCAAAAGTATAGCCTTCTTCATAATCGCTAAATGTCATATTAGCTCTAATCTTATCGTATCGACATATACAGGTATAAAGGTTTTCATCAGTCTGCCCTCCCATTTCAGCCATACAATTTAAAGCGTACCGAATAGTCTCCTCTGTTGAATATTCATCCGCCACTACAGGCGCGACTCCAAACAACAGTAGATATATGCTAAAAAGCAATTTATTCATGATTTATTTCTCCTCGTTCAAAAAAATAGTTCTGAATCTCGAAAGATTCATTAGGTTATCTTAAATTTACTTTTTATAGAGGTATTTCTTAGTATAAAAGTTGCATCTTAGTGCAATAAATACGGCTTAATTAGCTTCATAAGTCTCATTACATTCCCTTTATTAGATTCGATTACTTCTCGCCCAATCTCTCCTCTTTTATGCCGCTCATTGGCATCAGCCAAAAGCATACAAACTTTTTGTAATAACTGTTGTTCATTCGAGACACATAGCAGGGCATCCTGCGCTAAAAGTAATTCAGTTATTTCTGTAAAGTTAAAGGTGTGTGGTCCAGTGATGACAGGCAGGCCTAAACTCGCTGGTTCCATCATATTTTGTCCCCCCGTTGATACCAAACTGCCGCCTACAAAAGCTACTTGCGATGCAGCATAATGTAATTGAAGTTCTCCTAAAATATCTAATAAATACACAGCAGCATCATCTGTAAACGTTACTTGATTACTTCGTCTAACAAAGTTTAAGCCTAGGTTTTTACAAAGCAACGCAATTTTATCACCTCTTTCTGGGTGTCGTGGAGCTAGAATCAGTATTGCATCGGGGTATTCTTTCATTATATTGATGTGTGTATTCAAGATAATTTCATCCTCGCCATCATGAGTACTCGCAGCTATCCAAACAGGCCGACTCACAGAAAAATATCGTTTTAATGACTGAGCTTGTTCTTTGATACTTGGAGGAACATTAATATCAAACTTCAAGTTCCCAGTTACAAATACTCTCTCACTCAAGGCACCCAAAGAAATGAATCGTTTTGCGTCGTCCTGAGTTTGTGCTGCAATAATATCAACGAGGCTTAAAGTTTCACGCATTAACGTTGATACCAAACGATACCTTTTTGCAGATTGCTGACTTAATCGGGCGTTAATTATGAGTATTGGAATTTTCAGATCATTGCATGCGTGATAAAGATTTGGCCATATTTCAGTTTCCATTATTATCAAAAGTGAAGGCTTGATTATATTTAGAAATTTATTAACTGAAGACGGTAAATCATAGGGTAAGTAATGATGTCTAACGCTATTTCCAAAGTGCTTTTCAACGGTAATTGCGCCAGTGGGAGTAACGGTCGTCACTAATATCAAATGGCTCGGGTATTGTTCCAGTAAATTATTAATGATTGGTGTTGCAGCATTAACTTCACCGACAGATACCGCATGAATCCATATGACAGGATTTGCTACATTCTTCCAAGACAAAAAACCAAATCGCTCCGTCCACCTTTGCCTATAAGCAGGATTTTTTGATCCCAGCAAAAAAAGCCTCAGTAGAACCAGAGGCACGAGCAGGTAAATTATAAACGTATAAAAATATCGCAATTTTGAATATTCTTTAATCTTGAATTTAGTTTGAATTAAGAATGTTCAAATATGAATTTACACCGTCTTTTAGTGATCTGAACTTCTGTTCATATCCAGCGGAACGCAATTTAACTAAATTCGCTTCAGTAAAACTTTGATAACTTCCCTTTAAGGAATCGGGGAATGGGATATAATTTATATTACCTTTTTTGTGCCAATCAATAACTGCATTACCCACATCATTGAAGCTATTAGACTGGCCTGTGCCAACATTAAATACACCTGAGACATCAGGATTTTTCATTAGCCATAAATTAACGTCTACAACATCATCCACAGAAATAAAGTCTCTCAATTGTTCTCCATCAGCATACCCATGACTGCCTTCAAATAACTTTAACGCACCAGTCTCTTTAATTTGATTATTAAAATGATAAATGACGCTCGCCATATTGTTCTTATGCGCTTCTCCAACACCAAAAACATTAAAATAACGTAGCCCTACAATTTGTGATTTTATTTTTGATCTTAAATTCCTGACATGATTGTCAAACAACAACTTTGAATACCCATAGACATTTATAGGACTTTCATACTCTGGTTCCTCAATGAACTTTGAATCAATGCCATACACTGCTGCACTTGATGCATAAATAAATGGAAGTTCTCGTTCAAGACAAAAATGCAGTAATTCTTTTGAATAGGTGTAATTATTATCCATCATGTATTGCCCATTCCATTCCGTGGTTGTGGAACAAGCACCTTGATGAAAGATAATCTCAATTTGGTCGCATATACCGTCCCGATGTTCAATTAATTTCCTGAACTCGATTTTATCAAAATAATCAGCAATATTATTTACAACAAGGTTTTCAAATTTTTTTCCATTTGTTAAATCATCTACTACAATAATATCTTTTCTGCCAAGTTTATTTAATCCAGCCACAAGCTGACTACCTATAAACCCTGCTCCTCCAGTAACAACAATCATATCAACCTCTAGTTATTCTCTTTAATTTTTTCTAAAATTGATGTTGTTGAACAACCGTCTTCAAAAGGCAAGATGACAACTTCACCTCCCGAATTTTTAACACCTGCTGCACCTGCAATTTGATCTTCTGTGTAGTCGCCACCTTTAACCAGAAAATCTGGCTCAATTATTGAAATCAATTTTTCGGGAGTATCTTCACTAAATGCCACAACCCAATCAACACAGGTCAATGCATTCAAGACCGCCATTCTATTTTTTAATGCATTTATTGGTCTTGAACTACCTTTCAATCCTTTCACAGAGTCATCATCATTTACAGCCACTATTAAACGGTCGCCTAATGTCCTTGCTTTTACTAAATAGTTAATGTGCCCTGCATGCAAGATATCGAAACAGCCATTAGTCATAACTATTTGCTCGCCTTTGCGTTTAGCCTGATTAACGACTTCTAATGCTGCTTCGTTATCTAATAAAACCTGAGATTGGTACTTGCTAGTACTAGCACTATTCAATTCTTCAGCTGAAATAGTTGCTGCACCAAGTTTTTCTACAACCAAACCTGCAGCAGTATTGGCTAAAAAAGTTGCCTGGTCTAATTCATGGCCAGAGGCTATTGCTGCGGCTAACGAAGCTATTACGGTATCTCCAGCGCCGGTGACATCATAGACCTCATGTGTTTCTGCCTTGAGATGCAATGGTTGCTGTTTTTCACGAAATAAAGTCATTCCTTTTTCCCCGCGCGTCACCAATATTGCATCTAATTGTAGATTTTTCCTGAGTTCCTCCGCTTTGCTAATTAAAATTTCATTAGTCTTACAATCGCCAACAACAACTTCAAGTTCTTTTAGGTTAGGTGTTAGAATACTTGCGTTGGCATAACAACTAAAATCAGATGACTTAGGGTCAACTAAAACAGTTATATTTTTATCATTGGCATGTTTAATAAATGTTTGTACTTTTGTTAAACTTCCTTTTGCATAGTCTGATAATACAACGACGTCGACAGATTCAAGTAAAGCCAAATATTGCGTAATCAGCATATCTGCTTCGGGAGTGCTCGATTCTTCTTCATAGTCAAGTCTGAGTAATTGTTGATGCTGACTCAATACACGTTGTTTTCTAATCGTGGGGAAACCATCCTGATGAACAAAGTGGCATATCACTCCTTTTTCGCCAAGCATTTCTCCTAACCTTGTTGACGCTTCATCTTGTCCAGTTATTCCTAATAATTGTGTATTAATTCCCAACGATGAGATGTTTATAGCAACATTAGCAGCACCTCCAGGTCGCTCTTCAGTATTTTTTACTCGTACAACTGGCACCGGCGCTTCTGGTGATATTCGGTTGGTTTCACCATAAATGTATTGATCTAGTATAATGTCGCCAACGACTAATACTTTGGCCGTGCTACTAGGCTTAAAAACTATTTCTTGCATTACAACTATTTCTCTTTACTTAGGTCTAATTCAGAAATTTTAACACACGATAATTATCATAGTATTCAATATGTTGGTTAAAAAGCATCTATTTTTACTTTACTTGCTGTTTTATGCGCCTTTTTGTATTGCTGACAAGGAAATCCCAAGGTTTTTCGAAGTGAACTACACCTTATACAGTAACGATATGAAAGTTGGATTAATGGAACGTCGTTTTTTTCAAAAAGATGATGGCAAATATGCATTTAGTTCCGAAAGTAAAACCACCGGTTTTATCGCACTTTTTAAAAAAGTCCATGTTCTTGAAGTTAGCAACTGGGATTTAATCGAATCAAATTTCATTCCCCTGCATTACACCTATAATCGCACCAAAGGAAAAAAGAAACGCGATGTTGATATTAACTTTAATTGGCAAACAAAACGAATCGTAAATCGAGTCAATGACTCAACATGGCATATGCAAATTCAACCGGGGGTGCTTGACAAGTTACTCTATCAATTAACTATTATGTCTGATCTAAAATCAGGGAATGTGCCAAAGAGTTACTTCATTGCTGACGGAGGCAAAATAAAGGAATATCGGTTTGAATATATAACTGACGAAATAATTAAAACTCCTTTAGGCGAGTTTAATACCATCAAACTTGCTCGTCATAAGTTGAATAGTAAACAAGAAACTTATTTGTGGTGTGCTTACGATCTGGACTTTTTACCCATAAAAGTAATTAATCATGAAAAAGATGACCGTATTTCTACAGCTATTATCAAATCAATAAACGGGTTAGGCCCCAATACAGACTAATTATATTTTAATTGTTAACGCTCAAGCTGTTTAACAATTTCATTTGGAGGCATATAGCCAGGAAGCATTCTGCCATTCTGCAGATAGATTGCAGGTGTCCCGCGCACGCCTAACCTCTGTCCCATAGCATATTGTTCAGCAATAGGATCATCACAAGATTTTGCTTCAATCGGCTCTCTATTCTTCGCTGCTGTTAATGCTTTCTGTCTATCTTTAGCACACCATACACTACTCATTTCGTGGCCTACAGCTGAATCAACGCCGGCTCTCGGGTATGCTAAATAACGAACTGTCACTCCCAATGAATTCAATTCAGGAACATCCATGTGTAACTTTCTGCAATAACCACAATCAACATCTGTGAATACATAAATCGCATTTTGCATATTTTTAGATGAGAACTCGATGTATTCATCTTTTTTGATACTGTTCAAAATACCCACTCGAGAGTCAGCACGAACTTCTTCTGTTAGGTTTCGGTGCTCTTCAAGGTCTAGTATCTCCCCTTTAATAACATAATTGCCATCACGCGTCATATAGATAACATCAGAGCCTATTACTACTTGATAAAGCCCATTGATAGGTGTTGGTGAAACATTGTCTATTTCAACATCGGGCAACAGTCTTGATAATGCTAAAGATAACTCAGCGTCAAGCCCATCTTCTGCAAACACTGAAAAAGAAAGAAATAAACCCACCAATAAACACTGACCAAGCTTCATATTAACTCCTGAATATATCTATCAATACTAACAAACTAAATATATGACCATTATACAGCCCTTCTGTTCACTTACATTAAAAAGCTTCTTTCTGTTTTAAATTCGATGTGTCGTTTTTTACGTGATAAAGTCTGCTGTACTATATCAAGCTATTAAGAACAAGGGGTTAAATGAATAGCACCAACAAAGCACCACTATCAGAATCAAAGCTTACACTTGGCTATATCCTTGATTTAATGGGCAAAGAAAATCTCATAAATAAACAACAGCACATCCAACTGTCTAATAGCAGTGCCGAACAAACTAAACTTCAAATTCATCCCTTAATTACTATAGCCGAACAAGGTTGGCAAACATCAAGCAAACCCAGTTATCCACTCAGTCTTGAAACACTGACCAAATGGCTTGCAGAAAAAGTAAATCAACCTTATTTACGTATCGATCCTCTAAAAATTGATATCCAGAGAATCACATCAGTCGTATCGCAAGCCTATGCGGCCAAACTAAAGATACTACCCGTTGATGTAAATAAAGCAGAACTCACCATCGCCACGTGCGAACCATTTCTTACTGCATGGGAAAGTGAGTTAGCACGTATTACGAAACTTCATATTAAGCGAGTAATTATCAATCCGAGAGATCTTGAACGCTATCTTATCGAGTTTTATGGAGTAAGCAGAACTATTATAGGTGCCGTAAATGCAAAAAGGGATGAACCTATTGCACTGATTCAAAATTTTGAACAATTAGTAAAAGTAGGTAAAGCAGGTGAGCCAGATGCGAATGACCAACATATCGTCAGTATCGTTGACTGGTTATTACAATTTGCATTTGAACAGCGTGCCAGCGATATTCATCTTGAGCCGCGCCGTGAAAAAGGACGTATTCGTTTTCGCATCGACAGCGTCTTGCATGTAGTACATGAACTACCTGTCGCTCTAATGGGAGCAATAACAAGTCGTTTAAAATCTCTGGGACGAATGGATGTTACTGATCGTCGTAGACCACAAGATGGAAGAGTAAAAACAGTTACACCTTCCGGGAAAGAAGTTGAGATGCGACTTTCAACTATGCCCACCACCTTTGGTGAAAAACTTGTCATCAGAATATTTGATCCAGAAATGCTAGTTAAAAGTTATAAGGAACTCGGCTTTACCAAGCACGATCAGGCGCAACTAAATGAAATGGTAGACAACCCTCACGGGATTATTCTAATAACAGGTCCAACCGGCTCTGGTAAAACAACTACGCTATATTCAACACTCAACCAGATTTCTCGACCAGAGATAAATATATGCACGATTGAAGACCCTATCGAAATGGTTGAGCCACAGTTCAACCAAATGCAGGTACAACAATCAATCGGAGTTGATTTTGCATCCGGGGTCAGAACATTGCTTAGACAAGACCCTGACATAATAATGATCGGAGAGATTCGTGATAAAGAAACTGCTGACATCGCCATTCAGGCAGCTTTAACCGGACACCTCGTTTTATCTAGCTTACACACCAATGATGCGCCTTCAGCAATAACACGTCTAATTGATATCGGCATGCAACCCTTCCTCTTAAATGCAACGATACAAGGTGTCATTGCCCAAAGACTGTTAAGAACATTATGCATACATTGCAAAGTACTTGCCCCGACAGATTCACAAGACTGGGTAGAGTTCTCTCGGCCAAATAAATTAAAAATGCCTGCCCAAATTGGCAAGCCTGTAGGTTGTGACGAATGCCGCCACACAGGCTATATGGGGCGCACCGCTATTTATGAAATATTAAAAATGAATTCAGCACTACGCGAGAATGTTTCAACTCAAACTAATCTGGATGCCTTGCGTGAGATTGCTTTGAAAACGGGTATGCGGTCATTAAAAATCGGTGCGGCGCAAAAAGTTGCTGATGGCTTAACCACGCTTGAAGAAGCGTTCTCAGTATTACCACAACATCAGGATTAATAATCAAATTACCCTCTAGGGTGATGCTCCGCATGCAAATCTTTCAAACGCTCTCTTGCCACATGCGTATAAATCTGTGTTGTAGATATATCACTATGGCCTAGTAACATCTGCACGACCCTGAGATCAGCGCCATGATTTATTAAATGCGTTGCGAATGCATGACGTAGAACATGTGGGGATAGTGTTTTTTTGATCTCTGCAACTATTGCATAGCGTTTGACCATATGCCAAAAAGTTTGGCGCGTCATCGCTTTACCGCGGTTACTCGGAAACATCGCATCGGTTAAAGCGTTACCAAGGATTTCGCTGCGTGTTGATGACAAATAACGTTCAAGCCATGCATTGGCCTCTTCCCCCATCGGAACCAATCGTTCTTTGTTTCCTTTTCCTGTTACTCGCACGACACCTTGCCTCAAGTTGACCTGTTGGACGGTTAAACCAACGAGCTCGGAAACACGTAAACCTGTAGCATAGAGTAGCTCAAGCATAGTTTTATCCCTCACCCCTGTGGCTTGTTCTATATCAGGCGCATTAAGCAGTGCCTCTACTTCAGCTTCGGTTAAAGATTTTGGTAGTGTTCGCCCGAGCCTAGGGGCGTCTACATTGCTTAGCGGATTTTGCTTAATCTCACCTTCTCTCAATAAATATTCATATAATCGTCGCAGGCTGGATAATCTCCGCGCTATGGTTCTGGCTGAACCATTGTTCGATGAAGATAAATAAGCAAGGGCATCTTTCGATTCTACTTCAACTAACTCAATTTTTTTAGCTTGTATCCACATTGAAAAATGCATCAGATCACTGTGATATGCAGAGAGCGTATTTTCACTTAAACCACGTTCCATCCACAGTGTATCCAGGAAAGAATCAATCACTTGTTTTGATTTGCTTAAAATTCTCGTTTCCTGTTCAGAAGCTTGGCTCATATGTAAACAACCAATCTCATAGCTGGGTATTGCTGGGTTTTGTCAGGATCTTGTGGGGTTATTATTTTCAAGGTTCTGGTCGTCAACAAAGTTAATGAACCAGATTTTACAGATACCGGACTGGACTAACCAGTCCGGCTTAAGAAGCTTACTTGTGAAACTATTTTTTAGCCTTAATTTTTTCTTTAATACGTGCTGCTTTACCGCGAAGGTCACGCATGTAATACAGTTTTGCACGGCGCACATCGCCTCTGCGCTTGACTTGAATCTCAGCAACGCTAGGACTGTGCGTCTGGAAAACACGCTCAACACCTTCACCATAGGAAATTTTACGAACGGTGAATGCTGAATTCAGGCCACGATTTTTGACCGCAATGACAACACCTTCAAAGGCCTGCAAACGCTCACGTTGGCCTTCTTTTACTTTCACCTGAACTACAACAGTATCACCTGGGCCAAACTCAGGGACTTCGCGTGTCATTTGCTCGGCATCGAGTTGTTCGATTATGTTCGCCATTTTCATACTCCAATCACTATTTGCTTGTTATTAACTTTTAGACTGTTCAAATTCAGTAATGAATTCCTGCAACAATCCTTTTTGTTCTTCGTCGAGTTCAATAGACTCGATTAAATCTGGCCGTACCTGCCAAGTCTTGCCTAGCGCCTGTTTTAAACGCCAACAACGTATTTTCTCATGATTACCACTGAGTAATACATCTGGCACTTGATAGCCATTTACCTGCTCAGGCCGCGTATAATGCGGATAGTCCAGCAAACCGTCAACAAATGAATCCTCATTCGCTGAATCTTCATGGCCCAAGACGCCGGGCAAGGTTCGACAAACACTATCAATTAACACCATTGCAGCGAGTTCACCGCCGCTGAGGACATAATCACCTATAGACCATTCCTCATCTATCTCAGACTCAATGAGTCGTTCATCAATACCTTCGTATCGACCGGTCACCAATATCATCCCACTTCGTTCAGACAATTCACGTACTCCTGTCTGATCCAGTCGTCTTCCTTGTGGTGATAAATAAATCACCTTGCTTGTGGGCTGAGCCTGTTTAGCCTTGTTTATAGCAGCACAAACAGGTTCATACATCATTACCATGCCTGGACCACCGCCATAAGGACGATCATCCACTGAGTTGTGTTTATCGATGCTAAAATCTCGTGGATTCCAGGCTCTAAACTCAAGCAGTCTATCTGTTACAGCTCTTCCAATAACGCCGTGTTCGAATACCGTAGCTACCATCTCTGGGAACAACGTTATGACGTCGAGTTGATACATTATTCTTCAACCTGCCAAGCGACACGTACCTGTTTGTTAAGCAAATCAACTCGTTTTACAAATACATCCATCACTAGAGGAATTAAAGTTTTGGCTTTATTCTTGTCTATCTTTTTGATAACAAGAACATCATTGGCGCCAGTTTCAACTATTTCCTTAATTTCGCCGAGATGAATCTCATCCTGATTAAAAACCTCAAGACCTATCAGCTCATGCCAGTAATATTCACCCTCGCTTAATATTGGTAATACCCCTTGCGTCACAGCTAATTCACAATGGACATATTCTCGGGCTGCTTCGGGTGTATCTATCCCTGGTATTTTTACTAGTAGCCGACCATTTCCACCTTGATGGGATTCGTCAATATCGACCTCTTTCCAACCTGAACCCACATGAATCAGCCAAGGGGAATAGGTAAAAATATTTATTTTAGGCCTGGTATACGATTCAATCTTTAACCAGCCTCGTACACCGTATACACCCCCAATACGGCCGACGATGATTGGTTCTTCATTTTCCTGCATTAAATTTTAATGCCGGTAAGGTTATTGCACGAATTCCTAATGAGCTTGAGCAATAGACTCTTTAAAAACTGTTAATTACGCCGCTACTGCTGCTGCGTTATCTTTTAGCAGTTTCGCGATACGATCAGACGTCTGCGCACCTTGCGACACCCAGTAATCGACACGCTCCATATCTAGCTTCAAAGGTACTTCCTGACCTGTAGCCGTCGGGTTGAAAAAACCAAGGCGCTCTATCGAACGACCATCACGTTTATTGCGGCTATCTGTTACAACAATGTGATAAAAAGGCTTTTTCTTTGAGCCTGTTCGGGACAATCTAATTGTTACCATCAGTCTGATGACCTCATTATATTCTAAAGTTTACGATGGGGTGAAAATACCCACCTGAAAAAAGGCGCTATTGTACGTAAAAACACCAAAAAAGAAAGTAAAGACAGCCCTTTAACGCTATGTAAAATACCTCTGGTCTTGCTCCTGAAAAAACATAATAAATAACCCATTATCTACATTAATATAGTTTTTATAATTACATCATAATATATTGATTAATATAAATATTTTATTTTAACCTATGAGTTTACATGAAGAAAAAAAGCACTTACGGACAAGCTTAAAACAACGCCGCTCGCTTGTCTCAAGGAACGAACGCAAGGAGATGAGTCAGCAAATCTGTAAATATTTACATGAATTAGATGTATTTAATCATGCAAAAAGCATATTTTGCTACATCTCTTATCTGAGCGAAGTCGAAACCCATACTTTGATAAATGGGTTTATAGACCAAAATCTAGCCTTGGCCGTACCCAAGATTATAGAAAAATCCAGGATGATAGCCGTTCCACTCACTGATTTATCTGATTTAGAGCCTGACAAAATGGGTATTTTGACTCCGAAAGGGAATCAACCGGCATCTACCCCTTTCGATATAGCGCTCACTCCTGGAGTTGGATTTACCGCTAAAGGAGAGCGACTCGGTTACGGCAAAGGATATTATGATCGGTGGTTTTCACAAAATGTCGTGAAAACAAAAATCGGTATTGCATTCGAAATTCAGTTGCTTAAGCAATTACCCGTCGAAAAGACAGATGTTTCCTTAGATATCCTCGTAACGGAGGAAAGAATTATCGATCTAAGAAACCCCTGATAAAAAAGATATCATTAATCTGTCTCAAAATCTGCTAGTTCTATAAGTAATGTTCCCTTATCCAGAGCATCGCTTTTAGTTGTTTCAATTCGCTCCATTTTAATCAAACCAACGCCTCTAGCATACCAACTGTTCTCCTCTACGTTCACTAGAGTCAACCCAATATAGTTTCCAGCATCTTTAAATGATGAACCACTCATCCTGATTTTCAGGCAATTTTTAAACCTTCCTGCTGGAACAACCACCTCTTCGTCTAATGATTCAATTCTTGCTTCCATATTCACATTTGCAAAAATTTCAAACACTGTTTTCTGTGGGGGCCCTGTTTTCTTCAATAGTTTTGTTGTTGTTGGTTGTTCCCATTTTGTATTTGTCTCAAATAGCTTAGGAATAACTAGACGTTTATCTTTATGAAATTCCGGCTTGATTTGCTTGTTATTTATACTACCTAGATAATAAATGCCTTCATTAGAATCTAAATAATATAAAATAGTGCCATCGAGCGATTCTCGTAAATAGACCTGCGTACCATCTAAATCACTTTTACCGAGATTATTGAGGATGTACTTTTGCTTTTGCAAACCATCTCGTGTTTCTAATAAGACATTGTAACGCCATTTATAACCATTGCTGAGCGGGAAATAAGATTGTTCTTTTTTTGAACATCCTGAACAGAGAAGAAAAAAGAATAATAAAACAAAGCTACCATTTCTAAACGAAACAATAATCGGAGAACATTGATTAAGCATCTGTTTAAAGATCAGTTGAGCCACCCCTGTTGTTTGACAAAATAACCGCCATGATTGAGCCACTGATATTGTGCCAAATACTAAAAAGCGCCCCAGGCAATGCAGCTAAAGTCGTAAAATATTGATTTGCTAGTGCCACAGCTAACCCCGAATTTTGCATTCCAACCTCAATCGAAATCGTTTTACATATCGTTTCATCATACCCCATTAATTTTGGAATACTGTAGCCTGCAATTAGTCCCAAAAGATTATGTAAAACAACCGCTACAAATAACAACACGCCTAGCTCAATTATATCCCCCTGATTTTTTGCAACAATCACGCCTATAATAAAAACGATAAAAGATACAGATAACAAGGGTAAAAATGATTTAACTCTCTGAATACGTTGTTGGCATATAGAATTGATCAAGACACCACATAAAACCGGCATCACTACAATTAATAAAAGATTTTTCATCATTTTGAGAACAGGGACATCAATACTTTGATCAGCATAAAATAGCATGATCAACGGTGTTAACATCGCTGCTAGTAAGGTAGAAATTGCTGTTAATGATATTGAGAGCGCAACATTACCTCGCGCCAAAAAACAGACAACATTTGAAGCGGTTCCCCCTGGACAAGCACCAACTAGAATCAAGCCTGTTGCCAACAAAACAGGCAGATCTAACAATAGTGACAACGTCCACGCTATCAATGGCATCAGGATAAATTGTAAACAGATACCAATCACAATTAACACTGGTTCTTTCAATATACGCATAAAGTCAGCGGGTTTAAGCGTCATTCCCATCGTAAACATGACGATCCCCAACATCGGAACAATAGCCTTGCTATAGTCAGCTAACAACCATGGGAAACTCATAGCAATAATAGAAACTATAATTGCGCCTATAGGCAACAATAAAATACTATGCGTTTGCATATTTAATCTTCATAATTTAATTAGCGTTAAATAACCAGTCATATTGCAATTACAGCTATCAAGCACCATATTGTGATACTGCAATATTATCTAAAATAAATAATATCTTTTGTTTCACAAATAAACATAATTAGCTGCTATAGACAGAAACCAAGATTTTCTCATGTAAACAAGGTACATTATAATTCTCCATGACTGATAAACTTCATCAAATTAATGCCCAATATTCTAATGAGGAAGATCGAATATTAATACGGACTTCAACAGAGGATAACAATGAATATCTGATCTGGTTAACTCGTCGCTTTACAAAACTGCTACTCACTATTCTGGATAAAGAAATCGAGAAGCGTGGAGGCACAACATCGCTAAGTGCTAAGAAAGAAACAAAAAAACTCTATGCCGAAGGAGCCTTTGAAAAACCTTATGCCGAAGAAAAGCCAAAAACCAGGCCATTAGGTGAACATGGTATTTTAGCATTTGGCATAAAAACGGGAATCGATAATAACGGCAATATGATTCTTGAACTTCAATCAGAAACAAAACAGGGTATTACCTTGACCTTGAATGACACCCTGCTCTATATGTTTTATTCACTTCTTACACAAAGTATCGAGCGTTCAGAATGGCAGATTGGTCAATTTGGTGAACGGACTCCAAGTAATCAGTTACACTAATTAAGATAATTGATAGCTTTCTTCTATCAAGCCCATTAAAACAATCAAATTCATAAGCTTACCTCCTTAGTCTATTATTCATTCCATCAGATTTTAACCCCTTACAGGAGCTTGTATATGTTAGAAAATAGAGAAGGTAAAACCATCCCTGAAACCACTTTTCGAGTAATCGAAGAAGGCAACTGGAAAAATATCACAACTGATGACCTATTTGCAGGTAAAACAGTCATCGTTTTTTCTTTGCCTGGTGCATTTACACCGACTTGTTCAAGTACTCATCTACCACGTTTTAATGAGTTGGCATCCGTGTTCAAACAAAATGGTGTCGATGAAATCATCTGTATGTCTGTTAATGACACCTTCGTAATGAATGCATGGAAAGAATCACAGGAATCAGACAATGTCACAGTATTACCTGATGGGAATGGTGAATTCACCGACGGCATGGGCTTATTGGTAGGCAAAAAAGACCTTGGGTTTGGTGACCGTTCATGGCGTTATTCAATGTTGGTAAAAGATAAAGTCATAGAAAAGATGTTTATTGAACCTGAGGTTGAAGGCGACCCGTTTGAGGTTTCTGATGCAGATACGATGCTGAATTACATCAATGCAAACGCGGTCAAGCCTGAGTTTGTATCAATAATATCTCGTAAAGGTTGTATACACTGCGAACGTGCTAGAAAAGCATTAGATGCACACGATATGCCTTACGAAGAGATTGAACTCGGCCAAGGAATAACCAGCCGTTCACTACGCGCACTGTCTGGTGCAACAACGACACCACAAGTATTCATCGGCGGCAAATTGATTGGTACGGCAGATGATTTAGAAGCTTATTTGCTTTCTAAATAAATCAAAACAGTGTAAAGCTTAACGTCTTTTTTCACCCCGAAACTTGTTAAGCAGTAGAGCCATGCTATCTGCATGGCTCTTTCTTTTGAATTCTCGTTAGAATTTATTTAATTAATCCAAATAGTTCTTCTCCGATTACTTCATGAATAGCGCTATTTGAATAACCATGATATTTTCTTAGAAACTGTTGATACAAGTCTTTTGCTTCCTCAACGTCACCTTCTAGCAATAAGTTTTTAATCTTTAACAACTCTTCTTCTTGCAATGTTCTTTGAGGATCCTGCTTAAGCTCCATAACTGCATCAAATTCTGTCTCCGCAGGATCTGATCGCAATAATTGCTCTTTAGAAAACTCTCTTTTTTCTGACTCAATTGAGTGTGGTTTTTGTTTTAACAGTGTTCTTTTTGCGGACTTAATCGTAATAGTTTCATCTTTCATTGCACTTGTTTTGCTTTCTGCATAATTGCCTTCACCTACGTTCAAAGTAGATGGAACAACTACACGCACATCATCACTTTGATTCTTTTCAACTTCATCAAGCATGAGTGCATCATCAGCGATGTCTGCTTGTAGCAGGATGGAGTCTTTTGATAATACTGTTGAATTATACGCTTCAATATTTAGTTCGGGCTCGCTCATTAATGGTTGCCCTGATTCCTGTTGCATCGTTACAACCAGGCTAATACTTAAAGTTATCATCGCGGCAATGGAGACGGGTCTAGCCCATGTTGATTTGTACCGCTCTTCATGTACTTGTTGTTTGCTGTCGACAAGTACGCCTTTAGCAGCGGCTAATATTTTTTCATCTAGATAAATTGCAGGCTCCACTGTATTTGACGCGCGATAAATCTTCGAGACATTTGAACCTCCATTCAAATATTCATTTAGCTCTTTATCATTTTGATCATTATTTGCCATTACTTATGTATTTTTCAGCCCTGCACGTAATTTATTGATTGCATATCGAAGACGACTTTTTGCGGCTTCTTGATTAATACCCAGTGTGTCTGCAATTTCAGGAACACTCATCCCGGCTTCTTCTCTTAATAAAAATACCTCTCGTTGTTCATTAGGGAGTGATTCCAATACTCTGCTTAATTTAGAAATAAATCGATCTCCCTGCACTTGTTCTTCAGGGTTATTACTTTGCAAATCTTCTTGTTCAAGCTCATCGATTTCAATAGATTGGTCCACCACTATTCTGACATTTTGTTTTCGATAATGATCGACAAAAAGATTATGAGCCAATTTATAAAGATAGGTCGTGAATTTTGCTTTGACCTGATACTTCTCTTTAGCATTAATCAACTTTATCCAGACTTCCTGAAACAATTCTTCTGCGACAGCATCATTTCGGCATAGGTTTAACAAATAACGATAGACTGCGCCTTTATGTCTCAAATACAATACCTCAAATGCCACGACATCACCTGAGGCGTATTTCAACATTAGACTTTCATCTGAGATATCGTCTTCCATTGCATAAAGTGTATCTCCAATAGCTAGGTTATGACCAGTTCTTAGTAATAACGTCTAAAAACCCAGAACGGGTTAGATGAGATGAGTATCGATACCAACTCACACAGCTCATGCAATATCATTGCACTACTCTTACGCGCCTAACATCGACTGCATGTATTCAGATATTTAAGGATTAGAGTCTTTGATTGTTCATGTGCATAAAAAAAGGGGCTCTAAAAGCCCCTTTTCTATATTAACACTAAGATACCAATTTTTATTCGTTGCTAGCCCCATCTTCATGTACCGCTTTCATGCTAAGTCGTACACGACCTTGTCGATCAACTTCAAGTACCTTGACTTGTACCATGTCGCCTTCACTAAGCTTGTCGCTGACATTCTCAACACGCTCTTCACAAATCTGTGAAATATGTACCAGACCATCTTTACCCGGCAATATATTCACAAAGGCACCAAAGTCCATTAACTTGGCTACTTTACCTTCGTAAATCTTACCCACTTCGATATCAGCTGTAATTTGTTCAACCCGTTTTAATGCTGCATCACCGGCAGCCTTATCGGTAGCAGCAATCTTGACCACTCCATCATCATCAATATCAATCGTAGCGCCAGTTTCTTCAGTGATTGCACGGATGGTTGCACCACCTTTACCAATAACGTCACGTATTTTATCTGGATGAATCTTGATAGTCGTTATACGAGGCGCAAACTCTGACATTTCTTCATTATGAACCTTCAACACATCATTCATTTTGCCCAGTATATGCAATCGACCTTCTTTAGCCTGAGTCAGGGCCACTTCCATAATTTCTTTGGTTATGCCGTCAATTTTAATATCCATTTGTAAGGCCGTAATACCATTTTCAGAACCAGCTACCTTGAAGTCCATATCTCCCAAGTGATCTTCATCACCCATAATGTCAGAGAGGACAACAAATTTGTCTGCTTCTTTAATCAGCCCCATCGCAATACCCGCTACAGGAGCATCGAGTTCAACACCTGCATCCATTAACGCCAGACTACTACCGCAAACAGAAGCCATAGAACTTGAGCCATTGGATTCGGTAATTTCTGAAACAACGCGAATAGAATATGGAAATTCTTCCATATCAGGCATGACACCTAGAATACCGCGTTTAGCGAGACGACCATGACCAATTTCACGACGTTTTGGCGTACCAACACGACCGGTTTCATTCACACAAAATGGAGGGAAATTGTAATGGAACATAAAAGGATCTTTATAAGAGCCTTCAATAGCATCAATGATTTGTGAGTCGCGTTGTGTGCCCAAGGTAACAACAACAATCGCTTGCGTTTCACCACGAGTAAATAATGCTGAGCCATGTGTGCGAGGCAATATGCCCGTTTCGACGGTAATCGGACGTATCGTTTTTGAGTCACGTCCATCGATGCGATTTTCACCAGATAATACGCTGCTACGGACGATATGACTTTCAAGTGCTTCTATTTCCCCAGCAATAACACCTGCTGACCATTTAGGGTCTTCACCTTCAGTCATTCCTTCAACGACTTCTTTCTTAATTTCGCCCAACCGTTCTTTACGTTCAAGCTTGTCTTGAATGCTATAGGCTTCACGCACTAAATCACCTGCACGTGTCTGAACTTCATTTTCGAGTGCTTCGTCTTTTTCTTTTGCTGTCCAGTCCCAGGACTTTGTATTTGCGTCTGCAGCCAAAGCCTTGATGTTTTCGATAACGACTTGAAACTGTTCGTGTCCAAACATAACAGCGCCTAACATAATCTCTTCAGATAATTGCTTCGCTTCAGATTCAACCATTAGTACTGATGTATCTGTTCCTGCAACAACCAATTCCAGTTGCGAATCTGCTAGTGCAGTGTGTGATGGATTGATTACGTATTTTCCATCGATGTAACCAACACGTGCAGCGCCTACAGGGCCACTAAAAGGAGCACCAGAAAGACTTATTGCAGCAGAAGCACCAATAATCGCAGGAATATCCGGATCAATTTCAGGATCGAGTGACATCACAGTCACAATGATCTGTATTTCATTTTTAAATCCTTTCGGAAACAGCGGTCTAATAGGTCGATCGATCAAGCGACAGGTTAATGTCTCTTTTTCCGACGGACGACCTTCCCGCTTGAAAAAACCACCCGGTATTTTACCTGCGGCATAGGTCTTTTCCTGATAATCAACGGTTAAGGGGAAAAAGTCTTGCCCCTCTCTCGCTTCTTTTTTTGCAACACAGGTAACCAGTAAAACGGTATCTCCCATGCTAACCATGACAGCACCAGATGCTTGTCTGGCTATTCTGCCTGTTTCTAAAGTGACTTTATGACTACCGAACTGAAATTCTTTTGTGACCACGCTCATGGATTTTCCCTAACAAGAAATGTTTATGTTGATTTGAAATATGATTTTTAAATTATAAAAATATTAAAACCCGCAGCAGCGGGTTTATTGATTTTGATTCTTCATTGGCAAATGCCAGTAAGAATATTATTTACGCAGACCAAGACGGCCTATCAAATCGCGGTAGCGATTTAAGTCTTTATCTTTTAAGTAATCAAGCAACTTACGTCGTTGATTAATCATGCGTAACAGACCTTGTCTTGAATGATGGTCTTTACTATGTTCTTTGAAATGTCCTGATAGATCAGTAATGCGCGACGTCAGCAATGCCACCTGCACTTCTGGAGAACCGGTGTCGTTTGTTCCACGCTGATAGTCTTTCACTATTCCTGCTTTTTGTTCACAACTCATTGCCATTTTCTATATGCTCCCGCAACCTACTGATATCAAAATTCGCGCGTATTGTACCCGCGCATATCCTCACTAACAAGCGAAACATCGATTTGTTTCAACTCAACCTCTAATTCCTGTTTCTGCATTATTAATCAAACGCTTAGGCGCAACCCGCCCGTCCGCTGTAACTTCTCCCAAACCAAGAAAATTAGCAGATTGATCATAAATTCTTAATCGACCTGATTTGGGTAGACCAGAAGCGGTTACCGTTTGTCCTTGACAGAGGTAATATGCTACATCCTCAGATAAACAAACCTCAGGCATATCTGTTAACGCGATATCCATTGGTAAGAGTAGATTATCGAGCTCTTCAAGTCCTTTTTCAGCAACTGCTTGTAATCGTGCTTGTGTCACCATCTGTGATTCATGGAAAGGACCTGCTCCCAACCTGCGCAAGGTTAAAATATGCGCTCCACAAGCCAGTTCATTACCAATATCTTCCGCCAAAGTCCTAATATAGGTCCCTTTAGTACAGAACACCTCTATCTCGAACTCATTATTCTTAAAATCAAGCAGATCTATGTTATGAATAGTGATTTTTCTTGCTTTTCGCTCTACTTCAACACCTTGGTATGCAAATTCATAGAGCCGTTTACCATTATGCTTTAGCGCTGAATACATTGGCGGGACTTGTTCTATCTCGCCTAAAAACTTGGTGCAGCCCTGCCTTACATCAGTCTCAGTCAATTCAGGCACTGTTTTTTCTACCAATATCTCACCATCAGCATCACCGGTTGTGGTTGTAACACCTAGTCGGCATCTGGCTCGATATGTCTTACTCGAATCTAGCAGATAAGCTGAAACCTTGGTTGCTTCGCCCAAACAAATTGGCAATAAACCTGTCGCAGGCACATCAAGATTACCGGTATGTCCTGCTTTGTTAGCGTTATAAAGCCGTTTTACATGCTGCAAGGCACCGTTGGAGCTCATGCCTGCTGGCTTATCTAGTACTAAAATACCGTTAATATCTCTACCGCGTTTTTTGGGAGATCTACCCATTTGTCTCATCTTCATTGCCAGGACTGACCGAATTGATAATGTCAGTGAGACGCTGCGCCCGTTCGATTGATTCATCATATTTGAAGAGTAACGACGGCACTCTTCTTGTGGTCATCATGCGCGAAAGCTCATGCCGAAAATGACCAGCCTGAAGATTCATGTCTTTAACCAAATCTTCGTGTGAGTTTTTATTGTTAAATGAAGTGATATAAATAGCGGCATTATTTAAGTCTGGACTCACATCGACATTTGCCAGCGTAATCATGCCATGTTCATTCAAGGGAAAATTGCGTTGAATAAGAACAGAGAGCTCTTCTTTAATAAACTGGGCTACGCGCTGGTGTCGGCCAAACTCTTTTGGCATAACTAATAACTAGATCTTGCGCTCAACGCTGATTCGTTCGAACACTTCGATCTGATCTCCTGCTTGTACGTCGTTATAATTTTTAACGCCAATACCGCAATCCATACCTGACTTGACTTCATTAACGTCATCTTTGAAGCGTCGTAAGGATTCGAGTTCTCCTTCATAAATAACCACATTATCGCGTAAGACACGAATAGGATTATTTCGATTAACACGGCCTGTTGTTACCATACAACCCGCTATGTCACCAAATTTTGGCGATCTGAATACTTCCCTGACTTCCGCAACGCCGGTAATCTGCTCTCGAATCTCAGGAGATAGCATGCCACTTAGTGCAGCTTTAACATCATCAATAACATCATAAATAATGCTGTAATATCGCAGATCAATACCTTCTGCATCTATTAGTTTACGCGCGCTTGCGTCTGCTCGTACATTAAAGCCCATCACGACACCACTTGATGCCATAGCAAGATTGATATCAGATTCTGTGATGCCACCAACGCCGCTGTTAATAATATTTACTTTTACTTCATCATTGCTCAAGCGTGTTAGAGCATCAACCAATGCTTCTGACGAGCCTTGCACGTCGGCTTTGATCAGCAGGTTCAATGAAGCAACTTCACCTTCTTGCATTTGATTCATCACATTTTCAAGTTTAGAAGCATGTTGTTGCGCCATCTTCGTTTCACGGTATTTCCCTTGCCTGAAAAGTGCAATTTCACGGGCTTTCTTTTCATCCGGGACTACCAGCATTTCATCACCTGCATTAGGTGTACCAGACAAACCCAATACTTCAACTGGTGTAGAGGGTCCCGCTGTAGTCACTTCAGTACCACTATCATCAATCATCGCCCTGACACGACCAAATTCATGCCCGCTTAAAATAACATCACCTTTTTTGAGCATGCCGTTTTGAACAAGAATGCTTGCTATCGGCCCACGTCCTTTGTCCAAACGCGATTCAATAACAGCACCTGAAGCAGGGCCTGTTTCTATCGCCTTTAATTCAAGAATCTCGGTTTGCAATAAGACACTTTCTAATAAATCGTCAACACCTTCACCGGTCAATGCAGAAACAGGTATAAATTGTGTGTCACCGCCCCAGCTTTCAGGGATAACTTCAAACTTGGATAACTCCTGCTTAATCCGTTCCGGATCTGAGTTTTCTTTATCAATCTTATTAACAGCAATGATGATAGGCACATCACCTGCTTTGGCATGTTTTACCGCTTCTTCTGTCTGTGGCATTACGCCATCATCTGCCGCGACAACAATGATGACCAAGTCAGTTACTTTTGCACCTCGTGCTCGCATCGCGGTAAACGCTTCATGTCCAGGCGTATCTAAAAAGGTAATATCACCATTATCTGTCGTCACCCGATAAGCACCTATATGTTGGGTAATTCCACCCGCTTCGCCGGCAGCTACCTTGGTGCGTCGAATATAATCCAGTAATGAAGTTTTACCGTGATCAACATGACCCATAATAGTGACTACCGGTGCGCGGGTGACTTGATCTCCACCTTGCTGAGCAGCCTGAATCATTTCTTCTTCTAGTGCATTATCCTTTTGAAATTTAGGTTTATGCCCCATCTCTTCAACAACAATGCCGGCTGTATCTTGATCAATGGTTTGGTTGATCGTTGCCATAGTGCCCAAGCCCATCATCACTTTTACCACTTCTGAACCCTTGACAGACATACGTTGAGCCAGCTCAGCGACCGTTATACTTTCTGGGACACCAATTTCCTTAACAACTGGGGCTGTAGGCTTTTCGAAACCGTGTTGATTATCCCCTGATTGATGGATTACCGGGGTATGTCTAGCCTTTTTACGTCTTCTACCAGAACCTTTGCTAGCGACATGTAATTCTTGTCGTCCGTGTCGAGCCTGCTCTTTACGCGCCTTTTCTTTATTCGACGGTTTAGTAGCTTCTTTAGCTACTGGCGGAGGCACTACTGGCGGAGGCACTACCGGCGGTGTTACAGCGGCTTCTGATTCGTTACTAACTTGAACTTGCTCTACTGTGGGAGCTTCGTTCTTCGTCTCAACATCTGTCTTTACTTCAACACTTTCGATCTCTGCATCGACTACAGAAGCAGTTTCTACTGGTACTATTTCTTCTTCTGCAATTGCTTCTTCGACTACAGGGGCTTCATTCTGTACTTCTACAATATTCGCCTCAGCTTCAGCAGCTTGTTGTTGTTCAAGTTCTGCCGCGGCCTGTTCTTCGACTAATTTTGCAGCTTCTTCTTCCTGCTTTAAGGTTTCAGCCACATCGCCACGTTTTGCATACGTGCGACGTTTGCGAAATTCAATATTGACTGTTTTTGAGCGTGGTTTTGCCCTGCCCTGGGTCGCAACAGGCACTTTAAGTTCACTGACAGTTTTGCGACGTAAGGTAATCTTACGTGGTTCAGAATTTTCATCTTTCCCATGTTTTTTCCTTAAAAACCCCAATAACTCAGACTTTTCCGAATCGGTAATAACCTCTTCAGCTTTTTTATTGGGAAGTCCGGCCTCGACTAGTTGTTCCTGTATGCGTTCAACAGAAACACCTACATCGGCGGCAAACTCACTGATAGTAACTTCAGGCATTAATTAGCACTCTCACTATTAGATTCTTCTGATTCAAACCAGGGTATGCGTGCAGTCATTATTAATTCGCCAGCACGATCTTTATCAATACCACTTATATCCATTAATTCATCAACGGACTGTTCTGCCAAATCTTCCATGCATATCACACCTTTACTGGCCAACTCATAAGCTAAGGTCTCATCCATGCCATCCATAGCCAGCAAGTCTTCTGCAGGCTTTTCATCACCCAACTTTTCTTCACTAGCAATTGCGCGTGTCAGCATAATATCTTTGGCACGTTCGCGTAGTTCATTCACTAAGTCGTCATCAAATTCTTCGATAGCCAACATTTCTTTCTCTGGCACATAAGCGACTTCTTCAAGACTCGAAAAACCTTCTTGTACCAGAATAATGGCAACCTCTTCATCGACACCAAGATGTTCCATAAACATGGCAGATAAGGTCTCGGCCTCAGCTTCACTTTTTTCATCCGCTTGCTCAACGGACATCACATTCAGTTCCCAATCAGTCAACTCACTAGCTAGCTTTACGTTTTGACCACCTCTGCCTATAGCTTGAGAGAGATTCTCTTCAGCGACAGCGACGTCCATGGTATGTGCATCTTCATCCACCATGATTGAAGCGACTTCTGCTGGCGCCATGGCATTAATGACAAATTGAGCAGGGTTTTCATCCCAGAGAATGATATCAACGCGCTCACCACCCAGTTCATTTGATACAGCTTGCACACGCGAACCACGCATACCGACACAAGCACCAATAGGGTCAATTCGCGGGTCATTCGCCTTTACAGCAATTTTGGCTCTGGCCCCCGGGTCTCTTGCGCCATTAATAATATCGATCATACCTTCATTAATTTCAGGCACTTCAATTTTAAATAATTCAATCAAAAGCTCGGGAGCGGTACGACTTAGGAACAATTGCGGTCCGCGTGTTATCTCTGGCTTGACCTCTTTCAAATAGGCTCGTATACGATCACCAGGACGCACAGCCTCGCGTGGGATCAACTCTTCTCTAGGAATAAATGCTTCTGCATTATTGCCTAAGTCCATGATCACGCCACTCCGTTCTGAACGTTTAACAACGCCACTCACCATTTCACCAACGCGATCTTCATAAGCGTCGATGACCTGAGCACGTTCAGCTTCACGGACTTTTTGGACAATGACCTGTTTCGCTGCTTGAGCTGCAATACGACCGAATTCTACAGAAGGCATGGGTTCTTCTATAAACTGACCTATCTCAATGTCAGGTTGTTTTTCTTTTGCATCTTTTAAGCTGACCTGTCTGGTTGGCGCTTCTAATGACTCAGGCTCATCATCAACCACTTCCCAACAACGGAAAGTGTCATAGTCGCCCGTTTCACGGTCAATACTAACGCGTGACTCAATATCTTCTCGATTTCGCTTTTTGGTTGCACTTGCGAGGGCAAGCTCTATGGCTTCAAAAATAATGTCTTTTGCGACACCTTTTTCGTTACAGACAACATCAACAACCATTAAAATTTCTTTGTTCATTTAATCTACCGTTTAAAAAATCAAAACTGAGGAACCAATCGAGCCCGTTCAATTAATCTGATCGGCACCTTGTATTCCTCATCTTCACAATCGATCACAACTTCATCATCATCAATTGCATTTAAAACTCCAACAAAACGTTTCCTGCCGTTATGTTTCTCATATAACTTGATCTTGACTGTTTCACCAATGAACCTTTTATACTGTTCTACGGTGAATAATGGTCTATCCAGTCCTGGTGACGATACTTCCAGGTCATAATGACCAGCGATTGGGTCTTCAACATCGAGTATTCCAGTAAGCTGATGACTTACTGCCACACAATCATCAACGTCGATGCCGCCATCCTTATCGATATAGACTCGTAATAACGAGCCATGACCATTTTGCGACAATTCAATCCCTAGTAATTCGTAACCGATTGCCGCTACTTCTGGCGCGAACAAATCGAGTAAGGCTTGGTTTTGTCTATACATAAGTCGCAAACAAAAAGTGGGCTCAAGGCCCACTTATTAAAAATTCTAAAAACACGTGTGATAATTATAGCCAGTTTATATCTGGTCTGCTACATGACGGCCTTATATGAACTTTGAGTCCATTGCTGCCGCATCTCAAAAATGATGTGGACTGCAAATGGCGCTATCCCACATAACAAAAAGCCCCTTAATCAGGGGCCAACTTTCTTTACCAAAATATCTTCGATAAATTGGTAGCGGGGGTAGGATTTGAACCTACGACCTTCGGGTTATGAGCCCGACGAGCTGCCAGACTGCTCCACCCCGCATCAGAGTGGGCGCATAGTACAGGGCTAGTTGATCATTTTCAAGACACTTTATGCAATTGATTTAATTACTATAAGCCATGTTGATTTAACTGTATTGGAAGCCGTTTTGAGCCCCAGTTTCCATGAGATAGGTCAAAGACACCGGCACAGGTCGAGTTACATGTGGGGCAGTTCCCTGCTTGATCGAGTGACCAGCCCTTAATCTCATACCAGTCACGAACAATTAACTCACCACCACATTCATAACAAAATGTCGTATCACCTTCTCGATCATGGACATTACCCGTATAGACGTATTTTAATCCATTCATAATCGCTATAGATCTGGCTTTTTGTAAGCTCTGTAAAGATGTTCTGGGTTTATCTCGCATTTTCCAATCAGGGTGAAATGCAGAAAAATGTAATGGTACATCTGCGCCTAATTCAGAAACTATCCACTCTGTCATTTGGTTAAACTCTTTATCTGAGTCATTTTCACCAGGGATAACTAAATTAGTTATTTCAAGCCAGACGTCCGTTTCATGCTTGATATATACCAATGTCTCCAATACGGAGGCAAGATGACTGCCTGTAATGCGGTGGTAAAAACCTTCTGTGAATGCCTTAAGATCAATGTTTACCGCATCAATACCTTGATAAAACTCTGCACGGGGTTCTGAGCAAACATAACCAGCAGAGACAGCGATGGTCTTTATCCCTTTCTCTTTACATGCCGCAGCTACATCAACGGCATATTCATGAAATATAACGGGGTCATTATAAGTAAAGGCAATACTTTTACAGTTTGATTTTTTTGCGGCTAGCGCAATAGTCTCCGGGCTGGCTGCGTCAGCTAATGTATCCATCTCGCGTGACTTGCTAATGTCCCAATTTTGGCAGAATTTACAGGCCAGATTACAACCCGCTGTACCAAAGGACAGCACCGATGTGCCAGGATAGAAATGATTAAGCGGTTTTTTTTCCACCGGATCGATACAAAAACCGCTGGAACGACCATAAGTCGTTAAGACAATTTGATTTTCTTCACAGGCGCGAACAAAACAGAGTCCACGCTGGCCGTTCTTTAACTTGCATTCTCGTGGGCAAAGATCACACTGCACCCGGCCATCTTCAAGCCTATGCCAGTATTTAGTTTTTACAGTCGATTCCATCTACTACCGTAGTACCTCTATTTCAATAACTGTTTTTTAATTTTAGTCCTATAATTTAGCTATCAATATATAATTCTGCCTAACATGTTTACAAGCTCAAAAAATCGACGACAACTTTCTATAAGAAAACCTGCCGTTGCGGGTAGTTTCTATCCACAAAATGCGAATCAATTGAATCATATGCTAGAAGACTATTTAACTAATAGTGATATTCATATAAAACCACCTAAGGCCATCATTGCACCGCATGCCGGTTATATCTACTCGGGACAAATCGCCGCCAATATTTATAGGAATATTGAAAAACTAAAGTCTCAAATTACCCGAGTCGTTTTATTAGGCCCCGCACACCGAGTTTACGTCAAAGGTATCGCCCTGCCATCAAATACACACTTTGCAACACCCCTTGGCAATGTACCATTAGATACCAATGTTCTGAGTCAATTAGAACATCGTTCTGATATCAATTTTTCAGATGCTGCGCATGAGCAGGAGCATAGTCTTGAAGTACACCTCCCTTTTCTACAAAAAGTATTGAATGATTTCACCCTTATACCATTATTAGTAGGTGATGCTGGACCCGAACAGGTTGCGACAATTCTGAAAGAGTTATGGGGAGGTAATGAAACTTTGATAGTGATTAGCTCTGACTTAAGTCATTTTCTTGATTATGAAACCGCCTGTAAAACTGATAACAACACTACTCGGCTAATCGAAAATTTTGATTATGAAAGTATTAGTTCAAATCAGGCCTGCGGTTGCATGCCGATGTGTGGTTTATTGAAATATGCACATGAAAAAAACATGTCAATCCAAACACTTGATCTGCGAAATTCAGGCGATACAGCTGGCACAAAAGACCGTGTCGTTGGCTATGGTGCCTATGCATTATTCAATGGTTTGATACTCAACGAAAATGACAAAACCACTGTCTTTGATGTCATCAATAAAAGTATCCAATTAGGCTTGGATAGTGGAGATGCTTATATTCCCGAAACCCAAAATTACCCTGCTCAACTACAGGAAAAATATGCTGTCTTTATCACATTAAAACTTAATGGACAGTTACGTGGTTGTATTGGCACAACCGAAGCCAGAATGCCATTGATTAATGCCGTTGCTCATTTTGCTCATGCTGCCGCCTTCTGTGATCCAAGGTTTAAACCCCTCGTCGCTGATGAGTTTGAACAAGTTGAAATTAGTTTATCTTTATTAACACCCGCCACAGCATTCCCTTTTAAAGACGAACAGGACCTGATTGAACAGTTAAGGCAAAATGTTGATGGATTAATCATTGCTAAAAATAACGCCAGAGCAACCTTTTTGCCTGCCGTTTGGGAGTCAATTAGTAATAAACGTCAATTTCTGGATGAATTAAAACGAAAAGCGGGGATACAAACGTCTGACTCACCGGATAAGGCCTGGCGTTACACCGCTGAATATTATTCATAATCGATAAAAACTATTGGCAAGCTCCCAGAGAACCTTTTTTACATATTCTCCCATCTATCCAAATAGTATTATCAAACCTCGCATTGCTTAAGTTAGCCCCTGCTAATAAAGCATTCCTGAGGTCTGCAAAAGAAAAGTTTGCATTTTTCAGGTTTGCGTAACGAAAATCGGAAGCATGTAAATTGGCACCTATTAATCTGGCATTTTCAAGATTTGCATAACTAAAATCACTTTTAGTTATTACTGCATAAGCCATATCAGCGCCTGAAAGATTAGCTCCTAATAAATTCGACTCGTTCAAAATAGCGTCTGTAAGCAGTGCAAACTCCAGATCCTCATTTTCGACATTGAGATTAAGAAAAGTACAATTACTCCAGTTTACTTTCGCGGCGGGGGATAACCCACAATCAGATGATGAATGCTGATTTTCAGACCTTAACATCAATCCCAAACCTGTGATCGTGATGACAATTAATAATGCAGATAAGACCGGCATTTTAGGTCGCTTAACACTATTTTTAGAGGCTTCATCAATTTCTTTTCTATTTCGACGATGAATTAATACTCTATCAGGTTCAATTGCACGTCTTTCTCTACTCTGCCTCCGCTCTTCCTTCATATTTTGTCTTGCTAATCGCTGGTCAGCTACTCGTTCATCAACCTGTATTCTAGCTAACTCGATTGCTTTACTATCCATAGGACCCTTTTGCATAACATCAGGGTAGAGTTCTTTATGCATGGCAACTTGTTGCCATTTTTGCTCATCAAGACTTAATTCATCATTTGGGTGCAGACGTCCAAGCAAAATGTTTCTTGTGATTTGAGCCTGTATAAATGGTCCTTTCACCACATTATCTCGTCTGACAAACCATAATTTTCTTTCAACCAAGCTGTTTCTCCCATCAATCAATACAAGTACAACTCAAGTTTCATGCCAAAATGACGATTTATAGAACATGGATATTCAAGCAACTCTTTTATCTGCCTCTTTCCCAAATAAGGCAGTATCACTAAACCTGACCCAATGGTTGCTTGGGCAAGTATTGAATGCCACTGTGACAGGCCGAAAAACAGCTGATACGTTGCTCTTGCAAATCAATAATCAAGCGGTTGAGGCTAAAACAAATTCAAATAGTCCAATATATGTCGGTGCAAAATTGAAACTTGTCGTAGAACAACAAGGTACTCCTGTCGTTGTTCGCGTATTACAACAAGAATCTCCAGAATTAATACGTGAAACCAAACTACAACTGCTTCGAGAAAATATTCCAAAACAGGCAAGCATGGAAAAATTATTCAGTATAATAAGTCAGCTCACAAATAATACTCGCAGCATGACTCAAGTTTTACCTGCGCCAATAGCACAACAAATCAAAAAACTTATCGAACAATTACCAACAGTAGTAAACATAAAAAATGAACATGGATTGAAAACAGCTTTAAAAAACTCAGGAATATTCCTCGAATCTAAATTATTGGCTGAAGTTATGAACAAACAGAAACAAACTAAACTGATACAAACTTCAACTCAACTCAATAGCACGAATATAGCTAAAGATCTAAAAACCAATTTATTGCAACTTTCTGAATTAGTATCTCAATATAAACAAGATACGCAAAAACCTCTTCAACAATTTATAAAACCAGCAGAAATTATTTCATTGTTTGAAGTTCCCAAAAACACAAATACGAATAGTCGACAAGAAGCGAGAAATGCATCTGTTTTAATCGACATTGAATCTAAAGTTTATATTGAAAATATGAGTAAGCAGATTGAATCATCAATATCACGTATTGAAGTAAATCAATCAAAAGCAATTGCTACACATGATAATCAGTTCCCGGCATGGTCAATTGAACTGCCCATTAAAGACAAACAGGATATTGATTTATTGAAGCTGGATATTCAGCATGATAGAAATTCACAACCCGGAAATGAAAAAAATAAATTATGGGTAGTAAATTTAAAGATTAATTTTCAAAACAAAGACGCTGTATCTGCAAGAGTATCGGTATTAGATAAAGAAGTGAGTGCAACTCTGTGGTCAGAAGAGCAATCATTAAATGATCTCATTAAAAATAATTTATCATTACTCAGTAGCCGTATTGAAAAATGCGGCTTGTCTATGGGCAAGATCGTTTGCCTGCCAATCAGTCCTGCGAATCCAGATGATCACATGGTTGCTGACAACCTGATTAATATTAGCGTATGAATAATTCACCTGAAATTCCCAAAAAAGCAGTCGCACTATTCTACGATGGCGTGACAGCGCCAACTTTATCGGCCAAAGGCACAAACGAACTTGCTGAAGATATCATTGCCTTAGCGGTAGAACACAATATTCCAATACACGAAGAACCTGATCTGGTTAACATGTTGGCAACATTAAAACTTGGAGAAGAAATCCCAAAAGAACTCTATGTGGCTGTTGCAGAGGTAATCGCCTTCGCTTATATGCTCAAAGGCAAGCTACCCGGCACTCAACTTTGATTGCTTTGTTTATTTCTTGCTTCGGTGGCTTTGCGTTTGTTGCCCAGTTTGTCATAGGCACTGGCAATCAAGCCCCAATTATCCGATTTCAAATTGCTATTCCTTCCTGCTAAAGAGTTCGATTTTCTTGCCATAGCAATTGCTTGTTGCCATTGCTGTTGTTGAAAACGCACTACAGACAAACGATGCCATAACATCGCATTTCTGGGCTCTATCCGCAGTGCACGTTCTATCGTTGCCGCTGCTTTCGCACTCTGCCCTTGTCCTGAAAACTTTTCTGCATCTTTAAGCAAAGCAATGATTACTGGTTCTTGTTGTTTATTAACTTCTTTATGGATTGATGTTGGTTTTTTCTTAGTAGCAACTGGGGCGTTAAGCTCTTCTACAGGGACCAATACCACAGGTTTTGTCGCTTGTTCAGCACATGCAGTAAGGAACAACAGAACAATGGCTAAAAAAAGGCGGTAATCTCTCATAAAAGTCTCGATTTAGTTGTAGTCAATAACAATCTATATGAGTAGGTATATATTTCTTTATAAACGGATAAGACTTTACTTCTGTACAAGAACTACCTGGGTTGCTCATGTCTGGATAATCCCACCATTCAACTTCTTCAGGTTCTATTAACACTAAAGGTTCAGGTTTTATTTTTTTCATCATATCGATCCATATCTGCATCGCACCAGTCGATCCGGTAAGTTTAGCGGTCTCGTTATTGTCACGTCCAACCCAGACGACAGATAAGATTTTGTCACCAAAACCGGCAAACCAGCTGTCACGCAAAGCGTTAGTCGTTCCAGTTTTTCCTGCTAATGGAATCAATGAAGGTAATTCACGCATCAATCGGCTGGCTGTACCATTCTGAACAACTTCAGTTAATAAATATTGTGTCAAAAATGCTGTTTCAGGTTTTATATATTCACGAACCGTCAGATCATATCTTCGTAGCGGCTGATCGTTACTATCCAATACGGCACGAATTGTTTTTAGTGGTATTTGTAAACCGCCACTGGCAATTGTTTGATACATTTGTGTCACTTCATAAGGCGAGAGATTAAGCGCACCAAGCAAGATTGAAGGTAGCCGAGGTATCGTTGAGTTTACACCAAGGTTTTTCAATGTCTGAATGACATTTTCAAGACCTAACTCCATGCCGAGTCTTACAGTAGAAAGATTATATGACTTCGCTATTGATCTTACTAAAGGGACATTACCATGTGTTTTCTTATCGTAATTATCAGGCTCCCAGCGTTTTCCATTTTTCTGTTGCAACACCAAATGAGAATCATCAAGCGCTGAAAGCACGTGATATTCAGCAGGAAGATTTAACGCTGTCATGTATATTGCTGGTTTAATCAAAGAGCCTATAGGTCGTTTCGCATCCAGGGCGCGATTAAAGGCGTTTTTATCTTTGTTCCTGTCTCCGACCAGAGCAAGCACCTCTCCACTATGTGATTCTACAATAACGAGTGCCGATTGTAGTGTGCCTGAATTAAAGCCTCTACTTTTCTCTAATTTGGAAAGACTATTCGCAACACTAGTTTGCGATATTTCCTGCTTATCTATATCCAGAGTGGTGTGTATTTGCAAGCCTTCATTTCTAAGGTCATTTATACGATAATCTCTTTTTAAATGACGCCTTACTAAATCAATATACGCAGGATATTTTGCACTACTCCAGCGAGGCTTAGCTGACACACCCAAGTCCTTAGTTATCGCGAGTTCTAATTCAGCATCACTGATAAAACCCTGCTCATGCAGTAAATTAAGCACTAGATTTCGACGTTTCAAAGCTCTTTCTTCTTGTTTGCGCGGATTGTAGTAAGAGGCACCTTTTACCATTCCTACTAATAAGGCAATTTCGGCATTATTTAACTCTGATAGAGGTTTAGAAAAGTAAAATTCTGCGGCTGTCCCAAACCCATGAATACTACGCTGACCATTTTGCCCCAGATATATTTCATTGACGTAAGCACTTAGAATATTTTCCTTTGAATAATGATATTCCAACATTAAGGCCATTAACATCTCATTAATTTTACGCGTAAACGTCCGTTCATGGGTTAGAAACATATTCTTGATTAATTGCTGCGTCAGGGTACTTCCCCCTTGCGTAACCTTTCCCTTGATTGCGTTAATATAGATTGAACGCAGAATACCGAAAGGATCTAGCCCAAAATGCTCAAAATAATGCCTATCTTCTACTGCTACTAATCCCTCTATTAATGTTTCAGGAATTTCCTCGTAGCTAATAAGAACACGATCTTCATCGTGCAACGGGAACACTTTCCCAATTAAGGTTGGCGTCAACCTTATTATTGAAATATTTTGACCATTTATGATTTCTGTAATGTCTGTGATTTGTTGACGGTTGAATCGAATTGTTAATTTCTTTGCTGTTTCAAGACCATCCCAATAATGAAATTCACGTGTATAGACTTCAAGCGTAGAACCCCTAACCCGAAATTGCCCGGAACCTGTCAGCGTAGAAACATTCTGGTATCCTGCATTTTTCAGCCTCTCGACCACCAACCTTTGTTCATAGCGTCTACCGGCATAAAGCTCCAGTGGTTGCGCATAAACTCTAGCGGGGACAGACCAGCGTTTTCCATCAAATTCTCTTCTAATTTGGAAATCGAGCAAGACACAATAAGACATGAAAATGCAGCCCAGGATCACCAGCAATTGCAGTATCCACTTTTTAAACAGCGACGCGCTCTTTTTTTTCTTTGACTGTGTTTTTCTTTTTCGAGAAGTTTTTCGTTTTTTGGGCATGTGGTAATGCTATTGAATATTAATTTTCGCAAACAGGTTTACACGACATTGTGCTATTGCACAATCATCCATTACATTTTCTAAGATAATATGACAAGGGTTCACTGAAACATCCAATGTTAGTAAATAAGTCATAATACTTCTAATTGCATAGTGATATTGTTATTTCGGACCACCATTCAACAGCCATTTTACTAATCTGCAACCTTTAGTAGTCGTTTACATATATTTTCACTATTGTCTTCAAGATTACACGATATTTGGCATCTCCCTCTGAGCTATCGAGGACTATGTAATCATATCCATCGCAACATAAGCACTTCTCGTCTCTTCATTTCCAGACAAAATAAAAAGGCCCCGTAAAAACGGGGCCTATCAGTATTTTAGAGAGTCTCGCTCAGTCTGAGTTAGACAGACTTTAACAAGTGCTCAACTAACGCCTTTCGACGCTTTTTCCTGGCATCAATAACTGCCCTGGCCTTTACTCTGCGTTCTTTATCGCGCTGGCCAGGCGTCATATTTTGCTTATCTTCTTCTAGATTTTTTTTTGGCTTTCTTCTTAGCCTTTTTCTTTGCTACTTTCTTCTTTGCTTTTTTCTTAGCCTTTTTCTTGCTGGCTTTTTTCTTAGCCTTTTTCTTGGTGGCTTTTTTCTTAGCCTTTTTCTTGGTGGCTTTTTTCTTAGCCTTTTTCTTGGTGGCTTTTTTCTTAGCCTTTTTTCTAACTACTTTTTTCTTAGCTTTCTTCTTAGCTACTTTTTTCTTAGTAGATCTTTTTGCGACTTTCTTCTTCGCAGTCTTCTTCTTTGCTTTTTTCTTTGCCATGTTTAGAGACTCCCCTGAAACTGAATATTTGTATTAACAAAATGGATATATACATTACATTAAACATACACGCAAACAATTATAGTCATGTTTTATCTTTTTTCTATAATTTTTTTTAAATAATGTTTATAGATCACAAAATAGATACTTTTTTGTCCTTATTTTTACAATAATTAATGTTAAATAAATCATTAACACTAATAATTATGTTAGTTGTGAAAGTATATCCTTCAGTACGTCATTCACATTATTCATTCCATTTACACTAACGTATTTTGTTTTAGAACCATTCTGATTTGATAAGTCGGTATAATATTTTACTAATGGTGATGTTTGTTCATGATAAACATCTAAACGTTTTTTAACGGTATCTTCCTTATCGTCATCTCTTTGAACAATATCTTCACCAGTCACATCATCTTTGCCTTCTACCTTAGGTGGATTAAACACAACATGATAGGTTCGGCCAGAAGCTAAATGTGCTCTACGCCCACTCATTCGGCTAATAATAGCGCTATCTTCTACTTTAATTTCAACAACATATTCAACATCTATACCCAGATTAACCATGCCGTCAGCTTGCGCAATTGTCCTTGGGAAGCCATCAAGTAAATATCCATTTGAACAATCATCTTCATTAACACGTTCCTTTACCAAACCAAGAATCAAGTCATCAGAAACTAGTCCTCCAGCATCCATTACCTTTTTTGCTTCAAGTCCCAATGTTGTCCCAGCACTCACTGCTGCACGTAACATATCGCCTGTTGAGATTTGTGGAATGTTAAATTTTTCTTTGATCAAATTTGCTTGAGTACCTTTCCCTGCACCTGGTGGTCCCAATAATATAATTTTCACTTTTACTTACCTCCCGTTTTAAATTTAAATATTCTTACTTACTACAATATAATGCTAACCCTATTAAATATAAGGTCACAAAACCCATGAAGATTGAACTTGATAGCGATTTTTCTACTTCAAACAAAATTACTTCCTATTCTAATGACACTTTTACATTAAAAGACACACTTATAGAAACAAACCTTGTTGTCTCAAAGGATCGATTAATTGAAAACTGGCTAGTAGACTCTTATCAGAATCTTGCAACGCAACATCTAGATCAAATCATATTATGGCAACCAGAAATAATCATCATTGGTAGCGGTAAGACACCAAGTTTTCCAAACCCCGAGCTAATTGCTTATGCTGCCTCAAAAAATATCGGTTTAGAAATCATGGATACGGGCGCAGCGTGCCGAAGTTATAACTTATTAGTTGATGAAGGCAGAGATGTTGTTGCCTGCTTGTTTCTATCTGATATTTAGTGCTCCATATTTAAGGCTTCAAGTGAAAGGCCTTCTTTTTGTAAAATTTGTCTCAAACGCTTGATCGCCTCAATCTGAATTTGTCTAACTCGCTCTCGAGTGACACCTAATTCATTACCGATTTCTTCCAGTGTAGAGACATCATTACCATGCAAACCAAAACGCCTTTCAACGACGGCGCATTGTTTATCTGTAAGTAGGCTCAACCAGGCATCAATATGTTCTTTTACATCACTATTTTGTAATAATAGAGAAGGGTCAAGGTTATGTTCATCCGGCAAAGTATCTAACAACGATTTTTCCGAATCATAAGGACTGGGACTATCAACCGAAGTTGTTCTCTCGTTCAGCCCGAGCATGCGCTTCACAACTTCTATTGGTTGATCGAGCATTTCAGCCACATCTTCCGGACTAGGTTCGCGATCCAGCGTTTGCGCAAGTTTTCGTGCTGCGCGCAAGTAAATATTTATCTCTTTTACAACATGGATTGGTAATCGTACCGTCCGGGTCTGATTCATTAATGCCCGTTCAATTGTCTGGCGTATCCACCAAGTCGCATAAGTAGAAAAACGAAAGCCTCTCTCAGGATCAAATTTCTCGACAGCACGAATCAAACCCAGATTGCCTTCCTCTATTAAGTCGAGAAGCGCAAGACCACGATTCATATAACGACGTGCAATTTTTACGACGAGACGCAAATTACTTTCAATCATACGTTTTCTTGCGCTTTCATCTCCCTTTAATGATTTTCGTGAAAAATAAACTTCCTCTTCAGCTGTTAATAGAGGAGAAAAACCAATCTCATTCAGATACAGACGGGTTGCATCCAAATCACCAGATGAAACCGGTGCTGTTTCAGTAATTAATTTTTTAGTATCAGTCTTATCATTACTCTCAACGATACTTTCTTGTCCTTCATTATTCACAGAAGCATCAACATTTTCTTTAGATTTTTGTTCTGATTTCGAGTTTTTCATATCGTCTTTCATACAATCACCGAGACAACGGAACACTTATACTCGTTTTTTGGGGAGATGTTTGCCAGGAGTGACAGGTTTGCCATTTTTACGTATTTCAAAATGAAGCACAGTACGTCCAGTATGGTCTTGTCCCATTTCGGAGATTTGCTGTCCAGCATTAACTCTATCTCCCTCCTTGACCAAAAGTTTACTGTTATATGCATAGGCACTCAGATACGTTTCATTATGTTTTATGATAATAAGCTTTCCGTAACCGAGAAGTCCACTCCCACTGTAAACAACATCTCCCGCAGCCGCGGCTTTTATTTGCTGTCCTGGTTTACCTGAAATATCTATCCCTTTCTTTGACGTGGGAGAATTAGATCTGACTAGTTTTCCCGTCGTTGGCCATGACCATTTAATAGGGCCATTTGGTAAAGCAGTCTTGAACTTGTTGTTTGAAGTAATGACACTTGATTGTTTAACCGTTTTTTTAGATATTGATTTTGGTGGAGAGACAGAAGGTGTTTTTTTTACGATTACGTTTGGTTTTGTAGTAGCTACGTTCTTTTTAAGAACAGGTTTCAAACGAATAAGTTGCCCCGGATAAATCGTATAAGGTGCATTGATCTGATTCCAACGGGCTACCGATTTATAATCATAGTTATAACGCCATGCGATCGAATATAGCGTGTCTCCTTGACCAACAATATGATAACCCGATTTATTTTGTATGATTGGTTTAGCTTTTGGCGCAGGTCTTGGTTGACTTGCTGTACCACGTTGACTGACAGTTGGTTCTGTTTCTTTAACTTCTCCACGATTAGCAACCGGAGCGACACCAGTTCCAGAACATGCCTGTAGCAAGAGAATAATCAACAAACAAATTACATTCTTATAACAAGCGCTCATTCTTTTCCTTTCAAGTTGTGTCAATGCCACCAAGCATGGGAACAAAACTTACCGAATCAATGGTTCTTTCTTCAAACCCGTCTTCTTTTCGGGTAATTAATAATAATTTCTGATCGCCTGATTTACCAACAGGAATAATCAAGCGTCCTTCGATAGCGAGTTGTTTCAATAATGCTTCAGGCACACCAATGGGTGCAGCAGCGACGATAATGCCATCAAAAGGTGCGTGTGTTGACCAACCGATATTGCCATCGGCATGTTTGCTGCGAATGTTGGTACAACCTAATTTTTGAAAACGTTCACGCGCTCGTATTAGTAGTCCATTAATGCGTTCAACAGTGTAAAGTCGTTTGGTGAATTGCGACATAATGACAGTTTGATATCCGCAACCTGTGCCTACTTCCAACACATTTTCCAATTCTCTGTCTTTTATCAATGCTTCCGTCATTTTTGCAACGATATAAGGTTGAGAAATAGTCTGGCTAAACCCGATAGGAAGTGCTGTATTTTCATACGCGCGACTCGCCAGGGCTTCATCAACAAAAAGATGCCTTGGTGTATTACGGATAGCATCAAGGACAACGTCTGATTGAATCCCCATTTCCACCAAAGTATCTGCAAGTCGGTCACGGGTACGCTGTGACGTCATACCAATACCACTATGCTCAGCCATCATCAGTCTAGACCTTCTATCCAGTCAGATAACGATGCCAGAGACTGGTGTCGGGTCAAATCAGTTTGCAACGGTGTAATGGAAACTTTACCAGAACGGATAGCATGAAAATCTGTGCCTTCACCGGCATCTTGTTCAGAACCAACCTGACCTATCCAATAGACTTTTTTTCCACGCGGATCATAGGCCTCAAGCACAGGTTCAGATTTATGTCGGTTACCCAAACGCGTTATCGTCATCCCTTTTATCTGCTCGTAATCAACATCAGGGATATTCACATTTAATAACACATCATCTAATGACTTTTGCATAAGAGACTTAATCACTTTTCGTGCAATTTTTACTGCCGGTTTATAATCCGTCTGCCGTTCTCCAGCAAGAGAAAATGCGATAGCAGGACAACCTAAGAAACGCCCTTCCATTGCCGCTGCTACTGTCCCTGAATAAAGCACGTCATCACCCAGGTTTGCACCAGTATTGATGCCGCTGATTACCATATCAGGCTCATCATCTAACATACCTGTAATAGCTAAATGCACGCAGTCAGTTGGCGTGCCATTGACATAATGGTAACCGCGGCTATCTTGTTTGACATACAGTGGTGCGTCTAGTGTCAGTGAATTACTTGCACCGCTACGATCTCTATCAGGAGCGACAATGGTCACTTTTCCCAATTCAGCTAACATCTCTGCCAAAGCAGATAAGCCAGGCGATTGATAACCATCATCGTTACTCAATAAAAAATGCATTACTATTTATCGTGTCTATTGCTATAAAAATTAAAAATGAATCGAATAAAAACCACCTGCGATTCTGCACTTCGAACAGACAAGCCGCATTAGAATGCTTTCCGCGTTTTCGTGACCTCGCAAAAACGATTCTGAATCATCATGCATCATAATGGTGCTTTTTTAACTCAGTAAGAATTCCAATAAGGCCTTCTGTGAATGCAAACGATTACCAGCTTCTTCCCAAACAACACTTTGGGGGCCTTCCAAGACTGCCGCAGACACTTCTTCGCCTCGATGTGCAGGTAAACAATGCATAAACAAGGCATCGCCATTAGCACATTCCATTAAATCTGTATTAACCTGATAAGGTGCGAATTGTTTTATTCGCTGATTCTGTTCGTCTTCTTGCCCCATACTGGCCCAAACATCTGTTACCACCAGATCCGCATTCTTAACAGCATCCAGCGGATCGCGTTCTATAGAAACAAATTGTTTTGTAGACTCTAATATACTGGCATCAGGCTCATAGTCTACAGGACAAGCCACTGTTAACTTAAAATTAAAAATCTTTGCAGCATTCATATAGGAGTGACACATATTATTGCCATCCCCAAGCCAAACTACTTTCTTCCCTTCAATTGAGCCCCGTTTTTCATAATAAGTTAATAAATCTGCCAACAACTGACACGGATGGAAACTATCAGACAAACCATTAATGATCGGCACATCGGAATATGCCGCGAAGGTTTCGAGCCGTTCATGCTCAAATGTTCTTAACATAATGCAATCAACCATTCTTGATAAAACGCGTGCCGTATCTTCTATCGGTTCACCACGTCCGATTTGGGAGCCTGTTGGTGACAGATAGATAGCATGGCCACCCAACTGCGCCATACCCGCTTCAAATGAAACGCGTGTGCGGGTAGATGATTTTTCAAAGATCATACCTAAAACACGATTATTCAACGTTGTATCGTAATTTTTTTCTCTTACTTGCTTTTTTAATGCAGATGCACGATTGATGATCGACAACAACTCATCTCTACTGAAACTATTTAGTGTTAAAAAATGTCTTGGTTCCATAACCTCACCTTCAATCTAGATAGGCTTTTAATAATTTACTCAATGTAGAGACAATTTGATCTGCTTCAGAGTCACTCATCACTAATACTGGCAATAAACGAATAACGTTGCCCGCTGTTACATTGATCAACAATTTTTCTTTTAATGCTAATGCCACTAGGTCAGGAGCATCTACATCTAACTCAATACCCAGCATCAATCCATTACCGCGGATCTCTTTAATTCCTTGAACATCCTTTAACGCTTGTTTAAAGCCGTCTAATAATCGATTACCGAGCTTTTCTGCACGATGTGCAAGGCAATCATCCTCCATGATTTCAATCACCGCTAACGCAGCTCTGGAAGCTAATGGGTTTCCACCAAAAGTAGAGCCATGATTACCGGGTTGAAATAAATTTGCCGCCTCGCCTCTCGCAATACAGGCACCAATTGGAACGCCATTACCCAAGGCCTTAGCCAAGGTCATAACGTCGGGCATAACCTCTCCGTGTTGAAAGGCAAACCATTTTCCCGTGCGACACATACCAGTTTGGATCTCATCAACCATCATTAAGCAATCGTATTGATCACAGAATGCTCTTATCGCTTTCAAATAACCTGCATCAGGGATAACAACACCACCCTCACCTAATATCGGTTCAACCATCACTGCGACAATATTTAAATCTTCATTTGCAAGCGCATTCAAGGCATCAATATCGTTATAAGGGATATGTCTAAAACCTTCGACTAAAGGGTCGAACCCTTGATGCACTTTTGTGTTACCCGTTGCACTTAAAGTCGCCATTGTTCGGCCGTGAAAACTTTTCTCCATGACAACAATGACAGGATTAGTGATTTTTTTATTGCTTGCATACAAACGCGCTAGTTTTATCGCCGCTTCATTTGCTTCAGCACCGGAATTGCAAAAAAAGACCTTCTCCATCCCTGAATGTTGAACTAGTTTTTTAGCCAATTTTTCTTGTAATGGAATACGGTAAAGATTAGAGGTATGGATTAATTTAGCCGCTTGATCGGCGATGGCCTCTTGCACAGATGGATGCGCATGGCCCAAACCACAAACAGCGATACCGCTGAGTGCATCCAGGTAGCGCTCACCTTGAGTATCCGTAAGCCAGGCACCTGACCCTTTTATAAACTCAATCGATAGCGGTTGATAATTTGACATTAATACACTGCTCATTGGATTACATTCCAGATAAGTCGATATTTATCCGACTCTAAAATTCGCCACTCTTGTACGTCCTGTACCCGCAGCATAAATCACATCCCTATAACTAATAAGCCCGGCCATGAGCCGGGCTCAAACACAAGAATTGAATACTTTAAGTCTTATAAAGGCAGACCATGTCCAAAACCCACCATGCACATCAGCATAGGGATAGAAAGAAAGGTATTGGTTCGTGATGCCATTAATGCAACGACTTTTCCTTTAGCAATCTCCTCGGCACTGGCTTCAACAATACCCAGAATTTTTTTCTGGTTCGGCCAGATCAATACCCAAACATTAAACAGCATGATTGTACCCATCCAGGCACCTAAGCCAATAACCAATCCGCCTTCTTGCAACAAGAAAGCATTTTTAAGACCAACGCCCAATGATTCCAGTGCAGAAGCTCCCGTTAACCAGGTACCTAATGCCCCCCAACGGAACCACCACAATGCACGAGGTGCGACATACTTATTAATCGCCGCAGGACCAGGACCACCCTCATCAGCTAAAGCCACTCCAACTGCAGGAACCTGCACAAAATTGAAATAGTAAAGTAGGCCAATCCAGATAACGCCAAAAAAGACATGTATCCAGACGGTTAAAGACAATAGGTTGAACTCAGGCTTACCGCCAACCAAAAACATAACAACTATCGCTGTTATAAAACCAAGCGCTAACGTGCCGTGCACTGACTTGAGTGGATTCATACTAATTACCCCCGGATAAAAATAAATGTTTCTTAAATATGCAGTAAAATGCTGGCTAGGATTATACTGATGTCCGTGTCCGCTTCCACCCCTTTCACTACAGAATAACGCTAAAAAACAGGAATCTACGTTATCAGGGCTGAAACCATCCTTAAACGAGCATTCCTAACTAAACAAGGAACGATATAAACAATACTGCACTTGAAATCCACACTGCCGCCCACATCTAAACCGGCGAGTACAAGGCATCTACAACAATTGGTGATTGCGTGCCTCTTTCGCGTATAATCCGCCACAACGGAAATGCAGGATGCACAAATGCCGCGATTGCAGGAGGCATAGAAGCGACTAAAACGAGATATTAACCCGAGGTATATGTAATGGATCCAATGGAACAAATTAAAGCGAAACTGGCAGAAAACCCTGTCGTCCTTTTCATGAAAGGATCACCCGACTTCCCACAATGCGGCTTTTCAATGCGCACCGTACAAGCATTAAAAGAATGTGATGTCGAGTTCGGTTTCGTCGACGTACTGGCACAACCAGAAATGCGTCAAAACCTGCCACAATATTCAAACTGGCCAACCTTCCCACAAGTATTCATCAACGGCGAACTCGTCGGCGGTTGCGATATCGTTATGGATCTCTATGAGAAAGGCGAATTGCAAAAGATGACAAAAGAGGCAACGGGTAGTTAATAGTTTTATCTGAGGATGGGTTAAGTCTTTAGCCCATCCTTTATCATTTCTTTTGTCATTCCTGTGAACACAGGAACCCAGTCAAACGACAAATTCTATTATTTTTTACATTGGTTTCGCCTTTATAGAGCACCCAAATGTCATGGCCTACGGCTCCCTTCGTCAGTATCAGTAAAGAGGGTCGCGCATACATGACGTCGTGTCATGAATGCACTCAATTGTGCGTCCTGCACAATTGCCCTCATTACTAATCACTTCCTCAGCATGCCATACGGGAATAAATACCGTAGTCTGTCCCTAAATCGTTTTAATACTTTAAGCCATTAATATCTTAGTGGGTTATTTAAAGCATTCTTTGCGTAATGCAATACTCCGATCTCATGTATTGGTGTGATAAAAGTTTCCAAATTTCCATTTTTATATATTGATTCATTATATTTTTTAAAATCATGTGAAGACACTTTATGCCACCACATAAACCCACCATATATTTGGCCATAAACTCTGTGGCAATCTTCTCTATACTCGACGGGAATTGAAATGTAGCGAACTTCAGGCTTATAACCTTTGTTTATGACCAAATTTGCAATTAATGGATATTTGTTTTCATCACCCGGTTCACAATTTAAAAGCATTTCTTTTATATTGTCTTGATGATGACCAAGATTTACTCCTGAAAAAGTACTAAGTTTAGATACTGAGCACCTAAACAATACACTCAATGTAAATAGCTTAATGGTTTTATAATCAGTTTTGATGCTAATAGCATCCCACGGCTTATAAGTTTTCGGAACATTAGTTTCAATTATTTTTTCCCATTCAGATAAAAATGGTTTCTCAATCTCGTCATTAAAGAAACATTCACAAGTATTACAAAAAAGATATTCTCTTATTCCTTTTTGAAGTGGTTTTGCCCCCCTATTACCTAATCCATTTATTCCTAACATCTTATGTTTGTCATCGTATAGAGGTTTATATAGAAATTCTGGAACTATATGTGATTCACATAGTTTATTAGTACAACCACAAAGTCTGCAGGTATCTAAGAACATCTTATCTCCAACTAATTAAAAAATACTGTAAAGTTTTAATGAATGTTTCTCCCATAGTGCTTCGCCGAGTGGGTGAGCTGTTATCGGGGCAATTGTGCATGGACGCACAATTGAGTGCATTCATTCAGGGATGAATGTATGCGCGACCCGAATAACAGCACGACGACGAGGTAGCCGCTAGGCCAGAGCATTTGGGTGCCCTTCTCTTTGGTTACTTTCTCTTGGGCACGCAAGAGAAAGTAACTCTCCGCAAAAGGCGAAACAAATGATAAATATTACTTATCCTGCTCATCGAGCAACCTGGTAATCTCATCCTCTCCCATTGGTTTCTTTCGTTTAATCCGTAAACTATTTTTCCATTCTTTATTGAAATCTTTCTGCAAACGTAGATTAATTACGATCACGATCAGCATCGCAATAAACGCTCCCAGGCTAGCTAACGCCATATCTTTTTGTGCGTCCCAGACATCGCCTTGGGTCCCGAGATAAGCCACACCCAGATCGCCACCAAATAATTCGGCAGCAGCCCATTCGAACAATTCGAAAATCATTGATGCGGCGATGGTGAATAACAAAGGAAAAAAATAGCCCCAAAAACCTTTTCCATAGGCAATACGACAATAAATCTCTCTAAATGGGTAGGCCATCAATAAACCATAAAGAAAATGAACCAATCGATCGAAATGATTTCTATCCCAGTCCATCATCTCGTTAAGACTAAAACCAAAGTTCGATATTAAAAAAGAGTCGTAAGGTACTTTCGCATAAGTGTAATGCGCGCCTATTTCATGTAAGCACATGAATATAAAAATCAGACTGTAGGATATTCTTGAGAACGTAAACTTTTTGTAGCTTGCCGCCATAGCGATAACAAATGCAAGAACCAATACATTTTCCAATGCCCAGTCTGAACGGTCATGTGGTGCTACTGCAAGGATTGAAAATTCAACAAAAAAAATAAACGAGAGTATTAAAAAATATTTTTTGTGCGCCATGTTTTACTGTAGCTTTTATTGACTATAGTAGACGTAAAACAAGGACATTAATCATAGTCGCTGTCTATCCATACACATTTTCCTCCGCTCTCCTCTTTAATCCTATCCAGATATTTTTCATGCTCCATAAGTTCTTCCGCGGTCGCCTCAATAACAGGTAGCGACTTGCGATTAACATCTACAATTCTTGATTTAGTCTGTTCGACGGCGTGATGTTCTTGTGAAGCGTCAAAACTCAAAGTCTCTTGACCACCTGTCATGACCAAATACACATCAAGTAGTATCTGTGCGTCAAGTAGTGCGCCGTGTAAATCACGCTCTGAGTTATCTATTTCATAACGCTTGCACAAGGCATCCAGATTATTCTTTTGTCCCGGGTGTTTCTCACGAGCCATTATCAGAGTATCAACTACTGAACAATAGTCTTCCGTCTGCCCCCATTTTCTACCCAGTTTTTTTAATTCTGCGTTTAAAAAGCCAATATCAAATGGGGCATTATGAATAATCAGTTCGCTATCTCTAATAAAGTCGATAAATTCCTGGGCTATATCAGCAAAACGTGGCTTGTCCGCGAGAAACTCATTTCCAAGTCCATGCACGTTAAATGCACCATCATCAATTTCTCTATCAGGATTCAGGTATTGATGAAAGTGTCGATCTGTTTTGCGTCGATTAACAATCTCAACACACCCTATCTCGATGATACGATGACCTTGTTTGGGCTCCAGTCCTGTCGTTTCTGTATCAAGAACTATCTGTCTCATGAAGTGCTACCAGCAAACATCTCATCGATGGCTTTATTAGCCAATTGGTCCACCCTCTCATTTTCATCATGTCCACTATGTCCTTTAACCCATTCCCATCTTATTTTATGTGGGGTACAGGCTTCATCCAGTCGCAACCAAAGATCTTTATTCTTTACTGGCTTTTTGGCCGCTGTTTTCCAGCCTCGACTCTTCCAACCTTCCATCCACTCGGTAATGCCTTTCATCACATATTGCGAATCAGTTGTCAGTACAACGTCACACTCACCTTTTAATGCTTCGAGCCCCATAATCGCACCCATTAACTCCATGCGATTGTTAGTAGTTTCTGATTCAGCACCATAGAGTTCTTTTTCAGTACTGTTATATTTTAACAAGGTTCCCCAGCCCCCCGGGCCAGGGTTACCTCGGCATGCGCCATCGGAAAAGATATGTATTGCTTCACTCATAATAATTTAAGGTTGTTTTATCGATTTCGTGTTGTGGGTTCAATTACCCCTGATCCAATCATATTTCGTTTAGCGCGCCATTGCATCTTGATCGGATTTAAAGGCACAGTGCGCTTTTTCGCCACGACAACATACAATCCCCCACATACTGGCCAACAATAACGTCCTAATCGTTCTAAGGGCATAAATTTATTGCGCCAATTTTGGTTACTCAATGGTGGTGAAAAGAAAAATCCGTTTGTTTTTTCTACTTCAAAATCCAGTAACGATAACCAATCTTTTAATCTTGGGATTGAAATCAACTGTCCACTCCAGGGCATTTCGCCCCACCAGCATTTAAACATGTGCCATAGTCCCCAGAGACTCAATGGATTTATACCGATGATAACAACATGTCCATCGTCAATGAGGACACGTTCCATCTCCCGTAATAATTTATGTGCGTCTTTGGAATACTCAAGAATGTGCGGCAAAACAATGACATCCACGCTATCCATAGCCAAGGGTAGTTCTTCTGCACTAGTGCGTACTGCTGTTACACTATTATTTAACTCCGTATTATCCAGAAACAGTATTGTTTTATTGGCAATTCGGGATGCTGTCAGATAGTTTGATTCTGCCGAATAACCGTACTGCAATATATGATAGCCAAACAATCCCGGCAGTATGTCTTCTAATTGTTCAATCTCTGCAGCATATACCGCTCTACCCAGTGGTCTATCAAACCAACTTGAGAATTTCGCTCTGAGTGATAATGTCTTTGTATATTCAGAATTCATAAATTTAAATCATAAACTACTCTGTTAACAAACTGACTCGGATACAGATAAAATCATGCTAGAGATCATACCCCTACCCGCCCTAAAGGATAACTATATCTGGTTATTGAAAAACAAAATAAGCCGACACGTCGCTATTGTCGACCCCAGTGAAGCAGAACCGGTGTTGGATATCATTAAATCTGAGAGGCTAATCCCTGTTGCGATCATGATCACGCATCATCATTGGGACCATGTTGGCGGTATCCAGGGAATTACCGAACAATTTGAAATCCCGGTTTATACTCCGAAGACAGAGACTGTTGCAGGTAGTACTAACCCGGTTGCCGAAGGTGATATTATTTCTCTGTCTGAACTGGAACTGAGTCTTGAGATATTGGATGTCCCGGGGCATACATCCGGCGCAATCGCCTATTATACGGATACTGTGGTGTTTAGCGGTGATACGCTGTTTACTGCCGGTTGTGGCCGCATGTTTGAAGGTACGCCACCACAGATGCACGCTTCTTTATCAAAATTCAAAACCCTGCCTGATAGCACTCTACTCTATTGTGGGCACGAGTATACCGCTAGTAATCTCAAGTTTGCTGCCAGCGTCGAACCTGATAATGCAGCGATACATAAACGCTTGCAGCATGTTGAAAAACTCAGAAATTCAAACCAACCTACTGTGCCCGCAACCTTGGCGGAGGAAAAACAAACAAATCCATTTTTACGTTGTGAGATAAGTGACGTAATAATGGCTGCCAGTCATTTTTCAGATAAAGACTTGAATGAACCATCCGAAGTTTTTGCTGCGCTACGGAAATGGAAAGATGATTTCTAATAACAGGTGAAAAATACATTTTCGTCTGAAAATTAATACTTGACCCAAACACATCCTGTCCCTAGCATTCGGCCATGCATATGATACGTAAAGCAATTATTTGCTTAGCACCACTAATAATCAGCGCTTGTAACTTCAACTCTACCCGACCCGACACAGTAGATCCCGTACCGACCGCAGATAAAAGTCGGTCACTAGCACTGACGTCAAAAAATCTAGTCAATCATAAGCCGGGGATGGTTAGCTCAGAGATCAATGTCGATAATGATCTCGAAAACCAGGTCGCACACAAAAAAGAACACTCAAACCTTTGGTTTTTAATCAAAGATGACCTGCAATTTGCCAGCAATATAAACCAACGCAGTGTTAAGGATAAAGTCACATGGTTTGCTCGCAATCAAGATTATATGGATCGTGTTTCGGACCGCGCCCAGCCTTACCTATTCCATATTATTTCCAAATTAAAAGAACGCAATATGCCGCTTGATTTAGCACTCTTGCCCATTGTGGAGAGTGCCTATCACCCATTTGCCTACTCTCCAAGCCATGCCTCAGGTATCTGGCAGTTTATCCCGGCAACCGGTAAACGTTTTGGCATGAAGCAAAACTGGTGGTATGACGGTCGTCGCGACATCATTGCTGCGACTGATGGTGCACTGGATTATCTGCAAAGTTTACATAAACGCTTTAATGGCAACTGGTTCCATGCCCTGGCGGCCTATAACGCAGGAGAAGGGAATGTCGAAAAAGCGATAAGAAGGAACAAGAAAGCCGGCAAGGGAACTGACTTCTGGTCATTACGTCTACCCCGTGAGACTCGTAGCTATGTCCCTAGTCTTTTAGCTGTCGCTGAAGTTTTGAGGAATAATGCTAAGTACAATATCAATTTCAAGACTATTCCAAATAAACCTTACTTTGAAAAAATTGATGTTAGTAGCCAAATTGATCTCGCTACTGCCGCCAAACTATCTGGTTTAACCATGGATGAGCTCTATACACTGAACCCTGGTTTCAGTCGTTGGGCAACGGATCCAAAAGGACCACATCGCTTACTGATACCACTAGACAAAGCTAATACATTTAAACAAAAACTGGCAACCTTACCCAAGTCCGAGCGTATAAGCTGGAAACAACATAAGATTAGTAAAGGAGAATCACTAAGCCAGATTGCTGCACGATATCAAACCAGTGTCACAGCATTAAAAAACATTAATCGACTGAAAAACAGCAGGATACGCGCAGGTCATTCATTATTGATTCCTACCGCAAAAGAAGATAGTAGATTTTACACATTGAGCGCAGATGCCAGAAAATTTAAAGGCCTCAAAAAAACTGGTAATGGGAAACGTTATATCTACTCTGTGAAACGTGGAGACAACCTTTGGGATATTGGGCGTCACTATGGCATTAGCGTCAACCAGCTTACACGATGGAATGGTATTTCAAAAAAGAGTCTGCTTAAACCTGGCCAAAAGCTGACTGTTTGGGTTAAACAGGATAAAAACAGCACGAGCAATAATTTAATCAAGACCGTTGCGAATAACACGAAACCCACTGCCTATGTAGTAAAACGAGGTGATTCGTTATGGTTAATAGCAAGAAAGTTTGATATTCATGTAAACGATTTACTCAGATGGAATAAACTAAAGAAAGGGAAACATTTGCAACCCGGTCAGAGCTTAATCGTCCAACAATCAGTGACTGGCGTCTGAAAATACCTTCCTGAGTAATTATTTTTTGTTCCCAAATGAGCAAGCTATTCTCATAGTGGTACTTTTGCACGTACAATGATAAACATGATGCGCCTGTGGAAATTATTCTTTCGAGTTTTACTTCGTCTACTCTACAAAGTCGAAGTCACTGGTTTAGAAAACTATGAGAAGGCTGGAGAACGTGTCTTAATTATAGCGAATCATACTTCCTTGCTAGATGGTATCTTGCTCTATGCCTGGTTACCAGAAACACCCACCTTTGCTATTAATACAAATATAGCTGCTAAAAAATCATTTAAACCATTTTTATTCTTTGTCGATTTGTTTGAGATGGATGCAAGAAATCCCCTCTCTGTAAAGTCAATGGTTAAGTATCTCAAACAAAATAAAAAAGCCGTGATCTTTCCGGAAGGGCGTATCACCGTGACCGGATCATTAATGAAAATTTATGAAGGTCCTGGGTTAATTGCAGACAAGAGCGACGCTACCATCTTGCCCATCGCAATTGAGGGAGCACAGTACAGTCGTTTATCTTATATGAAGGGACGTGGATATGTCTGTTGGTTTCCCAAGGTTACTGTCACAATTCTGCCTCCGGAAAAAATAGACATCCCTCCTCAACTTGTAGGTCATGAACGCAGGAAAACAGCATCGCGACACCTGCAAGACATAATGTACAAACTAACATATACAAGCTTTGATCAAAACAGGACTATCTACACTGCCATGCTTGATGCAAGCAAACAATTTGGAAGAAGCCAAATAATCGTAGAAGACATCAAACGCGAGCAATTAAATTATAAACAATTAATTTTGCGCAGCATTTTATTAGGCAGCTTGATAAAAAAACAAACGAATATAGATGAACATGTCGGTGTGTTATTGCCTAATGTAAATGCCATGCCAATATTTTTCTTTGCTTTACAATTCATTAGTCGTGTTCCCGCAATGTTAAACTTTACCGCTGGCGCACTCGCTATAAAACGTGCTTGTGAAACAGCACAGGTAAAGGCTATTTATACATCAAGAACTTTTATAGAGAATGCCAAGCTTGAAAAAGTAGCAGAAGTACTTGAACAAGACTTTACAGTTATTTATCTGGAAGACATAAAAAAAAGTATCACCTTAACAACAAAACTATCTGCTTTGTACAAAAGCAGAAACGCCGCAAGGCACTATGCAAAGCAAAACCCGAATGCGAATCCGGGTGCTACAGCCGTTATTTTGTTCACGTCTGGTTCAGAAGGGCATCCCAAAGGTGTTGTGCTCTCTCATGGCAATATCCTGGCGAATTACGCTCAAGTGCGTTGTCATATTAATTTCACTCCCGCAGATACTATATTTAACTGCTTACCACTTTTTCATTCTTTCGGTCTCAATGCCGGTTTCTTAATGCCGCTCTTGGGTGGAGGAAAAGTATTTCTCTATCCATCACCTTTACACTATAGAATCATTCCCGAATTAATTTATGAATTAGGAGCAACTATATTTTTTGCGACCGATACCTTTTTTAAAGGTTATGCGCGTTTCGCTCATCCTTTTGATTTAAATACTTTGAATTATGTCGTCGCCGGGGCAGAAAAATTACATGATGACACTGTACAGTTATGGATGCATAAATATGGTCTCCGTATTTTACAAGGCTATGGAGTAACCGAGGCCAGTCCTGTGATATCAGTTAATAACAAGATGCTAAATAAGCCAGGTACAGCAGGTCGATTAGTATCCGCTATGGAACATTATATAAAACCAGTTGATGGTATAGAACAAGGCGGACATCTCGTCGTGAAAGGGCCTAATATCATGCAAGGCTATCTCAATCATGACAAGCCTGGTGAAATTCAAGCACCATCTACAGAACGTGGATTAGGCTGGTACGACACCGGGGATATTGCTGATATCGATGATGAAGGATTTATCACTATACTAGGCCGCGCAAAACGCTTTGCAAAGATAGGAGGTGAGATGGTTTCCTTAACAGCTGTTGAAGAACTGGCCAGCCTGACATGGCAGAACAAGAACCATGCTGCTGTTGCGGTGCACGATGAACGCAAAGGTGAAAAGGTAATACTCATCACAGATCACGCAACTGCTACACGGAAACAGCTACAAGAAATCGCTAAAAGCAAGCATATGAGCGAATTAATCATTCCTAAAATCATAATCTGTATTGAAGAGATTCCCGTCTTAAGCACTGGCAAGACCGACTATATCAATCTCACAAAACTGGCAACAGCATACAATGATGATAAGGAAGGAAATAGCTGGAGGAATAAATTAAGCCAACTGGTCAAACATGACCCTGCTGCAAAAAACTAGTTATTACTGACCTACTGCATTTTCAATTGCAGTAATAATTGTATTTTCGATTTCCCACAAAATGTCTTCCGCAGGGCTACCTTTAGCAACTGGTGTGAGTTTTTTAAATAAGACCGTGCTTTTCCCTGCCTTCGACAGGACGGTAATATTTAGCGGACATAATGCCATCATATCGGGGTCGAGATTCATCACTTGGTTAGTAAAATAAGGATTGCATACCACCATAGCTTTCACAAATTCAAATTTATTCTTATTGTATTCATCACCCCAACGCTCAGCATTGCGCGCCAGATTCTTTCCTATATTCGCCTCAAATATGACATAGAAACGCGCCTCCTCCAGAGACTTATAAACAGATTGATAAACTCCTTCACCAGGCTTTTCCACGCTTATAGAATAAATAGCACTTTGATTTTCCTCGGCAACAACAAAACTACTGAAGAATATGAGCAATAGAATAATTATTTTTTTAATCATGTGTTGCACCTTCTGTAAAACTCACTATTTAAAATAGTTTTAACAAACTTTAATTAATATATTCAATATCGACGATAGTCAATATTCGTTTTTCACCTTGTCTTTCAAAGATGATTTCATCATCAACCGTTTTACCTAGTATTAATCTTGCTAATGGTGAATCGACCGTAATGTACTGTTCATTTTCATCGAATTCATCGGCCCCCACAATCCGATGACGCAACTCTTCACCAGATTCATCTTCAATGGTTACCCATGCACCAAAAAATATTCTGCTTGTATCCTGTACATCACGAACAACTGTTAAGTTAGGCATACGACGTTGTAAATAGCCTATACGTGAGTCAATCTCGCGTAATTGCTTTTTACGATAGATATACTCAGCATTTTCAGACCGATCACCTTCTGCCGCTGCAGCAGTGACTGCCTTGGCAACAACATTACGTTTTGTCCATAAAGCCGCATTCTCCTGTTCCAGTTTTCGATAACCTGCCGGAGTTATATAAGGTGCAGATTTAGGTGCCGGTGGTCGCCAACGTCCCATGATTAATCGATGGAGCAGGCCAAGATCATGCTCACCTGGCAATACGGCCTCTGACTTTCTTCTTGCCACACATTCATACAGTCTTGCACGCGTCTCTTTTGCTTTTTATTCTTAGGCTCTTCATCAATAGCACCCCACCGTGCCATTGCCCTGATAACATCTTGCGTTAAGAAAAACGTATCTTTTTTTATACGCCGCAAAAAATACGGACCAGATGCGCCACCTAATTGTTTAAAGCGTTTTTTTAGGATGTCCCAAAACTCAACAATGTTATCTGAAGGCCATTCCGCGAGATAATTAATAAAACCACCCACTTCTTCATTTAACTCATAAATAGTTTGTGCATTATATCGTACACTTTGAATCTTTCCCCAATGACGCACAATGCGTTTTTCATTCATTAATTCCTGTAAGGCATCATCACTCATCATCCTTACAGCATTGATATCGAATTGATAAAATACTTCTTCGAATGCAGGCCATTTATTATCAATAATCTTTCGATTTAAGCCTGCTTGAAAAATACGCCGAGACATATTAGATAAGCAGAAGTCGTCCGAGAGTTTTTTAAGCTCTTTTTTAGTGCTTGGCAAAGGTAATAATGCTTCTAAAGCCGTTGCGCCACCTGTTCGATCCAGGGCATTTTCAAATATAGTCTCAAATTTTTGCATTAGCATTAGTTCTAGTTAGCCGATAATCTTTATTTTAGGCTATGGAGACTCCCTTCTCTATTGATTAACGTTTAATATATAGAAAAATTATAACGTAATTTGGAGACAAAACATGAAGCGTTTAGAAGCACATATTCGAAATATTCCGGACTTCCCAGAACCGGGAATTCAATTCAAGGACATTACACCATTAGTCAAAGAACCCGCAATGCTACGATTGGCTGTGAATCAATTAATATATCCTTTTCTTGGAACGAATATCACTGCCGTAGCGGGTATGGAAGCACGCGGTTTTATCTTCGGCAGTCTCGCTGCATGGGAACTTGGTGTTGGTTTTGTCCCACTCCGAAAGCCAGGAAAATTACCCTACGATGTACAAACCATGTCTTATGACCTTGAATACGGTTCTGCTTCACTAGAAATACATAACGATGCACTAAACGAAGGCGACCGAGTGTTATTGATCGATGATCTAATCGCTACTGGTGGCACTGCGGCAGCAAGTTGTGAATTAATCGAAAAACTAGGTGCCGAAGTCGCGGCTTGTGCATTCGTCGTAGAACTCGATTTTCTTAATGGTAGAGACAAGTTATCTGCCTATAACATTCATTCCTTAATTCATTATTAATATTGTTAAAAGCAAACCTGTTTAATTCTGATTCTGATTCAAATTTAAAAGCTCAAGAATAATCACTTAATAGCCGCTACTTACTACAAAAGCCACCGGAATCCAATAAAAAATTTCGATTGTAATAAAGATTATTACTGATAGTGCCCTATTAACCAATAGTCAATAGTCTGTATGGCATTAAATCAACACAAGAAAATAAATATTGTTCTACACTTTAAAATAAGATGCTTATGAGTCATTCATTATCCTAATGAACCCAAAGTCTATTAAACTAAACCTTATTGCAACAGCGGCTTATTTCATTTCGGGAATGGCAGGTTTAACATTAGCCATTCCTCCAGGGAATGCAGCAGCGGTTTGGCCTGCAACAGGTGTCGCACTCGCATTGGTTTTAATCTACGGCTCGCGTCTCTTACCGGGGGTATTGCTAGGTAGTATTTTAATTCAGACTTACTCTTACCTTGATACATCAAGTACTGAAAATATCATCGTGTCAATAAGAATAGGCACATTAATTTCAGTGGGTGTTGTTTTACAAGCCTGGCTAGCAGTAAAGCTTGTTCAAGCTATTATGAGAAATGATCCAGCATTACTTAAAGAACGTTCCGTTCTGATGTTTTATTTACTAACTGGTCCAGTCAGTTGCATAGTTTCAACTTCAATCGGTATCGCTGTTTTAATAATGCACGGTGCCATAACGACTCCCGATATCCCAGTAACTTGGAGCAGATGGTGGATTGGAGACGCTATCGGAGTGGTTGTCTTTACACCAATAATACTTTGTTTGTTTGCAGAACCTCATGATTTATGGCGCCAACGCAGACTCAGTGTCGCCTTACCGTTATGCATTCTCGCTTTAGCCTCCTTTATTGCATTCAAAATCTCTTATCATCATGAAATGAAATACATTGAAAATGTGTTTGAGAGAAACGCCCTTCAGTTCAAAAATGTATTAAAAGAAAATATCAATGCTCATATGAATGAAACTCTGGCATTAAAGGATTTTTTTGACAGCTCCAGTCATGTGTTGCCTGAAGATTTTTCAGACTTTGTTAAACCAAAACTATCCCGGTTTCCTCAAATAAAGGCTATTGAGTGGATCCCAAAAGTGCTACATCAAGATCGTGCTGATTTTGAGGAACGCTTAGGCTCCCCAATAAAAGCACCTGATCAAACAGGCCAAATGAAAACTGCTCCCAATGCAGAGGTCTATTATCCGATCCAGTATATAGAACCCTATTCAGGCAATGAAAAAGCCTTAGGATACAATATCCGCAGTAACCCCCTTGCACTAAAAGCAACAAATTCAGCGTTATCATCATCTAATAATATTGCTGTCACTAATGCGTTTAAAATTATACAAGACACCAAAAATTATATGAGCGTTGTTTTTTATGCCCCTGTCTTTAAGAAAAACAGTTTGCCTGAACAAAATAATAATTTTGAATCATTACTCGGCTTTGCTACGACTGTGTTCCTATTGGAAAATGAAATAAACATTTTAAAAAATAAACCGCCAAGTTCAGATCTGTCCATTGTATTGAAAAATACTTCTCAGGTACTCTATACCGATAAATCAGAAACCACCTTACTACATAATATACCGAGTCAATTTAACTTCACTCGTCTAGACAAGCTAACCGTTGCGAACCAACAATGGGAACTTCAATTAAGCCCAGCGCCTGGTTTCATTGCGTTGTACTCTTCATGGTCAATTTGGTTTGTTATTATAGGAGGTTTATTAATTACGAGTTTTTCTGGCATCGGTTTATTGATGTTGACTGGTCAACGCTTTCAAATTGATGAAAAAATAAAATCAAGAACCTCTGAATTACGTAATGAAATAACAGAGCGCAAACAAATTGAAGTGACATTACAAGAGAGTAATGAGCGCTTTAAGGCTGCCTATGCAGAAGCGCCTATTGGAATGTCACTGGTTTCCTTAAGTCATAATATTATCGAAGCCAATCAGTCTTTTCATTCGATGTTAGGTTATCCAAACAACACCCTCATAGGCAAATCTTTTGCAGAGATATCCTATCAGGAAGATTTAGAGAAAAGTAAACATTATTATAATCAGTTGATTGCAGGAGAAATCGACAGCTATCAATTGGAAAAACGCTATTTACATAAACAAGGTCATATCGTTTGGGTTCAATTAAACGTGTCTCTGGTTATGGATAACAACGCAAAACCGCTTTACGCAATCGCTCAGATACAAAATATTAGCAATAGAAAATCTACGGAAAAAGCCTTGCAAAAGACCTACCGTGTACAATCAATGGTCGGGCAATGCAACGATGCCCTACTATACATTAAGGATGAAAAACAACTCCTCGAAAAGATATGTGAAATCATTCTTGAATCTGGCGATTATATAATGGCTGAGGTCGGTTTTTTGAATGACGATGAAAAGCAATCCGTTAGCATGGTCGTTTCTCAGGGACATGACGCGGGTTATTTAAAAGCAGTAAATATTACATTGACCGACAAACTACGAAGACAAGGACCAACCAGTAATGCAATCCGGCAGAAACGGCCTTATATCGTAAAAAACATCAGTGAAGATCCTGGCTTTCTCCCGTGGCGAGCCGCCGCGTTAGAACATGGGTTTCATTCTCATATTGCATTACCTTTAATTAAAAATGATAGTGCATTTGGTGTATTACTCGTCTATTCCCCTTTAGTCAATGCGTTTAATGAAGACGAAGCAACCTTACTGGAAAAACTAGCTAATAACCTTGCCTTTGGTATCGACGTATTACGTATGCAAGAAACACAAAAACAAATCGAAATCCGTCACCGCACCTTGATAGAGGCAACTACCGCTATAATATGGACGTCTGATGAGACAGGTGCGTTCGTTGTTCCACAAGTTTCCTGGGAAAAATTTACCGGGCAACCATGGGAAGAACATAAAGGGGCTGGCTGGATAAATAAAATTCATCCTGATGACCATGATAAATTTCTCAAAGGTTGGAGGGAATCTATGAAAGGATTAACGCCGTATGTATGTAACGGTCGTATCTGGAATGCCAACTTGGAAGAGTGGCGTAATTTTGAAGTAAACGCGATCCCGATTTTGACACATGCAGGGACACTGCGTGAATGGGTTGGGGTTATTAATGACATTACTGAGAAAATACTAGCTAATAAAGAGATACAGAAACTATCACTATCGGTCGAACACAGTCCAAACATTGTAATGATTACTGATAAAGATGCGGCCATTGAATACGTCAACCCTGTTTTCACAAAAACCACCGGGTATTCATTAGAAGAAACCGTAGGCAAGACCCCTTCTTTTTTTATCGCTGAAGAAATTTCAAATAAAGTCTATAAAAACTCTCGTGAAATAATTCAGTCGGGGAAAACATGGCAAGGTGAATTTATCAGTCGAAAAAAGAATGGTGATGTCTATCTATCTGCACAAACGATATTTCCGATTCAAGATAACGTTGGAAACATTAATCATATTGTGAGCATTCATGAAGACATTACAGAAGAAAGACGCTTGTCAGACCAACTTAGCTACTATGCGAACCATGATGATCTGACTGGTTTAATCAATCGACGAGAATTTGAGCGCCGGGCAAAACGATTACTTTCTGCTGTGAATAAGGATAGTGAAGAACATGCCCTATGCTACATAGACCTCGACCAATTCAAGGTTGTCAATGACACTTGTGGTCATGTCGCTGGTGATGAACTACTGCGTCAACTGAGCTCTGTTCTTGAATCCACGGTAAGAAAAAGAGATACATTGGCTCGTCTGGGAGGAGATGAGTTTGGCATTTTAATGGAACATTGTTCACTAGATGGTGCACATCGCGTTGCAGAGTCATTACATAAAGCTATTCAAGACTATCAATTTAACTGGGAAGGTAAAATATTTAAAGTAGGTGTGAGCATAGGCCTGACTCCAATTACAACTATGACACCAGATATCACTGAGTTATTAAAGGACGCTGATGCTGCATGTTATATGGCCAAAGAAAAAGGACGCAATCGAATTCATGTATACCACCCTGAAGATACCGAAATCGCTAACCGTCACGGGGAGATGTTGTGGGTATCACGAATTCATCAGGCGCTTGCAGAAGATCAGTTCTGTCTTTATGCACAGACCATCGAGTCCCTTGAACAAAATGACGGTAATCATTACGAATTATTGCTCAGAATGATCGATGAAACAGGGGGCACCATTGCCCCGGGGCTTTTTCTACCATCTGCGGAACGTTACAACCTTATTTCAAAAGTAGATCGTTGGGTCATCAAAAATACCTTTAAAGAATTAGCAAGTCATACTCAATTTATTAATAAAATTAATTTTTGCTCTATTAATCTATCAGGGCAATCTATGGCTGAAGCAGATTTTTTAAATTTTGTTATATCCCAATTTGATGAGTCAGGCATTGATGGCGCTAAAATATGCTTTGAGATCACTGAAACTGCAGCTATATCTAACTTGAATACGGCCATGAAATTCATGTCGACACTTAAAGGTTTCGGTTGTTATTTTGCGTTGGATGATTTTGGCAGTGGCTTATCTTCATTCGCTTACTTGAAAAACCTGCCGGTAGATTATTTAAAGATCGATGGTATGTTTATAAAAGACATTGCTGATGATCCTATTGATCATGCCATGGTGAAATCAATTAATGAGATTGGACAGGTTATGGGAATGAAAACAATTGCTGAGTTTGTGGAAAATGATGTAATAAAAGGAATGCTCAAAGAGATCGGCGTCGATTATGTACAAGGCTATGGCATTGCCAAGCCACTACCACTTGAAAAACTACTGAATAATTCGAATTATAACAATGTTGTGAAAATAACGACCAAAAAATAATGTCATTAGGCCTAACCTTGCCATTCATCAATCACTTCCTGCGCAGCACGAAAGGCTTCCTGTGCTGCCGGCGCACCACTATAGACAACAGAATGTAACAACACCTCCTGTATCTCTTCAACCGTGCAACCATTATTTAATGCCCCTCGCACATGCCCCTTTAATTCTGTTGGTGCTTTAAGTGCAGCTAACATAGCAATAGTTATTAATGATCTCGTTTGTAGAGGCAGACCTTCACGTTGCCAAGTTGAGCCCCAGGCATGTTCATTGATCCAGTCTTGAAGTGGCGCAGTTAATTCCGTGGTGTTATCAACAGCACGTTGAACAAATTTTTCACCCATGACCTCTGTACGAACTTTAATACCCTTTTTTTTAGATTCTTCAGACATAATTTTTAATCTTCAGTAACGTTATTAGTTAAATCAAGCCACCATTAATATTGATCGACTCTCCTGTTAAGTAAGAGGATTCATCTGAGGCTAAAAATACCACTGCTGCTGCTACATCTTCCGGTTTACCAAAGCGCCCTAAAGGGATCTCTTTTATTCTTGCTTGAAAGTAATCATCTTGCATATAGTCTTCAGCAAAGGATGTGGCTATCCAGCCAGGGGAGACCATATTAACCCTGATATCCGGCCCCACTGTTTTTGCAAATGAGCGGGTAAAACCCAGGATCCCTGCTTTTGATGCGGCAAATATTTGTGGGTTTGTGCCCTCGAATCCATGCGTCGCTAAATCCCACCCCATATTGACGATGACACCGTAACCTTGTGATTGCATCGTTGGTGTTATCGACCAACAGGCATTCATCGTTCCTTTAAGATCCACATTTAATAATTGCTCCAACTTATCATTGAGACTAGCCGTGGCGTCAACCCCGGTAAGAATGTCTGCACCCGCATTATTAACCCAGATATCAATCCGGCCAAATTTTTCCAAAGTGACCGCAATAAGCCGCTCAATATCTTCTTTGTCTGCCATATCTGCTTGAACTGCAATCGCACGTTGTCCCAATGCTTTAATTTCTTCAACTACTTTTTCCGCACTTTCTCTGGATTTACAATAATTAACGACAATCGTAGCCCCTTCTTTGGCAAATAATGCTGCGATCCCGGCACCTATACCACTACTAGCACCCGTTATCACAGCAACTTTATCTTTGAGACGTTCCATTTATTAATTAAGTCGTTTATTGTGAGCGCGCTATTCTAACTGACACTACCTATTTTGGCATGTTTAAAATTGCTGTAATCATCCCAAGCTACAACCGTGCAGATGTTCTCGAACGCGCTTTAGCATCCGTTATTGCTCAGACATATCCTGCAACAGAGATTATTGTCATTGATGATGGGTCCACTGATGGCACACAACAACTCATCAAAGATAACTACCCTCAAATACGTTATCTACATCAAACGAATATGGGTGTTAGTGCAGCAAGGAACGCAGGGATTAAGACAACAACATGCGACTGGATTTGCTTACTCGACTCAGACGACAGTTGGCAGTCAGACAAACTTGAAAAACAATGCAAGGCGCTGATAGATAACCCTGATTATCTACTCTGCCATACCAATGAGACCTGGTATCGAAATGGCAAAGTATTGAATCAAGGAAAGAAACATGCGAAACACGGCGGTAATATCTTTCAATACTGCTTGCCACTCTGTGCTATCTCGCCATCATCAGTAATAATAAAAAGAGAGCTGTTTACTAGTGTCGGTTTATTTGATGAAAACCTCCCGGCATGTGAAGATTACGATATGTGGTTACGGATTTGTTGTCAGTTCCCGGTACTTTTTCTCGATGATGCTTTGACTAATAAATTTGGCGGCCATGAAGATCAATTATCAAGACAGCATTGGGGCATGGATCGCTTCAGGATTATTGCCTTGCAAAAATGCATTGAGACACAAAGTTTAAACAATTTTGACCGTACTGCTGCCATTGAGATGCTTTTGAAAAAGATATCAATCTTCTTAAAAGGCGCCGACAAACATGGCAAGAATGACTATTGTGAAGAATTTGAGGCATTAGCAAAAAAATATGCTTGAAAATATTAAAACATATCGACGCATATCAAAGTCACTCCATACAGCGGCACAACCCTCGACTGATCAGTTTCAGTCGATAAAACAAGCTGGTGTAGATATGATTGTTAATCTGGCTCTGTCTGACTCACCCGATGCGATCAATAATGAATCCGAAATCGTGCAGGAATGTAAGATGAATTACGTACATATCCCGGTCGATTTTAAACAGCCGAAGCTTATTGATTTAAAACGCTACTTTCAGTCAATGGAACAAAACAAAGACAAAAATGTATTAGTCCATTGTGCTTATAACTGGCGTGCCTCCTGTTTTGTCTATTTGTATCGCGTCATAAAACAAGATTGTGATGATGACATTGCTAAGCAAGACATGTTAGCTATCTGGGAACCAGATACGACTTGGCAATCATTCATTAATACCTGTCTAGCCAATAAAGATGATTTAAGGGCAGAGTAATGATTCATCTTTTTTGTGCGCTTCCCTGTGAGGCAGAACCTATAATTCAGCACTTCGAGCTATCTCAATTAAAAGAATTTGATCTATTTCGGCTCTATCAATCGCAAGACAAAAATATCAGCCTGGCTATCACGAACGTCGGAAAAATCAATGCGGCTGCAGCTGTCGCTTACCATCATGCTTGCATAGGTACATCATCGACGGATATTTGGCTAAACATAGGTATTTCCGGCCATAAAGATATTCCCGTTGGTGAAGCACGCATCGTCAACAAGATAACGGACCAACAACATAAAACAACATGGTACCCACAAATACTGTTTAAAACAGATTGCATCAATGTGTCTTTGTTAACTATCGATGCCCCTTCGTCTAACTATCAAGCTGCATTATTCGATATGGAGGCAGCGGGCTTTTATCAGATGGCACAACGTCTCGGCACCGCTGAATTAATCCACTGTCTGAAGATAGTTTCTGACAATCAAAATAACCCTGCGACAAAAATTAATGTTGATAGTGTTAAAAAATTGATTGCCTCACACAGGGTTACTATAGATCAGGTTCTGGAATCACTTAAACCACTCGCTGAAGAACTCAATTCAATAAAAGCTGACCCGGAACATTATCAAACCCTTATTGAACAATATCACTTCACACAATCCGAACGCCTCCAGCTATCACGTTTATTACGGCAATGGTCAATACGACTCACTGACAAAGACATCATGCAGTCAGTGAATAACTTGAAAGATGGAAAGTCTATTATCAAGAAAATTCAATCTGAACTTTATAAATCCGATTTTTCAATCCATGATTAGTACAATTTATATAGAAGAAGAAATTGCAGAACATCCGCGCACATTGGATATTCTCAAACGTTTCCCCGATGCGGCGCAAGTGCTTTGCGAACGTTATGGTGAAATCTTCAACCGTAAATCGCAGAATTTTAGGCTGCAGAAAAAACAGCCAGCCTTAATACTCGCCAAGAAGCATAAAGGCATGGTGCTCCCCACGCCTAAACAGTATGGCATTGGCGCAGATCATAATTATTATTTTTCACACATGCTTAATTGTCTTTATGATTGTCGTTACTGCTTTCTACAGGGCATGTTTCAGTCTGCGCATTATGTATTGTTTATTAACTACGAAGACTTTATTGAAGATATTCAGTCTTCATTAAAACAACATAATGATCAAATAGTGCACTTTTTCTCCGGCTATGATTGCGACAGTCTTGCGTTGGATCCCGTGACTAATTTCACGGAGGAGTTCTTGCCGTTCTTTGAGAAGAATCCGCAAGCCTTACTCGAACTAAGAACCAAGAGCACACAAATCAGGAGCCTGTTAAAACGTGACCCTATTCGAAACTGCGTTATTGCTTTTAGTTTTACACCTGACAAGATCGCGTCTACGCTCGAGCATAAAGCACCCAATATAGAAAAACGTTTAAATGCGATCATCGATTTACAAGGAGCAGGCTGGCTTATAGGTTTACGCTTCGATCCGCTTATCTACACAAAAGAATATGAAAAAGAATACGCGGAATTATTTACCCGTCTATTCTCAAGCATAAACCTGGATTTAATCCATTCTGTCAGTCTAGGAAGTTTTAGACTGCCAAAAGCTTATTTCCGAAAAGTAGAGAAGCTTTATCCTGATGAAAAACTATTCTCATCGACTATGGAAGAAGAAGATAACAACATTGGCTATCCTGCTGAGATTCGTAATGACATGCTCGAATTTTGTAAAGACATTATTCTTAAACATGTCCCTCCTGAAAAGTTCTTCCCCTGTCACGAATCAATATAAGACGTGACGAACCAAAGTATTATTAATTTAGCCTTTATTGCCTATATGGCAATAATTTTTGCCATTGGATTTATTGCCTGGCGAAACACGAATAATTTTTCTGACTATATCCTTGGCGGTAGAAAACTCGGTAGTTGGACAACAGCGATCAGTGCCGGGGCATCGGACATGAGCGGCTGGTTATTATTAGGTCTACCTGGTTATGCATATCTTGCCGGATTTGAAGCCATCTGGATAGCAACGGGTTTGTTTATTGGCACCTGCCTTAATTGGTATTGGGTAGCACCTCGACTTCGGCTTGATACTGAACTCCTCAATGATGCCTTAACCTTGCCCGAATATCTTGAAAACCGTTTCAAAGACAACAGCCACATCCTACGATTCATCTCTGCAATATTTATTTTATTATTTTATATGTTTTACACCAGTTCGGGACTCGTCGCTGGGGGAAAATTATTCGAATCAGTATTTGGTCTTCCATACTCTTGGGCTGTCCTAACAGGTGCGATAACAATCCTGACATATACCAGCCTCGGCGGTTTCTTCGCTGTTTCATGGACTGATTTGATGCAGGGTTTATTGATGGCATTCGCCTTGAGCTTCATGGCCATCATCTCTATTTATAATCTTCATGGAATCGATAGCCTTCTTTCATCCTTGTCGCAACAAAACCCGGAACTGATCAACCCATTTACATCGGTTGCGGGTGAAACACTGGGCCTTATAGGCATTACTTCCTTACTCGGCTGGGGCTTGGGTTATTTTGGGCAACCGCATATATTAATCCGTTTCATGGCAATTAAATCTATGGAGAAAATTCCCTCTGCCAGACGCATTGCTATTAATTGGACTTTCATAAGCTTGGTTAGCGCTTTAATTATCGGTTTTTCTGGTAGTGCGCTGTTATTACAAAGTGACGATAGTGAAAAGGTATTTATTGAGCTGTTGAACCTGTTTTTACACCCTATTCCAGCCGGTATATGCCTGGCTGCTATTCTAGCAGCGATCATGAGCACTGCTGACTCTCAACTATTAGTAGCTTCTTCCGCGTTAACTGAGGATATCTATAAAATCATAAATGTTAAAACAACAGATAAACAATTGGTCATGATCGGCCGCTTGGCTGTCATCCTGATTACAATTTGTGCAACAGTACTCGCTTTAAAACCCGACAATAATGTACTCGGACTCGTTGCCTATGCCTGGGCAGGTTTTGGCGCAACTTTCGGCCCAGTTGTCCTGTTATCCTTGTTTTGGAAATCAATGTTGGCTAGTTCAGCAATAATTGGCATGTTATCGGGAGGCATGACTGTTATTATCTGGAAAAATATTGAATCCAATTATCGAGTGTTTGAATTATATGAGCTTGTTCCAGGGTTTATCATCGCGTTAGTTTGCATCATCCTAAATCAGACTATTCATCAGCTTAAATTGCGGCATGTAGAATAGATTCAAACGTTTGTCGTACCCTATCTTGATATTGCATCAATCTATTTTCATATTCGGTTACTGCCTGATGATGATCCTCATTAAAAAAACCTGTTGCTCTTGCTAAAGGTAATAGAGACTTTGTATCTTTACTCACCTTACTGATCGACTTCATGTCAAATACACGTAACGCGGCTTCGCTTTTTTTGTAAAACTCATAAATACTTAATAATTCGAGAGCCGTTTTTTCATTAACAAAACCAAGCTTCGATGATTCCTTTAAAACTTGACGTGTACTTACACTTTTCAATTCCGGACATTTAGCTCCATAAGCAAGTTGCAAAAAATGCGTTAAAAAATCAATATCCATGACCCCGCCTTTGCCGCGTTTTATATCTATCTTATCACTGCCGCCAGCTAGTTCTTGCTCAACTAGAAGACGCACTTTTATTACCTCCTTGGCAAGATAAGACATCTCATATTCACCATAAACCTGATTTAAAACCTCATCGTTAACTCGCTCTGATAGTTCTTCATTTCCTACGACGACACGACAACGCGTCATCATTTGTCGCTCCCAAACTTCACGCTCATCTTGATGGAATGCCAAGAAACTCTCTAGTGGGGTCACGAGCACCCCGGAACTACCGTGCGGTCTTAACCTCATATCTATCTCATACAAAGCCCCAGACGGGTCCATTGTTGAAATATAACGCAACATTTTTCTGACTTTATTTACGATAAATTCGTCACTATCTGGGACAAGGATATTTTCAATAAAAATTAAATCCAGATCTGAACCATAATTCATCTCGCTTCCAGCAAAACGACCCATTGCTAAAACACTGCATTGAATTGTTTCAAGCTGATCTAGCCCAAACAACCTGTACATTACGGTCAACACGTAGTCTGCAAGTTTTGTTAACCATGTTTCTGCTTGTTGCTGATTGATCACGCCACCTAATTGCAACAACAGGATAGATAGCATAATTTCATTTTTTCGAATCCTTAACTGTTCAATTGCTTCATCCAGATTGTCATCGAAAGAAATATTCTTCAACACATTTAAAGAAGATTCGACTGAAGAGATATCCTGATTATTATCTTCGAACAAATAAATAACCCTATTTCCTCGATAAAAACAAAATCGGGTAAAATACCAACTTGCGCCAAACAATGACGTCAATAATGTCAAGGAATCAACCGGCATCTCCCAACCTTCCTGTTGTGATAGTTCCAACCACCGTTCAAGACTATTCGCTGCAATATCCTTGTGCCAGGCCCGAGATAAGGCATATTGTATTTCCGGATGGTTAAGCATTAATAATTCGCATTTTCTGTTAATAATGTTTCAAAATATTTTGTTGCAATTTGTTGATGCAGAACTAAATCATTATTAAATCCCGCATAAGCCTCATCACTATTTTCAGCGGAATAACCCATCATTTTTGCGATTTTTTTAAGTTTCTCTCCATCATTAGGCAGCTGATGTGTTTGTTGTTCATCAATCATTTGTAATCGATTTTCAAGCCTGCGTAGAAAAAGGTAACTCCCTCTCAATGCACCAGCCTCTTCATTATTGATAAAACCAAAGTGATTTAGTTTTTTTAATACCTCTACAGTATTGGTGATTTGTAGTTCAGGTTGGTGTCCCCCGTTAATTATTTGTAACATTTGAACAAAAAACTCGATATCCCTAATCCCACCTGCGCCCAGTTTCACATTCCAGTGTCCTTCCTTTTCCCGTTGCGCGGACATGTCTCGTTTAATTTTGAAAAATCGCTCAATATCTTCAGCACTCAAACTTTTATGATATACAAACGGCTTTAAACTGGTAATCATCTCGGCACCTAGCGCTTTTGAACCTGCGACAAATCGTCCTCGTAACCAGGCAATTCGTTCCCATGCTTCTTTGGACGCTTGATAATATTCTTCATATTCTTCAAGCGAAAATGTCAACGGCGCACTTCGTCCCCAAGGCCTTAAATTTAAGTCAACACGATATAAAAAACCATCTTCAGTATTCTCGGTTAATAAGCGACAAAATCGACGTATATGTTGCGTGTAATACTGATGCATTTCATGACGTTTTCTATCATCACTATCCTGAAGCACAAAAATAATATCTATATCAGAACTGTAATTTAACTCATTAGCGCCAAGCTTACCCAACGCCATAATCGCAATATCGTTTTCGAAATCAAAATCGCTGGACTCTTTAGCAACTAATTTGTGTCCGCTCTGAATTACAGTATCTGCCAAATGGCTTAGACTGGACAATACCGTTTCATAAGGGCATATATTGCACACGTCCATCCATGTGATTTGCAACAAAGAACGATATTTAAACAAGCGCAATTCATTAACATCGGAAATATTATTAATGTCTTGTCTTTTGTATGAAGTTCCAATTAATGAAACCGCCTCGGGATGACGATGCAAAAAATTAGCTAAAAATCGGGATATCCCTAGTATTTTAATCAATCCCGATTTTTGCACCTCACTAAACTCGTTAATTATGCGAGCCGACTCTTCATCATCAAGCAATACTTGCAACCGGTTTGAAGTTATATCGGGATCTACAGTTTGCTCGATGATCTTATCGAGTTCCATAAGGAGATGTACTTAAAGTCGCTGTCTAAAGCTTATTGTAGATCTCACTTCCCTTTTCCTTAAACTCTTTCGACATATCATCCATGCCTTTTTTTATCGCATCATCCATATTTTCCATGCCTTGTTGATCTGCATAATCTCTAACATCTTGAGAAATCTTCATAGAACAAAAATTAGGCCCGCACATCGAACAAAAATGTGCAATCTTGTGACCTTCTTTCGGTAGGGTTTCGTCATGAAAATCTTTAGCTCTATCCGGATCTAGACCAAGATTGAACTGATCTTCCCAACGGAACTCGAAACGCGCTTTTGATAAAGCGTTATCTCTTAATTGTGCAGTAGGATGACCTTTTGCCAAATCAGCGGCATGGGCTGCGATCTTGTAGGTAATAATGCCTTCTTTAACATCATCCTTATTTGGCAAACCCAAATGTTCTTTAGGTGTGACATAACATAACATTGCCGTGCCATACCAGCCGATCATCGCTGCACCGATAGCAGATGTAATATGATCATAGCCTGGCGCAATGTCTGTCGTCAGCGGTCCTAATGTATAAAAAGGTGCTTCGTGACATTCATCCATCTCTTTATCGATGTTTTCTTTAATCATATGCATAGGCACATGACCAGGACCTTCTATCATGACTTGTACATCATGTTTCCAGGCAATCTTGGTTAACTCACCCAAGGTCTTTAATTCTGAAAACTGAGCTTCATCATTCGCATCAGCTAAAGAACCCGGGCGCAATCCATCACCTAAAGAGAAAGCAACATCATACTTTTTCATTAATTCGCAGATTTCTTCAAAATGGGTGTAAAGAAAGTTTTCTTTATGGTGCGCTAGACACCACTTGGCTAGAATAGAACCACCGCGAGATACAATTCCAGTCACGCGTTTTGCCGTTAAGGGAATATAAGCCAAACGAACACCCGCATGGATAGTAAAATAATCAACGCCCTGCTCGGCTTGCTCAATCAATGTATCCCGATAAATTTCCCATGTTAGGTCCTCTGCTTTACCATTCACTTTTTCCAGCGCTTGATAAATAGGAACGGTGCCTATCGGTACCGGTGAATTTCTCACTATCCATTCTCGAGTTTCATGAATATTTTTACCCGTTGAAAGATCCATCACCGTGTCGGCACCATGGCGAATCGACCACGTCATTTTTTCTACTTCTTCTTCTATAGTTGAGCCTAAAGCTGAATTACCGATGTTGGCATTAATCTTTACCAAAAAATTACGCCCAATAATCATCGGTTCTGATTCAGGGTGATTAATATTATTAGGAATAATAGCGCGTCCAGCCGCGACTTCATCTCGAACAAACTCGGGGGTCACCTCTTCCGGTAATGTGCTTTGCCAAGGCGTCCCCGCATGCCGTTTAAGTAATGTTGCATCTTTATATTCATTCAGACGTTGATTTTCTCGAATCGCGATAAACTCCATCTCTGGAGTGATAATTCCTTTTTTCGCGTAATGCATTTGAGTAACATTGGCGCCAGCTTTAGCTTCGCGAGGCTTTGGTGGCTGTGCATAACGTAATTTTTGTAATTCCGGGTCATTTAGACGCTCAACTCCGAAATCAGAGCTAGGTCCGCTAAGTTCCTGGGTGTCATTCCGTTCAACAACCCATTGCGCCCTCAATGGCTGTAAGCCTTTACGAATATCGATATCGACTACTGGGTCAGTATAAGGACCCGATGTGTCATAAACGGTGATCGGCGTATTTTCTTCAAGGCCATTTTGAGTTTGAGTTGGAGAACAGGAAATTTCCCTCATTGGTACACGAATGTCAGGTCTGGAACCAATAACGTGTATTTTTTTCGAATTAGGGATTGCCTCGACAGCTTTTTTGTCCACTGTCGCGGTATTACTCAGGATGGAATCAGGTATTGCACTCATTAAAAATAGCCTCTTTCATATGAAAAGAATTATAATTACGAGCGCCAATGGCAAGATGCTTGCTTCCCTACGCTGGTACTAACCAGATCAGGTCAAGGGTCAATCTCAGCCCACAAAGGCGCCCCTAGCTTGGTGACATGCTATATAATACGATTACTAACTACAACCACATTTAAATAGACGCTAAGAGATATAAAGATATGGATTTTAAACAAGCCCGTTTTAATATGATTGAACAACAAATCCGAACCTGGGAGGTGCTCGACCAGGAGGTATTGGATCTCTTGAACGAAATTCATCGCGAAGAATTTATTCCTGAGTCATACCAAAACCTTTCGTTTGCAGACACTTCGATCCCCATAGGTCATGGTCAAACCACAATGGCACCAAAATTCGAGGCCAAGATTCTCCAATCTCTAGACGTCAATCCCGATGAATCCGTACTGGAGATCGGGACCGGCTGTGGCTATTTCACCGCCCTACTTGCAAGCTCAGCAAAACATATTAGAAGTGTAGATATTTTTCCAGACTTTATCGATACCGCTAGAGAGAAAATTGCAAAAACCAAACTCACTAATATTGAACTGGAAAACTGTGATGTCTATTCGTTGTTAGAAAAAACAGAATGCTATGATGTCGTTGTATTTACCGCTTCGTTACCATCAATAGATGAACGTTTCCTCAGCTTATTGAACAACAATGGACGTCTGTTTGTCATTGTTGGTGAAGCACCAGCCATGGAAGCGCGATTGTATACAAAGCACAATGAGTCTAGTTGGTCATATGACAGTTTATTTGAAACCGATTTGCCAGCATTGATTGGAGCTAAACAAAGAGACGAATTTGAATTCTAGTATTTTATGAAATCAATCACTCCAGAGATACTTAAAACAAAACTTGAAGCAGGTGAAAAACCGTGTCTGCTTGATGTACGTGAGGTATGGGAATACGATTTATGTAATATTGACGGCTCCACAAATATTAGCATGTCAAATATAGAACAAATATTAAATGACTTTAAACCAGATGATGAAATAATCGTTATTTGCCATCACGGCATGCGTAGTTTTCAAGTAGCTAGTTATTTAGAAGGAGAAGGTTATAGTAATATAACAAACCTGGAAGGCGGCGTTGATGCCTGGGCCAGGACTGTTGATACAGCTATGGTTCAATATTGATAGTTATTCAATATCAATCATAAAAACAACTTAAAGTAAGAATTCCCTCAGCATGAATACAACTAGCCTTTTAATAAAAGCATATTGCCTTGCGCTATGTCTCCAGGTATCGGCGAATAGCCTTGGAGCAGATTTATTACATGTCTATAAACTGGCTGAAAAAAATGATCAGGAATACTTACAGGCCTTAGCTTCTCATCGGGCAGTACTTGAATCGCGTCCCCAAGCTCTATCACTATTACTTCCAGCTATAAACCTTAGTGCAGACACGACACGCAATGACCAAGATATCTCGTCTAGCGGGGCAGCTATAGGCTCTAGTGGAGAGGTTAATTTCAATAGCCGCGGTTACCGCTTAAGTATTACGCAACCATTATTCAGGCGCGACAGATTTATCGCTCTCGATCAAGCAGACAGTGAGATAAAGCAAGCTGAGGCTGAGCTCATTGAGGCGCAACAAGAATTAGTTATCAGAATAGCCGAGCGTTATTTTGATATTTTGGCCAATATTGACAACCTTGAGTTTGCACAAGCAGAGGTTAAATCGCTGAGTCGACAACTTGAACAAGCCAATCAACGTTTCGAGGTTGGTCTGAGCGCGATCACCGACGTGCATGAGGCACAGGCAGGATATGATTTGGCTGTGGCACAAGAAATTCAGGCGCGTAATGCCATCGATAATTCGCAGGAAGCGATGCGTGAATTGACTGGTGACTACATAACAGAATTTAATCAATTAGGAGAGTCCATGCCGCTAGTCAGCCCAGAGCCTCTAGCGATAGAAAATTGGACACAATTATCTTTAGATCAAAATCTGGGGGTCATCGCATCACGTCACGCTGCTGAAACAGCTAGAAACGAGGTGAAACGACAATCTGCGGGGCACTTACCTACACTTGATCTGGTGGCAGCAGAGACATATGACTCCTCTGGCGGTCGTTTTGGTTCCACAAAACAACACGCCTCTTCCATCGGCCTTGAACTAAATATTCCAATCTATTCAGGCGGATTAGTCAGTTCTCAAACTCGAGAAGCACATGAGAATTATAATATAGCCATGTATTCTCTTGAGCGGGCCAGGCGTTCTGCACAAAGATCGACTAGAGAAGCATACCTGGGTGTAATATCAGGTATAAGTCGAGTACAAGCATTAAAACAAGCTGTTATATCAAGTGAAACAGCTTTAGAAGCGACAGAAGCAGGATTTGAAGTCGGAACACGAACTGCTGTGGATGTTGTCGCATCACAACGTGCCACATCTGAAGCACGGCGTAATTATAGTCAGGCAAAATACGACTATTTAATTGATACACTTAGTCTAAAACAAGCTGCGGGAACATTATCTACCGAAGATCTTGAACTTATCAATGCATGGTTAACTAACTAAATAAAATGACATTAAAAAACAGATCTAATCTTTTATGTGATATCGATGATAGCTGCCTCATCATTATTGATGTTCAAGAAAAGTTAACTACCGCTATACCGGATAAAGTAATAAATCGCTTAAGAAAAAACACAGCTATATTATTGAATGCCGCAAATGAATTAAACGTTCCTGTTAGCACAACAGAACAATATCCGAAAGGGCTTGGAAAAACTGAAGCATTTATTACACAAAGCCTTTCTGACTCATCGCCAACTTTTGAAAAGTCCCGTTTTTCTTGCCTAGGCGCCGATGGTTTCACGAAGTACCTGTCCGAACTCAACAAAAAACAAATCATAATTGCCGGGCTAGAGGCACATATTTGTGTATTCCAAAGTGCGATTGATCTTGAACAAGCGGGTTTTGATGTTTATGTTGTGATTGACGCCATTGCTTCTAGAGAATTCACCAGCTACGAATCAGCATTAACACGATTAAAACAAGCCAACGTCAATTTATTAAATACTGAGTCAGTCCTGTTTGAGTGGTTACGAGGTGATTCACACGAAAAATTTAAAACGATTAGTAAGCTAATAAATTAATTCACACCTGAGCGAATTAAAAAGCGCCAATATTTACCAAATAGCCCCATTTGGGTAACACTTAACCCAACGCATGCGCTTAAGATAGCTGCAGCGAAAATTGTCCTTCCTTCAAGGTTTTCACTATTAGAAAAAACTATGAGTAGCATTGTAAACACTGCTGCTACAACACCACCTATCTTTTCATTGAACGTTTTTTGAATATGATTTATTACTTTTGTTTGAGATAAAAAACCTGGCGTTATGAAAGAAATGAGCAACAACAGAACAACGCCAGAATATATGATGCCATCAATTGATTCAGAGGGGATGTATGTTGGCGTGCCGCTATACAACAATACTCCTAAATAGATACAGGCCAATAGAGCCAAACATTCCATGCTTAAGATAAAAAGGAAGAATGGTGTAATCCTGAAACCAAACAGCTTTAACATATGGACTCTCTCTTGTAGTTGAGGCTAAATTACAAGGAGTATCGCAATCCGTGTGCCATCCAGTAGATATGCTCAGATTCAACTATTTTAGTACAGAGTTAAACATTTTTAATGTATTTAAGAACAAGGGTTTAGCTAATTAACCTGGCTTTTATGTTAAAACAAAAATGGCTAATTCATGCTTTTCTAATATTAAATATTTCTCGAATTTCGTCGTTTTTCTGAGACGATTTTAGAGAATAATTTAACTCAGATCTTCGATGGCACTTAATAGAGTTGCTTTTTTGATGGGCTTACTGAGATGGGAATCACACCCGGCAGCCATGCACTTATCAATTTCTTCTCTTATAGCATGCGCTGTTAATGAAATTATTTTTGTGCGGTTCTTAACATTCGATTTTTCCCACTCTCTTATTAGTCGAGTCGCTTCGTGTCCATCCATTACCGGCATTTGCACATCCATCAAGACCAGGTCATAGGTATTTTGTTTAAACAACTCTACTGCAATAGAACCATTTTCTGCTTCATCTAAACTATACGGCGTTTTCTTCAAGTAGGCTTTGATAAGCATACGATTATCAGGATTATCTTCAACTAATAAGATATGTTTTGCAGTTGCTTCTTCTTTAGGCCCGCCCTCGCGTACATCATCAACAAGACTTTCATCTTTTTTATTAATAATCTTATTAACTTCTCTCAACAATTCATTTCGTTTAATCGGCTTTAGCAACGTACTATTAATGTTCATAGATTTTGCTTGTTTTGAGTGCTCAGCCATATCTTTTGGATTTACCAACAATATTACTTTGTTGCATATATTTTCAGAAGATAATATCGATTTAATTTTTTCATCTAAAAGTGCCTGTCGGCTTTCAATCAATACTATTTCAAAGCCTGATACTTGATTTTCAAAACCCGCTACATCGGTGATAGAAGTTGCGGTAAGACAGTTTGCCCCGGAAGCAACCATCTGCTCTTCTATCTTCAAACAATTGGTCTCTCGAGAATCAATGATAATGATGTTTTTATCGGTGAACCCCTGCTTTATGACCGAGCGTTGTGTTTGCTCTGGCAAGACCGCATTAACAAAGAACGTACTGCCTTTATTTACATCACTTTCTACCCATATAGATCCATCCATCATTTCAGTCAGCCGCTTAGAAATGGTTAGTCCCAAACCAGTTCCACCATATTTACGTGTTGTTGATGCATCAGCTTGTGTAAAACTGGAGAAGATAGCCTCCAATTTATCCTTTGGGATTCCAATCCCTGTATCACTAACAGAGAAGAGCAAACATGCATCATCCTGTTTTTTGGGATCAATAGAGAGTGAAACTACGATTTCTCCTTCCTCCGTAAATTTCAACGCATTACTGATCAGGTTCAAGACAATCTGTTTTAACCTGCCTGGATCACCAATACGATTTACATTTAGATTCGGGTCTACACGGGTAATGATTTCAATGCCCTTATCAGCCGCCTGCAGCGCATAGATTTCAGCGACTTCCTCTATAAGCTCCATGATATTAAAGGGGATCTTTTCTAAAGCAAGTTGGTCTGCTTCAATTTTTGAAAGGTCAAGAATATCGTTAACCAGACTCAATAAGGCATCACCTGCCTTTCTAAATACACTAACATAACGGCTCTGTTCATCTGTCAGTCGCGTTTCAGACATTAAGTCACTCATGCCAATAATGGCATTCAACGGAGTTCTTATCTCGTGACTCATGCTTGCGAGAAATTCTGACTTCATCCGTACCGACTCAAGTGCTTCATCTCTGGCAATGGCAAGTTCCTTTGTTTGTTCTTCAACTTTTTTCTCAATAACAGTATTTCTTGTTTTTAACTCTTCTTCCTGCTTAATCCTTGCGCTAACCAATCCAAATAACATCATTAATATACCGACACAAATTAGTGTTGCGACTAGTAGTAAATGATATTCAAGATCTGAAAAATAAAGATCTTTTTCAATTATAATTTTTATGGAATATGGTGGGAGTTGAATAAGCTTTTCTTCAACAAGGGTCTCAACCTTCCATGACTTCTTTATTGCTTTCTTGTTTGGATCATTAAAATATAGTAACTGCCGTCCATACAAGTTCGAAGTATCACTAAACATAGTAATCGTCAGGCTACTATTAGCACCTTTATCACCTAATAATTTAGTTGGTGACACCAGTACAGAAACCATACCTTTTACAATGCCATCATATTTCTTTTTCTTAATTGATGACTGATTTTCCTGACTGTAAATTGCTTTAAATAGCCAATACTTCCGATCCGGGTCGCGTTCTAAATCTGGTGGCGCGGGAACGACTGAACTGGTAGATATCGATGTATCGATGGCATCTATGTATCTAGGGTCACTATAGATATCATCGCCAATTTTAATCCTCTTCTTTCCACGCGCAGACTCATAAACCAGGCGGAATTCATTAACCCAGTCATCACCTGCAAAGTCATAATAATTGATCGCTTCGATATGTTTATAGCGTTCGAGGATGTCGCTAGTAAATGAATCAAACTGTTCCGGCATGATCTCATTATTTGAGCTGATAAAAGCGGCGACATTATTAGTAACATCATTGCCCGTTAGGACATTACTCGCCACTGCCTGTTGAATAGATAGAATTTCAAAATGAAAATCCTTTTGCTTCCGCTCGATAGCAGCTTTCCATGTGCTTTGCATTAACGTAATGCTAAAGGCAAGACCCAGTAAGAATGTGATTACATAGGTAGATCTCGTTGAGATAGAACGATCATCTTCTTTTTTCAAAATAACACCTTTGATTATTTAGGCATATTCAATTTCTATTCGTTGAAGATAATCATCAAGCTGGTTAATTTTTTCAATAATTTTATCTGCATCACTTTCCTTTGCAGCTGACTCAATTTCTGCGCCGAGTTCAGACATAAGGTCAAAGCCATATCCACCTCCAACACCTTTAGTGCTATGACCTATTGATTGAATTTCCACAAAATTCTTATCATCTAATGAAGAACGTAATTTTGCTATATCAGCATTTCGATTTTCAAGAAAGCCGGGGATCAGTTCTTCGAGATCCGGGTCCACTTGAATTATAATTTTTTCATCCGACATAATTTAAAACCAGGTAAATTAATTAACTTCTTTTTCAGCATGCTTTTTATCACGAAACGATGCTGGTTCAATATTATATTGATTTAATAACTTATAAAACTCAGTACGGTTACGCCCGGCAATTTTAGCTGCATTAGCGACATGCCCATGTGTAATACGTAAAACACTTAATAAATAACCCCTCTCAAATGCTTGCTTGGACTCCTTAAGCGTTTGCATGTGTATAGGGTCATCATGTACTGCTTTCTTCACCAGACTCAGAGGAATAGTTTTATTTTTCGATAACGTTGCGCATAAATCTATCACATTCATTAATTGCCTAACGTTACCTGGCCACGGCATACTCACCAGATATTTCATTGCATCAGGAGAAAACTTTTTATAATCTTGTTTATTATTTTTTGCGTATTTAGCCAGAAAATGTTCTATAAGCGGTGGAATATCATCGGTACGTTCCGCAAGGTTTGGTATTTCCAATGGGACAACTTTTAATCGATAATAAAGATCTTCTCTAAAGTCACCCTTCTCTACCGCTTCCTCAAGATTTTTATGCGTCGCAGATATCAACCTCACATCTATTGGATATGTTTTTGTAGAACCCACCGGACGCACTTCAAAGTCTTGCAACACTCTCAGTAATTTAACCTGCAAAGCAAGGGGCATGTCACCAATTTCATCCAATAAAATTGTTCCGCCATTAGCGGCCTGAAATAATCCTTCATGTTTAACGTTTGCCCCGGTAAAGGCCCCTTTTTCATGACCAAACAGTTCTGACTCAAGTAATTGCTCAGGGATTGCGCCGCAATTTACAGCTATAAACCGATGACTCCGCCTGGAACTTGCTTGATGAATAGCCTTGGCTATAACCTCTTTTCCTGAACCAGTTGCCCCTGAAATAAAGACCGAAACATCATTGTCTGCAACCAGACTAGCCATCTCAATGATGTCAGACATCTCCTTACTCTTATAAATAATATTTTTTGTACATTCGTTCAAAATTGATTTATTGATAAGACTGGGTGTAACCCTTTTAACAGTCTCCAGAAATTCTTTTTGGTTTATTGGTTTGGTTAAAAATGCGGATGTCCCTAAATGCATTGCTTTAATTGCATCTGGAATTTGAGCTTGGCCACTAAGCATAACCACAGGTAATAAAGGATCATCATTATGCAGCTCTGTTAATAACGCCATACCATCCATACCTTCCATGTATAAATCAGTTATAACTAAATCTGGTTTATAAATACCGACCAAATTTAACGCTTCCAAACCTGATAAAGCACGTTTAACATCGAATTTTTCAGTTGTCAGCCAGGTTTCCAGTAAATTAAGCACATCATTGTCATCATCAACTATTAATACTTTTACGTTAGGTTCTGATTTTTTAATTGTCATAGGCATGTTGCTTCCGGTTATTTTCAAAGAACAGCATCTTAAAAATTAAAACATAATTCATTGCTGGGTTATATTTGTTTATAAATCAGACAAATAGTATCTAGTTTCCATCTTTTTTTTAATTTCTTATCACTCAACTGTGACCGATTTAGCAAGATTTCTCGGTTGATCGATATCCGCTCCTTTAATTACTGCTACATAATAGGCTAACAGCTGTAATGGGATGGTATAAAGTATAGGGGCCATATAGTCATAAACAACATTTATATTGATCACAGAAACACCTTCCGTCGATTCTACCTCACTCTCCTTATCTGCAAACAAGTACAATTTGCCACCACGCGCTTTCACTTCTTGTAAGTTTGATTTGAGTTTTTCCAAAAGATTATTGTTTGGAGCAACAGCAACAACCGGCATGTCATCGTCAACCAAAGCTAGTGGTCCGTGCTTTAATTCTCCTGCAGCATAGGCTTCAGCATGTATATAGGAGATTTCTTTTAGCTTCAATGCACCTTCCATTGCAATGGGCAAAAAGCTACCGCGACCAAGGAATAAGGCATGGTGTTTATCAGCAAAATCTTTGGCCATCATCTCGATTTCTTCTTTATGGTGAAGTAATTGATTTACACGACCAGGCAAACTCTCGAGTTGCTTTACAAATGTATTTTCTTCTTCTTCTGAAAGCTTGTTGTGCTTTGCTATAGCAACGGTCATTAAAAACAATGCGACAAGTTGCGTGGTAAATGCCTTGGTAGAAGCGACACCAATTTCTGGCCCTGCGTGAGTTAAAAACACTAGCTCAGATTCTCTCGTTAATGAACTCTCAGCAACATTACAGATAGCGAGCGTACTTAAAAAACCTGACTGTTTTGCTAATTGCAAAGCGGCTAGTGTGTCTGCGGTTTCTCCCGATTGTGAAATAGTGACAAATAATGTGTTGTCAGTCACAACCGAATTTCGGTATCGGTACTCACTTGCGATTTCAACATGACAAGGTATTTGTGCAATTTCTTCCATCCAGTAAGCCGCGATTAAACCGGCATGATAGCTGGTTCCGCATGCCACGATTTTAACTGATTCTACCTGAGCAAATATTGCGTCTGCATCCTGTCCAAATTCACTAGTAATTATTTGCCCATCTTTAAGTCGGCTTTCTAATGATTCTGCAATAGCATTTGGTTGAGAAAAGATTTCCTTCAACATGTAGTGGCGATAACCTGCCTTATCAGCGACATCAGCATTCAACTCAGACACGTTTAGTGGTCGCTCTACAACGTTTAATTCTGCATCATAGATGGTCAATTTATCGCGCGTTATATCCGCAATATCGCCGTCTTTCAGAAAAATAAATTGTTGTGTTACCGGTAATAGAGCAAAAACATCAGAAGCAATAAAATATTCGCCAATACCAACACCAATAACTAATGGGCTACCATTTTTCGCTGCTACCAACCGTTCCGGGTCAGCGTTATTGATAACGCCCAGAGCATAAGCGCCTTGTAGTTGTTTTGTAGTATTAAAGACAGCTCGCAACAAGTCAGGAGTGGATTGCAAAGCCTCATAGACCGCATTTACGACGACCTCTGTATCTGTTTCTGAGTTAAATTCAAACCCTGACGCACTTTGCCGTTCACGTAATTCATCATGGTTTTCAATTATTCCATTATGAACCAGTGCAACTTGATCCCGACAGATATGTGGGTGGGCATTGTTGACATTTGGTTTACCGTGAGTAGCCCAACGTGTGTGAGCGATACCGGTTCCACCATTTAGAGGTGATGTTTGATGTTCTTTGAGAAGCTCATTAACTTTTCCCTGAACTCGTATACGCTGCAATCCTTTATCATGACTTATAATCGCTAATCCTGCTGAATCATACCCGCGATACTCAAGTCTTTTTAAACCTTCAAGTAAAACCGGAGAAACATCTCGTTGAGCAACCGCACCGACTATTCCACACATAAGTTATTCTTTATTTTTTATCGATATACGTGTCATGACTCATGAAGCGTTTATCTTCATCCAGTATAAATTCATTGGCCTCTATTTTCGCATGCATCTGTTGATTTGGCGATAAATTACCTGAGGCAGCAAGCACTTGAATCTGTCGCGCTGCTTTCTGATTGCCTTGTTGTGATGCCGCGAAATACCATTTATAAGCTTCCTGGTTACTTCTTTGTATCCCGCGCCCAAAGTTAATCATATCTCCATAGTTTCTCTGAGCATCAGCATGCCCCGCTTTTGCGGCACGTTCATACCATTCAAGAGATTTTTTGTAGTCTTTTTTGACACCAAAACCTAAGTAGTAAAGTATACCTAGGTAGTTTTGCGCATCAGCATCGCCCGATTCGGCCAAAGGCATCCATAGTGTATATGCAGTCTCATAATCTCCATTTTCGAACGCTTTTTTTGGATCTGTTTCTTTTCCACATCCTGTCACTAATAAAACGGTTAATAAGAGAAATAGACTTAATCTAGATTTTTTCATGATATTTTGATGCGTCGTATTTTAACTCATTTTCAATTATGGTCGGGGCGAGAGGATTCGAACCTCCGACCCCCTGCACCCCATGCAGGTGCGCTACCAAGCTGCGCTACGCCCCGTTGTGAATTGAATGATACTAACTAAAGACAAGAGTTTCGGCTACTGTCTGTGCTCAGTAGTCAAAATTTAAAAATCGGAATAAACGAGAACGAGTTGACTAGAATATACGTAAGTTAGCGTCTTAACAGATCTAAAACTTCTTCTAATTCAGTTCTAAGCTGCTTAATAATCTGCTGACTTTGATTTGAGTCATCTTTAGCCTCATCACCTGAAAGACGTTGCCTTGCTCCGCCGATAGTAAAACCTTGTTCATAGAGCAAACTTCTTATTTGCCTAATCAAGATCACATCATGGCGCTGATAATAACGTCTATTACCACGTCGCTTCAGTGGCTTTAGTGATGGAAACTCTTGCTCCCAATACCGTAAGACATGTGGCTTAACAGCACAGAGGTCACTAACCTCTCCTATTGTAAAATAACGTTTACCGGGTATCGCCGGTAATTCACTATTGTTGGACGCTTCCAGCATATGCTTCTACTCGTGCCTTTAGTTTTTGGCCCGGACGAAATGTCACTACGCGCCGAGCGCTAATAGGAATTTCTTCACCCGTTTTCGGGTTACGTCCAGGACGTTGATTTTTATCTCTCAAATCAAAATTCCCGAAACCGGAAAGTTTGACCTGATTCCCTGATTCTAGAGCGGAACGAATTTCTTCAAAGAACATTTCTACAATTTCCTTAGCTTCACGTTTATTCAAGCCAAGTTCTTCGTATAATTTTTCCGCCATTTCAGCTTTTGTCAGTGCTGCCATATTATTCTCTCAGTTTTGCACCGAAATTATTATTTAGTCCATCTACCACCTTTTCCATGATGGCTTCAACCTCTTCATCCTTAAGAGTGCTAGAAGTTGCTTGAAAGGTCAAGCCTAAAGCAAGACTTTTTTTCCCCTTTTCAATACCTTCCCCTTGATACACGTCAAATAACTCTAGGTTAGTCAGTAAGTCCGTCCCAGCATTTCTCGCGCATCTCAGAACATCTTCAAGCAATATTTTCTCATCGATGACGATCGAAACGTCTCTTTTAACAGACGGAAATTTAGAGATCCTCTTATAATGCGTTTTTTTCTGCTTTAGTATTCTTTTTATATTAAATTCAAATAGATATACGTTGTCAGGGAGATCGAGATCAACACATATTTTCGGGTGTAGGCGGCCAAAACAACCTGCATTTTTACCCCTGACATAAACGTCTACGGCTTGACCAGGGTGTAAGATACTGGATTCGCTGGTTTCCATTTTGATATCGTCTACATCGAACGAGGCAAGGATAAACGCCTCAACATCATTTTTTATATCATAGAAATCAGAAGAGATATTATCCTTATCCCATTGTTTTTCATTAATATTACCATGTATTAATCCTGCAACATGAGACTCTTGTTTAAGGTCTTCTTCGTTGTTAAAGACAAGGCCTGTCTCGAAGATCCGCAACCTTTCTTGTTGTCGTTTAATATTGTATTGCAATGTATTCAGTAATCCCGGCAGCAGACTTGTTCGCATTTCAGAAAGTTCTGGTGCAATCGGGTTAGAAAGCAATAAATTATTCTTATTATTCAATAACTTATTTAGATTTGGATCAATAAAACTATATGTGATGACCTCATGATAATCACGATTTACCAGGACTTCTCGTATGCGTTTGATCGTCTCATGATACTCATTTGAGACTCGCATTTTTAATTTATTGCTGGGAGCAGAAACAGGAATAGCGTCGTAACTGTAAATCCGCGCGAGTTCTTCTATAAGATCGACCTCAATATTTATATCGAAACGATGTGAAGAAGCAACTGTATTCCATTGATTATTATCATAATTACAACTCATTCCTAAATTCGTAAACGTATCAGTCACGAACTGTTCGTCTAATTCAATACCTAATATGCGTTTAATTTGAGCTTTTCGAAGAATGACCTCTTTGTTTTTTGGTAATTCATCAACGCTCAAGGCTTCAACGACAGGTCCTGCCTGTCCTCCGCATATTTGGAGAACTAATTCCGTAGCGCGTTCTATCGCTTTAGATTGAAGTTCAGGGTCTACTCCCCGTTCAAAACGATGGGATGAATCTGTATGCAAACCATATTGGCGCGCCTCACCGCTAATTTGCTTTGGCGCGAAAAAGGCACTTTCAAGAAAAATATTTTGCGTCGTGGTACTAACTGCGCTCTCAAAACCACCCATAACACCGGCCATTGCTATTGGGCCCGATTCGTCGGTTATCAGCAATGTATCTGGTTTCAGATCAATCTCAGATTCATCCAACAGTTTTATCTTTTCTCCGCTTTTAGGCAGTCTGACCTCAATTTCACCGCGTAAAACGTCATTATCAAACGCATGCATCGGCTGCCCAAATTCGAGCATGACAAAATTAGTGATATCTACAGCAATATTAATGCTTCTAATACCCGAACGTCTAAGCTTCTCAGTCAGCCAAAGTGGCGATTTGACCGTTGTATCTACATTCTCTATGACTCTACCGAGATATTTCGGGCAAGCTGAAACGGCTGAGAGTTTGACATTACGACTAGTAGAGGCCGTGACATCACTTTTTCGAACTTCAGGGACGCTGAAATCGACCTGATTGAACACGGCTACTTCACGAGCAATACCCATGATACTAAGGCAATCACCACGATTGGGGGTCAGCGATATCTCAATAATATTATCGTCGCTGTCTATTACTTCAGTAAGAGGCTTCCCAACAGGCTCATCTACTGATAAATCCATGATCCCTTCATGATCATCGCCCAATCCTATTTCTTTGGCAGAGCAAAGCATCCCTGTTGATGTAACACCCTTTAGTGAGACAGGCTTCAATTCACCCATGCCTGGTAGGCTCGCACCAACCTTGGCTAGGACTGTCCGCATTCCTTGTCTGACATTAGCGGCACCACAAACAATAGTTAGTAATGCCTTGTCACCACAATCGACCTCGCATATCTGGAGCTTATCGGCATCGGGGTGTTTCGAGACGGTTTTAACCTCTGCGACAACCAAACCATCAAACGCGGGACAGGCCGGCTCAATACCATCAACTTCAAGACCCGCCATAGTCAATTGGTGCATAAGTGTTTCGGTGTTTACATCAGGATTCACAAACTCCCTTAACCATTTTTCACTGAATTTCATATGTTATACATCCCTTCAATGAAACTGTTTAAGAAAGCGCAAATCATTATCAAAAAACATTCTCAGGTCATCAACACCATAGTAAAGCATGGCCAAACGCTCTACTCCCATACCAAATGCAAGACCAGTATACTTTTCAGGATCTACACCCACATTTTTTAAGACGTTGGGATGCACCATTCCACAACCAAGCACCTCTAACCAACCTCTTTCACCCATGATATCCACCTCAGCAGAGGGTTCGGTAAAGGGAAAATAAGAAGGTCGGAAACGTATCTGTAATTCCTTCTCGAAAAAGATCTCCAGAAAATCAACCAACATACCTTTTAGATCGGCAAAAGTAACCGATTCATCGACGATGAGCCCTTCTACTTGATGAAACATCGGCGTATGGGTCATGTCTGAGTCACATCTATAGACGCGGCCAGGTGCAATAAACCGAAAAGGCGGCTTGTCATTTTGCATGACGCGTATTTGTACCGATGAGGTGTGTGTTCTAAGCAATCTACCATCTGGAAAGTAGAAGGTATCGTGCATAGCGCGAGCCGGATGGTGTTCAGGAATATTTAAGGCTTCAAAGTTGTGATAATCATCCTCAACCTCCGGTCCTTCGGCAACATCAAAACCAATTTGCTGAAACAGTGACTCAATCCGTTCCAAGGTTAATGTGATCGGGTGTAAACCAGCTCGTTTATTTCCCCGTCCTGGCAAAGTGACGTCTAAACGGCCTTTTTCGATAATTTCCTTGAGCCGCTCATTTTCCAGTAAGGTTTTTCGTGCATCTATTGCGTTTTGCACCGCTACTTTTGCAAGGTTAATGACTTGACCTGCTTGAGGCCTTTCTTCTGCGGGGAGTTTGCCAAGCTGTTTTAATTGTTGTGTGAGTTGGCCTTTTTTCCCAAGATAATCAACTCTAATGAGATCAAGTTGAGAAAGATCAGATGCGGAATCTATCTCTGCAATTGCCTGGACTTTTAGTTTCTCAGTATTATTCACGTTTGTATCCAATATATCGTCGCTACAGACTACTTAGCTCGGGCATCTGACTTCACTCAAACGCCACATCCATACAATCGTATTCTCTCACGACCTACTGTACATTCATGTACATAAAAAAAGGGAAAGGTTAAGCCTTTCCCTTTTTTGAATCACTATAAAAAAGCTTAATGGGTAAGGCTGGCCTTGGCCTGTTCAGCTAAAGCGCCAAAAGCATTTTTATCAAATACTGCAATGTCAGCCAGTACTTTACGATCAACTTCAACTGATGCCTTGTTCAACCCATCAATAAAGCGGCTGTAAGAAAGCCCATGAACTCGAGCAGCGGCATTAATTCGCGTGATCCAAAGCGAACGAAACTGTCTTTTACGTTGACGTCGATCTCGGTATGCATATTGTCCCGCCTTGGTAACGGCTTGCTTGGCAACTCGAAATATATTTTTTCGACGACCGCTATAACCTTTTGCCTGGTCAATTATCTTCTTGTGTCTGGCGTGTGCGGTAACACCACGTTTTACTCTGGGCATTGCTTCAATTCCTCTCTATAAATACGGAACCATTCGGGCAACTGCCTTCTGGTCACTATCATGAACTGCAAGCATTCCGCGTAACTGACGTTTACGTTTCGTGCTCTTTTTAGTCAAAATATGGCTACGGTGTGACTGGCCATGTTTAAACTTTCCCGATGCAGTACGTGAAAATCGCTTTGCAGCACCGCTGTTTGATTTCATCTTGGGCATTTCAATAACTCCAATTTCAAAATTCTTAATCTATTTATTTCTTTGAGGCCAAAACCATGACCATTTGTCGACCTTCCATCTTTGGAAATTGCTCCACAGTTCCGTATTCTTCCAGATCGGCTTCTATCCTCTTCAACATCTTTGTTCCTAATTCCTGGTGCACCATTTCTCTACCACGAAACCGGAGTGTAATCTTCGCCTTATCACCGTTGCTCAAGAATTTAATTAAATTCTTTAACTTTATCTGGTAATCACCATCTTCGGTGCCAGGTCTAAACTTAACTTCTTTAATATGTATCTGCTTTTGCTTCTTTTTAGCAGCGTGTTTTTTCTTGTTCTGCTCGAATATGAATTTTCCGTAATCCATGACCCGACAAACAGGTGGCTCTGAATTGGGTACAATTTCAACCAGATCTAACTCGGAGTCTTCAGCGATTTGTTGTGCTTCACTTATTGACACGACACCTACTTGTTCACCCTCTGCATTTATTAACCTCACCTCTGGTGAAGTTATGTCTTCATTGAGGCGTGTCTGTTTTTCTGCGCTGATAAATTATTCCTCCAAATTATTGCGACCAAGACGCGCAATATCGCCGTTTAATCGTTCGGTAAGCTTTTCAAGAGACATTGCCCCCAGGTCTTCACCGTCACGAGTCCGCACCGCGACAGTATTCTCATCCTGTTCACGCGCACCCAGAATAATTTGATAGGGGACACGTTGCATTGCGTGGTCGCGGATTTTAAGCCCGATCGTCTCATTTCTCAAGTCAACTTCGACTCTAAAGCTCTGGTTTTGCAAGATTTCTGCTACTTTTTTTGCATATTCACTTTGTTTTTCCGTAATTGATATCACAACCGCCTGAATTGGTGCCAACCAAACCGGAAAAGCACCCGCATAATTCTCTATCAAAATACCGATAAATCGTTCCATCGATCCCACAATGGCGCGATGGAGCATTACCGGAACTTGCTTGGTACTGTCTTCGTTAACATAAGAGGCATCCAGACGCTCAGGCATAGAAAAATCGACCTGAATCGTCCCACATTGCCAGACACGCCCAATACAATCTTTCAACGAGAACTCGATCTTTGGGCCGTAGAACGCACCTTCACCCGGCTGCAATTCCCAATCTAATTCCTTGTTATTTAAGGCTAATTTCAGTGCTTCTTCGGATTTATCCCAGACCTCATCACTCCCTACCCGCTTTTCTGGTCGCGTTGAAAGCTTAATAATGACGTCATCGAAACCAAAGTCACGATAGACCTCAAACAGCATATCGATAAACATCGACACTTCTGTCTGTATCTGTTCTTCAGTACAGAAAATATGGGCGTCATCTTGGGTAAAATTACGTGCACGCATTAAACCATGCAGGGTTCCGGAGGCTTCATTGCGGTGACAGGAACCAAATTCGGCCAATCGCAGTGGCAAATCCCGATAACTCTTCAAACCTTGATTAAAAACCTGAATATGGCAAGGGCAATTCATTGGTTTAATCGCATAGTCACGACTCTCAGAACTCGTCGTAAACATATCATCCCTGAATTTGTCCCAATGCCCGGAACGTTCCCACAAACTCTGATCGACAACCTGTGGTGTGTTGATCTCTTGGTAACCATGCATTTGCATTTTTGCACTGATATAACGCTCAATGATTTTATAGATGGCCCAACCTCTAGGGTGCCAAAATACCATGCCCGGCGCTTCTTCCTGAAAATGAAACAAGTCCTGTTTCTTGGCCAATTTACGATGGTCGCGTTTCTCGGCTTCAGCAAGTCGATTTAAATAGGCTTTGAGCGCTTTTTTATCCTGCCAGGCGGTACCATAAATGCGTTGTAGCATTTCATTATTAGAATCTCCACGCCAATAAGCGCCCGCCAGTTTCATCAACTTAAAAGATTTTATTTTTCCGGTACTGGGTACATGCGGCCCTCGACACAAATCGGTGAAATCGCCTTGGGTGTAGAGCGAGAGTTCTTCATTATTCGGAATTGATTCAATGATTTGAGCCTTGTATTCCTCACCCAAGTCACGGAAGAAAGCCGTTGCCTCATCTCTGGTTTTGACCGACCGCGTCACCTCTAAATTGGCCTTGGACAACTCCTGCATCTTTTTTTCTATTTTGACCAAATCTTCCGGGGTGAAGCCGGGTTCGTAGGCATAGTCATAATAAAAACCATCTTCAATAACGGGACCAATAGTAACCTGTGCTTCCGGGTAGAGTTCTTTAACGGCTTGCGCCATAAGATGGGCGCATGAGTGACGAATAATTTCCAATCCTTCAGGATCACGATCGGTAATAATTCTTAAATTACTGTCTTTTTCTATTAAATAGGATGCGTCAACAAGTTGATCATCAACCATGCCGCCGAGCGTAGCTTTTGCCAGACCTGGGCCAATGGAATCGGAGACTTGCATGACGGTAAGCGCGGAGTCATATTCGCGCTGACTATTATCGGGTAACGTAATCGTGGGCATGTTCACTCCTTTTTGATTCAGTGGTGACCCCCACAATAGGTCACGTGTAAAAGGTGTTTAAAATAAACAGGCACCGATTAAACGGTGCCTGAATGTCGTTTGGTAGGCACGATGTGACTCGAACACACGACCCCTACCATGTCAAGGTAGTGCTCTAACCAGCTGAGCTACGCGCCTATTATTTAAAACTATATTACTCTTTCAGGTTCAAGCTAAAAAGCATCCGTACCTAAAGGCGGCATAGCATACAGAAGACTATGGGGGGCTTACAAGTCCTATCTTAACCTGCTTTACTATCGGCTAGTCCTAGTCCGTTTATCTTCATTTTATGGATCTCATCACGAACCTGTGCGGCGGCTTCAAACTCCAGGTCACGTGCATGTTGATACATTGTTTCTTCCATTTTTTTGATTTTTTTCATCAATAGCTCAGGAGACATGGTTTTATATTCAGCGACATTTTCTGCTACTTTCTGATAGCTTCGTGAAATCGTGTTTTTGTCGGTATAAGCGCCATCAAGAATATCTGTTATCGCCTTTTTAATTCCCTTGGGTGTAATACCATGTGTTTCGTTAAACTCGATCTGTTTAACGCGTCGACGTTCTGTTTCATCTATCGCATATTGCATGGAATCCGTTATTTTATCGCCATACAATATGGCCTTGCCGTTCAGGTTTCTTGCAGCACGTCCAATAGTCTGAATCAATGTCATCCCTGAACGTAGGAACCCTTCTTTATCTGCATCCAGGATCGCCACCAAAGAGACTTCTGGCAGGTCCAAACCTTCACGCAAGAGGTTAATACCCACCAAGACATCAAACTCCCCTTTTCTAAGATCACGAATAATCTCAACACGCTCAACCGTATCGACATCTGAATGCAGGTAACGCACCTGAATACCATGTTCTGACAGGTAATCGGTTAAATCTTCTGCCATGCGTTTTGTTAATGTCGTGACCAATACGCGTTCATCAACCGCTACGCGAAGATTGATCTCTGACAGCAGGTCATCAACTTGTGTCGTAACCGGTCGTACATCGATCTCAGGGTCTATTAATCCTGTTGGCCTAACCACCTGCTCAACAATCTTGCCTGAATGTTCTTCTTCATAAGCCCTTGGTGTCGCAGAGACAAATATTGTTTGTGGTGCGAGTCTTTCAAATTCATCAAATCTTAATGGGCGATTATCTAATGCAGAAGGCAGACGAAAACCATACTCGATCAGGTTTTCCTTGCGCGCACGGTCGCCTTTATACATGGCCCCTAACTGTGGCACCGTGACATGACTCTCGTCGATTATCAGCAAGGCATCTTTAGGCAGGTAATCAAGCAAGGTTGGCGGTGGCTGGCCCGCATCGCGCCCGGATAGATAGCGCGAGTAATTTTCTATCCCGGAGCAATAACCAATCTCATTGATCATCTCGATATCAAAGCGCGTTCGTTGCTCCAAACGTTGATACTCAACCAATTTATTCAGTGATTCGAGTTGTTCCAGGCGTTCTTTTAATTCGACTTTGATCGACTCAACCGCATCCAACAACACCTGTCGCTGTGTCACGTAGTGCGTTTTGGGATGAATCGTGACACGTGGCAGTTTACGGTTTACTGCTCCTGTTAATGGGTCGAATTGACTGATCGATTCAATCTCGTCGTCAAATAATTCCACGCGTATCGCTTCGCGTTCTGATTCCGCAGGGAAGATATCGAGAACATCACCACGCGTACGAAACGTCCCGCGATGGAGCTCGACCTCATTACGCTTGTATTGTAGTTCCGTCAGTCTGCGTAACAGGGTTCGTTGATCGACTATGTCCCCCTTGTCCAGATGCAACACCATCTTCAGATAACTAGATGGATCGCCCAATCCATATATCGCTGAAACACTGGCAACAATGATCGTATCTCGTCGTTCCAAAATCGCTTTTGTCGCCGACAGCCGCATCTGTTCAATATGCTCATTTATTGAGGCATCTTTTTCTATAAAGGTATCTGATGCCGGGACATACGCTTCTGGCTGATAATAGTCGTAATAAGAGACGAAATATTCAACAGCATTATTGGGGAAAAACTCACGCATCTCGCCATATAACTGCGCAGCCAGGGTCTTGTTTGGCGCCAGGAGCATAGTCGGTCTTTGCTGTTCCTGGATGACATTGGCGATGGAAAACGTCTTACCGGAACCGGTAACGCCAAGTAAGGTTTGATAGGCCAATCCATCGACCAAGCCTTCGTTTAAGCCAGCGATCGCGGTGGGTTGATCACCCGCGGGCACAAAGTCGGACACTAGTGAAAATTCTTTCATATTATGTTTGTTAAGCGAGTCGTTTCTAGTATATTACACGGCCTTTTGGTCAGGGTGACCTTATACCGCGAAGAACAAAGAAGTACGAGAGCGGCATGCCAAAATATCGAATATTTTTATAATTTTACTTTGTATAATTAATATTAAAATCTGTATGCTCAGACAATATATTAAATCAGAAATCGAAACACCAAATAGAGGCTTTAAAATTGGACATACCATTATCACATCGCGCGCAAAGCATTAAACCATCACCAACACTTGCGGTCACTGCACGCGCAGCTGAACTTCGAGCAGAAGGCAAAGATATTATTGGCCTTGGCGCCGGCGAACCTGATTTTGACACCCCGGAACATATTAAAGAAGCTGCGATACAAGCCCTGAAAAAGGGACAAACCAAGTATACCGCGGTCGATGGCACGGCTGATTTAAAGCTCGCGATTATCAATAAATTCAAACGCGAGAATGACCTTGTTTATAACAACAATCAAATCCTCGTGTCTTGTGGCGCAAAACACAGTCTTTATAACCTGTTTCAAGCGACCTTAAATCCAGGCGATGAAATCATCATCCCTGCCCCCTATTGGGTTTCTTATCCCGACATGGCAAAACTGGCCGGTGCAGAGCCTGTTATCTTAAAAACCACGATTGCTGACAATTTCAAGATCACCCCGGACAAACTACGCGGCGCAATTTCTGATAGAACTAGAATGGTGGTCTTCAATAGCCCATCTAATCCGTCAGGCGTCAGCTATAGTGAAGAAGAACTAGCCGCACTCGGTGAAGTCTTGGTCGAACACCGCGACATTCTCATAGTAACGGACGATATCTATGAACATATCCTGTGGGGGCAAGATAAATTCGTTAACATCGTCAATGCCTGTCCTGATCTCTATGATCAAACTATCGTCGTCAATGGTGTCTCCAAGGCCTATTCAATGACGGGTTGGCGTATTGGTTACGTCGGTGGTCCTGAATCTATCATCAAGGGCATGAAAAAAATTCAATCTCAAAGCACTTCAAATGCAAGCTCCATGGCACAGGCTGCCGCAGTAGCCGCATTGGATGGCGATCAGACCTACATCAAAGAAAGCACCGGGATATTCAAAGAGAGACACGACTTTGTCTTAAAGTCATTACAAGCCATCGACGGTATCAACTGCCTTGCTTCAGAAGGCACCTTTTACAGCTTCCCCGACATGAATGGTTTGATAGAAAAGCTTGATGGTATTAATAATGACATAGAGCTAGCAGAATTCTTTCTGGAAAAAGCGGAAGTCGCCATGGTGCCAGGTTCGGCATTTGGCGCACCCGGCTGTATGCGAATATCATTTGCTACCAGCATGGAAAACCTTGAAAAGAGTATGGAAAGAATCAAGGCCGCGTTAGAAAGCAATTAACTAGAATAGAGTGTTGACCCTGTCTGAGAGCATCAGTAGACTACGCGTTCTCGAATATACCCCGGTATGCTTTTATGCCCCGGAGGGATGCAGTCGGTACAGTTTACGAAAACAAACTGTAAGTTAAACGAAGGCATCCGAAACAAATTTAATATTGACGAAGATTATTCCCCGGTAGCTCAGTCGGTAGAGCGGGTGACTGTTAATCACTAGGTCGGCAGTTCGAGCCTGTCCCGGGGAGCCAAACGAAAAGACTTTAAAGAGCAATCTTTAAGGTCTTTTTTTTTGCTGAAAAGTTATATAAATGTTGCTTGCTCTAAATATGATGCTTTTAGTAAATCATCTCGACTTACATATGTAGGTCCTTGCGGTGCATATTTAACATCTTTAACTGGAATAGACCTTTTTAATTTTTTAGCCGAATTTTTAAATACTACTATGTATTTGCCCGTGTCTTTATAAGGTTTTATACATTCTATTTCTGCTATATGGGTAACTTTACTTTCTGGTGCCACTTGATATGCAGCTATATACCTTAATTTATCTTTCATCGCGGCACCTATTCGAATTGAATACCACTGATCTTGTCCAAGAAATACTTCCTTAAATCCCTCTTCTCGTGCCGGAACTATTACTGTGTCAGCTTTAGCTCGTCTCTTACGTCGCATGGCCTTGGTTGCAGGATCTATTTTTTTCTTGCCATTCTTCGCAATTGAAGGTTCTTCATATTCATCATAAAGGGTATCGTACTGCATTAACCATCTACCCTTACTATCTACATATGCTTTAAATTCTAGTACTGAAATATTTGCATTTATCCTGCGAATTACCTGATGCAGCTCTTCCCTTGCCTCATCAATAATAACCAGGCCTTTAAAGTCTCCGTAAACTGCTTCATCTAAATAGGCATCAATATTTCTAAATGTTGACTCGCTGACTGCTTGCTCTAATTTTTTATATTTATTTTTATCTTTATCTATCTCTTCCATAAGAAAATTTCTAATATTTCTTTGTGCGTCTTCAAAGCTTGTAACAAATTTAAGCATTTGGATCCCAATGTGCTTAAAAGGATCATGTCCTACAATCTCATTTTCAACTACAAATAGCTTTGGTTGTTCTGGATCAGCTAAATCCAGGACATATCCGTCCGGTATAGTGATAATGTTATTTCCTTTTACTCTTTTTTTAATGTCGATGTAAATCGAAGAGCTTCCAAATATATATTCAGCATGCTCCACAACATCGTTTTCAAAAGACGCTTCATTCTCGTAGTTATATAACTCAAAAAGACTGTCATCGTGGTTAAGTATTACTGCCATAATATTTACCTTTATTAAGCTGCTCCTGATTATCCATCATAGTTCTCAAGAAAATACCGAGTTTTCCCATTATCATTTTTCGAAACCAAGTTCACATTCATTCTTTTAAGGATTGGACTATTTTTATCATTCTCATGTAACCAGTTTTCATAACCTTTAACTGATGGCCCACCAAGATTAATTACAAATTCAACACCATACAACATAAATACAAAATAGGTTTCAGGGTGCGAAGTTAATAATATGTCATGCCCAAAACCAGCTTGGACCCACTCACCTGTTTTGGGATGCCTCATTTCAGTATCCATTGGAAATATTGCTCTGCTGTGATAAGGCCATTCCTTAACACCTGAACCATATCTAGAATAATTTCTAATCAAATCATAGTGTGGTTCTAAAGCTAAGTTCTGTTTTTGTTCTTCTTGTTGAAACCTATATGCAATTGTTTCTAATGCCATCTTTGCAAGAAATCGAGACATTTCTTTTCGGGGAGGATCTATTTCTATAGGAAATATAATTGGAGGAAATTCCAAACCAGAATTCATCCTTGCAAGTACAGCATCAACAACCCTTTTATCTTTTTCTTTTTCTGGGTCAATCTGCAATTTATTGTCTTTGGATAGCTTCATCCCGACTTCTACATCGGTACCAGCAATACATCCTTTTACAGAAGGTTTTCTTCCTCTCTTTGTTGGCACTTGATACCAACCTCGAATATTTCGCATTGATTGATGAGATAAAACTGGTTTCTCCACTTTACTAGAGAAATAATTATTACATTTATCGCAAACAATCCCTGCAGGCAGTACTAATCGCTTATTTCCTATAGACTCAGGAATAATGTGCTCAACGCTTTTTGATGAGGTACTTGATTCCTTACAGAATATACAGACCATTGTTCTTCATTTCGAATGTAAATGAATATTAGTCATAATTTACACTTCAAATAGTCCTCGTTTTTGACATGCATCTAAAAAAGGTTTTTTTAAAAAATTATCATCGCAATAAGGTGTATTTCTTGTTTGTCTCGATAAAGTTTTTAAAAACTCATCTGGTTCTCGACCATCGTGTTTCCATTCATCTAACACTTGAACTATCCAACCTTTACCATCACTCTCTCCACAACATTTGGCCTTGTACCGCTCATCAATTCCATAAACGTCTAACCATGTATCAATCATTTCTCTAAGTGAGTTAGGTTTCATATTGATTTGTATGTCATCTGGGCTAATATCATTCCAATTTGAAGTACTTAATACCATTTCAATCTTAATACTATATGTATTGCTACTAAAAGGATAAAAAGCTTTACGCCCCTCCGAAGCTCCAGAAATCAATGGGTTTTTAATTGGAAGTAAAGGATTGATGCTCAGTTTATAACTACTATTACATTCATGACATGCTGGCACAAGATTGTAAAAATTAATTGAATTAAATGGATATTTGTCCTTTGGTAAATAGTGATCATAAGCTTCCCGTTTAGTATGGTAGATGCCCTTCATGATATTTATTCCACAAAAAGGACATTTCCCTTTTTTGTTTATACTCATAAAGCGCTGGTAATGTTCATCTATATCTCCAACTCTATTTTTTATTGATTCCAATGCTAGAAAATCTTGTGAATAGAGATTTTTATAAAAATCCTTCAGATGTTTACTAAATTCTGATGAAATAGCTGCTGATATATCAGCATAAGTTACAGGAGATACTGATGAGTCTCTTAAACAACAAAGCTCAATGTTGTTATTTGATTGATACCAATGTTTTAATAATTTAATTTGGGCTGGCTTTAAAGATTTAAAATCTTCAAATATGAGTTGCAACCCCTTTAAGAAAAATTCTGCACCTTTCAATTCACTAGTGTCTAGCTCAATTATTATGTCCTTGAGTTCTTTATTACCTTTAAAAAGCGAATTCACATCATACTTCTTATTTTTCGCTTTACACCACACATTATTAAAAATGTAATCTATGTAAGACTGCATATTTTCCATTGAATAGGATATGTAGGTATAGGGAAATAACATTGTCAGAATTCGGCAAAGACCTGTTTTGATTTTTTTTCTTCTTCATCGGATGAATCTGGTATGGTTTTTTCATCACCATTTAGTACTGGTCCACGGTCTGGTCGAGGTCTAATTTTCCTTGGTTTTGGACCGCCACCCCCAGGATCAGGATCCGAATCAAAACCAGGATCCATACTATCCAAAATTGTTTTTATTAACAGAATCTTTTCCACAGAATCACCAAGCTTATGATTAATTTCATCAATCAGCGTTTGTTTCTCTTCTGTATCTACATCTGCTTTCATTTCCTCAAAACGTTGCTCAAACTGTTCTAATAACTGATCAGCATAACCTCCTATGGTTTCTTTTTTATTAAAGATATCCATAGTGATTTTATTTATCGATGTGCCCAGTGTATTGAATTTTGGAGTTTCGATTTTGACGATATTTTCTTTTTCATCTTTCTCAAAGAGAAATACATTTTCTGGTTTGCTATCAGAAATTAAAAAAGGTGAATGCGTAGTAATTAGCATTTCTCTCTGCTTATCTGAATTTGCTAATTTAAAACAATCACGGATAACAGATATAAACCCTGAGCGCCAATCGGGATTAAAATGTGTTTCCGCTTCATCCAGCAAAAACAAGCTATTGGTGTTTTTATAAAGAAGACATAAACCAAGACTATGCAAATATTGAAATTCACCATCTGAGAATGATTTGAGTAAAACCGTATCATCCAATCCCTTTCTTTTTATATCAAAATGCTTAATCCGCATAACGCGTTCATCTGAAGCCAGAACGGGTACGGTTTCATTCACGTAAATACTTGGAGAGTTATATAGTTCTTGTTTTGATTTTGCGCTAACGGTATATAAGTTTAAACACAGTAAAACCTGTAATGCCTGAAACAATTCAAGTGGACTGCCAAAGTGCAGTTTAAATGCTTTTTTTGTAGCATCGTTAACCAGATAATCTAGGTAAATTATGCTTTCTTCATCATCTTCATAATAGACCGTGGAACAGGATTTTAATTTCTTAATGGTATTTTCAACCAAGGCAGTAATATCATAGTGATAAGGAGCATCTTCATCAGTCTCCAAATCGAGAATGAGCCTTTTTATTAATGCCTCTCCCATCATTCGATCAAATGTATCTTTATCGAATTCAACGTGTTTACGAATGATGATGCGGAAATTTTGGATTTCTTCTATCCCGAGAACATCTAAAAAAGGTTTTAAATCTTTTCTATTATCTTCATCAGGATCACGAGCAAGATAATTGGATAAAAGAACCGCCTGGCTATATGAATTATCCAGATAAATGAGTCTTCCTTCTGGGACACCTCTATAATCCTTTTCGTCGACTAGACGCTCAATATACTCATCTAAATGAATAAACCTCATCTTGAAAAAAGGTAAACTCAGTATTTCATTTTCCCCGGAAGAATAGGCGAGTATATATTCAGGTAAAAAATCTTTTACTTCTAAACGCTTTAATTCATTGACCTCAGAATCAAACTCATCAAACTCTTCCCTGTTTAAAAACAAAACCTTTGGTGTCTCGTTAATTTGCTTAATAATTTGAATATGTGCCATCCCTTTGCCCCGTTTACTATTATATTCTTCAGGAACTGTAATCAAATATTCAAGCTCAAAGGCATCAGGACTAGCTTTTTTAGCCCGATATCCCTCTCCATTATTTACTTCATCGTACACAAAGCTTGCTGGGGTTGTTTCAAGATACATACATTCGATATGAAAAAAAATCGCCGCCAATACTTCTAAAACATTTGATTTGCCGCTGCCATTACGACCCGCCAAAACATAAGGAGCAAAATTAAATTCTTTATTTTGAAAAAGCTCATCACGACCCCAATCTCGTACGAAATTTACTTCAAAGCCTGTATGTAGACTACGGAATGGTTTGTTTAGCTTGAGCCGTAATAGCTTCATCCTGAATTATCCTTTTACTTTTAACCTTATCTCGCTATCTGTAATTTCATCTTCATTTTCGACAAAAGTTTGTTCAATTTTTCCTTCTTTTATTAAGTTAAATAGCTGATCCTTAATCATGTCATAATCATCTAAATTCGAACGCTGACTCTCTTCGCCTAAATATTCCTCGAAAATATGGATATTCTCCTGGATAAATTCTTCAACTCGAAACTCATAGCTATCTTGTTCTTGAAGAAATTTTTCTAGATAGCCTTCTAATAATTTCTCATGTAAGTCTTGATCGAATATCGGAACTGTATCCGCTGATTCTATTTCATCAGTAGAAACTAATTCATCACTTATAACAGTTTGTTGTTGAACTGATTGCCTTATTTCTTTCGGTATTGGTATACGGCTTAAATCGAGTTCACCTTTGAAAGCTTTTTGGCTGAGTACTTCATAAAGGTTTTTAAGGATAATCAAATTTTCTGAATATACTTTTTTAAGAGATTCCACTTTCTCAACAATTTTTGTAAATTTCTCATGAAGATTTTTCGGTGGCTGTGGAAGTGCTATTTTTGCAAATTCTGCTGCTCGTATTCCTAAAGCCGCACTGCCAGACTTTCTGTTAGATATTTTTTTTTGAATGTGTGGATGATTTAAAACGAAATCTAAAACTATTGGACTGTAACCATTCTTACATTGAAGTGTTATGAGTCTTTGTCCTACTGCAAAATTTTGATAATCTTTTGGAATTCTACAAGTAAATCCCATAGTCGCGCCTTCAGTAGTAAATAGCACATCTCCGGCTTTTGGTAACCCTCGGGTCATAATTTTTTTGTATGTAGACTCTTCAATATAATCAATTCTTGTGTCATCAAAGTACCCCTGTCTAACACACTTAGCATTAATTAATGGAATGCCTTTGTTCACTCGAGGAGGAGTTTTCCCTCTATAATCAATAAAATCAGCTATATTGGTTATCGGCATATAACTTTCTTCGTTCTTGAGATATTCACCAAACATTTCTAAAAAAATACTTTTTAGAAAATTATTTAATTCTTGTAAGTTGTTTTTTCGGGTTGTGATAAGTGTCTCGACACGATCTAGTAGAGAAGCAATACGAATTTGATCTTTTATTGGTGGCAAAGGCACCATGATTTTTTTTAAGTGGCTTGGCCCAAAATTTAATTGCGCAGAACCAGTAATTAATTTCTTCAACTGATTCTTAAAGTAATTTGTGCCTAAAAATATTCTAAAAAAACCTAAATTCAAAACATCATTATTAAGTGTTTTAAACCTTACAGTACTTGTATTCATACAAAGAGGAAGATGTTCTTCCTTAACAAATGCAATTTTATTATGAAAGTTTTCAACTACAATTCCAGAGCTGCCAATAACTAAATCACCTGCGTCAACTAAAAAGTGTGAATATTTTCCATATGCTTCTTCTTCTGTTAAATAAATAGAAGTTGCTGTCAAATCTAATTTGCCATCGTTTATATTACTAACATTCAATAGCTTTACGCCTTTATCTTGGAATTGCCATTTTCTTACACCAGGACCTTCTTGAAAGAATAATAAATTCGGAATAGGCTGCACATCCCACTTCTTAGGAACGACTAGTGATGGTTTTTTCATTTAATCATTCCTTTTAATTCTAATAACTCTTTAATTATTCCACCTTTAAGTTTCTTTATGATTTTTTCATCTACCTCCTCACCAACTTCACTGGTAATAAGTTTCTTCAATATATACCCCGGCTCTTCGTACTTTATTTCTTCGAATATCTCTTCCTTATAACGACTTAAACTGAGATCATAATTCTCTTCTTTGATTTCACTATACGACACCATGAACCATTGGCGAGTCCGATCATTGTCTTTTTTGATATCTTGTTCATGATATTTTTTGACGATATCTTGTAGATCACCCCAATCATCTTTTCCATCAAATTTCTTTAACTTATTACGTTTGTCATCCAGTGAGTAACCATCGTTCAACATTTCATAGAACCAAATATATTGCGTTGCCGGTTCATCAACTTTATCTTCCTTATCGTAAACTTTGGTAAAAATCAGTATAGCCGTTGCTACTCCGGCATAGGGTTTGAATACACCACTTGGCATGGCGACTACGGCTTTAAGTTCACATCGTTCTACTAACAATTCACGTGCTGCAACAAAGGCCTTTCCTGCTCCAAACAAAACGCCTTGGGGAATGATTACGCCTGCAGTACCGCCTTTACGCAACATGCGATAGATGTTTTCCAGAAAGAGTAGTTCTGTCTTTGTTGTACTTAGGCTCAAATTTTCATTTATATCGCCTTTATCAATGCTTCCAGTGAAAGGCGGATTCGCCATAATGACATGGTATTGATTATCTTCATCAAAACTTTTACTTAAAGTATCTTTATAATCAATATGTGGTTCATCAATGCCGTGCATCATCATATTCATTAAACCTAAACGAACCATTGTGCTATCGATGTCATAACCGTAAAGACTGTCATTCAATAATTGTTTGCGTTCTTCATTTAAACTGGCACTGATCGAGGCACGTTGAAATCCATCTTCATCTATTTGTAATTCAACTTTATCTTTCTTTGCTAACTGGGAAACAATGTATTGATATGCACCCAATAAAAAACCACCTGTACCGCAAGCAGGATCAGCAATACGATTGCCTAATTGTGGTTGTACTAATTCGGCTATGAGTTTGATAATGTGCCTTGGTGTTCGAAACTGTCCGTTCTTACCGGCAGTTGCAATCTCTGATAACAAATATTCATAGACATCGCCTTGAATATCCTGAAAAGCTTGCCCCTTTTCTTCAGAATCTTTTTCCATCTCAAGAAATAATTCATCTATTGTTTTAATTGCTTCTACTAATAAAGAAGATTTTGGAATAATAAATACTGCATTCTTCATGTGATGAGTGAAATTTGATTCTGTCCCGTTCATGTCTTTTAAAAACGGGAACACTTTCGATTGTACATGTATCAGCATTTCATCTGCTTGCATGTGTTTAAACTCACTCCAGCGTAGATTTTCTTTCTCGACTCTATACGGTTTTTCTTTTTCTTCTTTTATCTTTATAGCCTTTTTTGAATCTTTCTCTTCTTCTTCCGTTGGCTTATATCGGTATTCCGGTGGCACCCAAAAACCTGAAAATCTTGAAGTGTATTTCTCTCCAGTAAAATCGGCATCCTGATGCTTCTTATGATCCAGTTCGTCCAATCGTTTCATGAATAATAGATAAGTAATTTGCGAGATAGCATCTAGTGGGTTTGAAATACCACCACTCCAGAACTTATTCCAAAGCTGATCGATTTTACTCTTGATGATTGGGTTATTTTGTAACATGCTATTTCTCTATATTAGTTTTCGTATTGTCGCACTATGCTGCCAATTGTTCAGTTAAGTTAAGTATTTCGTTTATTTCATTCGGACTGAATACACCACGAATACCTTGTGGGTGAATAATAGTAAAAGGTGACTGTATTAAGTCTCGTTTTTCCACCTTTTCCCGTTCAATTATAAAATCTTTTAATATACGCAAGAACTCCAATTGGCGGGTATTTAAATTACTATGTTCGGTTATAAATTGATCAAAAGCCTGGCTGACTGTTTCTGGAAAACTGGCTAGTACTTCAATGCCCAGTATATGCCGAATAAACTGAATAAAACGCGCCTTACGGTTTTGATACACCTTACGCAAAAGATCTTCTGTGATATGTGGATGCTCTTCATTGAGCATTTGTGCTAATTGTTCCGTTTCCTCACTATTAATGTCTTGACCTTGTTCAATCTTTTGCAAGATAGGATTGTTTTCCGTCAGTTCTAATATCATATTCTCGACCATTTCACGATAACGACTGACACTAACGGCTTCATTCTTTGGTCCAAATTTTACGGTTTCTTTTTTATGTATTTCATCTTGAAAATCAACATTAACCGGGTCTTCACCATTACCACTTCCCTCACGAAATTTCATTAATGGAGCCAGCTTATCTGCGAGATCATCTAAATCCGAGTCCGTGCAATCCAACCAATAAGAAATTTGTTGTGCGGCTTTAATGAGATTCTCCTGTCGTTTAACCATGGGAACACTTAATGGTAGCTCGCTGATTTGTTCAATTACCGCTTCTTGTAATACTTCAAATCGCTCCATATCTTCTTTATTGTCTGCTTCTTTACCCAGTAAGGCTAACGAGGTTTCCAATACATCTTTTTCGAAACGCATGGCTTTGAAATCGACACCTGACAAGGTGCGGAATAATGGCTTTATTTCAGTTCTTAAGTATTCGATTTTTTTCGAGGATAGTTTTGTCCAGTAATTATCATCAGACAGTGGTTTTAATGCGGCCGCCGCCTCAATGATAACAACGGAGTCTTGTGGTAAAGATTGAATCTGTTGTCGCAAGATATTGACTTCTTTTTCGACAATATCCATCTTGCTATATTCAATTGCTTTTTCGATTTTATTAATGCGTACACCTACCAGGCGAACTGGCAACGGTAATTGTCCTTTAAGTTCTTTACCTTTTGGTTTTAGCTTGAAATATTCAAAATTGTCCCAGCAATCGAGAATGAGAAAGACATCTTTTTCAGTACACCAGGGTTTGATTTTTTTTGGTTCTAATAGCCGTGTACCACGCCCGATCATTTGCCAGAATTTTGTATAGGAATAAACGGGCTTGGCAAAAACCAGATTAACAATTTCCAGTATATCAATACCCGTATCAAGCATATCGACACTGATAGCAATACGAGGCATATCGTTATTCTTAAATTGATCAAGCAAACCACCTTTTCCATAAACTCGAGGATCGTCAGAAACCATGACCTTGGCTAAATCACCTTTATATTGAGGAAATAACTTATCGAAGATTTCTTCCATACGACGAGCATGTGCCTTGGAAGCACAAAAGAAAATCGTTTTACCGGGCAATACACCATTATCATCTTTTATACACTCTTCCATGTATTCTTTGACAATGAGTGTATTAGTGCCTTTGTTTATAACCTGTTTTTCTAATTGAGTGCCTTCAAAATTAATTTCTTCAATATCCTTACCTTCAAGGATAAGCCGTTTTTGATCTTCCAGACTGATAGTGCGTTTACTAATCCCTTCTTTTTGAAATTTAGTCTGGATTTTCATTACTTGAAAATCGCAAAGATAAGGTGGTTGGCTATTAACTGCTTCATCATAGGTATAAGCGAATGTCGGCAAGCCATCTTCACAATGGAACAACTTAAACGTATTGTGATCGATAACGTCCGTTGGTGTAGCGGTAAGCCCCAGGTTTATTGCCTTGAAATAGCCCAGTACTTCTTGATAAGTGTTGTAGATAGAACGATGACTTTCATCGACTACTACCAAATCAAAGAAATGTGGTGATAGCGGCTTTTCTTGATCACGAATAATGTTGAGCATGGTCGGATAAGTCGACACATATATACGCCTGTCTTTAGCAATCAATTTCTCTCCAATCTTGGGCCAACGAGGTTCATTAGGTAGATGTTCTTTGAAAGCTGATAGTGCCTGTTCTCTTAAGCCAATACGATCTACTAAAAAAAGAACATGCTCCACATAACTGGCACGCATTAAGGCATCAACCAACGCGATACAAGTTCGCGTCTTACCGGTGCCTGTTGCCATAATTAACAGAAAGTCTCTTTTTTTCTGTTCTATTCCTTCCAATGCAGTACGGATTGCGCGGATTTGATAGTCGCGCCCGGCTATATCGGTATTGATAAGTTCACTGCTAAGAGGTTTTCGGTTACGGCGAATATAACTTAGCCGTTCGAGATCATCTCTGGTTGGGAATCCAATTACTTTTCTTGGTGGATAATTTTCAAGATCCCAGAAGAATATTTCTAATCCATTTGTATAAAAACAGAATGGCAGTTCACCGCCTTTGTCTTTTTGAATGTTGTAGCAATATTGTTTTGCTTGCTCCCGACCTAGTTCAGAATCTTTAGATGTTTTTTTGGCTTCAACGACAGCGAGAGACTTACCATCTTTACCAAGAAGGACGTAATCACTGAATTGATGCCCTTCATATTTAGTTCTTGGTTCTCTAATTCCTTCCGGCAAATCAACTGCTATATCAAATTCTTCAATAACTTTAGTTACATCATTAACATCCCAACCTGACTCGTTTAATTTAGAGTCGATAATTTCTTTTCTGGTTTGGGCTTCTGTTAAAGTCATTTCAATCTATAACGCTCTTATATATCGACTCAAATGATATGCAGCTAACTTCTTATCTTCTAGAGAAACAATTTCTTTTTTCTTACTTATGTAATATGGAAACTGTTTAGGTTCTAGAACCCATATCTCAGAATCATTAGGAGATTCAACAAACCACCCAGGAAAAAGAATGACCGGCTTAATTAAAAATGTTTTACCTGTCGATTCTTCTAACGTCCTTTTTAACCAAGTACTCGATGCTTTAACCTGAGTGATTATTTTTGACATATCACCTAATCCATTAATCGTAAGTTGGCCTTTTTCATAACGTACTTTTGGATTTACAAAATTTGGTTTCGAATATGTTTTCGTTTCAACCAGAAATATTCCTTTATCAGATACAACCACATGATCAATATTAAAGTTATCTCCAACGATGTCATGAAAGACCATACATCCCTGAGTTCTCAGTTTTTCCAGTTCTTGGCCGACTATTTTTTCACCATCCCTGCCTAGCTTAAGGTTTTTTAATTGCTTGAAAGCAACAATCCCTTTAATAAAACAATAAATAATTATTGGAAGCGTGATAATTGTGATGCTTAGGGGGTTAGGAATCGTATTTTGATACCATATGTACCAACTATAGAAAATCAAAAACAACAGCATCGCTATCATCATTAGATAGCCGCCTATTTTGTCATCAAGAATCTTCTGCATTTCTTCCTGAACAGACTGCCCAGGCTGGCGAAGTGGTTTCGCCTTTAACGGACTGACTTTTTCATCCATACCCCGAAGTCTCCCCAACTTCAGCAACCTATTATTATTTTCCCTATAAGTTAACTTTGCCTTATTTTGACTTAATTTTGAAGCACTTATACTCTTTGAGATGGGTCTGATTCAGTTATTTTTAATGTACATTATTATAATTAGGTTTATACCCGCACTTTTTGTAACGAATATGCTCCAATTCTTTAGTACGTAACCCACCTATCCCTACTGCATGTTCACGCCGAGCGTAATGTATTTTTCTATCACTTTTAAAACTATCCCGAATAAAATCATCGATTTATCACTCCGCCACCCTCCATTCCAAGCTTCATTTCTCAGCGCCAACCTCAACGACTACACAGCATTACAACTCCCTCGCCACCTGACAGACATACCTCATATCTACACGAATACTTACCTAATAAAACACTAGCAACCTGCCCTTAATATCCCCAAAGACACATTTTAATAATTAAAAACTTCATAAATAACAGTATCTTATATGATAAATATAAAAATATTTTTAACTACAAATAACCTGCCGTGCATTTATGTACTGCGGATTTTTAGGAGGTATCAAACCTATGCTGTTATTTAAAAGTGCTGACGATCTATCACAGATCGATTCTCACGACCCTGTATATCCACTCATGAAGGAACTCATCGATGTCTTAATCAAGGCGTACACATGGGAAGGACACCCGTACAACTATCAAGATTTTGGATATCTCATATTGATCGAGGAAGACGACGTCGACCGTGTACTTGAGCCTGTGGGTTGTCGTTTGATAGATGTGCTTTGGGAAGGAGCCAGTTTACGCGATGACTTTTTCTATGCCGTCTATCTTGCCAATAATGAATACGGCCTTGGCTTTGTCATACCAAACGCTGGTTGGGTCAAAGGAGAACTGCGTACGTTACTGGAAGAAATGTGTGAACAGTAATAAATGCACATCGCACCATTTAGCTTCCTTAAAAATTTACATATCAAACAATCTTAGGAGAACCACATGAAACAAACAGAAGAAATACGTATCCTCAAAACAGAAACCTGCAACACCCTCTCAGCCTCAGCCAAAATCACCTATAACATCGGATGCACACCTGACTCAAAGATTTACTTCCGTATCACCAATAATACAGGTGGCGGATTCTATAGTAATGAATGGGTTGCTTGGGATGCCATTCAACAAACATTGAAACAATGTCCTAAGGACGTCCCGATTACATCTTTGTTTTTGTATCCACTGTTCAAAGGTAAATCTGTCAACACACCTTCTTTTCTATTAGCTGCATTAAAACACCTCAAGTTAGTACAACCCTTGAAAGATAAAAAGCGTAATCATGAGCTACTCGACTTCAAGCCGTTCAATGACGAGATGAAAGCAATGACGTCTTCCAAGGTTGCTATGAATGTTGCCAAGAAACGGACTGCGGTAAAGAAAGCGGCTAAGAAGACAGTCACTAAGGAAACCCCTGCTACCAGAAAGAAAAAGACCACTAAGAAGTAACGGCTGCATCAGATGGTCATATACATGTCGTTGATAGATCTTACTCAACTTTTAAATACTACATTAATTAGGAGCAAAAAATGAAAACTTATACTCTTCTCATATTTATTTTTATTCTTGCCACAGGTTGTTCTGATAATTCTTCAAAAGATACCGCCTTTGCAATAAAACAATGTGAAAACTTCATCAAAGAGAATATGAAAGTAAAGGACTACATCTCCCTGGAAACTAAAACTATCGACACGTGGGGAAAAAATGGAAACATCGTCATTGACATGGGCTATAGGAATGAAGGCTCAGATGGACCTTTTACCATGAGGCTTTGTGTCATTGATTTAGCAAAAGGACTAATAGAGGTTCCAGGCGTATTTGGAGAAGCTCAATGGAAAAAATAAAAACTGCTTACTCTGTCCAATGTGTTTTTACACACCAACCTTCTACATAAACTCATAGCATAAACTTAATCAGGCTTTATCTTTAGTCGAATAACTGCCTACATGGCTAAGATACGACTACCACTATCCCAGGTACTCTTAGTCACCGAGTCCCCCGCACTAACTTCAAGAAAACAAAGCGTTTTAATTTCACCTTTAACAATTACCGGTCCTATACCGAGCCTTACAAACTCGATTCTTTTAACCCACTCACCTACTAGAAAACCATGCTGACGTTAACACTGATTTTAGTCTTGGTCTGTGTCTATCAGTTTTACCCCAAACAGACCGTCCTATGCGTGGTCGCAGCTTTTATTACTTCAATGTACCCAGCGCAGATCATTGGGTTCTTATTAGTAATAGCTGTGGTCATGTTTTTCTTCAAACGATAACACTACTCTACGGAGGTACACATGCAAAACTTTCAAAACTATTTAATCGACGCGATTGACACCGTTTCTGCTTGGGAACTGCCTGAAGAAGACTTTGCTCAAGCCGTGAATAATCAGGCAAGGTTAATGGCTGGCGATTATCCCGATGACATCTGGACACATGAAGCAGCAGAAGATCCCTACACATTGCGTCACCACATCTCGTAGCGCATCCCTCCCCCTCTTTCTAGTAACACCTTCCAACGTTTCATTCTGTCTGCATCATTGTAGATGTTGGTGCTCGCCCCCGGGATTCATATCCTGGGGGTTGGTAGGACGGGAGGACACACCTAACAACAAAACTGGAATTCTGATAGTCTGAAAATGCGGGGCAAGATTACTGTTTTTAGGAAACGACAGGTCGTCAGAGGTATCGGATGATATGTTAGTTTGGTTTCAATTTGCTAATAACTCTCTCTGCGCCTTCCTTAATATTACCCATACCATCTAGTGCTATTTTTTTGAATGATATTTGGTTAATTTCTTCGAAAATAGCTTCTACTTTTTCTACAGCCATTTCTTCACGTTCATCTATTTTTCCGTCTACTTCTATAATCTCTTTCAAGAATGATAAAGTTTCCTGAGTCATTGTTTTGTAATTGCAGTCTGGATTTGCTTTCTTAAATTCGGCAAGTACCTTAGCTACTTCTTTGATTTTAAATTCAGAAAGCTTAGATTCAGTAAACGTGATCCCTTGATTGACAAAGTTTGAGTCGTAGCCCCATTCATTTACAAAATAAGAAATAATGAGTTCCCTTTCTTTCTCATGAATATGACCATCTACATCGGCAATTTTTAGTGCTAATGGAGCGATGAGATCGAATAAACCAAGCGCGATAACATCCATCGGCGTATTAATAAACGTTGGTATTGTCGTTACTTTGCCTGACGAAACACTTTTTAAGTGCCGCGTTATACCAAACCAAGCTCCACTGGCTAACACAGATGCTGCAATGACCCAACCTACGGGTGTAACCGCTGTTCCCACTCCTAAAAAAGCAAGTATTCCAGTTGGCGTAAAAAAAGTAGAGGCTACAGCTGCTGATTTTGCAACACTTGCTGTCACTGTTGCGACACCGGCCACATCCCAAATATCATTAGCAGTATTTTTTAATCTAAGAGAAGTATAAGCCTCCTCTCCTATCGCCAGCTTAGCCTTAAACTTTAAAGGTTCAGAGACTACTGATTCAATACCATCAAACCAGTTTTCTGTCTCTGCAGCACTCATTAGTTATAAACTAACATTAAGTGGATGAAAACTAGCGGCAATTTCATGAATTTTCGAGTCGAGCAGTTTATTCCCCGTTTCAGCAACAGTCCCTACAATTAGACCAAGTGCCATTGCTATTGGTGTGAATATTGGACCTAATACAATTCCTAAAATAGGGATTGCCGATATCAAAAGCCCTATCAAAGCCCCGCAGATGGTACCAAATGTTACTAGCGGAAATTCTTTATATATAAGGCAAACAATATCTAATATCTTTCGACCAATTTTTATTATTTGGTTGCCAACAACTATTGTAGCTTTTGAAAAAGAATATAGTGATGATTTCGCATCTGCTGACCACTCTAGATTATCTATAAATCTTTTTAATGATTCATCTGACATATCAATATTTAATAATGAATCAATAAACTCACTGTCAATATCTGAAGCTTCGGCTTGAAACGCTTCGCCCGTTTCTGGGTTTTTACCTTCTATTTTCATTTTTCTTCTCCAACGTCTAATTATTCACATGGAACTGAAAGGTTTCAAACATAACCGTTGCCTGCCAGTTTAACCGAAAATATTCAGTAAGTTTATGGTTTTTCCGTCTGTTTGATGTAATGCAAAAGCTCCCCTTCCATCTCTTTCTGCAAACCGTCAGGACTAACAATCCGGATATGGGGGAGCCAGTAACGAACAATAGGTAGCACCTGATTTATATGCCCCACCTTTGCCGATACTATTAACCCACCATCTTCCAATTCTTTTTCAATAACTTGATTCGCAATAAGCTTACGACGTTTGAAATAATTCGCAACGTCCTTGGATATATTGAGAACAATTTCCTTTTTATTATTGCTTAACCAAACTCCGTCTTCCTCATTGAGCATTTTTATGTGCTCTGGATCTGAAGTAAATTTAGTTTCAAGTTGCTGCAAATTAGTGATTTTAGAAAACGAGAAAGTCTTGAGCTTGCTGTCATCGAGTCCAGCTAGATACCAGATACCTTTATTATTAATTAATTTGTAGGGAGCTACGACATTATAATGCTGTATACCGTTGTCCTTGTTGTAATCAAAGCTAACGTGATGATTCCCCACAATGGCCTGCTCTAGTTGTTTAAACTGAACTTCTTTCCCATCGAGATTCTCATAATTGTGTCCCTTAACGAGTAAGGCAGATTGCAAATGACTATCGAAGATATCACGCAAAAAGTCATTTGAAAGCGGCGGAAACAAACCACTCACGCCTGCCAATCTGGCAAAGTTCTGTATATCGATGTTATTTAGTTTCCCCAGATAGATAGGCTCCATATGGTAAAGGCCCTCTGTTTTTTGCAAAGGCAAGCAGGCGAAACGCACATTGAGGTCGCGCTGTACAGTACGCAAGGTCACGCCAAATTCATCAGCGAGTAATCGTGGGTCAAGTTTTTCGCCCTGATTTAATTTAATCAGTATCTGAGCAAGGCGATAGACGAGCGTATCGTGATTTCCAACCACTATAGTTTCCTATAAATAAAGTTACTTTTTCTATTTTCCTCAGACTCAACGACAGGCTATGTCGTTTTAACCAATAAATCACACGAATTTAGTGATCATTCTTTTTAACAATAATTTTCGCAAAAGTGGATGCCAGCGACACCACCTGTCATTCATATATTTCATTATGTCTGCAATGAAAACATATTTCTAATAGAAAGGAGAAATATCATGTTTTGGGTATTCATATTACTAACCGGTTTTTGCGCCCTATTGTATAAATTGGGAACATTTTCAGTCTGGCTTACCGTTTTAAGCACAGGTTTAAAATTCTCGTTGCTGCTGATTGTCGGTTTCGTAGCAGTTTTCATATTCAATTATTTTAAAGCAAACAACCACAAGATCCCTGTTCTAAAAACATTCAACTCATACTACGATAAGGAGAAATAAAAATGACAACGACATTAAGAGAAGAAGCCAACCTGTTAATCATAGAAAATGATGAAGTAGCCAAACTTATTATTAATGATTATCTACGACTCGTATCCAAAATGGATAAAACAGATTTTACAGATAAAGACAATGCTATGTTTGAATGTGCTTATGTTTCTCTTCAAGCAAGGACATTACAGCGGCACTATAAGCTCGATGACTCAAAATGAATCTTTACAACAGAGAATATGGAAGCTTTGATATTTGTGATTTTATTTATTTGTTCTTTCTTCTTAACCATACCCATGATGATAGCCCTTATAGTCGGCGTTGCACTTTCCTACGCGTATCCCTTTTATATGGTAGCTATTCTCACTACCTATGCATTGCTCATGCACCATTTCAATGGTTAAATCAGAATTGATGACAAACCCAAACAGCCTTTATGAAAAATCAAGAGACTTTACGGCAACATGGGGTGAAGATGCGCAGGAAGAATTAGAGCGCATTAAAGTTATCGCTGAACGTAAGTAAAACAGCATTGTCATTGTATTAGTCGTTATCTGGGTTAGCCTTAGGGTTAGCTCAGATAATTAGTACTAGTGAAATCTTGCATTGATGAATTTGAAAGTCCTATTAAGACAACGATAAATCCAACTACAGATATAACATCCTATCTAAGTATTTATAACCCTATAATTTCAACCTATAGTCTCAATGTCATATAAACATGGGGCCGAATTAATTTTTTTATTGACTCTGACGGGTATTAATTTTTATTTTAATATCACCCTTGATTTAAAAATATAATGCCCTATATTCAACAACTGCAGTTGCCAAAAACTGTTTCAGATTCATTAGGTGAAGTCTGAATGTGTTCTTTAACAATTAGTGAGTTAAAAAAATTGAAAGATGACTTTCAGTTAACAGCCTTATTCGGCCTATACATTTTAAATCGTGATTTCATTTATTGATTGCCGGAGTTCATTTCATAACACCCGTTATGAGTTCATTCATAAAATAAACAGGAGAAACTTTGTCTAAGAAATATACTTCTTACAATGATGAATTTGATATTGTCAGCAAAGATGATTCAAATACAGAAAAAGTAATAGATAGTAATGATGATGAAAATAAAGATAAATTAATTGAAAAAAATAATATAGATAAAACAACAGAAGACAGTGGCGCAATTATTCATAATCCACAGCCACTAACTATTAGTACGTTTCCGGATAAATCGGATAAAAATATACCTAAAGCAACCATACCTAACCTTCGACATCTGTTGAAAGCATACGGTATTGGTGCTCGGTACAACACGATAAAGAAAAAAGTCGATATAATGGTGCCAGGACAATCGGGTTCCCCCGATAATGCTGACAATACTGCTTTGGCATATATCAGTAGTCTAACCGCACTCAATGGTATTAATTCCAGTAATCTTTCCAAATATTTATTGGCCATTGCTAATGAAAACCAATTCAATCCTGCGGCGGATTGGATTAACAGCAAACCATGGGATAGGAAAGACAGGTTGCAAGACTTATATGACACCATTACGGTAGATGAGGATTGGTTTCCTTATATGAAACCCATTCTCTTATACAAATGGTTACTAAGTCTTGTCGCAGCAGCATTAATGCCAATAGGTTTTAAAGCTCGCGGCGTACTGGTGTTTCAAGGATCTCAATCCATTGGTAAAACGACGTGGTTCTATCATTTAATTGATGATCCGCTATTGAGAGAAAGCTTGATTAAGCAAGATCATCATCTCGATGCTTCTAACAAGGATTCTTTATTGACAGCGTTAAGTCATTGGTTTGTCGAGATTGGTGAACTGGATAGCAGCTTCCGTAAAGATGTAGCAAGACTAAAAGGTTTTATCACATCAGATAAAGATAAAATCAGACAACCTTATGCAAAACTTGCGTCCGAGTATCAACGGCTGACGGTATTTTGTGCCACCGTAAATCATGTCAACTTTTTAGTCGATAACACTGGAAATACCCGATGGTGGGTTATACCGGTCACGAAGATTGATTATAACCATGACATTGATATGCAACAGGTGTTTGCTCAGTTAGCTGAAGACTTTTATCAAGGTAAAGAGTGGTGGTTAAACTCTCGCGATGAAGCCATGTTAGAGTGTCTTAATAAAGACTTTATTGTTATCAACAATGTTCATGAACGCTTACGGGATGTGGTTGATATTGAACGTAGCAAACAAGCGATTAAAGACCTTGAAGCATTGAGTGCAACAGAGCTTTTAAAAAAGGCGGGTATCAACAACCCTACTAATCCACAATTTAAGGATTGTCATAACTTTATGCGGGAACATATTGGTCCACCTAAAAAGATACAGGGAAGTTATAAATGGCGTGTCGCTTTCATTGAAAACACAAATTATACGTTTCCAAATATGAAGTGATTCGTCGCCACCACCTGCCACCCCCATATCAACACAATGAATACGATTATTTTCATTGAACGTCGATGGAGGGGTGGGGGCGGGGGCAATTTTCAAAACTTTATGTGATGTCGTCATAGCCGCCTGAAAACTGCAGGGACCGCTCGGATAAAAACTTACCCAGTGCGCTCCCACCCCTTTCACCCCCCCATAGCGTGTTTTGTTATAAGCCATGGGTTTGGATGATGATTTTCAAGGGGTTTGCATGGACGCTCGCCATGAACGTTCACTAGTGTTACAGAAATCACATATCAATAAACCCTGTGCTCCCTAATTACAACGATGGTGCGTCCATACTGTTACATAAGTATTTAGTAAAAAACACAGACTATTTTTAACAATATTATTTGAGGATTTAAACATGAGCAGAAGAAGAGATTTTGACGATGACTTTATCTTAAAAGTAATCGCAGAAATCACACCGAAAATACTTAAAATGGAAGTAGGCGAAGAAGCAATTGCAGAAGAAATGTTTGAAGAAGATGACTGGCATAGCTATTCACCATATAAGCGAAGAACTGATGTTGGAGACTTAATTTCTGATTTTTCTTCAAAAGATCTTTTTCCATTAAAGTTTAATGAAATAAGAGTCTCTGGCAGATGTAATGAATATATTCGAACAGAAATAAAAGATCATCACTTAATACAACCTGATTCTTAATTTATTGGGTTATCAATAACTAGCAATAGGGCCATAGACATTTATGTTTATGGCCCCTTCTTTAAATTATTTTTTTCTAACAAACACATGCATCTTTATTGATGCATACAGAATTCTCTTACCCTAAACAAACAAAATCAGGAGATCATATATATGGCAGATAAAGTAAAACTCACCAACGAAAACGTACACACCTTTAAGTACCCACCTGAAGGTAAAAAGAAAATTGAAATACCAGACTCACTAGTAACAGGTCTTTATCTAGAAATAAGGATGTCAGGTAACTCGACATTTTGGCTTCGCTATCCTAATCCAGAAACGCATCGCCTATCACATTTGAAAATTGGTTCTGGCGGTAAATACGGTATTTCTTTGAGTGCGGCCAGGAACAAGGCAAAGTCATTACGGGCTGCTATAGAGTTAGGGGCTAACCCGAAACAAGATGAGCTTGATAAAAAAGCCATGATGACTTATTCCGAGTTTTTTAGAGAGAAATACATCCCGTATGTAAAGTCGAGAAAGAAAACGTGGGAAAAAGATGAAGAGTATTTTCGATTACGCTTAGAAAAGGAATTTGGCGATATACGGCTTAATCAAATTAAGCGTCATCAAATTCAAGATTTCCATACTTCTCTTAAGAATGATGGTTTAGCGGCGGCCACTTGCAATCATTACCTAAAGTTATTAAAACACTGCTTTAACTTGGCGATTGATTGGGAAATGCTAGATAAGAACCCTGTTGTAGGTATTCCCTACTACAAGGAACAAAATTTAGTGGAGAATTATCTAACCGATGAAGAGCTAAAGAAGTTTATGACTGTGTTAATGACTGATGATAACCGCACTGTTTGTCAGATATGTCTTTTCCTAATTAGCACAGGTGCAAGGTTAAATGAGGTGCTACAGGCTAAATGGAAGGATTACGATAAGGAAAAACGACAGTGGCTTATTCCTGCGTCTAATTCAAAGTCAGGCAAGTTAAGGTCTGTGCCCTTGAATGACACTGCAATAGAAGTTTTAAATCAGTTAGACACTAATAATGACTTTGACTATCTCTTTATCAACAAGAGGACCGGCGAGCCCTACACTACGATTCAGAAAGTCTGGAACAGGTTACGTAAGAAAGCAGATGTGCCTCATCTACGCATACACGATCTTCGTCACCAGTTTGCTAGCTTCTTAGTCAATAGTGGCAGGACATTGTACGAAGTGCAGCAGATACTTGGCCATTCAACGCATAAGGTCACAGAGCGCTACAGCCACCTTTCGACCAAGACTTTACAGTCAGCGGCAGCAAGTGCGTCAGATAGGCTCAGTAGTGCCATGAGAAAGGCATCGTAAGTTGTAAGTATGATTCTGGGTGGATGGAGACAGCTCTTCTGTCCACCCAGAGTTTTTTATATGTACTCAGACTCAGCACTCTTAATGATGACATGGATGGTTCAAGTCCACCGCAACCTAAAAAATCCAGTAAAAATTAAATCTCTATAAAGACTAATCTACTTCATGCGCGGTTAAGAACATAGATTTACCTAATGATGTAAAAAAGTCTTGATACAAAATTGGATCATCAACTGCTTGCAAATTATATTGCGCATTTCCTCTAACGAGAAGTTGCGTTTCTCCCCTAGGACGTACAGTAATAGTCATACGTAAAGCATACCCATCAAGTTTAGTTGCGCTTACTGTACCTAATACATCATCAGCCCTATCTACGACAAAACCCAAATCTTGAAGTGTAGATATCACAGTCCTCAAAGTTTTGTTTCTATCAGTTGTATCGAATGCTCTGGTCTGAATGTTTCTTGATTCAACTGCACTCGTATCACTTTTAAGTAATTGGTCGCTTGATTTAGTTTGGCATCCAACAAGCATGGTTAATATAAATATAACCATAAATATCTGTGTTGAAATTACTTTCATATTTTTTGTCCTTCTAGAAATACAGATTTAGATAATTGAGAAAAAAACTCTTGGTATATCTCAGGTTCATTAATGCCTTCAATTTTAGATATCTGACCTTCAGTATTCCAAATCATCCTCTGAAAAGTCACTCGTACATAATGATCTGACTCTGTTCTATCATTTACAGGTCGCACAACAAGAGAAACACGAAGCTTCTGATTCTTATCTATCGCCATCGCAGCTCCTGTTAAAACAGCAACAAATACAGCTAAAACTACTTGACCCGCCTCAGTTGCATCACGTTCTTTTGATGCAACAAGAACACCTAAAGCCGTCTCGCTTTCATCAATATTAAACCCAAGATCTTGAATAACGCCTGCAGATGCGGCCAAGATATCATTTTCCTTTATACCTTCGTATTTTCTAGTCTGAATTTGTCTCGTCTCCAATGATTGCGGAGATAGCGTAAGGGCATCTTTAGGTACTGTGGTCTGACAGCCAACTAATCCGAGAGTTAAAGCGAGGAGTAAAGCTAAACTGTAATTTTTAATATTTGAATATTTCATATCCATCCCTAATATAGAAATTTAGAAGCTTGATGAGTGATATGCAAAATCTCTGACTTTTTTATCTTCATCATACTTTATGATGATTGTTAGAGTTTTCTGTGATTTTGATGACGCACCAGAATCTGCGCTACCGCTTAATCCACCTGCTCCTCCAACAAGTACGCCTACACCGATCAAAAGAGCGCCTACTCCAGTGCTACTTTTGGAATAAGAAACTTCAGTAGAAATTTTATCATATATCCACACTTCTCTTCTTTCTTCGTCAGTGGTGACTATATTTGGAGAACCAAGAACTTGAGCAACTTCAGCGCCGCTCATACCAATAGTAATCTCACCTTGAACTTTACCAACAGTGATTCTATCGTGAGTATCGTCTTGAACTGCTCTTCTATGTTGAGTTGCAGTACAACCACCAAACAAAATGGAACAGATAAATATGAAAACTAATTTTTTCAACAGCCACCTCCATATATGCAAGTTTAAAATTTAGTCGTTAACTGAGGGGGGGGGGAAGTACTTGTAACCTAGCTAGTAGACTAGGTTTCAATCTTACTTAATTATTCTATTAATTGGAAACATTAATGTTTCTAAATATAGCTCTATGCTTATAATGTGTCAGATTGAACACCAACTCAACCCCAAGTGAACAGGGTTTTAGTATAGAGCATGTACCGTAAGTAACTGTTTTAGTTAATTGTGAATAATTTCAGTTCAGGCTCATAACACAAAGGTTGTCAGCGAAAGAATATAAATTACTCAGACTTCATACATCCCACCACTTTCCATCTTCCATTTCTTCAACATTAGCAAAATAATCTTTATAGCGTTCTGGCTGAAAACTGTGAATAGGAATTAATCGCTTAGGAGAGAGAGCACTCGCTAATTGCTGCATTCCTGAAATATCTGAATGACCTGATGTATGACAAATTTCAAATTTTATAGCATTCTTATTACACCAATCACGAATATCATCCCTACCCTGTTCAAGGTAACCGTGCCACATGGAATAAATAAGAGAAGCTTCAGATAAACAATCTGCCTTTTCAATATCACCACACATCACTGGTCTGAATGTCATTAGATACTTAGAAGTATTATCTTTTATCTCTTCTGGATAGATACGTTTGTCATAATAAGGAGATACGAGATCAAAATTTTTATCTCTGATGATTTTGTTGCGCATTCGTGTAGGAAGAAACACCCTAAGATCAGAATTCTTCGGTGATGGAAGTGAGGGATTATCGATAGCATCCAGTATATGAGCGATATAGAGATCAACAATCATTATTCTGTTTGCACGTTTGGCTGCCTTGTAAAAGGTTACAAAACGGTCAATGTTTTGACCTGAGAACCATGAGAGCACTAAACCATCGGTATTAGCTATAACATTTCTTATTTTAATTTCTAATTCATCTTCAGTAACTGGCTTTTCACTTTTTAACCCTCTTCCAATGTTCGTGCCTTCCATCAGAAGAACATCAACATCCTTAGGACCATTTCTTATTAAGTGTTTAAATACTCCGGCCTTTCTTCCATGCGTTCGAAAATCTCCCGTATAAAATAATGTTTTTCCATCGGCTTCTATTAATAATGAATAGGCATCATAAGCTGAATGGTCATTAAGATATGGCGTTATTTTAAATGGGCCTATTATGAATTCATTTCCATTCTTGTAATGGGTGACACAATCCAGAGACACACCAAAAGGAGAGAATGGTGATGATGCCTCTAATATTGCATGAGCATCTTTTCCAATATAGACAGGTATCGAAGGATGCACTTTGGGTAGCAAGCCGTAGTGGTCTTGGTGAGGATGAGAAATGATTATGCCAAGAAGATTGAGATTATCGGCGTTTTTTAATCCGTCTATTTCAGGCAATTCGGCATCATCTTGATTGGCTATCGTTAACGGCATTCCAAGATCAAGAATGATAGATTTACCTGAACTACTTAATTCAATGCAATTACCACCAATTTCCTTTGTGCCACGATGAATTCGAACTTTCATTCCTATAACGATGTAGCCAGTGATTCAACTGACACTAAATGACAATCCCCCGTCAACTTAGCTGAGGCACCATCAAGGCCCATTTCGAAGCCTGCGTCTGTCATTGCTAGTAACATTATTTCCATATCTAGCGTATTGCTTAATTGATTAGCCATTTTTAGTAATTCAGGCAGCCAATTGCCAGCCACCTTATGTGTTAAGTAATTTATCCAGTAATTTTCTGGGGCAAGCACGACTAATGCGGGAGCTCCTTTAGAAAACTGAATATCATGTTTTGTTTTGGCTTCACTAGAAATCGCTGAGATATTTGCTTCAATGATTGCACAATAGGCAAGTCCTTCGAGTAATGCGTGAAGTGGTGAATCAGCATAGCTACCGTTTGCACCTTTAATTTTTAATTCAACAACAGCAGGGTGTCTACTATCAATAGCACCAAATAGGTCAACCTTCCCTATTCCTTTATCAGATTGTTTTGCTTTCAGCGGAGTTTGGTAATCAATGAAGTCAATTAAACGTCCATCAGGCAAAATGAACTCTTTATTTGCACGAGAACCATTAAACAGCGCGAGGGCAAGATGTTCTTCTCTTCGAGTAGATGATGAACCACTACTAGCAATGCCATTGTGTGAGTCGACAAAATAGGGGTTTTGTCGTTTGGGTGCCTCTATATCACGTAACTGTTTGTAGCCATCATAAAGTTGACTCATATCCATATTCTTCATGAAATCTAGAAACTCAGATATGCGATTCAGCTCTTCCTTTTTATAGAGCTCGATTAGAAATGGCATTTCCATATTATTAAGCATTCATATAAATGATTATTAACTAAAAATAAATTAAAGGGTTTCTGATATGTACATAAGTTTCAATAACAAGTTTCTAATGGAGACACCTTCACCTCATGAAAAACGAGCGATTTATTCTGTTTTCTAAGTTTTTTATTGAGCTCATAGAGTTCTTTATTAATTATTTGCTCTTGAGACATTTCTTCAGGAATAGATTCGTTGTTAGAACTATCTACTCTTAATTCGAACATTATCTGATGGCCTATGTCATTCACATCTTTTTTTCTTTGATTTGATAAGCCAATTAATTCTTCTCGATCTAATTCACTTAACTCGCGCTGAAAATTCGACGCCCATCGCCACGTCGGCAGTGACACTTCATCTTTTTTACGACCCACTAAAAACAAATATTCAGTACCAATTGATTCAGCATTAAATTCATTTACCTCATCAAGCATTTTCAATAACACTTCGACTTTTTCTGGTGCCCAATTAATCTTATTTTTCTCATCTTCTCGGTAGTCATAAAAAATCAGCACCTTTAATGGGCTTCTCATGTGAATCAATTTCCACATTTCTGTTTCTACATCCTCAGCATTTTCATGCTCAATCAACGCATATACGTTGGACGGATAGTTTAGGCTGTCTTTTTTCCCATATATATTCTTGCCACCAACAAATAAAGCATCAACGGTATAGTATTCTTTGGCAAATTTTACAGGCCTTTCATTCACATTAAATTTATTCGATATTTTTTCGAGAAAACCGCTCTCCCCAAGCATATATTCCGTCCACAATTTATTGCTTGAAAATTTTTCTAATATATTTGCTTTATTAGAGTCTATTGCGTCTTCCCATATATTCAAAAACTCAATCAAAAATGAATTTAAATCTATCTTTTTCATCTCACTCTCCTTTATGTACTGAAAATTAACACTCTTAGTACGTTTCGCAAGACTCTTTCACCCATAATTTATGGTACAAACATCATAACCCATTAAATTTGCTAGTAATTCGTTTCGTTTTCTAAATCGTCTAAATCGAATTTAGGTAGAATTCTGGCCAACGGGTCAATTGATTCTGCATAGGCACTTATCCATTCACACCAGTTTGATACGTTCTCAACATCTGATGAATCTTGAGTATTATTTTGCACCGTCTTCAAATAAGCACGAATCTCTTCTGCTTCACGCCACTGTCTTATATTTGATTTCAGAAACCCAATACGCTTTTCTTCTATTTCAATCAAACGTCTTTGCTCTGCATACACCTTTCTCTGCTCTTCCCATTCACGTTCACGTGCTGCACGTTCCTCACGCCTACGTTTTTTAGCCTCTGCCACTTGAAATAATCCAATAAGAAACTTCTCAAGACAGTCTTCTAATCTCTGAACTTTACCATCAGCCCAATTTTGTCGAACGCCTAGATAATTTGCATTTACAACACTGAGCGATAATCGACCGCTTGGATTTACGTCATATTTAGGAATGTCATACCACCAATGTTCTTCCTTTTTCGCTAATTCATGTTTTGTGGGTTCATGAGATGTGTTTTCCAGTTTCTCCCTCAAACCAAACTCAATAGTTTCGTTTTCGATAGTCACATAGGTTATTTTTGATTCTGGATGTATTTGAACCTGCAAGTCACATTCTTCTAGGGCTTTGACCACTGTATCCATAATCCTGAGGCCTCTTTCCAACGTATCAGGCGTCACTTCAACGGATAGAATCTGGCTATTCTTTCTGGGTAGTAGAAATGGATCTGCCTTCTTGGTGTTTCTCAATAATTTTGCTGTCTTTACGACTAATGGATGTGGATCGTTTAACTCAGCAGGTACTATCAAGTTTGATATCGAAGACAGATGAGTATCGATAGTATTTTGATTCACACTCTCATGTATTTTGGCCGTCCAAGGAGAAAATCGAACTTCCTCATCTTCGGGGCGACCTTTTGGTAATACGGGCCGTTTGGGCAATGGTTTACCAAATTCTTTCTTTGCCCAATATCCTCTTGGAGGGATAGGAATATCGTGTCGCCGACATGCCTTGGCAAGACCGACATCTGACATACCCCATTCTTTAGCAAGTTTAACGATAGGTTCCATCCATACGGATTCATATAACTCTTTTCTAGTCAGTATGATGACTTCTTCTCTCGGTATCATATCTCCCCCTTCTCATGAATATTGGCAACTTACGTATTATTGCGAATTGCCGGATCACACCAAATAAAATTTCGACCCAGCGCCGCCCCTCCCCACACCCAGAGGCAGCGAGGATTCTGAGGCCGCCAGAGTGCCAGATTTTCAGGCTTTTTGGCCAGGGGGATAAGCTTCATATATCGGTGGAGAAAAATGGCACAAAATGTTTTTTTTTGTATGTTTTCGGGGGAATTACAAACTGGTGGGTGGGCAAGTTCGGGGGTATTTCGGAGTTCGGTTTCAGTAACATCTTATTTTTCTTCGAGTTAGGTGCAGACTTCACATAGACTGACCGAAATCAGTTCGGGATAGGATCGGTTTGGAAGGAATCGCTTGGGAGTGCCTTACGCAGCAAGGCTGTTTTTGGTTCTGTTAATCACTAGGTCGGCAGTTCGAGCCTGTCCCGGGGAGCCAAACAAAAAACCTTAGAGAATGTTCTTTAAGGTTTTTTTTCGTCTATGAAAACTACTTCTTTATATACTCTAGCATTAACAGTAATCGACATCCTGCATGTGAATGAGGGCTTTTTTTACTCAATATTAATACCCCTATTGTGACATCTGCTTATCAATTTAAATTATCAGAAGTCTCTCTTATTATTTGGACAACTTCTGTCTGATTTTTTCTGGCAGGGTACAGATTCTTTTTTAGAAACGATACGGCTATTAATTTACACCCAACAAACTACGGTTACCGCCATCTACTTTCGCGTCATACAGTGCGCTATCGGCAAGCTCGATCATTTTGTCTTTGTCCCATTCATCGGTACCTTCATTACACGCCATGCCGATGCTTATCGTTGCCATAACTTCGCCATCTGGAACCTGAATCGGTTCAATGGCAACGTTGCGCAAACTATTCTGGGCGATCGCCCTGGCAGTTTCTTTGTTGCAGTTCTCAAGAAAAACCAGTAATTCATGCTCATCAACCCTTGCAACAACATCACCTGATCGCACTGTAGTGCGAATCCGTTGGGCTACTTCTTTCAAGGTAACGTCATCGCCTTTGTGTAAATGGCTGTCGTTCAAATACCTGATCTCATCCAGTTCTATCTTCATGATAGTAATAATGGAATTTCGATGCTTGGCCCTGGGAAACGCCAGTGCCAGTACTTCCTCAATACCCTTTCGATTCCAGCCACCCGTGAGCGGGTCAATCAATGCCTTGCGTTGCACCTCATCTCTTGTCGAGATTAATTCCTGCTGTACTTCACTCATTGCCGCAATTGTTAATTCATTTTCAATCCATGCCGCCAGACTGGCTAATGAATCTAAATCCGACGGTCGGAATTCGCGCGGCTTGCTATCGATAACGCATAGCGTTCCAATCTTTTTACCCAAAAAGCTAATCGTCTGACCTGCATAAAAACGAATAAACGGCTCATTAACAACCAGAGGATTATCGGCAAAATCAGGATGCTTCAAAGTATCTGAAATAACCAGCGGCTCATCCATTAAGATGGCATGACCACAGAATGAAATTTCGCGTGGCGTCTCTGCCACCGTCAATCCCTGACAAGATTTAAACCATTGCTGATCGGTAGCCACCAGCGATATAAGCGCAATGGGAACATCAAACATCCTTTTTGCAATCCGGGTTATCCGATCGAAGCGCTCTTCGACCGGCGAATACACAATACCCAGACTGTTAAGTGCAGCAATTCGAGATGATTCATCAACCGACAGTTCGGGTTCTTTCATTTGTATCCCCTTCCTCAAGTACAAAAAATAACTATATACTTAAAGTCTAGTACATTCCCCATTAACCTCTACCTTATAACCCGGTTTTACCCGAGTCGACCAATGTCACCTCTATCTGGTGAATTGAAAGTCGAGTGCTTGCTTAAGATCGATGCGATGCCATCATGTTGTTCAATACAACAAAAAATCCGTTAAGAACTTTTAAACAGGCGTTTTACGTATGAGCTATGTAGGGTTATCCATCATAGAAAACTGTGGGTTGTCCTCTAAGGTCTGATGGAGTTTAGTTAAACTTTTTCAAAATCAATATAGTTCGAAGTATAACTACATGAAAATTTATAATCTTTGCGATAACCGCTACACCCCCAAAATTTTCCATTCCTGCCCGCTCTCTGTTTCAGCACGCTTCCGCACTCTGGACATAATGGCTCAATAAAGTCGCATTTCTCTGATGAACAAATTAGATGATTGGATTTTAAAAGCTGAATACTGTTACATCTGGGACATCCATTTTGCGTATATTCACAGTAGGGATAATTATTACAGCTATAAAATAGTTTTCCGTTTGAATTATTCTTTCGTTTAACCAAATAGCCAGACTGACATTCGGGACACTCAACCTCTTTACTCCATCCAGCATTTGAAACCAATCCAGCAGATAAATCTGATACGGCATAATTATCTTTGCGCAATTCCCGCACAAAATCGGATGCCTTCTCAGGATGCGTCACCAGATAAACGTGATGTCTTGCTCTGGTTAGTGCGACATAAAACAATCTACGTTCTTCGGCATAGTTGTAATCTTCTTCCGGAGGCAATAATAAAGACAATAAAGAATTACTGACCTTAGACGAAGGGAAACCATTTTTCCCGGTAACCAAACCAAGCACAATGACATAATCAGCTTCTTTTCCCAATGAATTCTTGTTTCTTTTCTGCAAAAAACCGGGCGGCTTTTTCTAATGAATAAGACTTAACTTCCATTTTTCTAAAGCTTTAAAACAATCACAAATCAAATTTATTTAAATTGAATATAATTTATTATTGCTTTATTGATCAGTGTATATATAGTTTCGCTCATAATTAATAATTCCAATCCTCATGACTCAAAGGTTCTGAATTTAATTTATCTCTAGCCACTCGCCAGGAAGGAAGAAAATGTTCCATAAAACCTTTAAATCGATCATTATGATTTCGTTCAAGTAAGTGAATCAATTCATGAACCAAAATATATTCCAGACACTCAGGTGATTTCTTCGCTAGTTCTAAATTGATCCAGATTCGGCCTTTATCAATATTGCAACTACCCCATTTTGTTTTCATTTTCCTAATACCATAGAAACGCACTTCTTTTCCTATAATTCCTTGCCATTTCTTCAGAAGCGAATCTATTGAATTTTTTATTTCTTCTCGATACCAGTTTGAAAGTAAACGTTCTTTATTTTGCGTTGTTGTCTCTGGGTTTACCTGAAGGGTGATGATTCCATTATTACCAAGAGTCACAGAATGTTTTCCACGTTTTTCAATAACCTTTAATATGTACCGCTTACCTTTAAAATAATGGCTTTCACCAGAAACAAACTCTCTTGCTGTCTGTCTTGGCTGTTTTCTAAATTCATTCTGCTTGGTTTTGATCCACTTCAATCTAGAAACGACAGCCAACCGGGCATTATCATTAGTAATATGCTGCGGCATGGATAAACGTACATGGCCTTCTGGTGGGCATACACTTAGATGAAGGTTCTTAATATCCTTACGAATCACTTCGACAGGTATACCTGAAACTGTAATGATATATTTATTTATATTCATATTGGTTCTTCACCAAATCGAGAACATTATCAACATCAACATTATACTCAGCTACCTCCTCGTGAATTGCAGAAGCAACAATTCTTTCCCTCACTCTATTGCCAACCCAACCATCTTGTTTATTATAACGAACAGCAGAATCTATCTTGGCAACTAAAATTTCATCTTGTCCAAAATTATCATAAAGTGCTTTTCTCCCAGGAGTATCAACTGAATTAGGATAATCAGAAGGACTGATACCGCCTGAATTAACGACTTGCATGGAAAGCTCTTTAACCTTTTCTAGATATTTTTTGTAGTCAATGGCGTGCTGACGGCGTTCTTCAATCAAAGCATCCAGCAATTCAGACATGCGTTCATAATAAGCCGGATTAACTATCCTCTCATCAATAATGACTTTGCGTATATTATTTTCAATCGTCTCAGCCATATTCTCTTCATCGGCTTTCACGGAAGCGGGCATAGAGTCCAATGCACCAAGACCTTTGTTCACAATCAAGTCAATCAAACCTAATTCTTCAAAGTCTTCAACAACTTCTGATTCTTCTGCCCTAATATAAGTATCAAGTAAATGACGCATGGCTGGTTCATATTGTTTCATATCAATATAATCGCCACTGGCCAGTTTTATTTCTTCCCGTACCTTATTAAAGTGTTGCACTTCTTCTTTAATTTTAATTGCTTGTTCTGAAGAATATCCTGCCTCTTCCATTTCATTAGCAAGATTCGCGTAAGCCCTGACGAGCTTTGCCACACTCTTATATAAAGAAATACGCTTGGCTTCATTCAGCTTTATATCATCAGAATTTGCAACATCACCACAAAAATAGAATCGATATTCCTTTTGCCCTTTTGGTTCAAGCACCGGTTCACAAAGCGCTTTGACTTCTTCCAAACATGCATCCAGTTTTTCTTTTCCTTTTTTCAGACGATCCGTCAGTAAGCCAGCAACATCTTTTGCTTCATAGTTATCAAATGCAGCTTGCGTATAATTACCAATCGCACCTTCAAGACAGTTGAATAAATCCTTGTAGTCGATAATGTAACCGTAATCTTTATCTTCACCATCCAAACGATTTACGCGACAAATAGCCTGAAACAAACCGTGATCTTTCATTTGTTTATCAATATAAAGATAAGTCGCCGATGGTGCATCAAAGCCGGTTAATAATTTATCCACGACAATAAGTAATCGCATTTGTCCTGGTTCATCGATAAATTTCTTTTTAACCTGTTTTTCAAATTCTTCAACCATATTCATGGCTTCGTCTTCATGCTTTTCAAAATAATCAGCCAACATCTTTCGATAAATATCGTACTGCCTGATTTTTTCCGTTTGTCCTTCGCCAGTTTCTTCGCCTTTAATATCTGAAGGAGAAGGATGATAACTGGTAATAATGGCGCACTTGCCTGAAAGATCGGTCTTATCAAAAAGCTCGTAAACTTTGCACGCCTGATAAATACTCGCACAAACCAACATCGCATTACCGCGACCATCCATCAATCGAGGTTTGGTTTCCATATCGATCAAAATGTCGCTGACGATTTTTTCAAGGCGATCTTGCGAAGACAAAACTTGCTTCATTGTGCCCCACTTCAATTTCAATTGAGCACGTGCCATATCCGAAAGCCCTTTGGTTTTTAATTCAAACCATTGGTCAACTTTTTTTTCCGAGGTGACCTGTTGATCAATATCCCGGGCTTCATAACGTAGATCGAGAACAACACCATCAGCGACTGCTTCATCAAATTTATAAGTGTGAATATAACCCTCGAACTTACCGGCATTACCAAAAGTTTCCAGACTACGTTTCTTATCTTCTTTTAATAATGGGGTACCGGTAAAACCAACAAATAGAGCATTCGGCATAATTGATTTCATCGCATCATGCAATTTACCGGATTGCGTACGATGACACTCGTCAACAAAAACAAACAGATTACCTTTAGGAATAAAATCCGAACCTAAACTTTCATTCAGCTTCTTAATGTAATCTTCAGTTGATTGATTCTCATCTTCCTCAGATTGATAGCCAAACTTATGCACAAGAGAACAAATCAACCAGGGGTTACTTGAATTCAAAACACTAATCAGATCAGAACCACTATCGGTGCGATGTATTTTTTCATTCACTCCCTTAAATACTTTTTCAATCTGATCATCCAGTTCAGTTCTATCCGTGATAATCAACACTCTTGCATCCGCAGTATTTTCGCGAATCCATTTCGCCAGCCAAACCATCGTCAGGCTTTTTCCTGAACCTTGGGTATGCCAGATTATCCCGCCTTCTTTTTTACTGACATGTTTCTGTGCAGCCTTCACACCAAAATACTGATTATGACGACAGGTCTTTTTTGTTCCCGCATCAAACACAATAAAGTTATGAATAATTTCTAAAAACCGTTCTTTAGAACAGAGACGAGAAAGATGAAAGTCCAACGGCTTATCAAAGGTATTCTCAACCTCTTCCTTCCATTGATAAAAATGTTTCTCCGATGTTTCTATCGTGCCGTAACGTAAACCTTCGGTATCATTACCCGCCATGACCAATTGCATCGTCGTAAAGAAATTACGAATAAAGGTTTTCTTTTGATTATCGAGATTCTGATGAATGCCTTCGCTAACAGAAACAGAGGAACGCTTTAGCTCAATTACGCCTAATGCAATCCCGTTCACATAAAGCACAATGTCCGGACGTTTTTTATGTTCGCCCTTTATCGAAACTTCTTCTGCAATAGCAAAATCATTATTAAGCGGGTTTTCCCAGTCAATCAACCAGACGGTTTGATTTTGTTCGCCAGCACCTTCTTTGACTTTTACGCCATAACGCAATAATGAATAAACTTCCTTATTGGCATCATAAAGGTGTTTACCATCGCCCATCGCGGCGGCACGTTCCAGTTCCCGAAAAGAACGATTGATCAAAACTTCGCTAACAGCTTGTTGTTTTAACCAGTCACCGAGAATCTCTTTTTCAATATTACTGTTCTTTTCCTCGCGCTCATGCCAATCGCCGAGGTAACGATACCCCAGTTGCTCACAAAATAACGTCACCACCCGGTTCTGGGTTAGTCGTTCTTTTTGACCAACATCATTCTTCATCTTTGCTATCCAAACTATCCGGTGAATTTAACACCTTCTTTTCCTGAGAGTTTATTCGTCGTTCCAGCTTTTTAATATCTTCGGTAGGCGGTAAAGATTCCGGACGAATACCTCGTTCGATCAAGGTATTTCTCACTGCTTGATTATTGGTTACATGTTCTCCTGAGATCGCAGCTTCAGAATTCATATTATTTTCACGTGCATTATGAATAGTAATCTCTGCGGCAAAATCTTTTGCCTTAAGAATAATAGTCGGTGCAAAATCAGCCAATGCACGATTATTCGGCACTTTCCAATGCGCCTTCATTTGTTGCGTATTTTTACCAAACAGGGCTTGATCTCCCTTACTGCGAATAATCGCAAAATTTCGATCTTGACCAGTTTGCTCATAAATCACCTGAGATAATTCTTTTTCTGTCTGCGTAAGTTTTTTTCGAACAGAAAGTCGTTTTTGCTCAAGTATACGCTCTTCGATTAATTCAGCCCTGCGGGTTTGCAAGGCAAAATAGGTTTGCGCAAAGGCGATTTTCTCTTTGCGCGGATCGCCATTCTGGGCAATCAGATAGCAAGCATAACGCGTGAGCATCACATCCTCAATTTTCCGCTCGCTACCAGAACCCAGTTTGACCATTTTGTCGACGTCAACAAAATGGTCCGCAACCGCATTTTTGCTTAGCTCACAAGCAACCTTGGCCTTGGAGATAACCTGAACAAAATTTCGCCACTCTTCATACCCGAGTAGATGCTGCAAATCCCGGGCTAACCAATATTCAATGCCGGCTTCGTTAGTTTGCGCATGTAACTCAAAATTTTCGGTTAGAACGGAAATTAGCTCTTTTTTCATAGTGCCTCCTGCATATTATAAACTCAAACGTGTACGACCAGTTAACAACTGCTACAACAAATCGCTGGATGAGAAGCCCATCCCCTACCATGACCTGAGATGAAGTAAAATACTGATTCTATTATACTTTTCATAATAAACTGGCCACTTAAAATCTAGAAAATCAATAGCATTTTTCTAGATTTACCACCGTCCCTATTTAGCCTGTAAGAACAGAAATAGTCAGTAATGAAAGTTTCGACCGTTCCATTCGTCAGCTTTAAACCACTTATGCCGTTTCCGTCTCTAACTCAGCCGGATCAATCAAACGTGTTCGACCGGTTAGCAACTCTTGCATCATGCCTTGTTTGATATCTTTAACTTTTTTCAATTGATATTCCTGAGCAGCAAGATCTTTATCTATTGCCTGAAGGAAATTAGAAATTTCTATTTGTTCATCTAATTCAGGAGAAAGAAATTCAAAATTCACAAAATCTTTTTGATACAAATGTGTAATTGTAGAACCTGCCGTTATTTTAGAAAGAAAATCGTCAAAAACTCTCGAGTTTAGAATGTAAAACAAAAATAAAGGATGAAACTTATTATCTGTTGTTCTTATAACAAATACTCCGCTATTTAGCGTTGCTGGCATATGTAAATTTTCAACATATCCGACTTTACCAATTGTTCCATCCTTTGTAAGTAAGACATCACCTTCCTTAAGTTGTATATTTCTGTCTTGACTATATCTCCACTCATCTACAAAGTGACAAGAATTCCAATGTACTCGTCCATCAATAAAATCAGTACCTGTAACTAGGTAAAACTCTCCTGATTCTAAATATTCTTTTGTTGTTAAGGCTTGCCAACCAATCCGTGCATTTAAATTTGCATCTATACCCATATTAATTAGTGACCAACTCTTATCAAATCCCGGTAAGCGTTTTTTACCTGTGAGCAGTTGTTGCATGGTCGCGGTTTTAATATCCCGCTTTTTAGCAATCAGTTTTTCCAACGAAACAATCAACTCATCAACATCAGAAAGCGCTTTAGCAATTGCTTCTTGCTCTGTCTCAGAAGGCAATACGATCTCCATATCTGCAATCATTTCGCGCCGTACTGAATCGACTGATGACTTAGCTGTCATAGACATTATTCGATCATAAAAATGCCTGCTAAAAAACTTGTAGAAATAAAAACCATTAACGCCTGTTTTAAAATCATGGATATTGTAAACACGTTGGTGATAATCAAATTTACCATTGATGTAATGAAATATTTTTCCTGTACCAACACCATCACCTGCCGTTAAAACAGCTTCACCATCAAACGAATAAGAATTAATCGCTTCCACAATCTGCGATCTTACAAAAAAAGGAAAAGCACCATCTTCAATTTTATCCTGGGTATTTTTATCTCCCGTATTAATAGATGCTATTTCATCTACAACCTTTACATCCCAATCAACAGGAATATCTCCATATATAGTTTGTTTATAACCCGTCCTTACCATGACAATCCCATTTTTTTCAAATGATCTTCAACCAGCCTGGAATAGTTATCAACCTCTTTATCAAGCTGCGGTAATGTTTTGGCATAACGTTGTTCCAATGTTTTTACACGGTTCGCCAGATTTTGTGTCACGCGTTCGATCTCTTCGATGATCTGATTCTCTATTGTCGTAAACCATTTACTGTTTATGACGATATCTTTTAATTCATCTTCCGGTATAGCAGGAATTTTTTCAAACACGAGTTTATCCAGTTCGTCTTTTGCTGTCTTAACCGCTGACTTGCACTGCGATTCTTTTTGAAGAAGTTTCAGACATTTGTTTAATACTTCGACTTCATCCAGATCATTTGTTTCTTTTAATCGTTCCTTGATTAAAGCTTGCGTGACTTTGCCCTTATCGTTTTTGGCTTCTTCGATAAGACCTTGTTCACCACTATTATCTTCAACAAAACTTTCCAGTGTTTGTGTTGCCTGTTCATAGGCTGCTTGCAGTTCATCCAGTTCGGTTTGCTGTTTTGTAAAATAACGGGCAATGACCAGTTCCGGTCGAACAATATCACTGCGGTAACGTGATTTATTTTTCGAGGCACCGAATTCAAAGTCATGCTCTTCCTTGTACACGGCTTTATCTTTTTTATCTTTCACCGGTATCAATTGACGTACAACATTTGCTACCTGCCAACCGTCCTGCGAGAGCATGTAAACATCATCCTGCATCGTCTCTGCCCAGTAATCCATCAGGATTTGATAGATATTGTATTTGGACAGTAATTGCGCTTTTGCAAACTGTGCTAACAGATCTTCCGAGATATCGAAGATTAATTCTTTCGGCTTTAATCCAACTTCTATATTCATTAATGCGCTGTGGTGTTTCTTTTTCCAGCTTTTAAATAACGCCAAACATTGGGTTTTAAAGGTTTCAAATTCTTTTGAATTCAAAATCGTTAGTTTAACTTCGCGTTCCTCGACTAACGCATCGGAATAGCCTTTTCTACTGCCCTTTTTAAACAAGGTTTTTCTTAATGATGGGAACACGTCCCAGTATTCCTGCAAGGCATCGATGTCCTGATTTGGAATACCACCATTTAAGTGTGCATCCAGATCGTGAATATCTTCTGCGTCACTGGAATCAATATAGCGTGGAATATTCAGATTAAATTCATTCTTCTCGGCAATTTCTTCATACGGTACTAAACGGGAAAAGCGTTCAAGTTGCAGTCCTTTATTAAAGACATCAACAATTTTATGAATGTCCTGCGAGCGAAGTCGATTTTTATTGCCGTCTTTCATAAAACCTTTGCTGGCATCGATCATAAAGATGGGTCGACCGGCTTTGGCTTCGGCTTTGTCGATCATAATAATGCAGGCGGGAATACCGGTACCATAGAACAAGTTGGCAGGCAGTCCGATAATGCCTTTGATATAACCTTGATGAATAATCTTGCGACGGATTTCTGCTTCGGCATTTCCCCGGAACAACACACCATGCGGCAGAATCACTGCACCTTTACCCGTACTTTTTAACGATTTAATAATATGCAGTAAAAAAGCATAGTCGCCATTCTTTTCCGGTGGTTCACCGTATTCAAAACGTTTGAACTCATCTTCTGAAACATTAATACCGGCACTCCATGACTTAAGCGAAAACGGGGGATTCGCAACCGCATAATCAAAGGTTTTTAAACCACCTTGATCGTTTTTCCAATGCGAATCGGAAATCGTATCGTCCTGCCAGATATCTGCACCTTCTGTACCGTGCAAATACATATTCATCTTAGCCAATGCGACGGTAGATTGATCTTTTTCCTGACCATAAAGTGTTAAACCATTCGGTGCTTCATCATTGACTTTCAATAGCAAAGAACCTGACCCACAGGTTGGGTCATATGCCGTTTTATTTTGTTGAGTTTTTGCATTAATACCGAGTATCTTTGCAAGAATGCGGGAAACTTCCGACGGTGTATAGAACTGACCTTTACTCTTACCGGACTCGGTCGCAAAATGTCGCATCAAGTATTCATAAGCATCACCGAGTAGATCATCGCCTTCGACACGATTCTTAACAAAATTCAAATTCTCGAAAATACCGATTAATGAACTCAGGGTATCAACCATCGCCTTACCCTTACCCAGACGATCTTCATTATTAAAGTCGTTATCCGGATTGGACAACCAGGCCATGTCATTGGCCGTGGCAAACTTACCTATGATTTTATTTAACTGATCGCCAATGTCCTTTTGATTCTTTTGCGCCACCATGTCTGCAAAAGAACCGCCTTTGGGAATTTCGATAACAGGACGAGGTTGATCTGAATATTTATCAGAAACATATTTAATGAAAAGCAGTGTCAAGATGTAGTTTTTATATTGTGATGCATCCATACCGCCACGCAGTTCATCACAACTCGCCCAAAGGGAAGAGTAAAGTTCGGTTTTTTTTATGGCCATAATTTTATTATTTTAATGTTCTTTAAATTCATTTGTATCTTTGCTTAGCAGTTTTATTAATTCAGAATTAATGAAAATCTTTTCTCTACCCACTTGTTCTTCTTTTAATACACCAATGCTTTCTAATTTCTTTAAATATTCTGATGCGACTTGTCGTTTTATCATTTACTTTTCCTATTCTCGACAACTTGTTCCTGACATTGTCTACTACCTCGACTTTGTCTCATGAGTCATTCTCCCTCCTGCATCTATGCAGTCGTACTTCCCTGCAGGCAATCTTTTTAATTGTTTTTCTACTTCATCCCAGGGTAAGCGGCTACCATCTTCTTCCATTTTTTTATAAGCTGTTTCAACTTGAGAGACTTCTATCTTCTTCTCTATCAACATTTGTTCTATCAGCCAGAGCGTTCCATAAACTTCAATATTTTCTGCCATGCAAACCTGGCGTAATTTTCTGTCTCCGGTTAATAATGGTGCTTCTTTTTCTTCCGCTAATGTTAATGCCATTAGGTCGAAAGCACTGACACCATTATATTGTTTGCCAAGCGTTTCAATCCTTTTTGCATGTTCCGCTTCCATATCAATCAAGTTCAGTCCTGATTTAACTAAATGCCCATGATTCTCTTTTAATTCCTGTTCAAATAGTAACACTGGTACTGCAAAATCATATTGCAAGCTGAACATTTCTTTTGTTAAACCGGCAGCTATTATGTCTATCAGTATATTGGCATCACTGATTAGCAGCGACTTTGACATTATCCACTTTCCTTATGGAACGAAAATTAATAATTGATAAACCCATTAGTTCTGCTGCTTTTGATTCAGTAATTAAATCTTCAGCTAATGCATGAAACACTAACTGCATGAATACTTGTGGTTCTTCACGCGGGTATTCATCGCAGGGTTCCTGTTTATGCCAACAGTATTTACGAAAATATTTTATCAACTTCAGATTAGTCACGTCATTAGTTATGCCGAGATCATGAGCACGATGTAGCCAGCCACTCATACTTAATCCATATGCTTTTTTTAATACACACAGTTCACGTGGTTCAAACCAGGTACGTTTTTGACCGAGTTCTTTAAAGACTTCTGAAGCGGGCACCAGGAACGCGCCTGCAAAGCGATTCGCGGCTGCTTCGTCATCAAGTTCGGCGCAACGATCTTTTAATATTAAATGACCGAGTTCATGTGCGAGAGTAAAACGCTGGCGATCGCCCGGCCATTCACACCCCACAACAATAACAGGAGAACTATTTACCTGCGCCGCTAATCCATCAAATCGTTTTCCATGTAAGGCATTGCTCTGAATTATTTTTATGCCGCGTTCTTCAAGAGTCCCGGTGAGATCCAGTATGGGGTTTCTTCCTAATGCCCAAGCTTCGCGAACATGATTCGCAATGTGTTCTATTTCATCATAGTCCTTTACTTTTTTAGGCAATCCTTTTGGTAGTACAAATTCATCAATTGGATTTACCGGCAGAATTTTTTCCAGTTCGATATAACGTTCGACCTGTTCAAGCACATCGCCTTGGATCTGTTGTAATACCTTTTTCGGTAACTTTGCATGTTTACGGTATTCAACATCACTCAGGCTAACCTCAATAGTACGAAAGAAGTATTCGACTTTTACTCCGAGTGCTTTTGATAGTTCCAGCAAAACACCAGACGATGGCACAGACTGTTCGTTTTCATATTTGGAAATAGCCATAGCACTAATATTGGCTTTGTCAGCCAACGCGCGCAGCGACAATCCCGACGCTTTTCGTACCTGTTTAATTCGATTTCCTATCATTGGATAATTCTCCGATTTACAAAATTAAAAATATTTACTATATTTGTAAACTATAGACATCGGCAAATATGATGTCAAACTTTAATTTATTTAATTATCAATAAGTTAGAATAATGGCAGCAAATACACAACTGAGGTTTGTTAACGATATAGTGCAGTCCAGTATCACTCCCCTAACCCTAACTCATATGATAACTGCTGGACGAAATGGGATACAGACACTTATCAGGTTATAGGTCCATAAACCGATAGGTCCCTTTCAAAGGCTTACAAATGGAGTATTAAAATGTCTAATGGTGCAACACATATAGCAGCTTCAGGGCTAGGAGTTTTAGCATGCGCAGCAACACAAGAATATTTAGAAAATGGTGAAGTTTCTTTAAAACCTTTTGCTTTAGGAACACTTGCAGCTAAAACTGCAAAGCTACCTGATATTATTGAACCCGCTTTTCATCCAAATCATCGCCAATTTTTTCATAGTCTTGGTTTTGCAGGCATCCTTGGTTATGGAATGTATGAACTGTATAAGTGGGAAACAGAGGATGAGTTTAAAAAAGCATTAAGACTGGCGGGTTTAGCTATAGGTGGTTCGTATTTAATCCATTTGTTATGTGATTCAACTACACCAAAAGGGTTACCTGTTATTTAGTTTTGCTTAGGTTTTGTATTGTCGATAGCATCGACACATCATCAATATATGTCGATATTTTCTTATAATTTCGACATATCTTAAAAACGTGTCGATTTTTCTGTGAATTTTCGACATATACCGCTAATAAATCTGTTTATGCAACTTCATCTAATTATGAAATTACTAATAAGTCTTGATGCCGTGTTTAAGTAATTCCCGGGGCAAAATATCATCAAGGTTTTGTACTTCCTTCTCAGTAAGCTCGATAAGATTAAAATTGTATTTGCTGTAGATAGCTTGTTTCTCATGTTTCCGTTTCAGGTATTTCTCTGCTTCTTCATAACCCCAGTATTCAATATAGACTTTTCCTGTTGGCAGGTAGAAATCACAATACACATCTTCTTCAATTGGTAGCTTTCTTTCATAGGCATGAATCACTTCTGCCATATAAAGCCAGTTATCGATCAGCATCTCTGCTTTGGAACGGACATAATGACCATCAGTACAACGATGTACGGCCTTGAATTTTTGCCTGAATTCATCTGTAGTCGTTTTGTTGGTTTCAGTATTCGAGGCTGTCTCTTCTTCAGCGCCGCCTTGCAATTCATTAATACTATTCAATAAGGATTTATTAGTCAGGATAGATTCTGTCCAGGCAACATACGGCACGCCAGATCTTTTATCTTCCTTTTGTATGCCGTTTTGTTTCTTACCTTGTTCAGTAATAACCCAACCTTTGAGACCTTTGTCTATCCAACCCAGCTCTGACAAGATTGGATTGATTTTTAAAGAGGAAATACCGAAGTGTTGTGCAATGATTCTTGCTGTTATCACTTTGCCTATCGCTTCTTCCTGCAGAATATCTTCAGGCCAAATGATGTATTTCCCAAACTTGTCACTTTCTTTAACTTCACCACCCGCCTGTTTCCCTGCCGATGTTAACTGCCAACCTTCATCATCTTGCGATATATAACCCTTATCTTTAAGCAAATTATCAACTTCGACTTTTTGTAACTCATTTGCTTTTGCTAATGCTGTGGCTGAAATCTTTTTCATCATCATTCCTTTTTAACGTTTTCTTATCGAAATTATGAGAGTATTGATAAGGTTCTAGTTGCTTGTATTTAGATTAATCTATCGAACTGACTTGGTCATCTTTATGTGTAAGCTGACGTTCCTTCAATTTTGAAATTCTCCCCTACAGAAATTTCCATTTTTTCAGCTTTTCCTACGGATTTACTCTGCCAGATTTTCTATATATTTTGAAGCTATATATCTTAATAGAACTTGAGTTTTCGAAAGGAATTAAAAGTATAGAAAATATTCTGAAGAATTAAATTATTATTCTTATGCGCTATTCTCTACATATATATTCTCTAGTTCAGCAGTTTCGGTCTGTCTCTGATAGCCACGCACAAAAAAAGGGTTTCATTAAGAAACCCTTTTTTTGCCGATTTATTGTCTGTTAGTTTTGTCAGTCGATTGCCTTCAAATATGCATGAAACTCTTCCTTGATGCTGGGGTCTTTCAAGGCATATTGAATTGAGGCCTGCATGTAGCCTAGCTTTGAACCGCAGTCGTAGCGCGTGCCTTCAAATTCATAGGCATTAACCACTTCCTGTTTCAGCAACATGCTTATTGCATCTGTTAGTTGAATTTCATTGCCCGCCCCTCTAGGTGTATTTTCCAGGCAAGTGAATATCTCAGGGCTTAAGACATAGCGTCCAACAACGGCCAGGGTTGATGGGGCTGCTTCTGGTTTGGGCTTTTCGACAATGCTGGTGATTTTAAATAATGACTTATCCTGCGTCGATTCAGTGGCGACTATGCCGTATTTCGATGTCTCTTCTTTCAGCACATCTTGTACCGCAATGACGCTGCTACCTTCTTGCTGGTATTTGCCGACCATCTGCTTTATCGCGCCTCGACTGCCATCTTCAATCAAATCATCGGGCAGGATGACTGCGAATGGCTCATTCCCTATCACTGGCTTAGCGCATAACACCGCATGACCTAAACCTAGTGGTTCTGCTTGTCTTATGTAGATGCAGGTCACATCGTTCGGGACGATATTTCTGACAATTTCGAGTTGTTCTAGTTTGTTTTTCTTTTCAAGTTCCGTTTCGAGTTCATAGGCCTTATCAAAATGATCGGTTATGGAGCGCTTTGTTCTACCCGTAATAAAGATAAGTTCGGTTATCCCTGCGGCAACCGCTTCTTCTGCGGCATATTGTATTAGTGGTTTATCCACTATCGGTAACATTTCTTTTGGGTTGGCCTTGGTCGCTGGTAAAAATCGGGTGCCCATTCCCGCTACCGGAAAAACTGCTTTTGTAATTTTAGTCATGTGATTCTTTTTTAAATGAGATTATATTGTTTTCAGATTCATCTATGAACGGCACCAGGCTTTTTAATAACGCCTTCTGTTTATCGTTATCGAAATCGCTTAGTGAGTTATTTATTTCTTTTATTCTAGCGTCTAAATCTTTCAGATTTGTTACTGCGTGTTTAGCCAATAAGATCTTTTTGTGTGTCGTTTTTTCTCTTATCTCATCGGGATAGAATAATTCTTCATACATTTTTTCTCCTGGTCGTAAGCCAGTGTATTCGATAGGGATATCTTTATGTGGCATGAGCCCGGATAAGCGAATCATTTGTTCGGCAAGATAATTTATCTTCACTGGTTCGCCCATATCCAGTACGAATATCTCTCCGCCGACACCCATTTTACTCGCTTGCAAAATAAGCTGGCTCGCTTCACGTATCGTCATAAAATAACGCGTGACTTCCGGGTGGGTCACTGTGATTGGTCCGCCTGCACTTATCTGCTCTCTAAACAGCGGCACCACGCTACCATCAGAATCGAGTACGTTCCCAAACCTGACGGTGATAAAACTGGTTGCGCTATTCTTGTTGATATTTTCTATGTACAACTCGCCGATTCGTTTTGTAGCACCTAATACATTAGTCGGATTAACGGCCTTATCCGTTGAGATTAATATAAATCGACTGCAGTTATGTTTGCTTGCTGCATCAGCAATATTTTTCGTGGCGATAATATTGTTTCTTATGGCTTCTCTCGCCTCTCGTTCAAGAATCGGCACATGTTTGTAGGCAGCGGCATGGAATATGATATCGGGAGAGTATCGTTCAAAAATATTTTCAATTTTATCTACGTCACAGAGATCGCCCAAAACATACTCTACTGGTACTTTTGAATTTGTTAATGCAAGCTCGATCTTATATAAATTAAACTCGCTTCTTTCAAAGATAATGATTCTTTCGGGGCCGAGTTTAGAGATTTGCAGACATAATTCAGAACCGATTGAACCGCCACCACCGGTAACAAGGATTGTTTTATTCGTTAATTCTTTTTGAACCTCGTTCCAGTCCAGTTCTATTTTTTCTCTGCCGAGTAGATCTTCAATCGACACCGACCTTAATTCGGGCAGTGCTTCGGTGACTGAAACCATGTCCTGGATACCCGGTAATGTTTTTATCGGCAACTCTGTCGTCTCGCACTTGGTGACGATCGCGCGCATTTGCTGACTGTCGGCGGAGGGTATCGCAATAATGATGATATCGACTTCGTACTTAAGGCATATTTCCTTGACTCTATTGATATCACCTAACACTCGAATGCCATGCATCTCTGAGCTTTTTAGGTCATTGTTATCATCCAAAAACCCGATCGGGACATAAACGCCTTCGCGCATAATTTCTCGGACAAGCATCTCAGCAGCCCTACCCGCCCCGATAATAAGCACTCTCTTACTATCATTCAGTGTATTAATACTAAATGAATGGTCTTTCCAAACCCGGTATCCCAGCCTGGGTCCTCCAAGAAAAAACATCAAGAAGAAGGGATAGAGCACGAGAATAGATCGCGGGATGCCTTCTAGCCGAAACAAGATAAAACAAATTAGCGTAATGGATAAAGCACCAAAGATGGATGCGCGAAATATATTCCAGAGATCCGGGATACTCGCAAAACGCCAAATCCCTCTATAGAGACGGAACCTTCGAAAAACGATGACTTGAATGACAATAACTAAAGGGATCAGGAATACACTTTTTTCCCAGTCCTGAAATGGGAAGTTAAAATTAAACCTCGCCCACCATGAAAACTGCCACGCCAACACTGACATGAGTAGGTCATGCAAGATGACTTGTGTTTTTTTAGAAATTTTCAAACCGATTTTGTCTTTGCAATAAAATAATTTTTCTGTCCAAGCAGCCAGAGTATACCAATCAGGCTATAAACTAATATTAGCATTGCTAACTCAAGACTTTTATCAAAATTTGCAATGGTTGCACAGGGCCAGACGATTAACAGGTTGATCATGAATAAACCGATAGCTAATTGGCTATGAGTGAACCCGGACTGATAGAAACGCTGATAGGCATGGGAGTTATGCGCCTGGTACCACTTTTCGCGATTCAGTATTCTTTTAAATAGTGTGTACGTTGCATCGCCAATAAAAGGCGCGAGTAAGATCAGCCAAACACTAATGGAGATGATATTTTTTGCTCCAGTATAAATCGACAACAAGCCGAATAAAAAGCCTATAGAACAGCTACCCACATCCCCCATGAATATTTTTGCTGGCGACCAATTCCAGTATAAAAAAGCGAGCGTTGATGAGAACAGGCCCAAGATTAAAATCGTAAAGGGTATATTCTCAGCTGTCATAAAAAGATACCCACAGAACAGGCTCACCATGATCGTCTGTATGGCAGCAAAGCCATCGGTACCATCCATGAAGTTATAGAGGTTTATGAGCCAAACCACGAATAAAACACTGAATAGGTATCCCGCATGACTTAATTGCAAAGTATAATTATTAATTGAAACAGTAGTGAAGCCACCTATGAGATATATGGAAAGCAATGCGCTTATCACATAGGTCAATGCCCTTTTGAGTGCTGATATATTTTTAAAATCGTCGATTAACCCCGTAATTGCCACGATACTCAAACCCAGCAATAGACTCAGCGCCAGATTGCTCTCAATCATGTCATATGCGAATAGCGCTGATATTGTGATCAACAGCGTTAGCACTATGCCTATCCCACCACCCTTAGGCGTGGGCGTTGTGTGCGAACTACGGTTATTGGGGACATCGAATAGATTCTTTCTGATTGAATACTGGCGAATGAGATAAATGATCAAGCTTGAAAACAGCATGATAGATATGCAGATAGTCAAAATAGCGGGAAGCATCATATTATTACTACTAGTGAAGTGCTAATGATCAGATTACGGGCATTCATTACATAATGACTTGTAAAATCTAATGGTTTGCGCGTTTATAATGTCAGTAGATAATTCTGCTTCTACTAAGCTGCGACTATTTCTACCCATCTCTTCCCTCAAGTCCTTATTTGACACCAATTGTTGGATCGCATTATACAAAGAATCCACATTTTTTAATTCGACAAGTAGCCCATTCTCATTATTTTTAACGATTTCACGACATCCGGGGACATCTGTGGCGATAAGTGGACGCCCCACAGCCGCTGCTTCCAGTAAAACTTTGGGTAGACCTTCCCGGTAAGACGGCAAACAAACTATGCTGGCCATGGCTAATTTTTTGGGCATATCTGAATTGTGTCCTTGCCATTCAATGTAGCCTTCATCGGACCACATTTTCAGTGTCGTTTCCGGGATCGACATTGGATTATCCGGGTCCACGTCACCGACAAGCACAAATGTTGCTTTCAAACCTGCCAACTGTGCGCGTTTTGCCGCGTCAACAAACTCACCAATGCCTTTATCCCACAACATCCGACTGGCGAGCATGACAACTGGAGTTTCGTTGTCATCTGGCGATTGTATAAATTCGCTGGTATCTACGCCGGAGCCACGGATTAAGATACTCCGTTCAGAAACGGCTAATCCCTGCTCGATAAATAATTGCATATCGTCGGGGTTTTGGAAGATTGTCCAATAATTAGGTCTTTGCGCAAAATATTTGAATACCGGTTTTATAAAGAACCTTATGAACCTTGCCTGGAATTGCTGCGAGCTAAATACATAGCCTAAGCCGGTAAAGGCATTAACAACCGATACATTTTTAATCCCCAATGCAGCAATTGAACTGATGAGGATGGTCTTTAGTGCCACATTATGAATGATATCGGGCTTGTATTGTTTGAAGGTTCGTCGCAACTTAAGGATGTTTGCCAGATCGTTGAACGGTAGTTTAGATGACCTTACAAAATCAACATTGGCGATGTTAATCCCTTTTTCTTTTATCCGCTCTGCATAATCATTACACCTTGTCAGGAGTTTGACTTCAGCGCCTGTCGCTTTCACTGTCAATGCTAATGAAAGCCGATGAAACCAGAATGTCCAGTCTTCGGAATCAACAATTAATAATTTGAACAGGCTTGTATCCAATGCTTATCTCTGAATTCAATGTTTGATGTCGAAGTAATTTTCTAAATATAGAAAAAGGTTATAATATTCTGTCATAGAACAATGATATTAACACTGCCCATAAATACAAATGACTTTTTTTAGTAGAAAAGACAGTATTATCAGTCAATATAATAGTCTTGCCAAAAGCAGACTTGAGTGGAAACAAAAAAATAAATATTTCCATGAACAAGACCTCAAGTATTTATCTTTTTTAATCCCTGCAGAAAGCAAAATACTAGATATAGGCTGTGGTGTAGGCGACACTCTGGCAGCACTAAAACCAGTCGAAGGCCTGGGAATAGACATTAGTGATGATATGGTCACGGAAGCAAAGCGACTTTATCCTGAGCTCGATTTCTTGTCTGGCGACATAGAAGATGAAAATTTTATAAATTCAGTTACAGATAAATTTGATGTCATACTGCTATCAGACACTATAGGCAGCCTGGAAGACTGTCAGTCCACCCTAAACCACCTGCATAAGTTTTGCACACGTGAAACACGAATAATAATTTCTTATTACTCCTTTCTATGGAGCCCATTTTTAAAGACAGCTGAATTATTGAAACTTAAAATGCACCAACCTGAAATGAATTTTTTATTGGCTGATGATATCAATAACTTGTTAGACTTGGCGGGCTTTGATGTTGTAAAAAAAGAGTGGCGTCAGTTAGTACCTTTTAGTTTTTTCGGTATTGGCAACTTTATTAACCGCTATATCGCAGCGCTACCTATTATTCGAAAACTATGCGTTAGAAATTATCTAGTAGCAAGGTCGACCCATATCCGAACAACCCCACCAAGTTCATGTACTGTTGTCATACCCTGTAGAAACGAAAAAGGAAACATTGAGCCTGCTATTACTCGCCTGCCCGCATTCTGTGAAAATATTGAAATCATCTTCATTGAAGGTCATAGCCAAGATGGTACATTTGATGAAGCACTGAGAGTAGCAAACGAATATTCGCAATATGACATAAAGGTGCTTCAGCAAGATGGTGTAGGTAAAGCCGATGCCGTCTATAAGGCTTTTGATCATGCTAGAGGCGATATATTAATGATCCTTGATGCAGACTTAACGATGCCACCAGAAGACCTCTATAAATTCTGGGATGCTATTCACTCAGGAAAAGGGGAATATATAAATGGCAGCCGACTGGTTTATCCGATGGATAAAGATGCCATGCGGCTTTTAAATTTAATCGCAAACCATCTGTTCTCCATAATATTCAGCTGGTTATTGAACCAGAGATATACTGATACTTTATGCGGGACTAAAGTTTTGCGTCGTTCGGACTATATCAAGATCAAGAACGAACAGTCATACTTTGGCGAGTTTGACCCTTTTGGCGACTTCGATCTTATTTTCGGGAGCTCTAAACAAAATTTAAAAATGGTAGAAATACCAATTCGTTATAAAGCTAGAGATTATGGTAATACTCAAATTTCTCGATTTCGGCATGGCTTGCAATTATTGAGAATGGTCATCCATGGCTATCGTAAGCTTAAAGCCTTTTAAATATTGCATGGATAAACGCTTAAATAAGTTCAACCACGTCTGGCACAACAAACCAGTTCTTCGAGCTATATATAAAGATTATTACGATCGAATATTGAATGAATGCTGCGCAGGGACAATACTTGAGGTTGGGGGTGGTTCAGGAAATTTAAAAGAATATTCATCCTCAGTCATTTCACTAGACATACTCTATGCACCCTGGCTAGATCTATTAGCTGATGCACACAGACTTCCTTTTGAGGCTAATTCATTTAATAACATCGTTTTGTTTGATGTCTTGCATCACCTGCAACAACCTAAAGTATTTTTCAGCGAGGTAGCACGAATAATTAAACCTAATGGTCGCTTGATCATTCTTGAGCCAGGCATTACCCCAATAAGTTGGCTATTCTATAATTTTCTGCATCAAGAACCGGTTGATATGTCGGTAGACCCTTTTGTAGATAGCCAAGTAATGTCTGGTGATGACCCCTATGATTCAAATCAAGCCATACCTACACTAATATTTGGCAAATACAAATCCAGACTTAAAAAAGACTTCCCTCGATTTAAGATCATCAAAAACGAATTACTTAGCCTGTTCGCATACCCACTATCAGGAGGCTTTAAACCATGGAGTTTGATACCTCAAGTTGCAGTAACACCGTTATTAAAACTAGAAAACAAGCTTCCTTCAATTATTTTCAAGCTCATGGCATTTAGATTGTTTGTTTCTATTGAGGTCAAGAAGCAAGACTAATCTAAACGTTATTAGATGTTCGTTATTGGGGAAGATTTTTGCTTTGTTTATGGATTAAATTAAAATATAAGTTTTCATAATGTCCCACACAGGATTCAATTGAAAAATTATCGCGAACTCGTTCTTTAGCGGCACATCTCATTTCAGCCCGAAGGGACTCATTTTTTATTAAAGTCAGTATCGCTTCTCCTATCAGTTCAGGGGAGAATGGTTCTACAACTAATCCTACTTTACCATTGAGCACAGCCTCTGCATTTCCACCTACATTAGTGACGACCATAGGCAAACCTCCGCCCATACATTCTAGAATACTATTTGAAAACCCTTCCTGGTGGGAACAAAGCACGCCTATATCGCTATGGTTTATTAAATCAGGAATGTCATCAACGACACCTAGTAGTTTTATGTGACTTTCTAAATTTAATTCTTTCGCTAGACTAGTAAGGTATTCACCATGCCCATCATCTCTACCTGCCAGGAGCAGACGCCACTTAACGTTAATATCATTCTTTATTAAGCTTAACGCTCTGATAAGATCTTCATGCCCTTTATAAGGGATAAGATTTGCTACACAAAGTAGCGTTAACTCATTTTCTCTTGATGAATCAACATTTTTATCAGCGGCATGAATAGAAGCAAACCTATCGACGTCAATGCCATTATAAATCAACTTAAGCTTATTCTCTGGCACCCCTTCTTTTTTCAACTCGGCGCATACTGCTTTTGAATTACCCAGAATGGCATTCATTTTATTATGGAGATATTTTTCAACTAACCCGAGAAAGTAAAATCTATTCTGGTATAGATTCAGGCTCCTGCGGCTCATTACACGAATTATTTTTGGAGAAAAGAACGTACAAACGGCACCGATAACATAGGCTTCTGGGAGAAAAAAATGAATAATTTCAAATCGGTGCTTACGCAAACAAACAGTAAGTTGAATTGCGCTTAAAATTACTCCTAGCTTACCTTTGTTATTGTTATTTTTCCCTTTTACTTGAATTCCATTCTCTATAAATATATTTTCCAGTACTCCATCTCTTTTAAGCGGAAATATTGTTACGCTATGTCCTCTAGCAAGCAGTTTTTTAGATACATTAAGAAGGTGTAATTCCGCACCGCCAACGTCTAACTTACCAATAACATATAAAATATCCATTATTAAAATAAATGATTGTTATTACGCTTGATACCTAAGCCTCTCATACGCTATACAATCCATTGCTCGTACCATGATTGAAACATGAGCATCATCCATAACGGATATTGGTAATTTCTTTCCCTTTTCATATGCGCATCAAATGCAATTTTAATGGGTTTTGGCTCAAATATTCCTTGTTGAATTATTCTTTCCTCATTTAATAAACTGTAGGCCCATTCTTTTAAAGGGCCCCTAAGCCACTCTGATATAGGCACACCGAAGCCCATTTTAGGCCTATCTACCAGCTTCTGAGGGACATACTGATATAATATTTCACGCAAGATATGCTTACCTTTGCCATTGTTGATTTTATACTTTCGATCTAATCCCCATGCGTACTCTATTATTCTGTGGTCAAGCAATGGCGACCTTACTTCAAGACTATTTGCCATGCTTGCTCTATCCACTTTCACAAGGATATCCCCAGGCAGGTACGAATTAGTATCTAGATACTGCATTGCTGAAATAATATCGTAATCACCGGGATAAGTTTCTAAATCAATGATTTGATCTTGTATCTCTGGAAGTAATATTTTTGGAGAAGTCCATTGACTCACGAGCTTAGAATAAAGTTCGGAGTCGGAATTTACTTTAAGGATATTTGCAATTTTATGTAGGCGTTCACCAGAATGCGCTGGGGTCAATTTATCTGATAACAAAGAAAACATCATATCTAATTTATGCGGCGGGACAGAATGAATTAATTTCGACATTAGATTTCGAATTAAATATGGCACAGTTTTGTTAAATGCAGATATTTTTTCACCCCAAAAATACCTTGAATAGCCGGCAAACACTTCGTCGCCACCATCACCAGACAACGCTACTGAGACTTCACTCTTCAGCAATTTACTGACAATAAGTGTTGGGATTTGTGAGGCATCGCCAAAGGGTTCATCATAAATATTTGGCAAACTCGGTAATAACTCTATTGCAGAATCTGCCTCTGCATGAAACTCATGATGATCTGTGCCCAGGTATTCTGCTATTTTTTTTGCATGGACCGACTCATCGTATTGCTTATCATTAAAACCGATACAATAAGACTTGACCGGTTGTGATGACTCGGTCTGCATCAAGGCTGTCACTAAAGTGCTGTCAATCCCTCCAGAAAGCATCACGCCTAGAGGAACATCAGAAATCATTCGTTTTCGCACCGAATCTTTTAATAATGATTCTAAACCTTCATGAATCTCTTGTTTGCTGCCTGATTTCTGTTCACCATCAGTAATAACATTATCAAGACTCCAGAATTTACTGACATGTACTTCTTTGTTCTCGTTTATTCTAATCAGACCACCAGGCTCAACTTTGTTTATATTCTCATAGATACTATCTGGAGCATTAATATACCCATACTGTAAGAATGAAGAAATAGACTTATAATTCAGTGATTTGGTGAACCCGGGAAATTTATTGATTGCTTTCAACTCTGATGCGAATACGACATTATTCCCGACATATCCCCAATACAGTGGCTTTTTACCTACTCTGTCGCGAGCCAAATACAGAGTTTTCTTCTGCTTATCCCATAATGCAAAAGCAAACATACCTTCAAGTAATTTTAAGGTCTTTTCGATGCCATAGACACTACACGCTTCAAGCAAGACTTGAGTATCAGTTTGGTTTGTAAACTTTATACCTTTATTTTTTTCAAGGTCAGTCCGTATATATTTGAAATTATATATTTCACCATTAAATGTAATTACAAACCTATCATTTTGCGAATGCATAGGTTGTTTACCTGCTTCTGATAAATCAATGATTGAAAGTCGTCTGTGCCCAAGATAAATACCACTAGTATCATCATTCCAGACTCCAAAATTATCAGGCCCTCGATGAGTCAAGCTAGTGGTCATTGTCATCAATCTCTCACTAAGCTCATGATGACTTGATTTGCGATCAATATAAAAACCACATATTCCACACATAATATTATTTAGAACTGACCTTTTGAGACTCAATAAATGTTAAATCTAGATATTTATTTTTTTGTATTTAACTAAATTTTTTTCGTATAAAATACATGAATGATATCTTACATTATAAACGCATATTAAATTCAAATGTGCGGATTTGTCGCAACATTCCAGAAAGGGAATAAAGCCCCTCCCAACTTATTACAATCATTTAGCAATGATCTAATACATAGGGGACCAGATTCAGAGGGGATAATAAACCACGCTGATTTCTCAATGGTATTTAGGCGCTTATCTATTATCGATTTGCATCCTGCATCTGACCAACCAATGCAAGATGCATCCGGTCGCTACTTTATTGTGTTTAATGGAGAAATATACAACTACATAACCTTAAGAAATCAATTAATAAATGAAGGTATGGTTTTCAAAAGCCATGGTGACACTGAAGTTATTCTCAACGGTTATATTAAATATGGTAATGACTTCATCAGCAGGCTAGAAGGTATGTTCGCCTTTGTTATCTATGACACACTAAATAGCAAGATTATAGGTGCTCGAGATCCTTTTGGTATAAAACCACTCTATTTTTCAAGAAAAAAGGACCTCTTTGCATTTTCTAGTGAAGTCAGGCCACTAAGGCGTCTTGTTGGCACAGAAATCGACCCGGTTTCTTTTTATGAATTATTAATATATCGGTTCGCAACTGGCAGGCTGTCAAATTATAAAAATATTGAATTGATTCCCGGTGGCACTATTGTGTCAATTGATTTAAATAATTCTTCGTATAGGGAAGAGAAGTTTTACGATAGCGAAAGCCTTTTCAGTTCTGAGAACCCCAATCTAGATGAAGAGAATTCGATTAAACTCGTTCAGGAAGATCTTGTTAACTCAATAACATCACACATGAATAGTGATGTAGGTTTCGCAGTACAACTTTCTGGAGGTGTTGACTCCAGCTTAATAACTGCAATATCCAGTAGTATAAAAAATAATGAAAAACTAAAAACCTTTGGAATAAGTATTGACGATGAGTTAAATGAAGAAAAATACAGGAACATGGTCATTAAAAGGTATAACGTTGAGCACCATGAGGTTCATTTAAGTGAAGAAAAGTTTACAGATGAATTTCCAAGTGCCGTTAATTCTATGGAAGGACCTGTACCTCATTTTGGATGTGTAATGCTGAAATTATTGTGCAAGGAAATCAGTAAAACAGATAAAGTCGTTCTCACTGGTGAAGGCGCAGATGAGTTCTTCGGGGGTTATGCCAGATATAGTGAGTGGAAAAGATTAAGGACATTTGGAATACTTGCAAATTCACTTCCGAAGTTTACTTGGGATTTATTTTCGCGTTACAGCAGTATAAAGAGATACTCAGGGCATGATAGTGCAGTATTAGCATCTGTCTATTTTGACGTTAACAAGTTAAACGGCATGTTCCCTGACTTGAAACCCACATCAGATCAAAGGGAAATCATCTCATCGCAATTTAAGGACTATAGAAATAAATTAAGAGGGTTAGATCAATCAGCTTACCTCTCTTCTCTTCTCCTTAGACAAGACAAAATGTCTATGTCTTCATCAGTAGAAGCAAGGGTTCCATTTACTCATTTACCTCTTGCTAAAATGATACATACGATTCCGTTAGATCTTTTAATTCCTGGCAATGCCACTAAACCTGTTTTAAAAAAAGCTGCAATTAAGTGGTTGCCGGATGAGTTAGTTTTCAGGCGCAAGATTGGCTTAACATTACCACTGCATAAATGGCTATCTAATGAAAAGGGCTTCGGTAGATATATCGAATATGTCTTAGATCCGAACTCAAAACTATCTAGTTTTGGGGATTTATCGATAATCAAAAATCATATCAAAGAATTCAAGAAGGAAACGCCAGGAAATGGCATTCCCATTACAGCTCATCTAATTAATATGGAGTTATGGCTCAGATCTTTAGATAACGACTTAACAGAAAATTCCGTTATTTAATTCCAAACATGAAATGCTTTTTTATTTTAATGCTTCATCTATTGTTAATAGTAGGTTAATCAAGACAGCATGATCATGTTCCCGCCTATGATGCTGCTCTATCATTCTTGATACCTTATCCATATCCACATAGCCTAAATCCATTAAACGTTCTGAAGCAGACAATTTATTAACCAGGTTTGTGATCTTTTTACTTTTTGCAATTATATTGTAAGGCATCCCCCATGTTCTATCTTTCCAGCCTGGATAGCGAGGCATGTCTTTTATACCTAATTTATCAAGAACATAATACATATATTTCAAATAGGTTTGTTGTTCAGCTGACCACCCTGCTTTCATATTTGTGTTGGCGTTACGGATATTCATTAAACCTGGGTTTAATTTATTTAGTGTTCTAAGATAGGTATTACTATTTAATTTATGTTTATAATTCATATCAATTGATATGTTGAACAAATCATTGTCGAATGCTGGAATTCTACAATGAGCAAATGTTCTTATTGACATAATCATTGGGTAGGAATAATGGCGTGATAAATTATTAGTATTCAAATATTCCCATAATTTGTATCCTTCTGCGCCCAAACTAGTTCCTCTATTTATATTCCCCTCAATCTCACTATATAAATAGTCATATAAATCTGATTTTTTTTCATCTTTAACAATTGAAAATGGATCTGATGTTTTTAATCTATATTTTGATTTATTAATAAATAATTTAATGATATCGCCATTTATTGGCATGATTTTACTGTGCATTACAGGCAGATCGAAGACAGTGTTTTTTATAGTTGGCAAATATAGATCCGTTAACAATATATCCAGGCCATAACCAGTAAGAAATGTATCCACATCTTTTGGGAAGTAGTCCTTATGCCCCAAAAACTGACACTCGTTAAATACTTGCATCCCGCCAGTTATATCTATGGCATCAAATAATTCTTTATCAAAAATATTGTCCGGTCTTTCGATATAAAAGTGTTGTTTGTTAAAATAATCAGCAACTTCACGAGCAACAGCGTATTCATTATTTTTAGATTGCGCTGTAGTTATACATGTTGTCAAACTGTCATTTGACGCAGCTAAAATAGCTCTGGAATCAATACCCCCACTCAATAATAATGCACAGTTTGAATTATCTGATGTGTAGGCATCAACCGATTTTGATAATACACTCGACAACCTATCTATAAGTTTTCCGTCATCATCTATATTATTAGTGTAGTCTGGATTCCAATATTTATGAATGTCGACACTATTAACCCCAACATGGATAATCGAAGCACTATCCATATATAATATTTCATTCTCAAATGTTTTTGTGCCAAATAACTTCCGAAAATAAATAAACTCAAATATCGTGCTACTGTTGATGTTAATTCCGTAGTTGCCTTTATACTTCAATAATCTCCTGAAATTATTAGAGCCTACTATGCTTCCTTCATTTAATTTATAGAAATAAAAGGGACAAGAAGCAAATCTATCATTAATAATGCATAACTTTTTTTCAAACTTGTTGTATATAATTAATAAAAATGAACCATTTATGCTTCTAGCAAACTCTTCTACATTTAAAGTGTTTTGGTATTTTTCTATTAATAAGGAATCACTTAACTGACCAGATACTATTGGATCGCCAAACACATATATTTCTTCGTTTTTTAAAAAGTATTCCCTTGGTTTATTACTATTAGGTAGCAATATATTGAAACAATCGCTAATCCTTGTGGAACTCTCATTGCATTTAAGTAACTTGTTAAACTCAATAAAAAAACTATCAATCATTTAATAACTCGTAGTAATACTTTAACTTTCAAGAATCTCTTTAAAATGTTCTACAAACAATTCACTAGATTTTTCGCCAGAAACATATGACTTATAGCGTTCTTTGCCATTCTTAGCAATTGCCTCAAAGTCGGCATAATTAATAATTATTTCTTCAATTTTTTCCTCTAAATTTGACATCGACCAATCGAAAGGGATATAGGTTTCCTCTTCATCATATAATGGCGGCCAAGTATCAATATGCGACATATCAGGCTTAAGCAATAATCCTCCATACAAAAAAGTTTCATAATCTCTATAGCATAATTCACCAAAACCAAATGGAGACACCACAATTTTGCTTGTCTTTATTTCATTAAAGAATTTTCGCCTGGATACTTTAGTGCTATCCATATAATTGTTTAACAGGGCCTTTATCTTTTCCCTTTGATATGCAACTGTTTCTCTATCGTAGTTAGAGTTAAATCTACAGGATAAATTTATGGTTCTTTCCTTGCTATCCCGTCCAACAAGAATGGGTAATGTCAGAAGGTATTTGAATGCTACTTTCTTATATAAAAATAATTTATATAAGCCTAAATAACTATAATCAGACATCGAAGAATTCCAACCAACCTTTATTTTATTTAGGTCTGCTTTATTTTTTACAGGACTTGTGTAATCTTGATTAGTATCTATAACATTATATTTTTCATGATAAAAATCGGTAAACAAACGATATCCATAAAGAGGCTTCATATAATTATCTTTATTTTTAAATATTTGGTTTTTAAATACCGAAGTCACATATGGCAGAAATTCGAAATGGTCCAGGCCTGCGCTGTCCGTAATATCAAAATAAAACAGTTTGTTTGTTCTATTATTTAATTCTGACATCTCCTCTAAAACTCTATTATTGTCTCTCTTCCAATCTTGACTAAAATAATTATGCTCAACAATTAGCACATCACATTCAAAAATAGAATCCTCTATTCCCTTGAATATTTTTAAAATAATACCTTCTTGCAACAATTCCTTGTCGTATTTAAGGAGCGGGTATAAAAAGGCATGGCTATTAGGCGTTACCAAGCCTTTCGTTAAAATATTAACGAACATGTGTTTTTTGATTTTTTATGGAGGAATTAAAAAATAATTTTAAGGCAAGAGTTATATATTAATAATATAACCAGGTAGTGTTGAATTATTCACAATGGTTGGGCATGCTTTTCCTTTAACATATAAATACAGAGTCTCGTTTCATTTAATTCGTACGTTTGGATAGTGATTCAATTTAAGTTAATAACTTTTACATTCATCAACCATAGATTATAAAATACTATTTAGTCTTAATTGTATGCCTTAAATAATTGCGATCTGTATTGCTTCTAACGGGGTAATAAAGGTCTGTCGTGTCTTCACGTTTTTTCTTTATCAAAAATGAGCGTCTATTGCCAAGAGAGTTATGAAATGGGGGCACTGCTAATTTTAATTCCGGGCTAAAGAGATAACTAAGAGCATCAAAGATCAACACCAACTTTGACTTCCCTGGAAAATCTGGCACTTTCCATGCGATATCAGTTCTAGTGCAAAATACATTATATAATGTATTAGCTTCTTCCTCTGTCAAAAGACTTTGTTCTTTCCCAAATTCTACCAATTCAACAGCATAATCAAAATAGAGATAATTGGAAACAATAGACAACATTTTCAACAACCTGTCCCTTTTAAAAGCGTTATCTTTATTTTCCAGCGATTCATAGTATTTAAAAAAGTCTCTAAGATATAAAACGTATGCTGTATCAATAGCGCCCTTCTTCCCCCCAATTCCATTTCGTCCTGAACGATTCATTCTGGACAATTGCATATCTGTTAGTATGAAGCCATGGTTATCTAAAATAGCGTTTATTTCGTTGAATCGAGACATGTTGTCCGACAGAGGCATGAACTTAACTTCAGTCACAATACCTAACACATTACTTTCAATAATCTTAGCACCACCTTGAAGGACTAAATGTTCGGAGCCCTCAGTATCGAGCTTGATAAAGTCTGGTTTATCATTATCAACACAGAATAAATCTAGTGTTTTAGCATCAACATCAATTTCACTATATTCATCCAAGCTGTCATCTAGAACAATATCATTGGCATAAAGACTTGAATTGAGCGGTGTCGATTTAAAAGTCCTGAAGTTTAATTTTCCATTTATATCTGACAGAGCAAGATCATGTATATTTAAATTCAGGACAGATTTGTATTTTTTTAACAGTTTTTTATTGCTTTCAGGATTTGGTTCAAAGCAATGATAGATAGCTTTGTTATTCCCGTGTGGGAATAGCGAAAACACTTCCCCTGCCGCTCCAGCATCAAAAACCACTACTGGTGAATCATCAAAATCTTGATAAAAACTACTATCTAAAAATGGATCAATGCTGAACCTTAGCTTAAACATGTCATAAATTATTTAATTAATATAATTACCGTGTTTCCTTAAAAAGGAACTGGCAATTTTGGATTTTATTGGCCCGCCAAATGAAAAATCAAAACCTTCAAAGTGAGACCAGAATATTTCCTGCCTTTCAATATCTTCAGGCGCATCAAACCATTCACCTGACAGCCTTTTATCCATTTCAATTCCAAGGTCAAGTATCTCATCACTACTGTTTTCTTTGTAAATCACATTCATATCCTTTGCGTAATCATCCCAATCAGACGAGCCGAGTGAAGCTCCACCGGAAGATATCACTTCGCTTATTGTCATGTATCTATTTTCATTTATAAGCCAATACATCTTAGGTATAAAGATCCCTCCCCATACGTTTGTCACATGGTAAGTAAACATATTCGCATTAGCAACAGGCCGCCTAAACATGAATGGAATACAATGTATGCCCGTGGTATCAGATAAAAAAAAGGTACATTTGGAGGATAAATATATATCAAGTAATTCAGATCTAAACGTATTGGCATAATCAAACACCTTGCCATTTTTAAACCTCATACTTTCATCTACAACTGCACCCATTCTAAATGCATAATATCCCCTGTCCGCTAACGCTTCAGCAGCGTCCACATAATTATATATAGAAGAATCTCTAGGGCTATCGTTCAACAAGTCCGACTCACTCCTGATTTCACCTGATTCATGAAGTTTCCGTAAATAATTACTTGTGCGAGAACAAAAACATATGAACTTATCATCTGGTTGCATCCCTGTTTCATCAAACAATATTTTTTCACACAATTTTATTTCTTCAGGCGTTAAAGAAAAATGTGGTTTAGTTGAAGTATAGGCTTTGTGATGATTTCTGATTTTATCAAATTCTCCAGTCCCTAGGTGTGCTACATGTTTTTTTGAACCAGGTACTTTTGAGTTAACTGCATACAATAATTCAGCTACAGAATATATATTCAATTTCCTTTCTAACATTTTATTAAAAGCGACATTTGCATATGGTTTAGTATGAAAAAACATGTCAATCGACTTAGGCTGTATCACATGCATTTCTTTATCCATTAAATATGTTTCCGCATGTAAGGCCAATGTTCCAATAGTATGGTTACGAAGATTTCCAAACCTGATAAGAACAAATGGCCTAAGTATTCTCACAAAAAGAATAAACGGCAAAAATGTTATTCCTACTACGAATTTTTTAATAATTGGAATCAAATACTTTAAAGAAAATGTTTATTAAAATTTAGGCGGGAAGAAACAATATGATATTAACAATCATGGATAATTATAATCTTTCAAAGATAGCTTATAGTTTTCTTCTAAAAGGTTATTTTGTTCTGTGTATTCATTTATCAATATATCTTCATATTGAAGATAACTTTTATTATGAAATGCCAAAAATATTTTATTACAACCTCTGCTGCAAAGACTTTCGGCATAACGTCGAATATTCATACGCCAACCACCTGCTATTTCATGATGCGTACTAAAAGGGATCATTAATAAAATATTCATTAATCTTGTCACGAACGTTTGTAATTCATTGCGACGAACATTTAAAGCTTTATTAGGCAAGTCACTTTTCACCTCAATCTCAACACCACAAAACTTTTGAATTCTATTTAAGAACAATTCTTTATTGTCTTTTAATTCTTCATAAACAAGGACTAGGACATTCTCATTTCCAAATATCCTGCAATACTCAGCAATTAAATCATAATAATAAAGTTTTTTGTTAGTAATGACATCATTAACATAGCCACCATATTTTTTCTTACCGCCACTTTTTAAATAAATATTATAAAGAGAAGGAATGATGGTCAATTGAGAGCGTATAGTTATTATTATTTTTGAATTTTTATGCCGATTATAAAGGACTTGTGGTTTTAGTAGATCATCATTAAAAACATTTCCACTGAGACCTTCATCAGAAAATAACTCTGTATTATCATCCAGTTTTTTCAAAAGTTCTGGAAAATAAAAGCGCTGTAGGTAGGTGGTCCCTGTTCTAGGATAACCAATATGTATTATTTTCTTCTTCAATTGTAAAATTATCTTGAAATCTCTCACAATAGTATCATCTTGTAAAAATCAGAATACTTACAACAATACTATGCAAATTAAAAACTATAGGTATCTGAATTCCTTTCTCCAAGAGCATCTACATCTAGCACATGGATAGATTGATTTCCTATAGCATCGTTGGCTGCAACCCCAATTACAGACACATCATCTGGAGAAACAGCATCTTCACCAAACTCATAAAACCATTTACCAAATTCTGTTCCCAAACATAAATTATCATGTATAAAACGCCTGGAACGAGTTTTAATTGCAAAATAAGGTTGAGGACCAAACACCTTCCCACTAACTGTATCTATATCTACTCGAAGAAGGTTACCATCTGCTGAATATGATATATCACATTTCAAAGATATCTTATTTGACTCTAATTCCGGGTGAACTGCATTAAACGCTTCAACTGCTTCAGAATAAACGTACTTTACATTTGGATAGCGGTTGGTCACTCTATCCAATAAATATTGAAAGTAACGAATCTCCACGCTCATATCTCTCCAATCGTGGCTGCATATGGCAACTAAAGTAGACTCTCCATCAGATGCTCTTTGAAATGCTTTTTCTAATTCTGCTTCTGTTACATTCGCAAATCGACTAATCAGGTTTAAACATCTTGCAATCTTTCTACGGCAACTACCCTCAAGCTGATGACAATCATGATGCGGGTGATACGTTCGCCAATCAATAGGAGCCCATCTCCAATCAGAGAACCGTCCTCCTACAATATCTTTATTTTTTTCAGGATCTACATCATCACTTGCTGTATTAGAAAAATCAAAAGGCATCCACTGCTCCAGTAACCTGCGAGATAATATTTCATATAAATTCGGACTATTAATATATGAACGGGCACATCGATGCCCTTCTTTGTAGATTGACAACGGATGAAAATGCCAATAAATTGCATCTCCGGCATCTTGTTCTGTCACCATCGAATCATAAAAATCAAATATAGTATGAAAACCCATGGCTCTGTGCCGTGGGTTTTCCTCGAAACCTATATGGTCCATACAAAACCAATTAAACACCCATCCTTTTCCATTTGAATCTAATTGATTATTACGAAATTCTTTATTCGTAACTGTAGCAAGCTTTTCTGCAAGCCCTTCCCATGTGCCCAGCGTATGAGGTCGATGCCAATTAACAAGTTGGTCAAAGTCTTCAAAACGGGGCTCGTCAGTTTTGTTTTTTACATTATCATTTGTAAGCCCTGATAGTGTCAGCTGCTCCTCACATAGAGGACCTTCTGTATCTACGCAGTGGACTATGTAAACTTTACCCGCTGCCATAATTATTTCCTCAGTTGAAGAACCATTACATTACACATAACAGCTCCCCTCCAATCAAAATCAACTGTTTCAAGTTGTTGCGCCCAGTCTGAAAACAATGAAGGATACTCAACTTCAAAACGTGGCGGTAAAGGATGATAGTGATAAAAACGAGTTTTTCGTGTATAAATTTATACTCCGAAACTTTTTCAGATATATTTAGCGGGTTATATTTTGGTATAGCAACATTATCTTTATCTATTTGTCGATCTTCTATAATTTTTTCAAAATATTCTACATCATCCACATTTAACCATGCGGCAATATCTTTAAGCACTTTTTTAATTATGCTCTTCTCCACACCAATATCTGTCAATATTTCTTGATAAAAACCTAACGTATTCGTATTTAAAGTGTATAAGGAGAAAAGTTCATTCTCTACACTTACTATTAATCGTCCACCAGGCTTCAGTACTCTATACAGCTCAGAGAACACATCTTCGTGATGAGGTAAATTTTCAATAACGCCGAGGCAGATAACCGCATCAAATGTTTCATCAGCATGGGCTATATCGTATATATCACCAATTTTAACTATGTCTGTAGATATATTTTTGCTACGTAATATTTCTTGTGCTTCTTTCAACATTCCATCGCTGTAATCGAAACCAACACAATCGTATCCACGCTCAGTCAGTTCTGATACAGCTCTCCCATCACCGCAACCTGCATCGAGTATAGTCATCGGGTGAGGTTCGATATTAGATATTAAATCAAGCATTTGATTCAAACGAAATCTATTAGAGGGGTATCGTCCTTCATCTGAATAACTGGAAGCGTATATACCAGCACGTTCATCATAATATGACTTCAGATATTCTTTAAATTCTCCAAATGTTTTTTTCATTTGTTTTTATCTATTCCCAAAGTGTATTTTCATATTAGTACACATCATTTTCAGGCCTTATAAAAAAGTCGTTTGCAACAGTTGACAATATTGTATCAACCGATTTTTCATGATCAGGGAGGACATGCCGTCCGAGCTCCCATGCGAAATTTTTGAATTCTAATGAACTAGCCTTTTTAATAGCCTTCCTAAGATCATCTCGTTGCAAAGTTACTAATCCAATACCAGCTGTCGCCATTAATGGCATTGTAACGCCTGTATTAACAAGGTGGTAATCTCGTAATGATTCATGATGCATTAGGTAGATTACGCTGCCCAATGGAGCAGAAGAGGCTCGCGATAAATTTATTTGGCATTCCCCACAAGATGAAAAACACGTGGTTACGATATCAACCACAGATAACGACATTTCCACAGAATCGTGGGGATCTAGAATAACTAATCGCCCGGTTTCTCTAAATCTAGAAAGAATTTTTTCCCTTTCTATAGTACTCTCCGCAGGATGTGGGCGATACATTATAGCTAGGTCCAGTTCACTTTCGCACAGTTCTTCCGCCAAGTCGTCTATAGTCTGCCAATACCCATCAATATCCCATGCGGATTGACCATAAAATCCAATTAACGTCGTAGCATTGTCTTTAAGTAAAGAATGCCTAGCATCTGTACGCATTATAAAAGGTGTTAGTTTGGAATATTTTTGGTAGCGAGGACTCCCCGAAACAATTGTCCTAACGTCATATCTTGAATCAGTTATTTTCTTTGCCTCAACGTCTCCAACAAAATATGTTTCTGCGTGACATTCGAATCCATTGACGACCCATCCTGCGTAATCTTGAATAACATATGTTGCGATGCTTCCTGCTGATGCAATTAATGCTTCGTCTACACCTATTGTTGGTCCCGACATCCCACTTATAATCGCATCGGGCATAATGCACTTTAGCACTTGCTCTGCTTCTGCTAAAAGTCCATCACGCTCCCTATCTGAGCTCGATTCAATTGGTTGGCTCAGAAATCCCTGTGCCGCTAAACCATTTTGCAGAAACCATTCAAGGGCTTTACCCTCTGCAACTACAAAAACTTCAAATCTAGAATCATTGTTTGCTGACTTAATGACTTCAGCGATAACTTCAGCCGCGCCTAAATCACGAGCTGAAAAAAGTACTCGCAACTTATCACACGATTTCACCAAGCACTCAAACCTCCATCTACTATAATACACTGGCCCGTTATATAGCTTGATGCATTAGAAGCTAAGTATAAAACTGAACTAACAATTTCTTCTGGCTTTCCCATACGTCCAAGAGGTACACGAGCTCCGTACTTTTCTTTAAATGTATCGTTTTGGCCACTCTCAATACCACCAGGTGCCAGTGTATTTACTCTAATCCCATAAGGGGCCCAATTAGTAGCAAGCCAGCGGCTAAGCCCAATGACTGCTGCTTTACTTGACGCATAGGCAGCCGGATTATTAATTTCATAACCTAGATATTCCGAGCCTTCATATATCCGATTATCTGCCGACAACACGCCATAAATTGAACTCGTTTGTATAATTGACCCACCAGTACCGCGACTACGCATGCGGCCACCGAAAATTTGAGCAACCAGAAACATCGCATCAATATTTACCGACATCACAGAGCGCCATTCATCTAGTGAATATTCTTCAAATGGTGCGAAAAAAGCCTCAAAGTCACCAGCAAAATATGCTGCATTATTGAGCAAAATATCCACTGGCCCTAATTCTTTCTCTATTTTGTCGGCCAGATTTTTAACTTCATCTGGTTTAGCCACATCACATTGGTAACCTTTGACTTTACCCTGATGCTTTGCAGATAAATCTTTTTCTAATTGCTTTACTCGTTCTAAATTAATATCTGCAATGGCAACTGAAGCACCGTGTTGTAATAAAGCAGTAGCAAACTCAGGGCCTAAAATTCCAGCGCCACCAGTAATCAATGCTACATTTTCTGAAAAATCAAAAAGATGAGAGTAATCTTTTTCTTTAAATTTCATATTATTTATCTTCTTTCATAAAGAAATTCTGCAATTGATAAATCCAATTCTGAATCTATATCAATGGAACGTTCTTGTGGCATAACATAAACTTGCGTGCCCTCAAGAAAAAGTTCATTAGTTTTGAGTAATGTTTCGCGACGCCATACATATATTGAGGCATTCATGTCATAACATTCTGGAGCATCTTGGCGACAAGTTATTACACCTTCTGGGGCCTTAACAAGGCAAACCTCTCCTGAAGACCGACGTTCAACCATATTAAAATAAGGTGAACGGTGTGCCGGGCATACTGAAAATAAATTAGGAGATACCGAATTCTCATGTTGTTTTACTGCTGAGAGCACGTCATCCACTGTCCTTAATGGTGCGGTAACATCTAAATCGACAACTGTATCAAATAATTCGTCATGTCTTGACTCTATTTCCGTCACACAATGAACTATTGCAGGTAATTTATCTGCGCTATCTGTTGCAAGTTCACTTGGCCGATTTACTGCGTCTGTAGCCCCGGCACCAATCCCAGCTTTAATGATTTCAGGCGAATCACTACTTACGACGATGCTATCAAATATGCCAGATTGAACCGCGTGACCAACTGTGTGTGCTATTAATGAACGACCAGAGATTAATCGCAAAGCTTTCCCCTTAACTCCTTTTGAACCTCCACGGGCACATATTGTACAAATTCTTTTTATCTGTTTATCCATTTTTTGCCACTTGAGGAAGCTATAGCATTCATCAATCCCATGACGTCTAGAGCACTATTAAAATCGCAACAGTTTGAATAATCTCCGTTTAGAATGCTTAAATGTTCTTTTTCATACGTGCTATCGATCACCTTATCCTTGTCAAAATCATACACATGATCCATGGCATAATCTCTGACCGTAGATTCAATCATATCCGCTTCAAAAGTGTTAGATTCTGTATTTACATTTATCGTTCGTCGCTCTCGACGTTCAAAATAATTCAGATGAACGGTTACGATAGGGCATTTATCTGTTTCCATTACTATCACATGTACATCATCCGTCTCTATTTCGAGTTTGCTAACTTTTCCACCCAATGAAGTTATTTTCGACCATTGACCAAACAGCCAAAGCACATAATCTAATTCATGTGATAAATCTGTTAACACCCCTCCTCCCGTCGACTTTAGTGCCGAAGAAGTTTTTTTATAATCTCGTCCTGGCCTCCAATCCGGGAGATAACTACCACAATGTATGTCAACGGATAATAATTTTTGCTTTACCATCAATTCTCGAAGTTTAATAATTACAGGGTGAAACCTCAGATTAAACCCTATAAAAACACGTTCCATCTTTGGAACAAATTCAACCTCGTTTAAAGACCACAATGGTTTTTCAATAAGTAGTTTACCTTTGTAACTATAGCCATCAAGTAAAGTTAGTGTGTTTTTATGTTCAGTTGTATTATTAGCGATAACAACATATTCAGGTTCATGGTTATCTAAGGCTTCTCTCAAAGATGAAAATATTTTTTCATGCTCAACATTCCTGCTGCTAACTACAGCTACATCACAACCCATCTTTGTTAACAATCTAGTGTGCCTTTCTCCAATAGAGCCATAACCAATAACCAATGCTTTAATCACATTAATTTTCCCATAGTAACGGGGATATTCTTTTAGGCTTAGGCCAGATAAGATGGCATGCATCAGGCTTTTTTATTTCACTAGTATCTTTTATTAAAGCATGAATTAACGCCACTAACTTCTTATCATCCAGGCATGTTGTTCTTCCAATATTCGGATAAAAGCTACCTCCTCTAACTAGCACCTCATCTATATATTCTGCTGATTCGATAATTGGGACGCCTTCGCAATATAAATCATCCATAACAGCACTTCCATTCGGTAAAAATGCTGCAATTACTGTTTTAGCCAATAACTGCGGGTGAGCATTAGTTATATGAATGTCTAACGCGGGAAATTGTTTAATATCTTCTAATAACTCATTAATGTCACAAATAACATGCGGCTTTAATAACACTACAAGTTCTTTCTGCGCAGACAAGGCCGAAAGTATAGATAAAAATTTACGGTGACAACTATCTGATTCTTTCAAGTCTGCTAAAGAATGATTTCCTGGATAAAAAACAGCAACGCTTTTTTTCCCGCATAAATCAATTTTAGAACCGTTAATATCAATAAATGGTTCATTAATGAATATGTCATTTAGATACTTAGTCCACATAGGAAACCTACGGGATGAACCGCACACAACCATAGACGAACTCGTAAATAATGACTCATAATGTATTTGCTTAGGATGAAATACTAAATGGCGGTCTCCTTGTAAACGTCGATGTACTCCACGTTGATCAACAATTGGCTCTTTATTTCTAACCCAAAAATGGTTCGCTAAGGCTTCGCTGATTGGATAAGATAAGGCAGAAAAAGTAACAACAGCTCCTCCACCTCTATGAACCATATTCACAAGCAGCCAAACAGGAAAGGCTGATAACTCCCCTCGATAAAATAGTAGTGTTTTATTTTTTAAAAGATCATATAAATTTATCAACAGTCTTAAAATAGAATAAACTCTTTTCACTTTTGACTGTTTAATTCCTGTCCCACCATAGAATAAAAAGTCTATATCCCCTATTTTTCTCATCGCATTCCATATGATGTAATTATTTTTTACTGATGTAATACTTTCTTTTCTCAAAAATAAAAATTTAATTCGAATACCTTTATTTTCTTCCTTTATCTCCATAATAACAGGCAAGATAGAATCTATGGCTATAAGCTTATCACTTAATAAAATAATTATTTGATCTGGAGAACCGGCTAATATAGCTGTTTTTGATATTCGTGTATTAACATCATGAATCCATAATGAATCATACAATGTATTTATACTATTTTTATTCACTTATAGAATTCACCGTAATTCATTTATTATTTTGATCATAGAGCTCAATCTCTCCTGCATTACTATTAAATCAATGGGATCATGTTCTGGATAGCATGCTTGGACTTTAATGTATTAACAAATTACACGGACAACAAGAGCATATATATGCAGGGCCTGTTGGCTACGAAAAATATTTTCTTGATATACTTATATCATTAGATCTATAGAAGAGGTCTATATGAATTTATTAAGGTTTTATTCCCATACTACACTTTTAAGCTTCCATCCTTCTTTTGTTTTGTTCCAAACATGTTCACCGCGCCAAAAGTCAATAATTTCTTCAAATTGCCCTTCAGTTAACCCTGTATATTCAAGAAACTCTTTAAAGTGAAGATTCGGAAACTCTCCATCGTATCTTTTCACTAAAGCAACAGCTTCTTCTCTACTGATTTTCCCATCTCTAATTTCATGAGCAGAATCTGAAGTAGCTCGACCAATACCAAATTTAATATACATTAAAAAATAATGGAATCCGTCAATACGATCATCAATACTTGCATATTTTGAATAAGTACCTTCAGTTCTCTCATCATTAGCTTGAAAACCTGTATGTTCAGCACAGTAATAATAATTTTCTTGGGGATCCCAATATTTATAGTAACTCATCCAATGTACTTCCGTTTTATTTTCTTTAATTCTTTCAATATTTGGAGGTAAATATCCATGAATGTCATTTTTCGTAATACCATGCTCTAACCAAAATTCTGGAGGAAGCCCAGAGAAGAAATGCCGATTATGTGACTCAACGGGACGACAAGGTACATTGGCATATTGAAGATCTCCTCCATACTCTGCTTCACCATTTTCCCCTGCCATTATCAGCTTGATTCCATGTTGGATAGCAGTACGTAGCGGAAAATTCACTTGTCCATAAATAAATGGTTGGAAAGGATCACCTAAATGAATAAAGGCCAACCGAGTCATCAATCTGTGTACTTTACCATTTGCCGTTCCCAATATATGGTCAAAACCACTATTGATAAATGACTGTAAGTTTTTCCAGCCTATATCAGTATAAACGTGTGGTGCCCAAGTTACAGTTAATGGATTCATTCCATACTGATACTTCAATTGATGCGCTACAAAACTACTATCCTTTCCACCGCTACAAGGAACTAATACATCGTGGCTACCATCTGTACTACGAAATCGGTTACACAATTCTTGTAATTCTTTTTCTCTGTCACTCCAATTTACGCCTCTCTTATAATCATTATATCTACAAGGCCCACAAATTCCTTCTTCATCAAAAACAATCCTTGGCCTTTGATTTGAAATTGTACATCTCTTACAAAAAAGAATTTCTTTGGGAAGATTGTATTTTTCACTAATATTAATTTTAGCTGGAAATTCTAGTTTATGATTTTTCATTAAGTTTTTTCCTTATTTGAATAGCAATAAAATAAGTTACAGAGACGCGAAATTTTTAAGAAATTGTAATCCAACCGGGCCACTCTTCTCTGGATGAAACTGACATCCAAAACAATCATTCCTACCAATAACTGCCGGTATTCGATAACCGTTATAATCTACACCGGCTAGAACATTAGCTTCATCAGTCGGAATGCCCATATAAGAGTGAACAAAGTACGTTGAATCCCCATCATCTATGCCTTTAAAGAATTCGTAATTTATGTTTTTTTGTTTAGATATTGATAATGCATTCCAGCCCACATGTGGAACCTTATGAGGTCCTTCGATCAAGGGTGTTGTAGGAATTCGAGTAACATTTCCTGAAATAATATCAAGACCTGCATGGGAGCCAAACTCTTCACTGGCACTTAACATAAGCTGCATACCAACACAAATACCTAAGAATGGCTTTTTATCATTTATAAATTCGATAATTACTTTATTTAAATCCTTACTCCTCAACTCTTTTGCTGCATCACCAAATGCACCTACACCAGGTAGTATCAATCTATTAGCGTTAAGAACCTCACTTGGTTTTGATGCGAGTGAGACTTCAATATTTAGATGATCAAAAGCAGAGATAACGCTTCGAAGATTCCCTATTCCATAATCAATAATTGTGACAGCTGTATGCATTAAAAGTCCCTTACTGCACAACCATGAGCCTTAGCAACATTCCGAATTTCGGGAATAGTTAATCGTCCATAATGCAATACATCAGCCATTGCCACCGCATCTGCTTTACCTGTATCAACCACGTCGCAAAAATCATTTGTTGAACCCATTCCCCCACTAGCAATTACAGGAACAGTAACACTCGTTGAGACTGCCTTTGTAAGTTCAACATCAAACCCTCGTCTTGTTCCCTCCATATCAATTGAGGTTAATAAAATTTCTCCAACTCCTCTATTCGTAGCTTCTGCCACCCATTCAAGAACATTTTTACCGGTTTTTTCTCTTCCATTATCTGTATAAACTTCCCAGCATCCCTCTGATATTTTCTTTGCCTCTACAGAAAGTACAAGACATTGAGAGCCAAACCTACTTGCAATCTCTGATAATAATTCTGGTCTACTTACTGCAGCTGTATTAACAGCAACCTTATCTGCTCCAGAGCGAAGTAGATTATCCACATCTGATATAGTTCTGACACCACCCCCAACAGTAAACGGTATAAACACATTGTTTGTAGTGTACTTCACAATATCCGATAAGTTATTACGTCCATATAAACTTGCAACTACATCCATATAGATTAATTCATCCGCACCCTGTTCATAATATTGTCGTGCATATTCCTGGGGGTCCCCAATTACACGAAGCCCTTCAAGATGAACTCCTTTAATTAAATTTGGACCCTTAATATCCAAACGCGCGATAAGTCTTAAATTAGACATGTTCTAATTAAATGTTTGTCACTTGCCCTTGTCTTAAAACCCATTCTCCTTGTTTATTACACCATAGATGAGGTGAACGAAAACGATCCGCAATAGAAAACAAGTATTCTTTAGTCATTTTTGCATGACTAAAGTTATTGAATGCTTTTGGAAACTCTTCTTCATTTATAGAAAGATATTTAAGAATCTCTTTTTCAAATCTATCGGGGTATTCACCATCAAACTTCTGAACAAGAGCAACACCTTCTTCTCGTGTAATTTCACCCGATCTGATTTCTTGTGCTGCATCATATGTTGCACGACCGATTCCAAATTTAATATATGTACAGTAATAATGAATGTCATCAATCTTGTCATCAATACTATTATACTTGCTGTACGTTCCTTGAGTCCTTTCAGGCGAAGCTATAAAGCTACTGTTTTCTACCGCATAGTAATATGAACCTTGTGGATGCCATTTTAAATAATAACCTAAATAGTGGACATCAACTTCTCTTTCAGAAAGCTGATTTGCATCAGCAGGAAGATATGGTCTTAAATCAGTCAACTCCATTCCATATTCAGAAATTAATTCATCGACTGAAACACCACCAATAAACAGATTCGCATGATCTGGAGAGGCATAATATTGCCAATCGCGCTTGGCTTTTTCACTGCTTGCTAAAGGATTGCCATATTCAGCTTCATTTTCCCCATAAAAAATCAAAGGTATATTGAAATTTAATGCCAACTTCGGAGCAAGACTTTTTTGTCCTAACATGAAAACATGAAATGGATGAAATATGTTTTCAACTGACAATCGTGTCAAGAGTCTATGTGTTTTTGGGTTTGGAGTATGGAGAAAATTATCAAACCCTGCTGCTATCCATGAATTAAAATTATTCCATCCCCAGTCAGTATACATATTTGGCGCCCATGTGACTGTCAAGGGATGCATTCCATATTCATATTTAAGTTTATGTGCAGTATAAAAACTATCTTTACCACCTGAGCCTGGTACTAAACAATCATATTGCCCATCCGTTCTACGATGCTTATCACATAGCTCTCGTAACTCTTTTTCACGCAGTTTCCAATCAATTTCTTTTCTTTTACGCTCTGCAACCTGACATGCATCGCAGATCCCTTTATCATCAAATTGAATTGTGTCTTTCTTGCTGTCTCGATTATGTTTAAATTCAACAGCAGAATTTGGCCGCTGATTAGATATCACACATGTTTTACAATATTTAACTTTATCCGGAAGCCCATACCAGGCTGATGGGTCTTTCACATCAGCACCATATGTTGCTTCATCTATTTCAATATTAGTGTTTTTCACTTTCATTATTCCTCATTGATAATATTGTATTAACCATAATTAAATCTAACTCTTCATCAACATCTATTGATCTTTCAGACGGCATAACATAAGAGAGTGTTTTTTCACAAATAAAACTATTTTGTTCTAACAACCAGTTACAATCAGCAATATAAACTGCCCCATTTAACTGATAGACTGGCGGCAAATCTTGCCTGCGATACGCTTGTATTTCAGGACGAATCGACAAAGAATTTAACAAACCACTATCTTCACGTTCATACATCCAATACGGACTTTTCGATACTTTTGATACTGAGACACAAGCAGGGGCATTGTTTTTCACACACATACTCACTACCTTATCAATATCTTCAGAACTTCGAAGGGGAGATGTGGGCTGAAGTAACACGACATAGTCATGTGCTTTTCCACATTCTCGAATCGCATGACACACTACATCAATCGTTGAAGCTGTATCAGTAGCTAAATCATCTGGCCTAGCAAATGGAACTTCACAACCAAGTTCAGTTGCTACACCCATTAATTCTTGATCTTCTGACGAAAAGATTACTCTATCAATATATTGCGCATTTTTAGCTGCATCAATAGTCCATTCTATTAAAGGTTTCCCTCCTACATTCCGAAGGTTTTTTCTTTTAACTCCTTTTGATCCGCCGCGCGCAGGAATCACAGCTAAAATAGTTTTCCCGTTAATCATTTGAGTAGACTTCATTAAACTCATCGTTAGCACGAGCATAATCGTCAATTTGTCCGATATCGATCCAATATTCACGTATGGGAAAAACTGATACACGTGCAGAAGTTTTTTGTACCGATTTAAAAAGATCGGGCATGTCATACTTAACTCGTTTTGGAATTAGTGAAAAAACTTCAGGATTAATAAGATAGATACCCGCGTTAACAAAAAAACTATGTGTTGGTTTCTCTTGAATTTCAACAAACTTATGATTATCAACTTCAACTACACCATAAGGGACTTGATGGTCATACTCTCTAACACACATTGTCGCAGTTGAGTTATTCTCCCGATGAAATTTTAAAATATTACTGAACTCGATATTAGTTAAAATATCACCATTCATTACAAATATTTCCTTGTCTATTTTTTCTGGCAATAGTGACAAAGCTCCAGCAGTACCTAAGGGCTGTTCTTCATGAATATACCTAATTTCAGCACCGAATTTTTCACCATCTCCAAAATAATCAGAAACCATTTTTGCTTTATAATTTAATGAAATATAAAACTTGTTAAAACCTTGCTCAACCAAATTACGTATACAAGTTTCCAATATAGGACGGCCACCAACATTTAATAACGGTTTTGGCATATCATTCGTTAAAGGTTTCAATCTACTTCCCAAACCACCGGCCATAATAACCAGCCAGTTATCATAAGTCGGCGTTTCTAAAATATCTTCTAACGTTTCGATTCCTACGAGTTTATGATCATCGTCAACTATCAACATATGTCGAAAATGCTTCTTGCGCATCACGGAAAGTATTTCTTTACGATCAGATGAAATATGCATGGTATACGGAGATTTATTCATTATTTCTTTAACAGCAGCCTCCAAACTGACACCTGTTAATAAGCCTCTTCTAACATCGCCATCAGTGACAACACCTTTAAGAGAATCATTTCCCGAAAGAACAACCGCAATTTGCAAGTGTGACTTCTCAAGTGTAGTAATGGCATCAATAACCGTTGAATCACTTTTTATTATTATATCTTTTAATTCTCTCATGCTAATTATTACGCCATTTTAACTTTCACTTCTGTTCTGACTTTGCTGTTTGATATAACATCCTCAGTAATCAAGCACCCTGCCCCAATATGACAATTTTCCCCTATATTAACTCCTTGAATAACAGTAGCCCCCGTACCTATATGCGTGCCAGCACCTATCGTCACACCACCAGAGACAGTTACTCCTGGTGCTAAATGTACATGGTTGTTAATAGTACAATCATGGTCAACTGAGACTTTTGTGTTGATTATAACATTATCACCTACGCTCAAATTCGGCTGTAATATTGAACCTGCGAAGATTTGCACACCATCACCAAGGCGCACACTTTTTGAAACATAGGAAAATGGATGTATTATATTGATGAATGAAAACTTTAAATTTTTAAATTTAGTATATATCTCAATGCGTTTTCTCAAACTATTAACTGAACCAATACCATTTACTAAATAAGTTTTATCGCGAGATGCTTTTTTAGAAACTAATTCTGCTTCGCTAATATAATTAAGTGATTTATGGACTGTATGATTATTTAGATCATTCGTGCAAATAGTAATATTCTTTATATTAAGCTCATCCAACAAATCAGCTATTACTGAAGCATGACCTCCATTGCCAAGTACAATAATATTTTTATTTTCATAGCTTATAGTCATAGCTCGAACGGATCGTTTGTTTTGTACTCTTTCTTTGAAACTGTTCCCAGTATTTCCCAATAATACATTGGAGACAGATACTTTGCCGGGCGACATGCTTTTATGTCATCTTCCTTGATCACCTGTCCTTTTTTTATATTTGTTGCGGCATATAAGGATTTTCTTGCTATACCTATATTTTTCAATTCACTAATTGATGGTTTTTTATCATAACATCCTAATGACTGCTCAATGATTCGCACTGAATTAACCATGCTTTTAAATTCGTCAGGCTCTATAGACGCAAGATGGTCAGGGCCTTCAAGTTTTTTATCTAGTGTCAAATGTTTTTCGATTACGCCAACACCTAATGCAGCTGCAGCAGTAGCCACAGCAATTCCATTGCTATGATCGGAAAGACCTATTGTGTTCTTATATTCATTCTTAAGTGTAGAGATTACATTTAGATTAATATCTTCATATGGCGCTGGATATTCAGTTGTACAGTGCATCAAAACAACTTTATCTATACTTGTGTCGTCAGGTGTATATTTTTCAAAATCAGTAGTTTCGAGCATGGGTAGAGGATTTTCATCATTATATCCCTTTTGAATAATACATAACGCACTATTTATCTCATCAAGAGTAGACATTCCTGATGACAGTATTATAGGTAACTTTGATTTTGCAGAAGCATATAGCAATGGCGCATTTGTAATATCACCAGAACTAATTTTAATCGTTCTTAACCCTGTTTTTAGTAGCATACCTAGACTTTCAAGATCAAAAGGTGTCGACATGAATTCAATACCTTTAGAATCGCAGTAGTCTATCAACTTGTAATGAGCAGCTTCATCAAGTTCGTATTTTTTTAACATTTGATACTGGCTTTCTACATCACCAGTTAATTTGACCTGATATTCTGCCTTAGGCGCACTTTCAAGTGACAATAGTTCAGTTCTATAACTTTGAAATTTTACCGCATCAGCACCAGCGTCCACCGCCGCATCTATCAGTTGATAAGCCATGTTTAAATCGCCGTTATGATTAACACCCGCCTCAGCGATAATTTTAATGTTTCCATAACTTGCATGTTCCACTTTGTTAATCATTAGATATCATGAAATTTTTTTTGAGTGATATTCTTCAGATCAATTGATTTAAGTATATTAACAATCTGTTCTGAGCTATTAATGCCTGTAAGCCTTCTACTTTCCTTTTCTGCATTAACTTTAGTTGATGATTTTAATGCCTCTTTTATTGCAGCGACTATAGAACCTTTATCTATTTCACAATCAATTATTGATTGCGCTTTTTCCCTTCCTTTTTGACGATCTCCTATGTTTACAGTGGGCACGCCAAACACTGGAGCTTCTATGATCCCGCTAGATGAATTACCAATTACTACTTTAGATTGATTCATGACGCTATAATATTTTTTTGACCCCAAGTTTTCTCTAACAACTACCCTGTCTTTATTTTTTCTTGCATATGAATCAAGATATTCATTTAGCCTAATCCCGCCTTCATCAGCATTTGACTTAGTAATAACAAGTTTCGAATTAAATGTTTCTGCAGATGAAATAATATTTTTTATAACATCAAGGTTGTCTGTCCAGTTAGAAGTTTCAGGATGAAATGTTATTAAAAAGACGTCATTATTAAAATCAATATTAAATATCTCACTCAACTCATTCTTTGATAGCAGTTCAGTATTTTTAATAGCCTCGACACTTAAGTATCCAATATTAAAAACTCTTTCAGGACTCTCTCCAAGTTGAATCACTCTCTTTTTATATATATCTGAAGAAGTAAAATGAATATTTGACATTTTTGTAATGGCGTGGCGCATCGATTCATCAACTGCTCCTTCAGTGACTTCACCACCGTGTATATGAGCTATTGGTATTTTATGGAAGAGAGCCGCTTGAACTACTGAAAATATCTCATACCTGTCACCTAATACGATTAGAACATCTGGTCGTTTTTCATTGAAATAACCTGACGCATTAGAAATCCCGTCACTAACAGACTTGGCTATAGAATCAGCATCGTCACCTTTGACTCGCATAGGTATCTTTGCATCAATAGTAAAACCATCGTTAAGAATTTCTTTCCAGGTTTCTCCAAATTTAGTCGCTAAATGCATTCCCGTGACAATTAAATTTAAATCTAATTCAATTTCTGAATTAATGGCTTTAATTAGTGGATGCAATATGCCATATTCAGCACGTGAACCTGTACAGATAGATATCTTCAATTTCTACAGACCATTATTCCCTAATCAACTTAACACTGCTTGGCAAGCAAATGACTCTTGACTGAATTTCATATGAACTAGATAGATCATCACTCGGGTTATCTTTAAATTGTCTATTTGAAGGCATCAATGCCCATAATGGCCTCGAATATATTTTTCTACTATGCATCTCAGTCAATAACGCATTTCTTGATTTAGCATGATCTTTGTTTAAAATAATTGCATTTAACCAATAATTACTCTTGGCGTAATTTGCTTCTTCAAAAAATGATATTTCTTCAATGTTTTTTATCGATTTTTTAATTTTATTTGCTAATGATCTTTTTTTCTTGGTATATTTTTTTAACTTATTAAGTTGTGATTTACCAAGTGAAGCATTTAAACCAGGCATTCTGTAGTTATAACCCAATTCATGATGTAAGAAGTCCCACTTATGATTAAGCTTGTTCGTAGTTATTAACTTCCTTGCTTTTTCAGAGTACTGCTTATTATCAGTCAAAACAGCTCCCCCGCCACCAGTGGTAATTATTTTATTACCATTAAAACTAACAACAGAAATAACTCCTGTTTTTTGTGCAGGCTTGTTCTTATACAAACTTCCTAATGATTCAGAGGCATCAACTATTAATTTTAAACGATACTTACTTGCTACTTTTTTAATTAAATCATCATCGCTTGGGTGGCCAAGAATATGCGTCGAAACTATCGCTCTGATAATATTCCCTGTTTTTTTATTGACTAGCTGTTTTGCTTTATTAAATTTAGATATCTTTTTTAGATATAAATCTAATTTCTCAGCACATATGCCGAATGATGCAAATTCACTATCAACAAAATGTGGTGTCGCACCACAATATCTTGCTGCATTAGCTGTAGCTACAAAAGTCAAAGCAGGCATTAATAATTCATCGTTTTGCTCTACCCCCGCCAACCTATAAGCAATATGCAAAGCGGCAGTTCCAGACACAGTTGCTATCGCATATTTTCTTCCACATGTTTTTGCTAATTGTTTTTCGAACTCATCCACCTGCGGCGAAGCATATGAAACCCAGCCTGACTTAATTACATTACTTACTGTTTTAGCATCTTCATTAGTTAGTTCTGGCTCATTTAAATGATAAGGACCTTGTGTTTCTTGATATAACTCATCAAGAGTATCAGTAACTTTTCTTATTAGTGACATAAATTAGATGGTGTAACTACCAACTTTGTACTTAGCAAGATTGCCTGGAGTTTCAAACCAACTGATTGTTTTTGACAGTCCTTCCTTCAACCCAGCTAGTCCCTCTATTTCTGGCCTCCATCCTAGAATACCTAATGCTTTTGAATTATCTGCAAGTAATCTTTCAACTTCACTTTTTTGAGGTCGCTTCCTGTGTTCATCACTAACAATCTTTATTTTTGTACCCATCAACTCTGCTATTAATAATGCAGTCTCTTCAATAGAAACCTCAAAATTGCTGCCTATATTAATGACTTCACCAAATGACTTGGTGTTGCCAATGAATGATTTAAAACCATTGACTGTGTCCCCAACATAATTGAAATCACGTGTAGGGCTTGTTTTTCCTAAATTAATTGTTGTTGCCCCATTAAGTATTTGTGTGATTATTGTAGGAATTACTGCGCGAGTAGACTGCCTAGGTCCGTAAGTATTAAAAGGTCGTATTACCGAAACAGGCAAATCAAATGATTTATAAAACGATAGCGCCAATTGATCCGCCGCAATTTTAGAGGCTGAATATGGAGATTGTCCTTGCAAAGGGTGCTCTTCAGTAATAGGTACAAATCGAGCTGTTCCATATACTTCACTGGTTGAAGTATGGATAATTTGTTCAACACTGAGATCTCTGCCCGCCTGCAACACATTCAATGTGCCTTGAATATTTGTGTCGACATATGATTGTGGCGAATAGTACGAATATGGGATTGCTATCAATGCAGCTAAGTGAAATACCATATCGCAACCTTTCATCGCGTTATTAACGCAGAACGGATCACGTACGTCACCAGAAAAGACCTCAATATTATTTTTAATATCTTCTGACAAAGAATCCAGCCAGCCCCATGAATCAAATGAATTATAATAAACAAATGCTTTAACATCATAACCATCATGCACTAGCAATTCGACTAAATGCGAACCAATAAAACCATCTGCGCCTGTAACAAGTATTTTATTTTTAGATTTCATATCGTTGTATTAATAATAGGAGTCAACAAACTCATTTTCATTTATCTTATCAGGCGCATTTACCAACGCTTCTTCTAACTCATCCCAGTTTACCTGACAACGATTAAACTCATCATGCCAACCATCAACAAATTGTATTCTTTTTTTAATAAGTCTCTCGGCGTCTTTATTTAATGGACAATGACCAAAATCTATATAAATTACCGGCAAATTTGATTTTAATGTTTTCTGCAATGTAGATGAATGCAGGTAATCATAAATTATTAAATCTCCACTATTCATGATTTCTTCATATGATTGATTACAGGTTTGAATATTTAGGTTTTCAGTTAAATATTCAGGAGTTTTTGCATAAGAGTCCGGGTGCTCTTTATAAATGATATTAAATCCCATTTTTTTCAATTTTGTAAAAAGCCTCCGCTGCCAGTCAATTGCAACATGATCAAATTCAATAGGTGTTAATGGAATGTGCACTCCCCGCAATTGATTTGATACAAAAATTATATTTTTAATATTTATCTTATTACGTTTAACTTCATTACTTTTTGTATCACTAGAATTGCTTTCAATATATTTTATATCTGGCCAAGAATCACAAAACTTAAATCTATTATCAAATTGCTTCTCATATCCTAACTTCTGCGATTTTGAGAATGTTACAAAAACGTCAGGCGTCACGAACTCGGTAAGATTTGTGTCCATGATATTGAAGCAACCTAAACCTGAACCATGATCATGACTAATACTCGTACCTTTATTGAGTTTTACTGCTACATGCAAAATCCTTCTAAATATATATCCACCTGAACCGGTCCATAAAGTCTTTGGTAACTTATGCTTGTTTTTTAATAAATATTCCAGATAATACTTAACTATAGAAGTTGCCTCTTCTATCCAGTTTGCCAGATACTTTAATTGATTATTACTCAAATTATCATCTATTAAAGCAGCTGCGGCTATTGACAAATCCAGAAATTCATTCGTTTGTTTCTTGCTTATTGAATATTTTCTTAAACTTTGATTACTGCAACATTCTCCAAACCAGTAACGAAATGAGACAAGCGCTATTGATTTATCTAACTGCCTAGCCTGATTAGTTACCAAATCATTCTTGTCTGTTGCAACAATATCATTTGAAAAATTGACAAGAAATGGCCAGCGCCATGAATAGTTTTCACTTTCAACCACTCCCTGGAGCGGTCGCACATAAGACCTCAATGCAGATGCCTTAAATCTACTTTTAAGAAACTCCAGACGATTATGGTTATAGTTAACGTCAAAAAAGTAATCCGATAATATAATCTGGCTATTATCATTAGACCTTACTTCTTGCATTCGTTTATTTAATGCAGAGACAAACCAGCACTTTAGATATTCCTGAACTACTTCCATGGACAAAATGGATAAAGCGACGCCATCAAGGCTTGAACTATTATTACTCGACCTTGCCAGAGCAGCATAATTACTTATAAAACCGTCTCTGATGGTCTTATGTTCTGCCCAGGATATTGGCCAACAAAACCGGGTTTCTTTAGCCATCTTTTTTAAGCTGGATTGAAAGAGTATTAAGCGCGGGATACATTCGCTAACTTAATATCTGCGCCACTTTTTACCTGATAAACAAAATGTGCTTTCTCGATGATCGCTGGCTGATGTGAGATCGCCAACACGGTCATTTTAGAAGATAGCTCAATTAAAGTTTCACATATTTCATTTTCAGTTTCAGGATCAAGCGCTGTAGTCGCTTCATCCAAAATGAGTAACAAAGGCTTTCTCACAATAGCGCGCGCAATATTGATCCTCTGTCGTTGGCCTCCTGACAATAATTGACCGCGTTCACCAATATTTGTGTTTACGCCATTCTTAAGCGCTTCAACAAAACCTATTGCTCCAGATAATTTCAAAGACTCAAGAACATCTTCTTCGGAGATACTGTCATCATTCATTGATACATTCATGAAGATTGAATCATTAAATAAGAATGTATCTTGCGGGACGTAGCCTATTTTATCTCGCCACTTGCGAATATCAATATCTTCAAAATTAATTTCATCGATGTATATACTTCCGCTTGATACCTTGTAAAATCCAGTGACCAGATCTGCAATAGTTGACTTCCCAACCCCCGACATTCCAGTGATAGCTGTAATTTTGTTTGCTCGAATATCAACATTAACATTTCTTAAAAGCTCATTTTCATCATTGTATGAAAAGGCAATATTCCGCAGTGATATCTTATCTTTTAAAGTTGGAGCTTTATTTCCAGTGTAAACTTCTTCTGCTGTTTCTGCTGATCTTATTTTTGAGTGAATAGACCATAATGCACTTTCATTTAAAACAACGGCCTGAACATTCTTTTGTATACCCCCTATCATTCCTGCCGACCTCCAAAAAACCAAGGCCATCACCATAATTTCAGAAATTGGAAAGTTAAAATGAAATAGCGTTACATACAAACCTAGCGCTAGAATAATAGTTAATACGGGTTCCTGGACTGTTTTAACAGCAACTTTACCCAATACTTCTTTTTTCAAGAACTCATTTAATTCTCGAGTTTCATATGTAATTAAACTCCTGAGCTGTCTCTCTCTGCCCATCGCCTTTATTGCCTTTATGCCCTGCAATGCATCGGTAAATCTTGCGAGCAGATCTCCCATATATTTTGTCTGCCCCGCACCTGCCTTTTTTACAATTTTCACATAGATATTGAATATAAAAATTAAAAGAAGTCCTGCCACAATTGCAAAGACTGTCAAGACAGGAGAGATTAAGGTTGCTACAGTTAAATAAATAGCACTTTGAATTATAACTACAATAAAATTTGTTGAATTAAATACAGCCGCTGCTGCTCTAGGTGCTTCGGTACTAATTGCATTGACTAATTGACCTATTGGAATATTTGTAAAGTGTTTCCACTTTGCCAGCATAAGTTTATTAATAAGCTCGATCCTAAGATCAGTTTGTATCATAGCAATTGAATTACCAACATACTTCATGGCCACCCATGTAAAACATGATTTAAAACAAATACACGCTACGATTAGGGATAATAATGATATTAACGTCACATCTATATTCAAAAATAATAAAAGATTTATGATGTAATCTTCTACTGCAGAATTAGCTACATATGAATCTGTAACAATAATATTTAGTATAGGTAAGATCGTCAGTATCCCAATACCTTCCATTACGCCGGCCAACAATAATGAAAAAATAATTAAGTATGCTGCTAAAGGATACCTCCCATAAAAATATTTAAGAATATTTAACACACTTCTCATCGATGAGCTTTTATTTTCAGTAAAGTTATCCATACATACTTATATTTAAATTGAACTAAACTTTCGTCTTAAATAGTCCGACAAGATTCTTCTTTGATTATTTTCGATAAATTCTTCTACAGGCATATATCGAGTACATGACACACACACATCTGGCAATTTTCCTTTGACCCAATTTTTTCTATAGTTTTTTATGGGCTCTCCTTTCCATATTTCATCCAATGTATTGTCATTAATATTTCCAATATTTATCTCACTTTCTAAATCACTACAGATACAAGCTCCAACATTGCCATCAGAAAGGACATGAACTCTCCGGTACAACTCAAAACAAGGAGAATGTTTCTTCTCTTCAATTGGTAATGGTTCTTCTAATCCACAACCAGAAGGTAAGTCCTCTTTTTTAATTAGACCTGACCAGGCATCATATGACTCTAGAAATGTAATATTGGTTTCTCCAATAAGCATTGCTAGTTTTTTGTATTCTTCTGTAACTCGCCAGTCACTTTCATTGTTTGATGTTCTTAAATGAAGAGTCATATGAACCGGGCGTCCTAATTCCTGATTTTTTTCCGATATATCAAGGATGTTTTTTACCACTGTCTCGTACTTGTCTTTTCCATAAAACTTTTCGTATCCTTCTTTACTTCCAATATAAGTAGAGATTGCTAATCGGGTTATACCTGATAGTAGAAACTCTTCGAGGTCATACCTATTGAGGAGGATTGCATTTGTATAAAAGAATATTGATTTTATGTTTTTATAATTTCGTGCATATTGTATTTTTTTGACTATTTGCTTATCAACTAAAGGATCTCCAACCGTTGGAGTAAAGTTAACTGCCCCACCACCAGATGCCGCATATTCGTCTATAGCACGTTTGTATACGTCCATGCCCATAACGGTTTTCTTTCTATCCATATACCTATATCCGCAAAAAGAACAATTTGCATTACAAATATTAGTCGTTTCTATACCAAAATTAATATGTTTTGATTCCATAAGGTATTTATAAAAACTATTTGGAATAAGCTTCGATATCGCACTAGCAAATACCGTTCTTACGCTAGGGAACGACTTAATTTCTTTTAAGCGGTATTCTTTTCTCATATTTATTAGCAGCTAATTAGTTAGAAAGATTGTTGCGACCATATTTATTAATTTCTTCTTTATAAATATTACTGTAGCTATCTACGATCAAGTCCCAATTGAACTCTTGAACGCGTTCACGTGACTTCTTACTGTATTCGTCTTTTAGAACTTGATTCTCTAAGAACATTTTCATAGCATCCGCAAGTTCTGAAGGGCTATTTTTATCAACCATAACCCCATCATTTCCATTGCGAATAAGATCTCTGCATCCTGCAGCATCAGTTGTAATAATAGGCAATCCTGCTGCCATTGCCTCTACTATCACAATTCCAAATGTTTCTATCAATGAAGGGCAAATAAAAACATCAGCAGAGAGATAAATATTTATCAAGTCTTCTGCTGGCAATTTAAACTGGTCTTTTTCTATGTTTAATGCTTGCTCGGAAAAAACAACATATTCTTCAACCAAACATTCCGTAGCATAACTTTTTAACTCATTAACGTTTTTTCCTACAAACAAAACTTTACAATTTATCTTTTTATTTTCTTTCAATATTTTTAATGCATTGATTATTAATTTGAAATTTTTTTTCGTATGGTTTCTACCCACTGTTAAAAAGAGGAAATCATTATTTTTTATATTAAATTTCTCACGCACAGCCTTTGCATCAACATTCTTTTTGAACCTCTTGATTTCTACACCGTTAGGGACATACTTTATTTTTTCTTCACTCACGCCCAATGCACGATATTCTTCGATAACACTATTAGTAATACCTATCAATAGTTTAGCATCAGGAAAATATTTCCTTACAAGATTATCGACATCCTTATTAGTTCGCATTCCATAGTTGATTTCAGGCATTAGTTGAATATCTTCACCTGCACATCTAATCAAGTAAGGTAGTTCGCCATTCTTCTTGGAATACTTAATTAAACTCACGCCAAGCGGATAGCCGACAGTACAATGCCAAAAATCAAATTTATATATTTTTTGCAATATAGAAAAAAACAATTCTATAAACTTGAGTCCTATTCCTGGATAATTTTGTACCAACCACCATGTTTTTGGCGGGAAAGGTATTATTTCATATGTAAAGTTGTGCAACTCCGGCTTTAACTCAAGGTAATTGGAAAACGGAATTATAACTATAGCCCTATATCCTTTTTCTTTTATTCTTGAGGCGATATTATGTAAACCTACTTCTACCCCACCCAATCCTGGTAAAAATGTTGATGTTGGAAATGCTATAGTAGGCATTATTTAATTTTTAACAATACTTTTAACATCTACAAAACCATTGCCCGACATGTTTCTTAACTGCATTATTATATTCTTATAAACTACATCGATATATTTGAACGAGGCTAATTCTCGAATTTTCAATGATGTTTTTTGCATGTCTTTTTCATGAAAACTTTCTGCTTTTAAAATATATTCACACCAAAGATCAACATTCAAGTCAACACAATACCCGTTAACTCCATCTTCGATCCATTCTTTGAAGGCTTCTTCCTGGTTATTTGCTACGACTGGAATACCACAAGAAAGGCTTTCAAGCATAGGAGTACCCAAGCCTTCCTCTATATTTGGCATCGCATAAATGTCAGATGCTTTAATAAATTTCTCTATATCAACATAATCAGCTATTACCTGGACACGGTTTTCCAGGTTGTTTTTTGTAATGACTGATTTAATAGTGTTTAAGTAATCATTGTCTCTATTTTGGTAAATGCCAGATTTGACAATAGGTCCTGCTAGTAAAAGCTTAAATCTTTCAGGCAACTTCATGATTACATCTAGCAGAAATAGTTGATTTTTTTGCGGCATAAATTTTGATACTGAAGTAATAAGGCAGTCATCTTGACTAAACTGTGTAAATTCATTTCTAAAATTGAATTTATTTTTCTTATCATAATAAAACCTAGTTTCATCAACTGGATTTGGTCTGACCCAAACATTTTTAGAAAGTGCCAGTTTATTACATTTATTTCCCAGCGCAGATGATATTGCAATAATGACGGTCTGCTTGCCTAAGTTTATAAATTTATAGAAGGGAAAACATGGTAGTTGTTGATGTGGCGTAGCATTCGCCGTTACTAACTCAATAATTAATGGTTTCTTGAAAATTTTTGAAAAGAATATTGCAATGGCTGTAGAACTGGACATGCCTATAACATGGACTAGATCATAATCTTTGGATATTAAATATGGGATTGTATTTAAAACTTCTATATATGTTTTTAAAGCATAACTAATTTTCCGTAAGATTCTATTTTTATAATTTTGCCAATTAAAAAACAACCTAGATGATATGCGAGTAACATTCACACCATCATACAATGTATTTTTGTTTCCAATATACTCAGTTGAATTAGCAATAGTTTCCCATGTTATAGTTTCAGCTTTCGAAATACGTTTATATGTTGAATGAATTCTAAATCCTGCTCCTGAATATTCAGGAGGATACTTACTTGCAACTACGAGAACTTTCAATCGATAATTTACCTTGCAATCGGCGACATAAGAACTGTTCTAATACCACCCATTTTAGATACTAAATCAACTAGGTCTTGTTGATTGATATTTTCAAATAAAACTCTTTCTACTCCATCAGTCTTGAACGGTTCTGAACCTTTATAACCAAGCTTTTGAATCCGAACAGTACCCTCTTGCCATGATGACGAAACCATTTTTGCTTCATAACCTGCTTTATATAGCGTATTAAGTATCGCCTTTATATCGTGATCTTCGTCATATCGAGTCAAATGTGTCTCAAAGATAATCATAGGTCTTATAGTTCCAGATACAATCTCCTCAATCATTCCGTTAATAACTTCTACCTCGTGACCTTCTACATCCATTCGAATCAAATCCGGTTTTCCGTAATTTTCTGCCAGTGTTGGCACAGTATATGTTTTTACAGATATTGTCTCTCCTGAAACGAATTTTTCACCCGTACCTGTAGGATGAAAAGTATTAAGATTTGAAAATTCCGACAAATAAAATGTATTAGTTCCATTATCATCAGAAACAGCCCCTGAGATCACCTCAGTATCATGATATCCATTAAGTGCTAAATTCTTTTTTAATAGCTCGACATTACTTGGTGATGGTTCTATAGCTAACAATTTACCTGTCTTTCCAATCAACCCTAGTTCCATCAACGGGTAGTAACCAATATTGGCGCCAATATCGAACACCACCATTCCTGGCTTCAATATTTTTTCAAGCATGAGTTTGTGATCTATCTCTCTTTCTCCAAATAACAGTAAGGTTCTTGAGATACCTGGGTCATTTAGATCGAGTGACATTTGGTACGTGTAGATATTTTTTTTAATGAATTTATTTTTTAATACATATTTATTAAAACTTGCTATTGAAAGCCAAAAGATAGCTTTAACAAGAGCAAATAAACCACGATCTCTTAATGTGATGTAAACGCTATTTATCATCCAACACTCCCGTCACTCTTGCGGTGACAAGATATACTCAGCCAATTTAAATTCACTAACTTCACTCCCATCTATTTCTGTACATTTATACTTCAGCCGCTCTATTAATAAGATTACTTTTTCAACAGAACACCCTAATTGCAATAATTGTTTTGGATGCATACTAAGAAAAATAAGTGGTTTTGCTTTAGAAATAATTTTTTCTGCACCCGTCAGCACTTCGTATTCAAACCCCTCAACATCTATTTTTATTATATCAGGATTGAGCGATTCGGCCTCACAAAAGGTATCAAGCTTCATTTGTTTGCGCTTGGTTTTTTTATATGCGCTAGATTTATCGTTGTTTACAGAAGTGTTCATGCCACTAGGCTCAAGACATTCGTAAAAAACAACACCGTTTTTTTCAGTCGCTCCCACCAATGCATTCATTGTTCTGATATTTTTAATATTGTTAAATTTTATGTGCTTGTTAAGGTATTTTATATTTGCAGTCGCTGGTTCAAAGGCATAAACATGCCCACCATTGCCGAGCACTTTGCTTATCGGCATACTAACTAAACCAACATGTGCGCCTATATCTATCACACAGTTTTTATTTCGGCATTCTTCTATACACTTAACGAACCCATTATTATGACCTCTTCCCCATGATACGAAATCACTAAAAGCAAAATAGGAATCTAATTTGAAAGGTCCATATGGACCAATATAATGTTTTACTGCTATCTCTATCCCGATAAAACTTATTACGGTTCGATAAAGGTTTCCTAAATACACCCAATATTTGCCTAGAAATTTTAATGGGCCGTGTCTTAGTTTTCTGAGTAAATTAAGCAATTTATCTTTATCCGGGCACGCTACCGCCATACAACGTCTAAATAACGCTGCATGGTTTAAGTTATTAATAACTAAATTTAGTTGTTCTCTAAATCTTTTTTTATTCCTAATATTTCAGGAACAAATACAATATCCATATCTACTTGTGTTCTCATATACTCGATTAGTTTATGAGGCTCTTTTAATTCAGTAACAACACATGCATCAAAATCAGGTAATAGATCAAAGCTTGACCAAATCGGGAACCCTATAAATTCTTTTTTATGAGTGGCCATATCCAGTGTCCCGACTATATCTACACCCTGTTCTCTCGCTCTAAGACTGGCAATTTCTGCAAGTTCAGACAATCCACACAACAATATCTTCTGATAACCAAGATCATGGCAGTGTTTAAATACATCAGAGCATGATGCACTTGCATGCCGATAAAAGTTAAATGAACTACTGAGATATTCTGTTGTGAGACGACTTTTTTCTGCGAACCCTTTTGGGGTAAGGTAATAAAAGTATCGATTTGCAGGTGCTTGATGAATTTTGATAAGTCCTTTATGAACACACCGTTTTAAATATGAATTTGCCAAGCCTAACGCAACATCAAGTTTGTCAGCTAGGTGACGCTGCGTAACATCCTTTTTACTTTCAATGGCTTGAAGGATTTCCAACGTGGCCGTGTCTTCTTTCTGCTGGCTGTTCATAATATGAACAGTATATAGCAGACTGTTCACAATATGAACTACTAGATATAGTGAAATCAGCGGTTAGTTTTTAGAGTATTAAATAAATTTACGCGAAAATCAGGAAAATATTTACCGCAAAGGCTCTATAAGTGACTGCTCTAGTTTAACTTTGACAAAGTTTTCAGCAATTTTTAATAGAACAATGACTCTATCATCAGACTTTTTACTAAATAAGGTAGCTTCATAACCCTCAAATGGGCCTTCAACAATAAGTAATTTATCGCCTGGGGACAGTGGATCAGATGTAAGCTCATGTATTCCTTGATTATTTTCATTGTCCTTTAATGTCTTTACTAAATTATCTGGCACTTTAGCCGGCGTCGCACCAAATCGAATCAAACTTGAAACGCCTAATGTTGAACGTATTGGGCCCCAATCATCAGTTTGGTCACTCAAATGTATAAATAAGTACCTGGGAAACATCGGTAGAATAGATCTTATTGTTTTGCCGCGTTTTTTAGTTCTACCCAGAATTAGCGGCAAGTAGGTTTCATAACCTTGTCTCTCAAGGTTATCTTGGGCTAATTTCTCGTCTTTTGGTTTTGAATGAATTAGGTACCAGTATTTCATAAAATATTGGCTAACTATTTATTGAGCAATAATTTGTTTATCGCGGAGATATTCAATAATACACGCTACGGATTCATCTATCGTTTGGTTTTCAGTATCTAGCACAATTTCTGGGTTGACTGGCTTATCGTACTCTGATGATATACCGGTAAAATGAGGAATCTCCCCCGCGCGCGCTTTTTTGTATAAGCCTTTTATGTCACGCGATTCACAAACATCAAGCGAAGCATCACAATACACCTCAATAAACTCACCCTCAGCAGCTAATTCCCTGACAATTTGCCTATCTTTAATAAAAGGTGAAATGAACGCAGTCAATACAATAATGCCTGACTCCATCATCAAAAGACTGATTTCACCTATTCTCCGAATATTCTCATTCCTGTCTTTATCAGAGAACCCAAGGTCTTTGCATAGGCCTCGCCGAACATTATCCCCATCAAGGACAAATGTTCTAACCTTATTTTTATGTAACCGGTCTTCAAGCGCATGTGCGATTGTTGACTTTCCTGCGCCGGACAAACCTGTAAACCAAATGATAACGCTCTTATGACCATTCATTTCTTCCCGGTCTTTTCGGTAAATAGAAGGTTCGTGCCAAACGGTATGTTGATTTGTTACTTTACTCATTGGTTTACAATCTTTATCTGCCTACACAATGATAATCGAACCCGATAGACTTCATCGTTTCGGGCTCATAAACATTACGTAGATCGATAAACACAGGTTGTTTAAGCTTCGATTTAATTAAATTCATATCAAGATTTCTATACATGTTCCATTCTGTCATTAGTACCACTGCATCAGCACCTTCTAATGTAGCGTAAAGATCATCGAAATAATGAACTTGATCAGGTAACATTTTTTTTGCCTCATGAACACCCTGAGGATCATGCGCATTAATTTGACATCCATTTTCAATTAGCTTGGGCAATATAGCTAACGAAGGCGCATCTCGCATATCATCGGTTTCAGGTTTAAACGTTAATCCTAAAACGGCTATTGTTTTATCGCTTTCATTTCCACCCAGCGCACCGCGGATCTTTTTTATCATCCTTGCCTTTTGCGCTTCATTAACCTCGATAACTGCCTCAACAATACGACTTGATGCACCGTGCTCTTGGGCTATTCGAACTAACGCTTGAGTATCTTTAGGGAAACATGAACCTCCATACCCAGGGCCAGGGTGCAAAAACTTACGCCCGATACGTCCATCAAGTCCCATACCTTTAGCAACCGCATGTACATCTGCCCCCACTTCTTCGCAAAGAACAGACATTTCATTGATAAAACTTATTTTTGTTGCCAAAAATGCATTTGATGCATACTTAATCAATTCTGCACTCTCCAGATCCGTTGTCATTATCGGTGCTTCGATGAGATTAATTGGACGATAGAGTTCTCTCAATAACTTTTCTGCTCTTTCACTTTCAACGCCAATAACAACCCTGTCAGGACGCATAAAATCAGTTATTGCAGCACCTTCACGTAGAAACTCCGGATTAGAAGCCACATCAAAATCCGCATCTGGATTTGTTTCTGCAATAAGGCGCTTCACATTTCTAGCTGTGCCAACGGGAACAGTCGATTTATCTACAATAACGGTATAGCCTTTTAGTAGCGGCGCGATTTCCTGCACAGCCTGATAGACGTAACTTAAATCAGCATGCCCATCTCCACGTCTTGTCGGTGTACCAACAGCAACATAAACGAGATCAGAGTCAGGAATACAATCATTTAGATCATCAGTAAACAGCAACCGTCCTTGCTCAACATTTTCCTTAACCAAAGCATCAAGCCCTGGTTCATAGATAGGAATCTCACCTAATAAGAGTTTATCTACTTTGGCTTTATCAACATCAAAACAGGTTACTGTTGCACCAAATTCAGAAAAACAGGTGCCAGTAACAAGACCAACATAACCACAACCAAGCATCGTGACTTTCATTTTAGTTTCTCCAGCCCATATCAAAAACTACAGTCGATAAAGTGTGATGTTATTTGGTTTATTTCGTCTATTAAGAATGCTCTTAACATCATAAACAATACCACCTTTGGTGTGTAGTAACTCAGAAATACCTTCCCAACTATTTGTTATAAAGTCATCGTGCGGAACTGCAATAATCACAACATCAGATTTTTGTAACATCTCATACTCTATTAAATTTAATTGATATTCATTTTTAACATCTTCAGGTTCAGCGTAGGGATCGTAGACTTGAATTGTGACAGGCTGGCTTTTGAGTTCATTAATTATATCGATGACTCTTGAATTTCTGATATCCGGGACATTTTCTTTAAATGTTATACCCAGTATTGTAACGATTACATTGTCTAATGATTTATTAGATAACTTTAAACTTTCAACTAATGAATCAGTAATAAACTTTCCCATACTATCGTTAATCTTTCTACCAGACAGGATGACTTGTGGAGAATAGCCTAATGACTCTGATTTATGTGTTAAGTAATATGGATCAACACCAATACAATGCCCTCCAACTAAACCTGGCTCGAAAGGTAGAAAATTCCATTTTGTTCCTGCCGCTTCCAGTACATCGTGGGTATCAATGTCCATCTTCTTGAAAAGAACGGCCAACTCATTCATCAATGCAATATTGACGTCACGCTGCGTATTTTCAATAACCTTCGCAGCTTCAGCGACCTTTATTGATGCGGCTTTAAATACACCGGCACTCACAACAGTCGAGTAAACCTCGGATACAATTCCCAAAGTGATTTCATCTTGCGCAGAAACCACTTTTTTAATTGTTTTAAAAGTGTGTGTTTTATCTCCAGGGTTTATCCGTTCAGGCGAGTAGCCCAGAAAGAAGTCTTTGCCGCATTTAAGCCCAGATACTTCTTCTAAAATAGAGGCGCATTCTTCCTCTGTAGCCCCAGGATATACAGTGGATTCATAAACAACAATATCATTCTTTTTTAAAATAGCGCCTACGGTTTTTGAGGCTGAAATCAAAGGAAACAGATCAGGCTTCTTTGCCTCATCAATGGGTGTTGGCACAGCAACGATATGGAAGTCTGCCTTAGCAAGGTCAGTGAGATCAGAAGTAAATTTAATTTCTGTTGTTTTTAACTCTGATGAATTAACTTCCCCTGTTTTATCTATTCCATTATTTAGTTCATCTATCCGGTTTTTGTTAATATCAAAACCAATCACGCTTGAAACTTGGCCAAATGCAACTGCAACAGGCAACCCAACATACCCTAAGCCTATAACAGATATTTTACGGTTCCTTACATCATTCATATATTATTGTAACCCTTGTACCAATTAACAAAGTTTTCAATTCCTGTTTCAATAGGTGTAGAAGGTGAATAGCCAACATTTTCTATCAAGGTGTCTACATCAGCGTAAGTTTCAGGAACGTCGCCGGCTTGCAAAGGCAGATAATTTATATCGGCTTTTTTATTAAGATTCTTTTCAATTAACTCGATGAAATACATCAATTCAACGGGAGAATGGCTTCCTATATTATATAAACGATAAGCTGCCTTGCTTGTTGCCGGATCAGGCTTATCACTATTCCAATCTACATTACCCGTCGCTATATTGTCAGCAACACGCACAACACCTTCGACAATATCATCGATATAAGTAAAATCACGCTTGTGTTGTCCGTTATTGAAAACATCTATTTTTTCACCATTGAGTATCTTCTTAGTAAAAATAAATAGCGCCATGTCTGGCCTGCCCCACGGACCATACACTGTAAAGAATCTTAATCCGCTAACAGGCATCTGATATAAATGACTGTATGTATGAGCCATTAATTCATTCGATTTTTTTGTTGCCGCATATAATGATAAGGGGTGATCAACATTATGGTTTACGCTAAACGGCATTAATGTGTTTGCACCATAAACAGAGCTGGATGAAGCAAATACTAAATGTTTGACTGGGTTATGTCTGCACGCTTCTAGAATATTCATAAACCCCATAATATTAGAATCGATATAGGCATAGGGGTTTTCAATTGAGTAGCGTACCCCCGCCTGCGCGGCAAGATGGATAACATAACCCGGAGATTCAGATTTAAAAATCGCATCAATAGCGTCTTTATCTATGATATCTATTTTATGGAATCGAAAGTTATCTCTATTTTTTAACTGGGATAGCCGAGCTTCTTTTAATGAAGGGTCATAATAATCATTGAGATTATCAATGCCTATTACGGTATCACCTCGATTAAGTAAATATTGTGAGGTATGAAAGCCGATAAATCCTGCGGCACCTGTTACGAGAAATTTCATAGATAATTAATGGGTTATTTAATTTCGACGCGGATTATAGCATTGAATAATTAACTAGTAATGACAAGACCAGCTTAAATATCCTATCTTTAACTCTCTAGAAGTTCACATAACGAAAGCAGCCACAATAAATAAAAAAGCCACCCAAAAGGTGGCTTTAATGTATGGCGTCCCCAAGGGGATTCGAACCCCTGTTGCCGCCGTGAAAGGGCAGTGTCCTAGGCCTCTAGACGATGGGGACAATATTAGAATATGTCCTGTAAAACAGCCTACATAGTTACAATTTGGTGGAGCTAGGCGGGATCGAACCGCCGACCTCTTGCGTGCCACGCAAGCGCTCTCCCAGCTGAGCTATAGCCCCGAATTTAGCAAATTTTTAGTCACTAATGATCAATAACTAACAACTCTAAACTTGTTTAAATCAGCTGGGAGCTTTACAAGCTACCTCAACTGCACTCGCAGGGCATGAAAGCATATAGCCCCGGTAAAATCCGCGAAATAACAACAGGCGGCGACTGTACGTGACAGTATAATCAGTGTCAAGACGAACTGCGATTTTCAATAAATTCAATGCCTTTTCGTAAGCGCTTCAAGCATTTTTCCTGCCCTAACAATCGCAATGTATCGTCAATACTGGGAGAGACACCTGCTCCTGTGACAGCAACCCGCAACGGTTGGGCAAGTTTTCCCATCTTTATCTCCAAATCATTTGCTGTCTTCTCGATAACACCCTTGATATTATTATTGTCCCAAGCTTCTAAATTCTTTAATGACGCATAGAGTTCTTTTAGTGGTTCCAATATCACTGGTCGGAGATGTTTTTTTGCTGCATTGGCATCATATTCTTCGAAGTCATTATAAAAAAGCGCACTTTGTTCAGCCATTTCCTTTAATGTCTCAGTGCGATGCTTTTGAACATCTATCAACTCTCCTAAATCCGGGCCATTGGCTACATCAATATTCATATGCAGAAACAGGTCAGTTAATGGCTTTGAGAGAGATTTATTTTCTGCATTCTTAATATAGTGTTGATTCAGCCACAACAATTTTTCCGGGTTAATACTGGAAGCCGACTTATTTACATCCTTAATATCAAATGCAGAAATCATTTCATCAATAGAAAATATCTCTTGATCGCCATTAGACCAACCCAATCTAACCAGATAATTCAATAAGGCCTCAGGCAAAATCCCGTCATCACGATACTGCAAGACACTAGCAGCTCCGTCGCGCTTTGATAATTTTTTACCTTCTGGGCTTAATATCATCGGAATATGTGCGTAATTCGGGGCTTTTGCACCTAATGCCTTAAATATATTAATTTGTCTCGGCGTGTTATTGAGATGGTCATCCCCTCGAATCACTTCAGTAATAGCCATATCCATATCATCGACAACAACAGTCAAATTATAAGTCGGGGACCCATCTGACCGTGCAATAACTAAATCATCAAGCTCGCTGTTTTCAAAAACAACATCCCCTTGTACCTGATCATTGACAACAACATGTCCATCAACAGGATTCTTAAACCGAACAACCGTATTTTCATCTATCAGGTTCAATGATCGGCAACGCCCGTCATAGCGCGGCTTTTCTCCACGTGACATGGCTTCATCACGTATTTTTTCTAACCGTTCTTTAGAACAAGTACACCGATATGCATGACCATTTTTCAATAATTCATTAATAACCTCTCGATACCGTTCAAACCGCTGCGTTTGATAGTAAGGCCCATCATCATGGTCCAAACCTAGCCATGCCATGCCATCAAGAATAACTTGTACCGCTTCATCTGTAGAACGCTCTCGATCCGTGTCTTCAATCCTCAGTACAAATTGTCCTTTATGATGCCTTGCGTATAACCATGAAAATAAAGCGGTACGAATACCACCAATATGTAATAAACCTGTGGGACTAGGGGCGAAACGTGTTTTTATCGTCATAAATAAGTTCTTTAATAAATGTAATTATTTTTTAATTCCCAATGCACACCAATACGGCGCAATATCTGAAAATACAATATCAACCAATCCTGCTGCCTCCATCATTTCCTTTATTTGATCGCGCGTAAACCGTTGTTCCAAACGAGTGCCAAATCGATCGAGCGCATCCGTTCTCATGGTATAAAAACTTTTAGCTCGGTATTCCGAAAGAGGTATATTGCTAACGTTAACGCCTACTTTTTCCATTAAAAAAGCAAACCTGGCCAACGGGTAATACACAAGTATTGATATAATATTCGTTACTGGGTGCTTGATAGCAAAAGGTAATTTACAAATCACAGATCTGAATATGTTTGAGCACTTCCATACTAATGAATACCATTTAGGCCGATTATCAAATGCATAATACAGGTAGAGAAGAAACGGTGCGCCCGGCTTCAACTTGCTTGTACAATTCTTTATTGCCTCTCCTGTATCAGGAATATGATGCAACACACCTAAGGAGTAGGCAAAATCCAAAGAATTATCAGCGATAGGCAGCCTGTCTATTTTCCCTTGCAACACATGACAGTTATTCTTCTCGGATGTATTACGCTTAGCAACATTAATCGCTTTACTACTTGCATCTATACAAACAAGCGTATCGACTCTATCCGCTGTAAATTTTGCCCATCGACCGGTACCACAACCAAAGTCAGCACCTATCCCATTACGAATATTTGCATCCCATGAAAACAATTTGAAGTAATCAGAGAATTGTTTTTCCAGTTCAATAGAATCGACGGTGGATTGATCATAGGCTTCCCACTCATCCCCAAAATCATCAATAACATCAGTGTCAAAATTATCTTTTGTCATACATTGTCCATTAGATTTTCGATATTCATCATATTTTCAATGATAAAACCTTATATATGCACCAAAAGAACCAAAATTATCTCCAATAAATACAATAACATAGAACAATAATACCTAATTTAGGGTATATAACGCCCAAATAAATTTACTCTTAGCCGATGATTCCTAGGGTTTGCGTGAGTGCTATATTGCGACCTGTGAAGATTAATCACTTTACAAAATCTCAAGATCCCTTTGCAGTATGCAAACCCCGCATTTAGCGGGGTTTTTTTAACTGTTCTCGGTTAGCTCCACAATTTCATATCCCCTTGAACATCCAAGGTGTTACCTTTGCTCTATTGATCTCGTAACGGCGGATTTCATCTGCTTGTGCTAAAGTGAGTCCAATATCATCTAAACCTTTAAGTAAACGATCTTTCAAGCCTGCAGCAATATCAAATGAAAAGCTGTTGCCTTCCTGTGTCTCAACAACTTGATCTTCAAGATTGACCGTTACTTTGAACCCTTTTTGCTTAGCAACAGAAATGAATAAACTTTCTATTTCATCTTCTGTTAACCGGATAGGCAAGAATCCATTCTTGAATGAATTGCTATAAAAGATATCACCAAAACTTGGTGCTAGAACAACCTTAATACCAAAATCTTCCAATGCCCATACAGCATGCTCTCTGGAAGAACCGCAACCAAAATTTTCTCTTGCAAGCAGAACTTCTGCTTTATCGTATGGCGATTGATTCAATATAAAATCAGGGTTTATTTCACGCGATTGATTTTCATTAATTGGGTCCCCTTGCTTCAAATAGCGCCAATCATCAAACAAATTAGGGCCAAAACCACTACGCTTTATTGATTTTAGATACTGCTTGGGAATAATCGCATCAGTGTCCACATTTGAGCGATCTATAGGTGCAATAATGCCTGTAAATGTTTTGAATGCTTCCATAATGTTTCCTTATAAGTCTCTAATATCAACAAAGTGACCCGCGATGGCCGCGGCGGCAGCCATGCCTGGACTCACTAGATGTGTTCGCCCCCCCTGTCCTTGTCGTCCCTCAAAATTACGATTGGACGTCGATGCACAACGTTCACCTGGTGCAAGTTGATCCGGGTTCATCCCCAAACACATTGAACAACCTGGCTCACGCCATTCAAATCCAGACTCAATAAATATCTCGGCCAAGCCTTCTTCTTCTGCTTGTTGCTTCACTAAACCCGACCCTGGTACTACCATCGCTAATATAATGTCGTTAGAAACCTTTTTGCCTTTGACTACACTGGCTGCGACTCGTAGGTCTTCAATACGCGAATTCGTGCATGAACCAATAAACACTTTATCAACCTTGATATCCGTCATTGCGGTACCCGGAGTCAAGTTCATGTAACGTAGTGCATTCTCAATACCTTCACGTTTTATGGCGTCTTGAATATCTGTAGGATTGGGAACAACATCATTAACAGAGACTACCATTTCGGGAGAAGTCCCCCATGTTACTTGCGGCTCTATCTTCGCCGCATCAATCTCGATGATTTTGTCGAACTGCGCATCTTCATCACTTTTTAGTTCATTCCATAACCCAACAGCCTGTTCCCACTCTTCACCTTTCGGTGAATATGGACGTCCTTTAACGTAGTCCAGAGTAGTCGAATCGACGGCAATCAGTCCAACTCGCGCACCCGCTTCTATGCTCATATTGCATACCGTCATCCTCCCTTCCATCGATAGGGCACGAATAGCGTCACCACCAAATTCAATAGAATAACCTGTACCACCAGCAGTTCCAATTTGTCCGATTATTTCAAGAACGATATCTTTTGCCGTTATCCCATTACCAACCTGGCCTTTAACATTGATCAGCATGTTCTTGGCCTTTTTAAGCACCAGCGATTGCGTTGCTAATACATGTTCAACTTCAGATGTACCAATGCCAAATGCAAGGGCACCCAAGGCGCCATTAGTTGAGGTATGTGAATCGCCGCAAACGATAGTCATCCCTGGTAAAGAAGCACCTTGCTCTGGTCCAATCACATGCACGATACCTTGTCTAGGATCCATCATTTCAAACTTGGTTATACCGGTTTCCTTGCAATTTGCATCCAGGGTTTCAAGTTGAAGTTTCGATATCGGGTCTTCAATAACCTCTCTATTAACCGTTGGGACATTATGGTCAGGCACAGCTAAATTAGTATTTAAGCGCCAAGGTTGCCGTCCAGCTAATTTTAATCCTTCAAATGCCTGAGGGGAGGTGACTTCATGGATAAGATGCCGATCGATATAGATCAACGCCGTGCCATCGCCGTAATCATGAACCACATGATCATCCCAAAGCTTGTCATAGAGTGTTTTTGCTGTCATAAAAATATCAATAGTCTCATTGTTATCATTCGTTGGGGTCAATCGCTACTACCGTTCGACCGGTTGTTTTTCCTGCCAGCATATTGTCAAATACGTCTGGTAAGTTTTCTAATCTAATAATACTAGTTACTATCTTGTCCAAATGTTTAGGCGCAAGATCAGTTGCCAAGCGTTCCCAGAGATGATGTCTAAATTGAGTTGGACACCCTTGTGAATTAATACCCAACAAACTGACACCACGTAAAATAAAGGGCATCACAGTAGTATTGAGCTTAAAACCACCTGCTAGTCCAACCGCAGCAATATTACCCCAGGGATTAGTTGTTTTAGTCAGCCAAGCAAGAATATCACCGCCAACATTATCTATTGCACCTCCCCACTGGCTCTTTTCCAGAGGTGGTCCATCAAGTTTAAGCGTGTTTCGATCCAAAACGTGACTCGCGCCAAGGCCAATCAAAAAATCATTGTTGTTTGATTTCCCTGTCAGTGCGACGACTTCATATCCTAAAGAAGACATAATATCGACGGCAACACTGCCAACACCACCGGTCGCGCCAGTCACAATGAATTGACCTAACTCTGGTTTTTGATTATTTTCTTCTAATCGTTGAACACATAGCGCCACTGTAAATCCAGCGGTACCAATTGCCATAGCTTCAAATAAACTCATCGAATCAGGCACAGATACCACCCACTCAGCCGGTACACGGACGTACTCAGAAAATCCACCATCATGATCAACACCAAATTGATAACCCGTAATCAAGACTGAATCCCCTTCTTTAAAACGCTTATTCTGCGATTCAACCACAGTACCGGATACGTCCACTCCGGCAATACACGGAAAATGTCGAAGAATCTTACCAGTACCGGTTGCAGCTAATGCATCCTTGTAGTTTACAGCCGAATACGCAGTTTTGATCAGCACATCGCCCGGATCGAGTTCATCGAGAGTAAGGCTTTCAAGACGCCCTATAACATCATTATTCTCCTGATATACCCTAAATGCCTGAAATTTAGTCATTTGTGCCCTCATAATATTTACAACCTTTGTCTTGCATGAAACAATTTGCGACTTTTACGCACTAACATCAATAATAAATACGTATTTCAAAGTGCCTTGCTATGAAACAAACGGCGCATTTTACGAGACTTGGAGGTTATTTGATAATAATATTTCGACATAATAATTATTAACAAATAGCGACTTCATTACGATACCAACCACGAGTTTTAAAACATGAAAAAAATTAGTCCAATATTTATCTTATTATTTACCTTAATCTCACCTTCTGTTCATGCTGACTTTAATGACGGGGTTGTCGCTTATTTAATGGGCGACTATGATAAAGCATTCACAACAATGCAATCATTGGCAGAAACTTCAGATCACGGTTATGCTCAGTATTATATGGGCATGATGTACATGAAAGGCCAAGGTGTGGAACAAGATTATAAAAATGCTGGAGAATGGTTCCGGAAAGCCTCAGAAAAAAATATACCTCAAGCACAATATAAATTAGGCGACTTATATTTCAAGGGACGCGGGGTACCCAAAGACTTTGAATATGCATATATCTGGTATAGCGTTGGCGCATCGCATGCACATAAGTTATCCGTAAACTCAATAGATAAGGCAAAGACAAAACTTTCTGAGGAGGAACTGAAAGAAGCCGACAAAGTCATAGCGACTTACATTAAAAGATATGGTCCAAAAGCAGATGCTGATCCTAACCAGCCCATCACGATTGACAACCAATAGCGTAAGCCAGGAGATTTAAGCGAGATACACCACCAAATATCCTGAAAAATGTTGGTATTCAACCTCAGCCAGTTTATTAAAAACTTATTTAATAGATTAATCCGATAATACTTGTTATCAAATAATAAAAGCTATGAAGTCGAAGTTGTGGACTTCACCCCCTAACCTAACAAGCAGTTTTTGGTAACTATCGTCGATAGACCTCGTGTTATTTACACCAAATCTACTTGAATGTATTCCGTCCAAACTTACTCTTAACTGATACGTTCCATTAATGCATTAAGGTTAGACAGCGATGCTAAATGTGCAAATATCAATTCCATTTGATCTGACTTTAGCAGCTCTGCTAATTTGGCCGGTTTAACTGCTTTTAATTTCTCGCGGTTAACGCCCATAAAGCCACCTAAAGATATCTTTTCCCCGTTTACGCGTTCGATATTTGCCTGCATAGGCTCTAGAATATCTAGCTTAGACAAGTTTTCGCAAAAAATTGTGGTTAATTTTACATGGGATTGATAATCTTTAAGAAAATCTACTGCTTGATTTAATATATCAGTCTGTGCACCTTTATCATCAAACAACGACTTACCTTCCTTTGCCGTATTGAAACCAGGAAAGCTTTCATCAATACAAACAGTAAAGTTATCTTTACTATCATCCGCTGTTGCAAGAATAAAAGGATAACGTCTCACATAGGCAGGAATATAATTCGCTGTCCAGGCACCAGTAGTATCGATAAACAGGTTTTTATTTTTCTCCAGTCCTAACAACGCAACGGGAAAAATACCACCATCCACTCCTTTGGCAAATACAATAGGGTATTCGCGTGATACTTGTAGAAACTCGACAGCCGCAATATAGATACTGTTTGTTTCTTTAGTATGTGAATAACCTTCTATGCCTTCAATATAAAGTTCACCATGAACCTCTTTATTTAAAGGCACCACTTTTTTATAAAACAAAGGTAATATCGAAGCAGTAGTACTAGCCGCTGATGTTGTTGTCATGATTTTTATTTAAGGAGTTGAGTTAATATCGTCTGATTCTGGAAAATCTGGAAGACCTTCCAAATCTTCATCATCTTCAAGTTCTTCATCATCAAATGCTTCAAGGTCATTCAAATAATCATTTAGCTCTTCATTTCTTGCTGATTCAACAGGAAAATCTATTTCTTCAGGTTCTTCTAATAAATCCTTCTCAGCATCGAAAGCACTGGTAATACTCTGAAGCTTTTCTAAGTGCGCATTATAACTATCACGTTCATTCATATAGGCCGTTAAAACATTATCGATACCCGCAGGGTCTTCAGCCTCTTCCTGTTTTAAAATCAGACTACCAATCCTTGTTTCAAGTGCTTTAAGCAATTCTCTGATTTCAGCTTCTTCTACCGTAAGAGAACACAAATCAACGCCTTCACACTGAGCGAGTGATAATGCGATCCCCATACCAATAGACTGAAATACTTTTGTTTCATTCTCAAGTAATGTCAGGTTTGCTTGTTCCGCTTCTTCTGTATTAAGAATAACAGCAAAAGTATTTACATTTACAAATAATGTAATTAAGACTAGGCATATTGTTTTCAATCTTAACGTCATAATGATGGCTTAATTAATATTTAATAAAGATTTAGTCGGAAGGCCATTCAAATAATCTGTGCCATAATGAACTGTCTGCATCGAATCATAATCACGTGCTTCTGCGGTAAAGATTGGCGCAGGCGAAAGCATTGCTTCAGTTCCTTCAATCAAAAGCTTAATTTGATTTTCTATAAAAGCTGCTTCTGATCGGGCTGCCTCAATGATGGCATCAAGTGTCTCTTGAGTCAGTTCAATTTTTGTTGATTCACTTAACCGTGCACGTTCGTCAGGATTCGCTTTCAGACTCTTCAACCATTCAATGCGAGCCTTAACGGTTTCAAGTACCTTGGCTAATCGTGCAACTTCTCCTGCATTAGGTTGTGCATCAAGAAAATCACCATCATCTGGTAAATCTTCATCAAGTTCGTCCTCTTCAAAATCTTCCTCCTCTGCGGCGAAGAATTCTTGTAATTCTTGTCGATAGCCCTGGAAGTCCTTCAGCTCTTTGTTAAAACCTTCTATGAGGTCTTCAAGTTCAGCACGTACATTTGAATCAGCCTCTTCCGCTAATCGGCGTTCAAGTTCCAGCAAACGCGATTCTAAAGATGCTATTAGATTAGTTAACTCATCTTCTGAAACATTTGGTGCGCAACCCTCTTGCTCCTCACATTGTGCTAATGCTAAAGCGATACCAGTACCAATCTGTCCATACAAAGTTAATTCTTCTTCAAACAAACCAACGTCAATAAACGCTAATGTTTCGAGACCAATCAATGCAGATGCAGGGTTAATTGAGAACGTTGTTGTAACACCAGCAGTAATGCCTGCTGCTGCCAAGGAGCCTGAATTAAGCGATGTTTCTAATAATGAGTCAGTCGAATTATCAACGTTTACACTACCACCATTAAATTCAATTTCATCATCAGCTCCAATAGCAACATCAACCTCACCGCCACCAAAAGAAAGTGTTATGTTATCTGAACTTACGATAGTATCTTCAGCAATCAAAACACCTGATGCAGGTGTCGTACTTGCAGGTGCTGTTAACGTGACAGGGCCTGCTGATACATCAATAACACCCGTTGTAGAACCTGGTACAGCGATAGGGCCACCAGCAACAAGTCCTATGGTTCCTCCCGCAGTAATATTATTATTCAATAACATATCGCCAGAGAGTAATGTAACAGAACCACCACTAGTAATCGCATCAGTTACAGTCATCGTAACAGTGTTTATGTTAATTGTTCCTGCTGTATAGAATGGGTCGATACCTTCAGCAATTAATGAACCACCAATAATTAAATGCCCAGTTAAACCACCAAAATTTGTAAGAACAAGACCACCAGCACCAATGGTTAAATTACCACCGGCTCCATTAGGAATTGTTAAAGCACCGGCTCCGTTAACTGTTGGTGCAAAAGTAATATTAGTTGGGGCTACATTTAGAGTGGTATTGCCAGCAATAGAAAGTGTAGTAGAACCACCCATGTTTAATGAATTAGCAGTAACATCATCTGTTAATGTTAAAGCTGTACTTGTAAGAGTTAGAGCACTTCCTGCTGCATTAACTGTGCTACCAAATGTCAGGGTTCCAGCTGTTGTAACATTATTGCCATTAGTTGTAATAGCACCATTAAAAACAGCATTACCACCTGCATTAATAGCAGAGTTTAACGTGGCCGCGCCATTTAAAGTAACTGTATTTGTATATATAGATAGATCTTGAGCTACATTAAAACTGCCATTAGATGTTAAATTAATTGCAGATCCTGTTGTCGCTACTGTGGCATTATTTACAGTAACTGCACCACCACCATTGTGAGAAACAAAAATAGGTGTATTACCTGTTCCTGCTAATGTCCAGGCAGTTGAATTAGTTAAAATCGGGTTTACACTTGTACCAATACCGGTTGTACCCGCAGTTAGATTAAGGCTTGTCGCTTGAACTGTTGAATTTGTACCATTAGTTATAGCACCTCCTGCTGTTACCACATACGCTGCTGTACTAGTCGCAGCGCCCAAATCAATATCATCTGTGTCGGTTATCGCTACGTTGTTACCACTCGTAATCACCACCGTGCCGTAGTCACTCGCCGCTTCATCTAATGTGATGTCGTTCGCCGCGCCCGCCGCTAACGTCGTCGTCCCCGTTACTGTGATGGTGCCGCTATCTGTAATCGCACCGTTCGCCGTAATCCCTAACGTGCCACTCACTGTCGACGCGCCTAAATCGATATCATCTGTGTCCGTTATCGCAACATTGTTACCACTCGTAATCACCACCGTGTTGTAGTCACTTGCTGCCTGATCTAACGTAATGTTGTTACCTGCGCCCGCCGCTAACGTTGTCGTCCCCGTTACTGTGATGGTGCCGCTATCTGTAATCGCACCGTTCGCCGTAA
>CAXBLT010000002.1:0-325128 GCA_963976795.1 uncultured Gammaproteobacteria bacterium
ATCAAAACAATGGAGAGAAGAACATGCAATCAATCGACACTGACCCTTTTGATTCATCAGTATCAAGCAAACACAGTGAAAAAGCATCGCGTGTTATCTCTATTTTACTTAGGTTGCTTACTGGTGGTGCAAGGGCAATTTAATTTTACGCAACTCGAATTACAATACGCCATTAAGCTAGTTCAACAGGATATGTTAAACCAATGGGCATCATGAAATTCGTGGGGATCTGTCAGAATCTGTCCCCTTTTTTCTCAGGGAGTGATGATGTTTATGAGTATAAATAAGACAAAGCAAAAATTTTTTCAAAAAGAAGATGAAAAATTATTTAATCTATTTTTATTGTGGTGGTGTTTATCTGTATTTTTCATAGGGTCTTTTGTGTCCGTTTTTTCAATACCTATAGATGGAGTTTGGCTATTCGACTTTATTAGTAAGATTACGCCTGCAATTAATAAATGGGTATTAGCCACAAGTCATAAAGACGTAGCCAAAGTAGTATGGATATACATTGTATATACTGCACCTTTGATAACGATATATTTAACATACGCTATCAAATCTATTCATGCGGAAAAGCCAATTTTATTGGTATTGGTGCTATTGCCAGTGGTTTATTTTGGTACATGTATGGTTATCACAGGAATATTTTTTGGAATTGATGCCACGGTTGAACCGCCGAGTGGTGGAGGCACATGGTTTCAAGTTTATAAACGCTATGTATTTGGCACTATTTTAATCCCATGTTTTTTTGGGGGAATATTAATTTCCTGTAGTGCCTGCTTTTTACTTACTCTAGTTGAAAAATTTAAATTAAGGAACTATTGGGAGAAATAATTATGACTGATCCACAACCAAATAATGATACCGTTGAAGGAATTGTTACTTTTTTAGGTGCTTTAGCGACTGGTTTTTCTACTACTATTGAAACAGCGCAACAAAATGCCATTGCTCAAGGACTTAACCAACTTGATAGTAATAAACAAATCAAAAGGGTCAGTGTCTGACCCTTTTGATTTCCTTTTGATTTCTGATTGTTCAAGGGCAATTTAATTTTACAACACGCGAATTGCAGCAGGCCATTACCCTTGTTCAACAGGACATGTTGAACCAATGGCTTTCATGAATATTCGTGGGGATCTGTCAGAATCTGTCCCCTTTTTTCACGCGAGGTGATGTGATACAACGCATCGGGAAATTCGAGCCGTAATGGTCTGGAGATAAAGAAAAGCGCAACCGGGCCACAGTATAAAAGCTAGACCTCGTATCTTACTACTGTCGTTGAGTTATGTTTTTTTGAAATTACTTTTTAAATTCTTCTGGCCATCTCCGTGCTGAGTGATACACACGTAATATTTCTAAAATATTTCCATTGACCTGATATGGGATAATAAAGGGTGTGTTGGATAAAACGAGCTCTCTGGTTTTAGGCACGCGCCCAGGTTTTCCCAAATGAGGGTAATCGCTGAGACGCATAATTTCTTGCTGAATGGTATCTAGCACTTTTTCAGCAGCAGCTGGGTTATCTTCTAAAATATAATCGAATATCTCGATTAAATCCTGCTCCGCTTCCTGCGATAGTCTTATGTCCATTTACGGATCTTTCTTTTGTTTACGTTTGATTTTGTTACGAATTTTTTTTATTACGGTATCGAATTGAACACCTTCTTTGTTTGATAACGATGACTGCGCTTGTTTGATTCCTTCGATTTGCCAGGCTTGTTCAGCAAGATATTGCTTTAGTGCATCCTCAATAACCCAGTTTTTAGGTCGATCCATCGCTTTGGCAAGGCCACCAATTTTTTCAGCGATTTCATCATTGGTACGAATTGTAATATTAGCCATGATTTAGTTTTCCTGATTTGATTGATACCACACTAAGACTACAATCAAGTGCATTGCAATTATCTGCACTTGATAATAGGTTGTTATTGAACAAATAGCAATCGAAGCATACAAATGATTCGTTATGGCTAAACAGGCTCCCAACAAAAAACATCAGCCGATCTATCCAAAGGATAGAAACTGCCTTTTAGTGCAGGCATAGCATGTTCCGCGATAGTTTGTGGTGTCCAGCCTTCCGAACGATGTGATGAACGTAGCGGTCGCGCTTGAGCCATTAAAAACACTTCATTATTACGCACCGCAAAGACTTGTCCTGTTACGTCACTTGCCGCATCACTCGCAAGATAGACTGCCATAGGTGCTATTTTTTCTGGCGTCATTTCTTTTAACTTATCCACTCTCGCTTGTTGTTCAGGTGTGTCTACGGGTATCGATCCAATCATACGACTCCAGGCAAATGGAGAGATACAATTAGAGCGCACATTATAACGTTCCATATCTAAGGCAATGCTTTTTGATAGTGCAACAATACCCAGCTTGGCTGCAGAATAGTTTGCCTGTCCGTAATTACCTATCAGTCCAGAAGTTGATGTCATAAAAACAAAACTACCACTTTCTTGTTTTCGAAAATGTTGTGCGGCGACGTGTGCTGTATTAAAGCTCCCATTCAAATGAACATTGATAACCGCATGCCAATCATCCGGTGTCATCTTGTGAAAAATCTTATCTCGCAAAATACCTGCATTATTTACCACGCTGTCAATCCTGCCGAAGTTATCGATTGCGGCTTGAATCATTGCCTCCGCGCCCGATAATTCCGCCACGCTGTCACCGTTCAAGACAGCCTCTCCACCAGAGGAACGTATTTGATCAACCACCTCTTGCCCTGGGCTCATATCGTTACCTTCCCCGCCGATGCTTGCGCCTAAATCATTAACAACTACTTTTGCACCTTCTTGCGCCATCATTAAAGCGATTGCGCGGCCTATGCCTCGACCAGCACCTGTCACCAATACAACCTTATCTTTCATCATTGATTGCTTTCCTTTTATCGTAGTTTTTTCTGTACAAGAAAATCGATTGCCTCAGGGTTAACCATTGATGAGAGATCTCCCGGTTCCTGACTCAGCAAAATAGCTTTAACCACCCTGCGCATTATTTTCATAGTGCGCGTTTTTGGTAAGTCCTTAACAAAAATAATTTGTTTCGGCTTGTATGCTTTTCCCATTTTATTGATTACAGCATCAATCAGTTCTTGTCCTAATTCTGTTTCATCTTCGCTAGCATTTTTCGGTACGCAAACGCAGACAATTACTGAGCCACCAAGCTCATCATTAACACCGATAGCCGCAGCTTCTACGATTTTCCCTGTTTCTAATAACGGCCCTTCTATTTCAGCAGGTCCTGTACGCTTTCCTGAAATTTTGAGCGTATCATCCGAACGACCTAGTATGTACCACATCCCTAGCTCATCGTTTACTGCCCAATCACCATGGATCCAAACACCCGGAATTTTTCGCCAATAGCTATCAAGATAACGTTCAGGACTTTTCCACAAGCCTCTTGTCAGTCCGATAGAATGACTACGTAGTGCCAATTCACCCACTTCCCCATTGCCAACTGATTCACCCTCTTCATTAAGTATATCGGCACCCATGCCAGGAATGGCCGTGTTAAAACAACAGGGTTTAAGCGGCCGGAGAATCGTGCAGCCTAAGATCCCGCTACCTATTTCTGTACCTCCTGAATAGTTGAGAATCGGCACACGCTGTTTGCAAATATTATCAAAGAACCAAAACCAGGCGTCCGGGTTCCACGCTTCTCCTGTAGAGAATGTCACTTTCAATGAAGAAAAGTGATATTGCTTAACAATCTCATCCGTTTGATTCATAAACATTCGTGCAATGGTCGGCGTAAAACCAAACCAACTGACTTTGTATTCATCAATTAAGCGCCAAATTCTGCCTGGATCTGGAAAATTAGGGACGCCCTCAGCCATGATCAACGTTGCCCCGGTAAAACTAACCCCAATAATTTCCATCGGACCGACGATCCAGCCCATATCACTCATCCAGAGTACCTTGTCTTCCCTTGCCAGATCGGACAAAATTTGCAGGTCAAACAAATTCTTCGTCATGAAACTACAATGCGTATGCACTGTTCCCTTGGGCATCCCGGTTGTGCCTGACGTGTAAACAAGCATCATCGGATCTTCGGCATCCATAATGGCTGTTTCGCTATTGACAGGTTGGTCTTTTATTAATTCATCCCAATCATGGTCGCCCGGATAATATTTATTATCTAATCCCGCGTGATCAAATATAATAACGTGTTCCAATGAAGGAATTTTTTCTCTTACTTTATCAATGGTTGATTTTAAACCGGTTATTTTTCCTCTTCTTGGTGCCCCGTCAACGGTGATAACAGCTTTCGCAGAACCATCATTTAAACGCGTTATAATAGGCTTGGCATCAAATCCAGAAAAAAGCGGCACAACTAATCCACCAATTTTAATGATTGCTAGAAATGCAATTGTCACTTCCGGGATCATTGGCATATACAAACCAACCGCATCGCCTTTTCCTAAACCTAAGGAACGTAAGCCTTCGGCTAGCTGACAAACTCTGGCATCAAGTTCTGCATAGGTGAGTGATTTTTTTTCACCGCTCTCAGCTTCATAATGCAGAAATGCTTTATTCCATATGGCTGTCCCTTTATGTTTATCCAGACAATTCAACACTACATTGGTCTTTCCGCCCACACACCATTGTGTCCATTCGATGCCTTCTGACTGATCCATGACAGCATCATAATCGCGATAAAAACGCACCTGTAAAAAATCGAAAACGGCGTTCCAAAACCATTCGGGATCACGCGCTGCTTTAGAGAATAAGGTGTCATAATTTTCAACACCTGTGGAGTCAATAAATTTTTGCATCTGTGACTGCGAGGCAAACGCTTCACTCGCTTGCCAAACAATGTCGGGGTAAGGTTTATACTCCATAAAACGCCTGCCTTTTTAAAAATGCAATCATCATCAAAAACATAGATTACTTAAACTAAACTAATTATTAAAAGTTTAATTTTTCGACATACTTATCAAATAATTTTGTGCGAACCCATATCAAAAAGGAATACCCACTATCTCGAAAAAATATGACGGGTAATTCGAAAGCGATAAATTAACGGTAATGCAACACCATATACTGATCGATTTCCACACGCTTACCGGGTGGAATAATAACCGTCGTCATCGGATCTCGAATAATTGAAGGTCCGTGGACAATATTGCCCGCTTGTAACTCCGCCATCTGCCAAACCTTAAAGTCATGGAATTCGCCTTCATGACTGACTTGTCGAGTTTCGACATAGGCAGAATCGGACGGTGTTTCACCCTGTAATGCATGGCTGATTATTTCTGGCATAACCTTCGGTGCAATCGCCTGCACAAAGACTTCAGTTAAAGCATAACCGGCGTCAGGAAATCGTGCGCCTTCCGGATAAATATTGGTGTACATTTCTTCAAAGGCAGCGACAATTTTATCTAAATCCTCAGGCGTTTTAATTTCGCTAAAATCTATTACTGTCTCAAAACTTTCTAATTGCCCCAGGTACCGACCATAAAAACCATAACGGAATGTTAACTCATCTGGATTAACGCCTTCAGCCATCATTTCACTTTTAGCGGTGTCTTCAAGCGTACGCATGGCACTATCAATTTCTAATGCTACTTTCGTTTTTTCCTCCGCAGACGAACCATTGGGAATCGTTATAACTACACCCTTATGATAACGATGGAGGTATTCTGCGCACGCGCCACCAAATGCTGAAAACGCGGCGGCATAAGGAAAGGTAATCACATCTGCCAACTCAAAATCCTGAGTATAACCCCACATGTGTACAGGCCCAGCTCCGCCATAACACATCATGGTAAACTCACTGGTATCATATCCTTTCGAAACAAGAATCGCTTTTGCAGCCTCTCGCATCTGCGCATTAACAACTTCGAGCACTCCTTTTCCGGCCTGGTAAATATCAAGTCCTAACGGATCAGCAATCGTTTCTTTAAGCGACTTACGTGCTTTTTCAGCATCTAGTTTAATCTTGCCACCCAGAAAATAATCCGGATCAACATATCCCATCGCAACATTGACATCGGTCACTGTTAATTTGTCGTATTTATAACAAAGACCAACATCAGAGCCTGCGCTCTCTGGCCCTACATGTAATCTTTTATATTCATCAATCCAGATAGCAGATCCAGCACCCGAACCAACAGAATCAATCGCGACCATCGGTAACGCTAGTCGGTGACCGGCAAAATCGGGATCTTTACGAATGGACAACATATTGTTAACAATAAGCCCTACATCAAAACTGGTTCCTCCCATGTCGGCAGTACAGACATTTTTCAATCCTAGCTTACGACTCAACACCTGCGCCGCCATCATGCCACCGACAGGTCCGGAAATAACAGTTTCATACAAGCGAGGATACTCAACATTGACAGCACCACCATACGACAACAGGGTCAATAAGCGCCCATCATAACCATCTGCTTGAGCCGATTTTTCTACAGCAGAAATTGTTTCACGAGTATGTTCTGCAGCTGAACACTGTAATAGCAGACTTTTTAAACGATTATTTTCCTTACTGACTGGTGCAATATCTGAAGAACACACAACTGGAATTTCAACACCCGCCTCTTTCAACATCGCCAATGCAATTTCCTTGGCGCGATGTTCATGACCAATCTCGATATAAGAATTAACAAAGAGAATACCAATGACCTCTACTTTAGCGGCAATTAATTTTTCTACACCACTTCGCACATGTTTTTCACTCAAAGGTGCGAGTACTGTTCCAGGGGCAATGTGTTTTTCCATGAAGTAACTACCGCCACTGATCCGCTCACTGACACCATGCACATTCTGACGATCAACAATAGGACGCGTATGTGAATGTAGTTGATTATGTAAAATTTCAGATTGTGTTTGCCCAAGATAGGTCAACCCCCCTTCCATAATTGAGATATCTTCAAAACCTCTCGTAACCAGCAACCCCACTTTTTTACCCGTACCCGTGAGCAACGTATTCAACATGCCAGTGCCGGCATAAATACTGATAGCAGCCTGCTCATGCACTTTTGATGAGGTCAGTCCGACACTTTTAGCGGCGTCGTCTACTGATTCAAGGTAACTTGCAGACTCATTTTGTTTATTCGTTAATGATTTGCCAACAGTAAACGTACCATCGTCCATAACCAAAATGGTATCGGTCATGGTGCCTCCGGCATCCAACGCCAGAATATATTTTTTATTTGAATTCATTTGTTCTTTTGTAACCGCCATGAAGTTCTCCTGGTGATCTGCTTTTTATTTTTATTTATATGTTGCCGTGACTTCAGTTGTTGTATCCTGAAACCATTCAACTGATTCATCACTTAATGGTTGGCTCATATACTCACGATAAAATCGATCAAGATCGGGCAAGGCTTCGAATATCATCGGGTATCCGGGAGGAACAATTTCTACAGCCAATTGTGCTGTACAACCCGGACAAAAATATTCACGAATTTCCATCCATGAAGCTTCAGGTGCTGCAATAGCGGGGTAGTAAACTTCATTCATTTGTTCTTGCGTTTCACGCACGCGGATATTGGTATTCAGCTTCCAGTTCGCACGATAATCACCATACTCATGGCCGCAATCACATTTAACCACTCGCTCATTATTACCTTTGGCGACGATGTACAAATGATCGTTCAGTCGCATTAGAATTTTTTCATCCCATGAAACCCCTTCTTGCAAAACTTCGAGATAGGTCCAGAAACGAGCATGGTCTTTCTTTACCATGCGCCTCATTTCCATCACGTCGTCATCAGATATTTTTCCGTCAACCAGCTGCTGCATTAAACCTTTATCTACCTGTTCCATTTTCTGCTCCTGAATATTTTATTTATTAACTGAATGGCGTTCACAATAATTAAATTTCGAAATCATCATCCAGTTGCCAAAAGGCTTTAAAATGTTTGCCATATCCATCAAAGCAGACAGATTTTCTATACATCACCAAGAGCTCATCACGCATATCTTTTTCAATTATTTTTTTACGTTCTTCTGCCCACCATTGTTTGGCTGGCACGGATTCAGAACGACGACGTTCAAACAGTTTTTCTCTCTCCGCCTTTGTTTCAGATTCATTTAAAGTAACCTGATTATTTTTATCTTTGCTCGCGACAACCCCGTACATAACTTTTGCAAATCCTTCTGGTATTTGCCCGATTCTGATGTCCTCTATTACGGCATTGATATCTCTTTCCAAAGGGTCGCCCCAACCACCAGAACCACCGGCAGCATTAGCCCATAAATCATTTTCGCCCATTGATTGTTCAGGCGGATCATATTTCCATCCCTTTACATCACCTTTAATCTTTCCTTCTTTTGCATACTCAAGTAATTCTCCCGCCGTAGTTGGCGTATCACCACCCGCAGCAAAAATCTCGTCCATATTTGTGTTCTTGGCTGTCACGGTGACCACGCCAGGCGCGGGATAACCACCATTCATTCCTAATGAAACATAAGAACTCAACGAGGTAGCAACACCAGCTCGTGTAATACCGAGACGCTGTCCCGTTTCTTTCATCCAATGAACAGCTGTCTGCCCAATCCCGCCTCGATGCTTGCCATGCCCACAGTATCCGGGTTCAAGTTTTCGACCTAAATGGTGTGTTGGTGGAATAAGATATTCAAATTCTTCTGAATTACCGATATTGCATAACTGAGTATGCGAACACCATGCAGTCGGCATACCGTCTTTAAATGGATAGGCACCCATTGCGGTTCCCCCTACCCATTCAAAGTTCGTAAAACCATAGGGCGTGCCATCGGTCAATACGCCACTACCCTGAACACCTTCCCAGGCATCATCAACAGCAAACGCTTCTTCCAGATAACCGCGCATAAAGAAAGATAAATGTGCCGCGTTACCGGCAACACATTCCATTTGCATGGACTGCGCCCAAATATTTGCACAGGAAGCAAATTCGGTGTCGGGATTATAGATACTGCCTTTATGATAAATACTTTCGACATTCATTTTGACACCACCCGTCGCCTTGACGTTATGAGCAAACGTGGTTGTCATTTGCAGATGCAAGGCAACATCGGCACCGCCGGGATAACCATTAAACCCATGATAACCCCAGCGAGAAGAACCTTCGGTATCCCAGACCAGACTGCCTTTTTTATCGACACTCAATACACCATGGACATGTATCAGCTCATCTTTATCAGCATGCTGCCATATTTCCTGCTGGCCTTTAAGCATGGATATCCTGAAACAACTACCTTCATACCGACCTGGCACCATAGTGGCTCGCATATTATCGAGAATCATTCTGCGACTCTCTTCAATAATTTCTTTACAGGCCTGCTTGTAGTACTCGACACCAAACTCTTTGATTATCTCATGAAGAGAACTATGAATCATGGAACAACCCGCCAGTCGCATCTTGTCATCCAGAACATTCATTGCACCGGCACGCGTGCGACGCATCCAAAGGTTTTCCCACCACTTTGCCTGCCGCAGGTTTTCTCCTGTTTTCATCGGCGGAAAAACAAAACCATCCATGAATGTGTCAACGGTAAATACCGGCCAACTACCCGCCTGCGGCGCACCTGCTTCCATAATGTGATTGACGGAACAAGCCCATGCCACCACTTCGCCTTCGATAGCAATTGGAACCAGAGTATAGGTGTCACCAGGGTGTGGCGCACCTGATGTCATAGGGTCATCTGCTCCGAAAACATCACCATCGTTAATACCCGGGTTTTCTTCAAACCCGTTATCGATCATGTGTTTAACCGAAACAGGGAAAGCGGCCGCGTGAGAAATAAAACCTAATGAAATGGTGAGTACATCGCCCTCAGCCGTTGTTAATGCCCAGAGGGATTCACCCATCTCACGTCCACCCGGGCTGGCAGCAACAAACCGGGCCTTTTCTCTGGCAGCAAAAACAGACGACTGTAGCCGTGAAAAAAAACGTTCATATTTAATCGGGTCTTGCTCTTTCAGCGTTAGCTTTTTAATGCCCCAATAATGTCCCGTTTCATTATAAAGTTCATCACGCTTTTTAAGCTTGAACTCCAGCGTCTTCTCGACTGCAAGACCAGCCTCTTCTCTTATCATGGTTTCCATGTTTCGCTCTCCTCGGAAAATTTTATCCGTCAGATTTCAATTCATTTATCACAATGCCATCGGGTCTACTACCTTATTAAGGTTATTTCTATAATTCGTTTGTCCTGTATTTAGCTCACGCTTGCTACCTAGGCTCAACAGTAATTTTTATCCATGTTCAATAATCATTGCGATACCCTGCCCCACACCAATGCACATTGTACATAAGGCATATTGACCGTGCTTACGTTGCAACTCATATGCGGCTGTGGTGACAAGACGCGCACCACTCATGCCTAGCGGGTGTCCTAAGGCAATAGCGCCGCCATTTGGATTCACCCTGATATCATCATCAGCAAGCTGCAAGCCTTGCATGACAGCTAAACTTTGCGCAGCAAAGGCTTCATTTAACTCAATGACATCCATTTGTTCCAGTCTTAAACCAGCATTTTTTAATACTTTACGGGTCGCATCTACCGGACCATAACCCATAATCCTTGGTTCCAACCCCGACGTAGCCATACCAATAACTCTCGCTAAAGGATTTAGTCCTCGGGCTTTCATCTCATCCTCGGATGCCAGTAACAGGGCACAAGCACCATCATTAATGCCAGATGCATTACCAGCAGTCACTGTCCCATTTTTTTTGAAGGGTGTTCCTAGCTTCGCCAGGGCTTCCAAAGTACTAGGGCGCGGATGCTCATCGACAGAAAAACTTTTCGTTTCTTTACGATTCACCTTTATCGTTACGGGTACAATTTCTTTTTCAAATACCCCTTTTTGTTGCGCTTGCTGTGTTTTTTCCTGGCTTCTCAGTGCAAACGTATCTTGATCTTGTCGACTAATATTAAATTGTTCCGCAACATTTTCTGCGGTCTCAGGCATGCTATCAACACCATACTGCTCTGCTAATTTTTTATTAACAAAACGCCAACCCATCGTTGTGTCATATATTTCTGCATTACGGGAAAAGGGGGTTTCTGCTTTGGGCATCACAAAAGGCGCTCGAGACATTTGTTCGACACCACCGGCAATGAGCAGGGATTGCTCCCCAGAGATAATTGCTCTTGCTGCTGTGCCTATCGCGTCCATACCAGAACCACATAGACGGTTAATCGTCATAGCAGGCACAGAAGGAGGTAAACCAGCAAGCAAACCAGACATTCTTGCAACATTACGATTATCTTCACCGGCTTGATTAGCACAACCATAATAAAGGTCATTAAGATCATCCCAGTTAAGCTGTGGGTTTCTTTCCATTAAGGCTTTGATCGGGATAGCACCTAAATCATCTGCACGTACACCGGATAAGGAACCAGCAAAACGACCGATAGGTGTTCTGATTGCATCACATATATATGCTTTATTCATTTATGAAAGAGCCCAGCCAAAATAAATTCGACTGTTCGCAGTCCGCTGCGAACTTCTTGCGCGCCTTTCTAACCACCACCCATACTGCGGCGGCCATTTCTCAAATTTTGTATCAAGACCAAAGTGCTGAGCAGCATGTCTAGGCCAATAGGGATCATTTAACGCTGCCCGACCTATGGCAATTAGATCCGCCTGTTCAGACTGTAAGATCAATTCCGCTTGCTCAGGCTCAGTTATCAAGCCTACAGCAGACACCGGTATGCCCGCTTGTTTAAGTGCTTCCGCCAGAAAAACCTGAAACCCGGGTGTTCTTGGTAGAGCTTGCTCGCGTGTTACGCCAAGACCACCACTCGAACAATCAATCAAATCTACACCCAAATCAATCAAGTGTTTTGCCAACTGGATAGTATCAGCGACTGACCAACCGACATCGATACCATCAACCACCGAGATTCGAAAAAAAAGTGGTTTGTTCTCCGGCCAATTCGCACGAACCGCCTCAACGACTTCACACGCTAAGCGCACTCTACCCTTCTCACCACCGTAGGCATCCGTTCGTGTATTGGTTAACGGTGATAAAAATTCACTGATCAGATATCCATGGGCACCATGAATTTCCAAAACATCAAAGCCAGCTTTATTAGCACGAGCCGCTGCGTGTCCCCAGTGTTCAACCAAAGCTGTAATCTCACTTAGTGTTAATACCGCTGGCGATGGCCAGTTGGGCGCACAGGGTTGATCAACAGGTCCTACTATCTGCCAAGGTGCTTTACCCCGGGATGCATCACTGTCATCTAAAAAACTACCCCCTTCCCAAGGCGGTCTTGATGATCCTTTTGCCCCGGCATGGGCCAACTGAACCCCAATTTTAGTGCCTTGCTGGTGTGCATAATCAATAATGGGGTCTAATGGTGGCAAATGTTCATCTGACCATAAGCCAAGATCACCCGCACTGATCCGTCCTCTTGCTTCAACGGCTGTTGCTTCCATCATGATCAAACCGGCTCCACCCAATACATACTGAGCATAGTGTGCAAAATGTTTACCCAGTGCTTTACCATCGGTCTCAGCCTGATAGATACACATCGGAGAAATCATGATTCGATTGAATAGCTCAATTTCCCGTACCCGCCATGAACTGAAAAGAAGAGGGGTTTTACACTGAGTCATGCACGTTTCCTATAGATAGAACACAAGTAGAATTTAAATATAACAACTGTTAGAATTTAACGCAAATTGCATAAGCCTCTTTAACGTTAGGGTGCTGAGAGAGGAATAGTGAGCCAAAATATCAACAAAGATTCCGGGCCAGATCAAACCTGGTTCGACTATTTAAAAGATCAAACTTTAGCGTTACCCAAGTGCACAGAATGCGAAAAGTTTCACTTCTTTCCTCGCATTGTCTGTCCTCATTGCGGTTGTTTTTCGCTTGAATGGCAGCCACTCTCCGGAACCGGAGAGATCTATTCATGCACAACAATTCACCGCAAACCCGAGCGTGGCGGCAACTACAATGTTAGTCTTATCACGCTGGATGAAGGGCCAAGAATGATGAGCCGTGTTGAAGGTATCGAACCTGAATCAATTAAGATTGGCACGAAAGTTACCACCTCAATTAATAACAAACAGCCCCCTTTTGTGATTACCACCCCTTTAACACAGTCCTAAGCATGTCACACGAATTAAGAGTTTCATCCGCTATTGTTGGTGTCGGTCTGGCAGGTTGTGGCGAAGCACACGGTCGGAGTCCACTCAACATCTTTGCAGAAGCAACACATAACGCGCTCAATATCGAAAGCTGGAAAGTAATGAAAGGATGCTTATTTTACATCATCAGTGATGATATCCCAGTTCTCCTCACAATAGGTTAATAACTAGACCTGCCCCTGACGAATTCACACAAATATTCATGCTACCTATTGATTAATTTGATTCCCTACAGCTATGTATCTTCGGTTAAAACTTGACAAGTCGCCTCGCCCTTTACGACTTCTCTGTCACCACAGTGACAGATGAGTTGGCAGCGTGCGTAGATATCATTGTCACGCTTCTCAATAAGATCGACATAGCCACTTACTCGCACTTCATCACCCGGATATACAGGGCCAAGAAAGGTAATATTTAACTCTCCACCATAGGCCCAGCCTTGCCAATTCCATTCGGACAAAACACGTGATACAAAAGCTAAGGTTAATAGTCCATGCGCAATCGTTTGGCCAAACATTGTTGTCCTGGCAAATTCGGGATCAACATGTAATGGATTAACATCACCTGAAGCATCGGCATAGGCATCAATCATATTTTGATCTACCGGTTGTCGCAGTTCAGGTAATTCATCACCTACACTTAACGATCCATACTGTTGCAATGTATGGCTAGTCATTCGCCTTTGCCCCAAATGCGAGTAATCATACCTGTTGTAACTAATTCACCAGTTTGATTTCTGCTTTCAGTTAGCATTTCAACATATTGACGTTCTCTTTTTATAAAAAGGCGCAGAATTTTTGCCGTAGTGTAGAGCCTTTCACCCACAATAGCCGGTCGATGAAATTTGAAATGCTGTTTAGCATGGATACCACCCGGAGGACCAACTCGTGTGCGTAGTGCTTCAATAACGTAGACCGCTGCTAACATGGGTGGCGCAAGCTGACGACCCATTTCATCCTGTTCCTTAAGCTCTGCAGTGGTGTCTCCTGTTGCATGAATATATTTTTCCACTCGCTCCTGGGTGACTTCAAAAACCGGTGGTGGATCTAAAAACTCATCACCCTCAACAAGACTTTTATATGCCACATAATCATTCATAGTCGATGTTGCCTTTTTTCTGTCACCGTATAAAACCTTTATTTTTATTCCGATTGGCTAAACCGTTGCAAATGAAAATCTCGATCACCAAACAAATTATTTAACATCGTTAGCCGTTTATAATAATGAGCAACATCCAGTTCATCTGTTACGCCAATCCCGCCATGTAATTGAACCGCTTGTTCTCCCACCACAGTTCGAGCCTCACCCAAATAGACCTTGGCAGCCGACACTGCTTTGATTTGTTCACTGCGGGTACCTCCTTCCATTCTTATACTTGCTAAATACGCTAGCGATCGCATCTGTTCTTCGGCCATAAACATATCAACAGCCCGATGCTGTAATACCTGAAAATGACCTAGCGGTTGAGAAAATTGTTTGCGAATTTTTAAATATTCAACTGTCCGCTCACGGAGTTGACTGATCACACCAACACCTTCAGCACAAATAGCAGCAGACGCACTATCAATCACGCTTTCAATAACGGGGAAGGCGTTATCCAGTTCACCGACCAGCGCATCTAAACCAATTTCGACTTGTTCAAAAGACAGTTCTGAAGCACGTAGACCATCGACAGTATGATAGTGCCGCATCGTGATACCAGTAGAATCTTTATCAAGCAAAAATAAAGAAATCCCCTCTTTATCACCATCATTACCACTGGTTCTGGCAGACACAATAATTTTATCTGCCGTTTCTGCATTAAAGACCACTGACTTTTTGCCTGTTAAAGAAAATGATGATGCATGTTTCTCTGCTGTTACCGTTACGCTGGAAAGGTCGTACCTGCTTTGGCGCTCAACATAAGCAAACGCCAGCTTTAAATTCCCTTCAATTAACTGAGGAAGCAATGTTTGCTTTTGAGCCTCACTACTGGCATTTTGAATTAGCTGTCCAGCCAACACGACTGTGGCTAAATAAGGTTCAACAACAAGTCCTTTACCTATTGTTTCCATGACGATCATTAATCCTGTCGCACCAAAATCAAAACCACCGTATTCTTCTTCAAAAGGAATACCCAACAAACCCATCTCAGCCATGGTCTGCCAATTTTGTTCGCTATAGCCAATACCTTGTTGGCTTAGTTTTTGGCGCTGTTCAAAAGTATAATCATTTTGCAAAAACCGATTCAATGTATCCTGCAACAGGACTTGCTCTTCTGTAAATTCAAGATTCATCTATTGTCCTTTTTATAAACCAAGCACTGCTTTAGCAATGATGTTTTTCTGAATTTCATTAGATCCGCCATAGATTGATGTTTTTCGCCAATCAAAATAATGTGGTGCCAGGCAAGCTGCTTCTTCTGGCCCAACCGGCACTTCATCTTGCCAACCATCAATTAAAACATCTTTAAAATAAGGCAAGCTAAAATAGCCCATCGCCTCCATCAAAAGTGCTGTAATTTTTTGCTGGACTTCAGTGCCTTTAATTTTTAACAACGAGGAGATCGAGTCCGATGCAGCTCCGGCAGAAATCTTTGATAAAGTGCGCAAGCAGGTCATCTCAAGCGCCAATAACTCAATTTCAACTGCTGCAATTTTTGCACTAAAAAAGGAATCTTCCAGTAATGGTTTACCATTATGCATTTCCTTTGCAGATAATAATTTCAATCGCTCTATTTGTTTTTTGGAACGAGGCACCTGAGCAATATTGGTCCGCTCATGTTGCAACAGGTTCTTAGCAATTACCCATCCTTCGCCTTCAACACCCACTAGATTTTCAACCGGCACTTTCACATTATCCAAAAATATCTGGTTAACCACATGTAGACCATCGATGGTAATAATCGGCTCAATAGAAATCCCGGGGGATGTCATATCGATCAATAGAAAACTAATGCCTTTTTGCTTTTTATCTTCTTTGCTGGTTCGCACTAAAGCAAACATCATGTCGGCATAGTGACCATGAGTGGTCCATGTTTTGGAGCCATTGATTATATAATGGTCGCCTCGATTTTCTGCCCGTGTTTGCAACGAGGCTAAATCTGAACCTGCGTTAGGCTCCGAATAGCCCTGAGCCCACCACGTATCGCTGCTCAAGATATCAGGCAAGTATTTCTGCTTTTGTTCTTCCGAGCCATACTTAATAAGAATCGGGGCAATCATGACCAAACCAAACGAGGTCAGTCTAAGGCAATTGACAACACCACATTCCTCTTCAAAAATATATTTTTGTGTCGGTGTCCACCCTGTTCCTCCATATTCAACAGGCCAGCTTGGCGCAATCCAGCCTTTGTCATATAGTATTTTCTGCCAAAGAACATAGTCTTCTTTTTTCAGTGCTACACCTTTGGCAACTTTATCTTGTAGATTTTTTGGGTAATTATTTTTTAAAAATGTCCGGACTTCTTGTTGAAAAGCCTTCTCTTCAGATGTGTAATCAAGATCCATAATACCGTGCTCCAACTGAATCGTTTTTCATAGACTCGCTATTATCTTAAAGGGAATTTCATCTACCGCTAACACAAGATAAAGATACTAACATTTGTTAGAATTAACAAGGCCTAATATAACGCATTTGTTCTATTGAGAATTGACATGGATTTAAATCCGTCAAAGACTTTATCTGGATTTCCTGAGTGTTTTTTTACGCGTTCTTTTTTTTGCTACGCCATCCCAAAAGAGGACAAACTGCATCTCAGCAATTTCTTCAACGCTGAATTTTCCCTTTTTGTACCATTCTAATGTCCTATTCAAAGCACCCAATATAGTGAGTCTAAGAATTTTTAGATCGACATTAGCGCTAATATCACCTTTTTCCTTTGCTTCTGATAACCAGCCCCGCCACAAATCTTCGTATTTATCCCGGACAAGCAAGACCTTCGACTGAATGGGCTTGGGTAACTGTCCATAGTTACGAATGCCGGTGGAGGTATAATCACCTTTTTCCAGTAACGCCTCTAAATGCCCCTTGGCAGCTGCTAACAATATTGACCTACTAGAACTATTTGCAGGAAGTTCCGCAACTCGACCAACAACACTTTCATAGATATTTTCAGTACCTATCGTTAAAATCTCCAGTATCAATTGTTCTTTTGAATCAAAATGATAATAAAGACTGCCTGCTTTCATATTCACTGCTGCTGCTATATCTCTTAATGGGGTGCCGTTATAACCCCGCTTGCTAAACAGCTTTGCAGAAACATCCAAAATATGTTCCCTGGTTTTTTTTGCTCCACTTAACTTCTGATTATTTTTTGTCACAATTTTCATATTTTTCTCTTTGCACTGTTTTGTTAACAAGCCACAGGCTATAAATACCAGGTCTCTATTGTATAACGATTAATTTATCGTAATTTATACCATCAATTACATCTTATACATTTTTTTTGTTAGAACAACATATCTAAAAACAGTTATTATTATGCGACGATTCCGCACTTGTTAAACAACAAATACAAAACGGAATAAGAATTGAATGCCATTACCCAAAAGCCAGTCCAGAAAAAAACTTCACCCCCGACAAATTACTTGCCAGGTTTTCAGAGAGATGTAGCTTGTGGGATATTGATGCACATATTGCCGACACAAAGACCTATGCGTTTGAAAACACACATTGCGGCACAATAGCGCATGGAGAACCACTGCATGATATGTGAATCCGTTTAACTGTAGATGAACAGCTCGTTTTGCATGATTGTATTATGGTTCCCATGCACGGCAGAGCGATAACAAGCACTACAGTGCCACCCCGAGTACTATACTGGAGATAAGTAAAGAATAACGCTCGAAATAAATTAAAGTCTCTTGAAAGGACTGTTCTTTTCATTTAGAAACAAAGCAGCTAATGGTGCAACTCAAAACAGTTGACTTGGAAAGAACTAATTCTGGATATTTTGTAATAAGCTTAAAGACGTTTACGAAATGATTCATAATCATTTTGCTTGATCAACTCTAAGCTTTCTTCACTACCCAATAAGTAAGTTGCCGGTAAATTAATGCCATTAAACATATTTGCTTTTACCTGCATATAGGCACCGATGTTTCCAAATACAACGCGGCTACCTATCTCAATTTGTTTTTCAAAATAGTAATCGCCAAATAAATCACCACTTAAACAACTGCAACCTACTAAACGGTACTCATACTTTCCGTTGTCTGATGTAGACATAACATTAGGTTGGTATTGATATTCAAATACTTCCGGCAAATGATTTATTGTTGTGTCGAGTACGACAATAGTTTTATTTTTACTTTCAATAAGGTCAATAACACTAGCAACCAAATACCCTGCGCCACCAGTGATTGCCTTGCCTGGTTCAATATAAACATCAACATTAAATTCATCTTGCAGCCGCTTTATTGTGTCTTCTAGCACTGTTAGGTCTGTTTTATCATTTAGCAGATAACCTCCGCCCAGATTGATCCATTTTAATTTTGGATTATATTTTGAAAGGCCTGTCATTACCTTTTCCGCGCTCTGTTTTAATTCATCAAAGTGTATAGATTCACAATTGTTATGAATGTGAACACCTTCTATTGTTTCCCAATTCAATGTTTGTTTTGTGTTTGCTACGGCGAGTTGCTCAAATGTCATACCTAGTTTTGAATCTGGACGACAAGGGTCGTATCTTATGTCATTAACAAACGATAATTCGGGATTAATACGAATACCACAACTCGCATTCGCATCAATTTTATTTGCAACGCCTTGCCATTGATTGGTTGAATTCAAGGTAACAAAATCACATAACTGAATAATTTTATCCCACTCGTCATGCCGATAACCTGGCGTTGTAATATGTATCGTCTGCTCTTTATCAAGTATCTCTGCCGCAAGTTGCGCTTCAAATAAAGAACTACAGGAAAAACCCGTCACGTAAGGTTTAATGACTTCAAGTAATCCAGCCATATTTGCTGACTTGATCGAATATAAAGGCAGACAAGCTGTTTTCTCTTTTAAGTTAACCAGCTTATCAAGCACATTAACTATGCTGGCTTGATCATAAACATAGGCTGGCGTTAGCAAATCATAAGTATCGAAAGCTGAATCTTTCATGTTAATGTTGTTCTTAAATTTATGAAGTTATCTGATATGAGGAAATATGATGCATCCTAAACTCGGTCTTTATCTGACGCTACTTTTATGTCTTTTGAGCGTTAATGTCTACGCGGAATATAAAACGTCTGGGCAGATGACGCAGGAAGAATATCAAAAGGTCAGTGAATCATCAGCGGAATATAATGAATGTTTGAACGAATTCGCCATGAGTCAACTTCAATCTCAACCGGATGCCAGAGTTATCGCTGACCATGCAATGAAAGAATGTGCGTCTCATCTTGAAGGCTTGTATAACTTCTTGCTATCAGGAAACTATCCGCCAGAAGCTATGAAACGCTTTGTCGGCAGTATCAGCAATAAATCTGCAAATAAATTATTGTCCAATTTGATGCGCTACAAGGCTTCACAAAGCCAGTAGGATAATCATCCTAACTAGCCTCGACCAAAACCTGAGGAAATAAAAGGTGCTAACTGCTTCAGTGCTTGTTCATAGACATTACGTTTGAATGAGACAACCTCATCTATTGGATCCCAGAGATCGACCCATTTCCAGATATCGAATTCAGGTTCATCAGAGTGAGTCAGATTGACATAACTTTCATCTGCGACCAGTCGTAATAAATACCAGATTTGCTTTTGCCCGATACATAAGGGAAATGTGTTGTGGCGAATAAATCGTTTGGGAAGCCAATATTTCAGCCAATCATCAGTAGAACCGATTATCTCTACATGATCCTCGTCTAAACCTGTTTCTTCCTTTAGCTCTCGATACATGGCTAATTCGGGTGATTCGTCCTTCTGAATCCCGCCTTGAGGAAACTGCCACGCGTCCATACCCATCCGACGTGCCCAAAAGACACGTCCTTCGTCATTTGTCAGTATGATACCTACGTTGGCTCTAAAGCCCTCTGAATCAATCACTCGTCATGCTGCCGATATTAATATCACTCGATTTTCCAATAATAGAGCTAAACAAGCAAACCTTAAGGAAATATTTGCCTTATTTACAATAACTTCTAGACTAGCCACCTTTAAATTCTGGCAGCAATGGCTCTTAAATTATGAAACTCGCTATATTTGATCTTGATAACACCTTAATTGCTGGAGACAGCGATTGCCTCTGGGGCGAATTCCTCAGCGAGCAGGGCTATGTCGATTCTGCGGCATATCAAACCGGCCATGAAAGGTTCTACCAAGAGTATGTCGAAGGAACCATGGATATCCATGAGTTTCTTGAGTTTCAGTTGAAAGTATTAGCCGATAATGATCGTGCTCAACTCGAAGATTGGCGACAAAATTATATAGAAACAAAGATCAAACCGATCATGTTAGACAAAGCAATTCAACTGATTGACGGCCACCGCCAACAAGGCCATGAATTACTCATCATCACCGCAACCAACCGCTTTATCACCGAACCCATAGCAAAGGCATTCAACATAGATAGCTTAATCGCTTGCGAACCAGAGATAAGTGATGGTCAATACACCGGAAAAGTATCCGGCACACCCTCTTATGCCGAAGGCAAAGTGACTCGATTACACGAATGGTTAGAAAACCGCGCACAATCGTTTGATGAAACCTGGTTCTACAGCGACTCGCATAATGACATTCCACTTTTAAAAGAAGTCGATCATGCTATTGCAGTTGATGGAGATGAGACGTTAATAGTTGAAGCAAAGAAACAAGGTTGGTCTATTATTAGTTTGAGGTGATTGATTTATACTGCTATCGATCCAAAACGGAAATTATTAATGGATGATGAAAATAGCAAAGTGGACACTGTGGATATATCGTCAATATAATCAAAGCATCACTTATGTTATTAAAACAAAGAGCGTTTTCTAGATGTTACCTATTAAAATATACAGTCTATTACCGGACATCATGTTCCATAACGCTTAGTTAGACATAAGATCATGCGCGCCATCTGTCGAAATTGTCATTTTCTAACCAAAGAACATCGAGAAGAAACTTCTGGACGTACTTTGAAATTCTCCTTGAGCCACGATGCGAAGGTATTAAATTAAACTGGATTCCCGCCTCGGCTCTGGCTCCTGCTTCGCTCTACCGACTACATCCATTTAGTCGTGCGCGGGAATGACGCAGTAATTATGAGGGAATGGCATATGAGAAAACAAAAAAGCCCTTAACTATTTCTAGTCAAGGGCTTTTACTTTTAAAGCTTTATAGATTTAAAGAATATTCGCTACTGCGTCTCTTTCTTCTTCCAATTCCTTCTGTGTTACATCCATCATTGATTGACTAAATTCATCAATCTCCAATCCTTGAACGATTGAGTAATCACCGCCTTTACAAGTAACAGGGAATGAATAAACCAATCCTTCTGGAATGCCATAGCTACCATCACTTGGCACACCCATGCTGACCCAGTCACCATCTGCTGTTCCTAAAGCCCAATCACGGATATGGTCGACTGCACCATTCGCAGCTGATGCCGCGCTAGACGCGCCTCTGGCATCAATGATCTCTGCGCCACGTTTTGCAACACGAGGAATATATTGATCTTTATACCAATCAAAATCGACCATGTCCTTTGCTGCTTTTCCTGCAACCGTTGCATTAGAAATATCAGGATATTGCGTGGTTGAATGGTTGCCCCAAATGGTCATCTTTTTAATATCACTTACTTGTGATTCAGTCTTCGCTGCAAGTTGTGCCAGCGCACGATTATGATCAAGGCGCGTCATCGCAGTGAAGTTACGTGGATTTAAATCCGGTGCACTTATCTTTGCAGTATGTGCATTGGTATTAGCTGGATTACCCACAACCAGTACTTTTACATCGCGGTTGGCATTCGCATTTAATGCCTGGCCTTGCACTTTAAAGATGCCACCGTTTGCTTCCAATAAATCACTTCGCTCCATGCCAGGACCACGAGGTTTTGCACCCACCAACAAGGCATAATCAACATCTTTAAACGCCGTATTAGCATCATCTGCCAAAACAAAGCCAGCAGATAGTGGAAACGCACAGTCGTCAATTTCCATCACCACACCTTCCAAGGCCTTCATGGCAGGAGTGACTTCCAAAAGTTGCAAAATAACAGGTTGATCCGGCCCAAGCATTTGCCCGGAAGCAATTCGAAACAACAATGAATAGCCAATCTGACCAGCAGCACCTGTGACTGCAACACGAACAGGGGGTTTCATTCTCTTAATTCTCCTTTGAATCTTTTTTATTTAGTTTGAGTAGATTATTTACGCTTATTGATAGGCACGTAATCACGTTTTTCTTGTCCAACATAAAGTTGGCGCGGACGACCAATTTTAAAATCAGGGTCTTCCATCATTTCCAACCATTGTGCGATCCAACCCGCTGAACGCGCCAAAGCAAACATAACGGTATACATAGAGGTTGGGATTCCTAATGCTTTTAAAATAATGCCTGAATAGAAATCAACATTAGGATAGAGTTTACGTTCGATAAAATAATCATCTTTTAAAGCAATTTCTTCGAGAGCCATTGCGATTTCGAACAAGGGTTGATCAACGGTGTCAACTTCTTCCAAAAGATCATGACAAACCTGACGAATAATAGTCGCACGCGGATCATGGTTTTTATAAACACGATGACCAAAACCCATTAACCTGAAATTATCATTCTTGTCTTTGGCTCGTTCAATAAACTTCGGAATATTGTCTGCGGTGCCAATTTCAGCCAACATTTTGAGAACAGCTTCGTTTGCGCCGCCATGAGCACTGCCCCAAAGCGTAACAATACCTGCGGCAATACAGGCAAAAGGATTTGCTTCGGCACTACCCGCCAGGCGCACAGTCGAGGTTGATGCGTTTTGTTCGTGATCTGCATGCAGGATTAACATTAAGTTAAGTGCCTTAACAGCAGTCGGATTCGGAGTGTATTCGCGCATCGGCACTGAGAACATCATATTCAAGAAGTTCTCGACATAACCCAGGTCATCTCTGGAATAGACAAAAGGATGACCAACAGAATGTTTGTAACAATGAGCCGCTAAAATGGGCATCTTCGCAATAACTCGAATAGCCGTTAATTCACGATCCAAAGGATCATGTATGTCCATTGCTTCGTGATAATAAGATGACAATGCACCCGTGACACCAATCAACATGGACATAGGATGCGCATCATAAAGGTAACCCGTGTAAAAACGTTCGAGATGCTCATGGACCATATTGCGTTTATTCAAATGACCGCGAAATGTATCAAACTGATCTTGTGTAGGAAGCTCGCCATAAAGTAATAAATAGCATACTTCGAGATAAGAACTATTCAGGGCAAGTTCATCAATTGAATAACCTCGATGCAGCAGGATGCCTTTTTCTCCATCCAGATAGGTAATGGCACTTTTACATGCTGCTGTAGTCGTAAAGCCCGGATCAAAAGTGAACACTTCCAGTTCTTTATAGAGCGTTTTTGTGTCAATCACAGGGGCACCATATACCCCAGTCAAAATCGGGCATTCCACCTGTTTCCCAGTACGATTATCAGTGATAGTGACTGTTTCAGCCATTGGTCTTCTCCCTAACTATTATCTTATTATTTGTAGTGATGATTTAAAAATTTGCGTAAGCATACAGGCGTTTATGGCATTGCAGCAAGATCAGTTGTAATATTGCGGCTCGATTCGTGCATGATTGTTGCACTGGTTTTTTAATAAAGTAAGCTAAAATTATAGGAATTAGTTTCAGGAAATCTTATAGTTAGAAGGGATATCTATTTTAATTACGTTAACTTGATATAAAATTACAAAATTTTGCATAAACTCCACTCTGTTCCAGAGTGAATCATAATAAAAGTTTAAGGAATAAATAATGAAAAACGCGATACCCTCGTGCTTATACAGTGGTAATGCCTGGTTTGTAGAAGATTTATACGAAGCCTACCTGAACAAACCTGAAAGTATTGAACCCGAGTGGCGCATTTATTTTGATTCCCTGCAAAATGGTGAAACAGGCAAAGATGTTTCCCATAGTTCAATACAGCAGGCTTATGCCAATCTGGCGATACGTCCGCGCCAGAGTACTCAAGGACAAGTACAGGCACCGGCAGCTGATGCAGTATCTCACCAGAAACAAACTGCTGTTTTACAATTAATTAACGCACACCGTTTTAATGGTCATCGCCAAAGCGATCTCGACCCACTAAAACAATATCAACGACCTGATATTCCCGAGCTTGATCCTGCTTTTCATGGTCTCACTGAAGAAGATTTGGACAAAACTTTTAATACAGGTTCTCTCTTCGCCGCCGATGAAATCACACTGCGCGAGATTATCAATATTATTAAAACAACGTATTGTGGCTCAATCGGTGCGGAATACATGCACATCAATGAAACCGAACAAAAACGCTGGATTCAAAAATATCTCGAAGAACCCCTTGCTACTCCGAATTTCGATAAGGAACAACGCATACGTATTCTGGACCGTGTTATTGACGCGAATGCCTTAGAAGAATATTTACACACAAAATATGTTGGTCAAAAACGATTTTCTCTGGAAGGAGGCGAATCACTTATCCCATTATTAGATGAGATTATTCAGTCTGGTGGGGCACAAAATATAAAAGAAATGGTCATCGGCATGGCACATCGTGGACGATTGAACGTGCTCGTAAATGCCGTGGGCAAAAAACCAAGTGAATTGTTTGATGAGTTTGAAGGAAAAACACTAGAGTCAATTAAAGGCTCGGGGGATGTGAAGTATCACATGGGCTACTCTTCTGACATTAGTACCCCTGGAGGCAGCGTTCATTTAACATTATCTTTTAATCCTTCGCATCTGGAAATCATTAACCCTGTGGTTGAAGGTTCGGTCAGGGCGCGGCAAGACAGACGTAATGATAATGTTCACAATCAAGTATTGCCTATATTGATTCACGGTGACGCTGCCTTTGCTGGTCAGGGAGTGATCATGGAGACGTTCAACCTTTCACAGACTCGCGGTTATGCCACCGGCGGGACGCTACATATTATTATTAACAATCAGATTGGTTTTACTACGAGTGACCCTCTGGATTCACGCTCATCATTGTATTGTACTGATGTCGCAAAGATGGTTCAGGCCCCCATTTTCCATGTGAATGGCGATGATCCGGAAGCTGTTGTGTTCGTAACCAAACTCGCTCTTGATTACAGAATGACATTCAATAAAGATGTTGTCGTTGATATGGTCTGCTACCGCAAACATGGACATAGTGAAGCTGATGAACCCATGTCGACCCAACCTATCATGTATCAACAAGTACAAAAGCATCCTGGTGTCAGAAAACTACACACAGATAAATTAATAGCAGAAGGAGTCGTTACTCAGCAAGAGGCCGATGCCATTGCCAAGGAGTATATTGACTCGCTAGAAAGCAACCAAGGTGTAGCGGGGACTTATACTGAACATGCTAATCCAAAATACCTGCTTAACTTTACCCGTTTTCTCGACACAAAATGGACTGACCCAGCTGACACGACTATCACCCAGGATTCTGTTGAAAAATTAACAGCATTGATTACAAACATTCCAACTGATTTCGAATTAAGTCCGGCAGTTGATAAAATCATGGCCACTCGTAAAAAAATGGGCGCTGGCGAAATGCTCATGGATTGGGGCTTTGCTGAAACCATGGCTTATGCATCCTTAATCGATGATGGTTACCCAATCCGCATTTCAGGCCAAGATAGTGGCCGCGGGACTTTTTTCCATCGTCATGCCATTCTCCATAATATGAAGGATGGTCGGACTCATATACCACTACAGCACATTAGAGATGGACAACCGCGGTTTCTGGTTATTAATTCAACGCTATCAGAAGAAGCGGTGCTTGCCTATGAACTAGGCTACGCTAGTGCTGAACCCAATGCTCTGGTCGTATGGGAAGCGCAGTTTGGTGATTTTGCTAATGGCGCTCAGGTCGTGTTTGATCAGTTTATTAGTTCTAGTGAAGCTAAATGGGAACGACTTTGCGGACTAACCGTATTCTTACCCCATAGTTATGATGGACAAGGTCCGGAACATTCATCGGCCCGGCTCGAACGTTATCTGCAACTTTGTGCTGAACAAAACATGCAGGTTTGTTTCCCTAGTACGCCTGCGCAAATGTTTCATATGCTACGTAGACAAATGATACGCACCCATCTTAAACCATTAATCGTAATGAGCCCGAAGAGCTTGTTGCGCAGAAAGCTATCCACTTCACCGGTTGATGACCTGGTCAACGGAAAATTTCAAACCGTAATCGATGAAGTTGATGACTTGGATAAAGATCAAGTCACACGCTTACTCATGTGTAGCGGTAAAGTTTACTTTGATTTGCTTGAACAGCGTCGGGAAAGTGAAATTAAAAACATTGCTATTGCTCGTATAGAACAACTTTATCCATTCCCGAGAGAAGAGGTTCGAGCACTGATTGATCAATATAAAAATTTGAAAGAAGTCGTGTGGGTACAAGAAGAACCAAAGAATCAGGGAAGTTGGTACTATATGCAATCTCGAGGAACAATGATTGGCTGTTTAAAAGATCAGCATACCTTTGGTTATGCGGGTCGATTCTATTCAGCGTCACCGGCTACCGGTTTAATGCCTATCCATCTTGCTCAACAAAAAGAGTTGATATCTGATGCTTTGCAAATTGATAAGCTTGAAGTAACAACACATAAACAAGTTAACGCAGTATTGCGTAGATAATCCGAGGAGAAGATCGTGTTAGTTGATATCAAAGTACCTGTCTTGGCTGAATCAGTTGCGGAAGCAACACTGATAAGTTGGCAAAAACGTGTCGGGGATCAGGTAAAGCGTGGCGACAACCTGATAGATATTGAAACCGATAAAGTAACACTAGAAGTGGCTGCTTTAAATGATGGTGTTATTTCTGAAATATTGCGAGATGACGGTGAAACAGTAGGCAGCGATGAAGTGATTGCGCGTATTGATACAGAAGCTAAAGCTGACAGCACCAAGCCAGCAGCGTCTGTGCCAGAACCAACACAACAATCTCTGCCAGAAATGGATACAAAGACTACTACAGCTTCTGAAACCGACTTACCAAAATTAAGTCCTGCCGTTCGCAACATGGTAGAAGAACATAGTTTAGATGTAACGAAAATTGCCACAAACACCGATAGGGTTACAAAGGAAGACGTACTACGTCATATTGAAGGCAGTCCAGTAGCATCAAATGAGTCATCCGACCTTCAACAAGTAGCTACAGAAGCCCCACAAGCTGTTGCACAAGTAACACCTAAGACCGAGACAAAAAGTAGTTCACCAGTAGCAGTCCCTGTGTTAACAAGTAGTACTGGAGATAGGCCCGAAGAAAAAGTGCCTATGACTCGACTGCGTAAACGTGTAGCAGAAAGATTATTGAGCGCACAACATGAAAATGCCATTCTCACTACATTTAACGAAGTGAATATGCAACCGATTATGGACATCCGGAATCGTTATAAGGATGAATTTGAAAAGACGCACGGCACTAAACTTGGTTTTATGTCTTTCTTTACTCGTGCAGCAATAGAAGCATTAAAGAAATTTCCGGTTATTAACGCATCTGTAGATGGCGACAATATCGTTTATCACGGGTATTTCGATATTGGTATTGCGGTTAGTTCTCCCAAAGGTTTAGTTGTGCCGATTGTTCGCGATGGTGATTCTTTATCGCTTGCAAATATTGAAGCAAAAATAAGGTCATTTGGAGAAAAGGCCAGAGACGGCAAATTAACCATGGAAGATTTGACTGGCGGTACGTTTACAATTACTAATGGTGGTACTTTTGGTTCGCTCTTATCAACCCCGATTATTAATCCACCTCAAAGTGCAATATTGGGAATGCATGCGATACAACAACGCCCTGTTGCAGAAAATGGTGAAGTTGTTATTCGCCCAATGATGAACCTTGCTTTGTCTTATGATCATCGAATCATAGATGGCCGTGAAGCAGTTCAGTTTCTGGTGTCCATAAAACAACAATTGGAAGATCCAGCTCGTCTTCTACTTCAACTCTGATATAAAACCAAGGCTTACGAAATATGAAAAAGTATGATGTTGTTGTTATAGGTGCGGGACCAGGGGGCTACGTAACGGCTATTCGCTGCGCCCAATTAGGCCTATCTACCGCCTGTGTAGAAAGTTGGATAAACGATGAAGGAAAACCTGCTCTTGGTGGTACATGCCTGAATGTAGGCTGCATTCCCTCAAAAGCATTACTCGATTCTTCACATCATTTTCATCACATAAAGCACCAATCAAACGATCATGGCATTACCACTACGGGTGTATCCATGGATGTTAATAAAATGGTTTCGCGTAAGGCCAATATCGTAAAGACGCTGACTCAAGGCATTAGTGGCCTATTCAAAAAGAATAAGATTGATTGGTTACGCGGACAAGCAAAGCTATTAAGTAATAAAGAAATTGAGATATCACCAACGCATGAATCGCATGATGAAAAAACAATCGTTGAAGCTGCCCATATCATCATCGCAACAGGATCTGTACCAACTAGAATCCCACCGGCAAGCGTTGATGATAAGCTGATAGTCGATTCAACCGGCGCGCTTAAATTTAATGAAGTGCCACGTCGTCTCGGTGTCATTGGTGCAGGTGTCATTGGTCTTGAACTAGGGAGTGTCTGGAATCGGCTCGGTTCTGAAGTCACTATACTCGAAGCCTTACCTGATTTTCTTTCCTTAGTAGATCGTCAAGTCGCAAAAGAAGCTGAAAAATCTTTACGTGGTCAAGGGCTTGATATCCGACTCGGTGCCAAGGTCACAGGTACCGGAAGCAATAACCGCGAAATAACGATTAACTACGACACCGATGAAGGGAAACAGCAGATCACCGTCGACAAACTTATTGTCGCGGTGGGTAGATCACCGAATACCACTGGCTTAGGTGCGGAGGAGTGTGGCCTCGAACTCGACCAACGTGGTTTTATTGTAGTGGATGACCACTGCAATACAAACTTGGAAAATGTTTACGCAGTTGGCGATGTTGTTAGAGGACCTATGCTGGCACACAAAGCATCTGAAGAAGGGGTAGCTATCGCCGAACGTATCGCTGGCAAACCAGGTCACATGAATTATGAAACAATTCCCTGGGTTATCTATACCTGGCCCGAAATTGCCTGGGTTGGTAGAACCGAAGAACAATTAAAAGCAGATGGGGTTGAATACCGCGTAGGCAGTTTCCCTTTCATGGCAACGGGCCGTGCAAAAGCAATGGGCGAAGCAAATGGCTTTGTTAAAATACTGGGTGACGCAAAAACAGATCGCGTCTTAGGGATCCATATTTTTGGTCCAAATGCTTCGGAGTTAATTGCTGAAGCTGTTGTCACGATGGAATTTGATGGTAGTACCGAAGACCTTGCCAGAACCATCCATGCTCATCCAACCTTATCTGAAGCCATGCACGAAGCGGCATTAGCTGTTGATAACAGAACTATTCACATCTAAGACTGGGTAATCCGCTAGCGGCATCTACCACGACTGCAAAATCAAAGAATGCGCCGACCTTGCTGCTGCAAGGCCGGCACCCTAAAATATTGCCTCATAAGCCAGCGTCTACGGTTTACCTGTACAAGATTGATTTTTCTTAATATTAATCTCATTGAACTACGACATAGTAACTCTTACTCGACAGATCTGACCGGTTTCTGCTAGGATTTGCCCTCTTTATTGCAGCGCATCATATTATTATCGGGTTTCTTGTTACTGCATATGGAACATGAAGCCCTACATATAGCTTCATTTTAACGGAGGGGACAAACATGACAGACAACGTTGTCATAGTAGCGGCAGTTCGTACAGCGGTAGGTAATTTTGGAGGTTCTCTATCTAATTTACCTGCTCATATTTTTGGTGCAACAGTTATAGCTGATGTCATTAAACGTGCGGGGATCAAGCCCGAGCAAGTGGATGAAGTCATTTTTGGACAAGTATTAACTGCCGGCACAGGGCAAAACCCTGCACGCCAATCTGCGATCGCTGCAGGTCTGCCAAATTCAGTCCCTTGTATGACAATCAATAAAGTCTGCGGTAGCGGTCTTAAAACTGTCCATTTAGCTGCACAAGCGATTAAGTGTGGTGATGCGGATATTATTGTCGCTGGCGGCCAAGAGAGTATGAGCCTGTCTCCACACCTCCTGCCAAAATCAAGAAATGGCACAAAAATGGGTGACTGGAAGATGCCAGACTCCATGATCATAGATGGTTTGTGGGATGCTTTTAACAACTATCACATGGGTATCACAGCTGAAAATATAGCCAAGAAATATGGAATTTCTCGGGAAGAACAAGATGAATTCGCTGCAACTTCTCAACAAAAAGCAGAGGCGGCAATAAATGCGGGAAAATTTGATGACGAGATTGTTCCTGTTGAAATACCTCAGCGTAAAGGTGACCCGATAATTTTCAATAAAGACGAATTTCCTCGCGCCGGTGTAACTGCTGAAAGCCTAGCGAAGATGCGGCCCGCATTTGATAAAGAAGGCACCGTTACGGCCGCAAATGCATCTGGCTTGAATGATGGAGCAGCAGCAGTATTAGTCATGTCTGAAAGCAAAGCAAAGGAACTTAAACTAGAACCCTTAGCCACAATAAAAGCATACTCTAGTGCGGGTGTCGACCCATCTATCATGGGTACAGGCCCTATTCCAGCCAGTAAACGTTGCCTTGAAAAAGCGAATTGGTCTGTTGATGAACTAGACCTGGTTGAAGCAAATGAAGCCTTTGCTGCTCAGGCAATATCAGTAAATCGCGATGTCGGTTGGGACATTGCAAAAGTTAATGTGAATGGTGGCGCTATATCCTTAGGTCACCCAATTGGCGCTTCAGGTTGCCGAGTCCTCGTGACTCTACTTCATGAAATGAAACGGAGTAATGCCAAGAAAGGGCTAGCTACTCTATGTATAGGTGGAGGTCTTGGCGTAGCCCTAGCAGTAGAAAGAAACCAGGCAAAATGAAGACATCTTCTTCTTTCCGCTGGATCTTGAGGCTATGAAATAAACGGCTAACGACATATCATGTAGTCAGCTAGTGGAGAATAATTTCATTTTAAGTATTTTCTGGCACACTAGATAGTACGCCAGAATTTGATGACTGTTACAAATAAGTCATAGTTTAGTTTGTTCAAGAGTGCCATAAATGGTTGGGCTGACACTCAGTAATATGCGCCCTTTTCATGATTTATATTTAATTCAGGACAGATAAATGGAAGATAAACGAATTATAAAAAAGTATCCAAACCGCCGCCTATACGATACGGAAGAAAGTAAATACATCACACTGGAAGATATAAAAAAGCTAGTGCTCAACAATAAAGAATTTATTGTCAAAGATGTCAAATCAGAAGAAGATCTTACAAGAACAATACTTCTGCAAATCATCACTGAACAAGAGGACGATGGAGAGCCCCTCTTTACAACACAAGCCCTCTCACACATCATTCGCTTTTATGGTGATTCTGTACAATCTGTTGCTGGTGATTACATACAAAAAAGCATAGATCTCTTCGTAACACAGCAAAAACAATTACAAGATCAAATACAAACAGCAGTTACCACGAACCCCATGACTGCAATGACAGAACTGACAGAACAAAACCTTGAAACGTGGAAAACGATGCAAGAAAACTTCTTTAAAACAGCCATAAACTCTCCTTTTTCTAGTAAAAAAGATAAAGAATAACCGTTATTTTTCGATATAAACCAATTGTATAAACATTTATATTAATAATTTCAATTACTTAAAGTTATTTAATATAACTGTAATTATTAATATATTCCTGTTGACAGTTCTTACAAATCCTAATATGCTGCATTGCAATAATTGTTGCATTGCACAACGCGATGCGCACAACCTTACTTTTAGGAGTAGCGCTAATGACTAATGAAATATTTGAAACCATGAACAAATTAGGTAAATCAAACTACGATGCGATGCAAGAACTTTACAATATTAACTTGAAAATCGCAGGACAAATTGCAGACCAACAGCAAGCTTTTATCAATCTTTCTATGGAATGTGTAACATCACAAATAGAAATGCTTGGTAAACCTAAAGACTATAAAGAAGTCATCAGCGAGCAAACCACTTTGATCAATGAAGCAAGCGCAAAGATTCAAGGTATCGCCAGAAACACCGTTGATATTATGAACGAATCAAAAGATGAAGTGAGTGCATGGGTTGAAAAAGGCGTAGAAGACGCAGCAACTATCGTTCCTTTCTCAAAGTCAGCTTAAGAATAGTTTCTTATCCCGTATTTTCTTAAATACGGGATAACTCAAGTTTAGCAATACCCCTACTTATTCCACGGTTCTATATCTAATAGACCGTGGTTTTTTTATTGGTTTTCAGTTAAATCTGTTAACCCTTCGTCTATAGACTGCTTTTCCTTAGCATAATTGTTTCGAGTCAATTCAACATGCTCAAGGTAGTCTGTATTCACATCTCCTGTGATATATTCTCCAGTAAAACAAGATGTGTCGAACTCTGTAATTTTTTTATTTCCTTTGTGAGCAGAAGAGACCAAATCCTCTATGTCTTGGTAGACGAGCCAATCAGCTCCAATTTTTTCAGCAACATCCTCGACAGTACAATTGTTAGCAATTAACTCACCTACCGTAGGCATATCTATTCCATAAACATTAGGGTAGCGCACTGGTGGTGCTGCTGATGCAACATAAACACGTTTAGCACCCGCCTCTCTTGCCATTTGTACAATTTCTCTTGAAGTCGTCCCTCTGACAATAGAGTCATCAACAAGTAAAACATTCTTTCCCTTAAATTCTAGTCCAATTGCATTTAACTTTTGTCGCACTGATTTCTTACGAATACTTTGCCCTGGCATAATGAATGTTCTTGGGATATAGCGGTTTTTTACAAAACCCTCCCGATATTTCACGTCTAATTTAGTTGCTAAAGGTAAGGCGGCTGTGCGGCTAGTATCGGGGATAGGAATAACAACATCGATATCATGTTTTGGATAGAGGCGAAGAATCTTTTTAGCGAGCTCTTCTCCCATCCTTAATCGCGCTTTATAGACAGAAATGCCATCTATGATCGAATCAGGTCTGGCTAGATAAACGTGCTCAAATATACAAGGGCTGTACTTTGCTTGATCTGAACATTGTGAAGTATGTATTTTACCATCCAGTGTAATAAAAACAGCTTCGCCCGGTTCAATATCGCGTATAAGCTCGAAATCCAGAGCATTTATAGCAACACTTTCAGACGCGATAATAAATTCCGCTCCACTATCCGTCTCCCGTTTTCCAAAAACAACTGGCCGAATACCATTGGGATCACGAAACCCGAGTATACCAACGCCGGTAATCATCGCTACCGCAGCATAACCACCTTTACAGCGGTGATGTAATCGTTTGACTGCATGAAATGCATCATTTGCATCCAGGTTATCTCGAGGTTTGCCAATTGCGTTTAATTCGTGAGCAAGAATATTTAACAATACCTCGGAATCGGAATTAGTATTCAAATGACGCAAATCATCGCGCATGAGATCTTCTCTCAAAGTATCAGCGTTAGTTAAGTTGCCATTATGAGCAAGCGTGATGCCGTAAGGGGAATTAACATAAAAGGGCTGAGCTTCTGCTGAAGATGAGCAACCAGCAGTAGGATAACGAACATGTCCAATTCCCATATTCCCTTTCAGGTTAAGCATATGTCGTGTATGAAATACATCCCGGACAAGGCCATTATCCTTTCTCAGGTATAACTTACTTTCATCACAAGTCACCATGCCGGCAGCATCTTGCCCTCGATGTTGAAGTACTGTTAAACCATCATATATGGCCTGATTAACAGGCTGTTTTGCAACAATTCCGATTATACCGCACATGCTGCTGCTATTCTGATGAATTTATTAATCATTTTCACTCGCCTGTTCATATGAATGATATTTGGTTATTGACTCTGGTAAAAATCGTGAACTCCATATACTTACACGCTCAAACGGAATAGCTAACTTTGATTGTTCCCACCATGGTTCTTGTGGGAAAGCAGTAAAACCGGCCATAAAGATGATAACTGCAACGATTAATCCGCCTAAGCCCATACCAAAAAATAATCCTAATATCCTATCCGCTGCTGTAAGCCCAGTTCTTCCTAATAACTTTACTACGAAATAACTTATGCCGCTCATTATCAGCAAACTTAGAATAAATAAAGCTATAAACGCCAGAACAATCCTTAAGATTGGTGTATCGACATAATTTTCCAGTAGGGGTGAAAAATAGGGTACTAGTTTTATTGAAAGGCCTAAGGAAACAGCCCAGGATAATAATGAAAACAGTATATTCAAAAAACCATAAAAAACACCCACAATTGTGGGTAATGCAATTAGACAGAGGATGGCTATATCGGCTGTAGACATTGTAGAGATATTAGATTTTTAAGTTAATTAAAAATTATGGATAATTCAATACTATCCCATCTAACTTCGTGTTTTCTTTAATTCTTTTTAACAAAGCATCAGCATCCGAGCGCAATAATTCTGGCCCGACCCTAACTCTGTACGCAATTTCATTATTTTGCTCTAATGGTTCGACGAATGCTGGAAACCCTGATTTCCTAAGTGTTAAATTCAGTTTATCTGCATTGACTTTACTTGAAAAGCTGCCTAATTGTACTACCCATGCGGTCAGACCCACTTGTTTATCCGCTATTGTTTTGTTTGGTTTCGAGGTTTTCGAACTAGCATCTCTCCCACTAATTAAGTCTGATTTTGAAGGTAGCCCCATATTTGGTTTAGCTTCCGATTCACCTTTTGTAGCTTCAGTCGCAGACTGTTCGTCTATCTTTTCAACATCCGTATTAACCTGAATATCTGGAGTCTCCAAATTATTAAGCGGGATTAATCTGGAATTAAACTTTTCTATCGTTCGTTCTGGAATATTAGTCTCTGTAATAGATTCAGTGTCTATAGGCCCAGTTAAAAACATTGGTATAAAGACAACAGCAATGGCAATCAAGACTGCTGCACCAACTAATCGTTCTTTTAAGCGTTGATGCATCTAATTTAGGGTAACTCCTGATATAAATGCTCAAGCGCGGCGCCTACCGTTAGAAAAGATCCGGTAACAATAATTCTATCACCCGTCATAGATAACTCATCAAGCTGCTCCAGAGCATACCCAACATTTGCATATTCGACTACGTTTTCACTTATACCCAATGACTTGAGTTCTGAAATTAAGGTTTTGGCGTCACTCCCTCGCTCTTCGGTTAGCGTAATGATATTCCAGCTATCTGCTATATTATTTAACACCTTAAACACTTCAGGATGATCTTTATCTTTGAGCATACCCACAATTAAATGCGTTTGCCCTAAACATGGAATCTTATTTATGTTTTTTACCAACACCCTGACCGATTCACTATTGTGAGCGACATCTAATATCTTTGGCACCCTGCCAGGTATAAATTGCATACGTCCATTGAGTCGAAAACTACTAAGCCCTTGCTTAATATTTTCAAGGCTGACCGGGTAGTCATGTTTTATTTTTTCTAATACCATTAATACTCCCGCTGCATTTTGTAATTGAAAATCACAAAACTGCATAGGTCTAGGTAAATGTTCGAAAAGAATATTATTTGTCTCCCATGACCATTCACCATGACCTATAGTCAACTTATAATCACGGTCTAATACACTCAACGGGGTACCCAAAGCATCGGCACAATCAAGTAGGCTTTGTGGCGGATTATCATCAGAACAGACAGCGGGCGCCTTGTTTCTAAAGATACCAGCCTTTTCTCTAGCTATGCTCTCACGATTGTCACCAAGCCATTGCTGATGATCAATATCGATACTTGTAATTAATGCAGCATCGGCATCAAGTACATTTACTGCATCAAGCCGACCACCAAGCCCCACTTCGAGAACAGCCAAATCGACGTTATGTTGACGAAAGAGATCCAGTGCTGCCAGCGTTCCGAATTCAAAATAGGTTAATGAGATTTCACCACGCGCTCGATCTATTCGATCAAATGATTCACAGAGTTCAGAGTCAGACACTCCAACACCATTTATACAGATGCGTTCATTATATCGAAGTAAATGCGGCGATGTATACCGGCCTACTTTGTAGTCCGCGTTGCGTAGAATTTTATCAAGCATTGTGATGCTAGAACCTTTGCCATTGGTTCCTGCAACGCTAATAACGTTATATGCAGGTTTGAGCAAACCCATATTATTTGCTACACGACGACACCGTTCTAAACCTAATTCAATCGCTGTGAAATGTAAGCTTTCTTGCCACTCTAACCATTTTTCAAGGCTATTAAACCTTAATTGGCCAAGGTGTGTTCCAGACTTAGAGATTGATTTAATTTTACTAGTCATCATTAGTGCGAAGCACGATTTAAATCACGCAGTTAATGCTTGATGAGTTAACATTGATAACAACTTACTGATTCTGTCACGTAACTCTCTACGATCGACAATCATATCAATATCACCATTTTCAAGTAAAAACTCACTACGCTGAAAACCTTCAGGCAGCGTCTCTCGAACTGTTTGCTCAATAACTCTCGGCCCAGCAAAACCAATTAACGCATTAGGTTCGGCAATGTTAATATCACCAAGCATCGCCAAACTTGCTGAGACACCTCCCATTGTTGGATCAGTTAGCACAGAAATATAAGGCAATCCCTTGTTACGCAGGATAGCTATCGCTGCAGATGTCTTCGCCATTTGCATTAGGGAGAACAATGCTTCTTGCATCCTTGCGCCACCACTTGTAGAAAAGCAAATTAATGAGGCATTCATCTCAATTGCTGCCTCAACGGCAAGCACAAATCGCTCACCTACAACTGAACCCATAGAACCACCCATAAAATTGAATTCAAATGCACAGGCAACGACGGGTAAACCTTTTAATTTTCCCGTCATAACTATTAGTGCATCATCCTCACCCGTTTTCTTTTGTGATTGATTGAGTCTATCTTTGTATTTTTTATTATCACGAAACTTCAGGATATCAACCGGTTTAACCTCAGCGCCTATCTCAACTCTGTTCTCAATATCCAAAAAAGACTCCAGACGTACTCGCGCACTAATCCGCATGTGATGGTCACATTTAGGACAAACTTCATTATTTCTGTCGAGTTCTGCACGATACAATACGGAATTACATTCTTGACACTTTGTCCAGACACCTTCCGGCACAGTACGGCGTGTTGTCCCATTCGTTTTGTTGCGCGACGGTAATATTTTTTTAAACCAACTCATATTTACTTGTCACCTAATATTGTCTAGTGCAGTTCGCAAGGAATTCATGAATGCTGCTACTTCCGATTTCATTTTTTCAACATCTCCTGCATGTTCTGTAATTCTTTCAACCAAGGCACTCCCAACAACGACAGCATCACTAACCCTTCCAACAGCTTCTGCTATTTGCGGATCCTTAATTCCAAATCCAACACCTAAAGGTAATGAAGTTTTGCTGCGAATCTCATTCAATTTATCATCAACAGCTTTGACATCCAGTTGATTACTGCCTGTTACACCTTTCAAAGAGACATAATACAGAAAGCCAGAGGCCGCTTTACATATTCTGTCCAGACGCGCCCCTTTTGTTGTCGGTGAGATCAGGAATATCTGATCTATGCCAAAAGGTTTTATAACCTCAGCGAATTCGGCAGATTCCTCCGGCGGAAGATCAACAATAATTAGCCCGTCAACTCCTGCACTTGCTGCCTTTTCAACAAAAATGTCATAACCCATCACTTCTACAGGGTTCAGATATCCCATTAAAATAACCGGAGTAGTTTCGTTTTTTGTCCTGAATTCCTTAACTATATTAAATACATCATCCGTATTAGTGCCATTTAACAAGGCGCGTTCACTTGCGCGTTGAATCACCGGACCATCCGCCATTGGGTCTGAGAAAGGGACGCCTAATTCAATGATATCAGCCCCCCCGTCCGTCAAAATATGCATTAATTCAACCGTCATGTCGAGAGAGGGATCACCTACAGTAATAAATGGAATTAGTGCTTTTTTATTATTATTTTTAAGTGCGCTAAAGCACGCTTCAATTCTGCTCATAAATTTGTTAATTTGAAAATATAAATATAAATATAAATAAAAAATGAAAATTAAGTTTATTGTGAATAACTAACAACTCACTATTTTACTCTTTTATCCCAAGTTTCAATTCAAGCAACTCGATTGCCATATCAGGTATTTCTTTATGATTCCTCGACTCATGTGATAACAACCAGGTATCTACTTCGGCTCGTTTAACTTTCAGTAATTCAGCAAGTTGCAATCGATCCAGATCTCGGTCAGTCATTATTTCCATCAAACGTTCACGGTTATTCATAATCTCTGATTTCCGGTTTTAAAGTGTAATCCCTTCATGTGCAGCAACGGTGTGAATGTCTTTATCTCCACGACCTGATAAATTAGCAATAATTATCGCATCTTTAGCCATTTTCGGGGCAATTTTTGCTGTATAGGCTAATGCATGACTTGATTCCAATGCGGGGATAATACCTTCTATGCGTGTCAGATCATGGAAAGCTTGCAGCGCCTCGATATCAGTGACTGAGACATAATTAGCTCGGCCATTATCTTTTAACCATGCATGCTCTGGCCCGACACCCGGATAATCCAAACCTGCTGAGATTGAGTGTGTTTCAATTATTTGGCCATATTTATCTTCCATAAGATATGTACGATTACCATGCAAAACGCCCGGTTTTCCCGCGTTCAAAGGAGCCGCATGATGTCCTGTCTCGATACCTTCCCCCGCTGCCTCAACACCATAAATAGATACTTCTTTATCATCTAGAAAGGCATGAAACATCCCAATAGCATTTGAACCACCGCCGACACAAGCAACCAGGGCATCTGGGAGACATCCAGCCTGCTCAAAGCATTGTTGGCGTACCTCACGTCCCACTACCGCATTAAAATCCCTTACCATCGCAGGATATGGGTGTGGTCCAGCAACGGTTCCAATAATGTAAAATGTATCATCGACATTAGTTACCCAGTCCCGCATCGCTTCATTTAAAGCATCTTTTAAAGTTTTTGAACCCGCTTCAACTGAGACTACAGTTGCCCCAAGCAGCTTCATACGAAAGACATTCATAGCTTGTCTTTGGATATCTTCAGCGCCCATATAAACGACACATTCCATACCATAACGTGCAGCAACTGTCGCAGTTGCAACACCATGTTGACCGGCACCAGTCTCTGCAATTACGCGACGTTTGCCCATTAACTTCGCTAACAATGCCTGGCCAACTGTATTATTTATTTTATGCGCACCTGTATGGTTCAAGTCTTCACGCTTCAAATATATTTGAGCGCCACCAAGCTGCTCACTCCAGCGCTCTGCGTGATATAGTGGCGAGGGCCGCCCCACATAATGTTTTAAATCATGCTCGAATTCAGCAATAAACTCCGGATCATTTATATATTTTTTGTATGCTTGTTCAAGTTCTTCTAATGGCCCCATTAAGGTTTCAGAGACAAACCGACCTCCATATGACCCGAAGTGGCCGCGCTTATCAGGCATAGTCATAAATGATTCAATTTCTGGAGTCTCACTTTTTTTATTCGTTTCAGGCATTCATAGTCTCACTAATAAATTTTTTAATTTTATCGGGGTCTTTTATCCCTTTATCTTTCTCAACGCCACCGCTTACATCTACGGCATAAGGGTGTACTTGAGATATTGCTTTTTTCACATTATTGTCGTCCAAACCGCCAGCAAGGATAATCGGTTTCGACAAATTACTTGGGATGACATCCCAGTTAAAAGCTTTTCCAGTACCTCCGGGAACTCCTTTTACGTAAGCGTCAAGTAATAATGCCTTCGCCGAAGGATACTTTTCAATTTCATCAGGCAAACAAACACTTTCAGTCATTCTGACTGCTTTAATATAAGGCCTATTGTATAAAGCGCAAGCTTGTTCCGTTTCTTCTCCATGAAACTGGAGGGTATCAATCGCAACTTCTTTAATTACCTCATTAATATACGCATCATCAGCATTCACAAACAGGGCAACACAGTTAATAAAAGGTGGAATATTATCCGTAATTTGTTTGGCTAGACTAATTGATACATTGCGTGGACTAACATCATAAAATACGAGACCAATTGCGTCAGCACCTGCCGCAACAGCAGCATGTGCATCTTTAAGATTTGTGATACCACAAATCTTCACGCGAGTACGTTTTAGACGTTCCATTCCTTCAATTCTTGCTTACTATAAAATTAGTTATTAACGACAAATTCCAAATTTATCTAATATCGATCTTGCACCAGGAATAGCAAATCGTTCCGGATACTGAATATTGACTAGATATAATCCATCAGGCGAAGCAGTTACCCCTCCAATCGTTCTATCTTTCGCTGCTAATACCTCTGCTGCCCAATTTACTTCTTTTTTACCTATGCCGATAGCTATTAATACGCCCGCTATGTTCCTGACCATATGGTGTAGAAAGGCATTTGCAGTTAGTGTTATCACTAACCAGTCTTCCAGTCTATCAATCTCAAGGTTGTGTATTGTTCTGATAGGTGAATTCGCCTGACAAGCAACTGCTCTATACGAAGTAAAGTCATGCTGCCCGATAAAACAAGATGAAGCTTGTTTCATTTTACTAAAATCAAGAGGTCTACATTCCCAGGAAACTAAACCATTAAATATAGCAGGCCTGGCAGGCCGATTTAAGATTAAATATTGATAGGTTCTTTGCTCTGCGCTAAATCTTGCATGAAAATCATCATCACAATTTAAAGCCCAGGTAACCGAGATATCTTTTGGAAGTATTGAATTTGTCCCGAGAACCCAAGCATGAGAATCTCTTACAGCGGATGTTTCGAAGTGAATGACCTGTTGTATCGCATGAACCCCGGTATCAGTCCTGCCCGCACAATGTATCCTGATACTTTCATCCGCGATCGTTGATAAAGCGATTTCTATAGACTCTTGAATCGTTGGAGAGATAGATTGCCTTTGCCAGCCATAATAATTACAACCATTATATTCGACTCCCAGTGCAATCTTCATTCTGGACTGGCCACGCTAATAATTAACGCTAATGATAAAATTAATATGGTTATGCTGAATTACTTAAATATTAATGTGTGAGCACTTCTAATTAAATAATTTAGCATTAAATTTGTTTTCTTCTAAACCTGAGCTAACAGATCTTCGGCTTGTTTGCGCTGTTCATCATTTCCATCAACGATGACTTCATCCAGTATCGTCTTGGCGCTATCCTTATCGCCCAGTTCCACGTAAGCCTTCGCAAGATCCAGCTTGGTAGCGATTTCATCTTCCGCAGTTTGTTCTTCTGGTTGTGCTGCTCTAGGAACAAAGACAGTATGTTCATCGTCGTCGTCGTCATCGTCATCGTCAACAGCGAGGTCAACACTCTTTGGAATTTCAACTGTCTCATCAAGATTAAGACTCGTTTCATCTTCGAGTGGCGCCTCAGGCGTATCGTCCATAGTTAGCTCAAAGTCCATGTCCGCATTATCAACTTGAAGCGTTTCTGCTTCAGACGCTATGTCTGTATCTAACTCTAGCTCAGGTATCTCATCGTTTGCATCAGCTGAAAGATCAAGCTCTATGCCTTCGTCTTCACCCATATCAAACTCAAGCGAAATCTCACCTTCATCTTCTGCATCAAGCCTAATAGGTTCGTCTTCTTCTGGAACCTCTAAACCAATATCCAAACCGGCATCTTCTGTTTCCTTGGTATCTAACTCAGGCACATTCAGATCCACCTCTAAACCGGAATCTTCTGGCTCGTTTACATCTAATTCAAGACTTTCTTCTTCATCATTAGAACCAAGATCAAAATCAAGCATGTTGTCATCTTCGCTTGCTGGAGTTTCTACTGATTCATTCTCTTCTGGGATATCAATTTCCAGGCTCTCTGATTCAGGCTCTATATTAAGGCCCAGTAATTCAGAACTATCAGCACCAGCACTTGTAGCAGCAGTGACATCTAATAAATCTTCTTCAGAATCTAAATCAAGATTCGCAGCGGAAGTCACATCCAATAAATCATCGCCTGAAGACTCTTCTGCGGCGGTCAAATCAAGCAGATCGTCTCCACCGGTTGCAGAGATATCAAGCACCTCTTCCGACGCATCACTTGCAACATCATCAACTTCTTCAAGGCCTACAGCAGCAGTTACATCCAGCATGTCTTCGCCTTCATCAGATGCAGTAATATCTAACATACCTTCACCTTCATCAGACGCAGTAATATCTAACATACCTTCATCAGCAGCTGCTGGTTCTTCTGCTCCTCCTATGTCGAAATCAAGACCCGCGTCTTCACTCCCTGCTTCATCATCTGCTGTTACATCAACAAACCCGCCTGTGTTATCAGCAGCATCGTCTTCGTCATCAGCACCCTCTTCGAAGAGCGCTCTATTTGGGGACATCTCTGACCACATAGCAACGGCCATATTCCAATGCTCATTAGCCTCTCCAAATTTATCATGTAATATTTTGGCTTCTTCCTCATAACTCTTTTTATTGCCTGAGGTATAAAACACTTCCAACAATTTCGTGTGGTACTCCGCATTGTCAGGAGTATCATTTATCGCATTACGTACAAATTCTTCTGCTTGGTCGAATTGCTCAAATGCAAGATAAGTATTAACTTCTTGCATAGGGTCTTCATCTGGTTCTTCTTCGACTGGAGCTTCTTCACTTATGGGTGCAGCTTCCTCTTCTATCTCCAGATCTTCTGCCGACGACGCTTCGGGCATTGCTGTTTCTGCTTCTGAATCCGGCGGCAAAACCGTCACAGCTTCTGAGTCAGGCACTTCATCACCAGTAGCACCCAAATCACCTGAATCAAAATCTGGGAATGCTTCTTCCGTCATTGCGTCAATATCAATCGTTTCAGCCGGCTCTTTCCTGAATTTCATTATTACAATAATCAGAATTAACAGGACAAGGACAGCCGCTACCGCCATGCCTATCATTGGATTACCAAGCAGGAGCTCCTTAACTGGACTAAGATATTGGTCGACCATATCCATGACACCAGCAGAGTTAGACTCAGGTTCAGTTTCAATGACCTCAACAACCTCTTCTTCACCTAATGTTTCAAATTCTTCTTCATCTTCGGCCAGTATTTCATCTTCTACAGCTTCCATTACTGTATCTTCTTCTACTGCCTCTTCTTCGATATCCTCAAGCACCTCTTCTTCAGCTTCGGGCATCATTTCTTCATCAACTGAATCAACCACTTCCTCAACGGTGTCAGGCTGTTCAACGACCTGCCCTTGAAGAGCCGCTAGCTCATCATCTTTAAGCGACAACAAACGTTTAAGGTCTTCGAGTAAAGCTTCAGATTCCTGCAGACGATCCCTTAACTCCATGTTCTCATGAGTCAATGCCTGAATAGACTCTTGAGCCAAGATCAAGTCTTCACCTTGACCAGAGTCGACACTGGCGACCTGCTGGCTTGCTTCGCCAGTTTCTTCAGCAGCCACTAATTTCAATTCAGGATCAGAATCAACAGCAATTTCAACGGTTTCTGTTGTTTCGTCTGAAGTTGAATCTGGTGATTCAGGGACAGAGCTTACCTCGGGTCGTTCATTAACCGCCGTTGATAAATTATCCTTGATACCATCCCATGCGGCATGTTGCGACTGAACCTCTGCTAGTGCCTGAGCATTAGAAAGTGCATTAATCTCACTTTCAGTTGGCATACGAAGTATCTGTCCACGTTTTAACCCATTTATATTTTGATTAAAAAATGCTTCCGGGTTTGCGCGTAATAAGGCAGACATCATTTTATTCACACTGATCGATGAATCTGGGCGCATTTCTGATGCGATGGACCATAGTGTGTCGGCCTGTTCTGTCGGGCCATAATCGCCACCGGAATAATCTATATTCGGTGAAATAACTGTTGGGCTACTTGGTTGCTCAATATCGTTTGTATAAACGACTTGGTGATCTGGCTCATTGCTAGTTACAGGTTCAACTATTGGATCAGCAGTATAGCTAGTGGACTGATCCCGACTAAATTCGCTAGCACGTGCATTAGGATCATAGAGAGGAGGATCCAGTAAAACCGTATATTCACGGAATAGTCGTCCATTAGACCAACTCACTTCTACCAGAAAATTTAAAAACGGTTCACGAATCGGTTCTTGACTGAATACTCGAATGTAATCTGGTCCATCATCAGGTGAACGACGTAAAGAAAACTTAAGGCTGCTTAAGATAAATGGGCGATCAATTTTAGCTCTCGCAAAAGCTTCACTATCAGCTAAACTGACAGTCAGTGAATCAAGCTCATCCGCTGTAGGGGAAAGCAATTGAACTCTCGCATCAAATGGTTCATTTAATGCTGAATTTAAATCAAGATTACCTAAGCCTAGTGCATTAACTAAAGTTGGCGCTAATGCTAATAAGATGACGATATAAAGTTTACGTTTCATTTTTACTTCAATTTCCTTGAAATCAATTACGCGGCGGATCGATTAAAAAAGAGTATTCTCTTACCACATGACCATCAGACCAACCAATATCTAATGTAAATTCAACAATGGGTTCACGCACAACATCACTGCTGGTTATCTTGAGTATATTTACCCCACCATTCTTTAAAACTTCGTACTTCAATTGGTGATGAGAAGTATAATTTTCAACTGATTGTATTAACTCGACCTTGAGATCATCAATATCAGCTTCACCGTCCGTTTTTAACATAATCCTGACATCAAGCGGTTGATTTAAATAAGATTTTAACTCAGCCTCAGACAGTGCTAGTGAGTAGCCTGAAACAGCATAGAAGCCCAAACAAGAGATCACCAAGAGCTTAAATAATATTTTGTATATACCCATCAGTTTATACGCTATGTTATTGTTTTATATATTAAATATAATCCCTAATACTTCAAAATTTTACATCTTTTTGAATGTAATTTGACACCATTTATGACCGGTTTTCATCGCTTTAGAACTTACGAATGTCCTTTACATATAACCGATAACTATAGTTTATAAGTAGTGTTTTACCAGAATTTCAGCGATTTGAACACTATTTAATGCAGCACCTTTGCGGACATTGTCAGAAACCACCCACATGTTTAATCCACGGGGGTGTGAAATGTCTTCTCGAATACGTCCGACATAAACAGGATCCTCTCCAGCAGCTTCTGTCACCGCCGTCGGATAGCCCCCATCGGCATGCTCATCAATCACCGTAACCCCAGGCATTTCTGTAAGCAGTTTTCTTGCTGTAAACAGATCAATCTTTTCTTTGGTTTCTATATGCACAGCTTCAGAATGGCCATAAAAAACGGGTACCCTTACAGCGGTCGGGTTCACTTGAATCAATTCATCTTCAAAGATCTTCCGAGTCTCCCAAACCATTTTCATTTCTTCCTTGGTATAGCCATTGTCTTGAAATGAATCTATATGTGGCAAAACATTAAAAGCAATTTGTTTTGGATAAACATTGCATTTAACTTCTCTCATATTAAGAATATCAGCGGTTTGTTTTGCGAGTTCTTCAATTGCCTCTTTACCTGTACCCGACACCGCTTGATAGGTGCAGACATTAATTCTCTCAATTCCGACCGCATCGTAGATTGGTTTTAATGCCACCATCATTTGTATCGTCGAACAATTTGGGTTAGCAATTATTCCTCTGTTTTTATAAGCAGCAACTGCATGTGGATTTACTTCAGACACGACTAAAGGAACATCATCGTCATAACGATATTGGGATGTATTATCGACTACAACACAACCTGCTTCAGCGGCACGTGGCGCATGGATAGCAGATACAGAGGCGCCAGGTGAAAACAAACCTATCTGTACCTTGCTAAAATCAAATTCTTCAAGGTCTTCAACAATTAACTGCTTGCCTTTGAATTGAATACGTTTACCCGCTGAACGACTACTAGCCAAGGCATAAACGTCTCCAACAGGAAAATCACGTTGTTCCAAAATAGACAGCATGGTTTCGCCAACAGCACCTGTCGCGCCAACAACGGCAACATTATATTTTTTTTCGGTCATAACAATTCTTTGTAATAGCTAAATAATTTTTAGTTCGCAATTGATGTCAACGCTTTAATTACCGCGTCACCCATTTCATTTGTGCCCACACAATTCATACCGTCAGAATGAATGTCTTTTGTTCTAAACCCATCTGACAAGACCTGACTCACTGCTTGTTCAATTTGGTCTGCTGCCTCAGCTTCAGAAAGCGAATACCTTAAAAGCATTGATAAAGATAATATTGTCGCTAGCGGATTCGCAATATCCTGTCCCGCGATATCAGGGGCCGAACCATGACTTGGTTCATACATACCGCTACCATCACTGGCCAAGGATGCAGACGGCAGCATACCTATCGAGCCGGTTAGCATTGATGCCAAGTCAGACAATATATCGCCGAACATATTTGTGGTAACGATTACATCAAATTGTTTTGGTTCTCGAACCAATTGCATTGCCGCGTTATCGACATACATATGTTGTAATTCGATATTAGGATAATCTTTAGCAACACGACTCACGACTTCTCGCCATAATTCAGTTGCTTCTAATACATTTGCCTTATCGACCGAACAAACACGACCTTGACGTTTACTTGCGACTTCAAATGCAGTACGGGCAATTCGTTCAATTTCACTCTCGCTATAAACCAGCGTATTAAACCCTTGCCGCTGTCCATTATCGAGCGTTCTTATGCCACGTGGTTCACCAAAATAGATGCCGCCGGTAAGTTCTCTGACAAACATAATATCAAGGTTACTGACGACGTCTTCCTTTAAGGTAGACGCCATTGCCAATTGTGGAAACAGTACCGCTGGACGTAAGTTAGCAAACAATTCAAGGTTGGACCGTATCGCTAATAAACCACGTTCCGGACGCAAAGAGCGCTCGATAGTTTCCCATTTTGGGCCACCAACGGCCCCCAACAAGATAGCCGCAGATGATTTTGCCTTTTTCAGGGTTTCATCTGGAAAAGGAGAACCAGCAGCGTCTACAGCACAACCACCGAGTAAACCATGTTCCAGTTCCAAATCGAAACCGCGCTTATTAATCAAAAAGGCCAGCACCTTTTCAGCCTGGGCAATAATCTCTGGGCCGATACCATCGCCGGGTAATATTAAAATTTTTCTAGTCACGTTCTGATAAATTCCAATTAATGAAAACACTCTATTTTTAACGGGCGCAAAGCATACATCAACTTTAAGTCGGGGACGACTTATAGGCACTTATATCGTCATTTTTTTCTTTTAAAATGCTAACTAGTCCAGCAAATATGATTAATCCACCGCCGATGTATTCAATATTCCTGACCATTTCGTCTGTTAATAATGCTGCGGATACAGCACCGGCAACGATCTCCAATAAAAAAATGACTGATGAACGCTGAATAGGTAGAAAAGTAACACCGTATTGCGCTGTCCATGTCAAAACTAGCATCATTGGAAATCCGATGAAGCAAGCAAGCAATCCCGATTGTATTGTTATTTGAGGTATTTGAAGCTGTGTGATCAATAAACCACAGAGGCTAAGCGCAATAACACCTAGACATGCGGAGCCCATCTTCATACTGATAGGGACATCACCAACCTTTCTGACAATAACATTTGTTACGGCAAAGGCCATACCCGAGGTAATGGCATAGAAATCAGCTAAACTAATACGATTAATATCTGTTAATTCCGGATTCCAGAACATTAAAATTGCTCCCGCCAACGCCAAAATCAACGCGAAAAAACCAATTTTTGTTAAGCGTTCACGCAATATAAAAAAGGCTAACAAAACTGCCCATAAAGGGGACAGGTAAAACAAGAGTAAAACGCGTACAACCTCACCTTCCAGCACGGCTAATATGAACGCGAGGTTGGCCCAACCGGAGAAAACTCCCACAAGGATAAAATCTGTTTTATGATGTAAAAAATCAACGCGCAACCGCCAACAGGCTGGCAATAGAAAGGTCATCGCAGAGCAATAGATAATTAATGTCGACCATAAGCCCGGGATCCCTAACTCTTCCAATAATCTGAGTGGGTACCAAAGCAAACCCCACAGAACAGCGGCAACCATGCAAGATAATGCAGGGAAGTACCGTGATGTTGGTTGGGATGAGAGTGTTGATCGCATATACTTAGCCGCCTTTTTCGCCATTATTAACTAACAAAACCTTTTAAATGAATTCAGGACTGGAAAATCTACATGCATACCCGTTTGAGAGACTAACAAAGTTACTCGAAGGTACGACCGTTGCCCCGGATAGATCGGCAATCAGCCTTGCCATTGGTGAACCCAAACATCCTACACCAGATTTTATAATAGAGGCGTTAGAATCGAACCTGAGTGACGTGGCTATATATCCTACAACACGTGGCTCGATTGAAATACGCGAAGCGATAGCTAAGTGGCTATGTCTACGATTCAACCTACCACAAACATCAGTAAGCCCGGAAAAGAATATCCTCCCAGTGAATGGCACGCGAGAAGCCTTGTTTGCTATTGCACAAACACTAGTTAATAGAGATTCTAATACGCCCGCTATTGTTTTACCCAATCCTTTTTATCAGATCTATGAAGGTGCCGCATTACTCGCGGGAGCTGAGCCTTATTATTTAAACTGCACAGAAGAAAACAACTTCATCCCTGATTTATCATCAGTACCAGAAGACATCTGGCAACGGTGCCAACTCATCTACTTATGTTCACCCGGAAACCCCACTGGTGCAGTGGTTGATTTAGCGTCGGTAAAAGAACTAATGTCCTTGGCCGAAAAATACGACTTCGTCATCGCTGCCGATGAATGTTATTCCGAAATTTATCCAGATGAAGCTCAACCTCCTGTTGGTCTGCTTGAGTATGCTAATCAACTGGGCAATACGGATTACAAACACTGTCTGGTTTTTCACAGTCTCTCCAAACGCTCGAATGTACCAGGCTTACGGTCTGGGTTTGTTGCCGGTGACTCTACATTAATTGAACGTTTCCTTAGGTATCGAACCTATCATGGCTGTGCCATGCCCTTACATATACAAAAAACCAGTATTGCCGCATGGGGTGATGAATCGCATGTCAAACACAACAGAAATCAATATAGAGAAAAATTTACACAAGTCTGTGAAATACTAAAACCAGTATTGGAAGTCACTCCGCCGCCAGCCAGCTTCTACCTCTGGCCGAAACTGCCATGTTCTGACACAGACTTTGCAAGAAATTTATATACAAGCGAGAATGTAAAAGTTTTACCTGGTTCTTATTTATCCCGTGATATAGGCGGTATTAATCCCGGCAAAAACCGTGCACGCATTGCATTAGTAGCAGAAATTAAAGAATGCACTGAAGCTGCAAACCGAATTAAACAATTTATACAAAATTCATTTTAATATCAGGAAAGAAAATATGAGTGATTTAGAAAAATTAATTAATGACGCATTTGATAACCGGGCTGAACTCGAACCTGATGGAGCCAATAAGGAAATCAAAGATGCCGTTGAAGGAATCATCTGGAAACTGGACAGCGGACAACTACGTATAGCTGAAAAGATCGATAACAAATGGGTCGTCAACCAATGGTTAAAAAAAGCCGTCCTGCTTTCTTTCATCCTGGAAAATAATACCGTTATGCAAGGTGGACTGACTAATTACTACGACAAAGTCCCTAATAAGTTCTACGGTTATAATAAAACCAACTTTATCGAAACCGGCGCACGCGTTGTCCCAAACGCAACCGTAAGACGTGGTAGCTATATCGGACAAAACGTTGTATTGATGCCAAGCTTTGTCAACATCGGCGCCTATGTCGATAGTGGCACAATGGTTGATACTTGGGCCACGGTAGGTTCATGCGCACAGATTGGTAAAAATGTTCACCTCTCTGGCGGAGTCGGAATCGGTGGTGTTCTAGAGCCTTTACAAGCTAACCCGACCATCATTGAAGATAATTGTTTTATTGGCGCTCGTTCGGAAGTTGTTGAAGGCGTCATCGTCGGTCAAGGCTCCGTTATTTCAATGGGTGTCTACCTTGGTCAAAGTACACGCATCTATGATCGTGCTACTGGCGAAATCACCTACGGTTATATCCCACCAGGCTCAGTTGTCGTCTCAGGTAACCTGCCATCGGATGATGGTACATACAGTTTGTATTGTGCGGTTATCGTTAAGACGGTTGATGAAAAGACCTTGAGTAAAGTGGGTATCAACGAAATCTTGCGTGACGTATAGGAAGTAACTGCAATGTCATCAGCAACGCTCTATGGCATAAAAAATTGCGATACGGTTAAGAAGGCACGGAAATGGTTGGATAATCATTCCGTGCCTTATACCTTTCACGATTTCCGTGTTGATGGTATTGACAAAAGCCTGGTAAAGAACTTTTTAAAACAAATCGATCTAGACACATTGATCAACAAACGTGGGACTACATGGCGTAAATTATCAGATGATGAAAAAGATATTAAAAATTCGACGCAAGCTATAGCATTAATGATCGAGCATCCGACAATCATTAAAAGACCTGTGTTGGAGACGAATAGAAAATTATCTGTTGGGTTTAGTGAAGAGAATTATAAATCGATTAAATTTTAAATAGTAACCAACCCGCTTTGCTATTATTCGACTATGACGTCCTGTTTCTTATAGCGATTCTTCCGCGGCTGTTTTTCCATCTTCAATGCTTTGAAGCTCTTCGTTAACTTGTTTCAGTACTGAAACATAGTTTTCAACACCTTGTGCGCCGCTCACAAGATGTTTTTGGTTAATGATTATCGCGGGGACACCGCTAACACCTCTGTTAGTCCAATATTTTTGATTTTGCCTGACGTCTTCGGCGAAGCGCCCATCTTCTAATATGGCTAATGCCTCTTGCAAATCAAGACCAATGTTTCCGGCTGTTGATGCTAAGACATTCGGGTCACCAATATGAAGACGATGAGTAAAAAATGCGCTAAACAATTCCATTTTAAGTTCGTGCTGTAGCCCTTTCGTTGCTGCCCAATGCAAAAGTTGATGCGCCATGAATGTGTTATACATACGCATGTCATCGGCATACTTGAACTCAAACCCAAGCTCTTCACCCATCTCTGTAATACGAGCACGAGCCTTAGCACTGCCTTCTGTGGTAGTGCCATACTTAGCTGCCGTATGCTCGCGCAGGTTTTCACCTTGAGGCTCCATATGTGGATTGAGTTCGAACGGATGCCAGGTAATATCAGCCGTCAAGTCAGTCTCTATAAGTGCCTTTTCCAGCTGTTTGAATCCAATAATACACCAAGGGCAAACAACATCAGATACGATATCAAGGTGGATAGGGGATCTGAAAAACGCAGTCATTTTTTAAAATCTTATTAGTAATTAAAAATTTAGTTCCTAGCCGTAGCTCTGGGTCACTCGGCCAATCCCTGCCAAAGGATTCTAATGTTCATGCAAATTAATCAAGTGAACATGTCAGCTATCACTTTTTTAGTTTAAATAAATATTATTTATGGGCAATTTCTTTATCCGTAAATAAATAATCCTTTAGCTCTTTATCAAAAGATGGATCTTGACGACGAATCCACTCAAGAACCATTGCAGCATGCTCTTTTTCTTCATCTCTATTGTGAGCGAGAATCGCTTTTAGTTCCTTATTTTTACATGCATCGACTCTCTGGTTATACCAATCTACTGCTTCGAGTTCCTCCATTAGTGAAGTGATAGCTCTGTGCATATCTCTTGTTTCATTTGTAAGCTCATCTATTGGTTCGTGGTAGCCTTCATTTGCCATTTTAAACTCCTCTTAAAATATTGGTTTATATTCATAATGATATTATCTGGTCACTTATCAAGCATTAATAATACAAATTGGATATCTCCGAGACAGCATTCTTCAGGATAAAACATTTTAACAGTGCTGTGTATAATACAACTTAATTTAAATCTACGTATTAATCCTTTTTATACCTCCAATAATTAACGTCTGGAAAAGAATTATTAAATGAAGCGCGCGCAAGCGATTTTAAAGTCCACTTTTGGTTACGAACAGTTCCGACATCACCAAGAAGACATTATTCAGGAAATACTGAATGGTAGTGATGCCCTTGTTTTGATGCCAACGGGTGGAGGCAAGTCTTTATGCTATCAAATCCCGGCACTGGTACTTGATGGCACAGCTATTGTCATATCGCCATTGATTGCCTTGATGCAGGATCAAGTTGATGCCTTAAAACAACTTGGCGTCAATGCTGCTTTTCTGAACTCCAGCATGAGTCATGATGAAGCTCAATTGGTGGAGCAACAATTGCTCAATAAGGAACTTGAGATTGTCTATGTCGCACCGGAAAGGTTATTAACCAATCACATGTTGTTTCTACTAGATCGTTGTCAGGTGTCATTATTCGCTATCGATGAAGCGCACTGTGTCTCGCAATGGGGTCACGATTTTCGACCTGAATACCAACGACTGAAAATATTACATGAGCGCTACCCTACGATTCCGCGCATTGCATTGACAGCAACAGCAGATCAACGCACGCGTGGTGAGATTATTTCACAACTGCAATTGGAAGAAGCGAAGGTCTACGTTAATAGTTTTGATCGACCGAATATTACCTATGCTATATCAGAAGGCAATAATCCTAAAAATCGATTATGGCGTTTCCTTGAGGATAATCATAAAGACGATGCCGGAATTGTTTATTGTCTGTCACGTAAAAGTGTCGAAGCCATTGCTGAGTGGTTAAGTGTTCAAGGACGCATCGCATTACCTTATCACGCAGGCTTATCTCAAGAGATCCGACAAAAAAACCAACAACGTTTCTTGCGCGAAGACAATGTCATTATTGTTGCAACAATAGCCTTTGGCATGGGGATAGATAAACCTGATGTGCGTTTTGTCGCGCATCTAAACCTACCTAAAAGTATCGAGGCCTATTATCAGGAAACGGGACGTGGTGGACGTGATGGCGAACTGACCAATGCCTGGATGACCTATGGTTTACAAGATGTAATCACGCTTCGTCAATTTATGCAGAACTCTAACGCCAACGAAGCGCATAAGCGCGTTGAGCATCACAAACTCGAATCAATGCTCGGGCTTTGTGAACTCATTACTTGCCGACGCCATGCCTTGCTCGAATATTTTGATGAAGCATCAGCTGAAAATTGCGGTGCGTGCGATAATTGCCTTAGCCCACCGGAGAAATGGGATGCGACTGAATCAGCGCAAAAAGCACTGTCCGCAATATATCGAACAGAACAACGTTTTGGGGTGAATTATATCGTTGATATTTTACTGGGAAAAAGCAATGAACGTATCCAACGAAATGGACACGACCAACTCAGTACCTTTGCTATAGGTAAAGATTTATCAACCACAGAATGGCGCAGTGTTTTCAGACAATTAATAGCATTAGGGTATATCGACATCGACATGGAACGTCATGGCGCATTACGCCTAACTGAAAAATGTCGCCCGGTATTACGTGGCGAACAAAAACTTGATTTGAGAAAACAATCTCAAGAAGAAAAAATCACAAAAGAAGCAAAACAAAAACCTGTTGTCCGTCCACAAGATCAAACCTTATGGGACGCCCTACGATCCTTACGTACAACATTAGCAGATGAAGCTGGCGTACCGCCCTATGTCATCTTCCATGATGCGACCTTGCAAGAAATGCTACGAAAAAGACCCTCTTCACCTGATGCTATGCTTTGCATCTCGGGTGTTGGAGAACAGAAACTCCAACGTTATGGCCAACAATTTCTTAATGAGATTTCCAAACACCCACTTTCCGCGCTACTCGATAACAATCTTAGTAAAACAATTAATGAAACATTAATGTTATTTCAGCAAAACATTAGCATCGAAAATATCGCAAAACAAAGAGATAAAAATATCAACACTATATACACACACCTGGCCGATGCGATTGAATTAGGTTTGTTAGATGTCCGCGACGTTATTGCTTTGGATGACTGCGAATACGATGAGATTATCTATACCATTGAAACAATGGAAGACGATAAAAAGAATAGACTCAAACCTCTCTATGAAGCTTTAAATGAAGAATACGACTATGGTGTTTTAAGATGCATACAAGCGTCTATTTAACTGAAACACCATCAACAGTCGCTTATCTTCCTTCTCCACCCATTTCGGATAAAAATGTGTTAACCGACCATAGTCTTTTCTTTAAAGCTCTAGTTTTCCCCTATAAAAAAACGACACCCTAATTACTATAGTATTTAGTTATTTATTAATTAATTCAATCACTTAAATATACTCAAGCAGCTTGATTTAGCGTGTATGATGTTCTATCTTTTATATTGAATAATATTAATTTAGCTTTTTAAATGTAACCTGAGTATTAGCAAATAAAAACAAGTGATTAATTAGGAGATATATAACATGGCTAATGTAAAACTGATTATTCAATACCCTCATCCACATGATGTTTATGCTTTTGATAAGGCCTATAAAGAGGAACATCTTCCTTTGGCAATTGAAAAACTAGATGGCAAGACAAAGATCGTAACAACTACAGCACTACCGCATGCTCACCATATTCTTCCTGCATATCATCGCTCATCTGAAATATATTTTTCATCTATGGATGCGTTACTAAGCAGTACACAATCAGACGGGGGGAAAGCGGTTTTGGCTCATGCCGTGGAAATATCAACAGGAGGAGCACCAAATTTCATCATCGCAGAAGAAGATAGCGTAATAGAACCTTAATTGACTAATTAAGGTTTTTAAACTGATTTTTTTACTACTTCGCCAACCTTAGTTGAAAGCTGGTCGACCAATGTTTCTACTTGTTGTTGGTTTTCACCTTCAACCATAACTCGTACCAAAGGTTCTGTACCTGAAGGTCTTAGCACTACACGCCCTGACTCACCGAGTGTGTTTTCAGCATCCTTGATAGCATTATTAATCTCCTTGTTGGAAGCAATATCAATTTTCTTTTGAAGTTTTACGTTCTTCATTATTTGTGGAAACTTTGTGATATTACCAACCAACTCTGACAATTTTTTCTCCGTTACTTTCATTGCTTCTAATACTTGTAATGCAGCTATGATTCCATCACCAGTCGTTGTGCGCTCAAGATTAATAATATGTCCCGACGTTTCTCCACCCAAGACCAGCTTTTCTTTCAGCAATAACTCCATAACATAACGATCTCCAACCGAAGCCCTTAAAAAATTTAACTGTAAATCTTTTATCGCATGTTCCAGTCCCAGGTTACTCATCACGGTGCCAACAACGCCACCATTTAGTATTTCAGTATCTAACTGAGCAATAACATAGAGAATATCGTCCCCGTCTATAACATTTCCCTGTTCATCTACCATAATTAAACGGTCACCATCTCCATCCAATGCTATACCGACATCAGCGCGTGACTCTTTCACCAGGGCTCTTAAGGCCTCAGGTGAAGTCGCACCACATTCATCGTTAATATTTAGCCCGTCTGGTGTTACTGCGTGCAGAAAGACTTCTGCGCCCAATTCTTCGAAGACTTTCGGTGCAATGTGATAGGTTGCGCCATTGGCACAATCAACGGCAATTCTCAGTCCATTAAAATCAACATCATTATGTAGCTTAGATTTACAAAACTCGATATAACGTCTCGGAGCATCTGTTATGCGTCGAGCCTTACCAAGATGTCGTGAATGCACAGATTGCAATGGTAAGTTTAATTCATACTCAATTTCATGTTCAACATGATCGGGTAGCTTCGTACCGTCACCTGAAAAAAACTTAATACCATTATCATAGAATGGATTATGCGACGCGCTAATCACAATGCCTGCTTGAGCACGCGTATTTTTAGTTAAATAAGCTATTCCTGGTGTTGGAATAGGACCTAATAATCGAACATCAACACCGGCCGCAGATAGTCCTGCCTCAAGCGCAGACTCTAACATGTAGCCAGATATCCGCGTATCCTTGCCTATTAAAACAGGGCCGCTGCCTTTTTTTGCAAGCACACGTCCTGCTGCCCAACCAAGTTTCATAATAAAGTCAGGTGTGATCACACCTTCGCCGACTATGCCACGAATGCCATCTGTGCCGAAAAACTTTCTACTCTTGGTATTAATCGTGATTCACTTTGTCGATTGGATTTTAGATAACACTATTGTGCGGATAAAAACAAAGCCTGTGAAGCAAAAAATACTTCACAGGCTTGCGGTTATATTATGCAGGTTTTGCTGGGGGCTCGCCTGATGGCGCATCATCTTCCTTTGAAGGTTTTTCTTTAGATTTCTTCTTTTTCTTGGCAGAAGAAGATCCATCATCATCACTATCATCCCAACCTGATGGCGGCCTTGGTGTCTTGCCTTCCATCAAATCATCAATCTGATCAGAGTCTATCGTCTCATACTTGATAAGTGCCTCAGCCATGAGATGAAGCTTATCTTCATTCTCTTTCAAGATTTTCTCTGACCGAGCATAGTTCTTATCAACAATAGAACGTATCTCTTCATCGATAGTATGAGATGTTTCATCAGAGATAGCCTTATGTTGTGTCACTGAGTGACCAAGAAAGACTTCGCCATCTTCTTCGCTGTACGTTAAAGGACCCAATTTTTGTGAGAGACCCCATTTAGTAACCATATTTCGTGCAAGCAATGTCGCACGCTCAATATCGTTACTTGCTCCGGTGGTAACCATGTCTGCACCAAAGATCAGTTCTTCTGCAATTCGACCACCAAATAAAGTCGAGATCTGACATTCTAGTAATTGTTTCGAATAACTAAGCCGATCTTCTTCCGGCAAGAACATGGTGACTCCCAAGGCGCGTCCACGAGGAATGATCGTGACTTTGTAAACCGGATCATGTGATGGCATCAATCGACCGACAATAGCATGTCCAGCTTCGTGATAAGCGGTGAGTTTTTTCTCTTCCTCACCCATAACCATAGAACGACGTTCTGCACCCATCATAATCTTATCTTTGGCGCGTTCAAATTCTTCCATCTCAACTAATTTTTTATTCGCGCGTGCTGCGAATAGCGCAGCCTCATTTACCAAATTAGCCAAATCAGCACCGGAAAACCCCGGTGTGCCACGTGCAATAATATTAGCTTTTATATCATCACCCAATGCAACTTTGCGCATATGCACTTTGAGGATTTGTTCGCGACCACGAATATCTGGTAACGGCACAACAACCTGACGGTCAAAACGCCCTGGTCTCAATAAGGCAGGGTCTAACACATCGGGGCGGTTTGTTGCCGCGATGACAATCACGCCTTCATTCCCCTCAAACCCATCCATCTCTACCAATAATTGGTTTAAAGTTTGCTCACGTTCATCGTGTCCACCGCCTAAACCAGCACCACGGTGACGGCCTACGGCATCGATTTCATCAATAAAAATAATACAGGGTGCATGTTTCTTGGCTTGTTCAAACATATCACGGACTCGTGATGCGCCGACGCCAACAAACATTTCAACAAAATCAGAACCCGATATCGTAAAGAAAGGGACTTTCGCTTCACCAGCGATAGCTTTGGCTAATAACGTTTTACCGGTTCCAGGTGAACCCACCATTAAGACACCGGAGGGTATCTTACCACCCAGTTTTTGGAATTTTCCCGGATCACGTAAAAACTCGACTAATTCTGCTACTTCTTCTTTTGCTTCTTCAACGCCTGCAACATCACTGAAGGTGATCTTGATCTGGTCTTCACCTAATAAACGTGCACGACTCTTACCAAATGACATAGCTCCACGACCGCCGCCGCCGCCCTGCATCTGTCGCATAAAATAAATCCAGATACCAAGTAACAACAGGATAGGAAACCATGAGATTAAAGCATGCGCCCAGAATGAGTTTTTGTTGGGTTCCATACCTTTAATTTCGACATTGTTCTCCAAAAGTGTGCCTATCAATGCATCATTACTAGTTTCTGGGCTATACGTGGTAAATCGATTACCATCAGACATATGGCCCGAGATTGAACTACCCTCGATTCCTACAGAGACAATTCGCCCCGTTTTTACATCAGAGATAAATTGGGAATAGCTAATCTCCCCAGACAATGCCGGGTTACCAAAATTCTTGAATACCATCATCAGGACCAGGGCGATAATGACCCATAAGACCAGATTTTTTGCCATGTCGTTCAATTCAATAAACCTCTAATAATTAATGATTTCATATTTCCACTATAACCTATACGAACGGGCTAAAACATAGAATTCCCGAGACTGATCACGTGATGCACCTGGTTTTCGAGTCATTACCTTGGCAAATCGTTCCTTCAATAATCGCCTATATTCATCCGTTCCAGCCCCCTCAAACAATTTGATGACCAAATCACCACCGGGTTTTAGTACTTGATGACAAAAGTCATAGACTAACTCCGCCAAAGCGAGGCTTCGTGCCTGATCAGTTATCCTGATACCTGTTAAGTTGGGGGCCATATCTGAGATTACAAGATCCGCGCCCTGTTTACCTATATGTCCAATACACTCCTTTTCGACTGCTTCGTCAGTGAAATCACCTAATATGAATAACACTCGTTCAATCGGCTCCATCGGTAATATATCGACCGAGATTACACGACCATTAGCTTTAACTTGCTCGCTGGCATATTGTGACCAACTTCCGGGAGCAGAGCCTAAATCGACAACACAGGTGTTTGGCTTAATGAGCTTATCTTTTTGATCAATCTCCTGGAGCTTGTAAATAGCCCGTGAACGGTAATGTGACTCACGAGCCTGCTTTACATATTGATCCTTATTCTGTGCGTGTAACCATTGCTTATTAGATTTTTTGGCCATCAGAACACAGTTAATCGCATATCGTAGTCACTAAAACATTGAGACTAGATGTACTTAACTTCCAGGATTTCGTATTCGATTACACCACTCGGGGCGTTCACATCAACTGCGTCATCTTGTTGTTTTCCAATCAAAGCTCTGGCAATAGGTGACGTTATCGAAATCAACCCCTCATTTATATCGGCTTCTTCTTCACCAACAATCTGGTAAGTGACTTCTACCTCAGTATCAATATTCAATAGTTTGACCGTAGCACCAAAAACGACACGACCTTCGGCTTCAACCGTCGTCACATCAATTATCTGTGCATCCGCCAAAGCAGACTCGATAGCATTGACTCGGCCTTCGGCAAAACTTTGTTGTTCGCGTGCGGCATGGTATTCAGCATTTTCACTTAAATCACCATGCGCGCGAGCCTCAGCAATCGCCTTGGTAATTCGTTGACGATCAACTGTTTTCAGCTTATGCAGTTCTTCTTTTAATTTTTCCGCACCTCTTACAGTCATAGGTGTTTGACTCATGCAATTACTCCTTTATGTAAATCTTGTAGACTATTTACACCAACACTATCTCTTTGTTTCAATGCTTCCATAGTGGCCATTGCGCCAGCTATTGTCGTTGTGTAGAAAACCTTATGCTGCAATGCCGTCCTTCTAATTGAATACGAATCAGCAATGGCCTTTTTGTCTTCTGTAGTATTAACTATTAAATCAATTGCATCATTTTTTAACATATCAACAATATGGGGTTGCCCTTCTCTTACTTTATTAACGCGCTCACACTTTATTCCGGCTCCAGTCAATACCTTACAAGTACCACTAGTGGCATAAAGTTGATAGCCCAATAAAGATAATTCTCTCGCAACAATAACTGATTTTTCTTTGTCTATTTCCTTAACGCTGATAAATGCATTTCCTGATCGCGGAAACTCTTCTCCCGCTGCAAGTTGCCCTTTGGCAAATGCCTCACCAAATGTCTTTCCTACTCCCATTACCTCGCCGGTTGATTTCATCTCGGGACCCAACAATGGGTCAACGCCAGGAAACTTAATAAATGGAAAGACTGATTCCTTAACTGAATAATAATCTGGTACCGGTACGTGTGTTAAGTTTTGTGATGCCAAACTGTTACCTACCATACAATTTACGGCAACCTTAGCGATCGAAATACCTGTAGCTTTTGAAACAAAGGGTATCGTTCTTGAAGCCCTAGGGTTAACTTCCAGAACATAAATATCATCGTTCTGTATTGCAAACTGCGTATTCATCAAACCAACAACATTTAAAGCGCGCGCCATTGCCCCAACCTGTGATGCAATTTTGTCTTGAACTTCATCGCTTAAACTATAAGGAGGTAGTGAACAGGCCGAATCACCCGAATGCACACCTGCTTGTTCAATATGTTCCATAATCCCTGCAATACAAACATCCTGTCCATCTGATATCGCATCAACATCAACTTCAATGGCATTATTTAAAAACCTGTCCAGCAATACTGGTGACGAATTAGATACCGCTACAGCATTGTCCATGTAATTTCTAAGATCATCTTCGTTATAAACAATCTCCATCGCTCGTCCACCCAATACGTACGACGGTCTTACAACCAACGGATAGCCAATTTCTTCAGCTCCTTTTACTGCTTGCTCGACATCTCGAGCTGTTCGATTTGGTGGTTGTTTCAAACCGATATCTTCGAGTAACTTTTGAAATCGCTCACGATCTTCTGCAAGATCAATTGAATCGGGACTCGTTCCGATAATGGGCACACCTGCTTTTTCAAGATCTCGCGCTAACTTCAAAGGTGTTTGACCGCCATATTGCACAATTACACCATACGGTTTTTCAACATGGATAATGTCTAATACATTTTCCAGTGTTAATGGTTCGAAATAGAGGCGATCTGATGTATCGTAATCCGTAGAAACCGTTTCAGGGTTGCAGTTAACCATGATTGTTTCATATCCAGCCTCACGCATAGCAAAGGCAGCCTGGACACAACAATAGTCAAACTCAATCCCTTGGCCAATTCGGTTAGGGCCGCCGCCTAAGACCATGATCTTTTGTCTATCACTTGGAGCTGCTTCACATTCAACATCATAAGTTGAATACATATAAGCCGTTGCTGACTCAAATTCTGCAGCACAAGAATCAACACGCTTAAATACCGGACGAATATTATTATCTATTCTTAATTTTCTTATTTGAGACTCAGATTGATCTATCAACTCCGCTAATCTCGCATCTGAAAATCCTTTGCGCTTTAATTGTCTTAAACGGCCCTCAGTTAACGAAGATACGCCTTCTTTCCTAAGTTTGTTTTCTTCTTCAATAAGATCATGTATCTGTACCAAAAACCAGGGGTCGATACTGCATATATTGAAAACATCCTCAACACTCAACCCATGTCGAAAGGCATCAGCAACATACCAAAGCCTATCTCCACGTGGTACTCGCAATTCTTTTTCAATCTGTTCTAAAACGTTCTCAGATGATTGATCAACTATTTCGTTAAACCCCGTTACTCCAGTTTCCATTCCACGAATTGCTTTTTGCATTGATTCCTGAAATGTACGTCCCATGGCCATAACTTCACCAACTGATTTCATCTGTGTTGTTAAACGATCATCTGCTTGCGGAAATTTTTCAAAGGTGAAACGAGGTATCTTGGTAACGATATAATCAATACTGGGTTCGAATGATGCAGGTGTAGCGCCATCGGTAATTTCATTCTCAAGCTCATCTAATGTGTAACCCACCGCTAATTTTGCAGCGACTCTAGCGATCGGAAAGCCCGTTGCTTTAGATGCGAGTGCTGATGAGCGTGATACACGTGGATTCATCTCAATAATGATCAGTTCGCCGTTTTCTGGATTAACCGCAAATTGAACATTCGACCCACCGGTATCAACACCAATCTCGCGTAATACCTTAATAGAAGCATCACGCATTATTTGATATTCCTTATCAGTCAATGTCTGCGCCGGTGCAATAGTTATTGAATCGCCAGTATGAACCCCCATTGGGTCAAAGTTTTCGATGGAACAAATAATGATGCAATTATCTTTTTTGTCACGGACAACTTCCATTTCATATTCTTTCCAGCCTAATACAGACTGATCAATTTGAACTTCATTAGTTGGTGAAGCCTCAACACCCTGATCGCAAATTTCCATAAACTCATCGCGGTTATAAGCAATACCACCACCGGTACCGCCCAGAGTAAACGAAGGACGAATGATTGCGGGAAACCCGATAACCTCCATAGCTGCCCTGGCTTCTTCCTTGTTATGTACAATTTCAGACTTCGCCATACCTAAGCCGATCTTTTGCATTGCTGTTCGAAATCGTTCACGATCTTCAGCTTTATCGATAGCGTCTTTTGACGCACCAATCATCTCTACATTGAATTTTTCAAGCACACCATTTGCATCCAAATCTAACGCGCAGTTCAGTGCTGTCTGTCCACCCATAGTCGGCAATAATGCATCCGGACGTTCTTTCTCAATAATCCTCGCCACTGTTTGCCAGTGAACTGGTTCAATATATGTCGCATCTGCCATCTCAGGATCGGTCATAATCGTAGCAGGGTTGGAATTCACCAAGATAACGCGGAATCCTTCTTCTCTTAATGCCTTACATGCTTGTGCGCCGGAATAGTCAAACTCACAGGCCTGTCCAATTATAATTGGACCTGCGCCAATGATTAGAATGCTTTTAATATCTGTACGTTTAGGCATGGTTATATTACGTTTTATGCTCTTGCATTAATTCAATGAAATGATTGAAGAGTGGTTTTAAATCATGTGGACCTGGACTCGCTTCCGGGTGTCCTTGAAAACCAAACACGGGATGGTTCTTGTGATGTACGCCCTGCAAAGATCCATCAAATAAAGAACGGTGCGTTGCGACGAGATTACTTGGTAATGTTTTTTCATCGACTGCAAAACCATGATTTTGGCTAGTGATTAGCACTTGGCCGTCTTCAAGCGATTGCACCGGATGGTTTGCACCATGATGACCAAACTTCATTTTGCTTGTTTTTGCGCCCAATGCGAGTGAAAGCAACTGGTGTCCAAGGCAAATACCAAAAAGCGGTGTGCCTGAATTGATGATCTCCCTTATTGCGATAATAGCGTAATCACAGGGATCAGGATCACCCGGACCATTAGATAAAAAGACACCGTCTGGTTTTTCGGCCAATACCTCGCTCGCCGGTGTTTGCGCAGGAACGACCGTAACCTCACAACCCAAATCAGCCAAAATTCGAAGAATATTCCGCTTAACCCCAAAATCATATGCAACAACACGCCACTCTTTTTTGCCAGGAGAAGGTTTAATTCCATCTGCCAGTTCCCAAGTTCCATCTAGCCAGTTATATTTTGATGTTGTCGATACTTCTTTGGCTAGATCCATGCCGACCAGACCTGCAAATGATTTTGCAGTATTAATTGATTTATCTGCATCAATATTATTACTCGCAACAACACAGGCTTTCATTGCGCCATGCTTGCGTATGTGTCGGGTAAGTTGACGCGTATCAATGCCCGCAATGGCAACGATATCATTTCTAATCAGATAATCACTCAGGTTTTCACTGGCACGCCAATTACTCATTACAAGTGATAAGTCTCGGATAATAAGACCACTTGCAAAGATTTTATTGGACTCTTCATCTTCGAAATTTGTGCCCACATTACCAATATGAGGATGCGTCAAGGTCACAATTTGTTTGTAGTAGGAAGGATCGGTAAGAATCTCCTGATACCCTGTGATCGAGGTATTAAAAACAACTTCACCAATGGACTCACCATCGATACCAATCGATGTCCCATAAAACAATGAGCCATCTTCAAGGGCTAACAGGGCATTATCTGTCAAAAAACGATACCTCTAATACAAATCGTTGCTTCGGATTTCCGTTCCACTAACGACATTGGTCTATATGGATGTAGGTATTCCAGGATTCGCGCAAGGCACCTACTGTTGGTGTCATATACAAAACTCAGAGAGTACATCCTACACATAAAAAAGGGAGTAACCGTATGGCTACTCCCGCAGAATTGGACGTAGATTATACTGTAATGCAGTATAGGGTGTCTATTCAGTTGACTAATTTGATATGACTTCCAAGAAGAAAAAATATCTCGTATGCGATCTCGAGAAACTGGAGACATCCGGTTGTTATGGTTGGGAATGTGTCATTAATGACATACTTGTACAATGCATGATTATTTATCACCAAAATAAGATATTGAGTTATCTTAATCGCTGTCCCCATACAGGAGTTAATCTTGAATGGGTGCCAAATCAGTTCCTTGATCATAATAATGAATTCATTCAGTGTGCTACGCATGGCGCTTTATTCAAGATTGAAACTGGCCTCTGTATCCATGGTCCCTGTGTCGGCGACAAGCTGGAAGCCATCGAAAATGCAATTATAGAAAACAAGATCTACTTAATTTTATAAGGATTAAATATGCTAACGTGGTATTTTTAATGTAATTTATTATATTGTGGTGCTAACCTTGTATAATTCAAAAAGCTTAAAATTCATAAAAACGTCATTTGGTAGGATTGATGCCATAAATGAGTGAAAAAAAGCGACATCTCAACGCGCTTAAGACCGGACAAAAGCTACATTGGTACGAGATACGCGATATCTTAGGCCAAGGTGGCTTTGGGATAACCTATCTTGCCCAAGATCTTAACCTTGGTCATGAAGTTGCGATAAAGGAATATCTGCCTGTCGACCTCTCGATTCGTACTAAAAGCGGTACCGTCTCCCCTGTTTCTGATGAACACCATGAGAGATACTATTGGGGACTGGAACGTTTTTTAGAGGAAGCACGTACTCTTGGACAATTTAAACATCCCAATATAGTCCAGGTTCGAAATGTATTTGAGGCGAACAATACTGCATATATGGTCATGGAATATGAACTTGGCGAAACATTTCAGGACATCTTGAATCGGCGTAAAACAGTCAGTGAACAAGATCTGAAGACTATAATTTTTCCAATTGTTGATGGCATGAAGGTTGTTCATGCCGCCGGCTTTATTCATCGTGATATAAAACCCGCAAATATTTTTCTACGTGTGGACGGCGATCCTGTTTTACTTGATTTCGGCTCCGCAAGAACCTCATTAGGGCAAGGAGATCAATCACTAACCAGCATTTTTTCCCGAGGTTATGCACCTATTGAACAGTACAATACCGGCGAGGAATCACAAGGGGCCTGGACTGATATTTATTCTATGGGTGCGACTATGTATCGATCGATCAGCGGGATACCTCCAACGGATGCTGTAGATCGTAGTGCAGCAATCGCTCAAATAGATTGCGACACCTATGTCCCAATCACGGAGATTGCCGACAACGGTTATTCCGAAGATTTTTTACTGGCGATCGACTATGCCTTGCAGTTTCGCCAACAAGACAGACCGCAGTCAATGTCGGAATGGATTGCAACATTTGATCGTCGCGATACCACTAGTCGAGATAATTACGCTAATGATAATTCAATACTTGAAGAACAAATCGCAGCTGCTGAATTAGGTGATGTCAACGCGCAATCTAAACTTGCTTTTATGTATGCAAAAGGGATTAATGCTGAGAAAGATGAGGCCACTGCGGTCAGGTGGTATCTGGAGGCTGCGAATAATAACCACATTAATTCTCAGTATAATCTTGCACTCATTTATGCCAAAGGCAGAGGTGTTAAACAAGATTATCATCAAGCTATTAAATGGTATCAATTGGCTGCTGAGCAAGATGATGAGAGCTCACAGTACGCACTCGGCATGATGTACAGTAAGGGTATTGGTACAGAAAAAGACAATGGACTCGCCTACCTCTGGTTTTTAAAGGCTGCTAAACAGGAAAACACTAATGCGGAATTTAAAGTTGCTGAGATGCTACACAAAGGCATTGGTATCGAGGAAGACCTAATCGCAGCATTCGAATGGTATGAAAAAGCCGCAGCAAAAGATCATACATTAGCTCAAATGAAACTAGCTTATATGTATGGCAAGGGACATGGCATAAAACGTAATGATACAGAAGCATTTCTTTGGTTTAGAAAAGCGGCGGAACAAGGCCACCCTAAAGCCCAATACAATTTAGGCGTAATCTACGCAAAAGGACGCGGCATCACGAAAGATATAGACGAAGCAAAAAAATGGTATCGCCTCGCTGCAGCCCAAGGTGACGAACATGCAGAAAAGGCATTGCTACGAATTTGTTCTGAATAAAAAACTTTCTGACAATCACACTTCAAAAGTTCGAAGCACAAACTTCATTATAAAAACATCGTAAGTTTCAGGTGCACTCTAAAATAATATCTAGATTAACATAAATTGAGCTTACTATTTATTTTGTGCGTTTTTCTAACCAGGCAGCAACGGATGGGGGGATCATTTTTTGAGCTTTACCACTCACGTAAATCCCAATGTGTCCACCTGGGAACTCCAATGAATTATAGTCCTTGGAGCTAACACAACCTTCTAAAGCTTTCGAAGCATCTGTTGGTACTAAATGATCGTCTCTAGCATAGATATTTAATATGGGTATGGTTATCTTAGAAAGATCGACTATATCATCCCCTATTCTGACGGTTCCTTTTACAAGTCCGTTTTCTTGATAGAACTGCTTGATGAATTCTCGGTACGCTTCACCTACCAGATCTGGACTATCAAATATCCATTTTTCCATACGCATAAAATTCATCGTTTTTTCTTTATCATCAAGAATGTTTACAAGATCTACATATTTTTGCCCCATTAATGCATAGGGTTTAAGAGTCAGGAATGTTGCATTGAGCATTTCACCCGGAATATTACCTAATGTATCAACGATTTGGTCAATATCGATTTCTCTCACCATATGGCTTAATAGATCTTGTTTAGTATGAAAATCAACAGGTGTAACTGTCGTAATAAGGTTTTTTACTTTTTCCTGGTGCAGTGCCGTAAAACAAAGACTAAACGCGCCTCCCTGACAAATACCCAATAGGTTTATATTCTTTCGATTATGTTTTTCACAAATCACGTCAACACACCGAGCTATATAACCATTAATATAATCATCCAGAGTCAGGTATTTATCAGCACTCACAGGATAGCCCCAGTCAATCAAATAGACATCAACACCTTCGTCTAATAAACCCTGAACCATTGAACGTCCGTCTTGTAAATCAGCCATATAAGGCCTGTTAACTAATGCATATACAATTAATAATGGAACAGAGTTTTGTTTTTTTGTACGTGATTTGAAATGATATAAAATCAGGTTATCTTCCTGGTAGACAGCTTCCTTATCAGAGACACCTACTTCAATTTCACCCAGCTCGGCTAATGTTTTGTAACCTTGTGCTAATTTTGAATTGAATTCGTGAATTTCATTCACAACATCTTCAGGTTTTAAATTGAATGGGGTCATTAATTACTCCAAGCTTCAGAATTTTATTTCAATCATGCCTTTGTCGGCAGATGCTTTTCTGGTTTTTTGTTTTGTTTTTTGTTTTGTTTTTTTCTTTACTGCTTTTGCAGTAGTTGCTGCCTTCTTATTAACTTGTTTAAGTTCTACGACATTTGCAGGTTCTGCTACTTTCCGCTTTTTTGCTTTCTTTTTTCTTCTAACAACGGGTTTTGATTCCTTTTTAACAACGGCAACCTTACTCTTTTTCTGTTGCAACTGATTTTTAAGATTGGTGATTTCCGCTCGCATTTCATTAACTTGTTTTCGTAGTTCATAATGCCTGCGTTCCAACTCATCCACTGATTTCGTTGTAGGTATATGCATTGCCGATAACACGTCTTCGGTAATCTCATGGCTTTGTTTCTTGAAAGCCATCATTGAATTTACTAATCGTCCATTTAATTCAGCGTATTCTTTTGTATAAACATAATCTCCGTAAACTTTCTCATTTGATTCAACCCATAAATCATATACCTGTCGCATTGAATCAATACTTTCTCCATCTACCTGCATACCACTGAATTTTTCACGCATTAATTCAAGCGCTTCTTGATTTAAGCGCAACATCACAGACTGATATTCCTGGTAGTTTTCCTGATAATTAGCCCATAGTTTAATTGCTTGTTTCAGTTTATCCTGAGCTTCGCGGCTGTAACCCAGCCCGGGACTAGACAGCAGTTGTTCTCTTAACTTTCCTAAATCAGGATTCAAACCACCTGTTATTTCACTTGGGTCGAACGCTGAATTGGAAAATGCCGACTTCATCAAATCTATTGGTTGCTCATAATTATCCAGGAAACCATTCCAGTTAAATGTATTCTTGCCATTTGTAAAAGCAGAACCAATCTCTTTAAATTTTTTATTAATAAAATCTGTTATTTGATCTTTACTATTATCAGAGCGATTCAGTCCATCAAGTAAGCTTGAAAATTGTTCACTTATAAAATAGTAATTACGACTCTGGCCGAGCACCTTCTCAAATATATTTAAATTTTCCTGGGACATATCTGCTTTGGCAGACTTCCACCAGTCATCCATCGCATTTACCCAAACAGAATCCATCGTGGAATCAGGCGATTTAAATGCCAACAATGCATCCACATATTTTTTCTGTATTTCAGACCAATCAAGTTCATCAAATGATGTTTTATATTTATTACTCATTTTTATTTTCTCTGAGTTCTGGTGCTATTGTTTAAAACAGCTTAACAAATAAGATTAGCTCTTTTATAAATTACTACAGATATACTACAAACTTTCAATATTCTAAAATATTTTCAAAAAAAAACCCGCATAACTGCATAAGTTATGCGGGTACACACAGAGGAGGAGGAGTTTATTTATGTGATTAAGCCGCTTTTTTACTACGTTTAGCAGCCGGCTTTTTCGCTACCGGTTTTGAATCTACAGTTGCACTTTCAATGTTTTTCTCGAAAATGGTCACGACATCATCACGTGAGCCGTTCAAGATGTCAGCAGATTTACTACCAAGCTCCATTGCCTTAGTGCCATATTCAGTTGCATATTTGGTTTCAGCAGCCAGCAAGTCTTTATAGTTTGTGCTTGTACTCAGCGTCTTTACTAACTCAACACCAGATTCAATGCTGTACGCTGCAAACTCCATCTGCAGTTCTGCTAAATTTTTAAATATTTTACTATTGATAGCGTTTAATTCTTGCATCGCGGTATATGAAGCTTTACCGGTCTCTGTCATTTTTTCAATTATTTCGTTTTGCATTTCTATCATCTCCGAGCAGTCTTTTAAGATTTAATTCCTATAAATTAGCGCCGCCGAAATAATTGTGCAGCGCAACATATTGCAATGCAACATATATTAGAGGGTGAGGGATGTCAACTATTTTTTATTAGACAAGCCACTCTCGGAAACAGAATTGATTCCGAGAACAATTAATGCCGTTTTTTACAAAATTGAAAATACAGCTTTTACGCTATCGTCTTTTGTTAAAAATGTAGTTCTTCAGGTGATGCTGAATAAGCTTCCATCGCTTCTAAAATCTCATTTTTAGCTTCTTCAACTTCATACCAACCATCAACCTTAACCCACTTATTAGGTTCCAGATCTTTATAGTGCTCGAAAAAATGAGTAATTTGGTCAAGTAAGGCTGGTTGCACATCTTTGTACGAATTGATATTCCTATTAAATTTTGAAACTGAGTCAAGCGGTATACACATAAGCTTACTATCATCCCCGGCCTCATCTGTCATTTTTAAAACACCAATTGGACGACATGGAACTACCGCCCCATGGATGATAGGCATTGGTGTCATGATAATCACGTCTACTGGATCACCATCTTTTGCCAGCGTTTTTGGAATATAACCGTAATTGCATGGGTAGTGCATTGACGTGTTCAGAAAACGATCCACAAACATAGCTCCACTCTCTTTATCCAATTCATACTTAACAGGCGGCCCATGAATTGGAATTTCAACAACTACATTTACTTCGTGTGGCGGATTGATACCTACCGTGACTCTATCAAGATTCATTAATTATTCCTTAAGTGTTATTTATTAGCGCGGTTTTCAATAAGATCGTCAACCACAGTCGGTTCGGCTAGCGTACTTGTATCACCTAAAGTATCCAGCTCGTTAGCCGCCACCTTACGCAATATGCGTCGCATGATCTTTCCTGAACGTGTTTTTGGCAATCCAGGAGCCCATTGAATCACATCGGGCGAAGCAATTGGACCAATCTCTTTTCTCACATGCTTAATTAGATCCTTGCGCAAGTCGTCAGTTGCTTCAACACCAGCCATTAAAGTGACATAGGCATAAATACCCTGACCTTTTATATCATGAGGAAAACCCACAACGGCTGCTTCAGCAACATTAGTATGAGAGACCAAAGCACTTTCAACTTCAGCAGTCCCCATACGGTGCCCCGAAACATTGATGACGTCATCGACACGACCAGTGATCCAGTAATAACCATCCTCATCTCGGCGAGCGCCGTCACCGCTGAAATATTTACCTGGAAACATCGTAAAATATGCCTCTTTAAAACGCGCATGATCACCATATAAAGTGCGCATCTGACCTGGCCATGGACGTTTAATACACAATGCCCCCTCGGTTGCACCTTCCAGTTCATTTCCTTGATCATCAACCAAACAAGGCTCAACACCAAAGAAAGGGAGCGTCGCAGAACCCGGTTTTAGTGGCGTAGCGCCAGGGAATGGCGTAATCAGATGACCGCCCGTTTCCGTTTGCCACCAAGTGTCAACAATAGGACATTGCCCATTTCCAATGACATTGTAATACCATTCCCAAGCTTCAGGGTTAATAGGTTCACCCACTGAACCGAGAACTCGTAAACTCGAACGGTCTGTTTTAGTTACAAACTCATCACCCTGTCCCATCAACATCCGGATAGCAGTTGGTGCAGTATAAAATGAATTTACTTTCCATTTATCTACTACTTGCCAAAAACGGCTGGCATCAGGAAAGGTCGGTACCCCTTCGAACATGAGCGAGGTAGCACCATTGGCAAGAGGTCCATACACAATATATGAGTGACCAGTCACCCATCCAATATCAGCGGTACACCAATAAACATCACCTTCCTGATAATCAAAAACATACTTGTGCGTCATTGCCGCATATAGCAAATACCCACCCGTGGTATGAACAACACCTTTTGGCTTACCAGTTGATCCAGATGTATAGAGAATAAATAATGGATCTTCTGCATCCATCTCTTCAGGAGGACAAACCATTGAAGCGGTTTCTACAATATCGTTATACCAAACGTCTCTCGTATCGTTCCACTCAACATCGCCACCTGTGCGCTTGACGACAATGCATGTATGCACATTAGGACAATCAGCAAGTCCTTTATCTGCATTTGCCTTCAATGGAATTTGTTTCTTGCCGCGAAGACTGTAATCGCTGGTAATCACTATCTTACAATCTGCATCATTAATACGATCACGTAGCGCGTCTGGAGAAAAACCACCGAAGACAATTGAATGAATAGCACCTATCCGAGTGCAAGCCAACATGGCTACTGATGCTTCGACAATCATGGGCAAATACAAACAAACCCGATCGCCTTTCTTTACACCTCGTGCTTTTAATGCATTGGCAAATCGACAAACCTCCTCGTGCAATTCCTTGTACGTGATTTTACGATCTTCTTCCGGGTCGTCGCCTTCCCAAATAATGGCAACTTGATCGCCGCGTGTCTCAAGGTGCCTGTCCAGACAATTGTGTGAAACATTTAGTTTTCCGCCAACAAACCAATTGATATTTGCAGCGTTATAATCCCAATCCTGAACCTTGTCCCATTTGGTAGACCAACTTAAAAACTCTTCTGCCTGTTCACTCCAAAACTCATCAGAATGGTCTATAGACCGGTCATACATTTCACGATAGCGTTTTGCATTGATATGTGCGCGTTCAGCAATATTCTCAGATACATCGTAAATTTTATCTTCCGACACAGTAACCCCCTCAACCGATTTTATTTATTATTTATAGATTATAATGCACTGACATTAAACAGTATCAAATCTTGTAATAAATCATCCCTTTCTCAGAGTTCCACATCATATACCCGTCTATTCAATTCTTTAAATTTTTTTATATAACCAGAACTTATGTTGCAATTTGCAACATAGTCCATGTTTGACATAGCTTTATAAATTTACCAAAACATCTTGAAAGTATTATCAACCTAATGAAATTAATTTGATGAAAATACCTTTTTCAACAAGGCTGTAGTTCTAGCAACCGGATCAGCCCTAATCAATTTTTCTTCATTAGCAATAAGATTAAATAATCCATCGACCGCTTTATCAGTAACATATTTATCCAGGTCTAAGGACTCAATATCAATTAATTTTGACATCATTCCAAGGTTATCTATAAGCGCTTTATAGTTTTCAGTCACACCAACCTTATTAGTAGCTTGCTTAACTATTGGTAAAAACTGTTGATGCAATTGACTACCGCTGGTTTTTTTCAGGTACTCAGTAGCTGCGTTATCAGATCCTTGTAAAATTCCATTTGCATCTTTAATAGACATATTTTTGATGGCATTACTAAAAATTGACATTGCTTTGGGTACTGCATTTTCTGCAGCCCTATTCATTGACAATACAAAATCATCGGCAATCTTATCTTGCTTCAATTTTCTCAACGTAGCTTCAACAGTTTGTAGTTTTTCTGGCATCGGAATTCTTAGTTTTGGATGTGCAAAAAAACCATTTTCTTTTCCCAAAGTAGATATAGCACTCTGACTTCCTTTTATCAGTGCTTCTTTCAAGCCGGAGACAATATCTGCCCTGTTAAGAGTTGATTTATCTAATGCCGTTGGCGTTTCTTCTTTGAAAAACTCAACAAAATCATTCCAGGCCGAATGGCAAGGAAAAGAGAGCCCGGCTAGAAGTGGCAGCGACAATAACAGCTTTAAGTTGTATCTAATGTTCAAAAGGAGACCTCGCTTTCATTTATGAATCTGGATGTATATTCTTAGTAAGTGAGTATAAAACTAATATTAAATATCATATCTCACCAATAAAATAGGGGAATAAGTATGAACAAGGTTGTATTAATAATTATCGCGATCCTGTTACCACCAGTTGCTGTTTTTCTAAAAAAAGGGGTAGGTAAAGATTTAATAATAAATATTGTCTTATGCCTGCTAATGCTTATACCTGGCGTTGTGCATGCTATTTGGCTAACCACGAAGTAAAAAAAAGGGATCAATCTTTCGATTGATCCCTTGCATGAAACTGTATTGATTATTGTATTAGCGCGCTAACACATCAACACGTCTGTTCTTTGCTCTTCCCTCTCGAGTATCATTAGATGTAACAGGACTGCTTTCACCCTTGCCTACAGCACTAAGGCTAGAAGCAGAAACACCTTTTGAAACTAGGTAGTTCAAGACAGAATTAGCACGTCGTTCTGATAAAGACTGATTGTAATTATCAGGACCACTACTATCCGTATGCCCTTCAATAGCAAAGCGTGTATCCGAACGAGCATTGATAATTTGAGCCGCATTATCAAGGATTGATTTTGCTTCACTCGTTAAGGTTGCACTGTCAAAAGCAAAATGCACACCACTCAAGGAGACAATCTTTATCGTACAACCCACTGAATTTACAGTGTTGCCTGCCGGAGTACCTGGACATTCATCAAGGTGATCAGGAACGCCGTCATTATCAGCGTCTAGTGCACAACCTCTACTATCAACTTTGATACCCTCTGGTGTCCAAGGACAAAAATCGTTCACATCACTGACGCCATCCTTATCTTCATCATTCGGCACATAGGGTTCTTCTTCCATGACAGGCGCGGGAGCCGCACCACCACATTCAGGGTGAGAAGAATCAGCCGATCTACCACTGTGTCCCCAACATTCTCCGAACGCATTCTTCCAGACTTGACCACCTGTTGTAGTTACAAAACCATTACCACTACCTGCTCCACCATTTCCTGAGCTAGCACATGCCCCAAGCATTATTAACATGCCAAGCGCACAGATCATTTTTATTTGATTCATTATTCTAATCCCTCTCTACATTCACTATAATTTATGTTGTATTTAAATAACCTTTTGATTCTTAAGCATTATGTGAACTGTGTCACACTATATTTCCTTTTTCACAAACTATTTATGAGAATAACGCCCTTGAACATATTTGTCCACGATATCGCGGAATTCCTCAGCTATATTGTCACCTCTAAGCGTCATTGACTTCTTCCCATCAATAAAGACAGGAGCGGTAGGCGTTTCTCCTGTTCCCGGTAAACTAATACCGATATCAGCATGTTTACTTTCACCAGGTCCATTCACGACACACCCCATGACGGCAAGAGTCATCTCCTCAACCCCATGATATTCATTCTTCCAAATTGGCATCTGACTCCGTACATAGGCCTGTATACTGTCAGCCAACTCCTGAAACACTGTGCTGGTAGTACGTCCGCATCCAGGACATGCGGTAACCAGTGGGGTAAATGAACGTAACCCTAATGTCTGCAATATTTCCTGAGCTACGATAACCTCATTGCTGCGATTGCCCCCCGGCTCAGGAGTCAAGGAAACACGGATTGTGTCTCCGATCCCTTCCTGTAAGAGAACACCCATTGCAGCTGTAGACGCGACGATACCTTTTGAACCCATTCCGGCCTCGGTTAGCCCTAAGTGCAGCGCATAATCACAACGGTTCGCAATATCCCGATAAACTGTGATGAGTTTCTGAACGCCACTCACCTTACATGACAAAAGAATATGATCACGAGGTAAACCCAGTTCTTCAGCACGTTCTGCGCTTTTTAATGCAGAAACTATCAGCGCCTCACGCATAACATCATCAGTTTCCAATGGATCGGCTAATTTAGCATTATCGTCCATCATTTTAGTCAACAGCACTTGATCAAGGCTGCCCCAATTAACACCTATTCGAACGGGTTTATCATATTCAATGGCTTTTTCAATCATGGTCGAGAACTGATCGTCTTTCTTTCGTCCGAACCCAACATTCCCTGGGTTAATACGATATTTCGCTAAAGCCTTTGCACAATCAGGATAGTCAGTTAATAATTTATGTCCGTTATAATGAAAATCACCTACTAATGGGACGAAACAACCAGCAGCATCCAGTTTTTCACGTATAGTTGACACCTTTGCAGCCGCATCTTCAGTATTAACCGTAATCCTGACTAGCTCAGAGCCAGCTGCTGCAAGCTGTTGCACTTGTTTTGTTGTTGCATCGGCGTCGGCAGTGTCCGTATTAGTCATAGATTGAACGACTATAGGGTTCCGACCGCCAACGACAACGGGGCCAATTTTTACACCGACGCTATTACGTCTATCGAGTGGACCAATACCTGAGGACATTTGTGAAAACCTTGATGTTAATAATAAATACTACGCGCAGTCTAATCCGAGGGAAAACGCTGTCAAGCAGACAGTGAAATGAATCAGCCTGTTAATTTGTTAGGAAAAATTAATATCAGCATGAGATAATGCCATCAATGAATAAAAAAAATAGTTTTACACAGGAAGAATTGCTTGCTTGTGGTCGAGGGGAAATGTTTGGGGAAGGCAATGCCCAACTGCCGCTTCCAAACATGCTAATGTTTGATCGTATCGTCAATATTACAGATGATGGTGGTTCAGTTGGTAAAGGACAAATAATTGCTGAACTCGATATCACACCCGAACTTTGGTTCTTTGGTTGTCATTTTATTGGAGATCCGGTTATGCCCGGTTGTCTGGGTTTAGATGCGATGTGGCAATTAGTCGGTTTTTTTCTGGGTTGGTCCGGTGCTCCAGGGCGCGGACGAGCTTTAGCCGCAGGAGACGTCAAATTTACCGGCCAAGTTACGCCAAAAAATAAACTAGTAACCTATCATATAGATATGAAACGAGTCGTATTACGTAGATTGGTCATGGGTGTTGCCGATGCAACCATGTCTGTAGATGGAAAAGAAGTCTATGCCGCAAAGGATCTTCGAGTAGGGCTATTTAAATCAACAGAAGATTTTTAGGAGTTCAAATTGAAAAGAGTTGTCGTAACAGGCATGGGGATCGTGTCTAGTATTGGAAATAATAAAGTTGAGGTATTGGATTCTCTTAGACAGGGAACATCAGGGATCACATATTTCCCTGAATACGCCGAATTGGGATTCCGCTCCCATATCCATGGTGCCATTGATCTCGATCTGGATTCATTAATTGACCGCAAACTTAAACGGTTTATGGGAGATAGCGCTGCATACGCATACCTCGCCATGCGTGAAGCGATTGAAGATGCCTCTCTGGAAGAAGACAAGATCTCTAATATTCGCACAGGAGTAATTGTTGGTTCCGGCGGAGGTTCAAACGCAAATCTACAGGAATCAATTGATACCCTGCGCGAGCGCGGAGCACGTAAAATCGGGCCCACCATGGTTCCTAGAATAATGGCAAGCACCAATAGTGCCTGTCTTTCTGTTGCCTACAAAATAAAAGGTGTTAACTATTCCATCAGCTCTGCATGCGCAACCAGCGCTCATTGTATCGGAAATGCTTATGAGCTCATTCAATTAGGAAAACAGGATATTATATTTGCTGGTGGTGCTGACGAGATCCATTGGACCTCAACATTATTGTTCGACAGTATGGGAGCGCTTTCATCAAAGTATAATGATAACCCTACTACAGCCTCTCGCCCTTACGATGCAAACCGTGATGGTTTTGTCATATCTGGTGGTGGCGGAATCCTTGTTCTAGAAGAACTGGAACACGCATTAGCCCGGGATGCAAAGATATATGCTGAAATTATAGGTTATGGCGCAACATCGGATGGCTCCGACATGGTCAAACCCTCTGGAGAAGGAGCAGTGAGATGTATGCAACAGGCTATGGGGTCTGTTGACAGCAAAGTTGATTATATTAATGCGCATGCTACCAGCACACCTGCTGGCGATATCGCTGAGTTAAATGCAATTAAAGAAGTCTTCAAAGATGATATGCCCATAGTCAGTGCCACTAAATCCCAAACAGGTCATGGCCTTGGCGCAGCTGGTGCTAACGAATCAATTTACAGCTTGTTAATGCTGGAGAATGACTTCATTGCCTCATCTTTAAATATTACGGATCTCGATCCTGGTGCGGCAGGAATGCCCATTGCCTTTAATCGCACTGATAACGCTGGGCTACATACAATCATGTCTAACAGTTTTGGATTTGGCGGGACTAACGCGACACTGGTATTCCAAAAACCAGATTAGTTGGCATTATATTGTTACTATTCCTTTCATTAATTGTAACTCCCACCATCTGTCACGGTCGTGCTAAGCTAAATGGATGGATGCCAAACTATTAACAGTGCTATTAAGCTGGACGGTTAATCTGTCGGGCTACCCGCATCCGGGCGTAGTACCAGAACTCACTTATAAACCACACCAGTTTTTTGTTGATGTAGCCTGTGCAGGAAATGAAAAATGTAAAGCTGTTGCATGGTATAACAACGATAAGACCATATTTCTTGATGATCGTATAAAAGGACATACCGATGCAAACACACGCAGCGTCGTTGTCCATGAACTAGCGCACTATTTACAAGACCTTAGCGGTGAATATGACGAGATGAATTGTAATCTACACGCAAAACGTGAACGCGAAGCATATTCAGTACAACGTCAATATCTCAATAAAATTGCAGGCAGATTCGTCGCAATCTACATGAACTATCCCCCATGCAGAATACAAACAAACTAATCGATTAATGGTTATTTAAAATCAACATCATGAGCTTAAGTAATTTTGGATAACACAATTCTATTATCTTTTGCGGGCATTGGTGTTCTCGGCATCTGCTGTCAATGGCTAGCGTGGTGGGCAAGACTTCCTGCAATATTATTTCTATTAATTGTTGGTATTTTGGTTGGGCCAGTTTTCAACATACTTGATCCTGATGCTTTGTTTGGAAAACTGTTGTTCCCAATCGTTTCTTTGTCGGTCGCTGTCATCCTTTTTGAAGGAAGCTTAACGCTAAAATTTGAAGATATTCGGGGCCACGGCAAAACCGTTAGCAACCTAATCACAATTGGAGCATTAATAACTTGGCTAATTATTGCTTATAGTACGCATTACTTAATTGACTTCCCGTTTGAGCTTGCTTTTTTATTTGGCGCCGTAGTTATTGTTACCGGACCAACCGTGATTATCCCAATGTTAAGAACAGTACGACCCAATGCCAAAATTGCAAACGTACTCCGCTGGGAGGGTATTGTTATTGATCCACTTGGAGCACTACTCGCGGTTCTTGTGTTTAACTTCATTATTTCTGGTCAACAAAATTATGCCATAAGCGCAATTGCAATAACTTTTGGAAAGATTATGTTTGTCGGTTTTTCTATTGGCCTCATAAGCGGTTGGTTATTGGGTGAATTGTTAAGAAAACAGCTTATTCCACAATATTTACGCAATGTAATTGCATTGATCTCTGTATGCGCTATTTATGTATTATCAGACACAATTGAACATGAGTCAGGCCTATTAGCAGTCACTATTATGGGAATGACCATGGCAAACATGAAAGATATGGACATTGATGATGTGCTCGACTTCAAGGAAAGCCTGAGCCTGCTATTAATTTCAGGCTTATTCATCATCCTTGCGGCAAGGATTGAATTTTATCAATTCATTCAACTAGGGTGGCCCGCTCTTGGTATTCTTGCAATAACAATGTTGATCGCAAGACCTGCATCTGTTTTTATTTCTGCTATCGGCTCAGACCTATCGTTTAATGAAAAATTATTAATTTCCTGGATAGGCCCGCGCGGTATTGTTGCTGCTGCTGTATCAGCGCTCTTTGCATTACGACTTGAAAATGCCGGTTTTGAAAAGGCTGAGTTAATTGTACCCCTTACTTTTTTGATCATTATTGGCACAGTAGTTATACAAAGTGCGACTGCTAAATTTATCGCTAAAATCCTCAATGTCCGCGAACCACCACCAACGGGTCTATTAATAATAGGTGCGGGAAATGTTGCGCGTGCAATTGGCAAGGAATTACAAACGCACGGATTCAAAGTAGTCCTCACAGACAGCACATGGGAAAACATTAGTCTTGCACGGATGGACGGTTTAGAAACTTATTACGGAAACCCAATCTCCGAACATGCCGACAGAAACCTGAACCTGCTTGGTCTTGGCAAAGTGCTAGCAATCTCCGGTCGTAGCAACCTGGATACATTGGCTTGTTTAAAGTTCAAATCAGAATTCGGTGTTAAAAATGTCTACGAATTAAAGTCGACACGTGAAAAACACATAGACGATAAACACATAGTCTCTACACGCCACAGAGGATATGAATTATTTGGTGAAAACGTTGCTTACGGCAACCTTGCTTATCTTTTGAGAAATGGTGCCGAAATAAAAAGCACGCAGTTAAGTGATGAATTCACTTTTGAACAGTATCTCGAAAAATATGGTGACCGTGTTATTCCCCTCTTCGCGATTGATGGCAAACAGAGAATACAAATCTTTGTCACAAATGGGAAAATGAAGCCCGAATCAGGCTGGACTATCATAGGTATGATTCAAACGGACTAGGCGGTATGACTATCGAGCCTGGTGTAAATAATTTACCTTTAGCCCTCGTTGTGACATATGTCACAAATAGCCGACAATCTTAGGTTTTTAGGTTATGAATTGTGCGCTTCGTCACAGCAGGAAACAGCTACATCTACTAAACTATCTCCATAGTAATCATCATACATTCCTCCTTGATGCTTATAATCGAGTCTGGATAGTCACATAGCCCTCCTCCCCCAAATGCTATGTGTCTCCAGACTTTTTTTATTTCTTCACTACAATCAGATTTTATCTAAATAAAAAAAACCAAAACAACCAGTATTATCAATGGAAGGGTTAGTAATAAATACTTCGCTTTGGATCCCTTTTTAACTTTATCAGGTGCTGATTTATTTTTATTCATATAGCTATTGGTTGCTAACCGCCATTGCGTTTGCGTAGAGACACTCGGGTCCTCAAGCATCGTGCGCCATTCTCTGACCGATTGAGGTCTTTCCTGATACTTGCTTCTCAATGAGTGTTCAATTGCACGCAATAAAAATGTTGAATACTTTTTGCTGTGCTTGTCTAATTCATTCCAGATTTCACTAATCGCCTCTTCGCCTGTGTATCGATTTCGAAATGTTGCATCAGTAGGCGCCTCACCTGTAATCGCTCTATAACAAGTAGCACCAAGAGCATAGATATCGGTCCAGGGCCCTTGCATCGAACTTTGCCCATAGTATTGCTCAAAAGGTGCATAGCCTGGCGAAACAACTTTAGTCAGGGTCATGGTTTCTTCGCCTATCGCCTGACGGGCAGAACCAAAATCGAGCAATATAGCAGTACCATCCTCTCTGATGAAGATATTGCCAGGCTTTATATCTCTATGAATAAACCCTGCTTCATGCAGCACCTCCATGCCATCCAACAAACCAATCATCATGTCTTTCAGTTCGTCTTCAAGTGGTTGTCCATCCCTGAGCAATTTCTCATGAAAGCTGATGCCATGTTCATAACTCATGACCATATAAGCTGTATTGTTTTCTTCAAATACAGTATGAACCCGGACAATATTATTGTGATTAAACTTCGATAAAGTGCGTGCTTCTCGAATAAAGCGTTCCATGCCCCATGCTAACTGTTCACCCATAGCCTCATTTAATGGGCAGATAGTATAATTGTTATCACGTGTCGCAATATCTCGAGGCAAAAACTCTTTGATCGCAATTTCTCGATCAAGGTTGTTATCTTTTGCTAAGTAGGTAACACCAAAACCGCCTTGTCCAAGCACACTCTTAATGGTGTAGCACTGCAATTCATATCCGGCAGGCAAGGTTTTGGGCTCGACTCTTTTAGGAAGCTCAGTCATAGGAATTACACTATTCGTAATTTATTTTTAGAGTGAAAATATAGCCACTAGCTTAGTGGTAAATCTATGAAATGGAAATAGGCAAGATTATTGCCCGAGTATGATGTCCTCGGGCAATTTAATGTGTGTGCAAAAGGTGTTTTTCAGACTGCGTCACATGCTTTAAGAGCACGATAAGCCTTGCTCCCCTTGTCTACTGTAGCTCCAGACTCAGAACCATCTGTAAAAATCGTCGCATTATCTTCATCACGATATTTATGACCTTCTTCCCAATTTTTTACATCGGCATAGAATTCAAGTGTGGAACGCATAATCCGGTTTTGCTTTTCCAGTTTTTCAATTTGTTCCTTAGACGCACCATCTTCTTTCTTACTACCAAATATCATGAAACTTCCTCCTAAATCATTCTTCTAGCGATACTAGCACTATTTTATCGATTTACAATAATGTTGTAATCAAGAAGATCTGTGCTTATTGAACGGTCTCCTTATCATCATCACATGTCATGCCATATTCACATTTACCCAAGTCCTCTTCCAGGCAAATTTGTTCATCATTTTCAGTCAATTCCCAGCGTCCTGATATCTCTTTCACCCGACAAGGTTGCTTCAGGGGTTTACCATCCAGTCGCAACAGATTCCTACTCCCGGAATAATAACAAGCAATATACTCAGCCTTGTTGTTAATCCGCACTGAGTATAGTTTTTCTACCGACAATACATCTTCAAGTGTCCGCCGCTCATTTATCGTCCAATCATATTCTCGAGAAATGCTTCTCTCTTTGATCTTCTCGGGAGTTGGACATTGGTCAGCAAACAATATACTTGGGCTTATCGAGAGAAAGATAAAACAAGTGTATTGGAATTTATCTACAATATTCATAAGTTATTTTGAGATATCTTGCAGCCTTTTAAGATAAGATTATACTCAATTATTTTATAATTATTATTAATCTTAAAGGCGCATAATATGCAAGATAATCTTAATGAAAAAATCATTTCTCTAAAGAAAGAATTAGATCAAATATCCATTGAAAATAGTAGCGCAAAAGAACATATCAATACCTTGATCGAAGAGATTCAGGATTTAAACGAGCAATCTTCCGAAGATACAGACTTCGTCATTAATAAATTAAAACAGTCAATTGCGCATTTTGAGACTGAACACCCAAGAGCTACAGCCATACTCAACGACATTATGATGACTCTGAGTAATATCGGTATTTAATATAATTAAAACTCTTTGTTTAAATTCTTTTAAATATTAATAAGTGATTATTCGCAGGCATAGCAACATCCTGAATAAGAGAAAAAGAATTATTTTTTGCCAGCGATTCTAAATCCTCAAAATCTCTAAGCCCACTTCCCGGATCCCGCTCTTTCAACATACCATCAAACTGACGATTACTTTCGCTCGTATAATCGCTATTGTAATTGAACGGACCATAAATTATGAAGTGGCCACTAGCAGAGAGAATGTGATTAACCCCCTCAAACATAGCAACAACCTCATGCCAGTGCATTATGTGGCATGTATTTGCTGTGAAAACACCATCAAAACAGATAGTAGGCCACTCGTTGTTAACTACATTAAGCTCAATTGGAAACTTAACATTTGATAGTTTACTGTCTTCGATCCATTGAATAATCCCAGCATGGTTTTCTATGCAATCACTAGTTTGCCAAAGTAACGTAGAAAGATTCTCTGCAAAAAACACCGCATGCTGACCCGTTCCACTACCAATCTCAAGCAAATCGTGACATTCACTAAAATACACTGAAATTTCATTTAATATAGGTACTTTATTATTCTCACATGCTTGAGAAAATGGTTTCATGGCTACACTTCAGCTAGGATATTAAAAAATAATTTTTCATGTAAGACAAAGAATTTGTTATTGTGGATTCAATATCTTAACTTCTCGTTGTGGGAATGGTATTTCCATACCGTTCTCTTTGAGTGCATCCCATATCATCAATAAGAGGTCGGCTCCGACACGGTTTTCACCATCATCAATACCTTCCATCCAAAACTCGATCAAAATGTCGACTCCTGAATCACCAAAACCAGCTATCTCAGCATCAGGGCGTTCTTCAATAGGATAATCATCTCCACTCAAAACCTTGGGATGGCTTGCAACGACTTCCCTGAGAATTTCAAATAATTTATGCAAGTCTGTCTTGTAAGCCACCTGAAAATTAATCGAGTAACGTTGCTTTTTATTTTTATGTGTCCAATTAATAAAGTTAGTGGTAATGAAGCGTTCATTAGGAACCATGATGTCCTTACCATCGAATGTCTCCAATGTTGTCGAACGCATTTTTAATTCTCGAATAATACCAGTATGACCATCCTCAAGTTCAATGTAATCTCCGACAGTAATTGAGCGATCAAGTAAAATTATAATGCCAGAAATAAAATTGGATGCGATAGCTTGTAGTCCAAAACCAAGTCCCACGCCTAAAGCACCACCAAATACAGCGAGTGCGGTCAGGTTTATACCCATCACTTGAAGTAACAATAAAAATATAACGATAAATAAAGCAACTTCAAACAATTTGGCAAAAACTTCTCGCGTACCAATATCCAGATCACTCTGGTTTCGAATTAATTGTTGTCCAACATTATTAGAGATACGCCCAAGCCAAAATAGAAAGGAACCAAAAACAACAACTCTAGCTAAATCATACAAACTAATATTGATATTACCGAGCTGCATATCAATCGTATCCAGAAACATCGTTACTTCATCTAACCAACCAAATACCTGTAAGATGGCAATTGGAATACCAATCCATTTGACCAGGTTTTTAATGATTTGTTTTTTAATGAAATGCGCTATAAAAGTGTAAAGCAAGATAATGACAGTCAAGCCTTGTGCCAGTCTTATAAGGCCACTTTGATGTATGACAAGAGCGCTTAATTCAACAGTGATAGCCAACGTAAGAATACTAAAAAGAGGAAAGAGTAAATCATCTGTTTGATGAATTGTCTTTCTGATTGAATAAAGTGCGCCAGGTTTAGGTTCGTTATGGAGTATCGGTATATATTTCTTAAATAAAGCAGTTATCAAATAGGCGATAGCGACGGCCAATACAATCATTCCGCATTGTGAGTAAAACTGTGGGCTTGTGGCCCACTCAAAAAAGCTCAACCCAATTTGACTAATGTGAGATTCCAGATCTTTAATTGTCACCGAAGCGTAATCTCCCGACCTCGTCTTCTCTAAAATATTACTAATCTTTATATCATATAAAAACGAAACTTTTATGTTTAAATCGTATGCTATCAAATAAAGTAGTATCGTAAGTTCAAATTGCTACAAAAAATGGTGATGGGTAATCCTTCATATACCGTGTACATACCCTGCTTTGACATTGACATAACTCCTATTTGTAATACCGAACCTGTCCAACAACTATTCCCTGAATATGAACACGATCTGCCGGATATATCATCGGAGCCATTGATTGATTTGCGGGTATTAATTCGACACGATCACCATGCTTTCGTAATTTCTTTAAGGTTGCTTCGCCATTATCAATTAATGCAACAACGATATCGCCATTATCCGCTGTTGTTGATTCTCGAATAATCACTAGATCGCCATTGAAAATTCCAGCTTCAATCATTGAATCACCCTTCACCTCGAGCACATAACGCCCCTCCCCCATCAGCATATCTGAAAAATTAATCTCCAATTGCTCAGGGATCGCTTCAATGGGTTGTCCAGCTGCAATGCGACCTGCGAAAGGCAATATAAGTAAGCGCCGACTTTGCTCACCAGTTAAACGAAGACCGCGCCAACTTCTTCCTGTCCGATGCAAGTGCCCCTTTTCTATTAGTGAATCAACATAGCGATGCACTGTGCCTTTAGATTTAATATCAAGTGTTTCGCCGATCTCAACCAAAGTTGGTGCATGACCATTTTGTGTAATGTGCCGTGTAATGCACTGGAGTATCTTTTCTTCCAAGCCTGTTAACATATGATGTTCTCCTTACGTTCTCTTTTGCAGAATAGAGAACAATAAGAGAACTTTCAAGTATGAATTCAAAAAATGTGACTTCGGCATGGATAGCGATAAGATATAAGGGGACTAATGTTACAGTAACACTACTGGAGAATAATAATGAAGCGGCTAATAATCCTTTTGATCTTAAACGCAGTTGGACTTTACTCAATTCCAAGCTTTGCTGATGGCGATGTGGCTAAGGCCGTTATAGACAAAGCCATTGAAGGTGGTTTTACTGAGTTGGAAAAACAAATTATTGATAAATATTTTAACAAAGCAAGCACCGAAACCAACACCAATGAAGCTAAAAACAAGAAGAAAAACAAAAAGAAAGGATTGCCAGCGGGTTTAGCAAAAAAAGAGAAGCTCCCTCCAGGCTTAGCAAAACAACTGGAAAAAAACGGAACATTACCTCCTGGTCTGGCAAAACGTGATTTACCTGCGGATCTTGAATATGAATTACCAGATCCCGTTGAAGGACTTGAAAGGGCCATAGTTGATAATGCTGTTGTCCTTGTAGAAAAAGCGACCGGACGTATCATTGATATTATGAAGGATGTGGTTACTGGAAATAGACATGAGTGAAACAAAAAATAAATCGAATGAAGAATGGCAACAGGAGCTAACGGACGAAGAATATGCCATTTGTAGACTAAAAGGTACCGAGCGTGCCTTCACTGGGAAATATAATGATTGCAAAGATAAAGGAATTTATCTGTGTACTTGCTGCGGCAATAAATTGTTCAATGCGGATACAAAATATGACTCTGGTTCCGGCTGGCCAAGCTTTTGGGAACCTAATGGCGATGTAATAAAGACTGAGACAGACCACAGTTTAGGCATGCAACGGGTAGAAGTGTTATGCAAGGAATGCGATGCCCATTTAGGTCATGTATTTGAAGACGGCCCCCAACCTTCAGGGTTACGCTACTGCATAAATTCTGTTTCTTTAAAATTAAAGAAAGATTAATTACTATCAAGCTGAAATAATACAACAATAAATTTAACTAAATGGAGTATACAAATGGCTCACCGAGATATGTCAGAAATGACACGCATTGCTTTTCACCGAAATGATCTTGTTATCGAACCGACAATTTTTAATGCTGCAACTCAAATTTTAACCGGTCTTATCGCGGCAGATAAACTTAACGCAAGTAATGAAAAAGCTGTTATTCAAAAATCTATAGAACTCGCACTGGAACTGGCTGTACAAACGGACAAAATGATGGAGGTTGAAGGCAGCACCAAGAACAATGCATTTTAGTTCGATATGCTCAATATCTACTGTTCCAACGATCTCTACTGTTTTCATTACTAGACTTCCTTATGGCCTATTCTATAATTTTTCTTTAATCAAAACTTCAGGCCACTCAGTTTTTTTAAAACACCTGTGCTGTAATGTGCTATTTGGGTAGCACAAACCATGTGAGCTTTTCATGCAGGGAAACAACATCACCGATAATGATCATGCTGGGTGGTTTTATATCGTTTTGTTTAGGTATATCAGGCAAGGCTTTAACCGTTGTTATATAAGTTTGTTGAACGCTGGTTGTTCCCTGTTGCACAATTGCAGCAGGTGTTGATCCTGGTAAACCATGCTTTATTAATTCTCGGCTTAATATTTCGATACCATGCGTCCCCATATAAACTGCCAAAGTCTGCTGCGGTTGTACTAATGCAGACCAATTTAAATTCATAGTGCCATCTTTAAGATGGCCAGTAATAAACAGACAGGATTGCGCATGGTCTCGGTGGGTTAATGGAATACCCGCATACGATGCGCAGCCACTTGCCGCAGTAATACCCGGGACTATCTGAAATGGAATATTATTTTCAGCGAGTAAGTCAATCTCTTCTCCACCCCTTCCAAATATGAAGGGATCTCCTCCTTTAAGGCGCAGCACACGCTTACCCTGTTTTGCGAGGTTGACTAACAATTGATTTATCTCCTCTTGGGGCACGGTATGCTTATCACGTTCTTTACCAACATAGATACGCTCAGCATCTTTGTGAACTAAATCGACAATATCAGTCGCGACTAATCTGTCATATAGCACAACATCCGCTTGTTGCATTAAACGTAAGGCACGAAACGTTAATAAATCAGGATCACCCGGCCCTCCACCAACTAAATAGACTTCTCCACCAGACTCTACGACCGGAGATTCATTCGTTAAGTGTTCTTCCAACAAGCTCAACGCCTTCTGATCCTGTCCGGCATATAACAGTTCAGCAACGGGTCCTTGTAGCAGGTGCTCCCAAAATCGACGACGTTCTTTAATAGAGGGAAACTTACCTTTTACATTTTCCCTAAACCTGGAGATCAGCCCTGCTAATTTACCGTAGTTTGCAGGGATTAATGTCTCCAGACGTGCGCGTAATAATCGTGCTAAAACTGGAGACGCGCCACCAGTTGATACGGCAATCATGACCGGGCTTCGATCAATGACAGAAGGCATGATAAATGTTCCCGCATCCGGGTTATCTACAACATTAATCATGATTTGTTTAGATTTCGCTTGCGCCGCTATCTTGTTATTCAGTTCACTATCATCAGTTGCTGCAATAACCAACTCTATATGCTCGATATCAGTTTGCTCATAACACTTCTGAAGAAAGATTATTCGCTTATCCTCGGCAAACTTAGCTAGAGCAGCATTTATTTTAGGTGCTATCACCGTTACTTTTGCATCTGCTTTTAATAATTGTGCTGCCTTTCTAGCCGCAACATCGCCACCACCGACGACTAAACAAGGTCGGCCCTGAAGTTTTATAACAATGGGAAAATTCGCCATTAGCCTGATTCTTGATTAATTTCCAAAAAATATTGAGTTTATTTCTACTTATCGCCGCTACTCTGAGTAAGAGGCTGAAAAAAAACAACTATTACGTGATTCAACCAGTGGAAAAACGCATTTTCTTTATAAAGTTTCAACGAATTCTACCGATATAAGTGATAACGATTTTCATATTTGTCATCACACAAGTAATTAGCACTTAAGTAATGATTTTAACAGCAATAAATACAATGGCTACAAGGAGAACAACGTGGATCTAGCTACATTAATCGGCTTTCTGGTCGCTGCCGGTATCATCATGTCCGCAATCATACTCGGTGGTGATCCAGGTATGTTCTTCAATGTGCCATCATTGCTCGTTGTCGGTGGCGGTACTATTGGCGCAGTATTGATGCAGTTTAGTCTTTCCCAATTCCTGGGTGCTATGAAGGTTGGAATGAATGCCCTATTTAACAAAATGGCTTCTCCAAAAGAACTAATTGAAACCACCGTTGATTTAGCTAATACAGCTAGAAAAGGAGGCCTGCTGGCATTAGAAGAAAAAGATACCGGCAACACGTTCTTCCAATCTGGGATCCAAATGATGGTCGATGGCCATGAACCTGACGTTGTTAGAGCAACCATGGTCAGTGACATGAATCTCACTGTTGAACGTCATGAACTTGGACAAAAGATTTTTAAATCAATCGGTGACGTAGCCCCCGCTATGGGCATGATTGGAACACTGATTGGTCTGGTACAGATGCTAGCCAACATGGAAGACCCTAAAACAATTGGTCCAGCTATGGCAGTTGCACTTCTAACGACATTGTATGGCGCGGCAATTGCCAACGTTTTTGCCTTGCCGCTATCTGAAAAACTGGGACTCAGAAGTGATGAAGAGAAGATGATTAAGTCGATGATCATCGACAGTGTTTCTGGCATTCAGGAAGGTCGAAACCCTCGTGTTATTGAAGGCATGCTAATGACATATCTACCAGGCTCCGATCGCAATATTGGAGAAGGCGAAGAAGATGCTGAAGCAGCACCCGCTTAATTTAATATGTCGCATGGAATCCTGTAATGAGTGACGAAGCACCAGTAAAAAAAGCAGAAGGTGGCGGTTCCCCAGCATGGGTAATGACCTTTGCCGACTTGATGTCACTCTTAATGTGTTTTTTCGTATTACTACTATCGTTTTCTAATATGGACTTATTGAAGTTTAAGCAAATAGCAGGATCGATGAAAAATGCATTTGGTGTTCAGCGGGAGATTAAAACAGAAGATATGCCAAAAGGCACGAGTGTTATTGCACGAGAGTTCACTCCTGGCAGACCAACGCCAACGCTCATCAAGGAAATTCGACAAAGCACGATCGATGAGATCAAACAAACTCTGGAATTTACCGATGCTGTAACCGAAGAAAAAGAAAAGGTAAACGAAAGTATAGAAGCTAATCAGGATAATGAAGGCTCCGGTAGTGAAGCCATGCAACGCCAAGAACAGCAAGCCACGACAGTCATTGATGAAGCAGACGTTGCCATGTTATCTGATAAAGATGCAGAAAACATGGACACGGCTGATGATTCTAAAGATAGTTCAGAGAAAGGCATGTCTCTGAAAAATGAAAAGACAATCACTGACGCATATAAGTTGTTAAAAACACTCGAACCAGAAATCGAGCAGGGATTAATTGCAATAAAAACACAAGGCAATAGAATTTTATTACGTATTAATGAAAAAGGCTCATTCCCATCTGGTTCATCGATTGTTAAAGGCAGCTTCCTGCCTGTGTTGAATAAAATAAGAAAATCGTTGAATGCTATCCAGGGGAGGATTGTAGTTGCCGGCCATACTGATAACATCCCGATAAAGACAGCACGCTTTCGTTCCAATTGGGAGCTATCTTCATCGCGCGCTGTAACAGTAGTTCACGAACTATTAGCTTTAGACACCCTCTCACCAGATCGTTTTGTTATTGAAGGTCATGGTGATGCTCATCCCTTGGTATCAAATGATACAGCTGAAAACCGATCACTCAATCGTCGCGTAGAACTTATTATCGTGCAAGGTGAAGATCAGGATGAAGTCAATGAGATATCTACTGATAGTGACAACCCTTTTACTAGCAAGGTTGGTGGAGATGAAACACCTGAATTAACAACTTCGGTTCAAAGTATATTAGACGATGAAATCGCGCCGCCAGCTCAATCAGAAGTTGATGCAATAGATTTACAAACTTTAAAAGACCGTTTCGAATTAATAAGACAAGGTCTACAAGAACAATAAACTTCAGGAATAAAACTATGGATGATCGCAGACGATATTTCCGAATTCATGACAAAGTCTCTCTCAAGTACCGTGTCGTACAGGGCATCGATATAGAGACAGAGATTAAACGAACAGAGCATGAACAAAACAATCTTGCTGAACTTAAAAATGCATTTAATTGCATAACAACAAAAATAATGACCAAGATGGACCGTGTCGAAGAAACCAGTCCGCTAGTAGCAGAAATATTAGGGTTGTTTGATAAAAAGATATCGCTGATTGAAAGCATGGTGATGCACAACGATGATCAGGATAATTCAATTACCGAGACACAGCTCGTCGACTTAAGTGCAAGCGGGATGTCGTTCGAATCCAACACCCCTATCAACGAAGATGTAAATCTAAAAATGGATCTGGTTCTTTTCCCTGAATATCAATTCATCCCTGTTTATGCAAAAGTTGTCGATTGCAGAAAAAAAATGGATGACAACCTATATCGATTTAATATCGCTGTAGATTTTGTCGGTATTTCTGAAAGCGATCAGGAAATCATTATGCAGCATATCCTTAGTAGACAAGCAAAACTATTAAAGGAGGAACGTCATCAGGAAGTAATGGAAGAGGACAAACCTAAATTAGCGGCTAGTGGATATTAAAATCGTATCTGCAAATAAGTCTCAAGTAAGTGGAGTTGCATCCCGTCACGGCTAACAACCTGACTAAACCTGCTTTGAGAAATCATACTCAAGTACTAGTACGGGCTGACCATTTTTTATAAAGCCGCGCGGGTTCTCACCCACATACTTAAACCCTAACTTTCGAATAACCATTTCACTTTGCTGATTCCATGCAGCGTGGTCCGTAGTTATTTTAACCGCCTCGATCCGTTGGAATCCAAAATCGAGTAGTGCTCGTGCAGCTTCCGTTGCAAAACCGCGATTCCAGTATTTCGGATGTATCCAAAACCCTATGCTCCAGGTCCCTGGTGCCTTTTTTTTGAGAAGGCCAACCCTGCCTATTGATGCCCCATCATCTTTTATCTCGATCGTAAAAATGTAGTCAACACCTGACTGCCAATCAGCCATATTTCTTTCAGTTATTGCAACAATTTCTTCCTTGCTGTTTGGCGGTTCCCATGTCATTCCATCATTGAATCCTTCATAGCGACTAACATCCCAAACAAGATCAACATCCGATAGATCGGCGGCCCTAAGTCTCAGCCGATCTGTTGTTAATATGGTGTCTCGTGGAATATTATTCATTGGAGCAATGTCAGTGCTTTCAAGATCACTGGGAAAATTTGTTAGGTTTTACAAATAGAAACGCCACCGTCCACCAGCATTGCCGTCCCTGTCGTAAAACTTGATGCGTCTGAGGCAAGATACAACGCTGACTGTGCAATTTCTTCTGGCTTGGCGATTCTTTTTAGTACGTGCATATTTTTTACAAACTCGACGATATCTGGAGAATCCGCAAACTCACCACTCATAGGGGTATCAGTGCCTCCCGGTAACAATGCATTGACTCGAATCCCGCTTGCACCATATTCAACTGCAAGTGCCTTTGTTAAACCAATCATCCCAGCCTTGCTGGCTGCATAATCAGCTTTTTGCGGCAGACCGATTGTATAACCAACAAAGGACGAAGTGAAAATAAGTGAGCCACCTGATTTAAGCATAGCGGGCAATTGATATTTTGCGCCTAAAAAAGCACTGGTAAGATTGGTACTTATTGTATCTTCCCACGCTTTCAATGTGATACCCGGTGTTGCTTTCCCAGCGCCCAATGTGCCGGCATTATTGAACGCAATATCAAGACCACCATATTCTTGAACGGTAAATTCGATTAGTGCTTTTGCATAGGCTTCTTTGTTCACATCACCCGCTAATGCCTTCGCATCCCCACCTGCCCGTGTGATTTCGTCTACCAGTGTATCCAGTTCTTTATGTCGCCTTGCTGCTACGACAACCTTTGCGCCTTCTTGAGTGAACAACTTTGCCGTTGCGCGACCTATCCCTGAGCTGGCACCGGTAACAAGTGCGACTTTATTTTGTAAAATATTCATACGAAGCTCTCCTAGAGTAAATTCTATAGCACAGTGCTATAGGTGCTGTAGGTACTCTAAGTGCTTTCGTTACAATCTTCGATCCGATTCTTGCTACTCGAGAACAGAGTGAATACGGCTTTTAAAACGCTTTGTTTATAGACTCTGTTATGTTTTGGGCAGGGTCACTCCCGTCTGCCCTTGATATTTGCCTGCTCGGTCTTTATATGACGTTTCACAAACTTCATCCGATTCAATAAAAATGACCTGCGCGACACCTTCATTGGCATAGATTCTTGCTGGCAAGGTCGTCGTATTAGAAAACTCTAAGGTTACATGCCCTTCCCACTCAGGTTCTAATGGTGTGACATTAACTATAATCCCGCAACGAGCGTAGGTTGATTTACCTAAACATATCGTCAACACATTTCTTGGTATACGAAAAAATTCAACCGTTCTTGCAAGTGCAAATGAGTTCGGAGGAATAATACAACTATCTGCTTTTATATCGACAAAACTTTTTTCATCAAAGTTTTTTGGGTCAACCGTTGCCGAATGCACATTAGTAAAAATCTTAAATTCATCTGAACAACGTACGTCGTAGCCATAGCTAGAAGTACCATAGGAGATTAACCTCTCTTCACCTTTGGTTTTGATCTGTCCAGACTCAAAAGGTTCTATCATGCCATGTTGCTCCGCCATGCGACGGATCCATTTATCCGATTTTACACTCATATAAATTGCTCTTAGTTATCTTCTATAACGATTTTAGGAAATTTAGCGGTATAGTCTTTGGACTGCATTGCCAGCTTAGCTGCTGTGCGTCGCGCTATACTCCGATAATTCATGGTAATTTCTGAATCAGGTTCTATAGCAACAGTAGGCTTACCGTTATCGACCCCTTCACGGATTCGAATGTCTAGTGGTAATGCACCGAGCAAATCAACATCATATTGCTTGGCCATTTGATCACCGCCACCGCTGCCAAAAATATGCTCCTCATGACCACACTGACTACAGATATGGGTGCTCATATTTTCAATGATCCCCAAGACAGGCACGTTCACTTTTTCAAACATCTTCAATGCCTTTCTTGCATCCAATAAGGCAATATCCTGTGGCGTGGTTACGATGACAGCCCCACTCACTGGAATTTTTTGGCACAAGGTCAACTGAATATCACCCGTACCCGGTGGCAGATCAATAATCAGATAATCCAGATCCTGCCAATTGGTATCGTTCAACAACTGTTCTAATGCACCCGTTACCATCGGACCACGCCAGATCATCGGGGTGTCTTCTTCGATGAGATATCCAATCGACATCGATTGCACGCCATAGCTGACCTTAGGCTCAACAGTCTTACCATCTGTGGTATCAGGCTTACCCTTAAGACCAAGCATACGCGGCTGGCTAGGACCATAGATATCGGCATCGAGAATACCGACTGTTGCGCCTTCCGCCTGTAAGGCCAATGCCAGGTTAATCGACGTCGTTGATTTGCCTACGCCACCCTTGCCAGAAGCCACAGCGATGGTATTTTTAACGTTAGCTAATAGCTGCACACCCTGTTGTACCGAGTGCGAGACAATCTTGCTGGCAACGTCAACGCTAACCTCAGCAATACCTTGCTCGCTTAGAGCAGCTTTTATTGATTCAATTAATTCCTGTTTATAGCCTTCAGCCGGATATCCTAGCTGGATAACGATTGTGACAGCACTACCATCAACAGCGATGTCTTTGACTGATTTTGAACTGACCAGATCCGCTTTGCTGTTGGGATCGATGATTCTGGAAAGTATTGATTCTACTTGTTCACGACTGACTGCCGACATCACTTTATAACCTGTACTATGAATTGGAGGCGTATTCTACATTATTTATCGGCTTCTCTTCACGCTGCTATTGAATAATGCTACTTTAGCGCCCCAATTTGAGACTTAACAATAGAATGTCGGACAATCAAAGAAAAATTCTCGTCACCAGCGCCCTGCCTTATGCCAATGGTTCGATCCATATTGGGCATTTAGTCGAATATATCCAAACGGATATCTGGGTACGATTTCAGAAGATGCAGGGGCATACTTGCTATTACGTTTGTGCGGATGATGCGCATGGGACCCCCATCATGTTGCGTGCACAAAAGGAAGGCATTACGCCGGAAGCGTTGATTGAACGCATCTCAGCTGAACATCAGACAGATTTCAAAGAATTCTCAGTCGAGTTTGATAACTTTCATAGTACGCATTCCGATGAGAACCAGAGCTTATCGAATACCATCTATGAAGAACTCAATAAAAAAGGCCACATAAACAGGCGTACGATTAAGCAGGCCTACGACCCGGAAAAAGAGATGTTCTTGCCGGATCGTTTCATCCGTGGTGAATGCCCTAAGTGCGGTGCCGCTGATCAATATGGTGATAGCTGTGAGTCCTGTGGTGCAACCTATAATCCAACTGATTTAAAGAATCCGGTGTCTGCTGTTTCTGGTGCCACCCCCATCGAGAAAGAATCAGAACATTATTTCTTCAAGCTCGGTGATTTTGAAGACATGCTGCATAAGTGGACCCGTGCAGGACATCTACAAGCAGAAGTCACCAATAAGCTTAATGAATGGTTTGAAGCCGGATTGCAGGAATGGGATATTTCCCGCGATAAACCTTACTTTGGCTTTGAAATCCCCAATGCACCCGGTAAGTACTTCTATGTCTGGCTGGATGCACCAATAGGTTATTTCGCCAGCTTTAAGAATTTATGCCAAAAAAGTGACAATAACCTAGACTTTGACGAATGGTGCCAGGCTGGTAGCGATACCGAGATGTATCATTTTATTGGTAAAGATATTATCTATTTCCATGCTTTGTTCTGGCCAGCGATGCTAGCCGGTAGTGGCTTTAGAACACCGACCGCCATCTTTGCGCATGGTTTTTTGACGGTTGATGGGCAAAAGATGTCCAAATCCCGTGGTACCTTTATCACCGCACGCACCTATCTGGATCATTTAAACCCGGAATACCTGCGTTATTACTTTGCTGCCAAACTGGGATCAGGTGTTGATGATATTGATCTTAATCTGGAAGATTTCAGCGCACGGGTAAACTCTGATCTGGTAGGTAAGGTGGTTAACATTGCCAGTCGTTGTTCGGGCTTTATCAAAAAACGTTTTGCAGGGAAGCTCGCTGCGTCTATTCATGATCAAGCTTTATTTGAATCAATGGTTGCTGCTAGTGAAAGCATTGCCAATGCTTATGAATCGCGTGAGTATTCTAAAGCAATGCGCGAGATTATGGCTTTGGCTGATAAAGCGAACCAGTATATTGATGATCACAAACCGTGGATCATTGCCAAAGAAGAAGGCCGTGATGATGAGTTACAGGCCGTCTGTAGCATGGGCATCAATTGCTTCCGTTTACTTGCTCTTTATTTGAAACCGGTGTTACCCGTATTGGCAAGCAAGACAGAAGCGTTTCTTAATATAGCACCGCTACAGTGGCAAGATGTTAGTGCGGCATTAACCGATCACGAAATAAATAAATTTAAACCCCTGATGACACGAGTCGAAAAGGAACACATAGACGCCATGGTTGAAGACAGTAAAGAAGATTTAAACGCCAGCGAAGCTGCTGAACCAGCACCCCAAACCGGCCCACTTGCAGATGCCCCCATTGCCGATGAAATTTCCTTTGAAGATTTTATGAAGGTTGATTTGCGCATCGCCAGGATTGTTAAGGCAGCGCACGTTGAGGGGGCTGATAAACTATTACAGCTCACATTGGATATTGGTGGTGAAACACGTAACGTTTTCGCCGGCATCAAATCGGCTTATACCCCGGAAGACCTAGAAGGCAAACTTACTGTCATGGTGGCCAATCTGGCACCACGCAAAATGCGCTTTGGATTATCGGAAGGCATGGTGTTGGCGGCAGGTCCGGGCGGAAAAGACCTCTTTATCCTGCATCCGGAAGAAGGTGCAGCGCCGGGTATGAAGGTAAAATGATACTCGGGGACAGACTTAAGTCTGTCTCCTACTACCTGCCTATCATACTCGTACAGTCAGGGTTCCCACTTTAAATCTACCGGTCATCCTCGCGCAAGCGGGGATCCAGCTTTAAACTATTATTGACTAGATTCCCGCCTACGCGGGAATGACACATAAATACGTTAAATGAACGCACTGAATTTAAACCGCTTTGTCACCCTCACTAACTTTGACTCGCCTTGTCATCCTCACTAACCTTAAACCTCCTTGTCATCCTCGTGCAAACGAGGAACCAGCTTTAAAGTATCGTTTACTAGATTCCCATCTACGTGGGAATGACACATAAATAAGTTAAATTAACGCACTGGTTTCAAGCCGCCTTGCCATCCTCACTAACCTTTAACTTCCTCGTCATCCTCGCGCAAGCGGGGATTCAGCTTTAAAGTATTATTGACTAGATTCTCGCCTCGGCTTTGTCTCCTGAATCGCTCTACCTCCTGCATCCATGCAGTCGTACGGGAATGACACATAAATAAGTTAAATTAACGCACTGGTTTCAAGCCGCCTTGCCATCCTCACTAACCTTTAACTTCCTCGTCATCCTCGCGCAAGCGGGGATTCAGCTTTAAAGTATTATTGACTAGATTCTCGCCTCGGCTTTGTCTCCTGAATCGCTCTACCTCCTGCATCCATGCAGTCGTACGGGAATGACACATAAATAAGTTAAATTAACGCACTGGTTTCAAGCCGCCTTGCCATCCTCACTAACCTTTAACTTCCTCGTCATCCTCGCGCAAGCGGGGATCCAGCTTTAAACTATTATTGACTAGATTCTCGCCTACACGGGAATGACGCATAAAATATCTTAGAAAACTTGTTGTAAGGTCTTAAAAATCCGATACTCATTTAATGAGTGAGTTCTTCGGATTAATATTCAGTACCGCGTTGGTTAATAACCTCGTATTAACCTATCTTGTTGGTCTTGATCTGCAAGTCGCTGCGAGTCAACGGATGAATACCGCCTGGCTCGTTGGTTTAGCGACTACTTATTGCCTGGCGATTTGTCTACCCTGTGTTTATTTGATCGAGCACCTGATCATCATTCCGCTAGCATTACAATATCTCGATCTCCTGTTCTATGTTATATCGATTATTGTTGTTGTATACGCATCTCAACAATTAATGCAACGATTACTTCCTCTCATGCACAAACAAGTCGAAAGCCTGGTGCCGATTATTTTAATCAACTCGATTCTATTGGCGGTTATTTTATTATCCCGGGAACAAAGCCATTCTTTTTTGTACGCATTGCAATACGGTATTAGCACAGGTATTGGCTTTTTGTTTTTGCTAGTAGTCTTAACCAGCTTACGCGAACGTATTGATAATAAAAATGTACCCATACCTTTTCGCGGCTTGCCCATATTGCTTATCACATTGGGGATATTTTCAATGGGTCTGATGGGGTTGGCAGGACTGAAATGAGCATTTCATTTTTAATTGCATTATTGCTTATCATTATCTTTATAGCACTTATAGGGTGTCTTATTCCAAATCAGGAAAGTGACACCTTACTACAAACACAGCAACAAGAGGTTGAATCGATTGAGGCGCTCTTACCACAAACACAATGTGGAGACTGTGGCTTTAATGGTTGCCTCCCTTATGCACAAGCCATCGAAAATCATACAGCAGATATTAACCGCTGCTTACCCGGTGGTGATGCAACCGTAAAGGCATTGTCGTTAAAAGTCGGCATGCCTATTAAACCGCTCTACAAGAAAACCGATAAATACGCCGTACCTCGACTTGCCTTAATCGAGGAAGAACTTTGCATCGGTTGCGTTAAATGTATTACTGCGTGTCCTGTCGATGCCATCATCGGTGCGCCTAAACAAATGCACAGTGTTATTAACGCCTATTGCACGGGTTGTGAATTATGTATCGCACCATGTCCAGTTGATTGCATCACCATGGTGTCTGCTAATTAAAAACATGTCGACTTCTTCTCCACATACTCACTCAGATAATGCTGTCGCAACAATAATGCGTAAGGTGTTGTATGCATTGATCCCGGGAATATTACTCAGTACCTATTTTTTTGGCATAGGGGTGCTGGTTAATTGTGTATTAGCGACCGCTTTTGCGTTAATACTTGAAGCGTCAATCTTAAAGATTCGCCGACAAACAATTCGCCCTGTCATTACAGACGGCACCGCGATCATAACAGCGATTCTTTTTGCACTTACCATTTCACCCTATACTCCGTGGTGGGCAACCTTCACTGGAATAGCATTCGCCATCGTTATTGCGAAGCATCTTTTTGGTGGACTTGGCAATAATCCTTTTAACCCCGCTATGGCCGGTTATGTCTTTGTGCTCCTATCCTTTCCGGTACAAATGGCCTATTGGCCCGACTTAAGTGGGCTTACAGAGCAAGGATTAACCATCGGTCAAAGCATCAGTATTATTTTTTCAGGGTTACCAATCGAGTTAGATGCTGTATCGGGCGCCACACCGTTAACCAATATGAAACTAGAATTAGGCCTGATGACGATGGTTCCCGAGATAAAGTCCAGTCCACTCTATGGTACGTTTGGCGGCACAGACTGGGAATGGGTTGCAATGGCTTATCTTGCAGGTGGCATATTTTTAATCATCAATAAAGTCATTCGTTGGGAAATCCCATTATGCGTATTGGGTAGTATCTTTATCGTCAGTTTATTGTTTAATTTTATTGATACCGATGTATTTCCTTCTGCGCTCTTCCACTTGTTGACTGGTGGCACGATGTTGTGTGCCTTTTTTATTGCCACAGACCCTGCAAGTTCATCTACCACTCCCAGAGGCAAGATTATCTATGGTATAGGGGTAGGTTTATTTATTTATGTCATCAGAACATGGGGCAGTTACCCGGATGGTATCGCCTTTGCAATCTTGATAATGAATGGAATAGTCCCCTTGATTGATTACTACACTCGCCCCAAGGCATTAGGGGAAAAATGAATTCAGCAACTAACTCATTTAAACAGAAACTCATCACTCTTTTACCGTTGATTATTATCAGCGTAATCTGTGTCATTGGAATCTTCGTGGTTAATGAAGTCACTAAAGATAAAATCACATCCAATAAACAAAAAGCAGCACTCGCGATCATCAACGAAGTACTGCCTGTTGAATACGATAATGATTTATTCACTGATAAAATAAAACTCAAAGTGCCTGTTAAGATTAACAACACCGGCAACATCACCGTTTATAGGGCAAGGCTTGATAATCAACCTGTCGCCGTCAGCTTGATGCCCGTTATAACAAAAGGCTATAACGGTGATATTAGTCTAATTATCGGGATACATTATGATGGCACCTTAGCGGGCGTAAGAATTCTGCAAGATAATGAAACAGAAGGCTTTGGCGATCAGGCACATCAGGATAAAACAGGTTGGTTGCAGAATTTCAATAACACTTCACTCGCAATCTTGCCTGAAAAAAAATGGGCTATAAAGAAAGATGGTGGTGAGTTCGATCAATTAAGCGGCGCTACTATTACCTCAAGAAGTATCATTAATATTATTTACAAAACATTAGAGTATTATGCAAAGAATCGAAGTACGTTTTATCAATAAAATATTTATACCCCTGTCATACCGGGCAAAGATCCGGTATCCAATAAAATAATGTTCGCCTGTGCGGGAATGACTACGCCTTAAAATTAATAACACTTAAAATAATTTGCAATTTGTCTATACCTTGGATTAACTTCCTATATCCGATAAATTGTAAAATATACCCAACTAATGTTTATAAAAATTCTTAAACACAGCTTTTTCTTTCTTTCAGTCATATTGTATTTTCCTGCAAATGCAGAACCTGAAGTATTAGGCTGGCTGGAATCAGCAGTTATTAAGCCATGGGGCATTAAAGTAAGAGCAAAACTAGACTCAGGTGCACTGACAAGCTCTATTCATGCCACTCATATTGAAACCTATGAAATAGGCGATGAGACCTGGGTCAAATTCACTTTAACCCAACCTAAGAACAAAAGTGGTACACAAGTTGAAACAAAGATCATTGTTGAAAAACCAGTGATCAAAGAAACAAAAATTAAAGAGCATTCGGGAGATAGCATGTTACGTTATGTCGTTGAGATGAAGCTTTGTCTCAATGGTCGAAATTATATAACGCCCGTCACACTTGTAGACAGGACAAACTTTCACTATCCCTTGTTGTTAGGTCGTAGAACTTTAAAAAATAACGTGCTAATCGACCCAAGTAAGACCTTTACCGCAAATAAATCATGCTTACATAAAAAATAACCTGCCCCTATAATTAGCACCGACACTTCTCCAACAGGGAAATATTTCACGCATGCGTGAGCTCAATATAAAGATTTTTTGCCTCTTGCTCGCCATAACGAGCCTGGGTTTGATGTATGCCAAAGTCAAAACATTAGGGCTACCATTAGTACCAAACCAAACATCATCTATTTGGGCTGTTGAGGCTCGTGTTGAGTTTGATGGCTTAGGGCGTTCAGCACGAGTTAACCTCGATATTCCCGATAAATTGGGAAATTTTTTAAAACTGGATGAATTCTTTGTCTCTCGCAGTTATGGCTTAAATGTGACCAACAGACATAAAGATCGGCACGCCGAATGGTCCATCCGAAAAGCAAAAGGTAAACAACGGCTCTACTATCGTATAGAAGTTGTCCCCGAAGACGTATCAAATGAAAACATCTTTAAAAAAAGTAAAGCCCCTGCTACGGCTGTAAAACCAGAATATGAAGAACCATTAGCTTCTGCAATAGAAGACACATTAAAAAAAGTGCGTAGTGAATCAGCCGACATATTTACATTTGTTGGTCAGTTATTAGTACAACTTAACGAACCTTCGCCTAATAACAACGTGCTTGTCATTCAAAAAGGATTGACTCCTGGAACAGAACAATGGGTTAAACGTATTATATATGTCTTAAAAGGCGCGCGCATTTCATCACGACTTATTAACGGTATCAGTCTGGACGAAGGCGTTACTGATGCGAAATTAATACCCTGGCTTGAGGTACATAATGGACAAACATGGGAAGGCTTTGATCCCCTGTCCGGGAATAAAGGTTATCCTGCTAATTTCATGCGCTGGAGTGTTGGCGAAGAACCTATATTAAATATTGAAGGTGGTAAAAATGAACATATTCGCTTTTCATTAACACAGCGACCTTATTCAGAAGCAGACATATCTCAAGAACGTGCAAAATCAAAACAATCATTTTTGCACAGTTGGTCTTTATATAAGCTGCCTCTTGCAAGCCAGAATGTATACATCATATTACTCATGATCCCTTTGGGTGCATTTGTCGTTGTCTTTATGCGAACAATAGTCGGAGTTCCCTGCTTCGGAACATTCATGCCTATTTTAATCTCTCTGGCCTTTAGAGAAACAGAGTTATTATGGGGCATCATTCTTTTTAGCCTGATCACAGGCAGCGGGCTCGCCTTTCGGTTTCTGCTTGAACGCCTAAACCTCTTGCTGGTCCCAAGACTGAGCGCAGTTTTGGTCATGGTCATCATATTGATGTTGGCCATCAGCTTGTTAAGCCATGATCTTGATATCGATCGTGGTATTTCAATCGCCTTGTTCCCTATCGTAATACTCACTATGGTCATCGAGCGTCTATCTATCACATGGGAGGAGACAGGTGCATTCGAGGCAATAAAAGAAGCTGTTGGCAGTTTATTTATTGCGATAATTGGATATTTCGTGATGACAAATAATCAACTTGAGCATCTTATGTTCAATTTCCCTGAACTATTATTACTTATATTGGCGTTATTTCTCACCGCTGGCAGATATACCGGTTATCGAGTCACAGAACTAATGCGATTTAAAGACCTCGCTAATGAAACTAAATGAATATCCTAGAACGAATTCATAAGCTGCGTGACGCTGGCGTAGTAGGCATTAATGCTCGTAATCGCAACTATGTCATGCCACATAATCCTCGCAAAATGTATCGCTTTGTCGACGATAAAGTGTACACAAAACACTTAGCTGAAAAAGCTAATATTGCTGTTCCCAAGCTATACGGTTTGATCAAAACCGTTCATGAATCAAATTCGATCAATGAAATTATTCAGGACAAAAAAGACTTTGTTATCAAACCGGCACACGGTAGTGGCGGCAAGGGCATTCTGGTTATCAATGACCGTCGCAAAGAACTGTTCCTTAAACCAAACAATACTGCAATTAACGCAATCTCAGTTAAACATCATGTCGAAAACATTTTGGGTGGTGTCTATAGTCTTGGTGGGCAAGTTGATCAGGCAATTATTGAATATCGTGTCAAGTTTGATCCTATATTTAATGAGATTAGTTATCAGGGTGTGCCGGATATACGCGTGTTGATATATAAAGGCATACCTGCGATGGCTATGCTACGTTTACCTACACAACAATCTGATGGCAAAGCAAACCTTCACCAAGGTGCCGTGGGTGTTGGTATTCACTTAACAACCGGTATTACAACATATGCCGTTTGTAAAGATCGCCGTATAAGTGAGCATCCTGATTTTGGTTCGGTACTGGGTAATGTACAGATCCCTGGCTGGCAGGATTTATTATTGTTATCAGCGCGTTGTTATGAACTCGCACCTTTAGGCTATCTTGGGGTAGATATCGTTCTTGATGCAGAACTCGGCCCGCTTGTGCTCGAACTTAATGCCAGACCCGGCCTTGCAATACAAATTGCCAATGGTGCAGGTTTAAAACATCGACTGGATGCAATTGATAAAATTGACGCCCTACCCGCAAGTTTTGAAGATCGCATTTCTATTATTAAGTCCATTGCCGAACATTAAAGTACGCATACTAATTATGAAGAATAGAACCTACACAGATATTTTATTATTTATGTTGGTTATAGGCATTACTGTTTTTCCATACAATTTATCAGCGACAGAAGATATAAATAATGCAACTGATATTATTACACCAGAAATTCCTGTCGAATTTAACATCGATTTAAACAAAAATATTTCAATCGAACCTGATGAACCAGAAACAATAGAAGAATTGCTTCTAGAAAAAGAGAATGCATTAACTGAAAACAACCTCGACCCGACTGCACAATCACCACTAACTATTTTAAAGCAAACTGTTCAGCCTGGAGAATTAAGAGAACTCAGCTGGTCAGTAGGGCAATCCTTTTCTGGAAAAACGGTCAAACCACGGGTTGTTGTGGTTAGGGGGAATCAGTCTGGCCCTGTACTTTGTCTGGTTGCAGCAATACATGGTGATGAACTAAACGGCATTGAAATCGTTAGGCGTGTTATTCGTAATATGGACCCAATGGAGGTTAATGGTACCGTCATAGGTGTTCCTATTGTTAATATATACGGGTTTACGGCTAATTCCCGCTATCTACCCGATCGACGCGACCTCAATCGTCACTTTCCTGGAAATCCAACCGGAAGCGCTGCATCGCGAATCGCATATCGTTTTTTTACACAAATAATAAACCATTGTGATTACGTGGTTGATTTTCATACAGGATCATTCAAACGTAACAACCTGCCGCAATTACGTGCAGATATGAATAAACCCAATGTTCGCGAATTTGTTGGTCATTTTGGCTCTACTGCTGTACTTCATAAATCAGGTCATGGAAAAAGCTTAAGAGCCGCCGCAACACTCGCAGGGATTCCGACAGTGGCATTTGAACTTGGTCAACCGGGTTCACTACAAGAAGAATATGTGGAGTCTGGTATAAAAACGATCAACACACTAATCGGTCACCTCGGTATCTTAAACAAATTGCGTCTATGGTTTGAGCCTCAACCTATCTACTACAGTTCGCGCTGGGTAAGAGTAAATAGCGGCGGCATACTCATGTCTAAAGTAAAGATAGGTGCTAACGTGAAGCCCGGACAACTACTTGGCTATATTATAAACCCATTAACGACCGAAGAAATCAGAATAGAAACACCGGTAAAAGGACGTATACTGGGTATGGCATTGAATCAATTTATGCTACCAGGTTACGCCGCTTTTCATATCGGCGTTTCTTCCGATTCATCCTCTATGGTAGAAGAAAAACAATTAGATAATAATGAAAACCCCAATGATGAATCAGACGAAGTAGAATACGACATGCAATCAAGCGAAGAAGAAGAAATACATTAAATACTGATAATAGGTCCGAGATAAAATAACGCCCGGTCAAATTCGCCAGAAAATTCAACTTCAAAAGAAACTAATACACTCGAAATATCACGACATATATTATGAAACTTACTAACGCACAAAAGAAATTTCTACGCCAATCAGCACACCATCTAAAACCTGTTGTCTGGGCAGGCCAACATGGCATCACCGAAGCGCTTATAAAAGAAATTGAAGAAGTTCTGGAACGCCATGAACTAATAAAAGTTAAATGCCGCCTAGGAGAAAGAGAAGAGCGCGACGCGGGCATTAAACAGATTTGTGACAATACGGGAGCTGAATTAGTGCAGCGTATCGGGAACATCGTAACACTCTATAAAAAGAATGCAGAGAAGCCGGTTATAAAGTTACCCTAAACTTATTAATCACTAACTATTTTTGACTCAGGATAAGACCTTCTTAAATCTTTTTACCGGGAACATCCAGCAGCATCGCGATTAAACAAATCGTAATTATTTACTCTGGTTTAACCAAACAACTAATCCCTGCGCATTTAAACTCAAATCCATTTCTAGTAATTCGTGAGCTGTTGCCAGATCTATGTCGGGCACGATCTGGTTTAATTGAGCGCATTCTTTTCTGGATATCGTATCTTCTATTTTTTCTATTGGGTTTAACGTATTACGGTTGGTTTGTGCGACCTCGCAATAATAAGAGATACCCTGATACAATTTCTCAGCATAATATTGCGGGTTCTCTAATAGACCAAAATGAGTCAGATAAATACGCTCTGGCTTATGGCTTATTATTAATTTGATCGAACTGATCAATTTTTCTGGCGCGAATTGTACTGGAGTAGTCGTTGGTATTATATGTCTATATTCTGGACCAATCATTTCCTGGTATGAAACACCAAAGGTATCGCCAGTAAACCAGCCGTTACTTTGCTCATCCCAAATACATATGTGATGTTCAGCATGTCCGGGGGTTTGACGTATAAGAAACATTCTACCTCCCAGATAAAACGCCATATTATCTTCCGCTTCTACAACTCTGTCTTTTGAAACAGCGATGAGCTCGCCATACAATGCGTCGTATTTTTCCTGCCCATAAACTTCAGTTACGCCCTTGATTAAACGCGTCGGATCTATCAGATGCCTTGCACCTCGGGGATGGACTATCAACTCTGCATCAGGAAATGCCTCCATCATGCGGCCCACCCCACCAGCGTGATCAAGATGAATATGTGTTGGGATCACGTAACGTACTTGAGAACGCGCTATATTTTTTTCATCAAGCAATGCTAATACTCTAGCAAGGCTATAATTAGTGCCGGTCTCAATGATGGCTACCTCTTTACCATGCTCAACCATATAAATAGCAGCCATTTTTGGTCGAATGTATCCTGTGTCTATACAGGTAATACCATAATCATAATAACTAAATATTTCTTCTGACATATGCTTAGAATAGTGAATGTGAATATATTGCAGTCGGATTGCGATGATTAGTAGAAGAGCTAAATTCTAACAAGGATCTTATCTAAAAGCACACTTGGCAATATTCGCTTCAAGAATGCAAACAAATAAGTTGGGAAAGTCACATAATAACGTGCTTTTGGTTTTTCGCTTTCTAATGCGTGTATCACTTTGTCTAGTACTGCTTCAGGTTCCAGGGAAAATGGTACGCTATAGTTCTCGCCATTCAGTTCATTTTCTATCTTGCCGTAATCTCGTTTGAAATGGCTATGTTCTTTATTAATCACAGTCCGAAAATTGCTAAGCGCGTTGTTTCTGAAGTTACTCTTTATTGGCCCGGGTTCTATCAAGCTTACCTTTATCCCTGTATTGTTCAGTTCATAACGCATCGCATCACTTATGGCTTCCAATGCATATTTTGAGGCGCAATATGGGCCACGAAATTTCATGGTTATAAAACCGAGCACAGAACTAATCTGAATAATGCGACCGTTATGCTGTTTACGCATTACCGGGATAAGTAGATTGGTTAATTCTTGTGTGCCAAATATATTTGTTTCAAATTGATCGCGTAATGCCATGACGGGAATATCTTCCATCGCACCGGTCAAGCCATAAGCCGCATTGTTTATCAAACCATAGAGTTGATCGTTTGTTTTACTTAAAAGAGTTACAACAGCGGCTTGAATTGACTTAGTATCAGCAAGGTCTAGCATAATTGCTTCGAATCCTGCTTTACCTAGTTCATCGATGTCTTCCTGTTTTCTTGCGGTAACAAAAACATTAAAGCCACGTTCTTTTAGTCCATTAGCAATGCAACGACCAATACCAGATGAGCAACCTGTAACAAGAACGTGTTTCATGTGATGTGTTCACCATTTACAGACTTACTCTTGTTTTTTAAAAACCGATTACGGATATCATCTGCAATCAAATAGAAACACGGCAAGGTTAAAAGTATTAATACAGTCGCAAATAGCAAACCAAAACCCAGACTAACCGCCATGGGAGACAGGAATGCTGTTTGCCCAGTTGCAAAAAATATTAATGGTGACACACCTAAAAAGGTAGTGATGGTTGTTAAAATTATTGGTCGGGCACGTACCTTGCCTGCTTCAACAACAGCAGTGATCCTGTCGTTTCCTTCACTTCTAAGTCGCTTGATAAAATCCACCATAATAAGTGAGTCATTAACAATGATACCGGACAAAGCTAACATACCAACAGCAGATAGAAACTGTATATTGTAATCAAATACAGCATGCCCAATGACTACACCAATAAACCCAAACGGAATAGCAAACATAACAACCAGTGGTTCAATGAGCGATTTAAAAAGCGCCGTCAACATAAAGAAGATAACAACTAACGCAATGACTAATGCTTGATTCATCCCTTTAAATGAGTCTTCGGCTTTTTTCTTTTCACCCAAGTACAATAATGTATAGGGGCGTTTATCTGTTGCATTACCAAAAACATCGTTGACCTGTGCCGTTACTACACTGGGTGTCGTAATCGATGTATCAACATCAGCAGTAATCTTTGCCATACGTTGTGAATCACGCCGGCGTATTTGATTTAAACCGCGACCAATACTGATATCAGCTACATCGTTCAGATAAACGGTCTGACCTGTAGCAAGAATAATTGGCAGACTATTCAAACTGGTAGATTGTTCGCGCATTGATTCTGGGTAGATAACACGCACAGGCAAGCGTTTGTCTTCCCATGTCACATGCACTACTTCATTGCCGAGATACCCACTACGCACAGCACTGGCCAATTCATTTTGTGTTAAGCCAAGACGTTTACCACGTTCATTCAATTGGTATTTATATTCCAGCTTTCCTGGTTCTTGATCATGCACCACATCGTTTACACCGGGCATGCGTTTCATATAATCACTTATCTCAACCGCTGTTTTATGTAATACGTCAAGATCGGCACTGACGATGCCAAGTTCAATATCATCACCAGCCGGGCCTGCGTTTGGTTTCAGAATACTCAAACGATCTACTCCGGGGACTTGTAATAAATCTTTTCTGATTACATTAATGATTTCATCTGCACTTCGAGTTCGTTTACCACTCATATTAAAATCAAAGCTAACAACAGGGGTTACCCATTCTTCAATAAAACTGGTAGGTACCGGTTTTTGCAAATCGATAACAAACTGCAAAACATTACTCCCGGTTTTACTGCGATTTGGATCGATGATACTAACGCCAACATTTGTCAATAAAGTGAGCAATTCATCTTCTGTCATGAGCTTGTTTATCCTGTTTTCAAGTTCAACTGCTAATTTGAGACTATCTTCAAGACTGTAGGTGTTAGGCGCTTCTATATTGACAAAAAACTGTCCGATTTCTACATCGCCAAATAATTGAAATGGTAAACGGGTATTCGCATAAGTAAGACTGATAACCAAGACACATATACTTAAAGTAGCGACGAAATATCGGTTCAATGCTGCCCAATGTAATAAGCGGGCATATCTGTTTAAAAGCGTGGTCCAATTAAATCGTGGTTTCTTTTTTTCAAACTTCAGGATGTGTCCTGCGTGTGAAGGTAAAACAACGAATGCTTCAAGAAGTGATCCAACTAAAGCACAACAAACGACAACCGGGATTACTTTTATAAATGCACCTAATATTCCGCCAATAGCAAACATGGGTAAGAAAGCAGCAATCGTTGTTAATGTTGAAACAACGACAGGCCAGAATACTTCCTTCGCACCCAATGACGCGGCTTCCATTGGTGGCATTCCAGCTTCTATATGTCGATAAATATTCTCCGTGACGATGATGGCATCATCAACAATCATTCCCAACACAATCAAGAAAGCAAATAATGAAACCATATTAATCGTGTAATCGAAATAATAAAGCAGAATGACAGCGAAGAGAAAAGACACGGGTATACCAAAGGCAGTAATAGCAGCGATACGAAAATTCAATAATAGATATAAAGAAATCAAAACCAGTATCAAACCTATCAAACCCGAAGACTTCACCAGATTTAAACGTGTCTTTACATAAACTGACGAGTCTGTGTGGTATCCAGCATTGATGCTCTCTGGTAATTCTTCACTTAATTCATCAGCTAATGCCTTTATTTTTTCTGATATCCGTATTGTTGATGCCTCAGCTGTTTTAGTCACTGTCAAATTAACCGAGGGCTTTCCATTAAATCGTGCGTAGGTTTCTGCTTCCTCGAACCGACGAACGACTTTGGCAACGTGACCCAGTTTTAATTCACCACCATTGGCATTCGTTCGCAATACGATTTGTTCAATATTTTTCGGTTCGGGTGTCACACCTTTTCCCCTTAAACGAATATCACCTTCATTTGATTTTATTGAACCTCCAGGTTGGTCAATCAGGTTATTTCTAAGTGCATTATTGATTTGTGACAGCGGGATATTAAGTGCTGCCAATTCATGCGGGTTTATTTCAACCCAGATTTCCCAATCACGTTCACCTGCCATGCCGACACTAGCGACACCTTTAATCTTCTGCATTTTTCTACGCGCTTTTTCTGAATACTCATACAAGTCAGCTTTGGAAAGATTGCCAAAGAGAGTCAGTGTTATTACCGGAAAACGAGTACGAATACGATTTAATTCTGGTTCTTCAGCTGCATCAGGTAAATCGTCAACGCGATCAATCAATGTTCTTGTATCACGCATAAAGTCATCTACATTTGAGCCTGATTTTAACTTTATATAGATACTGGAAAGACCTTCCTTACTAGTTGAGTGGATGTAATCGATATCCTGGCTATCTTCGAATTCTTCTTCAATGGGTAGAGTGACTTGTTGTTCTACTTCTGCTGGCGACGCACCTTCATAGGTGGTTTGTATGCTTATCAAATCCAGATCCACAACTGGAAATATTTCCTGAGGTAGCCCATGCCAGGCAAACACACCCATTATAAAAATAATAAAGAGGCTTAAATTAATTAATAATGGATTTTTGAGTGAAAAATGAATAAGTGGCATGATTGAATATTAAACAGATTTAAACTTCTGTCTAAGGAATGATAACGGCTTGCCCATCAGCCAAACTGGAAACATCCTTGCTTACTATAGTCTGGCCCGACTCAATTCCTGCAATAATTTGGACATTTTTATATCGCTCAATCAATTTGACGGTTCTTTTAACAGCACGGTCATTAATTACTTCAAAGACGTAAGACTGCCCGTCTTCATACAATATAGCGCTAATGGGAATAACATTAGCAGCTTTGTAAAACCTTCCTGGCAATTGTGCCACCGCCAATTGACCGGCAAACAATCCATCAGACGGCAAACGTATCTTTAAAGTATGGGTATTTGTTTCAGGGTCAGGAGCAACCGCTAGTGCAATTATCTGTCCTTCTCTTTCATCATTATTGGTAACTATTTTTATGTTTTGTCCTAACTGTAACTGCGCTGCAGAACTACCTGTTATCTCAAGATTCAAATCAAGTTTATCGATTTGGACAATCTCAAGAGCCGCCTGTCCCGGAGAAACATAATCACCGACTTCTACGTAGACATCATTCACTGTCCCGCTGAATGGCGCCGTTAATTGAGCTCGTTTAAGATTTCGTTCCGCTTTATTGAGATGAGCCTGTTCTATCATCAAACGAGATCGAGCTGAATCCACGCTGTGTTTGAAACGCGCCTCTTCCGATTGTTGTCGATATAACGCCTGTAACGCCTGATCGTAGTTTGACTTGGATGCCAGTGAATCCCGGCCCAGTTTTTTAATTCTGGCAACCTCCTGTTCTTGCAATTCACGTTCTAGCTGCATTAATTCTAATAGTCGAGAATCTCTTTCGATGGCGGCACGTTCCGTTTTCAAAATCGCTGCAGATTCTTCTACGGCGTCGACGAAATCACCCGATTCAATACTGAGCATCTCATCATTCTCTTCAACATATTGACCGGCCTCAACAAAACGTCGGTCTATTTGTCCGGAAACCTGAAAATGTAGACGTGCTTTTCGAGCAGGCTGTAATTTCCCAGTGACTTCTGTGATAGGCTGGATATCAATTTGCCCCACAAAATCGATATTTACAGTGGGTGGCGGCAAAGATTGAAGTTCAGCGCGCGTATTAGGCTTCGTCCAAAACAAGGCCGCTACTATCAGTAACGAAAAAGCGCTTATAAAGAGTATTCTCATCAGATTGATTTTGTATTGATCTGCTTAATTTTAACCAAAAATAGCTGCAATTAAGTCTTTAACAATAATTTTGAATAAAAATTTGAAGATAAAACCATTGTATGCGATTTTAGACACTATAAACTAGGCATAATAATTATAAATACACGGAATGGAATGAAGCTTGTACTGAAAAAACTCATCGTACTAAGCGGTACCAGTGCGCTATCGCTCGGACTGACTGTGGTGACACCAGCCGCTGAACTTGGTGGTGATTATAGGAGTCTGATCTGCCCACAATCACTCAATATCCCGGATAGACCCTATGTTGATGCGGAATTAGCCGAAGGCGATACACATATGACTGCCGATGAAGCAGATCTGATAGAAAATGGGATCTCGACATTAACTGGCAACGCGGAGATCACTAGAGACGCGCAACAAGTCACAGCGGATACTATTAAATACAATCAACCAAACGATACTGCCAATCTAGGTGGTAACGTCAATTATTGGGATGAAGCCTTATTCCTGAACAGTGAAGATGCCTTTTTACAATTCGATAATGGCGTCGGTGAGTTCTCTAATGCTGATTACATATTAAAAGACAGCCGCGCGCGTGGTAACGCGGACAAAATGTTGCTTGATATCGGTACCCGAACCGATATGGAAGGTCTCAAATACACAACTTGTGACCCAGGTGATGAATTCTGGAGTTTCTCTGCCAGCAGCCTATCTCTCAATCACGAGACAAACTATGGAAAGGCACGTAATGTCGTTCTTAAAATTAAAGATGTCCCTGTCTTCTACACCCCTTATCTATCGTTCCCACTTAGCAACGAACGAAAAAGTGGTTTTCTTGCTCCGAGTTATGGCAATACCAACCGACATGGTTTCCAATTACGCACACCTTACTATTGGAACATCAAACCCAATATGGACGCCACCCTAACACCAAGGGTTTTAACTAGTAGTGGCGTGATGGCAATGGGAGAATATAGGTACTTATTTTCTCGTGCTGCAGGTGAAATAAACGTTGAATACTTGGCGAGTGATAATGAGCGAGGAGATGAAGATAGAAATGCATTCAGCATCACTCATCATCAGCAATTTGCTGATACGGGCGATATATTCTTTACCTATAATAGAGTCTCAGACAAATTTTATTTCGAAGACTTTGGCAGCCAGCTAAGCACAACCAGCACTCGTTATTTAGATCGCCGCTTTGACCTTTCTTATAGAGGTGATAACTGGGATATTATAACTCGTGTTCAGGATTACCAGACCGTAGATCGCAGTATTGCCGCCACCTCACGGCCCTATAAACGTTTACCGCAGATTTTGTTTAATTACGGTTCACCGCGAACTTACGGTGAGCTTAACTATGGATTAGCGAGTGAAGCCGTCTATTTCGAACGTGGCGATGACACTATCTTTACTGATAACGTCAATGGTGGGCGCCTCAGTTTAAAACCTTACCTGAGTTTCCCTGTTCGCACAGTTTCCACTTTCCTTGAGCCAAAGATTGCTCTGGATTACACACAATATAGTTTGGAAGACTCCGGCGCCTTTGATAATACGCCTAGCCGCGTGCTACCTATTGTTAGTCTTGACAGTGGTATCTTTCTTGAAAGAGAGACTCGTCTTTTCAATACAAATTTTTTACAAACGCTTGAGCCGAGGATGTTTTACCTTTATGTCCCTAATGAAGGTCAATCAGACTTGCCTGTATTTGATACCGGTTTACTCACGACGTCATTTGATTCACTGTTTCGTGAAGATCGATTTAGTGGTAATGACCGCGTAGGCGATGCCAATCAAATCACCATGGCTGTTAGCTCCCACTTGATCAATCAGGAAACCGGGCGGGATCTCGGGCATATCAGTTTCGGGCAGATCATTTATTTGAGTGATCGAAAGGTCACATTACCAGGGGGTACTGTTCGAGACGAAGACAGTTCTGCATTCATCGCAGAGTTTAAAACCAAGGTGATTGATCACTGGAAGATTGGCGGAGATATAATCTGGGATCCAAATGTTAGCCATGGAACAGAAAAGATAACCGCTCAAGCTATCTATAACCCTGCGCCGGGCAAAATATTAAATATGGCTTACCGTGTACGCCGTGACTCTACAGATATCGAACAGAGTGATATTTCACTTCGATGGCCAATCAAACAAAACTGGAGTGTCGTTGGTCGCTGGAATTATGCAATACCTGAAGGACGATCATTAGAGCTCTTCGCAGGAATCGAATATGAAGATTGCTGTTGGGGTGTACGCGCTGTCGCTCGACGCTTCCTGACAAGCGTTGATGGCGAATTTGATACAGGTATATTCTTACAAATGGAGCTGAAAGGACTAGCCGGCATAGGTAAAAAGACAGTAGACTTCCTAAAACAACAGATCCCCGGTTACCAGAGTGAATTTTAGACTTCCCCAGATTAAACCCCGACATTATATGTTGGGGTTACTTGCCCTATTTTTATTTCAGTCAAATGGTCATGCCTATGTACCACTTGATCGTATTGTTGCCATAGTCAATGACGACGTGATTATGCAAAGCGAACTGAAAACAAAGGTACGAACCGTACGTGGTCAATTACAACAACAAGGCACTCAATTACCCCCCGCATCTATTCTAGAACGCCAGGTATTGGATAAAATGGTTCAAACCCGTATCCAATTACAAATAGCTCAAAGAAGCGGGGTCAAGGTAGATGACGAATCTCTAAATCGCACCATCAGTAATATCGCCGCCGAAAACCAGGTGTCACTAAGTCAATTTCGCGAGATCCTTGAAAACGATGGGTATAACTACGAACAGTTTCGAGAAGACATCCGTAATGAAATAACATTGAGTCAGCTACGTAAACGACAAGTTGAAAATCGTATCGTTGTTACTGAAAAAGAAATTGATAACTTTCTGGTAAATCAAGAGTTTCAAGGAACGACGCAAACAGAGATCCAAATCTCACATATATTACTAGCGTTACCTTCAGCAGCTAAACCCGATGAAATTGCACAAGTTCGTCAAGTTGCGAGTCAAGTTCGTGAAGACCTTATGTCCGGTGCCGACTTTGCTGATACTGCAAAAACAGTTTCTGACGGGGGAAATGCAGAAAATGGTGGTGATTTAGGCTGGCGTAAACTGGAAGATGTCCCATCGTTATTCGCCGACTATATCCCCGAGATGGAAAAGGGTGATATCAGCGAATTAATTCAAAGTCCCAGTGGCTTCCATATTATTCAAATATCCGATATTAGAAGTGATGAGAAAAATATCGTTCAACAAACTCATGCAAGGCATATATTAATAAAGCCAGACGATCTGATTACTAGCAAACAAGCAAAACATAAAGCGGAACAATTAAAGATTCGTATTGAAAGCGGGGACGACTTCGCACTATTAGCTAAAGGCAACTCAGATGATCCAGGGAGTGCTATTAAAGGTGGAGATCTGGGTTGGACAACGCCAGGTGCTTTAGTACCGGAATTTCAGAAAATGATGGATAGCATGGAACCAGGTCATGTCAGCGTACCTTTTAAAACTAATTATGGCTGGCATATCCTTGAAGTTCTAGAACGCCGAGAACATGATAATAGCGAAAGCGTAAAACGTAGTAAGGCCAGATTTGCCATTAGAAATCGAAAGCTGGAAGAGGCTATGCAAAACTGGACCCGACAACTTCGAGACGAAGCCTATGTCGAATACCGTCTAGATGAGACATGAGAAAAAAAAACCGCGTATTTTAGTCTCGAGCGGTGAGCCTGCTGGAATTGGCCCTGATTTAATAATAAAACTATCCCAAATTGATCATCAAAATGACCTGACTGTTATTGGTGATCCTGATCTACTTCTTGAACGTGCAAATTATTTATCACTTCCCTTAGAGATCCGTACAGCATCAAAAACAGGTGATTTTCAGCATTCAAATAAACCTGAGTCACTAAAGGTCATACCGGTTAAATTAAAGACAACTTGCGTTGCTGGCACTCTGGATACTCGCAACGCAAGTTATGTTCTGGAAATACTCGATATAGCGTCACATGAATGTTTGTCTAAAAAGTATGATGCCATTGTTACCGCACCCATACAAAAATCTATTATTAACGATGCCGGGATAAACTTTAGTGGGCATACAGAGTATTTTGCAAAACAGTGTGGTGGCACATTACCAGTCATGTTGCTTGCCTGTCCGGAGTTACGCGTAGCTCTGGTCACAACTCATCTAGCCTTGCGCGATGTTCCTGAAGCAATAACGTCAGAAAGGGTTGAAAAGACTATCAGTATTGTTATTGATGATATGCAGCGACGATTTGGTATTAAAAATCCTAGAATTACTGTTTGCGGTTTAAACCCCCACGCTGGAGAGGGGGGGCATCTTGGGACAGAAGAAAATACGATAATATCACCGATAATAGACGAATATATAAAGCGCGGTCACTCAATCACAGGACCCTTGCCTGCTGACACGGCTTTTAGGGTTGATGTGAGAAAGAACACAGATGTGTTCATTTGTATGTACCATGATCAGGGCTTGCCGGTACTGAAAACATTGGGGTTTGGAGAAGCCGTCAATATCACTCTTGGCCTACCCATTATCAGAACTTCGGTGGACCATGGCACAGCACTTGAACTAGCCGGTACAAATAAAGCTGAATGCGATAGTTTCTTAGCCGCGATAAACATGGCAAATGAATTAGCGCACTATCAGTTAAACTCAACCGCCTCATCCAGTACACCAAACACTACAAATGAACTCTGACAAACACCGTCCCAGGAAACGTTTCGGTCAAAACTTCTTACATGACCAAGCCATAATTCAACGTATCGTAGATACTATCAACCCTCAGAGTCATGACCACATAATTGAAATTGGCCCTGGAAAAGGCGCGTTAACTGCACCGCTACTTAATCACGTAGAAAAACTGAATGTCATTGAAATAGATAGAGATCTCGCCGCTGCACTACGGGCAAACTTTGAAGGTGAGCTTCGTTTAACAATCCATGAGACAGATGCCTTAACTCTGGACTTCAATTCATTTGATCACGCTGATTTACGTATTGTAGGCAATCTGCCCTATAACATCAGTACGCCAATGTTATTTCATCTTTTAGCGTTTCGAGAGAACATCAAAGATATGACGTTCATGCTGCAAAAAGAGCTCGTCGATCGAATATGTGCAAATAGTGGAAGCAAACAATATGGTCGCCTATCTATAATGCTACAATACTATTTTGACGTTGAGTCATTATTTGTTGTTAAACCGGGAGCATTCACACCTAGCCCTAAAGTTGACTCAGCAATAATAAAACTAACCCCTTTACCGCATCCCAGCTACGAGTTGTCAGATCATGAGAGCCTCAGGATAATTGTTAGGGAATCTTTTTCACAGCGTCGAAAAACGATACGAAACGCACTAAAAAAATACTTAGATGAATCAGCAATCAGGAGTGTCGGTATCGCGCCAGAAAATCGTGCTGAAAACCTGGAAATCTCCGACTTTGTGAAACTGGCTAATTGTTATCACCATATGCAAATCAATGCCTTATAAACTGTGGATAACTCTGTGAATGTTTTCTAGTCAAATTATCGTCACTCACCACTTCTCATTTTATTAGAAATCTCTTAAACATTATTCTAAATTATTAATTCTTATAATATTCATATATTTACACGTAGCCTACAGGCTTTCAGGCGCACAACTCTTGTCTCTCACCCAAGCCCTATCTACTGCATCAAAACTGTGCATAAATTATAAGTTTTAGCGGATGGGGAGCAATATCTCATAACAGTTTTTTTTCAAGTAAGTATTCACAGACCCGCTCTGCTTTTCCCTTTCTATAGTTTATACTCTGCCGTACTCCTCGACCTTAATAATTAAAAAAATATTGAAATCACTCCTAATTAAATTCAGCTCAAAAATTGATGCATTTACAGAGTATTCGGGGAAGTGTACATCTTGGTTGGTCATTACACTCGTATTATTGGTTGGCTATGATGTGTCAATGCGTTATCTGTTTCGCAGCGGATCAATTGGGATACAAGAACTAGAATGGCATTTATTCTCAATCATTTTTCTTATTGGTGCAGCATATACTCTGAAACATGATGAACATGTCCGGCTCGATATTTTATATAAAAGTAAATTCTTGACCGAACAACATCGTGCATGGATTGATGTATTTGGCTCGATATTTATTCTGATCCCTTTTTGCCTTTTAATTATCGTTAGTGCCTGGCCGTTTGTCTCCCAAGCTTATATTCATAATGAAGCTTCACCCGATCCAGGTGGGTTGCCTTTGCGATGGTTGATTAAATCTATGATCCCGGCAGGTTTTTGCCTGGTATTAATTCAAGGCATTGCAGAAACCATGAAAAAACTGGCTCAAGCACTGGATAAAAGCCAATGACATTATGGATCATGATGTTGTTTGTGACTCTAATGGTCTTGTTATTGTTGGGCTACCCTGTTGCCTTTAGCTTGGGCGCAGTCGCACTAGCCTTTGGCAGTATCTTTCTCGGTTTTGATTTCTTCAACTTATTACCCCTACGCATTTGGGGAATAATGACAAACTTTACCCTGATAGCCGTTCCATTATTTGTCTTTATGGGAGTCGTTTTAGATAGATCTGGTCTGGCTGAAGATTTGTTAGAGACAATGGGGAAGCTTTGCGGAAAATTAAACGGTGGTCTGGCACTTTCTATAGTTATAGTTGGAGCAATGTTGGCGGCGACAACAGGTGTTGTTGGTGCAACGGTGGTTACAATGGGCATTATTGCCTTACCAACAATGTTGAAACACAATTATTCTGCGCCTCTGGCAGCAGGCACTATCGCAGCATCTGGAACACTAGGGCAAATAATTCCCCCAAGCATTATTTTGATACTTTTAGGCGATGTTATGGGTGTGCCTGTGGGTCGTTTGTTTATGGGCGCAGTCATACCCGGTTTTATGCTCGTCTCCTTGTTTATGCTTTATATCCTTATTTATTCCTGGCACAGACCTACAGCTGCCCCAGCACTTAGTACCAGTTCAGATGAACTCAGTTACCTACGTATACTCATTACTTTGTTCCCTCCCCTGATCCTTATTTTGGCAGTGTTAGGTTCAATATTTTTTGGTATTGCGTCGCCAACTGAATCTGCTGCTGTTGGTGCCATAGGCGCACTAGCACTTGCGACCCTGCATAAGAGGTTGACTATCAAAAACCTGACCGACTCAATGCAACAAACAACAAAACTGACCAGTATGGTATTCATGATTCTGATTGGTGCTACAGCGTTTGGTCTTGTATTCAGGGGAATGGGCGGAGATAGTCTTGTATTAGATATTATGACTAATTTGCCCGGTGGTATGTGGGGATTCTTATTTGTTAGTATGCTTTTGATCTTTGTACTTGGATTTTTTCTCGATTTTCTACAGATTTGTTTTATCGTAATTCCTATCCTTGCACCGATTGCTAATCAATTTGGTGTCGACCTACTCTGGTTTGCTGTACTAATTGCTATCAACCTGCAAACCTCGTTTCTTACGCCTCCTTTTGGGTTCTCATTATTTTACTTAAAGGCCGTAGCACCCGTAGAGGTTCGTATTCAGGATATTTACTCCGGTATCATTCCATTCGTACTGCTACAGGTTGCCACAATAATTATAATTATATTAGTACCTGAGCTGGTAACATGGCTGCCTGACCTGATGGATAACATCCACGGTTTTTAAAGCTGGCTATTACTTTCTAAGCGCGTTGATTACAGAAGTTGTCTGAGGTTTCACGCCATGCCAGATTAAAAATGACTCGGCAGCTTGTTCAACTAACATACCCAGCCCATCCATAACCTTTACTGCGCCTAGATCAGAAGCCCATCGCATGAATACTGTTGCCGTATCTGAATACATTAAATCATAACAGCAGGTGCCTTTATTGATCACTGTCCCTGTAATAGCAGGGAGTTCCCCCTTTAAACTTAGAGAAGTCCCATTAATTACCAAATCAAACGGATGGAGTGATATATCAGAATAGGAGCATGCTGTAATATTCCCAAACTCAGAAAATTTATCGGCCAACTCTTCAGCACGAGAAACGGTACGATTAGCAATAGTAATTTGAGCAGGTTGTTCTTGGCATAAAGGTTCAAGAATCGCTTTAACAGAGCCACCAGCGCCTAAAATCAATACGGTTTTATCCTTAACATCAATCCGATGATTAACTCTCAAGTCATTAATAAAACCTTGTCCATCGGTAGTATCACCATAACTATTTAACGTCTCATCAAAGCGAATCGTATTGACCGAACCACAGAGTTCAGCACGCTGGGTTAATGAAGAGCAAAATGAATAAGCTTCTTCTTTGAAAGGCACAGTTATATTTAAGCCAAGACCGCCTTGAGATGCAAATGATTCTACATACTTATCAAATTTATCTGTAGGGACTTCTATTGATCGATAGCGGAGTGCTATAGCCGTTTGCTCGGCAAAGAGAGAATGTATTCGAGGTGATTTACTGTGTTTTATCGGATTACCTAATACAGCGTAATTTGATACAGATCGATCCAGTCTAAAATCATCTGTCACAATAAATTATTAAATCAATCTAATTAATTCAGTAAAAAAGTATATTAGCCACTCGATCGTTCTACCAAGCCGCCCTTGAGACAATGAACCTGTAGACCACGCTCACTCAATAGATAAGCACATGCTGAACTTTGGCGGCCACTGTTACAATAAAGAATATATTGCTTTCCTGAATCGAGCGTTTGAGCTTTTAATCGCAACATAAAGAGTGGGATATTAATGCTGCCCTCGATACTTGCGTTCTTATGCTCACTTTCTAACCTGACGTCTATCCAAACTGCCCCTTCATCTTTAACCAGGGCATCTGCTTCTTCATTAGTCACCCAACTTAACATCGGTTCTTTTAACAACTCATTAAAGTCTTCTTTGGATAAGCGCATTAGGGAACCATCAGTTGTCATGATGATATTTGCATTTCTTTTCGCTTCTGAGAGTAATGCTTCTTCTCCGAAAGCATCGCCATCACCCAATGTAGCCAAAGTCAGTTCTGAACCTGTTTTTGAGTTACGTGTGACCTTGCATTTTCCATGCTTTACGATGTAATAGTAATCGCCATCTTCACCTTGCTTAATGACAGCATCACCCGCCTTCATAGGAACTTCCTGAACACGCATAAACAGGGCCTGTATATTTGCTGGCGGAACCTGAAGAAAAGCTTTGGATTGCAAAATACGCGTCATCCAATCACCATCACCATCATCATCATCATCATCACCTTCATCGACTTGAATTTCATCAACCTCAATGCCCGATAACTGATCCCAGGTAAGCAAAATATCGAGTAAATCACTATCAATTCGTATGACTTTTGAATCTACTTTTGCTGTCGCTGTATGTTTACGGGGTTGTTGATTTACAAGCGGATGTTTCGCTATGTCTGAACCAGCTAAAACAGTCTTGCTTTCACCGCCACTTGAAGAAATCTCGGCCTGTCCATCGAGCAAATAAACAGATTGTCTGTCGTTGTCGCCTTCTTTAAAAATCGCATTCCCTGCCGGGACATCTTCAACATATGTCTTACCTGCCAACTCTTGAAAGTTTTCAGCGTTCAGCGCACTGGGTGGTACAAATGATTTTAATATACTTTTATCAACAAGATCAGGCATTTAGGTATTTTCCTTACACAAATTCTTTTGGTTAACGCACTAGAATACCAATTGTAAGCGTTGAGTAGAAATATTTAAATACACAAATTCATTTAGATGAGAACAAGACAGGTTTTAAATCAAATATCGTGATAAATTTAAAAACAGAACGTAACCTGAAGCAAATAAATACCTACGTAAAATAAAGCCATTTTATTAAATATTGATACAATTTATTTGGAATAAAATGGCAAAACTCGCTTGATTACATGATATTAAAGATACAATCAAACGAGTTTTTTTACAGACAAGGTCAACTACATATTATAACCGCGCTCGTTATGGAGAACGAGGTCAAGACCTTCGGTTTCCTCATCTTCATCAACTCTTAAGCCAATAAACACATCAATCAATTTGAGTAAACCAAACGTAATAACACCACACCACACGATGGTAACAACAACACCAATAGCTTGAACACCTAACTGAGACAAAATTGAGTATGCTTCATCTGTTGCTAAGCCACCAAAGGAGTTTGCATAAAATATTGCTGTTAATAAGGTGCCCAAAATACCACCAACACCATGAACCGGAAAAACATCCAGCGAGTCATCAATCTGCAATACTCGCTTCACGTATTGAGTGGCATAAAAACAAACAACACCAGCTATTAATCCGATAGCGAGACCACCCATTGGACCAACAAAACCTGATGCAGGCGTAATTGTGCCCAAACCAGCGACCATCCCGGTCACGATGCCAAGTACACTGGGCTTCTCATATTTAATCCATTCACACAGCATCCAGGCCAACGAACCGGCAGCAGCAGATATATGTGTCACGGCGATTGCCATCCCTGCACTGCTGCTTGAAGTCAACGCGCTTCCACCGTTAAAACCAAACCAACCTACCCACAACATCCCGGCACCGGCAACTGTTAAGGTCATATTATGCGGCGCCATAGGCGTACTCGGAAACCCTTTGCGGTTACCCAACATTACGGCAGCAATGATTGCGGCAACACCAGCATTGATATGCACAACTGCCCCACCGGCAAAATCCATAAATCCCATATCACTTAACCATCCGCCGCCCCAGACCCAGTGGCAAACAGGAGCATAAACCAACACTAGCCATAGAGCACTAAACCAGAGCACGGCAGAAAACTTCATTCTTTCAGCAAAACCACCTACTATCAAAGCAGGCGTTATGATGGCAAAAGTCATTTGGAACATAAAAAATACAATTTCAGGAATTGGGCCGCTCATGCTGTCTAGACTGATATCGGATAACAGAACATTGCCTAGGCCAATTACCTGATTCGCCGAACCGCCATCACCAAAAGCTAAGCCATAGACCCCAAGCATCCACATAATGGAAACAAGACAAGCAATAGCAAAACACTGCATTAACACTGACAACACATTTTTAGCCCGAACAAGACCGGAATAGAACAATGCCAAACCAGGCAACGTCATGAACAAGACCAGAGCCGTAGAAGTTAAAATCCATGCTGTGTCGCCACTATTCAACTCATCGGCCAAAACAGTGCCTGGAAATAAAACAACTATTAATAATAAAATACGACTCATTAAATTCTCCCGGTTAATAATGCAATTCAAATGGAATTTTCTTTTATTAAAGTGCTTCGCTGCCTGTTTCACCTGTTCTAATACGGACAACTTGTTCCAAGGAAGAAATGAAAATTTTGCCATCACCAATCTTGCCTGTATTGGCTGACTTTGTGATCGCTTCAATAACGTCATCAACCTTGTCATCGCTTACAGCAACTTCAATTTTAATCTTTGGTAAAAAATCGACGACGTATTCTGCACCTCGATACAACTCTGTATGTCCTTTTTGCCGACCAAAACCCTTGGTTTCAGTCACCGTCATACCTTGAACGCCTATTTCCGATAACGCCTCGCGAACATCATCTAGTTTGAAAGGCTTAATAACCGCGGCAATCATCTTCATAACAAGTCCTCTTAAAAATTAATAATATTGTTTATGCTCGTTTTTGGGCTAACAAGACTATCAATATTTACAATTTGGTGCATTCCCAACAGCAGAAATTATGCCAAATAGATTTTTAGCATCCGCGACAAGGGCTTACGATTTTCATATTATTTTGCGAGTGCAAAAATGCATTTTTTCGCTCTTAATTGGTGCGAATATTTACAGTGCGCACCAAATAAATACATAAAAATTTAGAATAGACCGTTGTTGAGCACTCAAGACTATTTAACGAACTCTCGATGCCTCTTGGTGGTACGCAAAGCACCAAGATTGCCAAGAGTGCATATTCCCAAAAACAAAAGTCAGCTAGCATGGTAGAAAATGTAAGGGCATTATTTCCTGCGGAGTACATCCTGTACGTCGTCGCTTCGGACTCCTCGGCAACTACTCCTTGAGTTGCTCTACCTCCTACATCCATGTAGTCGTGTCCTCCCGCAACATCGTCTACATGGATGTAGACGCTTATGATCCGTTTGGAACTTGGATCATGACTGTACATCCTGTACGTAAAAACGGGCGCATTAAGCGCCCGTTGTTAGATTAAATGTAACTTAAGAATATTAACTCGTTGACATACCTGACGAAGCGGTGAACTCAGGATAGGCTTCCTGTCCACACTCACTGATATCAACACCTTCCATTTCTTCATCTTCGCTAACCCTGATACCCATGATGGTTTTAATCACTAACCAGGTTATTAGACTTGCAGCAAAGACCCAGACAAAGATAGTTAACATACCCACAAGCTGTCCGCTAAATGTGGCATCAGCATCGGTAATGAGTACGGCAAAGATACCCCAGATACCGACAACACCATGCACAGAGATAGCCCCAACAGGATCATCAATCTTGAGCTTGTCCATCGTAATAATACTGAAGACAACTAAAGCACCACCGGCTGCACCAATTAAGGTCGCTTGTAATGCTGTTGGATCAGCAGGTTCTGCCGTAATCGCAACCAAGCCAGCCAAAGCACCATTAAGCGCCATTGTTAAATCAGCTTTACCGAACATTAATCTGGCAACGATTAACGCAGCGATTAAACCACCTGCTGCTGCTGCATTGGTATTGAGGAAGACATAAGCGACTTCGTTAGCGACAGCGATCCCACCCAACTTCAGTGTTGAACCACCATTGAAACCGAACCAGCCCATCCAAAGAATGAACGTACCTAATGTCGCTAATGGTAGGTTGGCACCCGGAATCGCGCGAACTTTTCCGTCCTTCGTGTATTTACCTTTACGAGGACCGAGTATCAATACGCCCGCTAGTGCCGCTGCAGCACCGGCCAAATGCACGATACCTGAACCAGCATAGTCACTGTAGCTCAATTCGTATAATCCAAATACCGAGTTTCCGCCCCAAGTCCAGCCACCTTCTAAAGGATAAATAAGACCAGTCATAACGACTGCGAAGGCAAGGAATGCCCAGAGCTTCATACGTTCAGCAACTGCACCTGACACAATAGACATTGCTGTTGCGACAAAGACAACCTGAAAGAAAAAGTCTGATGCGCCGGAATAAACCGAGTCGCCATCAAAACCATTTTCAGCCGAGGCAGCTAATGCGCCAGCAACATCAAGATTGCCTACTGTTTCTACGCCGGATAAAAAGAGCCCGCCGCCATACATGAAATCATAACCGCAAACCATATACATCGTTGAAGCAATAGCAAACAATGCGACGTTCTTCGTTAAAATTTCAGTGGTATTTTTTGAACGAACCAAACCGGCTTCTAACATTGCGAAACCGGCGGCCATCCACATAACCAGTGCACCACAAACCAGGAAGTAAAATGTATCCATGGCGTACTGTAATTCGAAAATATTATTTTCCATCTTTAATCTCCAGGAATATTATTTACTAAAGGGCTTCATCACCGGATTCACCGGTACGAATACGAACTACTTGTTCTAGTGTTGAAACAAAGATTTTGCCATCACCAATTTTTCCGGTGCCGGCCGCCTTAGTTATCGATGAAAGAACTTCTTCGACCTTGTCATCCGTTACCGCAACTTCCAATTTAATTTTAGGCAAAAAGTCGACGACATATTCAGCACCTCGATATAATTCTGTATGCCCTTTTTGACGCCCAAAACCTTTTGTTTCAGTTACCGTCATTCCTTGCACACCGATCTCTGACAGTGCTTCTCTTGCATCATCCAATTTAAATGGTTTGATGATTGCTGTTACCAATTTCATTTTTAATCTCCCAAATGGTTGACCATGTTGTTACTATTTTCATTGATAGCTTCAACATTGTTTTACATGCCATAGATAAAAATCTGTTAATCCATGAGATATGTTTACAACTGTCCTTATGTGTTAGTGCATTTAACGAAACCACGCAGGGAACTGTGTAATGCAGGTACAATTGCAGCATCCATGCCAAAGCTATTATTTCATTTAAATACAATTAGTTACCGTGTATTTTGACTTGTTTTAAAGTAATTAACTTTCTATATATGCACAACTATGGTGCCGATAAAAAAGGATTGCATGTTTTATGTGCGTCTCTTCATAAGTCAAAACAGACTCAATCAAGTTAATACTCAGGTGGCAAAGTTCAGGTATTAATACCAATGATGGAGAACGCTCAATCTACTTACTGGATATGATTTAGAACTACAAAAAGATTTATCTGTATCGGTCTAAAAAATATAGATTATGGTGAATCATGGGAATAAAAAAAGCGGCCCTAAGGCCGCTTTTCTTTATACAAAATTAAACTTTGTTATGAACGTTTAGAACGACTTGGCAATTGAAAATACTGTACCACCGCAGTTTGTTCCTTGAACTGCACGACAATCATCGGTAGCCCCAGTCCATGACAGATCTAAATCGACACCAAGAACAGTCTTGGCTATACCGAAGCTGTAATATGAATAATCATCAATGGCTGCTGTATTATCAATAGTGAAGTAACCATAGCTACCATATGCTGTAAGATCGTATGGTAAAGAAAATTCAAGCCCTACAGGAACATGAAAACTCTGATCTGTTGTACCAAAATATTCATCGGAAAAATAAACACCAACAGACAAGGAAGGTGAAAGTGGCATAGAGTCGAAGGTATATCCTAAATTAATATAATATTCGATATAATCAAAATCTTCTGTACCACCACTATCATGATTATCTGGATAAGTATAAGCCCAAGCACCAACGTCCCAACTGACTCCAGTACTACCAATTGAGTCACCAGCAATACCACCATAAAAATCTAGTTCAATTGAAGCGGTATCAGATGAGCCCCATTCAACATTAGATGCCCAAGTACCGACATACCATTGACCACCCAATATTTCAAAAGGTAAAGCTAAATCAAAGCCACCAGAAATAGCTTCGCCGCCACTACCCGCACCATTGTCCGCAGTTTGAGAAGCACCGTAGAACAAATAGTTATTAGCTAGCGCAACATTTGCACTAATCTCCATTTCCGGCTCTTCTTCTGACATTGCAAGAGATGACCCAAATATAAGTGCGCTTGCAACAAGCGCGGTTGTAAAATTTTTCATAATTACTGATTCCCTCAATTAAAAAATAAAATGCCTTTAAAGGCAGTAAGTCATAATAACTGTACCTAGTATTAGCAGCTTTTATGCCACAATGTTACAAAAATACTACAAGCTAATAATATAGATGTATTTCAATTAGTTACAGATATTCCCGAGTCTGTTTTTAGTTAATTACTACTCCTGTTGCTGAAGATTGTTTGCACTTTTAAAAAGCATAAAATACACATCCGCACTTGATTGGGGCATGATTTATTCTTTATTAAATATGTTAAAATACTGAGGCCAGATTTTATAAAACCCTTGTCATAATATTTACCAATTCGACAATGAAAATGATAAACAAAGAACACATAGAAGAGTTTATTCAACAAGCCGGCAAACTACTGCCTGAAGATTTATCTCATTTTAAGAAAGAGATAGAAAGCAATTTGCGCACAACATTGAGTGCGAGCTTGTCAAAGATGGATTTGGTAACCCGTGAAGAATACGATATACAAACCGCCTTATTGCAAAGAACGCGTGCTCATCTAGATACTCTGCAAAAAAAGCTTACTAAACTAGAAGAGCAGCTTGATGCAAAAATAATTGATAAAAAACAAAAACAATAATTGTATCCAGACAGCCCAAGTCACTTATGAACATTGCTTCATATAATTACGCCAACCACCATAACTACTAACATCTTCAGCTCCTTCGATTCCGAAAGGTTCACATATAAAACTATTCACTTCTTCACCATCTTCAAGAGTTGCCTTACCAATACCTAATGGGGATGGAATATTAACCATAAACTTTCCGAAGTCACGTAGTGGCATACGCCAAACTTCTACTTCTATCGATTTTCCATTATCACCATCTCTTACTAGACCGGGGCGTAACGGTGGTCCACCGGCAAGGACGTAGAGTTTATAACAAGCTTCTGTTTTTGTTGCTTTAATGAGCACCGCATTATTATCAGTTAGTTGATGATTCAATGGCATTCCTGATAAGTGCGCGCCACAGACAGCAATATCAATAGTGTCCTCTGTCTGTTTGCTGGCAGCAGATAACAGTTTAGGTCTCCATTCAAAATCAGTTGCGCCCATCTTAGCAAGGTTTCCATCAAGTAATTTTGTAGCTTGTTTTAACAATTGATGATCAGAGAAGGCATTACCAAACAAGGTTACACCGAATGGAAAATTATCTTTATCAAACCCGGCAGGTATAGCTATTGCCGCGTAATCCAACAAGTTCATAAAGTTGGTGTAGTAACCCAGATTAGAATTGAGTTGGACAGGTTCATCATTGATCTCTTCAATTCGATATTTCGTCCCGGCTGTTGGCGTTACGACAAAATCAACTTGCTCCAATATTTTATCTGTTTCTTTCTTCAGTGCTTGTAATTCATAAAGACTTTTAAAAGTTTCTACAGCACTAATGTCTTTTGCTGGCAAAACAATATCTTTAGTAACGGGAAATAATGCATCGGGGTTACTTTCTATCAATTCGTCTATCGCTGCATAACGCTCAGCCAACCAAGGCCCATGATAAAGTAAGTTCGCTGTCTTTATGAAGGGTGTAAAATCAATTCTAACGATCTCATAATCTTCCCCATCACTTATGCCACTACTAATCCTTTCATTCAGGATTCCGTTAACAAAGTCATCAAACAAACCTTTATAGTTTTCGTTCCCAAAGAATTTCAGGAATGAACTATCCGGCACGCCAATCTTAAACTTTTTATTGTCTGGATACTGAGGGATCACACGTGAATAAATATCAGCAGGGTCATAGCAATCGACTATGTCGAATACGCTAGATACGTCATCCGGGTTAAGTGCAAAAATACTGATGCAATCCAGGCTTCGACATGCCGGGACAAGGCCAGAGGTGCTTATCCTGCCTTTTGTTGGTTTTAAACCAACAAGATTGTTAAACGCGACTGGCACACGACCAGAACCAGCAGTATCTGTGCCTAACGAAAAGCATACCTGCCCAAGAGCAACGGCAACAGCGGAGCCAGAGCTCGAGCCACCTGAAACATATGCCGGATCAAAAGCGTTCTTAACTGCACCATAAGGAGAACGTGTACCAACTAAACCTGCCGCAAATTGATCCAGGTTTGTTTTACCAATGGGTATTGCCCCCGCATCTATTAATAGCTGTACAGCGAAGGCATTTTCCTCAGGAATATAACTAAACTCAGGGCAAGCTGCTGTCGTGGGTACTCCAACCAAATCTATATTATCTTTTATCGCAAAGGGAATGCCGTATAACGGTAAATCGTCAGGCCCCTTCCCTTGTAAGTTAGATAAGTAAACTGCTAATTCATCTACACTTAAAAGGTGAATCCAGATATTGTGATCTTCATAAGATTTAATCTTAGCCGAAATATCTGCAATCAATGTCTCCGGTTCTAATAAACCTTTCCTATATCGTTCATGAAGTGTTGTTATGTTTAATGAATAGTTTTGTTGGGTCATTGTTTTGAAATCGCTTCCCAGTTAATTATTTAATTCGCCTGTTTCAACCCAACGTCGTCGTTCGGCTTCGAATGCATTTTGTTGTTTTATTTTAAATCGTTCTATGTCAGTTTTATTCTTCCGTAGGAATGTTTTGTATTCTCCATAATCCAAAACAGTTTGTTCAATTTTTAAATTGTAATCACCATTTGGAAAATCATGCCTTATCTGTATTAATTCATCTTCGGTCACAGGAAAGAAACGAATTTGATCAAAGAAACGTAACAGCCACGGCTTGTCACCATGGAAATCAATATTATTCTCGCCCTTATTCCACATCTGCAATGTACGCCCAACAAATTGATAACCGCCAGGACCTTCCATGCCATAAACGCACATATAGGCACCACCAATACCTACTGCATTTTCAGGAGTCCATGTTCGAGCCGGGTTATACTTTGTCGTTACCAAACGATGTCGAGGATCAAGCGGTGTCGCAACAGGGGCACCAAGATAAACATCGCCCAAACCCATCACCAAATAACTGGCGTTAAAGACGATTTTTTTTACCTCAGCAACACTCTGCAATCCATTAATCCTCCGAATAAACTCCAGATTACTTGGGCACCACGGCGCATCATCTCGTACTGACTGCATGTAGATATCAATTGCTTTTTGAGTAGATGGATCATCCCAGCTCAAAGGCAAATACACTATTCTTGAGGGGATGCGTACTTTATCGACCTCTTCTAATTCTTTTTCAGCTGAGACCAGGACATCGATGAGTTTATGAGTATTGATTACTTTATTATCAAAATGAATTTGTAATGAGCGAATCCCTGGCGTTAGTTCAATAATGCCATCATTGATATTTGTCTTGATCCATTCCATTAGCAGATGAGCCCTTAACCTGAGTGCCAAATCAAGTGTCATCTCACCATACTCAACCAGAACATTATCTTCACCTGATAAACGATAAACGACATCTGGTCTATCATTGATATTTTTAATGTCGCGACAAACTGCATTTCCCGGTTTTATCGGAACAATCACCGGAGAAGAAATATATTTTAATGACTCAATTTCCTGTAGTTTTATTTTTTCTAATGTATTCGCCTGTTCAATACTAACCGGAATAAAACGTATTTTATCTCCGGGCTTTAATTGCCCCAGCTTCCATAAATCAGCATTTATAATGGTAGCCGGGCAAACAAATCCCCCTAAGCTGGGTCCATCAGGTCCTAATATAACCGGCATGTCTCCGGTAAAATCTATTGCCCCAATAGCATAAGGATTATCATGTAGGTTCGAGGGATGTAGCCCTGCTTCACCACCATCTTCGCGCGCCCATTTTGGTTTTGGCCCAATTAAGCGTACCCCGGTGCGACTAGAGTTATAGTGAACTTCCCAACTCGTTTTAAAAAAAGTGCTGATATCTTCTATAGTAAAAAAATCAGGGGCACCTTGTGGACCATATATCACATTAATGGTCCATTTGTTCTTGTACTCGGGAACTAATCGATGATCGATAATGTTGCAAGGGCTGTATTTTTTTTCCTCATTAACAAATAATGCGTCTCCTTTTTCGAGCGCCCTGCCCTGATGCCCCCCAAATTTTCCTAGCGTAAACGTCGCTTTGCTATTTAAGTATGGCTCAATTTTCAAACCATTTTTGAAACACAAATAAGCTCGCATACCAACGATAACGGATTCAATTTTCAAGATACTACCCGCCTTAACACGGATAGCATTCCACTGCGACATAGAAACACCGTTTATCATCATCCGCACAGGTGCACCAGTAAGACAAATAATCGTCTCAATATTAAATTTCAATTCTGGCCCCACCAGAGTAATTTCTAGTCCTGCTGCAGATTTTTCATTGCCTAAAATTTGATTGCCTAACAGAAAAGCCCGATTATCCATAGGTCCGGATGGTGGTACACCAACGTTCCAGAACCCTATCCTGCCAGGATAATCCTGTACCGTAGTTTGTATCCCTGGTTTTACAACTGTTATTGATTGCATCGGCGTGTTATCCATTGCTCCAGATCAATACCTCAATAGGCGTCGGGTTATAGGCATTACACGGATTATTCAATTGCGGGCAATTCGATACTAAAACAATAACATCCATCTTTGCGGTCACCTCAACATACTTACCTGCATCCGAGATACCATCTTCAAAGGTCAAGCCACCTTCTTCTGTTACGGGCACATTCATAAAGAAATTTATATTGTGCGTAATATCCCTTTTACTCATATTAAACTCAGGATGTTCTGCGACGGCTAACAACCAGCTATCCCGACAGGCATGCATGCATTTCTTTTCTAGCGCATAACGCACTGTGTTTGATTCAGTTGCACAAGCCCCCCCAAGCGTATCGTGTCGCCCACAGGTATCGGCAACAATTTCCAGTAAGACATTGCCACGATTGGATATCAATTCTGAGCCAGCAGTTAAATAAACATTTCCTTGTTCACGAATGGTATCTATAGCGGAATACCGTTCGGCGGGATCATGCACACTATAAAACAACGTGTCTGCTGCTTGGTTTCCTTCTAAATCAAGAATGCGCAAGGTTTGACCTTGATTAACAATATGCATCCAGTAATCACCCGCATCGATTTTTTGGGTATAAGTTGCAGTATCTGCATTACGAGGACTTTCTTTGATCATGGTTAAAGTCCTCCTTGTAAATGATATATCGCGTTATTTTTAAAACCGCGCTGATTCTCAGGTCTGGAATTCATACAAAGATCATCATCTGTAACAGGGCCAGCTTTACGAATTTGATAACCTAATGATTGCTTTGGATAGTCCGCTGCATTATTCAAAGGATGTGGACAGGTATGAAATAAAACTAGCGTGTCCATTTCAAAACGCAGATCGACATAATCTCCTGCTTTACTATTCGATGGATCAAAGTTTAAATTTCCTTCTGCATCAGTAAACACACGACTAAACCAATTTAGATTAGCTGCCAGATCACGCTCGCCTAAACCGTTTTTAGCTAGTTCAACTAAAAAACTATGTGTGCCACTAAGAGTCCAATTATTTCGCTGTTCTTGATATGACTTAACGTCCCATTTATTTTTCATATTCACGTCAGTCAAATTCCCACCTACTGTGTCATGCCAACCAACCGTATCCTCAATGATGGAACAAAAGATTCGGCCCATATCAGAATACAAACAATGACCTTTTGTGAGCTTGAAAGTATGTTGGCACTTTAAAGTATCAGGGGCGTTATAGCGTTCAAGCTTATCGTTTGCATTGAAAAACAGCATCCCCACATTCGCGCCGCCCTCTTTGTCTATTAAACGTAGCGTTGTGCCTTTACGCATTAACATTGACCAATGCGCGCCACCAGGGATCTCATCCTCATACATTATTTCTTTATCAGGAAATATTTCAGCCATTTTATAATCTCCCTTGAGACTGAATAAGCACAAAAGTTTGTTCAGGTATATTAAATGATATGATTTTCATAACCGCTCTCCAGTTTTATTTCACGTTGAAATGTATTGCCAATTGCTGGCGTATTGCATCTCCCGGGCTTTTATCCCGCCGTGTAACCTTTGAGAAGGTCGATAACTCTCGGACCAGTCGCCTGTTAAAGCCGGAACCCTAGTTATCCATTTGTCTTACTAAAATATAACAGTAATCAATCTATCTGTTAACTAATAAGCCATACTCGTTAACAGGATAGCCTAGAACATGTGACTATAGCGCTCTACCTCCCAGGCACTGACGTTTTGGTGATATTCTTCCCACTCTTGCGTTTTATAACGAATGAATTCATCTTTCAATTCTTTGCCTAATACGTTTTCAGTCAATGGATCATCGGCAAAGGCTTGTACAGCTTCGGCTAGCGTTTGTGGCAAGAAATCTATACCTCGTGCCAGTCGCTCCGCATCAGTTAACTCGTATAGGTTATCCTCTTGCGGGTTTCCCGGATCAATTTTTTCACGAACGCCTTCCAGTCCAGCAGCTAAAGCCAAAGTTGCTGCAAGATACGGATTAACAGCACCATCGGCATTACGCGATTCACAACGACCACCACCCATCGGCACACGTACTGAATTAGTACGATTGTTAGATCCGTAAGAATTAAATACTGGTGCCCAGGTAAAATAGCTCATCGCACCTTGGCGTACTAAACGCTTATAACTATTCACGGTGGGTGCAAATGCTGCACATAGAGCACGCCCGTGTTTTAATATCCCGCCAATAAAATAATAACCTGTTTGTGTCAGGCCCAAACCACGAGGATCATCTTTAGGATCACATTCAAAGACATTAGCACCTGACACAAGATCAAACAGTGACATATTGAAATGTGCACCATTTCCTGTTTTATCCTTAAAAGGCTTTGGCATCATCGTAGCAAGCAATTCTTCGTCGGCAGCATAACGTTTTGCTAATTCACGAAAGAAGATCAAACGATCACACATGGTCAATGCATCAGCATAATTAAAGTCAAATTCAAACTGGCCATTAGCATCTTCATGATCAAAAGAATAGATATCCCAACCTAGATCATTAATCGTCTCTGCCATACGATCTAACCAGTTAAAATTATCCATAAATCCACGCAAGTCATAGCAAGGTTTCGTTAATTTATCATCGGCATGCGGGATAGAAAGGCTGCCATCGGCATTCTTTTTCAATAAAAATATTTCACATTCAATACCAAGATTAAAGCCAAAACCAAGCTCAGCAGCGGCTTCTAATTGCTGCTTTAATACAACTCGGGTATTCAATTTATAGGGTTCGCCTTTAAAGGTGTTATCCGCAGGCATCCATGCAATCTTCGGTTCCCAAGGCAATTGAATGATGTGATCCAGATCTGGAACTGATGCGATCTCGTCATCATTGGGTTCTTGACCAAGACCATCTAAAGCATAACCGGTATAGAGTTCTGAGCCATGTGCCATATGCAATAAATGATCAATAGGCACAACCTTACCCTTGGGTATGCCATGGATATCTACATAGGCTCCCATGCAATATCGCACACCTTTAGCTTTCAAATCTTTCTGAATCGCTAATATCTCAGTATCAGACTTATCTTTGGTTAATAAATACGCTTTCGTTTTTGTATCCATTTGTTAGTAAGCTCATGTTAATTAAAATAAGAATTCGACAGCGGTGCCTGCTCAGTTAAACCGCGTTGTATTAATTTAGACAGGTCTTCAACCATCCAACTAAAAAACTCATCGCCTTTCTCTTTTGTTGCCTCGGAAGGTTTTCCAGTAACCCCGTTTTTACTAGTGCGATTTACCGGGTGTGAAAATATCAGACCATCAGTGCGATCCGGGTCGTCGGCAATATCAAAGGCATAGGTATTAACCATTTCTGGTGCTATAGATAACATTAATGAGGTTTCAGCATCATTTGCGTGCCAATCATCGGCATCCGCAAAATGGAATTTCCGCACCCGCTCGCTAAGTTTTGAAGAATTGAAAACAGCAACCATTAAGTCATCATGTTCAGCGCGCAACATTTCTAATGCACAACGTAGTGGTGCGGCATTTGTCACATGTGTATTCACAATAAATAATTTTCTTACCCCACTATGGTATGCCCAGTCCCCCATCTCTTTGATTAAATCGATGAGTGTTTTCGGTTGCAATGCAATGGTACCGGGCCAATTCTGACTATGTCCGATAGAACAACCATAAGGCATTGTCGGTAACATCATGACATTTGTTTTTTTTGAAACGGCCTTACATAGTTTATCGACAAGAACAAAATCCATCCCGCAACCCATATGAGGGCCATGCTGTTCAGTTGCACCAATAGGTAATATAGCCGCAGGAAAGACTTTCAGCGTTTCGGCAACGTCTGGCCAGGGCATTTCTTCTAACAGACTCATGGTTCTACCTCATCGCCTACGTGGGTCAAACGGATCATATTCAATTTATCGTCATCGTCTTCTTCAACAGGTGGATGAATTAACTCATCGATACGTTTACGTGTCGCTAAAAATTCTGGAGAGATAAATTGTTCTGGATCACGCGGTCGTGGTACAGGGACTTCTATAATCTCTTCCACTTCGCCCGGATGTGACTTTAATACGAGGATTCGATCGGCAAGATATATCGCTTCATCTAAATCGTGGGTAATAAATAAAACCGTAATATCTATGTTGTGCCAAATTTGTAACAAATAAGATTGCATCTTGCTGCGAGTTTGCGCATCAAGTGCACCGTAAGGTTCATCCATTAATAATATGCGTGGTTTGTTTGCAAGTGCGCGTGCAATTGCCACACGTTGTTTCATACCACCAGAAAGTTGATCAGGATAAGCGTCCGCAAATTTTTCCAGGCCCACCAGATCAATCCATTGTAATGCCTCACTTTCTGCTGTTGCGAAACCCAAACCTTGACTGCGCAGACCAAACATCACATTCTTTTTAACCGTTAACCAGGGGAATAATGTATAGCCCTGGAATACCATCCCTCTATCAGGCCCCGGCCCTGTTACAGGTTTACCATCCAATAAGACTTCACCCGCGCTAGCTGACTCTAATCCTGCCAGGATGCGAATCAAGGTTGACTTACCGCAGCCCGAAGCACCAATGACACAAACAAACTCACGGCGATGTGCTTTAAAATTGATACCCTTTAACGCAGTAATGTCACCTTTGTCCGTTGAGAATATTTTATGCAGATCTTTAACTTCAAGGATAACCTCACGATCTTTAATCGCATCAAAACGCGCCTTAACCTCGTCGGATTGTTCTAGGTAACTGGGAAGTTCTATACGTGTCATATGCTAATCCTTATTCGCTGATCGTTCCCAAGGAAATATAAATTTACCCAACTTGGCCAGGATAATATCCGAGAGTAAACCAATAATGCCGATCATCATGATCGCCGCAAACACATTGTCAAAGTTTTTGTATCTCGCCTGCTGAGTAATGAACCAGGTAATTCCAGAACTGGTACCGATTAATTCAGCAACAATTAAATAAGTCCACGCCCACCCAAGTAATATTCTTAGATCACGGTAGAGATCAGGCAAAATACCGGGGAGTACTACCTTGAATAATAGCTGCATCCGTTTAGCGCCTAAGGTCAGTGCTGCTTCTAATAATGAAATATCAAGTTTCCGAGTCGTGTTACTAACAACGAGTACCTGCTGAAAAAAAGTACCTATGAATATAATCGCTATCTTTGGCCCATCGTGTATCCCAAGTATGGCAACCGCAAGTGCACCAAAAGCAGGAGCAGGCAAGTATCGAAAAAACTCAACAAAGGGTTCATGTAAGCGTGAAATAGCAGAATAGGTTCCGCATAACACGCCTATCGGCACACCGATTAATGATGACAGGGTAAAGCCCCAAAAAATAATGGTAATGCTGTGCCATAAACTCTCGTGCAACCATTTTTCACTACGTCGCTGTGGCTCTGTTGTGAATGAGGTGACCATTGCTTTTGCAACTTCATGTGGCGCAGGTAGATAAATCGGATTTGCGCGTTTACCTGTTGGCACAATTTTGCCAACTGTTTCTATCTTGGCAATTTCTTTTTCAAAGACTTCCCGGTCAACCAACATGCCGACCTTGAAGTAAGAAACATCACCGGGTTCGACTATCTTTACCTTTGGATGCCAAAGAAACGGGATATAACTAACTGCGCTCCATATCAACAGTGGCAATAGAAACGATGCGAATGTCAGCACCCTGCTGCGCTTTGTAGATAAAGCAACACGCGGCGCAAACCAGGGAGCTGAACTCATATGCCTAATACCGCGTCTTTATTTAGCCATTGTTAATGAGGCATCAGTGTAAGCTTCGATATCTTGCGCTTCCTTATAGACCCCATACTTTAGATTAAAATCATCCGCAATCTTTGAAGAACCGTATATCGATTTAAAGCCATCCCCTTTAGCATAAAACGCTTTAGCTTCTTCTAAGGTTAAAATCTTTGTGCCTGCCAAAAAAGGTTTATATTCTTCCGGACTGACACCAACTCTTGCTGCCATAATAGAAACCGCATCATCTTGAGTAGCAGGATCCAGAATGTAAGCAACTGTCTTATACCAAACATCAACTACTTTAGACCAGGTCACTTTGTTAGCAGAAAGGCTACTGGGTGATACGGCTAATACATCGTAGATTAATCCTGGCTCATCAGCGGATGAATAGATTTTTTTCGAACCCGGAACCAGACTTAAAGCTTGCCCGGAATTAGGCTGCCAGGCAACAATAGCACTGACATCTCCTGACGCTAATACCTGAGGTGTTTCATTAGTAGGCACATTGACCAACTCAACATCTGCTTCGGTCATACCATTTTTTTCCAAGCCATTAAGTAAAAGTAAATGACCAACAAAACCAATCTCGACACCAACTTTCTTACCTTTTAGATCTTTAATACTTTCTATACCTGGAGCCCCGACAACCATGTCATTGCCATTACTATAATCATTGATAATGATTGCTACGTTACTTGCTCCCGTTGCACCAGTGACCAAGGCATCACCATTAGTCATGGTTACTGCATCAAGCTTACCTGCTGCAAAGGCGTCCATAGAAGCAACATAATCGAACCATTCAAATTCGACCTCTATGCCAGCTTCTTTAAACATCCCTTTCTCAATCGCCACTTCCCAGGCAACCCAACCTGGCCAATCGCTATAACCAATCTTGAGCGGTTCAGCCTGTGCGGAAATTGAAATAGAACCAATAAAAATCGAAACAGCCAATAACAACTTTTTACACATGGTGTTATGAAACGTCATAAAACATTCCCCTTATTGAGTAGTTGAAAAAATAATTGAAAGAGAGGTACCAATGATCTAAATCATGGTGACTACCTCCCGGGCTTTTATCCCGCCGTGTAACCTTCGAACGAAGGTCGATTGCTCTCGGACCAGACACGTTGTCTTTAACGTCGGAACCCTAGCGATCTATTTGAATAGCTAATAAAACTGAATCTTGAACATCAATAGCTCTCATTCTTAATCTGTTGTAGTGCAGTTACTATGCCAAGCAGGAAACCCTTTAAATACAAGGTTTTTGGATCACTTATCCCCATACGATGCAACTTACTGGTGCAATTTTATCGTTCAATGTTCAAAGTCTGTGCAACAAGAAACAAAATTTGTGATAAATTAGTTTGAAATTTTTGAGTCAGTCTCCAAATAACTTAATTTCAAGGATGAAATATTGATGAGCGTTGCAATCATTTATTCGCGTGCGCTAGATGGTATCAACGCACCACTAGTTACCGTCGAAGTACACCTCTCGCGTGGACTACCTGGTTTCACCATTGTCGGTCTTCCAGAAACTACGGTTAAAGAAAGCAAAGAACGCGTTCGCAGTGCTATTCTTAATAATCAATTTGAATTTCCGCTTAGCAGAATCACGGTCAATCTGGCACCAGCCGATCTACCAAAGGAGGGTGGGCGTTTTGATCTCCCTATCGCTCTCGGTATTTTGATCGCCTCGGGACAAATACCTGAAAAAGGCATGGAGCAGCATGAAGCTATAGGTGAATTGTCATTAACCGGAAGATTAAGAGCAATAAAAGGCGCGCTACCCGTTTCATTAGCAGTAAGAGAATCTCAACGAAGTTTGATCTTACCCATCGACAACGCAGATGAAGCTGCGCTAGTAGATGGGACATCGTGTAAACCAGCCAGCCACTTACTAGATGTGTGCGCACATATAACAGGAATGAAAACACTAGAAAATCATAAATCGAAAAAAATCAAATCCGTAACAAAATACGATAAAGACCTGAATGAAGTCTATGGGCATGAACACGCGAAACGAGCCTTAGAGATCGCCGCTGCAGGTGGACATAATCTACTTATGATAGGTCCGCCCGGTTCAGGCAAAACTATGTTGGCCGAACGTTTACCCAGTATCATGCCAGAGCTGACGGATAAGCAAGCACTCGAAACTGCGGCAATCGCATCCATAAGCAACAAAGGTTTCAATCCATCAACATGGCGGCAACGCGTTTTTCGATCACCACATCACTCGGCTTCATCAGTTGCCTTGGTCGGTGGCGGCAGTCATCCCAAGCCGGGAGAGATATCACTGGCACATAACGGGGTGCTGTTTCTAGACGAACTACCTGAATTTAGCCGCCATGTTTTAGAAGTATTACGCGAACCATTAGAGTCAGGACGTATCGTTATCTCGCGTGCAGCCAATCAAGTTGAATACCCGGCTAACTTCCAACTAATTGCTGCCATGAACCCCTGCCCATGTGGTTATTTGGGAGACGCCAGCAGCCGCTGCCGCTGTACAGAAGAACAAACTCATCGATATCAGAATAAAATATCCGGACCACTTATGGACAGACTCGATATAGTCATCGAAGTCCACAGTATTCCTGACGCTATCATCAATCAAACTAGAGAAGTCGATTCTGAAACTAGCACAACTATCAGGGAGCGCGTATGTAATACATTTAAACATCAATTAAAACGCAGTGGGTGCTCAAACTCAGCGCTAAAGACAAATGACATAGAAGAGTATTGTGGATTATCCGAAAACGATAAGTCATTACTACAAACTGCAACAAGAAAACTGTCGCTTTCGGGTCGCGCAATACACCGCATATTAAAAGTCTCCAGAACAATCGCAGATCTGTCGGACTATGAGCAGATACAAACCCAACACCTGACAGAAGCAATGAGTTACAGGAAGAAAATAAATTATTCCAACTAATTGATATTATTGCTATTTAAGGTCGACTTGAACCAAGTTCATGAATAAGGTGAAATAGACCTATGGATGAAAAAGAGTACGACATCAGCATTAGCGCTGAAACCCAATATGTTAATGACCAATCGCTCCCAGAACAGGAACGATATGTATTTGCGTACACCATCACGATTACCAATACCGGGCGGTTAGCAGCAACGTTGCTACGTCGGCATTGGTTAATTACCGATGCGAATTGTAAAGTTCAGGAGGTCAGAGGCGACGGGGTGATTGGCGAACAGCCGCATATCCAACCGGGCGAATCATTTCAATACACCAGTGCCGCCGTATTAGAAACGCCAGTGGGCTGTATGCAAGGTAAATATGAAATGATGGGCGACGATGGTCAGGACTTTGATGTGCAAATTCCCATTTTTAATCTCTCTACTCCAAATACACTGCATTAAATATGAGCACCTACGCGATAGGTGATCTGCAAGGGTGTTACGCAGAACTACAAAACTTACTCGATAAAATTAATTTCGATCAAACAAATGACCGGCTCTGGTTCGTTGGCGATCTCATCAACCGCGGACCGAAATCACTGGAATGTCTTCGGTTTGTAAAGTCATTAGGCAACTCAGCAAGAACTGTTCTGGGAAATCATGACCTACACTTACTCGCAGTAGCAAATAACGTTCGTAAACCACATCGCAAAGATACTTTAGATGAAATAATGAATGCTGAAGACTCTGATGAACTACTGAGCTGGGTAAGAAACCTCCCGTTACTTGAGTGTGACACAGATTTAAACTTCAATATGGTTCACGCCGGGTTACCACCACAATGGTCATTATCACAAGCAATAGAGTTGGCACAAGAAACAGAAACTCTATTGCGCAGCGACCAGTTCGATGACTTCATACAACAGATGTATGGCGACCTACCTAATCGGTGGTCTGAAAAATTAGAAGGTTATGATCGACACCGTTTCATCATTAATTGTCTAACGCGCATGCGCTATTGCCATGCTGATGGACAATTAGATTTCACAGAAAAAAATGCACCGGGCAAAGAAGACAAAAAATTAAACCCTTGGTATGCACTAAAAAACAGACAGACAAAGAAAAATAAAATCATATTTGGGCATTGGTCAACGGTGCACTTAGGTAATGAAAAAAACTTTAAACAGTTTAATGTTTATCCCCTGGATACTGGTTGCTTATGGGGTCGTGATATGACGGCAATGCGATTAGAAGACGAAAAAATATTTAGTGTGGCTTCCACAATAGGAAGTTGAAATATTATATGATTTTCGGTTTTAATATTAACACCATTGCTGGTAATAACAGCAGATCACCAAACAATGCTACCAACATAGCAAAACCAGTTAACAAACCAAAATAAACTGTCGGTATAAAATTTGAACAGGCCAGTAAGGCGAAGCCAAAAAAGATTGCCACAGAGGTATAGTACATCGCTTTGCCGATACCGCCATGACAGCAAATAATCGCCTCTTCATAAGAAGAATCAATGGAATACTCTTGTTGTAAACAATGAACATAATGGATGGTATCGTCTACTGAAATACCAATTGTTATCGCAGCGATAGTGATTGTCATCATATCCAAAGGAATGCCCGCCCAACCCATTATGCCTAAAATCAAAACAGCAGAAAAAATATTGGGCACTATCGCAATCAAAGACAATTGAATATTCCTGAAAATGATCATGAACATGATCAGAATAGTTATAAAGACAGCGCCAATTGTTAATATCTGTGATCGAAACAGGCTTTGCAACATGTTATTATACAAGATCATCATTCCGGTCAGATGAACCTGTTGTTCTTCAAAACCCATATCCTTTATCAAGAAGTTGTGAATACTATCCAATAATTCCTGACGGCTTAACGTAGGATCGGATTCGACAATTCTCATACTAAACCGAACCTGGTTTGAATCCTCCGATAGATACGGTGCAATGAGGCTAGCCTTAATTGAGTCAGGTATACGATTGCGTACCAAGGCGAGTTCAAACTCATCAAATGGTGCGCCATTCAGTTTTTCAACAATCATTAATGAAGTAACAATAGAAATGACCTTACCGATTACTGGATAAGATTCCAGGTGTTCTTGAATACGCTTCATTCTTTTGACCATAGCCGGGTTTAACCAGTAATTAGGTTGAACTAATTCATCACCTTCATCTAAAAACAAACTATCTAGTTCATTCGTTTCAGCCGCAAGCTCATCTATCATCTTGAAAAAGTCTTTATCAGGTTCGATTATAATATCGAGTGGCATCGTGCCACCTAATTTATGATCAATTAATTTCATGCCTTGATAGATCTCAGTATTCGATTTGAAATTATTGATAAATCGATTCTCAACCTTAAGTTGCATAATACCTATACCAAGTAAAACTATCAGAAATAAAGAAGCAATCGTGATCAACAGTGGTTTATCATGAACAAACTTGGCTAATCTTAAAGTTATTTTCCGCGTGCGGTCTTTTTGAGAGACTCTTTCTGCCCTTTTAAAGATAGATAACAAAGCAGGCATTACTGTAAAGCTCACAATAAAAGCAATGCAAAGGCCAATCACCATTATCCAACCAAGACCTACTACCGGTTTAATTTCACTAACTACCAGTGAAGCAAAGGCCACAGCCGTCGTAAGCACAGTATAAAAACAAGGTCGTACCATTGACGCCATTGTTAATCGTATCAACTCTATATGAGGAGTCTCTGGATCATGTAATTGTAAATCTCGAAAACGTACAATGAGGTGGATATTCAAAGATAAAGTGATGATTAGCAGAATTGATAAAAAGTTTGATGAGATAACGGTAACAGGCCAACTCACGTAACCTAGAAAACCAATAGTTGCGACTCCGGTAATTCCACAAACTAACATAGGTATTATAACCCAGCGCAATTTACGAAAGAAAATAGACAATATGATAATTAGAAACAAAAACACACCAAGTCCAAAAACAAGCAGATCGTGTTTAATAAATTGAATCATATCAACGGTGATCATAGGAATTCCGCCAAGGTATAATTGACCACTATCACGATGTTGTTCAATAATATCGCGTATACGCTTAATATCTATCTCACGTTGTATCGTTGTAGCATTATTTCTAGTCCTTATATCCTGCTTAATCTGTTCAAGTTCAAGCAACTCTTGTTGTGATAAAACGTCGAGCCTCTCAATCAAGTTTCGTCGTCGTTCTAAAAAACCATTATACTCATAGTCACGTTTGAACAAGGCTTGTATCGCCGTAACACTGCCATCCTCACTGACAATTAAATCTCGATAAAGCGGATTAGTTTCAAATTCTTTCGCCGCGACAACGTCGCTGACATTATCTGCGCCTAAAGATGGAAACTCAGCGGTTATTTCAAATAACGATAAACCTGATTCATAAATTATCGGCACATCGAGAATAGAAGTAACGGATTCTATACTTTCTAACTGGAGCAATTGGTCTCGTATACCACGGATCGTTGCCAGTGTGGTTTCAGACAATAAACCTGAATCTGGTTGATAGGTGATTATGACAAAATCATGGGAAGCGTATTTCTCACTTATTTGACGATAATAATTGAGGCTTTGGTCATTTTCCAATACCAGTGACTCACCAGAAGCATCCAGCTCAAAGTCAAAAGAGTAATAAATGGAAACAATAAATATATACAGAAAAAAGAAGATCACCTTAAGTGGTGATTTCAAAACAACACGATCGTATATTGAAGCAAGATTCACAACGGCATTACATAGCATCAGAATAGCTGTGGTTGTGATGAATTACATTTGACACTCCTTAATATCCTTAACAAAATTAACAAGCCCCTTTTCTTTTATATCTTTGTTGAAAATTTTGCGGTACGTCTTAAGGAGACTAACATCATCAACTAACAAATCAACCACGCTCCAACTCCCTCCATGAGGCCGCATACGGTACTCTATAGTCGAAGGGTCTGTCTCTGGCCTCGATAAGCTTTGGGTAATGGATACATAACCTTTAACACCGATACTTTTTGCAGCCCAATATTCGATATCCTGTTTACGATAGCTCAGTAAAACATAAGCATAGCGTTCTACTAATAAGTTCTTAAAACCACGACTAACACAGGTTTTAATCTCATTACTTAAAATATTCCAGTTTTCCCCCAGTGCTAACGCAGACATAGTATTAAAGTCCATATGCGGAATTATCAACTCGCGGACAATTTTTTTGATGTAATTTTGATCTGCTACCAATTTTTCTTTATCAGACTCAAGCCTATCAAGTACTTCCTTGGTTGTTTCAACAATTACTTCATCTGCGTTTAAAGCAAAGATTAAGTTGGGATTAGAAGTCAGAAATAGAAATACTATAATTGTTATGAATATTTTCTTGTTCATTTCTTTGAAACTCCTATTTTGATAATTGAATAATAAGCCTTTATTAAAGATCTATATTGACTCAGATCAAGATCAATGCGGATATTATTCATAATTGCTACGATGCTTCTAATTTTCTATCGTAGTAAGTAGAGTAAGTAGGGTCAGGTACAACATTTATAAACAATTAGGGCTAACTTACGCTTCTGGCCGAAATATGAGACTCAATAAAATAAACCGAAAGCAATTTTCGTAAATAATTTCAAATATGCCCATTAACCATAAAAATATCTATTCTGTAGTTTCTCGTATACCAGAAGGACGCATAGCCACCTATGGACAAATTGCGACTTTAGTCGGTTTTCCAAAACATGCACGACAGGTCGGCTTTGCCCTTGCTGCTCTAGAAAATAATTCTTCAATACCCTGGCACCGTGTTATTAATGCAAAGGGGAAGGTTAGCCCAAGAGGCTTAGACGGTTGCGATGATTATCAACGACTACTATTAGAAGAAGAAGGTGTTACTTTTAATGATAACGATTGCATTTCGTTAAAACATTTTCAATGGCAACCAGGCGCAACGGAGCTTAGTAATGATTAAAAAATTAGAAGTTATGGTTCGCACGGAAATTGAAGACTTACATCAATTCTTTGTCGGCTGGTTTAGCGGTGCACTCGATACCAATAGTTTCGATGAAGGCTTTCTTGCCCGGTTTGATCCCGATTTTTTATTGATCCCACCCGCAGGAATAATACTTTCATTGGAAGAATTAAACACCGGTATCAGAAACACACACAATACCAACCCTGATTTTCGTATCGCTATTCGAAACGTTAAGATTCAACGTGTTTTGGAAAGCGAAATTATTGCGACTTATGAAAAATGGCAACGTAATGCCCGCGCCTCAACACCACCAGACAATGGCCGACTAGCTACCGTGATATTTAAAAAGTCCGACCCTTTGAAATGGCTTCATGTACATGAAACCTGGATGCCTGAATCTATACAAACAGCAGGGCCATTTGATTTTTGATGTCTAAAACAATAATTTCACAAACGCTATATTTAAACCCAAAAACACTGTAATTCAGATATGTCTCAGAACATGAAGAACATAATTGCAGAACTTATAGAGAGTCAAGTCATTGCTGAAGAAAGCCAACTGATTATTAATGGTGAAGATAAAGAACAGACAATCGCCTTAACTGAAATACAGCAACTCAGCACGGACGGAGATATAAAATATATTCCATGGTTTAGCTTGATGCTAATTCCCATCTGCATTTTTCTTTATGCCCTGGGTTCAAACCTGCCAACATTCCTAATATGGTTGTTGGTCACCATCAGCGGCCTACTAGGGCTTTATATCTTGCTTGCGCCACCGGAACAAGAGTTTCTGGTCATCAACATGCACAAAGGTGAAAGCATTCGGACACCAATGAGAGACAAAAGAGAAACTAAACTGGAATTCATCAGAAAAACAAATGTGCATATTTACAGTCTCAACAAAAAATAATTACTGTTTCTCTAATACAATAAAACTGTAATCAAAATCGTTCTTTTCATCAGCTGTAAACGCCTCTCTAGAGACTTCATTCCATTCACTTCGATCAAACTCTGGAAAAAAAGTATCACCTTCTACTTCTGCATGAACTTCTGTTAAATACAACCGTGTTGCTTGCCCTATCGTTTGTCTATAGATTTCTGAACCGCCCGTTATCATCACTTCTTCAATATCTTTACAATATTCGAATATCTCATCGATACTACTTAATACGGTACAGCCTTCTGCCTGATAAGTTTTATTGCGGGTAATGATGATGTTTTCTCTACCCGGTAGGGGTCTGCCAATAGACTCTTGAGTCTTCCGACCCATCACGATGGGTTTACCCATAGTAATTTTCTTGAAGTTTTTCAGATCCGCTGAAATGTGCCAGGGTAATGAATCATTGTTCCCGATAACTCGATTACGATCCATGGCGACAATAATTGAAAGTTGCATGCTTTGCGAAACAACCTCTGATTAATTTACGGAGCTAATACGCACGACATCACGTTTCATCTGTTCTAATAAACCATCAACACCATTATTTTTTGCGATTGCGCGATATTCATTACGATAGCTTTGTACCAGACTTAATCGTTCAACAGTAAAATCATATGCGAACCAGATATTCACAAAACGTTTCATTCGGTATGAAATGGGTATCTCTATGTCTGCCTTGTTTTTTACAATAATTGTATCAACAGTAGCATAACCTTCATTATCAGAACTGGTAGAGACATATTCGACACGTTCTCCAGCAAAACGTCTTATACGTTCCCAGTACGTATTGAGTAATATTTGTTCAAATAGTGATATGAATTCTTTACGTTGGTTCTCATCCGCAATATTCCAATTGGTTGCAAGTATACGCCGGGACATTTCTTTAAAATTAATCCGTTCTTTAACCAATGCAAAAACCATTTCTTTTTGCTTTTTTTCATCAAGATTTTTATTTTTTAAAACAGACAGTACTTTATCGACCGTTTGTTTGACAATTTTACCGGGAGACTCCTCTTCTGCTGATAATGACACTGATGTTAGACAGAGCAATAAACTAATAAGCAAAATGTTCAATTTCATATGGTTTTCCTTTTAAACAGCAATAGGAGCAGTGATCTTTGGATGAGCCTGATAATTGATTAATTCAAAGTCTTCGTATTTAAATGCCAGTATATCCCTGACACTTGAATTAATTTTCATCTCGGGAAGCGCAAAAGGTTCCCGAGATAATTGTTCTTCAACTTGATCAAAATGATTTAAATAAATATGTGCATCACCAAAGGTATGCACAAACTCACCTACCTTAAGGCCCGTCACCTGTGCAATCATCATTAATAGCAAAGAATAGGATGCGATATTAAACGGCACACCCAGAAAAATATCAGCACTCCGTTGGTAGAGTTGGCAAGAGAGTTTTCCATCCGCAACATAAAACTGAAACAGGGCATGGCAAGGCATTAACGCCATTTGGTCAAGTTCACCAACGTTCCATGCGCTAACAATCAAGCGACGTGAATCAGGATTTTGTTTTATTTGTTCTATGACATCTGTAATTTGATCGATTGTTTTATCTGTCGTTTGCCATGATCGCCATTGCGCGCCATAGACCGGCCCCAAATCGCCATCCTCATCAGCCCATTCATCCCAGATTGATACCCCATTCTCGTTAAGGTATTGAATATTAGTATTACCTTGTAAGAACCAGAGTAATTCATAAACAATCGATTTGAGATGACACTTCTTGGTCGTCACTAACGGAAAACCTTTATTTAAGTCAAAACGCATTTGATAGCCAAAGACACTTATTGTCCCGGTACCAGTACGATCCTCTTTTTTTGTACCATTCGTTTTTACATGGCGTAGTAAATCCAGATACTGCTGCACTTCTTATTAATCTCCTTTAGTTCGAAAAGCGATACCGAACAAGATAATACCGAATAATATCATAGGCGCTGAAAGCAGCATGCCCATAGTGACATAATCAAATGCAAGGTAGCCAATGTGCGCGTCAGGCACCCGAACAAACTCGACCATAAACCTGAAAAAGCCGTATCCAAAAAGAAATAATCCTGAAATTGCCATGGTCGGTCTGGGTTTGGATGAAAACCACCAGAGAATAGCAAACAATAATAAGCCTTCCAGCAATGCCTCATACAGCTGCGAGGGGTGTCGAGCAATGCCACCTGCCGCAGGGTCCGGGAATATCATCGCCCAGGGTAAATTACTTGGGCCACCCCAAAGTTCTCCATTAATAAAGTTACCAATTCGCCCTGCGCCTAATCCAAGAGGCACAACCGGGGCGATAAAATCAGTAACATTAAAGAAACGCTTATTGAATTTATGACAAAAGAACCAAACAGCGGCAAGCACACCTAACAGTCCGCCATGAAATGACATGCCTCCTTGCTGGAGATAAATAATTTCTAACGGGTTTTGGAGATAATATGGCAGGTTATAAAAAATAACCGAGCCTAGCCGGCCACCAATAATAATACCCAACATGGCATAAAAAATAAGGTCGGAAACTTGTTCTGAACTATATCCCCATTCCTCATTATTACCTCGAAACCGTAATAAGATCCAAGCCGCTAAAATCCCCATAACGTAACTGACACCGTACCAATGCACCTTCAGAAACCCAAGGTTTAAAGCAACAGGATCAATATCGGGATAGGCTATCATCGAAAGTACTTACTAACATAGTGATCGAGAAAATTAGAGTTCACGGCTATTTGTCTGATAAAAAAGTAAAAATTAAGTTCAAGAAAACCGGTATTCCAGCCGTTATAAGTCTTGAATGCCCCATAATATAACTAAGCATTAACGGTTACCAATATGACAGGAAGACAGGCGATATCAAGCGTGAGATTAGAAATTCAAAGAATCGATCATTTGCCGGCTATGCCATCTATAGCACAAGAGATTCTTGTTGCCTCAAATGATGTTAGCTCCGGCTTAGATGACATCGCAAAGATAATAAAAAAAGACCCCACGCTATCAGCAAAGATCATCGGCATGTCGAATTCTGCCTTCTTTGGTTTCGGGAGAAAAATCACAACACTGGAACAAGCCATTATCAATGTTCTTGGTTTAGATTTAGTAAAGGGCTTTGCGCTAAGTCTAGCGATGAGCAGTGTATTTAATCCTGAAAAATGCCAGCAGTTTGATTTAAAAAAATATTGGTCTAGCGCATTCATCACGGCAGAGCTTGCCTCTGGTATTGTAAATATTATTGATTCAGACCATAACCTCGACCCTAACCAACTTTACCTGTATGGACTGCTGCACAATATAGGCATATTGGTATTGGTTGATAGATTCCCAAACATCATGTCTGAGTTGTTTACTACAGCAGCAGAAAATAGAGAAAAACGATTGATTGAATATGAAAAGGAAACGATTGATTTCAACCACCATGAAGCCGGTGCCTGGTTAGGTCATAAATGGAAACTCCCTTTTGAAATTATCGATATCATCGAACATCATCACAACCTGCAATATCAGGAGAGAAATGCTGGTATTGTCATTTTGATCGGCCTATGTTCAAGAATTTCTCGGCAATGGATTTTAAGTACCCAATACGATCCAATGCAAGAAATGGACGTCATTAAATCTCTTAATATCGATCATGATGCATTAGAAAAATACATTACTAAATCCCATAAAAAACTAGATAGCATAAACCAGTTGGTTGATGAAATAGCGAGATAAAAATATGGAACCAATAAAAAACATTATGGAGAAAATGGAAATGCAAACCGTTGTGAATGCCCAGTTTATGCATTTACTAAATTCTCTATCTGGCCTCAGAACCATTTCAAATCTCGGCAACCAACAACTCAATAAAGAAGAGCTGATCGATGCCATGATCCACGCAATCATTGAGCACCTTGAAGCTGAAGAAGCCTCCTTGTATTTACTTGAAGGGGATTCGCTTAATTGCATTGCGAATATTGATTGGGATGGAGTTCGCAACAACAGAGTTTCAATAAACAGTAAGATTCATTCTTGTTCTCTAAACGAAGGGATCTTGGGGAAGGCAGCAGCTACTAAACAAGTGTTGTATATACCTAATTGCAAGACTTCAACGGAGAATTTGATTCATTATAATAATGCGAAAAAAGAAACAGGTACTCTTATATGTGCGCCTATGCTGGTAAATGATTCACTATTAGGCGTTATCGAATTAACTCATCCCGTTCCTGATCATTTTGATGCGTGGCAAGAACACTCTATCGTTATCTATGCTGACTTAATGGGCATGCTTTTGAACAACTATCAACTTATGCACAATATGAAAAATATTGTCGATGTTCGTACCGAGGAACTTCGTAATGCACTTGAAGAATCAGAAAAATTAAAAACGCGTTATGAAGAAATGTCGGTTATTGACCCATTAACGAAGTTATTTAACCGTCGCTACTTTTATACAGAAGTTACCGCCAGCATGGCCAGAGCTAAACGCTACGCCCAACCATTCAGTCTGATGTTAATGGATCTGGATCACTTTAAGATGGTCAATGATACGTATGGCCATGATTGTGGTGACAATGTATTAAAGGCTATCGCTGAGATACTGACTGAGTTCACCCGTGAAGGAGACACCCTTGCAAGAATTGGTGGTGAAGAATTTGTGCTGGCACTACCAGAAACCAACCCCGAAGGCGCGCAAAAACTGGCTAAACGAATTATAACCACAATTCAAGATGCGCCCTGGGATTGTCGAGGAGCCAAAATGGACATCACCATGAGCATCGGCATTTCTTCATTGCGCCACCAAGAAAATGATTCCATTGGTGATGGCGACTTTCAGGTCAGTGATATCCTTAGAGAAGCGGATCGTGCTCTATATTTTGTCAAAGATCATGGGCGCAATAACATCCAATCTTATTCAGATATTCCTCATTGAGTCGGTTTGGGTCCCATATCAGTTTTTCCCTTCTCCAAAACTTCAAAATCATCACTAAATACGTTGTGCTACTTGATTTAGTCTACTAAAACTAGAATGATATGCGCACAAGAAAATAGCGATGCTGCTCGGCTACATCAGCTGATCATATTACATCATTATAATTTTAATATTTACAATTAGATACATAAGTATCCTCCGTCTTAAAGTTAACTAATTCTGATAAAGCGGGAGTTTCTTCCATAGAAATCCTGTTTTATTTCTTACAGCTATTAAATATAAACAATCAAAATGAGGGAAACATTAATGGCAACAAAAAATAAAAAGCTGCTGACGTGGGTTGATGATATAGCAGCATTGTGTCAACCAGATGACATCGTATGGTGTGATGGTTCAGATGCAGAGTGGGATGCCATGTGGGACATCATGGTCAAAGGTGGCACCGCCAGAAAATTGAACGAAGACAAACGCCCCAATAGCTACCATGTTAACTCTGTCCCTGCGGATGTCGCGCGTGTCGAGGATCGCACCTTTATCTGCTCAGAAAAAGAAGAGGACGCCGGACCAACAAATAACTGGGCAGATCCTGCTGAAATGCGTATTACTATGAACGCCTTATTTTCCGGATGTATGCAAGGTCGCACCATGTATGTCATTCCGTTTAGCATGGGTCCTATCGGTTCAAATATTGCGCAAATCGGAGTTGAGATAACAGATTCACCTTACGTTGTCACAAACATGCATATCATGGCGCGCGTTGGCAATGCTGTACTCGATGTATTAGGCGCAGATGGCGACTTTGTCCCTTGCCTTCATTCAGTCGGCGTGCCATTAGCTGAAGGAGTTCAAGACGCCCCTTGGCCGTGTAACCCAGATAATCGTTATATTGTTCATTATCCAGAGACCCGCGAAATCTGGTCTTTCGGTTCAGGTTATGGCGGTAATGCTCTGCTAGGTAAAAAATGTTTTGCATTACGAATTGCGTCTACCATGGCACGTGACGAAGGCTGGATGGCTGAACACATGCTCATACTAAAACTCACCAACCCTGAAGGTGTTGTTAAATTTGTTGCGGGAGCTTTTCCAAGTGCTTGTGGCAAAACTAATCTTGCAATGCTCACCCCTACCATTCCTGGTTGGAAAGTTGAAACTATTGGTGATGATATCGCCTGGATGAAGTTTGGTGCAGACGGTCAACTCTATGCCATTAATCCTGAAGCAGGTTTTTTTGGTGTAGCACCAGGCACGGGCATGGCGACGAATGCGAATGCCATGTTATCTATGGAAGCAAACGCTATATTTACCAACGTTGGTGAAACGGATGATGGTGATGTCTGGTGGGAATCGATGACAAAGAAAAAACCAGATCATTTGATTGATTGGAAAGGTAAGGACTGGACACCAGATTCCGATACACCATCAGCACACCCCAATGCCAGGTTCACTGCGCGAGCGGGTCAATGTCCGGTTATTGCTAATGAATGGGAAGACCCTCAAGGGGTACCTATTAGCGCAATACTGTTTGGTGGACGCCGTGCTTCTGTCGTGCCACTTGTCACAGAAGCACTAGACTGGAATCACGGTACTTTTCTTGGCACCATCATCGCTTCGGAAATGACCGCTGCTGCTTTCGGCGCAATTGGCAAACTGCGTCGCGACCCTATGGCGATGCTTCCCTTTTGTGGTTACAACATGGCAGATTACTGGGGTCACTGGTTAAACATGGGTAAAACCAGTGGCGCTAAAATGCCTAAGGTTTACTACGTAAACTGGTTTCGCAAAAACGAAGCTGGCAAATTCATGTGGCCAGGATTTGGCGAGAATAGTCGTGTACTAAAATGGGTGTTTGAACGCTGCTCAGGTAATGCTGCTGCAATCGAGACTGCCATTGGCAATATGCCAACTTTGGATGCTATTGATTTTAGTGGTTTAGGTATATCTGATGAAGATACCGCAGACCTTATGCGCGTTGATACAGACGGATGGTTATCAGAACTACACAGTATCGAAGAATATTACGACACCTTTGGCGAACATTTGCCCGACGAATTACGAATGCAGGTTCAAGCCCTCAGAGAACGACTGGAATCTTCACAACAAGCCGTTGCTTAAATAGTTTCGTTAGTCTGATAAAGACTGATGAAATAGAGCGTCCAATGAGTGTATCGATCGTTGATGAATATGGTCGTCTGGTTATTTTTCACGTAGTGATAATGCAGTTTTTTACCTTTGATAGATCACGCGCCAAAGCGATGGGCGGCACTACATCGAATCAAGACCCCGAATGTGCTTTAGCCGGGGCAACGACCGCTTAGTTGCTTTGAATCATCATGGGAATTACAACTCCGTAATTCCCATCATTAATAATACAGATGTCAAATTACTGAAATTAATTTGATACGGTGTGCCCGCACGAACAAGCGGTTTAGCCTTATAACCAACACCCAGTCCCGCAGCTTTCAACATCGGCAAATCATTTGCCCCGTCCCCGACTGTACAAGCCTGTTCTAACGAAATTGTTAGTTGTTTAGCTTCTTCTTTGAGCACATTTAATTTCGTCTCAGCATCAACAATAGGGTTCAAAACTTTCCCGGTTAACCTACCCCCGGATATTTCGGTCTTATTACAAACATAACGATCAAACCCTAACTTTACTGCAACCACTTTCACAATCGGTTGGAAACCACCGCTAACTAATACCGTACGTATACCTTCCTTTTGCGCCGATTCAATCAATAATTCTGCGCCAGAGTTAAATTTTACCTCTTGCGCGATCTCATCGAAAATTTCTTCTGGGACGCCCTTTAGCAAACTAACACGTTCATCTAGCGCTTTACGGAAGTCCAATTTCCCTTGCATTGCTCTAGCGGTAATTTCACTAACCTGTTCACCAATGCCAATACTCTCAGCAATATCATCCAATGTTTCTGTCTGAACAATAGTGCTATCCATATCGCAAATTAAAAGGTTTTTCTTGAGTCCCACTTCAGGCAAGACAAAAACATCGGTATCAACATCAGCTAACAACAACAAGAGGTTTTGAAATAGTTCCCATGCTCTTTGCGTCGTTATTGATATGCGAAATACGATTCCCACATTACCGGGTAAGGTATTAGTCGAGTTAATTGCAATATGCTGCTCAGCCAGATACTTTTGAACTAATCTAGTTGCAATATCATTTACCGGGTTTGATGCCAAACTGACAATAAACCCGGTTTTTGTATCCTCAATCTCACTTAAAAGCCAATGGGGATCGGAAAATGATGTTTGTCCGGTCATAACATAAGCGGAACCATATTTAAGTATTGTGCGCTATGGATATGCTCGATTGATCTTAAGGCCTCAAGATCATCTGTATTAACAGGTCCATCTATCTCTAACAATGAAATAGCATCACCTCGGCTCTCTCGACGACCAAGATGCATATTGGCAATATTAATACTACGAGCAGCAGCAAAGTTTCCTATTGCACCTATCATCCCGGGTTCATCCTGGTTGGTAATATAGAGCATGTGTTGACCAAATTCAGATTCCAGCTTAATACCTTTTATATCGACTAATCTTGGTCGGTTTTGTATCAAAGTACCACTGACACTACGTGACTTACCTCCCGCCTCAATATTGATCGTGACACGATTATGATAGATATCTTCCAGATCTTCCTTAGCTTCGACGATATGTATGCCACGGTCTCTTGCAACATCACGCGCATTAACAACATTGATGTTGCTAAAATGTGGTGCCAAAACGGACTGCACTACTTGCGTCGTCAACGGTTCAACATTCAAACCAGCGGCATCACCCGCAAAAGTCACGGTCAACCCTTTGATCGCCGTATGAGTCAGTTGTCCGACAAAAGCACCGAGATAATTGGCCAATTGTAAATAAGGCGCCAATTGCCGCGCTTCATCTGCCGACAAATTAGGCGCATTAAGTGCATTCGCAACAGAACCTTCTAACAGATAATTCGAGATCTGCTCAGCAATTTGAACAGCTACTTTTTCCTGAGCCTCTGTTGTTGATGCACCAAGATGTGGAGTACAAATTACATTTTCTAAACCAAATAAAGGATTTTCTTTTGCTGGCTCTTCAAGAAAAACATCTAACGCGGCTCCCATTAAATGACCACTTTCCAAAGCCACTTTTAATGCCAACTCATCCACTAACCCGCCACGGGCGCAATTGATCAATAGCGCACCTTTTTTCATTTTATTAATCGCCGATGCACTTATGATATTTTCTGTCTCTGAAGTTTTTGGCACATGTAAGGTAATGACGTCTGAAGTAGTAAACAATTCTTCTAACTCAACCTTTTTAATGCCTAATGCGTTTGCGCGTTCTTCAGTTAAATAAGGATCATAAGCCTGAACCTTCATACCAAAACCCAAAGCTTTCTGTGCAACGATGGAACCAATATTGCCAGACCCAATAACACCTAGCAGCTTACTGGTTAATTCAACGCCCATATATTTTGATTTGGCCCATGCACCCGTATGGGTAGTTTGATTGGCCTGTGGTATGTGGCGCGCCAACGAAAACATCATTGCTAAAGCATGTTCTGCTGTCGTAATTGCATTACCCATTGGGGTATTCATGACGACAATGCCCTTCGCTGTACAAGCTGGCACGTCAACATTATCAACCCCGATACCTGCACGACCGACAACCTTTAATCTTGTCGCTGCATTTAAAACCCTTTCGGTTACTTTTGTAGCAGAACGAATCGCCAACCCGTCAAATTCCGGAATAATTTCTAACAATTCATCTTCTGTCATCTTTCCTGTTTGTACCACTTCAATACCGCGTTGCTCAAAAACACTCACAGCCTGACTCGACATAGGATCAGATATTAATACGCGTACTTTTGTCATTATTTTACTTCCTCAACGCTTGTTGCGTTTAACCATTGTTTGTAAGCCCAGTCTAACCAGGGAGTTAATGCTTCCATATCTGTTGACTCTACGGTCGCCCCACCCCAAATGCGAAATCCCGGTGGTGCATTACGATAAGCAGCAATGTCAAAAGCCACACCTTCTTTCTCTAAGGATTTACACATCGTCTTGATAGCACTCTGTTGCTCATCTTCCGTCAAAGTAACGAATTCATCGGCAATTATTTTCAAACACATGGAAGTCGTTGAACGTGTGTTGGGATTTTCAGGCAACCAGGCTATCCAGTCGGATTTTTCTACCCAATTATTGAGTACATTAAAATTATCATCACAACGGTTAATTAATGAAGATAGACCACCAATTGAACTGGCCCAATCTAATGCAGAATGTAGATCTTCTAGCGCTAACATACTCGGCGTATTGATCGTGGCGCCTTTAAAAATGGCCTCGTCTATCTTCCCTTTTTTAGTCAGACGAAATATTTTTGGCAATGGTCGGGGAGCTTGATAACTCTCAAGCCTTTGCACTGCTTCTGGGCTCAATGCCAACATGCCAAAGCCCCCTTCACTACCAAGGACTTTTTGCCAAGACCAAGTCACGATATCCAGTTTGTCATAATCAAGTTCCATAGCAAAGGCTGCCGACGTTGCATCACAAAAAACCAGTCCCTCTCGTTTCGAAGAGATCCAATCCATGTTTGGCACGCGCACACCACTGGTAGTACCGTTGTAAACAAATACAACATCACGTTCAGGTTTGGCTACGCTTAAATCGGGTAAATCGCCATAATCTGCTTTTATAATATTCAGGTCTTCAACCTGTAATTGAGACTGGATATCGTTGGCCCAATCGCTGGAAAAACTTTCCCAAACGAACACGTCAACACCGCGTTGGCCTAACATCGACCATAGCGCAAGCTCAAAAGCGCCGGTATCCGATGCCGGAACAATGGCCAGACGCCAGTCTTCAGGCAAGCCAAGTAGATTGGCAGATTGATTGATAGCTTCTTCAAGTCGGGATTTTGGAACGGGCGCTCGATGGCTATGGCCCAGATTATTTAGACAAAAATTGGCAACATCCCAACCAGGATGTTTCTTACACGGCCCTGAAGAAAAACGAGCGTCTTTCGGCCGCACAGTAGGCTTTTCACAAAGCCTTTCGGTTCGTGCATTCATTGATTCTAACCTCTAATTAGTCGACGGTTTGCTCCGTCACGCACGAGAGATACTATCTTAAATTCACAAGATTGCAAAAAAAAAATTTATGTTAGTAAAATCGATTGATATTGCGCTAGGCTTTAATTTCCCTTACCCTGCCGCGTTGCGTCATTTATCCAATTTCAACCACGTCAAAAAGGTATCAGTGAAACCATGGACATTGAAACTGAAAACTACGTTACTGCAGGAAAACTGCACATCAAAAAAAGTCTCTACAATCTTGTAAAAAAAGAGATTGCGCCAGAAACAGGCATCACAAATAAAAATTTCTGGCAGTCACTGGAAAAAATACTTTCTGACTTCATGCCCAAAAATGCAACATTATTAAAAAAGCGTGATGTGCTACAGAAAAAAATTGATGCCTGGCATATTGACCATCGCGGGAAAAAGCATAAACCTGCCGCCTATAAAAAATTCCTGAAAGAGATCGGCTACCTGGTCGATGAAGTCGAAGATTTTAATATCAACACTGACAATGTAGATGATGAGATCGCTATCGTTCCTGGTCCGCAACTCGTTGTACCTCTAGATAACGCACGTTATGTTTTAAATGCCGTTAATGCACGCTGGGGAAGTCTTTATGATGCTTCTTATTCAACCGACACCATTTCTCAGGCTAATGGTTGCAGAAGGATTAAGAAATATAATCCTATACGTGGTGATCGTGTTATTGAACGCGGACGAAACTTACTCGATCGACACTTTGCACTTGAAAGAGACACACATAAGCATGTGACTCAATATTTCATAAGAAACAATCAGCTCGCAGTAAATTTCGGCGATGGGACTGAGACAACCTTGCTTAAGCCACAACAATTCGTGGGCTATACTGGTAAAGCCGATAACCCTGACTCAATTCTGCTTTGTCATCATAATCTACATGTGGAAGTAAAATTCGGCGATGGTTTATTTATCGGTCGTCGTGACCATGCCAAGATTTATGATATGCACCTTGAGTCGGCCATAACAACTATTATGGATTGTGAAGACTCTGTTGCTTCTGTCGATACCGAAGATAAGTTAAAGGTATATAGCAACTGGTTAGGTCTAATGAAAGGCACTCTGGTTCGCACCGTTGAGAAGGAAGGTAAAACGGTTCAACGTACCATGGAACCAGATAAAAAATTTATTGGTGCCAACGACAAACCCGTTATAAAAAAAGGACGCAGCTTAATGTTGGTGCGCAACGTTGGCAGTCACCTCTATACCGATATGGTTTTATATAACGGTAATCAAGTACCTGAAACGATGATTGATTTGATGGTTACTTCACTTAGCGCCATCCATGATTTAAAAGGGTCTTCAAATCGTCGTAACAGCGTAAAGGGCTCCGTTTATATTGTAAAACCAAAGATGCACGGCCCTGAAGAAGTTGCTTTCGCTAATGAATTGTTTGCTCGTGCAGAAACAGCGTTAAATTTACCTGCAAATACGTTAAAGATGGGCATCATGGATGAAGAACGTCGTACTTCCGTAAATTTGAAAGCTTGTATCAATGCAGCAAGTGAACGCGTTGTCTTTATCAATACCGGCTTCCTGGACCGTACTGGCGATGATATCCATACTAATATGGAAGCAGGCCCGGTTATTCCCAAAGCAGAAATTAAACACGCAAAATGGTTACAGGCCTACGAGGCTTCAAACGTTCAAATCGGTCTGGAATGTGGCTTGAAAGACAAGGCACAGATCGGGAAAGGCATGTGGGCGATGCCTGAAGAAATGCAAAATATGATGAAGACCAAGATCCAGCACCTTAAGGCAGGAGCCAATACATCATGGGTGCCCTCGCCTGTTGCAGCAACATTACATGCCATACATTACCATCGTCTCAATGTTAAAAGCAGACAAGTTGCTTTGATGAGTGCGGTCAAGGTTCCGGTAGATGATATTCTTGATATCCCGGTTATTGATTCAAAACGTAAGCTATCTCCGCTAGAGATACGCCACGAACTGGAAAACAATGCACAAGGTATACTTGGCTATGTTTCACGTTGGGTAGGTCAAGGTGTTGGTTGTTCCAAAGTACCTGATATTAATGATGTCGCTTTAATGGAAGACTGTGCAACCTTGAGAATATCCAGTCAACATATTGCTAACTGGTTACATCATGGCATCATTACCAAAGAAGAAGTACGTGATGCAATGAAACGAATGGCCGTGATAGTTGATCGACAAAACCGAGACGATAAAAATTACAAACCTATGTCCAACGACTTCAAGACCAGCGTGCCATTTATAGCTGCTCTGGATCTGGTACTAAAAGGCCGTAAACAAGCAAACGGTTATACTGAATTTATTCTTTACAAACGAAGACAAGAACAGAAAAGTCTCGTCTAATAAAGCCTGTCGGAATCAATACTCCCTCGTTGAGGGAGCATTACTCTTAAATATTAAATCCAAATTCTTTTTCAAACTTCACTTTAAACTCATCGAGTGTAAAGGAATGATTTTGTGTTCCATGTTGCGCAATCTTGATTGAGCCCAAAAGTGATGCAATCCTGCCCGTCGTTTCCCAGTCCATATCATTAACCAGACCATAGAGTAAGCCCGCACGATAAGCATCGCCACAACCCGTAGGGTCAGTAATTGATTCTGGTTTTACACAAGGTATCTTTATTTGTTTTTCTTTAGTATAGATAGTTGAGCCATCGCCACCACAGGTAACAATCAAGGCATCAACCTGTTCTAATATTTCATCCGCTGTCAGTCCCGATTTATCTTGCATCATCTGCCATTCATAATCATTGACCGTTACCCATGTCGCTTTTTCGATAAACCGGGAAAGTTCATCTCCATTAAACATAGGCATTCCCTGACCAGGATCGAAAATAAATGGAATGCCAGCAGCAGCGAATTGTTCAGCATGTTGCAACATCCCATCACGACCATCAGGGGATATGATACCTAATTTAGTACCCTTGGCATCTGTGACTTTATTTCGGTGTGATTCATTCATTGCACCGGGATGAAATGCCGTAATCTGATTATCATCCAGGTCTGTGGTAATAAATGCCTGTCCGGTAAATGCATCATCAATAACTGTAATATATTGTCGATTCAAACCGCGCTTATCCATCCAATAAGCATAGGGGTCAAAGTCCTTGCCTACTGTAGCCATAGGTAGTGCAATCTTGTCATCAAGCAAATTAAGATTGTAAGCTATGTTACCTGCACAACCACCAAACTCGCGACGCATCTCGGGAACAAGAAACGAGACATTTAGCATATGCACTTTCTCAGGAAGAATATGATTTTTAAATTGATCAGGAAATATCATAATATGGTCGTATGCCATAGACCCACAAATCAAAACACTCATAAATTAGAAACCTTTGGTAGTAATTATTGGATATCATTAATTAGATAAAACTAATGATAAGTAAGATTAGTTATACTGTGCAATATATCATCCATCAAGATGCCTGTTAATTTTATTTTTTAATTTAGTGTGTCTAGCGTTATGCTTGAAAACTAATTGTGTTTTAATACCATGACATTAGCCCAGACAATATTTCACCAGCACACTCTTTTTGCATTTTGTGTATATGTCTTAAGCATTATTATTATTCTGCCGTTATTTGTATTTATACACGATAAGCTTAATAACAACTTCCTGCAGTTTTGCTGGGACAAAATAGGCATACCATTAATTAGAGCATTTCTAATTATTGGTTTTATCGTACTCATTTATCCAATAAATTTTGGCCTCGACGCAGCACCACCAATGGGTGAACTCCTGTCTGTCAATGATAAGCGCTCAAGTTTTCTGATCAATATGATCTTCTTGCTGACATTTCTCTTTCCTTTCATTCCCTTCTTAGGGAAGCTAGAGGAACTAACCATACCGTTGCAAGGAATTCTATGTTCAATGATTATTTTTAGTTGGCTATGTCAGAGACTAAATATCGATAACTATAGTTTGTGGCCTGATTTTAAAGTGTTCGCACTCATCATACTCATGTCTATCGCTACTCATTATTTAGCTAAACATTTCTCAGAGTTTACTGGCGATTATTTTGATAAATTATTCCATCGAGAAGGTTTTAAAACGCTTATCTTTAATGCCGCCGTGCTTATCATGCAAAGTCCGGTTATATACATATTTGGTATCTATCTAGGTAAACAAATTCGCTAAAAACACCTTAAGATACTTTACCCAGTTTCACATTAACATTTGAGTTGTTAAAAACTTCTTTGAGATAATATCCAGTATGCGAATCAGGATGCTCAGCCAACTCCTCAGGTGTACCTGCTGCAATTATTTCTCCACCGCCATCACCACCTTCGGGTCCCAGATCAATTACCCAATCAGCCGTTTTGATTACATCAAGATTATGCTCGATGACGATGATGGTATTACCATGTTCTCTTAATCGGTGAAGTATATCGAGCAATTGTTGAATATCATGAAAATGTAAACCCGTTGTTGGCTCATCAAGTATATAAAGCGTTTTTCCGGTATCCCTTTTTGACAACTCCTTGGAAAGCTTTACTCGTTGTGCCTCACCACCTGACAAAGTAGTCGCATTCTGTCCAAGCTTAATATACGACAAACCGACGTCCACTAACGTTTGCAGCTTACGCGCAAGCACAGGCACAGCATCAAAAAATTCACGGGCTTCTTCAACACTCATATCCAATGTTTCATGAATATTCTTACCTTTATAACGAACATCCAGTGTTTCTCTGTTATAGCGTTTACCTTTACAGGTATCACAAGGAACATAGATGTCAGGAAGAAAATGCATCTCGACCTTTATCAGACCATCCCCTTGACATGCCTCACAACGCCCACCTTTTACATTGAAACTAAAACGACCGGGTTTGTATGCCCGTGATCGGGCCTCTGCCGTTGCAGCAAATAATTCTCGAATGGGTGTAAATAAGCCGGTGTATGTAGCCGGGTTTGAACGTGGTGTGCGCCCAATGGGGCTTTGATCGATATCAACGACTTTATCAAAGTGTTCCAGACCATGGATTGATCCATAAGACGCAGGCATTGTATTCGCCCGATTTAAATCACGCGCCACTATTTGATAGAGCGTGTCGTTTATTAAAGTCGATTTTCCGGAACCAGACACGCCTGTAATACACGTCATTAAACTAACCGGTATCACAAGATCGACGTGTTTTAAATTATTGCCTGTCGCATCTTTTAATTCCATTACCTGCATAGGGTTATATGGCACACGTTGTTGCGGAACTGGTATCTGTTTCTTCCCAGACAAATATTGTCCAGTTAAAGAGTTTTTATCAGCGGCAATCATTGCCGGTGTGCCTTGAGAAACGACTTCACCGCCATGAACACCGGCGCCAGGTCCAATATCAATCACATGTTGCGCTGCATTTATCGCCTCTTCATCATGCTCTACAACAATAACTGTATTACCTAAATCCCTAAGATGATATAAGGTTTTCAGTAAGCGTTGATTGTCCCTTTGATGTAAACCAATCGAGGGTTCATCAAGGATGTACATAACCCCCACCAGTCCAGCTCCAATCTGGCTTGCCAGGCGTATGCGTTGAGCCTCTCCGCCGGACAGGGTCTCGGCACTGCGTTCCAACGTCAGATAGTCTAGCCCCACATTGACCAGAAAGTTAAGTCTGTCATTAACCTCTTTTAAAATCTTAACGGCAATCTTGCCGCGGGCACCATCCAACTCAAGGCTGTTAAATAATGACTGTGCCTTGATAACGGTCATTGCGGTAATATCGGATAAGGCAATATCATTGATTAAGACATTGCGAGCCGATTTATTTAAGCGTGTACCCCCGCATGTCGAGCAAGGTTTATGCGTTTGGTATTTAGCCAACTCTTCACGGACCATGACTGAATCCGTTTCCAGATAACGTCGTTGTAAATTTGGTATAACGCCCTCAAAGGGATGTTTCCGCGTAACAACTTTATTTTTCTCGCGTAGATATTCAAACTCTATCTCTTCATCACCGCTACCGTAAAGCAATGTATTTTTTATGTCATCTGGCAGATCTTCATAGGGTGTATCAAGTTCAAACTCGTAGTGGGACGCAATTGAACTAATCATCTGAAAATAATAAGCATTGCGTCTATCCCAGCCTTTTATCGCACCACCAGGCAAACTTAATTCAGGATTTTGAACAACACGTCCTGGGTCAAAGTACTGAACACTACCTAAACCATCGCACTTGCCGCACGCACCGGCAGGGTTATTAAAAGAAAATAAACGTGGCTCTAATTCACTCAAACTATATCCACATTTATTACAGGCAAACCGGGAAGAAAATAACTGTTCTTCTATTTTCTTATCGGTGTCCATTGGGACTATGAGAGCCACTCCGTCTGATAAACGCAATGCCGTTTCAAATGATTCGGCTAAACGTAATTGCAAATCCTCCTTGACCTTAAAACGATCAACGACAACCTCAATAGTATGTTTTTTACGTAATTCGAGTTCAGGTGCGGCATCCAACTCCACGATATGACCATCAATCCGGGCACGAATAAAACCTTCAGTGCGCAAACGTTCTAAAACCTGAAGATGTTCTCCTTTTCGTTCCTGCACGACCGGAGCCAGTAACATGAGGCGTTCTTCCTTAGGCCTTGCCAAAACCAAATCCACCATCTGCGTAATTGTTTGCGCCTCTAACAAAGTCTTGTGGTCGGGACAATGAGGTTGGCCGACACGCGCGAACAATAATCGCAGATAATCATATATCTCTGTGATCGTGCCTACTGTAGAACGGGGATTATGCGATGTCGTCTTCTGCTCAATAGAAATAGCCGGCGACAGACCTTCGATGTGATCGACATCAGGTTTTTCCATCATCGACAAAAACTGTCTTGCATAGGCAGACAAAGATTCAACATAACGTCTTTGACCATCAGCGTAAATGGTGTCAAAAGCCAAAGATGATTTGCCAGACCCGGAAATACCTGTTACGACAATTAATTTATCCCGCGGGATATCAATATCTATATTTTTTAAATTATGGGTTCGAGCACCACGTATACTAATCGTATCCATTCAAAGATTTCACTATTCTAGAGGCAACCTGCTAATATAAATGGTTTTGTAAATTCGATCCAAGATAACTTCAAAATAATGAATTCAATGCCCATGTCAGCTACCGAATTAAAGGCAGCATTGTCACTCTCTGCGGTTTTTTTTCTGCGTATGCTGCCTTTATTCATGTTATTGCCTGTGCTCAGCCTGGCTGGAGAATCATACCGTGCCTCGACACCTCAATTACTAGGTATTGCACTAGGCATTTATGGCCTGACTCAGGCCAGCCTACAAATACCTTTTGGCATGTTATCGGACAGATTTGGTAGAAAGCCAATTATATGCCTAGGGTTGGTTATATTTATAATAGGCAGTCTAATTGCTGCAATGTCAGACTCGATTTACGGATTAATCTTAGGCCGGGCATTACAAGGCACTGGAGCGATTGCAGCGGCAATAATGGCTCTGGCAGCAGATCTCAGTACCGAACAGCATCGCACCAAGGTGATGGCCCTTATCGGAATCAGTATTGGCATCTCATTTTCTGTCGCCTTTGTATTAGGTCCTTTACTGTACAACTATATCGGCATAAATGGGCTGTTTTACCTTGGTATTTGTCTGGCAACCCTGGCAATCTTAATCCTGTTGTTCATAGTTCCTAACCCCATAGATCAAACCAAAATAGATAAAAGGCCAATTAATCTCCAGAGCTTAAAGTCAGTTCTCTCCAACCCTTATCTGCTTAAACTGGACATCAGCATCTTTAACTCACATTTAATCCTAATGGCCAACTTTGTCGTGATTCCACTCTCATTACGTGATTTAGTGCAGATCGAAGTTACGTCACATTGGCAGGTATACCTTGGCGTTTTATTTGCGTCTTTGTTTATCATGCTACCCTTTATGGCACTCGGTGAGCGATTGAAGAAGACAAGGGTGTTTTATAGTATCAGTGTAATTCTCATCATCCTGTCTCAGGCCGGGCTCGCTTTTTTCCACTCAGATCTAATGTCTCTGGTCCTGTTTATGATTTTATTCTTTGGTGCATTTAATTACCTTGAGGCGCTGCTGCCTTCTGAGGTCTCTAGAGCAACGCTAGCTGAAACCAAAGGCACAGCCCTGGGTGTCTATTCCAGCTCTCAATTCATTGGGATCTTTGTTGGTGGTCTACTTGGTGGTTTTTTTCACCAACAGTTCGGCATCACAAGTGTTCATTCCTTTTGTCTATTCATGGCGTTATTATGGTTCTGCATAATCTTATATCTACCTCATAATGAGGACACGCATAAAAATAGACTTGAAGAAAACATGGTCTAAAGCGAAAATGATTCAACTCAATGTTTGTCAGGAATATGAATCTATTTAAATAAGAATGATTCTTTGAAGTTTTATAAGCCTTTCACAGACTTAGACAATACAGTTAACAAGTAGTCCAATAAATATAATTTTTTAGGAGAGCAGCAACATGGCACGGGGTGTAAATAAAGTCATTCTAGTTGGCAACCTGGGTAACGATCCAGACATACGATATACCGCTGGTGGTGCTGCAGTAGCTAACATCAGTCTTGCAACTGCTGAGTCCTGGAAAGATAAAAATAGTGGAGAACAACAAGAGAAAACTGAATGGCACCGTATTGTCTTTTTTGGTCGTCTTGCAGAAATTGTCGGCGAATATCTTCGCAAAGGCTCTCAAGTTTATGTCGAAGGCCGCCTACAAACTCGAAAATGGCAAGATAAGGAAGGACATGACCGCTATACAACTGAAATAGTCGCAAATGAAATGCAAATGCTAGGCAGTAAGAGTGGCGGCTCTGCAAATTACGAATCTGCACCTCAATCTCAACCTACTCAGAACCAAAACTATGCGCCTGCTGAATCACAAGCTGCTCCGGCATCATCACCAGCATCCGATGATTTTGATGACGATATTCCGTTTTAATTAACCGTCCTTTTTCTGCGTCTAAGTGCACGAGGTTTCGCTATGCCATAACCTTGTGCATAATCGACCCCTATTTTTTTCAGCTCTTGCAAAACAGCGTCGTTTTCCACAAATTCAGCAATGGTTTTTTTACCCATGATTTGCCCAATCTCGTTGATTGATTTTACCATTGCCCTATCTATTCGATCTGTCTTTATGTCTCTGACAAAGGCACCATCGATTTTCAGATAGTCCACCGGCAAGTTTTTCAAATAAGCAAATGAAGATACACCACTACCAAAATCATCCAATGCAAAACGGCAGCCCTTTTCTCTAATTTTTTTAATAAATCGTATTGCATTGGCAAGATTTGCAATGGCTGATGTCTCGGTTATTTCAAAACATATTTTACTTGGGACGACTAGGTTCTCATCTAGTTTGTTAATCAGATATTCCATAAAACCATCATTACCCAAGGTCTGTCCTGATAAATTGATGGTGCACAATTCCAGTTTCTTTTGTTTGGCAGGGTGCATAGCCAACCATGAGAATGCAGAGTTGACTACCCAATGGTCTATTTTGGTCGAAAGCCCAAATCGTTCCGCCGCTGGTAAGAACGCACCCGGAGGAATAACTTCACCTTCTTTACCTGCCATGCGTATTAATAATTCGTAGTGATCACCATGACTTTTACTTTGATCGATTGGCACTATCTTTTGATAATACAATGTAAATAAATCATCTTCTAAAGCCTGATTGATTCTGGCAACCCATTTCATTTCACCTCGGTGCTGGCTGACTTGTTTGTCATCAACAGAATATATGTGCACCCGGTTTCTACCCGCATCTTTAGCAGCGTAACAGGCTGCGTCCGCCGCACTTAATACTTCATTTACGTTACCGAGTTCAATTGATATGGGCACTAAACCAATGCTGACACCAATAGAAAACTTTTTATCCTGCCAGACGAAACGAAACTCTTCGACAATAGCTCGCAGTGAATCAGTGACTCTCCGCGCATGAGCAATGTCACAGTGTTCCATTAACACCCCAAACTCATCACCACCCAGCCTGGCTAATGTATCTCGTTTTCTCACCTGACTAAATAATAATTCACTTAGTTGTCTTAGTAATTCATCGCCCGCCAAATGGCCACAGGTATCATTAATAACCTTAAATTGATCAAGATCGAGATAACATATCGCGTGTTCAGCGTTCATAGATTGATTGGCTTCAATAACTCGTTGTAATCGACGTTCAAATTCAGAACGATTAACGAGTCCTGTCAATGCATCGTGCGTAGCCTGATAGGAGAGTTCTTCAGAGAGTCGAAAAGCTTCAGAAATATCCTCGCAAGCAATAAATAACGTAGATTCGCCATGTGCATCGTTTACAACTCGAACTGATTCTCTGACCCTGATAACCTGTCCGTTTTTGTGTACCTTCTGTAGATCCCAGCGATGAACGACATCTGGCACCTCAAAACACTGTTTTATTTTCTCTCGTGAAGTCTGTATATCGTTTTTATGAATAATTGTAGTAACGTTTTTGCCTCTCAACTCATCAACATCATAACCAAGATGCTTCGCGCCGTACTTATTCACAGTAATAATAGTGCCATCCTGAGCGACATTAAAAAAGATCGCCGGCGTATCGTCGTAAAGTCTGCGAAACCGAATCTCGCTTGCTGTCAGGGCAGCACTTATTCTTTTTTGTTCTGATATATCGACATGAGTGCCGACCAACCGAATCATTTCACCCTTATTATTTTTTACGCCGAAACCTCGCGACAAAATATCAACGTAATGTCCATCCTGGTGTCGCATCCGGTATTCGATACTGTATTTATTTCTTCTACCAGAGATATAATCATTAAACAGCGTGAATGTTTTTTCCACATCGTCTGGATGTAATAACTCTTTATATGCATCGATGACATTAGGTATATCATCACTTTCATAACCCAGCATGCTTTTCCATCTTGGTGAATAATAAATATAATTCGAATTTATCTTCCAGTCCCATAAACCATCGTTGGCTCCTTCCATGGCCAATCCAAAACGTTCTTCACTCTCTCTTAACGCTGTGGCTATTTTGTCACGTTCAAATACGCCACCCAGGATCTGGGCAATATGTTCCATCAAGGATACGTTAGCAGCAGATTCTTGTACTGTATGAAAATAGTTTCCGAACGTCCCTATGACTCCCCCGTCTGTCGCACGGATCGGAACAGAGTAGCTGGATTTAAGATTATAAGTCAGTGCTAGCTCGGAATAATCTTTCCAAAGCGGATCATTTTTAATGTCAGGGACAATAATAGTCTTATTAAAAAATGCCGCAGTACCACAACTACCAACATCAGGCCCTATCTCTACCCCGTCTATCGCTTTAATATAGGCCGCAGGCAAACTTGGAGCAGCAATAGACCATAGACGCTTATCTTTCTCATCAAGTAAAAGTATTGAACATTTGACATCAACAAGTGATTGTTCAATCTTATTAATTACCTGACAGCATAATTCATTAAAGGGTGGATTTAGATAGATTATTTGAAATATCTCATTCTCCAGTTTAAGAAGCTCTTCTACCTTTTTATTTTTTTCCTTGACACGGATAGTCTGTATGCCATAACTCAGATTTTCGGCAAGATGCTCTAGTAGTTTGACTTCTTCTACATCAAACGCATTTACCTCAGTGGAATAAATCAAAAAACAACCAATTGATTTATCCTCTATACTTAATGGTAGTGCAATCATGGAGGCATAGCCTCTCTCTATAGCGAGCTTTCTCCACGGCGTAAAAGATGGATCTGTAGACGTGTCACGGCAAATATAAGATTGGTTTGTTCGAATACAAACACCCGCAGGACCTCTTCCTCCTGACTTGTCGTCCCAGGGAAAAAAGTTATCCAAATAACTATTCGAAAAACCTGAAATGGCCATGGGGATAAGCTTATTTGCTTCACCCTGTTCAGTGAAGCCTACCCATGACATTCTATAATTACCAATATTAATGACAATATCGCAGACCGAATCTAGCAATTGTTTTTCATCTGTAATATGAACCAGAGATTGATTACACCGGTTTAAGACCATCAAGGCGCGATTGGTTCTACTCAATAATGCTTCTGTTTGTTTAAGCTCGCTTATATCTCTGATAATGGAGAGAACACATTGTTCACCATCATATTCAAATAACGAGGCCGAGAGGGAGCCCAAATAAAATTCTCCATTTTTTCTTTTAAGTTTGAACTCGTGATTACTGATATAACCTTGGGCCTTTAGTACTTTTGAGTATTCTTCTCTGTCCTTATTTAAAGACCAAAACCCTAACTCAAGGCTGGTCTTACCCAATACCTCTTCTTTAGTAAAAGCGGTTCTATCAACAAACCCTTTATTAACCTCAATCAGTGTTCCATCTTCGAGTCGTGTCATAATGATAACATCCGGACTGGTTCCTATAGCTGCGGATAAACATTTCTGACTATTTTCAAAAGCTGCTTCAGTCTCTTTTTGCTGCGTTATATTAAACATCACACCACGTAATCTATTCGGGCAACCTGACTTATCCTTTGCCACATGAACTAAATCTCTTATCCAAATGATCGCACCATCAGCGGCGATCATACGATATTCAAACTGATGCTCCATACCAAGTGCTGTTTGATTAAGACAGTATTGATAGCTAGCATCGCGATCATCTGGATGGATATGGTCTAACCAAAAATCTTTTTGATACCAGTCCTCTATAGGGTACCCTAATATTTTCATTGCTGGTTCACTAACGAAGGTAAACAATAAATCAGGCAAACTCACTTCCCAGACAATTGCATCAATATCATTGATTAGTTCACTATATTGATGTTCTCTCTCTTTTAGAGCAGCTTCTGTTTGTTTGCGTGCAGTAATATCACGAGTTACTGCAAGGTGTTCAAAAACGATACCGGAACTATTTTTCACTGGACAGGCTTGCGTTTCCATCCATCTGCGCGTACCTTTTAGACTGATAATTTCAAATTCAAAGGCAACTGTTTCTCCGGAAAACACACGTTGATTTAAAAAAATAAAAAGTTCTCGATGTTCTTCTGCAACTAAATCATAAACACATAGCCCCTTTACCTGCTGCAATGAATCAGCTTCTATCATTGCCAGTCCAGCAGCATTCATGTAAATCAATTCGCCATCTTTCCCAATCTGTTTGAAGCACTCGGGTTGCAGCTCAATCAAATGTTGAAATTTTTGATAGCTGAATTCAATCTCTTTAAATAATTTTCGTTCTTCTAATGTCTGATTAGTTATATCTTGAATAAAGCAATAATGACTTACCGGTGATTCTTCATTACCTAATCCCTTGACCATAACAAGATGCTGATAAAAAACTGTTCCTGTTTTGCGTAGACCACGAATATTTATTTCAGATCGTCCCAGCTCTGACATTTCATTACAGGCATTTTCCGCTAAAGCAAGATCATCCGGATGAATAGTATCTTTCCAACACATCCCCATCATATCCTGAGCTTGATAACCATATACCTCGGCATAAGCAGCATTGACATTGAGATGCTTGCCGTCCCTGTCTACACGAGCAATACTTTCATCTGTATTTTCAAAAATATCACTGACATTTGAAGACGATTCAAATTGTTGTTTTTTGGTTGAGTCTATTTTTTTGACCATGGCGATTTATAACTGGTGTACTACACCAGAATGTTTTCCTTAAATGTTATTTCATGCACAATCCTGTGTAACCATTATCAGGACGATCTGTAATAAAATGTTACTTAACTATAAATGTAGTTATATTGCTACACTTAAGCTTAATTTAAAATGTTCTGTAGTACACATATGAATTACAACTACAGCATCTGTGCTAGAGACCGATAAACATCTATAGAACGGCTTAATTTCAATCATTTACATCTATTGAGGGAAGAAAATAACTAATATTTTCAAAAGCTTACGAAAAGACTCTGGTATCGCAAATCGATGTTTAGACCTTATGACTAAAGCTAATAAACTTTTAACAAACAGTCGGCATATAACTGAAATATAACTAATTAACTAATTAACTAATTAACTCACTAGGTCTCAGGGAATCATGTCAATAATTACTCAAATTAACTTATTAAAAAAACGGCGTACCAAGATAATCGCTACTTTGGGTCCAGCAAGCAGTGAACCTGAGCAAATCCGCAAGTTGATCAATGCGGGCGTCAATGTCTTTCGTCAAAACATGTCTCACGGAGACCATAGTTACCATAAAGAAACCTATGTCCGGATCCGTGAAATAGCCATTGAATTGGATCAACCGGTCGGTATTTTGGCGGACCTTTGTGGGCCTAAAATAAGAACAGGGAAATTCAAGAAGGGTAGTATTGAATTAAAAAATAATGAATCTGTCATCGTCACAACACGCGATGTTGAAGGGAAACCCGGTCTTATCCCTTCACAATATTCTTCACTGGCCAATGATGTAGAACCTGAAGACAGGATATTACTAGCCGACGGAACACTGGAGTTAGAAGTCGATAGTATTGAAGGCACAGAAATTTCTTGCACTGTTATCTACGGGGGTACATTAGGTAACCATAAGGGCATAAATTTACCCGGTGTAAAAGTATCAGCACCCTCGCTTACTGAAAAAGATAAAGCAGATGCAAAACTAGCACTTGAGTTGGGAGTCGATTTCCTAGCACTCTCCTTCGTGCGTTCAGCAGAAGATATTTTTGACTTAAAAGAATTAATACAATCGCATAACAGTAGCGCACGTATCATTGCAAAAATAGAAAAGCCAGAGGCGTTAGATGAAGCAAGTGCAATCCTCGATGCCGCTGATGGTATTATGGTTGCACGCGGCGATTTAGGTGTTGAACTCAACCCTGAGCAAGTACCGGTTGCACAGCATCAATTGATCGATCTAGCCCGTAAAAAATTCAAACCTGTCATAGTTGCAACTCAAATGCTCGAATCCATGATTGAAAATGCACGCCCAACGCGAGCAGAGGTAACTGATGTTGCCTATGCAGTAACACTGGGAACAGATGCAATCATGTTATCCGGTGAAACAGCGGTCGGCGCTTTTCCAATAGAAGCAGTAAAAATGATGGATCGTGTTGCACGGCATACAGAGTCTTATCTTTGGGCTCACGGTGCTTATAGTGCGAAACTTCCTGATAGCAGTCATTCAAAAGTAGCAATGTCTGTCTGGGACGCCGTCGCAAATTCAATGGCCCAAATGGCACAAGATCTTAAAGTACATGCGGTTGTTGTTATTTCACAAAGTGGCATGTCAGCAGCAACGATGAGCTCAGCAAGACCAGCCGCCCCCGTTGTAGCAATCACTAATCACCCTGATATTTGCCGAAAAATGGCAATGCTATGGGGGGTGATCCCCGTCCTTTCGGAGAATGCTGGAAAGTCTAATCCTAACGTACTAGCAAGAAAGATAGTGCTTGATGAAGGTTTGGCTTTAGTTGGAGAAAAGATACTGCTTGTGCGTGGTTTTCACAGCGATAAAGCATTGAACACACCTTCAGTCAGCGTAATCACTATCTAGTTTTGTATCCAACTATAAACTATCTTAATTTATATATTGGAACAGCATCATCTGCTGCAGCCTGATAACGCACAGAAAAATCATTAAAGCTTTTCAATGCTTCTTCAGCATCTTTACCCTCACTCACTTCAAAACAATCGATGCCACATCTCATCATGAAGAACATTTGATCGCGTAATACGTTGCCAATCGCGCGTAATTCACCCTTGAAACCATATCGGTCGCGTAACATTCTTGCATGGGTATAGGATCGACCATCTTTAAACGCCGGAAAATCGAGGCCAATAATTGAAAAATGTTCCAGATCACCAGACACTTCTTCTGTCTCAACATCACCGTCAATCCAGACAGCATGTGTTGAATCTTGTTTTAATAGCTCATCACGATTCGATTGCCAATACGAAATAGGTAAAATGACATTCCCTTCGGGAATTGTCGCGGCGTCATCTAAATCACGCACAATGTTCCAATCATCTTCACTAATCTTTTTATCTTTAATTATTCGCATAAGCTTTTTCCTTCACTGCTGTCTTCGGGTAAACACGATCCTTGAATGGTGAAATACCAACACGACGATAAGTGTCCAGAAAACGTTCCTCATCCTGTCGCTGTTCAACATAGACATCAAGCAGTTGACTAATCACATCGGCAACTTCTTCCTTCGCGATAGATGGTCCGAGACGATCGCCCAGACAAGCATCTTTTTCGGCAGAGCCTCCGAGTGTTAACTGATAAAACTCCTCGTCTTTTTTCCTAACACCGAGAATACCGATATGCCCTACGTGATGATGCCCACAGGCATTCATACACCCAGACATCTTGATCTTTAGATCGCCAATATCGTGCAAATAATCAATATCATCGAATCTTTCGTTAATTTGTTTGGCGATGGGGATGGAACCGGCATTTGCCAGAGCACAAAAATCCAGACCAGGACAACAGATCATATCTGTCAACAAACCTATATTTGCCGTTGCCAGATTTTTTTTAGAAAGCGCTTCCCAAAGAGAAAATAAATCACTCTGCTTAACATTTGGTAAAACCAGGTTTTGATCATGCGTTACTACCACTTCACCAAAACTATATTGATCAGCAAGTGCAGCAATATGATCCATTTGTTCATCTGTTGCATCACCAGGCGCAATACCGGGTGCTTTTAAAGAAATAACTACAGCTTTATAACCTGCAACCCGATGGGTAAACAGGTTGCGTTTTGCCCAATTCGAAAAAGCTTTATTTGATTTTTCTGCTTCATTAAAACTCTTGTCATCAGTTGCATTCTTATCATAATCGGGAGAAGTAAAAAATCCTTTGACGCGATCGATCTCTTTTTGGTCAAGTTTTAAAACACTATCTTTTATATGCGACCATTCTTCCTCAACTTGTCGGGTGAACTCCTCTTTACCGAGATCGTTGACTAATATTTTGATACGAGCTCGATACATATTATCTCTACGACCAAACCGATTGTAGACACGCAATATCGCTTCAAGATAAGACAGCAAATCTTGCTTCTCCAGGAACGGTCTGATACTTGGCCCGATAAACGGTGTACGACCTAAACCACCACCGACAATCACATTAAAACCAATTTCGCCCGCATCATTTTTTACCAGATAAAGACCGATATCATGTACTTTAACGGCAGCACGATCATCTGTTGCACCTGAAACGGCGATCTTGAATTTTCTGGGTAAGAATGAAAACTCAGGATGAAATGTGGACCATTGTCGAATTATTTCACAATAAGGTCTTGGATCTTCTAACTCATCTTCCGCAATACCCGCAAACTGATCTGAGGTCGTATTGCGAATGTCATTGCCACTGGTCTGAATCGCATGCATTTCAACACTGGCAAGATCGGCCAGGATATCAGGCACCGCTTCGAGCGCCGGCCAATTAAATTGAACATTCTGCCGAGTACTGAAATGAGCATAATTCTTGTCATACTTTCTGGAAATATGGGCCAACATCCTTAATTGGTCGCTTGATAGCAAACCATAAGGAATCGCGACCCTGAGCATTGGGGCATATCGTTGAACATAAAGTCCATTCATCAACCTTAGTGGACGATATTCTTCCTCTGTCAATTTCCCCGCTAAAAATCGCTCGGTTTGGTCACGGAATTGGGCCACTCGTTCATCAACGATGGTCTGATCGTAATTATCGTACTTGTACATATGATTGGTGTAAGTCCTACAGTTTTAACGGATGCGAAAGATACCAGTAAGTTTTAAGACGGAAAAGGAATGGATTTTACTATATTTATTCGTAATTGTTATATAAAACAGCCACTATTTTCACTGCGTAGATAATAACTGAATTCGGTGTAAAACAAAGACTTTGGCGCTATTTATCCTTGATATGATTTTTAATATCGCTAAATGTAATCGTTCTAAATTCTGCTAAGGATATCAATTAGCCTACTTCATTACCCAGAGAACTGGTATTTTGAATAAACTATCTGGTTGCTGTCTTGATAAATAGATCAAACCATCGCCATAACGACACTCCAGAACTTTATTTCGATTTTAATTAAAGTACTCAACTTATGTCCCTGCGACAAGTTAACCATGCTTAATATGACCTATATATTAGATAGTTACATAGTTTACTTAAATTTAAATATCAAATGAAGAATGTGCCTTGCGATGAACCAGGCATATTTTAAGAGTTAATCTAAAAATAGCTGGTTTTATGAGTTTTAAGGCAGGTGTTCTTTCGCAAGATAGTCGTGCGTACGCATTTCCTCTAATCGACTAATAGTTCTTTTGAAAGACTCTTGCAAACGACCTCCTATATATAAGGCATCCGGTTCTGCTGCCGCAGTAATAATCAACTTAACGTTTCGATCGTAAAACTCATCGACCAGTGTGATAAATCGTTTCGCAATATCATTAGCATAATCATCCATGATCGGAATATTGGCTAATAAGACTGTCTGATATTGCCTGGCGATTTCAATATAGTCTGCCGCACCTCTTGGCCCATCACAGATAGCCATAAAATCAAACCATATAACGCCGTCACCACAACGTATTGTTTTGATAGGCCGCCCTTCAATTTCAAGCGTCCCCCCTTCTGTACCGGTATCAGGGCAAACATGAGTGAAGTCATTTTCCAACATCGCATTTGCATAACTATCGAGAGGAGAATGGTATATCTCCGCTTGATCAAGAAATTGCAATCGATAATCAATGCCTGAATCAACATTAACAATATCAGTATATTTTTTTAATAGATCAATCGCAGGTAAAAACCGCTCTCTTTGCAACCCACCTTGATATAATTTATCAGGATGCTGATTCGACGTGGTGACTAATACAACACCTCGTTCAAATAAAGCATCTAGCAAACCTGCTAATAACATTGCATCAGTTATATCTGAAACATGAAACTCATCAAAACAAAGCACTTGTGTTTTTCCTGCTATTCGATCCGCAACAATCTTCAACGGACTTTCTATATTACCAAGTGATTTAAGTTCTTTATGAACGCTCTGCATGAAACGATGAAAATGGATTCTTGTTTTTTTTTCAACAGGTAGACACTCATAAAAACAGTCCACCAAATACGTTTTACCTCGTCCAACACCACCCCAAAAATAGAGCCCTTTAACCGATTGTTGCGAACTTAATCCCAGACCAGATTTAATTCTATTTAGCAACCCACTCTCTTTCTTTAGTAACTCGCACAGTGAGTCATATAATTTTTGCAAATGCATGACGGCTACTTCCTGCGCTGGGTCGGTATTGAATCCTTTCAAGCCAAGATCATTTTTATATTTTTCTAATGGAGTCTGCATGTGTTATTAATTATTATGTATTTTGAACTCTGAAATTATTACTCTGTCACGTAAGCAACGATTAACTATAAATAATATCATGACCCGACCATGCTGCCAGTAATAGTATTGTTACTATTAGTTATTATTATTTTTCTACCTCAATTTTGGGTGCAGAGAGTAATAAAACAATACAGTCAAACAATAGAAGATCTCCCGGGAACAGGAGGAGAGCTTGCCCAACACCTTATCAAACGCTTTGAACTGGAAGGTGTCTCTGTTGAAAAAACAGATAATGGTAATGATCATTATGACCCAGAGTCAAAAACAATTCGCCTCTCGGAAAATAATCACGATGGAAAGTCATTAGCCGCTGTCACAATCGCGACGCATGAATTTGGCCATGCGTTACAACATCATACTAACTACAGACCTTTGTTACTGAGAACACAACTGGCGAAAAAAGCGGCCATCGCTGAAAAAATAGCCTCGTTTATTTTAGTCAGTCTGCCATTTACTTTGATCCTGGTAAAAATACCAGCTGTCACATTTGTTATGTTACTGGCAGGTCTAACCATTATGTGTCTACCCATAATTCTGCACCTCTTTACTTTACCTGTTGAGTTCGATGCCAGCTTTAATCGTGCCTTACCCGTATTGAGCGAAGGGAATTATATACCTGATTCAGCGATGCCCATAGCGAGAAAAATACTCTCTGCCGCAGCACTTACTTATGTATCAGCATCTCTTGCTAGCCTGCTTAATTTTTATCGTTGGTGGGCGATACTTAAGCGTTAAATAAACCCGGGAATTAATTCAGATTCTATTTAATTATTTGACTCACTATCATCAGGCAGCGATCTATTAACAAGTTCTTCTGATAAACGCCGTTTTATCTTTAAGTCTCCCAGCTTTCTTATAGCTTCAACCTTTGCAATAAGGTTACCTCTGCCATCGGTTAAACGCTTATATGCCGTGTCGTATGCAGACTGAGCCTTGCCTAGCTTATCTCCAATATCTTCCAGGGCAGTTACAAAGCCTGTAAATTTGTCGTACATATCACCCGCTTGCCTGGCTATTTCCCGGGCATTCTGGTTTTGATACTCATAACGCCACATATTCTGGATGACTTGAAGGTTCATACTTAAAGTAGAAGGGCTGACGAGAAAGATGCCATTGTTAAAAGCGTCCTGAAATAGCTGCTCATCATTTTCAAATGCCAACATCAACGCCGGTTCTATAGCAACAAACATCAACACCATATCTAGCGAATTCACACCCACCAATTCATCATAGCTTTTGCCACGTAAATCACTGATATGTTTTCTTATTGACGTTAGATGGCTTTTAAGAGCCTGCTGTTTATCCTGTTCATCTACTGATGAGTAATAGCGTTCGTATGCATTTAATGAGACCTTCGAGTCAATAATAACGTCTCTTTTATTTGGTAGATGGACAACGATATCAGGATAAAATAATTTGCCGGACTCGTCTCGGTAACTGCCCTGCACCTCATATTCTCGCCCATTTTTTAAACCCGAGTCTTCCAGTACTCTCTCTAGTATGACCTCTCCCCAATCTCCACGTTTCTTACTTTCGCCTTTTAATGCCTTGGTAAGATTTATTGCATCCGTGCTCATTCTTTCATTCAATGATTTTAAATTGGTAATTTCATGAAAGAGAGACAACCTGTCTTTAGTTTCTTTATCGTATACATCTTCAATCTTTTTACGAAAGTCACCCAATTGTTCTCGCAAAGGATTTAGTACTTCACCAATGTTTAATTTATTTTGATCAGTAAACTTCTTACTCTTTTCTTCAAGGATTTTATTAGATAGGTTTTCAAAGGCATCTGTCATTTTGTTTTCAGCTTGTTCCAGCAAAACCATTTTTTCTTCGGTTGCCTTTCTTTCTTCATCAAGCTTTGTGTACAGTTCTGCAATGGTAACCTTGTTATTCTCTACATCTTTCTGCAAATATTTATTTGTATTCTCTCGCTCCCGAATGGCATTGTTAAGTTCCTCTATACGTGAATCTTTATTATTTGTACGTTCCTCTTCTACTGCCAAGTTTCGTTTTAGCTCATTATTACTATCAGATAACTTGAGCATTTTGCTTCTGTACATTAGCCACACAACGGCTAATCCAGAGACAAAGCCCAGGATCACCGCCTGCAAAGTATAGTCATTTATTAATAATTCAATCATGCCTTGAATTGATCCTTCAGGATTATCTTATTGAGGTCGCTATTATTCTTAAGATTGTTCACCTTACCTGATGAAACCGTAATATTAAATGGTTGAAACAGGTTGTGAGCTAGTATGCATAAAATGTACTAATAGATTATTGCTTCAATCTTTTTATTGTTTATAATCAATGCTTAGTTGACAATACTAAAAGTGTATTCATCCTTTTTATCCGGAACTTGATGAAACTAAAAGGCATTATCTTCGATGTGGACGGTACCATGGCAGATACCGAGGAAGTCCATCGCCAGGCTTTCAATCAGGCATTTCAAGAGTTTGACCTTAACTGGCACTGGTCAAAGAGCGATTACTACAAGTTACTTTTTATTTCAGGCGGCAAAGAACGCTTTAAAATTTGTCTGAATGAAGACAAAGAGCTAAAAAGCAAAGTAAAAGATCCTGGCTTGTTTATTAAAGAGCTACATAAATGCAAATCGGATCATTATCGTGAGATGCTGGCGACGAAACACATTCAGCTTCGTCCGGGTATTAAACGATTGATTAATGAAGCACAGGATAAAGAATTACAACTGGGCATTGCAACCAGCTCATGTTTGGCCAACCTGAATACACTCATCAACACAGCCTTAGATATCGATCCCAAAGAAATATTCAATACTATTGTTAGCAGCGACACTGTTTCAGATAAAAAACCTTCTCCAGTTGTTTACCAATGCGCACTGGCAGGATTAGGGTTAATGCCTGAGACCTGCGTCGCAATTGAAGATACCCAAAATGGAAATATGGCGGCACTCAGCACAGGACTACACACCATAATTACGACTCATGCCTATACAATAGACAACGATTTTACCGGTGCTTCATTGGTGACTAATCATCTTGGTGAACCCAACAATGCGTTCATCGTTGCACAAGGTGACACCTATGATAAATCATATGTTGATGTAGAACTCCTGGACAACTTTATTTCCCATAGCCTTGACAACACACCAGAGTTTGACTTGCCTGAGATTACATCAAATATTAATTGAGACATCTCAAAATCAGCCGAGTAATATAAAGCTGTCACTTAAATTTTTAGTAAACATTATTTTTTATACACAACAATGACCCTGTCCGAATTTCGCTATATTGTTGCCGTTGCAAAAGAACTGCATTTTGGACGAGCCGCAAAAAGATGTTTTGTTAGCCAGCCGACGCTGAGTGTTGCCGTAAAAAAAATTGAAGACGAATTAGGAGTTACATTATTTGAACGACATCAGCATGAGGTTACTATTACGCCCATTGGACAAGTAATCATTAGCCAGGCAGAGGTAGTACTAAATGAAACCAATACCCTGAAGGAACTCGCGAAACAAAACCAGGATGAATTAAGCGGCGAATTAAGGCTTGGCGTTATTTACACCGTTGGCCCTTACTTACTACCAAGATTAATACCTGTTATCAACAAACGAGTTGCTGATCTAATTTTAATTATAGAAGAAGATTATACGGAGAACTTGTTCAACAAGTTAAAGGCGGGGGAAATTGATATTGCTATTCTTGCCAACCCGTTTGACCATCCAGGTATACAAACAGAGTTCCTTTACCAAGAACCTTTTATGGTTGCCTTGCCCAGAGATCACCCTTTAACTAAAAAGAAAAAACTCAAAGCAGATGATTTATTAAACGATACAATGTTGTTATTAAAATCAGGTAACTGTTTTAGAGATCAAGTCATCAAGGTTTGTCCTTCCTGCATTACTCCTTCCGGGGAAAACACACAAATCCAAAAATCACTTCAAGGCAGCTCTATTGAAACGATTCGTCAAATGGTCGCCGCTGGTGCTGGCATAACGATACTCCCCGGTTCCTCGATCAATACTCAATCCAGCTTAAATGGCCTGCTCGAATACCGACCTTTTTCCAACCCGGCACCATATCGTGAAATTATTATAGCCTATCGAAAATCCTTCCCGAGAATCAAAGCTGTTGAACTCATTAAAGAATCAATCGCTAATTGTAAATTGATTACCTGAAAATTTATTTTCTAAGCACAATAAACGCTGCTGCATTACCTCTAAGAATTAGAAATAGAAGAGAATCTTCTTTTTTATCCACTGCTTTTAAAAATTGTGCCAGATTTTTAATCGGTGCTTTATTAACTGATGTAATGACATCACCTACTCTTAAACCACTACGCCAGGCAATACTGCCACGCTCTACATTTGCAACAATGACACCCTCTGCTTTTCCAAAATAAGCACTGTCTTGTTGTATATCACCAACCGAAACGCCGCGTAATAATTCATTTACGGATCGTGGATCTGTACTTGCTTGTGTTCTTACATCAATTGTCACAACAAACTCGGACTGTTTACCATCGCGCAACACTTTAAATTTTATAGTTTCACCCACCGGTAACAAACCGATACGGTTTGCCACATCGTTGGCATTAACAATATTTTTACCGTCAATAGAGACTACAATATCCCCTGTCTTTAAACCGGCTTTGCTCGCAGGAGAGTTCTCTAACACTTCATTGATGATCGCCCCACTTTGTTGCTCAAGTCCAAAGGCTTCGGCAAGTGCAGGACTTATATCTTGCATACTAACCCCGAGGAAGCCGCGTTTAACTTCACCCGTATCAACCAATTGCTCTGTAATTTGCATAGCAAGATTAATTGGAATAGCAAAACCTATCCCAATATTGCCACCACTTTGAGAAAATATAGCGGTATTGATACCGACTAATTCGCCACGGAGATTGACTAAAGCGCCACCCGAATTACCCGGATTAATTGATGCATCCGTCTGAATAAAATCTTCATAGCCCTCGATACCCAGACCACTTCGACCTAGCGCGCTAACAATACCTGAAGTAACTGTCTGTCCGAGACCAAATGGATTACCAATCGCGACAACGAAATCTCCGACTCGTAATGCATCTGAATTAGCTGGTTTAATATCAACCAGGTTTTCCGCTGGCATTTTTATAACCGCGACGTCAGTTTCCGGATCAGTACCAACCACTTCTGCTTCAAGCTGTCGCCCATCACGTAAAGCCACCGTTATTTGAACAGCATTTGCAATCACATGATTATTGGTTAGTACCAGACCTCGCTTTGCATCCACAATAACACCCGAACCCAGGCTACTGGTTTTACGTTCAGCGGGCTGATCCGGGACATTAAAATATCTACGAAAACGAGGGTCTGAGAACAAGGGATTTAATTGTTGTTTGACACGTCCTTCCGTAGCGATATTGACTACTGCCGGGGTGGCACTCTCTAGCATAGGGGCAAGAGTGGGAATTTCTTTTCCATCGACTACCTGCGGCAGTGCTGCGTTTGCTGAAGCCGCTAATAAAGAAAATGTAATAAGGAATAATTGCGTGAGTAGTCTGGGAAAATAATTCATCATGTGCTGTGTTCCGTTTTTTATTTTCTTATTAGGAAGTTCTATTTTCAAAATAGTTCACTGCGATTTCTTAAATTGATATGCGTAAAAATTTAAGGCGGACCGAGTCCGCCTTAAATACATTTAGCAATGCTTAACTCTTTACCTCAATTTTTCGAGGTTGTACTTTTTCATGCTTCGTCAAGATAATCTCTAACACGCCATCTTTACCTTTTGCTTCAATACGTTCGGCATCTGCCGTATCAGGCAAACTAAAACGTCGATAAAAAGACCCACTGACGCGTTCGACACGTTTATATCCTGCTTTCTCTTCACGTGCTTCAGACTGGCGTTCACCTTTAATTGTTAAGACACCATTGTCCATTGTTATCTCAATATCTTTTGGATCGACACCAGGCAAGTCTGCTGTAATCAAAAAACGATCCGCCTCTTCTTTTATATCTACGGCAGGACTCCAACGTCCAGTCACTACATTTGAGTAATCGTTATCATTCCCTGCTATCGTTTTATCAGCATAACCCAGCTGATTTAATTGCTGCTGAAATCTATCCAGAAGACTCCATGGTTCATAGTTTACTAATGACATTTTTCTACCTCCAGAATATGTTTTATTTAACTTAGTAAAGAGATGGGGTCGACCAAATACTTTTCAAGAGATCCGAAAAAAAATATTAAAATCGATAAGCTAACCTAGTCATAATTTTAGAAGACAAACTCATTAATCGTTTCGCTTCCTTAGGTAAAACTTTTGCCCCTGCAATTTCAGCAACCGTTGCATGATGCAATTCATCTTCGCGCATTTGCTCTAAAATAGATCGACTACGATCATCATTCTCGGGCAATTGCTTTAGATGCTCATCAAGATGCCTCACTACTTGATGTTCAGTTTCAGCCAGAAAACCCAGGTTCCATTTATCTCCGAAACAACCGGCAATAACACCAATACCAAACGAACCTAAATACCAAACTGGGCCAAGGTAGCTCGTATGGTCTCCCAGTTCCTCTAGTCTTGACTCACACCATTCGAGATGGTCAATCTCCTCATCGGCAGATTGTCGCATCGCTTTTTTGAGTTCTTCCTCCCTGGCTGTCAGTGATTGAGCCTTATATAGGGCTTGTGCGGCAACTTCCCCGGCATGGTTTACCCGCATTAAACCAGAGACATGCTTTTTTTCGTTCGCATCAAGATTGTCATCTGGGCAAGATGCGGCTGGGTAAGGCCTTTTCTCCCGGTTTAAACTTGTTGTTTTGACAATATCTTTAAGAACAGAATCCAAGGCAATAATACCGCGGTCAAAAACATTGTAATCTATTGATTTCATTGATTTTCCTATTAATTTTTATGTATAAACCTAGAATAATATGTCTCTCAAACAATCCCTCATCCTGCAAGACCAAAATATTCATCAATATTAGATGATAATATCGCTCGTATAATATTGACAGGCCACAGGTCAATCCGTACTATTCCCCCTCTTTTTTACCCGGGTTACCCGATTTCTAGGAATTAGCATGAAAACTTTCTCTGCAACACCTGCTGATATTAAGCGCGACTGGTTCGTCGTCGATGCCTCAGGCCAGACCTTAGGCCGTTTGGCGACTGAAATTGCAAGGCGCCTACGCGGTAAGCATAAAGCTGAATATACTCCGCATATGGACACCGGTGACTATATCGTCGTCATTAATGCAAAAGACGTCCGAGTATCAGGCAACAAAACAACAGATAAAATGTACTATCATCACACTGGTTTCCCAGGTGGTATTAAATCGATCAGTTTTGAAAAATTGATTGCCAAAAAACCCGAGCAAGTCATTGAAAAAGCCGTAAAAGGCATGCTGCCAAAGGGTCCATTGGGTCGGGACATGTTCCGCAAGCTCAAGGTATACCCAGATGCTCAGCATCAACATTCAGCTCAACAACCGCAAGTACTGGAGATTTAAGGGATGTCAGACGTTTATTACAGCACCGGAAGACGCAAGAGTTCAGCCGCACGCGTATTCTTAAAACGCGGATCTGGTGAGATTACAATCAATAACCGTACACTTGACCAATACTTCGGACGCGAAACTGGCCGAATGATCGTGCGCCAACCTTTGGAAACTGTTGAAATGTTGGACCAATTTGATTTCAACATCACCGTTACTGGCGGAGGCATTTCTGGACAAGCAGGTGCAATTCGACACGGCATCACCCGCGCTTTGATGGAATATGATGAAACATTACGTAAACCATTACGCCAAGCAGGTTTCGTTACTCGTGATGCTCGTGAAGTAGAACGTAAAAAAGTCGGCTTACACAAAGCCCGCAAACGTCCTCAATACTCGAAACGTTAATATCACATTTTATCTGTCTAAAAAGAGGGTTTTTACCCTCTTTTTTTTCGCCTACAAGAGGAACAAACCCTCGGATGGTTTGAACAGAACCGCTAAGCCATGAGAAAATATTATTAATTAATAATTGGGGGTTCGTCTAATGGTAGGACTACGGACTCTGACTCCGTCAGTAGAGGTTCGAATCCTCTACCCCCAGCCAAGTTCATTCTTTTACTTCAACTTTAATACCTAGTTAGATGTGGTTAATGCGTATAGTAATTATCGTTTGTCTAATTCATTTATTAACCTCCTGTTCAGATACAAATTTAGCTTTATCTTTAGAAAGTAGAAACGGCCTGAAATATGAAATTAATTCTGTAACTCCATTTACTGGAAAATATATTACTTATTTCAAAAACGGACAGATGCAAACAGAATGGAATTTCACAAATGGTAAGGAGAACGGACTTGCTACATGGTGGCATGAAAACGGGCTAAAGAAATTAGAAGAGAAGTATAAATTTGGAGAGAAAACAGGGCTTAGAACTGAGTGGGATGAAAACGGGAGGAAACAAAGTGAGCAAAATTATAAGTATGGCAGGAGAAATGGACTCATGATTACCTGGGATACGGATGGGAATATCACCAGTGTTAAAACTTATAAAAACGGTGTGTTAGCCAAAAAGGCTGGATTAAAATATGGCTTATACTAGTAAATTATATTAATCTTTTAAATTAAGTCTCTTGTCCAGTTTTTCATCAACCAAATCAACTTGCTCTGCTTTGCGGATACCCATATGTAAAACACCGCCACAAAAACTGACAACTTGGTCACTATTAAGAAAGTTCTCTTCGTCTAGCTTTGTAGCTTCTCTTGCGGCTTTAAAATCAATCAGATAATTCGCTTCTTCATCAGGAAGATCGACGACATCACCTTTGCGAATCTTCACCCCAGATTCAACAAAGAAGCCTCTCAGCGCAATAACCTTCATTTCATAAACTCCAAAAACTGTCTCTTCTAGTATTTAAAACAGGAATATATCACATTTTATTTAAGGTCGAAAAATGAAATAAATCAACATGTGACACATACTTACAAACTAATAAAAAACCAATAATCAACTGTTCGTCTTAGCGAATAGAATCTCGGCGGACCATTTTCATCGCAAACCAAATAAATCTTGACCGCAATATCTATTTCAGGGTTCCCAACAACGTGATCCACATGCAATGATTCACCACCATTTTTTAAACAACTGCTAGCTATTTTTTCTTGCAGTTTAGCCTTATGGTTCCGAATATCCCTCATCGCTGATCCATTGCTGCATAGCCTAATCCCGTCACAATGAGTTGCGATCCACTGTTCTATGTCACCTACAGCAAGCAGTTTTAATCCTTCCATGAGTGAATAATAAACCGTTCCTTTTTTAGGTTTTATCAAACCTTGATCTGCGCTCAACGCTTCTGAGCTTAAAATCAAAGCTGTACACAGCACAAAAATGATTTGGCGATGCTTTACCATGGAAAAAATAGAGCATAATACATGCCATTTTTATATTAGCTGGGTCTTAACCTGCATCTCATTATGTAGCGTTTTATGCACCGGACACATATCTGCAATTTCAAGAAGACGTTGTCGCTCTGCATCTGTAAGATTTCCTTCCAACCTAATAGTTTTTTCTATCTTATCTACTAAACCAGTCCTGGAATCACAATCAGTACAGTCTTCTGCATGAATTTGGTCATGCTTCATCGTTACTTCAATATTCTTCAAATCCAGATCTTTTCTAGTGGCATACATTCGCATCGTCATTGATGTGCATGCCCCAAGCGCGGCCAATAATAATTCGTAGGGATTTGGCCCTAGATTCGAGCCACCAACCGATAATGGTTCATCGGCAAGTAGTTGATGATCTTCTGTATAAATTTTCCGGGTAAAGTTCTTATTCTGCTCAGTAATTAAAACATAACCATTCTCGACAAGCCGATCTGTACTAGACGCAAGCCCATCATTAGCATTCGTAATACCAAGATAACGTGCGGCCCAACTTGAAATAATGCTCGCAACGTACTCTGAGTCTTCGCGTCTTGATAATAAATGATCTGCATTATCAAGGGAGATAAAACTTTTAGGATGTTTTGCCGCAGAGTAAATTTTAGCAGCTTCATCTATTGAAACGGTATCATCTATGGGTGAATGCAACACCAGCAAGGCTTTATCCAACTGATTAATATGTGTTGTATCGTTGTATTTATTGATATCTTCAATAAATTGTTTTTTTATCTTGAACTGTCTTCCTGCCAAATCCACAAGTGCTTCATCATTCTCCACAATTTCTTCCTTCGCATGAGAGAATAAATGCTCGACATGATGGCCTGTTGAAGGGGCACCTATTGTTACCACGGCTTTTAATGAAGGTATGGCATGGGCGGCAGCCAATACCGCTGCACCACCCAAGCTGTGGCCGATGATCATCACCGGTGCAGTATAGTTTTCTTTTAGATGGTTCGCTGCCTGTATCAAATCACTGATATTTGATGAAAAATTAGTATTGGCAAAATCGCCATCACTATTCCCCAGGCCGGTAAAATCAAAGCGTAATACTGCGATACCTTTGGCTGCCAACGCTCTTGTAATTCTCGATGCCGCAGCAATATCTTTCGAACAAGTAAAACAATGTGCAAAAAGTGCATACGCTTTGGTTTGTGAATCAGGTGTTTCTAATAAGCCGGATAAAGACTCATCTTGTGAATTTTTAAAACTGACTTTAACTCTGGCCATTTTGATACTCCTCTCAACAATGATCGCAATAGGACCGTTGAGCTATGTTGGCTTGGTTTAATTATGGTGCTGAATATCACAATAATATTGGAATATAAGAAGAGGTCCACCATTAGAAGCTTATTTTAGTAAACATGATGTATAAAAATAACCCTAAATAAACAAGAAAAAACCTAAGCCAGAAATCACGATCTAGCATTCTGGTATACTTATTGTTCCTTTTCCTACCATAATCGCAGGGCCACCGACACGAATGATATTTTCCTTGTTTTCATTATTATCCATTTCAATAGACAATATACTTTTACGCGTTGTTTCCATACCCCTATCAATCATAAAAGTATGCCTGCCGCTTGCCACATTATCATGCCCACATAAATAACCGGTAAATGCAGGCATAGCTGAGGCTATTGGGGGGTCTTCATTAATACCAATTTCGGGGCCAAGCAAACGCGCATGAAAATTTGAGGCATCGATATCAGATTGCGTTGAAAACAAAAACATGTCTTTCGCCATACATACCGGTGCTATTGATTGACTCCATGAAGAGTAATTAAACTTTGCTTTTCTTACCGCATCGAATGTTCTAATTGGTATAATCAAATATGGTTGATCTGCCGAAACCAACATCGTTTGATATTTTAACTTTTCAATATCTGATTCTTCCAAACTAAGCATGTTGGCTAGTTGATCTTCCATAGGGACATAATTGTCAATAATCGGCTGCGATTTCAACTTGAACTGTATGAGTTCAGGCTTTCCCTGTTCTTGTAAAATATTGACCTCAATAGCGCCAATGTTTTCTTCAAGGATTACATCTGTATATTTTTTTTCTAGTTTTATGTCGTTAATACATGCAAGTACGTAAGCACTGGCAATAATGGGAGGGCCGGCAAAGTTAATTTCCTTCGTCGGAGAATAGACATGGAGTCGTCGAGTGATATTTTCATTCTTACTTTTAGAAATAAAAACTGTTTCACTCAAATTTAGCTCTCTTGCTAATAGCTGCATAATAGAAGCATTAAGACCATCTGCATGAGGAAAGACAGCAATCTGTGCGCCATTAAATGGCCGCTTAGTAAAAACATCGATAATATAGTAATCTTGTTTCAAGTTATTTTCCTAAGTTTTCTTAATTTAAGCATTACATATGCTTTCATTTAAGAGACATTTTAGTTCCGGTTTGCAACTACCACAGTTTGTCCCTGCCCTGAGTTGTTTACCAATCTCATCAATGCCATTCGGTTTAGATTCATTAATGTAATGAAGGATGGTATTTCTCCCTACGTCAAAACATGAACACACAATAGGTCCAGGATCGAGTCTATCCGGCCCGGAGGTTCCGACTAAAAGTTTGGCACGTTGATCAAAATCAACCTCTAAATGAGTGAATTGTTCGGATAACCATTTACGACCGGGCAGTTTTCCAAAATCGGATGCGGTGAAAATACAGCCCTGTAATCCTGCCTCGTCAAACCATATATAACGCTTGGTTTGATCAAGTTCATCAATGTATTCTACCCATTCATAGTCATGATTATTTTGTATTTTTTGTTTAAACCAACTCAGATGATACCTTTTAAAATCAGAAAATTCATAATGCCAGTTATCCTGTTCTCGAAGCTTTGACCAGTAAGACAATTCACCCAAGTCATGTTCTTTTCGGCTCAACATAAAACCATGCCATTTGTGTTGAACCGCCCTGATCTTTACAGGAGTATGCTTAAATTCTGGTTGCCCCGAAATAGGGTCAACATGCGGATTAACAACAGCGTCTACTCGAGCTTTGGCTGAAAATTGATTATTCCAATGCAAAGGAATAAATATTTCTCCTGCACGTTGACGTGTTGTTATATCTGCACGTACTAAAACTTTTCCCCACTGGCTTTGTATTTCTACTAGACATGATTGGTCAATTTGAAATTTTTCAGCTGTATCAGGATGACATTGAACAAAAGGTTCTTTGATGTGCCTTGATAATCTCGGAGATTTTCCTGTTCGGGTCATGGTATGCCAGTGATCGCGGACACGACCTGTATTCAAAATCAAGGGGAATTCTTTAGTGAGTAATTCAGCGGGTCTTTTTGGTTGAACTGAAATAAATCTCGCTTTGTTATCCGGAGTATAAAACTTACCATTTTCCAATAACCGCTTTGTACCCTCCGGGTTAATTTCATTTATCGGCCATTGCATCTCCGCTAACGAATCATAGCCAGCATTACTAATATCCATCAAACCACTAATATCAAAATCTCTGTCGCCTGTGTTCTCAAAACCTGATAAAGCAGCATGTTCTCTAAATACATCTGCCACACTATTATACGTAAAGCCATTTTTAAAACCCATAGACTTGGCTACCTCAGCAATAATCCACCAATCAGGTTTAGCTTCACCCGCTGCTTTTAAAAATGAACGCTGGCGGGAGATACGTCTTTCTGAGTTTGTTACTGTTCCTGATTTCTCCCCCCATGCCTGTGCGGGTAATAAGATATCCGCAAACCGAGTGGTATCAGTATTGTTTACACAGTCTGAAACTATAACCAAATCACATTTTTGCATAGCAGCTTCAACAAGATCTGCATTCGGCATGCTTACAGCCGGGTTGGTTGCCATAATCCACAGAGCTTTCACCTTTCCCGCATCTATATTGGAAAATAGATCTACAGCTTTTAAACCTGGACCTTGAGCTGTATTAGGTGCCGTCCAAAACCGCTGAACACGATCTTTATCTTCGTCGCTAAAGCCCATATGTGCGGCCAATGTATTTGCCAGCCCACCAACCTCACGCCCACCCATCGCATTTGGTTGACCAGTTATAGAAAATGGCCCCATACCAGGTTTGCCTATTTTGCCTGATGCAAGATGTGCATTGATTATGCAGTTAACCTTATCGACACCACTGGAAGATTGATTAATGCCCATCGAGAAGAAACTGATTATTTTTTTAGTTTCAGAAAATAACTTATAGAACTGGGCTATAGTTTTCTCATCAACTTCGCATTCTATAGCCACGGACTTAATATCCGGCGCCGTTTTTATCGCAGTTGCCAGAGCTTCATCAAAACCATTTGTGCAAGCCTGTATATAAGCTGAATCTAAATATTTATTTTTTGATAAGTAACTTAACAGTCCATTATAAAGTACTGCATCTGTTCCTGGCCTAATTGCCAGATGCCCATCAGCACTATCACACGAAGCCGTCCGCCGAGGGTCGATGACAAATAATTTCATCTCTTTCCCCTCCTTGGCCTTCTCCTCTCTCGCTTTTTCAATACGTTGAAATAAAACCGGATGACACCACGCAATGTTTGAACCGATCAACACAATCGCATCTGCTTCTTCTAAATCTTCATAACATAATCCCACTGTGTCACTACCGAATGCACGTTTATGACCTGCTACAGCAGAAGACATACATAAGCGAGAATTAGTATCAATATTTGCACTACCAATAAATCCTTTCATAAGTTTATTGGCAACATAATAATCTTCTGTTAGTAACTGACCAGAGACATAAAAGGCAACAGCATCAGCCCCATGTTGCTTAATCGTTTTATTAAGGCCGTCAGCAACAGCACCAATAGCAGTATCCCAACTAACCTTCTTATTATTCATGCTTGGATGAAGTAGCCTGCCTTCAAGGTCAATGGTTTCACCCAAGGCAGAGCCTTTAGAACATAAGCGTCCAAAGTTTGCGGGGTGTTCTTTATCTCCTTTAATAGTGAAAGTGGTACTTTTATTTGCCTGGACTAATACACCACAGCCAACTCCACAATAAGGGCATGTGGTTTTAACAACATCTTGTGATTTAGGCTGAAGTAATAACATAAACTAGGCAGCAATAGAGACTGAGGTACCTTCGCAATCTTTTGAAAGATACTCAGAGCCAAACATAATAATCTCTTTAAAAGGTGTGATATCTTGTTTTGACTGGATTAACTGCTGATACCAGAGCGAACCGCTAATATCCCCATATAAGAGCGCACCAACGAGCACATTACTTTTAATTACTAATTTTCGATATATTGCTTTCTTAGCATCAATAAGTTTTATAACTTTACAGTTATCGTCCTCCAGGAACTGACCTGCAGAAAACAAGTGTACTCCGGTTACTTTTAACCCTGTAGCGGTTATCGAACCGGCATAGCATACATCTTTATTACCAGACAAATAGTCCGCACAAATAGCAGCCTGTTCATATAAAGGCGCAACCAAACCATACGTTGTTTGCCTGTGCTGCACGCATTCACCTAAGGCAAAGATATCTGGATCAGAAGTCTGTAGTTGATCATTGACTAATAACCCTCGCTCACAATCAAGTCCGCTGGATTGAGCTAGTGTAATATTGGGTCTAATACCAACGGCGATAACTACCAAATCGGCTGGTATTATCGTGCCATCTATTAGTTGCACAGACTCAATATTATCAGTGCCATTAAAACATTGAGTGCTTGCTTCTGTTTTAATACTCAAGCCCTGATCTTCCAATGAGGAAGTTAAATTCTCTGAAGCAGTAGCATCTAATTGATTCTCCATTAAAATGGATTGCAGATGCAATACTGTGACATCCATACCACGCGTATTAAGGCCATAGGCTGCTTCAAGCCCAAGTAAACCACCACCGATGACAACTGCATTAGTGCCTGTTTTACAAAGATCGAGCATTGTACTTACATCCTCAATCGTGCGATAAGTATGTATTCCATTAAGTTCATGACCCGGTATCGGCGGTATGAACGGATTGGATCCCGTTGCGATCACCAATTTGTCGTACTCATAAATATCGCCATTGCTATCAAAGATCTGCTTCTTATCACGATCAATGGTAACAATAGTTTTTCCTTTATTAAGACTTATGTTGTGTGTTTCATACCATTCGAGTGGATGTGTAATAATATCTTCCAGAGTTTGTTCTCCGGACAATAAGGGCGATAATAAAATACGATTGTAGCCGCCGTGTGCTTCACTACCAAAAACAGTAACATCATATGGACATGTGTCTTGTGCGCACAATTTTTCCAGAAAACGGCTGCCAGCCATGCCATTACCAATAAGAATAAGTTTTTGTTTTTTTATTGACATCAAGGTTTATTACTCTGCAACCTGAACCATGCTGCCAACGACCTGTACTTGATAGACGGGAATGAATACCGAGTTGTCTTCCAGGCATTGGCCATTTATTAAATTAAAATGTTGTTTATAAATCGGTGAAGCAACTACCGGATGACCGTTCAGATCACCTGTCATGCCTCTTGATAATACATTGACTTTACTGAAAGGGTCATAGTTGCTAATAGCATAGATCGTTTCACTTCCGGATAACCGGAATAGTGCTACCTGTTTGTCATTAACTAACACACAAACGCCTACATCGTCGATCAGATCATCAAGTTGGCAAACTGTTTCCCAATTCTTGAGTTCAGCTAAATTTGAAACAGTATTCATTGTCATGATTCCTTAAGCGCTTTCGACATACTCTTGCTGTTCTTCATGAGTTGCCGGTCTGATTTGATCGCGTTCCTGTACAAATACGACTTTATTATCTTTCTTGTCACTATTAATAAAATGCCTGAAGCGTTTCATCTTTTCCGGATCTTCTACCGTAGTCTTCCATTCACATTGATAGGTATTAACAACCTTTGCCATCTCCTTTTCCAACTCGTAACATATGCCCAATTTGTCATCAATAATCACTTCTTTTAGATAATCCAACCCTCCCTCAAGATTATCCATCCAGGGTGCAGTACGCTGTAATTTATCGGCAGTGCGAATGTAAAACATGTAAAAGCGATCGATATACTTAATCAATGTTTCATCATCCAGATCTGATGCAAAGAGATCGGCATGGCGTGGCTTCATCCCACCATTACCGCAGACATATAAATTCCAGCCCTTCTCAGTAGCTATAATCCCGACATCTTTACTTTGCGCCTCTGCACATTCCCGTGTACAACCGGACACTGCCATCTTCAATTTATGTGGTGCGCGTAAGCCCTTGTAACGATTTTCAAGATCAATCGCCATACTGACGCTGTCTTGCACACCGTAACGACACCAGGTACTTCCGACACAAGACTTTACTGTTCGTAATGACTTGGCATAGGCGTGCCCGGATTCAAAACCGGCATTGATCAACTCTTTCCAGATTAAAGGTAATTGATCGACGTGAGCGCCAAAAAGGTCGATACGTTGACCGCCGGTAATCTTGGTATATAAATTATATTTTTTTGCCACTTGGCCAATAACTATTAACCTGTCTGGCGTTATCTCGCCACCAGCAACACGCGGAACAATTGAATAGGTCCCGTTCTTTTGCATATTTGCCAGAAAGTGGTCATTGGTATCCAAAGCTAATGCATGTTCATTCTTTAAAACGTATTCATTCCAGCAAGATGCCAAAATTGATGCGACTGTGGGTTTACATACATCACAACCGTGTCCTGTTCCATGACGATCTATTAGATCTTTAAAGCTGTTAATCTGTTCAGAACGAACAATCAAATATAAATCCTGTCGCGTATAAGGAAAGTGTTCACAAAGATCAGTATTTACTTCAACACCTCGTTTTTCCAGTTCACTGTTTAATATCTGTCCAACCATGACAGAACAACCTCCACAGGTCGTTCCTGCTTTGGTACAACTTTTAAGATCAGCCAGAGTTAACACACCGCCATCGACGGCTGTAATCAGATCGCCTTTACTTACATTATTACAGGAGCAAATTTGCGCAGTATCAGGCAAGGCATCTACACCTAAGCCAATTGGGCCACTACCATCGCGATGAGGCAGGATTAAATCATCAGGATGCTCGGGTAAGGCGATACCATTTAATGAATACTGTAATAAAGTATCGTACTCACTCGCATCACCGATCAGAACACTACCAATTAACTTAGTGCCATCGCTACTAACAACAATCTTTTTGTAAACTTCATTCGGTTCATCGATATAAGAATAAGAACGCGCGCCCATCGTTTTAGCGTGTGCATCACCAATACTACATACATCGACCCCCATCAATTTTAACTTAGTGCTCATATCCGCACCGGTAAATACAGCTTCCTTATTCATCAAGTGGTCAGCAACAACGGCTGCCATCTGATTACCGGGGCCAACTAATCCAAATATCTGATTATTCCAGAGTGCACATTCGCCAATTGCATAAATATCTTCATCAGATGTCTGACATTGATTATTGATAACGATGCCACCACGTTGACCAACGTTCAGCTTACAATCCTTAGCCAGTTCATCACGCGGTCGAATTCCTGCTGAAAACACAATCATGTCGGTTTCAAGAAACTCGCCATCGGCAAAGACCATCTTGTGTCGACAAACATCACCATCAATAATTTCAGTGGTATTCTTCGAGGTATGAATAGAAACGTTTAATGCTTCTATCTTTCGCTGTAGCATGTCACCACCCGCATTATCGATTTGCACTGCCATTAAGCGCGGAGCAAATTCAACAACATGTGTTTCCAGACCGAGATTCTTTACCGCATTAGCACACTCAAGTCCAAGTAAACCACCACCAACAACAACACCTACCTTACCCCGATTACCTGCAGCGGTGATATTCTCTAAATCTTCAATAGTACGATAGACCAAACAATCTTCACGGTCATGACCCGATACTGGCGGCACAAAAGGATAGGATCCTGTCGCTAGCACCAGTTTGTCATAACTAATATTGATGCCTTTTGCGGAGATAACGGTTTTATTATCTCTATCAATTTTTACTGCCTTATCACCAATATGAATTGTTATCCCGTATTGTTCAAAAAAATCATCTTCGACCATGGAAAGATCGGCTGCTGTTTTACCGGAAAAATATTCTGATAGATGGACACGATCATAGGCAGGGCGTACTTCCTCACAAAAGGTAACTATTTCAAAGTTTTCATGCGAATTATTTTCAGACATGAGTTCCAGAAACTTCTGCCCCACCATACCGTTACCAATAACTACAAGTTTCTTTTTCATCTTCGTCTATACCAATCAGTGATTATCACAATCGGCCAGAAACGTAATCAATTCTTCCCGATATTTGTAATAATCTGGATGAGATACCAACGCTTTTCGGCTTCTAGGTCTTGGCAAGTCAACATCCATTACTTTACCAACCTTTGCATTTGGCCCATTTGTCATCATGACAACTCTGTCGGCTAGCAATATTGCTTCATCAACATCATGAGTCACTACAATTGCAGTAACCTGAGTTCGCGTCCAGACTTCCATTAACACTTCTTGTAACTCCCAGCGTGTTAAAGAATCCAGCATGCCAAACGGTTCATCCAGCAATAACAACTTTGGTGATAAGGCAAAGGCACGTGCAATACCAACGCGTTGCTTCATGCCATTAGATAACTCCATTGCCTTCTTATTTACATCACCACCCAAACCTACTCGATTCAAGTAGTATTCAACGATTTCCCTTCGTTCTTGCTCTGTTACATGAGGGAAAACACTTTCTACACCCAACGCGACATTTTCAAATGCTGTCATCCATGGAAACAAACTTGGGGCCTGGAACACGACCGCTCGATCCGGACCGGCGCCATAGACTTCATGCTTATCCAGAACAATACCGCCATCACTTAAGTCATTAAGTCCCGCCGTCATGGAAAGTACTGTCGATTTACCACAACCGGAATGACCGATAATGGACACAAACTCACCTTTTCGCATATTTAGATTGAAACCATCAACAACAGTCAATGGGCCCTTTGGTGTGGGATAAGTTTTTGTGACATTAAAAAACTCAAGGTATTTAGACTCTCCAGAGTTTTTGAGAAACGGCTTAAGTGCTGCAGGCTCTTCGATGGCATTACTTGAGTTTCTTTTATCGATAGGTGTTGCCATTGGCAACTGAATAACATTATTTGTATCTGAACCTGTATTACTGATTCCCACCTTCATCAAATATTGTGTTATTTCACTACGAAGTTGTTTGAACTTTTCATCATGATTCATCGCCGTTCTGTCACGCGGCCGTGGCAAATCAACAATAAATTCCGGGCCAAAACTTGCTTCCGGGCCAGGGTTTAACGGGATGATCCTGTCAGCCATGATCAGACCTTCATCCACATCATTTGTAATCAAGATAACTGTCTTTTTATCCTGCTCCCAAATACGAATAATTTCATCTTGTAAGTTTGCACGCGTTAGCGCATCAAGCGCACTCAGTGGTTCATCAAGCAATAGAACATCTGGACTTGCTGCAAGCGCACGCGCGACATTGACTCGTTGGCGCATACCTCCTGAGAGTTCAGCTGGGCGACGGTACGTGGCGTGAGAAAGCCCGACCATATCAATATATTTTTCAGTATGTGCCTTACGTTTTTCGGCACTCCATTCTTTATAAGTCGTATCAACAGATAACGCAATATTGCCAAAAACGGTTAGCCAGGGCATTAATGAATAATTCTGAAAAACCACACCTCGATCCTGACCAGGCCCAGTAATGACTTCTCCGTCTTTCATTACTTCGCCGCTATCAGGCTTGATTAATCCTGCTATAGCAGAAATTAATGTTGTCTTTCCACTACCAGAAAAACCAACAATGGCAACAAACTCACCTTCTTTAATATCAAGGTTGATATCCTTAAGAACATTCGTTCTGTCTTTGCCACTGCCATAAGATTTACTGAGATCATTAACTGTTAAAAAAGACATCTTCATTATCCCTATAAGGCTTCACCAAATGAAAAGAATTTCTGTAAACTCAACATAACTCTGTCTAGCAGAAAACCGATAAGACCAATCGTAAAGACAGCGACCATAATTTTTCCTAGTGATTGAGAACTACCATTTTGAAACTCATCCCAGACAAACTTACCCAACCCCGGGTTTTGCGCCAGCATCTCAGCAGCAATCAAGACCATCCAGCCAACACCAAGTGACAGTCGTAATCCAGTAAATATCATTGGTAGTGAACTGGGTAGAACGATCTTGCTAATTGTTTTAAACCATCCCAATTTTAATACTCGCGAGACATTCATAAGATCTTTATCAATAGATGCTACACCTACTGCGGTATTAATTAGCGTCGGCCATAATGAGCATAAAGTGACAGTAATTGCTGAGGTTAAAAATGATTTATCAAACCAGGAATCATCCGACACTTGATAACTGGCACTCACGACTAAAGTAACGATTGGTAACCATGCTAGCGGCGATACGGGTTTAAATATTTGAATTAAAGGGTTTAAAGCCGTGTTGACCACCGGGCTTAGTCCACAAAAAATACCCAGAGGCACTGCAACTACAGTCGCTAAGACAAAACCAACAAATACCGTCCATAGACTTGTGATAATTTGTTGTGGATAGGTCGGTTTACCCGTGTAATTTCGTATCTTTACTACGGCATCAGGGTTCTTCTCCAGCTTCTTGGCATTCCTTACTTCCTGTCGCTGATAAAAAGCTTTTTCTTTCTCGCTTTCTTTATAGTGATCTTCTACCAGTCTCTCTGCTTCACTCCAGACTGCAGCGGGCCCTGGTATAGCACCTAAACTTGTTTGTACTTTTGCGGCAGACCAATTCCACAGAAGCAAGAAAAACATAAATGCGATAACAGGAATCACCATTATCATCCACAACTGTTTAAATTGTTCGGCGGGACTTTCTCCAGCACATAATTTCACAAATGGTATGCCCCAGGTAAAACCAATCAATTCGAAAAGATTTATTAATCGTGTCGTAACATTAGTGATTGATAGCTTATTTTCTTCTATTAAAACTAACGAATCATCATCTGATGTTTCAGTAATTTCTTGTTCAATATCTTCGTCTTTAAGTACAACGTTTGTATCCATTTTATTTTCTCAAATTCTTTTGTTTAACTAAATCGCGCCTGCCTTAATACAGACGCTTGTATGTAACAGAGGAGGAGCTATCAATTTACTGTGTCTGTCCCTTTTAAACCGATTGAAAACTTTCTCAAATATGCATTTGGTTTCTTGCCATCGTAGACAACATCATCAATAAAGTGAGTTTGTGGTGAACGATAGCCATCGGTGTCCCAAGGCATTTCTTCCTTTGCGATCTTGCCTTCAGCCAGCAGTTCTTTCGCCGCTGCTAAATAGATATCCGGGCGATATACTTTTTTAGCGACTTCTTCATACCAGCTATCGGGTTTTTCTTCGGTAATTTGTCCCCATCGACGCATTTGTGTTAAATACCAAATGGCATCACTGTAATAAGGATAAGTTGCAAAATAACGGTAAAACACATTGAAATCGGGTAATGCACGTTTATCACCCTTTTCATATTCAAATGTGCCGGTCATGCTATTGGCAATGACATCGTAATCAGCACCAACATATTCAGACTGCGATAAGATCTTTACTGCTTCAGGCCGGTTAGCATCGTTATTATCATCTAGCCACTTTGCAGCGCGTATTAAAGCCTTCACCACAGCCTTATGTGTATTTGGGTTTTCCTCAGCCCATGTCGCACTAACACCAAATACTTTTTCAGGATTGTTTTTCCATATTTCATAATCAGTTACAACAGGAACGCCGATACCTTTAAAAACAGCCTGTTGATTCCATGGCTCACCAACACAGTAACCATAGATGGTACCCGCTTCCATCGTTGCCGGCATTTGCGGCGGGGGTGTTACAGAGAGTAAAGCATCGGCATTAATCTGACCGGTAATATCAGTTTTTGAATAATAACCAGGATGAATTCCACCTGCTGCCAACCAATAACGTAGTTCATAATTATGTGTTGATACTGGAAACACCATTCCCATGTTAAATGGTTTACCTTCCGCATTATATTTATCAACTACCGGCTTCAATGCGTCTGCTTTTATAGGATGGACAGGCTTACCATCTGCTCCCATTGGGATATTGTTTTTCATCTGCTCCCATATATCATTGGATACAGTAATGCCGTTACCATTGAGATCCATACTAAACGAAGTAATGATATCTGCCTTAGTCCCAAACCCAATCGTTGCACCTAAAGGTTGCCCAGCTAACATATGCGCACCATCAAGCGCACCATCAATGACACGATCTAATAATACTTTCCAGTTAGCCTGTGGTTCTAACGTCACATATAGACCTTCATCTTCAAAATAGCCTTTTTCATAAGCTATTGCCAAAGGTGCCATATCAGTCAGTTTAATGAAGCCAAACTTCAGTTCTTCTTTTTCCAATTCCTCTGCGACCACCATTGTATTGAAACCAAATACCGAGAAGGTGACGAGCATAAGTAGCTTGGTAACTTTTTTAATTCGACTGATCGTGAAAAAAGTAAATTCATTCATAACACCGTGTTACTCCATTTATATTTAAATAATGCGTTCAAAAAAAAACGCCTACAACGCAACCCTTTAATAGAGTGAGTGTGTAGACGCCTTTGTCTATATCTAACAACAACAAGTTGCTGTTTGTTATGTATAGCGAGTCGTCATTAACCGCACTATACGTTTGTTTTCATCTAATGATTATTGCATTGCAAAATACTTGCCATACTATTTAATATTTTTTTATCTAGTTTATGAGTAACTTAGTTTGTTTTTGATCACAGTAATTGATTTTTTTGCACCAAAACAGAATCAAGCTAGTATTACCTTGCACAGTTTTAGTGCGATAACTTATTGATTCGTTTTGTTCAACTGCTCTACTTCTATCGGGATATGATTAACATCAAAACTAAATGTATATTCAACTAATTTATTCGGGTCAAAAACTTTTCCATCGATAAACTTATCCGCACCTAACTCAATCTCTTGTTCATCATCCGAGATAAACCAGGCTGCTTCATGTTCACCTTCCGTTTTGTAATCAATTGTTGGGCATAATATATTTAATTGCCTCGCTGCCTGCCGGTAGATATCTGGGCGATATATCGACTCAACCGTTTTTTTAATATCAATAGCCACCTTAAGTTGTCCCCATCGATACATCTGGGAGATTATCCAGCTCGCGTGTGAGCGCCATGGAAAATTGGCCTGATAGCGATGAAAAACATTAAAGTCAGGTATCGCGACTGCATCACCATTCAACCTATATTCGAATGTCCCATCGATAGATTTGCGGACAATCTCTTCTGAAATACCAATATATTTTTCATTAGCCAGAATTTCGACAACTTTTTTTCTGTTGTTAATGTTATCAATCCATATTGCTGATTCCATTAATGCCATTAATAAGCACAGATGTGTATTCGGATATCTTTCCGCCCACTCAAGCATGACGCCCAGTACTTTTTCAGGTGAATTATTCCAAACCTCATAACCGGTAATTAATATCTTCCCGACTTCTTTATAAACCGCATTACTATTCCAGGGTTCTCCTACACAAAAACCATCGATCCGCCCTTCCTCAAGATTACTTACCATATATTGTGGCGGAATCACCATTAAGCGCACATCTTGTTCAGGATCAATACCGGCAGAGGCCATCCAATAACGTAATTCATAGTTATGATTTGAAAATGGATATACCGTAGCGAACGTTAACATCGGTTTACCCGCTAATTTGTCCAGTTCGATCAGTTGTTTTAACGCTTTTGCAGTGTTCTCTGGATTAGACGTTATGCTTTTATCAATCTCGTATAGGCGCTCATAAAGTTCATTAGAGACAGTGATCGCGTTGCCATTCAGATCCATGCTAAATGCAGTTAGCATAGGTTTTCCGGTAAAACTCAAACCGAGCGTTCTTACAATGGGCATGCCGGCCAACATCTGTGCAGCATCTAGTGCTCCGACACTCACTTTGTCACGAATATTCGCCCATGATGCTTCTTTTGAAAGGCTAACACTGAGTCCATGCTTTTCAAAAAAACCCATTTCTTTGGCAACTGCAAGTACACAGCAATCGGTTAACGGTATAAATCCAATCTTCAATTCAGATTTTTCCGGAATTATTTGATCATTATTTTGTAATTTAGTCATCTTTTATAACCCGTACTATTTCAAGAGTTCTGCAGCCGCGATGATGCTTCGCGCCAATTCAACCAGTTTCATATTTCTGCTCATAGCAATCTTCTGCATAGCCTTATAAGCACTCTCTTCATCATAATCAGATTGTTTCATAACAATCCCCTTTGCCCGCTCGATCAGTTTTCTTTCTTCGAGAGTATTTTTAGTCTTATCCAGCTCATCTTTGATGGTTTGAAATTCATTAAAGCGTGCGATAGCAGTTTCCATAATCGGAACCACTCTATTCGGTTGCAGGCCATCAACGATATAAGCAGTCACACCTGCTTTAACCGCTTTTTTAATAGTTTGACTATCATCGTCATTAGTAAACATAACAATGGGTCGCGGGCGATCATCTCTGATGCTTTGCATTTGTTCTAACGTGTCACGATCTGGAGAATCCATGTCAACAATTATGATATCAGGTAGAAAACGGCTCACCATTTTGCTCAGATCATCACCAGCTGAAGCTCGCGCCACGATTCGATGTCCCAGGTTAGTTAACAATTTTTCCATAGCCATAGAACGCTCCGGCAACTCATCGATAAGCATAATGTCTAATTGTGTGTTTTCTTTGTTCATAAACTAATCTGGTATTTCATTATTTATTTTTATCTGATTTCATTTACACAAAAATAAAACTCCCCTCCTTAATTAAAAGAAGAGGAGTAGCTTAAATATAATATAGAGGGATATATTTAATATTTAAATCCAAAGTAAAGCCAAAACTTAGACAAGTCAGTCGCCTTGGTATTACCAATATCTGATGATGCATCGTACGCTGCATACTTAATACCTACCGTATATTTTTTTGCAAACTGCTTGGTAAACCAAACATCAATTTCATCACCATAGTCAAAACTGCCTGTCTCTGCCTCTAACATGTGATAAGAAACAATTAGCTTGGTATCATATTTACCTGTTGCCACCATAGTGAAATAAGTGTCTTCAATACCTGCGGCAGGTGTTAATAAAAAGTTATCTGCCCACCCCTGATAAGCATGCCCGGTTGCAAGCGGTGTGCGAAAAACGCTGCCTTGCGTACCATTGTCACTCTCTAATACTTCATACGACATTTTTGCAAGAATAGATGTCACAAAACTATCGAGTTTTATTTTAAAGCCGCCTTCAGCGAGATAATAATTTGCATCATAATCGTTCGGGTTCGAACCGGTATCTTCCTGAGAGGCAAATTCACCAGTATAGATAAATTTCGTATTGTCATTAAAAACCGGGATCGCGCCATTTGCCCGAAAGCCATAAGTCGTATTGGCATTAGCAAGGTCAGCCGTGCTGGTAAAATCCAGGTCATAATAATACGCTTCCAGTTTTGCATACTTAAAACCATTGTATTTAGCATTGAAAATAGGCGCTTCCATATCCCTGTCAGTGGTGAAGATTGTATTATTGTTCCAGATATAACCCGCCATTAATTCCGTATCTTTAAAATAGCTACTGGTAATTGTTACCGCGTCCTGTGTTTGCCAATTCTGTCGCCACAGCACCGTACCTAAATAACGATGAAAAGGTGCTTTACGCGGCGTCAGTATTTGTCGGCCAATTTTAATGACCGTACTTTCAAACGGTTTAAGTCCAAGGTACGCCTGATTAATTTCAGTACTGTCTGGATCAGCAATTACTGGCAATGTTCCCCTGCCATTTTGAGTATCGTTGTACTGCGAGGTACTGGTTAATGGTGTTGTATTTTCAAATTGCAGATAACCAAAGGTCTTATAAAAATCAGCCGTTTTATAACCCAACGTTGTTCTCGCTGTTAAGGCGCTCGCCTTATCATCTGTCAAAGTAACCCTATCGTCATTTACGTGTTCGAAACGCATACGAAAACTAAAATCTACTTTACCGCCAGTTAATGCATCCATAAATGCATCTTCTGCATTTGAACTTATCGAAGTTGTCATCAGACCAACAAAAATAGCATTTACTAGCAAAGCCCCAACATACTTATCGTAATTCACAATTAATTTCTCCCTTTAGGAAATAATTAGTAATGTTTTCTGATCGAAAAACATTTCTGTTTTAATTTGTGACTACGTCTTTGTAATCTGGATATAGCTAACCGCCAATGGTTGACCAATTTGCTGCAATTTTCATCAGCATTATGTGCAGCGCAGCAAAATATAGGCCAATATATTATCTTATTGAAAGTATTGGTGTTTTTATCGAGAATATAAGTTGCAACAATAATTAGCGCACTAAGTTAGTTCATAAAAAGATATCTATGCTCAATAACAGTTCTTATTTACTTAAATAAAAAATATTAGCTAAACATGGTTGGATGCGCGAATGTATTTATTAAAACCTACCCCCTTTCCTCTTAACTCAGTGACTTATCTATTTTCGCCGACGGCATAGAATAAGACAACGACATCACAGAACTTGTCTGCTCGTTATCACTCTAAAAATCAACTATAGTGTAGTTAGTAGGCTGTATTTCGATACCGAACATGGAGAGAGAAATAATGAACACAAAGAGAATATTAGTCCTGCCAGTCCTGTTGATAACCATGACTTTACTGGGCGCTTGTGAACAACAGGACAAAACCAGCCAAACTAATCCAGCCAGAATCTCCTACGATGCTAATGTTCATGACAAGGCTTTTGGAAAATACATAATTCATATCAATGCCATAACCACAGATCAACTCCCAACTGAAGTTGCCCGTGGATACAAGATATCCCGTAGTAAAAACAGAGCGATGCTAAATGTCTCCGTACGTGAAAAACAAGGAGAAGCAGAACAACCCGTTACCGCTTTAGTTAGCGTCATTGCTAAAAATCTGAGTAGCCAATTGAAGAGTGTTACATTAAATGAAATAACAGAGACTGACCCCATTGCCATTTATTATATTGGTGAACTTCCTGTGAGTGATAAAGAAACCATCGTTTTTGACATCGATGTAACCCCGGCAGGCACAGCCAAACCTATACTCGTGTCTTACAGACAACAATTCTTTACCGAATGATTAATCGCTAACTATTGCTAGTTTTCCGCTTTGCCTTAACTCGATTTACCGCTGCCGCAATATCATCCTGTTTTTTCTTTAATGCTGATTCATTATCAGTATTTTTGCCAGCAGAAACCAAGCGCTTATTCCGCTTATCCAGTTTTTGCTGTTCTATCCGGTTCTGCTTATTAAGATAGCGTTGTTTATTCTCAACTGCTTGCAATTGATTTCGTCGATTATCCCAAATACGATTTTTTGATTGTCGATATTCATCTACCAGGGAAATATGGCTCGGACAAACATATGAGCAACAACCACACTCTATGCAATCAAACAAGTGATAATCCAACAGTCGTTCAGGGTTAAATTCTTTACTATGCCAATGCAATTGCTGAGGCTGCAACTTTACAGGGCATACCGGCGCGCATTCATCGCAGCGTATACAAGGTGATTCTTCAATTTTTGAGTTATTATTTTTGGCTGCAACAGCTAATAAACAATTTGTAGTTTTAATAACGGGGACATCGTCATCATATAATCGAAACCCCATCATAGGTCCGCCCATAATCAAGTACTCGTATGGCTCACTATATCCACCACATTGCGCAATAACTTCATTAATAGGAGTACCAAGCAACACTTCAAGATTACAAGCTTGATTTACTCCGGGACCTGATACTGTAACAATGCGACTGATCAGCGGCTCGTCGTCAATAATTGCTTTTTTAACGGCAACGGCAGTACCTACATTATAACAAACAACACCGATATCAACGGGCAATCCTTCAGCAGCTACTTCAATGCCTGTTATTGATTTAATTAATTGTTTTTCTCCACCAGCTGGATAGAGACTAGAGACCAATCTTAATTTAATATCGATGTTTGCGTTACTGTCCAATGTTTCTTGCAATACATTGATTGCTTCAGTCTTATTGTCTTCAATAGCGATAACGCATTCATCTACTTGTAATGCATGCGCCAGTATTTCTATACCAGTAATAACATCTTTAGCAAAATGTCGTATCAATGTTTCATCGCAACTTATAAAGGGTTCACATTCAGCTGCATTTAAAACCAACAATTCAATATCCAGGTTAAAGCCTGGAATGATCTTCACTGCGGAAGGAAACCCGGCCCCACCCAACCCGACAACACCAGCTTCTAGTATTTTTTGCTGGATCTTAACCGGACTCAAACTGTAAAAATCGACAATGGGTCTCTTTTTCTCGACCCATTTATCTTCACCGTCTGCCTCAATCACAATACAAGGTGACATTGCTCCAGATGGGTTTGGGATAAGATGCTCGGCAATTTCTTTAATGTAACCCGATGTACTGGCATGGATTGGCGCACTAATAGACCCCTGTTCCTTGGCAATTATTTGACCTTTTAAAATGCGTTCTCCTGCTTTAACAATAGACAATGCAGGTAAACCAATATGTTGCCGTAAAGGAATTTTAACTAGACTGGGTAGTTTTGCTTTTTTTAACGGCTGCTCCAGAGAGATAGCTTTATTTGGCGGTAATTGTATACCTCCGCCAAATGGAATCGGTTTTTCTAAAACAGTAATCATCCCGCTATGGTTTCCCGAAAATATAGGATTAATTGAGTGTGAATTATAACATAGCATTGCGTTTGAAATTCGCATCCATCAGTTAATTGAACATATCCATTATTCGGTTTAGGTACTACAATCACAATCAACCCGTATTACCTGGATATCAAAAGTATCTATCATGCTGACACTGGAAAATGATAAACGTATAAAAGGCGAACTCGAAACCATTTGGGAAACACTCACTGATATAAAGTGTCTTGCTGATGCAGGTCCTGACATTCTCCGTGTTGAAGTGCTCTCGGGAGAAGGCCTCGGCATGATAAGACGCGTACACCACAGGACCAGCGGATCATGGGAAGAAGAATGCATAGAATGGGAACCGCAGTCTCATTTCACCATGCAAGTGAGGGGGGATAATTATTTATTGCCGGTCACTTATCTGCGCCGAATAACCAGTATGGAACAAAAACAGAAAAATGTCGTAATCAAGATTAGATATGAATACACACCGAAATATGGCCCTTTCGGTTTTTTCCTGAATAAGCACCAGATCATTCCTATTCTCAATCTATTCTCAACACAGTTAGTCGACAACCTGGCTAAGATAATTCAGCAACGAAATTTAGATATGTCGATATCGGCTGCAACAATATTACAAACTAAAAGCACAAAAATTCATGCGATAACACCAGAAACCTTAATTTCAGAAGCCTGTGAAATTCTTACCGAAAACAAGATCGGTAGTCTTATCGTGCTTAACCCAGACAATAAGATCACAGGTATTTTGTCTGAACGCGATATCGTCAAAGGTATTTCCACAACAGGGCAAGCTATATTAAATAAACCCGTCAAAGAATTCATGACACACGATGTTATTGTTAGCCGCCCGGAAGATAGTCTCGCCACACTAATGACAGTAATGAGTTCAAAAAACATACGCCACTTGCCTGTGGTTGATGATAATAACTACTTAATCGGGATGATCAGTATTACTGATATCGTAAATGCGCGCATGTCTGAACTTGAACAGGAATCAGCAGCGATGCATCAATATATAGAGGGCCGAAAATGGCGGGAAGTCGCCATGCAAATTGGTCGTGGAGCAGCATCCGAAGAGTTTGGTTAACGGCTAGACATACCAAACACCATTACTCGCCATACAATCTATTGAGTCCAGAATCATATGGATGATCAATCCGATTCCAACATAACGCAATGGTTTGATAAAACAAATCATCCCATAAAAAATTATTGGTATAAATTGATGTAGTGGATGGAATCCAATACTACATCGATTGGGCTCGTAAATCGGATCAGCAAGTAAATGGTCAAGGTCAACTAACATGGTCGAGATCATTGTCAAAAAAACGACCTGCCAATTCGCTTTAAATACCAATAGTACCAATACTAACGGCACCAATATATGAAGTGATATATGTAGAATGAAGTATCTCTTGTACTACTAAGGCAATTCAGTCAAGACTTGTTGCAAAGGCTTTCTGATAGTTTGGGGAATTTCAGCGGGATAACCATACCAGATTAAACCAACAATTTTTTCGAGTTCTTTGTTTACCCATACCAAGTCATAAAATTGATCTTCGCGTGTTACCGGGCCTGTCGACCATTTTGTGCCGATACCTTTATCCCATAAACCAAGCATCAAATTTTGTATAACGCAGCAACATGCAGCATAGTTCTCCTGGAAAAGTAATTCGTCATTTGATCTTTGACAGGTCACAACTAACCAGCCAGGTATACCCATCCAGCGCTTGTACTTTCTTTCTGCCGCCTCTTTCCCTTTTGTTTCCATTAACATTGTCCTATTTAACTCACAAACACTGTTGACCGTTTCCTTACCTAAAGAATAAAAATTCCAGGGTTCTGTAAGATGATGGTTAGGTGCCCAACACGCCGTGGCAATCGCTGTTTTAATTACCGATATATCTGGAACCTGTTCAGAAATGAAATCGTGAATCGTGCGACGAGATTTAATTATCTCATCCAGCCCCATCTTTTTATTTGCCATATAAACCTCAGCTTATGCGCTAGAACCATAAATGATAACTCATCAATACTAATAGGCTACCCTTATCAACTTGTTAGCTATAATTAATTTAATCATTAATAGTTAGCCATTAAAAGTTGTCACATGTATTTAATCAATTCTTAAAACTACTTCATAATAACAAGCCCTTGTTGCTCAACAATATGGACTTATTTTTTTCTTTTCTGCTCAATCTTTTTTAATAAATTTTTAACTCTTATTGACCGAGGTGCAATTTTTTGAACTTCGTGAAGATAAGCAGCCGCAGTATCTAAATCTCCAGTATCAATAGCTTCTTTTACCTTTGGTTCATATGATTTCATTATTACTTGTATTTCTTTACGTGCATCACGATCTTTGGGATTTTCCTTAATTTGTGCCTGAAGTTTACTTATCTGGTTTTTATCCTTGAAAGAAATTAAAGATTTTTTAGCCAGTTGCGAGTCTTGCTCTGCAGATTGTATATCTTTATTAAGCATGTTTTCTATTCGTGCAATATCAGGATGATCCGGGCTTATTCCTTTAGCAAGTTCCAGATATTGCTTTGCTTTTTCAATATCGTTGCTTTGTATATTATTCTGCGTCAGTGTCAAATATCTCTCGGCAACATTTAGTAAGCCTTTTTGTGCTTTCGTATTATCAGGATCTAATCTAAGTATTTCCTGATATTTCTGAACAGCATTACTCCCCTCTGGTTTAGTTAAACGTAAGGCATTGATATCTTCGCTAGCTTGCTTCAAGAGTTGCGATACAACTTCTGTTTCATCAGGTCTTTCTGGCTCTACTACAGCGGACAGCTTATCCGTAATTGCTGGCTCATCAACCTTAGATGTATCCTGCTTTTTATCATCACTAAATATTGCCAAGACGAACAATACTGCAAAACCGATTAGGGCATACTTTATAATACGTCGGAATAAAGGAAATCTCTTTTTGCTTTGCAAGACGCTTTCATTATCTAATGCTTGTGTCTTTTCTAAACTTGAGTCGTTAGCATTATTTAATTTTTCTTGCCTATATTTCTGATCGACTACTGTTTCAATCTCTGACTGATCTACCTCAGGCAACACATCGAATTCCGAGATCCATTCTGTTACGGATTGTGGCCTGTTCTCCGCTTTAAAAGCTAACGCATGATCAATTGCAGATAATAACGAGGCCGAATATCCTTCGGGCTTAATTTCTGCTGCACCAACAAATGTATCTCTACCTGCATGCAGCAACCCTTCGCTTCTATCCATTGCTTCAGCAGGCGAACGTCCAACTACGGCACGATACATTGTCGCACCTAGTCCATAGATATCCGTCCACGGCCCTTGTTTATCGCTCTTGCTAATATACTGTTCAAATGGAGCAAAACCGGGTGAAACCATAGCAGTAAGCGTTTGCGTTTCGTGTCCGAATGATTGCCTTGCTGAACCAAAATCGAGTAACACAGGGCTGCCATCATCACGGATAAATATATTGGCAGGTTTAATATCTCGATGGATGAAGCCTGCTGCATGTACCTGTTTCAACCCATCTAGAATTGGCAATATTATCGCTGTTAATTTTTCTTCACTTAAGATCGCTTTATTTTTAAGAAGCCCATGCATTTCATTACCATGTTCGTACTCCATGACCATATAAGCAGTATTGTTCTCAGGGAATACGGTAAATACACGAACAATATTGGGATGTTTAAATTTAGCGAGTGTTTGTGCCTCACTCATAAATCGATCTAATCCCCACTTGAATTGTTCACCATACTCACCCGATACAGGGTGCACCGAAGAACTTTGGTCTCTAACCGCCATTTCTATCGGAAGGAATTCCTTAATGGCGACACTCTGGTTTAAATTAGTATCTTCAGCAAGATAGGTGATACCAAAACCACCTTGGCCCAGTATTTTTTTAATCGTATACCAATGTAATTGGTAACCGGGGGTTAGTGCGTTACGAGGACTATCCATTTGGCATTACTGTTGCTCCTTGAAGGAGAAAATTATTTTTTTTTATATATTACTACGTTCACTAACTTACTTTAACGCATGAGTTCAAGATTCGATGACAAGTATCACCGAATAAACATTTCTAATATTTTTATCTGGACATAACACGTTTTCTGCTGGTATTTGACGAAGACTATCATAATTGTCCAGATCATTTATAAACTAATTTTTATATTATATTTCAGATAGATATGATTTTTTATCTAGTAAATATTAAATTTCACAGTTGAGATACAAACAAGTTTCAAGATCGGTGCAGTTTCGCGTATTACCAATATACCGATTGATACATTACGTATTTGGGAAAGACGCTATAGCGTTGTTGTACCTATTCGTTCAAATAATTCTGATCGTCTATACCGAAACGATGATATCAATAGACTGACATTATTAAAGGTGTTGGTCGATAGAGGTGACTCCATTGGGAGCATAGCCTCGTTGGCTAATGAGAAATTGATAGAACGTTTGGAAGTGCATGATCAAAATAAAATTCGCACAAAGCCTGACACTTCAAAAGAGGCAGTACGTGTCGTTGTTATTGGAGAGGTTTTATCATTGCAACTTGAACATTTCGATGTAGCTGCATCAAATTTTAGCTTTACAGAATTATATCGAAATGAAACTGAGTTCATGGCAAACAACAAAGATGATGCTATAGATATACTGATTTTTTAATGTCCCGCTATTCAAGGAGACCATATTAAACACATTAGTGGACTGTTTAAAAATTCAAGCGCAAAACAATTAATTATTATTTATGGATTCACTAATAGTGCTGCAAAGAAGTTATTAAGTAAAACTTATTTTACATATATACAGGCGCCGATAACTATTGAATATCTTAAAACTCAAATAAGCAGTTTGATTTCAGAAAAACTTATCAGTGATGATATTCAATCTTTCTTTGACTTAGACAGTAAAGCACCCTTAAGGACGTATTCTAATAATAAATTAAATTGTTTTCTGCTTCAGCGACGATTCAGTGTGAATGCCCACAACATCTTTCAAGCATGATCTTGAAATTAATTCAATTTGAAATATACAGTGCCGAATGTGCCAGTAGATTCAACAAAGATGCGCGTTTACATAAATTACTTGAAAACATGACAGGTCATGCACGTTCAATAATGGAACAAGCCTTAGGAAAGGTAATAGAAGCAGAAAGTGACGGCGAAAAGTCATAAATTCAGAAATATATTTTATGCTACACAATAAAATAATAACTTATCTCTGCTGTTGGTTTATGCTGCTCTACGCAGGTATTGTGTCAGCTAATGATTACCAACCATATCACCCTCCAGGAAAACTTATAAACCTTGGTATGCATGTGATGTATATCGATTTAAATTCGAGTAGAAAAGCAGTATTTGCTCAAATGAATGAATTAAAATATTTTAAGGAAAGAGTCAGTTACCCGAAATTAATGGTGTATCACTTGAATCTGCATGGAGTGACATGCAAAAAGATTTACTAAAACTCAGTAAAAATAGCTGGCAAACTATAATTAAAGATAGCAGCCATAATATCTACAAAGATGCGCCTGATGAAGTAATCAGTAATATATTAAAAGTGGTAAATCTAACTCGATAAAATAATAATCTAAACCGATCTAAATTTCTCTTGAATCATAGGCCCAATGTAACAACGCCTGTCTTTGTTTTCGTCTACATTGTAAATCATACTTTTCGCAGTTTTTTCTAATCGCGCCTCTATGCCTGACAATCGCTTTCCATCGTTTAATCTGTCGAAAATCTTCTTCTGGTATGCGTCGGCCCATATAATAACGACAATACCACTGAAACCAGCCGCGAGGGTCTTCCTCAAATATCCAGCCTTTCTTCTCCCACTCTATTAAAGGCAATGAGGCATCAACACCATAATAATTTAGATTCGGATCTTTTTTAAGAGGAGATAGTTTTGCTTTTTTGAACCACGTGTTTGGAAACTCATCCTGACAATCCGTCATATATTTTCCACCAAAAATGCCAAGTTCTAGCATTTCTTTTGGTTTGAGTTCTGGCTTGAAACCATGATCAAGGTTTCTACCAATCGGCTCTTCCAGATAATAAACATAATTCGACTGCATCTTGTCTTTGACGGTAACTTTTTTCATATATATTTATCTATCTGGATTGATCAACATAAATCAACTGATCTGTATCAAAACCTAACTCTTTTGACCTGCTAACAAACCTATTCATAATATCCTGACTAACTGTTGGTGTTCTTGCCAATAACCATAAGTAAGATTTGTTGTTACCTGACACAAATGAATATTGATAATTTTCCTTGTCGAGTTCAAAGATAATATAAGAGCCATAAAATGGACCGAAGAAAGACACCTTTAAATGGCCTTCATCTTTAGAACTGACAAAGAAGGCTTTACCTTTCGCCTCATTCCAGACTTTATTCTCGCTAGAATACCCTCTGTTTATTACTTTAACACCGCCATCCTCACGTAGAAAATATTCAGCATTGACTTTTTCCAGCCCTCGTTCAAAGGAATGATCAAGTCGTGCAATTTCATACCATTTACCAAGGTACTGATTAATTTCAAAACCAGACACAGGGGTAATACCGTTAGGCAATCCCGTACACGCACTTAAAGACAAAGGAAGGAGAAGAATTAGTAAACGCATTTTATTTATCAGACCAAACAGCATATTCATTCCCATTCGGATCACCAAAGTGAAAACGGCGTCCACCCGGAAATGAGAATATGGGTTTAATTATCGAACCGCCAGCGTTCTCCACTTTTGATTCTGTCTTGTCCAGATCATCGCTATAGAAAACGATCAATGCAGCACCATTCTCAGTTGATGAGCTAAGTTCCGACTTGAAGAACCCGCCATCAATACCCTCATTTGAGAAAGCAGTATAATCAGGGCCATAATCGACAAATGACCAACTAAATGCTGTAGCAAAAAATTTCTTTGCCGCTTCGATATCCTTGGCAGGAAACTCAACATAATTGATTTTTTCATGAACATTCATAACACATTTCAGTTTAATTGAATTGAATTATTAAAGAGAGTAGATGATTATACGCTTACCTTGAAAACTCACAAAAAAGAGAGGTTTATTATGTCAAAAATGCAATGGACCGAGCTGAAAGATGCACCTGTTAATGAGTTATTTGATGGCATTCGCATGCAAATACTGATGGAAGACGAAACCGGCATCAAAGCGATGCTAGTTGAATTTGACCCAGGGTCATGTTGGGAAGGTGGTGACGATGTTCATGAATCAAGCTCAGAAGAGGTTTATATTGCTTCTGGTGTCTTTAGTGATGGAGAACGTGATTACCCTGCTGGCACATATATTCACATGCCTAAAGGTTCTGCACATGTCCCTCAGTCTAAAACCGGGTGCACTGTCTTTGTCTTTTACCCTGAAGGCAGACCTTTATAATAGACGGGCTCTTACTTTTTAAGCTTGTGTGGATTTCGATTTGGGCAAGTCTTGTCGCTGCAACGATCGGGGATTGTCTTGGTACCTTCAACGATTAATGCCCCACATTTCTTATCGTCGCGAAGATACTTACATTTTTTTCCAGTTGGCCGCGTTTCAAGGAAAAAATTACATCCTTTAGCTGAGCATCTATAAACAGGTCCAAATCGACCACTCGCTGGCTCAAGTGTACCTTTGCCACACAGTGAGCAGCTAACACCCGTTGGTTTTAAGTCTTCAAATTTAGAGGCTATTGTCATTATCATTACTGCTTACCATCTTTACATTCATTATGTTTTTAGTTTGCTTGCCAATAAGCTTCCACTAATAGTTTCTCTTTATCGAATATCCTGCCAGTAAACTGATCCCCGGAATGAATCGGGCCAACACCTTTTGGCGTACCACACATCAATAAATCACCGTCTTCAAATGAAAGAAAACTTTTGACCTCGCCCAATATTTGCTGCGGCTGATTCAACATCAATTCACAACCACCCGCTTGAACCAAATCATCATTAACTAACAACTCCATCCTTATCTCATTGATATCGCAATTAAAGGAAACAAATTCACTAAATATGGCAGAATTATCAAATGATTTTGCTCGCTCCCATGGCAAGCCTTTTTTCTTCAATTCCGTCTGTAGTTCTCTTTTTGTCAAATCAATACCAAAGCCTACACCTTGTAGTTCGCCGTTAATAATTAAAAAAGTGATTTCTCCTTCATAGTTAAGCGCATTAATGGCACTCGAATTCACGTCGCTAGATATAGCTGAGTTTGGTTTTAAGAAGATAACAGGTTCTTCCGGGACTTCATTGTCTAACTCTTGAATATGGTCTACAAAGTTTCGACCGACACAAATAATTTTAGATGGAAAGAGCTCTTTGCCATTCCATTTGATGGCGTTCATATGTTACTCACTTAACGCGATGGATTTCTACCTAGGTAGGTGCTTATTTTTCAAAGGCTAAACCATAGATACCATTTCTTCAACCACCTATCCATCTTATTTGTCGACTTAATAAAGTTTATTAAAACTATGCCGATAAAGGCATAAGCCATTAATGCGGAATAGAAAATTGAGTGCACAATTACAAATTCAGGAAAAACGCAGACTAAAGCGCTTTTCCGTTCGCTTGAAAGTCTACTCACAACAGACAGATGAGTTGCTAGGTTACGCCGAAAACCTTCATCTGGCAGGGATGATGATAGCAACAAAAAAACCGATCCCGAGTAAACAAGAACTCTCGATTTGGTTTGGTGCATCGAAGGAAGAAAAAAGGCTAAATAGAATATTTTTAACCTCTTATAAAGTCTGGGAGAGCTTTACTGACACACAAAACCGACTTTATTACTCTGGTTTACATTTCGTCAGCCCGTCAGAAGAGACATTAGATAAAATTCAAGCTTTGATCTACGCGTCTACATAGCTAACCAATACTTTTGTTGTCATCTTCAGTCTTGGTGTCTTTCTTATAATTAGTGTCTTGTCGTTTAAGATTTACAGCATGTTTTTGTTGGTATATGTCGAAGACTTTTTCCGCATCAAGTCCAGCACACATCATCGCCGACACAAGAAAATGCAAAATATCGATTAATTCAACACGGATATTTTGCATATCAATTTCGTCTTTGCTCCACCACTTCCATAACAATTCCTCATCCAACTCGATCAATTCTTCTTTCATGGCCTTTGAATAATTCATTAGCCATTCATTAGGTAATTCATTGACATTCAACTTATTCTCAGCGACAGCAGCTATGATCGAATGCATATTCAGATCCTGCCCTGATTTATCTTTGAGTTTATTTTTACTAAAGACATAATCATTCAGTTCTGTCTGCATCTCGAAAATCTTGTCTAACATTGTGCTCTCCGCTTTCTATTATTATAAGGGGGACAAACTCTAGCCTGTCTTCCGGTAACTTACCACGATTAGACGGACTGACAAATCCTGTCCCGGCTCGATGAATACTATATAATCGCGCTTTTTCAAACGCTGGTGTGCAATGGCTTTAATCACTTTTGGTGAGGTTTCCCTCGAATTCGGCGATCAACTCATACTCAACAACGTCAGTATGGCGGTGGAATCGGGTGAGCGTGTCTGTCTGATAGGTCGTAACGGTGCCGGTAAATCGACCTTGATCAATATCATTGCGGAAAGGATTGAAGCCGATAGTGGTGAAATCATTAAACAATCTCATCTCAGGGTCAGTCAATTGGAGCAATCACTACCGCAGACACGAGATATTCTGGTACGCGACTATGTGGCCGAGGGACTCAAGCATTTACAACAATTACTCAAAGAATACGAAGAACGCTCGCATCAATTCGATGATACTAATCCAGCTAGCTTGCGAGAACTGGAAGACCTGCAACATCAGATCGAGGCCGAGGGTGGCTGGAATATCGATCAACGTGTCGACACCGTTATATCCGATCTAAATTTACCGGCTGAGTTAAAGCTCACACAATTATCAGGGGGTTGGCGCCGTCGAGTTGCGCTCGGTAAGGCCCTGGTGAGTAATCCACAATTACTATTGCTTGATGAACCAACCAATCACCTGGATCTCAGTACTATCCAATGGTTAGAAAATCGTGTGCTCAATTTTAACGGTGCTGTCATCTTTATCACACATGACCGCGCATTCTTGCAAAAACTGGCTACACGCATCATTGAACTGGACCGTGGTAAACTTTCCAGTTGGCCTGGCACCTATCAGGATTATCTGGTTAACAAGGAAAAAGCACTGGAAGAAGAAGCGAAAGCAAATGCTTTATTTGATAAGAAAGTAGGTGAAGAAGAAGTCTGGATTAGACAAGGCATCAAAGCACGACGAACACGTAATGAAGGTCGCGTACGTTCGCTGGAAGGAATGCGGGCAGAAGTTGCAAAACGCTTAAAACCACAAAACAAAGCGCGTATTCATATTGAAGAAGCGGAGCAGTCCGGACGCAAGGTCATTGAAGCACATAAAGTTTGTCATAGTTATGGAGAGCAACCATTAATAGACAAACTTTCATTGAAAGTCATGCGCGGTGATCGAATCGGTCTAGTGGGAAACAATGGGGTTGGTAAAAGCACCTTGTTAAAGATTATGTTAGGCGAACTTGAGCCCAATTCTGGTACTGTGAAGATTGGCACTAATCTTGAGATTGCCTACTTTGATCAATTGCGACGCAATCTTGATCCAGAAAAAACAATTGCTCAAATTGTTGGTGATGGTGGTGATTACATAAAACTCAATGGCAAAGAACGTCATGTTATTGGCTATCTCCGTGGTTTTCTATTTTCTGCAAAACGCGCCATGACAAAAATAAAAGTGTTATCTGGTGGTGAAAAAAACCGTGTCATTCTGGCAAAGCTATTAACACGCCCCAGTAATTTATTAGTACTCGATGAACCTACCAATGACCTTGATGTAGAAACACTGGAAGTGCTGGAAGACAGACTCATGGAATACAAGGGAACATTAATCATCGTGACGCACGATCGGGAGTTTCTCGATAATGTCGTTAGCAGTATTCTGGTATTTGAAGACTCTGGCACGATTCAAAACTATGCTGGTGGTTTTAGTGACTGGCATCGGCATGGCAAACACCTGGCGGAAATGGATAACCCAATCTCGGCCAAAAACAAAAACAATAAGCTTGCTAGCGAGAGTAAACGCAGTGGTAATAATAAACTCAGTTACAAATTAAAACGTGAACTTGAAGAATTACCTGAAAAAATAGGCAACATAGAAAAAGCGATTGCCGATCTGGAAAAACAGACCAGCGCCGATGACTTTTATGCCACGCCTTATGAACAACAACAGCCAATACTTGATGAATTAAATATAAAACATAAAGAGTTAGATACAGCCATTCGGCGTTGGGATGAGCTGGAAAGTCTTGAGAAGGAGTTACAGGAAAATAAATAATGCATTTTGATAAACGCTATCTAATACATGGTTTTTTACCGGCCTTCTTTTCTGCCTTTTGTTTTGCAATCATGGCAGTCTGCATCAAGATAGCCTCTTCTGAATTACCCGCCGTTCAACTGGTCTTTCTTCGCAGCATTATCGGTTTGCTAATTATTCTGCCGATTGTTCTGCCACGTGGGATAAAGTTTATAAAAACACCTGTTATACACCTACATATGATACGAGGATTCGTTAGCCTTTGTGCCATGACCTGTTTCTTTTATGCCATTTCCCATGTCGGTTTATCTGAATCAACCTTGCTTAATGCCTCGTCACCCTTATTCATCGGCTTTTTGGCGATGTCTGTATTAAAAGAAAAAATAACAACTCGTAGTGCGTTAGCTTTAATCGTTGGCTTTATTGGTGTCTGCTTTATTCTTAAACCCGGCACCACTTTGTTCACCTTCGCTGCCTTGATAGGCCTTTGTTCCGGGCTATTCATTGCCTGTGCAAAAATTCTAGTCCGTTATATGGCGAACACAGAACCCGTCATGCGCACGGTGTTTTATTTCAGTATTTTTTCAAGTATTTATTCAAGCATACTAATGATCTGGTTTTGGCAGACGCCAACGATGTTTGATGTGTCAATTATGGTACTCGCAGCTATCTGTGCTACCGGCGGGCAAACGTTGTTGACCTATTCCTTTACCCATAATGAAGCAGTAACGGTAGCACCATTTACCTACGTTACTGTGATGATGGCAACGTTGTTCGGTTGGATCGGTTGGAATGAGTTGCCGGATATCGGCTCCAGTATTGGCGCAATTTTGATTATTGGTTCTTGTTTGTCTCTGACTATTCAAGGCAAGTTACCTAATCCGTGGAAACAAAAACCCCCTGTCTGACAGTTCGATAGAGCACCAACGACTCGGAACGTATTTGAGCAACCTGTTATATTTCATGTACTATCAGGTTTAACCATAAAATGATTACGCATATAAAGGCCAGCCAAAATGCTAACATTCGATGCATTACATGGTTGTAGGTTAAGTGTACGTAAGCATGAAAGTAACGGAAAGCAACAAATAGCCACGCAAATATTATCCCAACTAAATTCTCGACTCCTAGACTGATATAAAGAGTACATACAACGTAAAAAAGTACGGGTATTTCAAACTGATTGTTAAAGCATCGAGTGGTTTTAATCACTGATACAGGCACGTTTTCTCCGTGCATTAACTTAAAGTATTTGGGACTAAGCTCGCCATTTTTAACACTAGCGAAGCGTGCCTTTACCGCTACAACACCTATCAAAAGAATTAATAGCACCATAACGACCATTGGATAAAACATTTTTCACTCCTTTTCTAGATTAGTTATGAGAGAACATAACGCGCACATAAAAGAGATATAGTTAGATCAATCCAGCATGAAATAAAGTGGTGAGATTTTTGATGTGCTTGTTAGACTTTCCCTCGCTCATGTCAGGTTGAGTCCACCATCAGCGAGAATGACCTCACCTGTTAAATAAGTACTCGATACCAGCATTGAAGCAGTATCTGCAATTTCATTTGGTTTGGCACCACGTTTCATTGGCGATCTGTCTTTCCATAGCTTATGCGCTTCATCCCAGGTTTCTGTCATTGGCGTATCTACTAAACCCGGAGCAATTGCGTTCACGCGAATCTCGGGAGACAGGTTTAAAGCCAGCAGTTGAGTAACATGATTCAATGCAGCCTTGCTTGCTGCATAAGGAATAGATGCGCCTTTCGGGCGTACACCTGCATGCGAACTGATATTGATAATACTACTCGAACAGTCTTGGCTTGATGATGCCCTAAGTGCCGTTTCCGCTTCGGCAATTAATGTCCAGGGAGCAATGACATTGACTTCATAGAGGTTTCGCCATATCTCCGCTGTTGCCGCTTTGAGTTCTCCATGAGGAATCATGGCATTGATGCCAGCATTATTTACCAAGACATCTAGTCGACCATGACAAGACAAGACGTCTGAGATTAAATACTTCACTTGCTCTTGATCAGCGAGATCTGCTTGCGTGTATGTCGCATTAGTGCAAACACTAGCCAGTTTCTTGCCTTCAGATACCGTTGACCTTGAGTGAAAAACAACGGTAAAGCCATCTTCCGAAAGCCGCTGAGCAATTGCTTTCCCTATCCCGGAGGTAGAACCCGTAACGAGTACAACTCTATGTTTGTTTTTTTCTTGATAAGAACCCATTCATTTCTCCGAATTACTCTGTCGACTAACTTGAGCCTCAGATGCTTTTTCCACTAGTTTAATGGTGTGAGCTAAAATTGATATATCGCCGACCTTGCCATGCCCGGGCACAATGGTTTCGATTTCTGTATATTTAGATTGAATGTTTCTAATTGAGTCTGCCCAACTATTGATGGAGGCGTCTCCAATAGAACCTAAACCATCCCATTCAAGGCTTCTTACCAAACAGCCACCAAATAAAATTTTATTTTCAGGGATCCATATAACAAGGTTATCTTTAGAATGACCTGCGCCAGGATAAAATACCTCGACAAGTCCCTCAAACGTAGGAAACTCAGAATCAAGAAAGATATTAGTTGCCGTCGGTTTCCCTTCGCGAATGAGAATCTCATTCGTACTCTCTGAGGCGTAAGTTGGGATTAATTTATCATTCAGAATTTGAAGGCCCGCAGTCCTGTCTTCATGAGAGTGAGTGACAATAGTTGCTATCACCTTAAGTTCTTTCTCAGCTATCCACGATAACAACGCCTTAGTATCGCCTTCAGACCAAGGAGTATCGATAATGATTGCTTGTTGCCCATTTACAAGCACCAAACCGTTTGAGTCTACTAAGCCATAGTCATCAAGCATCTTATATGACGTATGCAGAAAAATACCTTTATCAATTTGATTGACTTGCAGTGTTGTGGAATCTTCCTTGGCGGTAGCACAGGTAGCTATCGTTACCAGAAGTAACAGTAAATATCTCATGTTTAATTATTTCCAGGTATTTTAAAAACTATACTCGACTCGTTGATTACTGATTAACAGGCCTATTCAATATCATATCCAAAAACTGTTCCCTTACTTTCTTATTTGATTCGCGATAATTAGCAAACTTCACATGTTGGCCAGGAACGTCCGGGTTGATTTCAATGCCCCACAATGGCTTCGTGCCAATCGGACTCATAGAATAACGTACATCACCTAATGTCGCTGGCCTTCCGGGATATTCACTCACGTAACCATCAGAAAAGGTAACGAAACGCTGAATATCTTCAGCTAACAGAGAACGAGTATCCAGACCGGGGAATGTTGCTTTGATATTAAATTTCTCTATGGCATTGCCCTGATAGATTCGTTTTGAAAACCCCACTCTCACAGCATCAACATAAAATGTCTCGTTTGATAAATACACTGATCGCCATAACAACAAGTTGCCAATTGTGGGTTTTACGATTATTTTTTCAATCGTGTGACCGCGTTGTTCGGCCAATTCAATAACCGAATCTTCCGCTCGATTCATTTGAGAAAATGCGAACAACAAATAAATGCCTGCGAATGCAATACCAATATGACTGGCGCGTGAACTCAGTTTTTTATATCCAATAATAATTGCGGCTATTAATGTAAACGTAAATACAGGATCAATTATTGAAATAATATGCCATGAGATCCGCGTATTTATCAGCGGCCATAATAAATAGGTGCCATAACTGGTACAGGCATCAATAAAGCCACTTAATAAATAACCGAGAAGGCAATAAAGATAGAGATACGTAGCAGATAGCTTATTGCGCAAAAATGGCCACAACAATAAAAAAGCGATACCTGCTCCAACAGGGATGAAGAATATTGAATGGGTAAAATGACGATGGAATTCCAGAGATAATAATGGATCGGAAGATGAGCGTATAAAAATATCAGCATCCGCAATGACACCCGCAACTAGTCCAACAATTGTCGCTAAACGAATATGCTCTTTTTTAGCAGCCGATTGTGCAACAGTCGCGCCCAGAACAGCTTGTGTCACTATATCCATTGATATCGTTATATTAGACTGTCTATTGTGCTTACACAGCTTCGATAATAATTGTAACCAAATAAAATGAAGTGATTCATTTCATGGTATAAACGATACAAACTAATACGTTGTTCCGAACCATCCTCTAGCGGCCAGACTTCTGCATAAGCCGCTTCGCATCGAGCATCGAAACCACCAAACATTCGCATCATCCCTATCTCTGCCTCACGGTGTCCATAGTAACTGGCGGGATCGAAAATTACCGGTTGGCCCTGCTCATTCGCAGCGGCGTTTCCCGACCATAAGTCGCCATGTAAGAGCACAGCAGGTTCTTTGATATCGCCTAATAATGATTCTAGTTGTGACATCAATTTTTCACCCTTGACTAATAAGGGATCATGTTTATCAGTAATCATTGCCAATCTTTTTAACTGCAAACCCAGTCTCTGATCGCGCCAGAATGAGTGCCAATCATCCTGCCAACTATTAATCTGTTTACTAAGGCCAAGATAATTATCAGTACTAAAACCAAATCGTTCTGTTTTTGTAGCGGCATGCAACTCTGCCAGACTGCGCCCCATTTGTTCTTGCCAGTCGGCAGCAGGTGTTCCTTCATTAAATGTTTCCATCACAATGAAATCATCCGCACAGGCAATTGGTTTGGGCACATGAATCACACCTGGTGCAGATAACAATAGTAAGGCATCGTATTCGGTTTCAAATAATCCGGGACGGGTTTTTGATTCAGGGTTTGTTTTTATAAAAAACTGACGACCATCTTTTAATGACATAATTTGGCTATCATTAATACAGCCCCCATGTACAGTCTTGCTATCAACAAACTGTGCCTCTTGCCCCGTACAGGAAGAAATGGCTGCTTCAATACGAGACTGGAGTGTCATTTTTTAGTCAATAATTCAAGACAATGCGACATCATTGTTGGACAAGCGGATTCGATCATATCTAACACCCTCTCAAACCCGGCGGTGCCGCCATAATAAGGATCAGGGACAGAAGGCGCATCATCATTATTCTTATAACCATCAAGAAATGACCCTAATAAACGTATGTGTTGTTTTGAACCATTGGCCATTGATTCCATTTCTATCAGGTTGTCGGTATCCATCGCCACAACCAAATCGAATGTGTTCAAGTCCTGATCTGTCACTTTTCGCGCGCGTGATAACAGTTGATAGCCTCTCTTTGAGGCTGCCTCGCGCATGCGCACATCGGCAGGTTCGCCTGAGTGATAGGCAATCGTCCCTGCTGAGTCGATGTAGAATTGATCGGTATAGCCATGATTTTCAACATAGTGTTGAAAAACACCCTCACCTGTTGGTGATCGACAGATATTACCCATGCAAACAAACAGCACGCTCACTTTAGTTGACGAGTTCATACTGTTCTTCAATCTACGATGGGCTGAACCAAAACCCAGGGTTTAATCACCACCGCCCAAACAGTAACATTGCTTTCATGCCAGGCACTTGCTTGTTCATCACTGACATTGGCAACCAAACCTTCCTTCGTCCACTCTTCGAATCGTGTTTTATCGTCATTGGCTAATACTTGAGCCACTTTTATTAGATCTAGTTTATGCGAGACATAGATTGCCATTCCTTTAGCAAAGAAAGGTAACAGCTCACTCCATGCCATCTTTGAGGTCTCCCGGTTAATCTTATGTAGCAGATCCTCACCGGACTCTTCATTACATTTTTCTGTCATATCAATACGATTAAAAGATTAATTATGCCGGGAATTATAACGACAAGCGATGCGTTAGAGAAATAACAATAAACATGCTTTGCCATGGGTTGCATGTGAAACACGGATTAGAATATGTCGGTAGTTTTTTGCTTGATTATCGATAAAGAAATTTGATAAAACTATAAATAACTCAACAAAGTGACTTATATGTTGCGATAATATCAAGTACAGTGATATTTAAAGGAACTACATGAACGATATAAAAGAAATACCAAACCAGCCTGAGAATATTGTTATCTCACAATCAGTTGCCATCCTGATTGATGGTAACAATATTGAACGCAGTATCCATACAGAAGCAAACGACACCAATACCATGCTCAACTTTGACGCCTTGATTCCAAAGCTATTGGTTAATCGTGGGCTTAGTCGCTTGGTCTACTTCCGGGAAGGGAAACACATATCGAATAAACTACAGGAACGTTTACATAATTTTTATCACGGCTCCGTACGTCCTTGCCATAAAAGCGCAGATATTCCACTTTCGATTAATGCCATTCAATTAGCCAATAAAGTTGACACCATTATTATTATGTCTGGTGATTCTGACTATATAGAATTGGTTAGACACCTGAAATCAGAAGGTGTGCGTGTAGAGATTGCAGCGGTTGCAAGCACAACCTCACGCTTTATAGTAGAAGAAGCAGATCATTTCCATGAAATAACCAAAGAAGATTGGTTCACTTTACCCACGAAAAAACCTCAAAAACGGCGTAATAAGAAAGCAAGTTCCTCTTAGAGAATTACAATGGATATATGTTGATCTGGATCAACGTATATTTAGCAAAATATTTTCATAATGAACTCCTATTCAATTAAATAGGAGACGACAATCATGCTGACCTTCGAAGACTGTCTCGCTCTTTGTGATCTTTCCGTAGATGAAATCTCAGCTATTGCAGAGCATGAGCACCTGCCAAACATGACAGCGCTTGGATATGGCGAATATCTGATGCACGGCCCTGATGGAGAGCAACACATCAAACGCATAATCGTTGACGATATTGAACACGCCAAAGCCAGTGGACATTTAAAACATGCGGAGGAACTTGAGGCAATACTCAAAAATTTTATTCTACATCATCCAAAATTACGGCCATTGTTAAAAGCACAAACTCACTAGTGCAACTGCCATATATAATAGGGAACAAAATTATGACGACATTCTTCCGAACATTACTTCTTTTCTTTTTAATCTCCATTACTCCATCCGGTTACGCTCAGGACGACAATAGTGACCCCGACAGGAATTCCCCCACAGCTCATGCAGAATCGAGCGAACGCTTAACGACAATCATGCGACGCCTGTTCTCAGTAGTCCATAATGAACGAATTGAAGAAAACCTCGCTTTAACACAGGCAGATTTATCTGACTTATTAGAAGCAGTCGAAGAATTGATCTTTTATTCTGAGCTGATGGCAGCAAAAGTACCTGAATCAGAATTAGAGGTGAACGACCGCGTTATCTTTAGCGCCATGGCAAGTCAACTCTATGATGAGTCCTTAAATATTCAACAATTAACCAAGAACTATAATTTTGATCATACGAATAGTAGTAAAGATCATATCTTTTATGATGCAACGGAACGTTTGAACCAAACCTGTGCGGCGTGTCATCAATTATTTAGAGATAACTAAAGACACAACTTCTATCTTATCCAATATGAGATTTGTTAGAACAAACTGTCTAGTCACAGGGGTAGTTTGCCGACAAAATTATTCCTGCAGCCATTTCTGCTAATTCTGATTGTAGTGCTGGTTCTGCTTTCAGCTTATCAACAACGAGTTTTGCTAATGATGCTTCTGATTCATTACCAGTTAAACAAACACGCGGGACAGCAGGGTCCTTACCATGGTGACAATCACACGGGGTAACGTACCACGAACACATCATGCCGGTTGAACCATGAAAACCGTTTGCTAATGATTCTTCACAAGCGGCGAGCAGATCTTTTGCTGATGGCGCAGCCACAGCATTTCCACACATCATTAATAACAGACTGAACCCTATAAGATTTTTCATACATTTTTACCCGATCAGCAGCTTTTAATTGAATCAAATTTGAAATATTGACCTTAGATCTGCATAGTAGCGTGTTTTATCAATACCAATAAGACCTGATTATCCTGGCATTTCACGTTCTACAGCTAGTATGAATAGGCAATTAAACAATACTGGAGAAAGATGTGCAGCTTACAAAAGACAAGGTCGCAAATATCAATTACACGCTGAAAGACAAAGACAGCAACGTTATGGACGAATCTACTGACGGTAAATTCACCTACTTGCATGGCGCAAAAAACCTCATTCCTGCATTGGAAGACGCATTGGAAGGGAAAGAGTCAGGCGATAAAGTCAATGTAGTAGTCGCGCCTGAAAATGCTTACGGCCCTCGTGATGAGCAAAAAATACAACGCGTACCCAGAAAAATGTTCCCCGTAGACCAAGAACTCGCTGTAGGTATGCCATTTAGCTCTGCGACACCTGACGGCACTGCCGTAAATGTCGTGATTACTGCGATAGAAGAGACTGAAGTCGTCATCGATGGGAACCATCCTTTAGCGGGAGTGGAATTACATTTTGATATCGAAGTCATTAGTGTTAGAGATGCCACTAAAGAAGAACTCGAACATGGCCATGTTCATGGGCCGGGTGGTCATCAGCACTAAGTTTGATAAAGCAGTAAACGAATCAATAAGACTATGACGCTTCAGGACTTTTTGGAAAAGTTGCGAGCAGATCCCGAGTCAATCGAGTTTGCAGAAACAATCGAGACTATTGAATCAAATTACGAATACACCCCAACAAATTTCACTAATGGCTCTCAGCTTAATAAAGCCGGTGAAAATGAGGGTTCTTGCAAAATTTTGGCCTTTGCCTATATTAATAATCTGACAATAACAGAAACATTAAATTGCTTTGGCCATTATTTTCGTGAGGATGTAGTCGGCAACCCCGCAGGGGATGATCATCAAAACATACGGCAATTTATTTTGGATGGTTTTGAAGGCGTGAAATTTGATGTCTTACCACTACAATTTAAGCCTTAAAAAAAGAAAAAACACGCCATCGACAAACAAAAATAGATCACTATTATTGTCCAATAACTCTTTGGTTCATCCGCTTTATAAACAGTACGTCCAGACGCTTTATCTTTTGCATAGACTTCGCCCGTAAATAAACAATACGCGGTATACAAAAAGATCATTACGCCAATAGCTTTAAAGGGGCTCATCTTTTCTCCCTCCAATTGTTTAAAAAAGTATTAAACAACCAAACCACAAACGTATCCCGAAGACCATGCCCACTGAAAATTATATCCGCCAAGATGCCCCGTGACATCGACTGCTTCACCAATAAAATATAATCCCGATTGATCTTTAGTCTCCATCGTCTGCGAAGATAAATAATCTGTATCAATACCACCCATTGTTACTTCTGCAGTTCGATAACCCTCCGTCCCCGATGGTTTAATTTCCCATGTGGATAATGTTGCCGCTATTTCTTTCAATCTTTTATCAGAGAAATCCGTAAGTAGTTTATAGTGTTCATCGGGCCAGAATAATTCTTGCAATTCTATCACCAGCTTCTTTACCAGATATTGTGATAAAAGATTGCGTAATAATATCTTGGGGCTGTTCTGTTTGGCTGTTAAAAACAACAACTCAATATCTTCATTGGGTAATAAATTAATCTGAATGCTTTCACCCGGGCGCCAGTAACTGGATAATTGCAGCGCTGCTGGCCCACTCAGCCCTCGATGTGTAAATAGAATACTTTCCTGAAACTGTTGATTGCCCGTTGATAAGATAACTTCTGCCGACACACCACTTAATCGTTCAGAGATATCTTTAAAACTATCGCTAAAGGTAAACGGGACCAGCCCCGCACTTGTAGGGAGCATCGGTATTTTAAATTGATTAGCTACTTTATAAGCAAAATTACTCGCCCCCATTTTGGGAATCGATAAACCGCCTGATGCAATAACCAGACTATCTGCCCTGAACTTGCCAATATTGGTATTTAAAATATATTGATTATCCGCATTATGTTCAGGTGCCGTGATCGTAGCCACTTCACAATGCGTATGAATTTTTACAGCGGCTTGGTCGCACTCGTTGTTTAACATGGCCAGAATTTCTTTTGCTGAATCTTTACAAAACAATTGCCCCTGTTTGCGTTCTTCATAGGCTATCCCATGTTTTTCAACCAGACTTATAAAGTCCCATTGCGTATAACGACTCAATGCAGATTTACAAAAATGCGGATTAGCCGAAAGATAACATTCAGGGTCAATATTCAGATTGGTAAAGTTACAACGCCCACCACCGGACATTAATATCTTCTTGCCTATCTTGTTACTGCTTTCCAGTACCAGCACACGACGACCACGTTGGCTCGCAGTAATAGCGCAAAACAAACCTGATGCGCCACCACCAATAATAATGACGTCAAAATTCATAAATCAAACTATATACGACTTAGGTTTATAGAAAGGAACAACAGTAATCAACTACTTCCAGGGCGCGGATATCAAAAGAGGCATTGCCGGGCACATTAAAATCACTACCGGCTTCAACCTTTGCCCAATCATCATTCTCATTTAATCGATATTCAACTGCTCCTTGTGTGATTTCCATGAGTTCAGCCGCATCGGTATTAAAATGATATTCTCCAGGCAACATTATGCCGAGGGTCTTTTTTGAACCATCCGAAAAGAGAATACTACGGCTAGTCACCTTGCCATCAAAATAAACGTTGGCTTCAATCTCCACAGAGACTTGATCAAATGTACTCACTTTTAAATACTCCAATAGAAAAATTATCGATCTGTATAATACCGTACACATCAATTTATTATTGTAATTTTCATGCCCGATATACAAGAAATAGAATCCACGCTTGGCATTAATACCAATGCAGCTATTGTTGAGCCGATTCAGCACCCTGTCTTGGCCTATAATAAGATTGACCTTCATATCAAGCGCGATGATTTACTACACCCCATCATCTCGGGTAATAAATGGCGAAAACTTAAATACACACTACTGCATGCTCTGACTAAAGGTCATGGTCATCTAGTTAGCATGGGTGGCAATTATTCAAACCACCTTCATGCACTTGCCTATATCGGATATAAACTCAACATCAAAACCACAGGGTTGATACGGGGAGAGCAACCCGAAGAAGATAACCAGACATTAGCTGACCTGAAAAAATGGGGCATGAATCTTGAGTTTGTTACACGAAGTGCATTTCGTGAACTCAGGAAATACCGCGGCCATGATGCAGAACCCGCTAAAAAATATAATGGATTCTGGATACCGGAAGGCGGCGCCAGTCATGATGCATTACGCGGTGTCGCTGAGATCCTAAAAGAGATAGATAGAGACTTCGATACACTGACATTAGCCTGCGGCACCGGAACCACACTCGCCGGAATTGCAAAAGCACTTCCCAGCACGAAAAAAGCACTCGGCTTTTCTGCACTCAAAGGGGGTGGTTTTCTGGAGAAAGACATTAAAAAATTGTTACGCACGAAAGGCATGCCAAACTGGTCTGTTAACTTCGACTACCACTTTGGCGGTTTTGCTAAAACAACTGATGAACTGATTTCATTTATTGAAGAGTTTCAATCACACAACAACATACCACTGGAACCGTTATATAACGGCAAGATGTTATTTGGGTTATTGGACCTAATAAAAAATGAGCGTTTTAAAAAGGGTCATAACATTATTGCTATTCATACTGGCGGACTGCAAGGTAATCGAGAATAGATTGCTAATATGTTTTTTAAATAATTCAGTAGCCCTCTGTCTGACACCTAACGTTTGAAATCAGACCGTTAGATTGTTTTGTTATGCTGCATTCTCATGCTCAACTTGCCATCCTGGAAATACCAGAACTGCGGGATGGCACTTTAATACTCGCGCTAGTTGTTTGGCGCGTTCAACACCAAGGTTTACGCGACCATTTTCTATAGCTGAAATAGTAGATTGAGGAATACCAGAGACTTGCGCCAAATCATTTTGACTCATCTCCTGCAATTCGCGAATAATTTTTACAGACTCACCAACGGAAACCTCAATTCGCTTTTTAGCAATTCTATATTCTTTCATTTTATTACTTCCTATAATCATGAGCAGTAATACTTACAACTTGAACAAATACCTGATCCCGTTCTATTCTATAAATCACTCGGTACTTCAGCCCCAGTCGGGACGAACGACAACCTTTCCATTCTCCTCGCAGAGGCTCATCATGGAACCCCGTAATTAACCGTAGGCCTTCTGGTCCGGAAATACTCACGATATCCTTCCATTTTTCGTACCTTTTCTGGATACCCTCTGGAATTGTATTTAGTTGCCGGAGAGTTCTGCGATGCTCAAATATTCTCCACATACCATAAATAGTATATATACCATATTTAGTATGTCAAGCTAGCAGAATAACGTTTGCGATAACGCCTCAAGCACTGGCGTCAAAACCGCGCAGCGGTTTTGACGTCCGAGAGGTTTGACGTGTTAAGCCTTTATGCATAATTAGAACGATAAGGCTGGACATGAAGTGCAGACTTATTTTGGCGAGACTGCCAAAGGTCATATGCATTTTGAAGACGAAGCCAATGGTCAGCAGATGGTTTTTTAAATACCAGCTCCAAACGTAACGCCATCTCCGGTGTTATTGCGCCTCTACCATTTAAGACTTTAGAAAGTGTTTTACGGCTTACATTTAAATGCTCAGCCGCATCTGTAATGGTGAGTTCTAAAGGGGTAATTACCAACTCTTTTAGAATTTCACCAGGATGTGCGGGATTGTGCATGCTCATTAGTGATAATCCTCATAATTAACTATTTCTGCATCTCGACCTATAAATCGAAATGTTACCCTCCAATTACCACTGACAGATACAGACCATATTTTTTTACGACTACCTTTTAGTACGTGTAATCATAGGCCGGGTAAATCCATGTCATGTGGGCTTTCTGCCTGAACAAGGTTGGCGAGTATTAACCTTAAACGTTTGGCATGTTTTGCTTGAATGCCAGATGATTTACCAGTTTTGTAGAAACGCTCTAATCCCTTATGTATAAATCTAGTTATCATGACTGGCATTGCAACCTAATAGGTTACGTTGTCAAGTGGGTGTTTTATAGGGCTTAATGCCCGCATTTGCGGCTGGTTTGGAGCGCCGCGAAAAACCAGCCCGGCAACATGTGCTTGTTAAGCATTTTTACCACCACTTTCTAAGCTTGTCATTGTAGATTCTACAATTTGGCACATAAACTGTGCCGCCCTGCCATGCTTGTTTATATGATGGATTAAAATCAGTAGCCAAATTTAGATAAGTGCCGAAAGATGGTGTTTTATACCTCTTTGAGGATTTGTAGTAACCTCCAGCAGACTGCTCTTCACCATATTCATTGTACCAACTTGATGACTCTACATAATTCTGATATTCCGAGAAATGGACTGGAGCTATAGTTAAGTCCGCAACCCAATAATACACTCGGCCAAAATATGTAGCGTGGCACCATTTTTCCCATGCTTTGGGGCTGTAGCGACCTTCGCCTAACTTTTTATTAAATAGGGCTAACCATAAAACATGAATGCCTAGTTTTTCATATGCTGAGGTACGCTCAGTTATTTCATTTACGCTTAAATTGCTCCGCTGAATCTCAATCGCAACAGGGACATTATTTATTACACAATAAACATCAGCTATTACTGTGCCGAAATCGGTCTCAACGTCCAAGCCTGCAACGTAATCATGTTGAGTTAAAGCATTGTAGATAGATTCTTTGCACTTTCTATGCGCCTCCGATTCGCCTTCGCCCCTTTGGCAATGGTATGGAGGCTTATGAGAGAAGTGATGCACCTTTATTTTTCCTTTCCGGAGGACAAGCTCATGCTTACAACCGGGGCAATGGAAAGGGCCTTGCGCTTTCTCGCTATTGCTTGCGAATACCTTAAGGTTATCTTCAGTTCTTATTCCACAAAGCATGAACGAACCTTCCCTAGATGCTTAACGCTGCCAACACGCGCAGCTTTGTAGTGAAGCCGAAGGCGCAACGAAAAAGCTGTCGCTGTGCTTGGCCTTGTTAGGCATCTTGCTCGCTCATAACCATTGCATATTTATTCCAATCTACAGCTGGAACTGTTCCTAGGCTATTTAGTTTCTGCAAGAGTCTAAAGATGGAGTAAGCTAATGAGTTTCTAGTTGGCCCTACTTTAAGTTCCCCCTCAAATACGTCAAAACAACCACCCATCACAGACAGGCCACAGTCTAGTATTTGAAGATCAACTAATGCTCTATGATTCTGAATGAACGATTCACTCGAGAAACCCTCAGTCCAATCTATCGTGGTAGCAACGATGCCAGACACAATTGGGAATAACTCTTTTACTACAGGTTGACCACCAACATGGGTAATGGGGACACTAGTACGCTCCAAGACTCTAACTGATTCGGCTTTCTTGGCTGCGTATTCAAGATAGCTTTTATTTATAGTTGGTTTCACTTCGAAAACAGCATACACCGATTCCGCTGGTATATATCGATGATCATGCTGATCCAATAAGGTTGGCGTATATTGCGGGTCATAGATAACGATATCTATCTGGTCGCTTGTTGCACCGTTCGAGTCAATCACAATTGCACTATCTAGGGCATAGCGATTTGGAAGATATTTTCTAAGTACTTCTATGAAGTGCTGTTCATTGACCTCACCCATAAGCCCATCATGAGTGATTGATTCAGACGACAATTTTAGTTGTACACTCAAGACCTCTTGTTCCGCAGCGAATGCTGATCTAAGAAAGCTCTTTCCGTCTACTTCTGAATTTTCTTTTGCTTTATTCATGTCACCAAACGATGCCTCTCCAAGTTTGTTGGTTTCGAGATAACCTTGCCTGACTGGATATTGTAGTTTTTTGTATAGCATTCAAATCGTCTGAAATTATGTTGTTCGTATTTGCTGGATCAACATATCTAGTAGTAGGCAAGCTATCCCTAAAAAACTCAAGAACCTTTAAAAAGTTTACTGATAGGTTCCCTACAGTTGTGTATTTTAGGGAATCAATTACAGCCATTTCCAAATAGAATGACGGAAATTCGAGGTTGTGAAGCTGCCTCCAGGTTTTTGCTAATCTAATTTCTTCTATTCTATTACTACCTTTGACGTGGTTAATGTGAGTATTGATATCGGTCTGAGTCCAGCTTCCTGATTTACTCTTATATAGACTGTGATCATTGCCATACTGTGACTGTCGCCGACCCGGTACCAAATCGATTTTATAGCCATTTACAGTAGTACCAATAGAAACATTTTGTTTTCTTGCGGTATACCCAGCTTGAGTTACCGCGTTAAATAATGTTCTATACAAATCAGCTAAAGTTCCTGGAGTAGTTGATGATACTGATATAAATATATCCGCGTCGGTACCAATATTTATTCCAGTTCCCTTAGTAAGGGAGCCTGAAAACTCAGCTTTTACTAGGTAGCTATTACCCCATGTTTGAATCACAGGGTAAATAGTATTTCCGGCTGCTTCAGCACCAGAAATATTTACGTCATATTTTTGCAGAATGCTACGTAAGTATGTATCTCCTGTCATGCCGCTCCTTAATTGCCTAACAGTTTGTTTTATGGCGTACGCCGTAGTTTTCGGCTTTTGTTTTCTTTAATTCCATCGCGCCAATACTCCTTGTTATTCATTTCAAATCAAACTCTTACAATACTAGCTCAATTTAGTTAAAAAATAAGCCGCGAGTGCCGTTGTTTTCTGCGATTGTTTTTTCTAACCAGACTATTGAGTTTATTTATATATGATTAATTTATATGCCTTATTTTTATGCCAATACTGATAAAAAACAACGGCGTTGCCAGTTGTTTTATAGATAAAACACAGAACTGGTGTTACGGGTTAGTAACGGTATTAATGTTGCGCTAGATAACACTGACATGAATATCATCAATATTGATGATCTATTTTTATAACTATTCTACCTAATATAGAGGACAGTTTTATTCGCTATGCAGCAGCTTCAACAAGTCATCACCATGTCGATTTACTGTCTTCTCGCCTACCTTATCAATTCTTAATAGTGTCGCCTTATTTTCAGGTAATTGTTTTGCCATTTCTATGAGTGCATGATCGGCCAGAATCCATTTTCTGGGTCTGTTGCGTTCACGCGCCGTTAATTCGCGCCAGGCGGCAAGTTTTTTAATGGTATCTAACTGTTTGCCTCTCATCCTTTTTGCGGCGAACATTTTCTTCCACATTAAATTTGGATCAGGTTTATAGGTTTCGGCTTTAATCAGGTTTGCCAATTTTTCATTTAATGAGGACTGATCTTCTACTGCCTTTAGTTTCTCAACAAATACTTCATAGACTTGTCCCAGATAGATCACATCATCTGCAGCGTATCTGAGCATATCTTCTGATAGAGGTCGTCTCTTCCAATCTGCACGGGCATGACCTTTTTCGAGTTCTATGTTCAAGGCTTCATTCACCAAATTGCCATAACCTATTCCTTGTGCATAACCCAATAGAGGTGCAGCAAGTTGTGTATCAAATAATGGCGTCGGAACTGATCCTTTTATATTGAAAAATATTTCAAGGTCTTGATGCGCAGAGTGCAATACTTTTATGATCGAAGGTTGATACAACAGATCTAATAAGGGGGTTATATCTTGAATGGTGATAGGGTCTATGACCGCGGTAGTATCACCGTTGGATACCTGCACCAGGCATAACTCGGGATAATAAGTACTGACCCGTTCAAATTCAGTATCTACCGCTAACCATGTTGATGAGCTTAATTGTTCACATAACTGTATTAAAGATTCTTCGTCATCTACAACACTGAATACTTCAGACATATTGTGTTATATCGCTCCAGATTCTTTTAATACAGAATGGATAGTCTCTGCCATGACTCGATAACCAGCCTTATTAGGATGCACTGTATCTGACTTCAATTGATTATCTCCCAGCACCTCGGGGATTAGATCCTCAATGAAAATGATTTCCATTGAATCGGCGATATTTTTATAGACTTCAAAAGAAGACAAGAATAAACCGGGCTTTGGCACACCGAGCATAACAACGGGGATATTTTTATCTTTGGCTAGCTGAATCATATTACGGATATTAGATTCCATTTTATTAATATCTTTTTTACGTAATAGATCATTACCGCCATGACACAAGATCAACAATTGTGGATTATGTTGTTCCAGTAGTCTGGGGAGTCTGTTTAATCCTGGCTCGGATTCCTCACCCGAAATACCGGCATTAATCACCGTACGGCCAGTTAATTCTTCTAGTACCACAGGATAACTTTCATTTTCTTTTGCACCATTCCCATGCGTGAGACTATCACCAAAGGCAAGGATGACTGCGTCACTGGGTAACTTGGATAGCCCCGGCACATCGCCACCGCCGCCACAAGCACTAAGCGAAACAAAAAGCGCGATACTTAACAGTAGATTAATTTTCATGATGATTAGCTTAAGCCCGCTAAACAAACTAAAAAACTTTTAAACCGGATCACTCTTCACTTTCTTCACTTAAGTCATCATCATAAGCTTCGAGTTTTTCTCTATATGCCGCTATTTCTTTTTCGAAATAACTAAGCTGTGCTTTTAATGATTCATTTTCAGTGGTGAGTAAGGCAATCGTTTCATATGCCTCTTCAAGAGAGGTCACTTCTGCCTTTGCAGCCGAAAAAGAAAAAATCAGCATAAAACTGATAATAAAAGTAGATAGTTTATTTTTTGTATTCATCGTTCTTGTCCCCTAACTATGATTATTTTTACTTCAATATCAAAACAACATGCACATCAATTTCTCCAAAAGCACATACTGCATATATTACCCATTCAATTCAAACAAGATAATATCAAAATTAGCTATATCTCTTTGGTTTTTTAATACTAATGCTGAAATTCGAATCCACAGAATGTCGCTTGCTTTATTTTCTCAAGCACATTATTTAATTCATCATCTGTATAAGCCTTATTTGGCACACACCCCCATATCGGTGCTGGCCATGCTGCATCATTAAAATAACGAACTACATGATGAATATGACATTGCGGGACGATATTGCCTAAGGCGGCAATATTCATTTTATCGCCATGAAACGACTTCATTAAAAAATCAGCGAGCAATGAAGACTCTCTCAGTAATTGTTGTTGGTCTTCTTCTGATAGTTGATATATCTCGCTGACACCATCCCGATCTGGCACGAGGATAAACCAGGGGTAATTTGCATCACGCATTAAGAGTAAATGACATAATGGGAAACGCCCCAGGATCAGACAGTCTTTTAATAATTGAGGGTGTATGTCAGCCATGTGCAGCGACCAACACCTGCTTACAGCGCCGGCAATGATAATCAACGCCTTTTAATGCCCGATTATGTCTGATTTTAGTTAGTTCATAGCTACGGCAGGAACAGGAATAAGAATATCGCTGGTATTGTTTTGTCGGGATTCCATCCATGTCGAAACTACAGGTCACACTTGGATCGGCATTAAACAGCGCCATGATAGCGCGCCACTCTTTCCCATGTGGCCGCGTATTTCTTAGGCCATATAAAACATCGACAACATAATGCGCCACTTCATGCGGCACGGTTATCGTCAGGTTTTCAGTAAAGTATTTGGCAAATATATAGGGGTTATAGCGGATCAGTCGCTGAGTTTGCTTTACTTTATACATCCCGGCTGTCCGGCCTTTCAAATCAAACAGCACCGGGATGGGTTCGAACGAATATTCCAATGCGGTACTAGCTTGATAAATACAGGCCTCGGTCGCAGCGATGATCTGCTCTTGCTGCTCTGTCTGAATTGGAACGATATCTAACATTAGACAAACTCTGCCACATCACAAGGTAAGCGGCAATCGCTGTCCGCTTAGCATTGCTTCTACATTGCAGTAATGCCATGAAACAAGGCTATTAGCGGCGATGACGAAGAAAGTTAAATTGGTATATCGATTGCAGTTACTACTGAAACTTAATGGGAGTCTGATTTGCCAATTCAAAACCTGACTAGTGCGGAAGTAATGAAATTCAATAGTGCCAGTAGTACAGCGTCCCCACAAAAGGAAAGCAGTATTTTTGGGGAAGATGGATTTAGTTTTGGCGATATCATCGACATTATTAATCCACTACAACATATTCCTATCGTTAACTCGATATACCGTAAGATTACCGGCGATACCATTGCACCATCTATGCAAATAGCAGGTGATGCCTTATTTGGTGGCCCTATAGGCGCTGTCGTGTCGATAGCAAAAGAGGCTTTTAAGGCTCGGTTTAATCAGGAAAGTACTGAGCAAAATGAGACGGCATTTAATTCAGCCATCATTGCCAATAATTCGAATCAAGTGTCACCTCAGACGATCAATGCTAATGATTACTCACCCGTCAGCAAGCTCGACTTCAACCCGGCAATGCATATCGTTGAGCAGCATTCTGGCAACATTTCATTTAAACAACACACAGGATCCATCACCCAGGCTCTTTATAATGCTTCGTTGAGAAGTAGCGATATCAATGGTACGGCAAAGTATGCTGAGGTTATTTCTTCTACAAAATCACCGGAAAAAAACATAGATATTATCATTGGCTCAAGAGTTGACGCAGGCTGATTTGAAATTGAAACGAGGAATCTTGCAAAAAATAGAATTTAGAACATGGTCTTTTAAGGAATAACAGCACGTCCAATCGTATTCATATCAGTACCAAACCATATTGACTTAGTTGAACTGTGGTAATACATGTGTCTGATACTCCCCCCACCGCTGGGGATATCTGTTTGACTAAAAAAGTGTTTGCTCCCGGTATCAAAACCAATTAAACGATTAGGAGACAGGCCCGTTTCGACAAACCATATTCGATCTTGCTCATCGACTATCATGCCGTAAGGCCGTGATTGTTTGTCACCCGGCATCCGCCATTCTTTAGTCTCCGCTGTAATTGGATTGTACTGTCCAAGATATCCGCCCTGATAGTCGACATACCAAACCGTATCGTCCGAACTCACAATCAAACGCCGAGGTAGAGTTTTTTTACGCGGTAATTCAATTTCATCTATTGCAAACGTCACAGGATCGATCATCGCTAACTTATTAGTCCAAAATAAGGCGACCCAGACGTGCTCATTACTATCCAACCAAATACCATAGGGACCCGTGCGTGCTGTAGGCACTTCAACAACCTTTATTTCGCCCGTCTTTACAAATAATTTTCCAATATGGTTACTTTGCTGTGCGGTAAACCAGATATCACCTTTACTATCAAAAACCAATGTATGCGGATCACGGACCTTGTCATTGGGCATGGCATATTTTTTAATCACCCCTGTCGCAGGATCCAGGCGACCGATATAGCCCTGCGTATTACCGGCATACCAGACAATGCCTTGGTCATCGATAATTAAATTATGTGGCCGGACATCATCTTCCATATTATATTTTTTAAATTCGCCTGATGATGGATCAAGTACGGCGATGTATGCACCAATCTGCCCACAAAACCAAACCCTGCCATCAGGGGCAATATAAGGATCACGTGGCCGAGAATCTTCGTAAGGGACTTCCCATTCTTTTATATCCAGCTCCACCATTTCAGCGAACACCAGATCTGAGAACAGTATTAATAAAATAAAAAAATAATTTATTTTCATCTGGAACAACCCTGCGACTCCTCATCTTGAATAATTACAGGAAGCGGCCCACTACGCCCGCAATAGGCCGTTCCAATTAAAGATAAAGATTACCTCAAATCACTTAAAGAGGCACCAAAGTTGATATGAAATGCTTGTTTATCAATCAGCAGTGCTGGCACCGATTTAATACCGTTTTCTTCTGCCTCTGATAGTCGATTACTGTTATCACCCAAATGCACAATTTCAAGCTCAAATTGATTACTGTCAAGCGAATGCGCCAGACCTTGCTCTGCATCAACACAAACAGGACAACCCGCATGATAAAATATCGCTTTTGTTTTCATTCAAAAACTCCTTATATTTGTTTAAAAGAGTAAGCTATTATTCACAGACAAAATGCCTTTAACAGTAGACACTTAACGGTTAGATACTTACTAAATGGTACAAATATATGGAATCATTAAATAAAAATAATTCTACCAACACTGAAAACAAGAGTGTCGGCCGTATGGTCGAATCAATCATTGGCTGCAAATGGTCCTTGTCTGTACTGCGATTGCTACGCAATGGCATCAATCGCCCTGGAGAGATGCAACGACAAGTGGATGGGCTAACAACCAAGGTATTAAACGAACGCTTAGTAAAACTTTCTCGATTTGGCATTATTGGAAAAGAAATTTATCCGGAAACACCGCCCAGGGTTGAGTATTTTTTTACCGAGTTTGGCAATAAGTTTTTAAATATTGTTGATGTTGTTGAAAACTTACAGAACGAACTCAATTCAAGTAGCGATAATAACTAAGATGAACACTTCTATTTACTACAACGCCTGAAACCATACTAATTTCATTTAACCGCTTCTTCTTTTAAACTTACTTATATGACTTCATCTATTCCCCTATCATTGCTATGGATTCCAGAGTCATTAGTAAATACGCTCTTGCAGTATTACGACTACCCGCACCCTGAAAAACAAGGGGAGATCATTGAAGGTTATGACAAACAGCATGCGCTAAGAACCGCAAAGATGTGTGCCACTGTTGCTCACCATTTGGGGCATGATGATGAAAGGGTCCGTCAATATCAAATAGCCTGCTTATTACATGACATGGGGCGCGCAGGATTGGATCAAGTCTTATTCGGAAAAATCTGGACATGGGCTCGAACCGAAGGAATCCCAACCCGACCAGCGGAATGGCGCGCCGTTCACCCGGAAACAATATATGGTGATGAAACCGAGGCATTTTGGACAATGTATCTATCCCAATTACAGACACTAGGCATAGAAACCGAAGCTTGGGCGAAAGAGCAGGTAGAGATGCGTCTTGGCTATGCAGGAAGGCTAAACCGACTCATTAAAAAGGTAGAACCCAAACTAAAACAAAACGGCATTAAATGGCTTGATTGGATGGAGCTAGTCACACTCTACTATTATTACCCGGAAAAACTGAACAATGCCCCAGACTGGGTACATGAATTAGGTGAGATACTCGTCGCCTGTGAACAACTGGAGGCCTATAGTAATCGCGTACGTGGGAGCGACTACTATGACCGAAATGATGAAAACTTTATTGATGCTTTTAAATATCTAGAAAGCTTAAGAGAGAAAGGGCAGCTTAGTAATAAGGTTTTATCGGCCGTTCGTTTGTTAACTGGACAAGGTTTATTTGACGCGATACTGGCAGAAGCGCGCGATGGAGAATTATCAGATAAAGATCTGGGTTACCTTCGATCTTTAAATATCTCAACTTCTGCTTAAGGAAAAAAAATGACCGTAATCACACAACAATTCTCACTTGATATGCAAGGCGCGACACAGATTGAAAACATCACTGAAACAGTACAAAAAGGTTTGGTAGAATCTGAACTTACCGCAGGCATTGTGACACTCTTCATTAAACACACTACTGCATCGATAATGATATTTGAAGACGAGCCCGGTTTACGGATAGATACGAAAGACATCTGGGACAGATTAATCCCTGCCGATCCAGAGTGGCAACATAATATGCGTAACACAGGAGAGACCAATGGGCATAGCCACCTGCGTGGTCAGATACAAGGGCAATCTTTAACCATTCCATTTACGGAACAGGCGTTGATGTTAGGTACTTGGCAACAGGTTGTTGTCGTAGACTTTGATACCGCTGCTCGAACACGAGAAATTATTGTGCAGATTATGGGTGAGTAACCCATCATCATACGGCGATATTATTTTTTCGGAGTTTTCTCCTTGATAGATTGATGACTCATTAACTCATCGACAAATAATTTAGCTTCCGTTGTATCGTAATTGTAATGCCGTTGAACCAGTTTTATTGCATCCATCTTGTCGCCTTTACTGATTCGATCCAGGATCATATCGTCTAGCTTTTCCCCTTCCAGCTTACCGGTTGAATCACTTTCAATTTTATTGTCTGTTTCAATTTTGGTGAAGTCTGATAAGTACACTAATGCTTTTTTAATGTTTGGTTTTATTCCGTTCCAACGCAGACGTAATACATCACCCACTAAGGCAACAGGATAATCATGGTATTTAACACTGGAGCTTTTATCTAGCGTCTTGATGGACTTCTCATGTCGTAGACGTTCTTTAATTTCATCAATCTCATGTTTAGGGGGCTTCTTCTTTCTGGCATGAAATAGTTCGCTTTTTAGTTCATTGACTTTAGAACTTAATGGTTTTAAACGTCTTTCATTTGCCAAACCTTCCCTAATTAAACTTAATTCTTCTTGAGATAAATTTAACTTCATATCCAAATAGGTAAAAAATTCAGTAACGGTACTATCAGAGCCAGGTTTATGAGAAGTCTCTTTTGTCATTCGTAACCATTTAACTTCACGCCAATACAGCTCAATGACAACAAGATCGGATTCCGGGTAATTATGGTTTTGAAATGATCGAAATTTAATTAGCGTCCTGCTTGGACTGGAGCGCATTAACCAATTAGATACTAACAACCCTGCCCGATATCTCGACCAGGCCAGACATGAAATAAAACCGAACCAGAAAGCGAACCACAAATAAACCAGCTTACCCCATAGCTCTACAGAAAAACTGATTGAATACCAGACATAATGCCCTACACAAGTAAGAAGTAATGCAAAAAAAATGATAAAGACAATAAGACTAGCGATTGTTGAGTAACAGAATACCAACTCATTAAATTCCTTATTGCCAACTTCATGAATATTAATAAGCCTCATGAAAACTGATTATAGCAAAAGAAATTATTTATTTAGAAAATGGTTCTATATGAATAAGTGCGTCACCAACATTAAATTGCTTTTCAATTAACAACTCAACTTTATCTGCTATACGGTGCGACTCTTCTGTAGTCAATTTCGCATTTACTGATATAACAATGTCTATTGCTATATCGGAACCTATCCAGCGCGAACGTATACGCCCGACTTCTTTAACACCATGAACAGCCATGACCGCATTTTTAATATCTCCAGGTTCGATTGCATATTCATCAACAAGTACAGGAAAAGCACTTTTGTATAAGCAATATGCGAGATAAAGCACTAGACCAGAAACACCTAGCGCGCATAACCGATCAAGAATCAGAAAACCCATACTCGATAATTGCCACCCTACAATGACTACAACCGTCGTTAAAACATCAGCAAAAGTATGTGTCGCATCGGCGAGCATAATTTCGGATTTTAAAAGTCGCGCCCAATAGCGTTGCCAGGTCGCCAAAGCTATATTCACAAAGAGTATGCCGATCATTAATGCAAGCTCCCAGGTGCCACTAATGATTTCTGTTGTCTCTTTAGTAAATGCGCTTTTGGCAATTTCTATCGCCATTACAGCAAGTAATGTCGCTAAACCAAATACTGCTAAAGTTTCAAATTTTCGATGACCATATGGATGTTCTCGATCAGCTGGCATTACCGATAAGCGTATAACAACCCAAGCTACAAGATTATTGGCGACATCTGTTAATGAATGAATACAATCGGCGAGTATCGCAAGTGAATTCGTCGACAAACCAACAAAGAGCTTAACAACTAACATCAGAACATTTGCACAACCCTCAATTATAATTAGGCGTTGCACTTTCTTGTCGCGGTCAGTGTATTCGATATGGCTGGATTCGCTTGTCATAAGAAAACTCTATCCTTTATTACGAGCGCATTGGAAGCTGACTTACTGCCTGAGTGAAAATTATTTTTCTGTAAACTCTTTACACTTATTAGTAAACAAACGCACACTATCCGGAATAGGTACTCTCAATGTAGCCAGTTTTATCAGCAAAGCACCACCTTCTTTAATTAATCGGTATGCATACATAAATTGTATATTTTTTTTATCATTCTTATCGATCAATAGATTGTTAAGGCTATCTTCGTACTCTTCTTTTGCTGCAATGTAGCGTGGCCAGACATCAAACATGGCCGGATCGGTGCGAATTGTTTCACAAGTCATCTTGGCCATGACACCCAGTTCAATAAGTTTATTATTAACATCAGAAAAAGCGCCATCCCTTATCGTAACAGTACTTATTGCACATGTGATCTGATCAATTTCCGTCATCGTTTGAGAGATCTTGATATATCGACTTTGAAAGAAATCTTCAATCGGCATAGAGAAAACCTTGAACGGCTCTCCCCAAAGCTCATCAACGCCCTCTCCACCGTCAGCGAGCTTGATGTTTTTACCTAATGATAACGCCTCTATAAAGCATCGCCCACACTCACGTAATAATTCATTACTGGTTTCAATCTTTACCCCAGCCTCTTCAAGCTCAACAATCGCTGTTAAAATTTGTCGTCCACGATTTAATAATGAGCCAGCTAACATTGCGCCTTTTACACGTTTTCTTGCTGGATCGTCTTCGGCCTCATAAATCTCTCGAATATCATCCAAACTCTTACTGGGCGTGTTAATCCCTTGTTCAACATGGTGGAACACTCGGCGCGTTAATTGATCAATCATCTGTTTCTTATCAGCGTAGCTATCCTCATGTAAATGATAGCTCCTAATCCAGTAGCCATCGTAAAACACACATGATTTACCTGCGATATCACGTGTCGTACCATTTTTCACTTTATCAGACATAGTAAATTTATAAGACCTTAGACCGTTAAAATAACTCGCGACAATACAACCGGCATATTGTAATACTTCTGGGCATATACTCATACCCACATAAAGCAGGATTTATCATTTGCTGAAGACAGAACCTGTTAGAACCGAGCACCATAACGCCAAATTATTTATCTGTCCTGTTGCATGGCAAAGCTTGCACCATCATGGAAACAGTTAAAAGCCTTCTCGTATTGGTTGCTAAGATGTAACAACAAATTTGCTAGACACCCGGAAAAGACATCGTTAAAAAATCATAACTTGAGCGATTGATCGCGATTATGCACGATGTTAAACATACCTCAATTTTTGAAAAATCGTAGATCAAAGAAACCTTACAGAAAATATTTTCTCAATGTAATAAACACAAGATTAATAATCTTGTTATACCCCTGCCAGGTACTACTCGTGGAAAATCGCCAGATGAGACCATTGTAAATTTATTGCAAGACCTATTGATGAGAAACCAATGGCATATCCTAAAAAATATTTATCTACGAAAAACAGAAAGAATGACTCCTGCTTTCTTAAACTCTATTCTCTTACGCGGCATCAATTTCATGACGATGGTCACGCGGATGTGATCTCATAACAAAACCAAGACCGATAAACACGATCACTACTCCTATAACAAAATTAAGCTCGATCACTTCGCCTAAAAATAGATAGCCTAAAATAATAGCTGTAATCGGATTTAAAGTTACGAAGATTGTAGTAAACGTTGCCGTACTCTTATTCAAAACCCAGTTCAAAAGAAAAAATGCGAGCCCACCCGCAATCACTCCTAAATAAAGCATTAAGCCTTTTTCTACCGTTGTCAGCGCCACTACGTGATCACCGATTCCATTAGCAACGCTAAATGGTAATAGACATAAACACCCCGATAGCATTGCCAATGGCGTGAACATTGAAGCAGGAACTTCTTTCAGTACCTGTCGCGCGAAGGTGGCATAGATCCCACCAATAATCGCAGTCAATAGCATGATGACCTCGCCTTTGAATATGATTTCTTCTCCTGAAATCATCATCAACTTATCTGATAGCGCCACCGTAAGTCCCAACAAAGATAACCCGATGGCAATTAACGAGTTTTTATTGATACTCTCATGCCCAATGGCCTTGCTGATCAGCATAGCCCAAATCGGCATCGTCGCTAAAACAAGAGAGCCACGCGCCGCACTGGTATACACAAAGCCCCATGAAAACATAAAAGGAAACAACGCAAAAAATAAAGCCCCGAGACCAGCGATCTTAAGTGACAGGATTTTAGTTAAGCGTGATGTGCGAAACAGGAAGAAGAGCGGCAACATTGAAAAACCACCTAAAAGATAGCGCATAAAGGCGACTTCTACCGGATCCAGTACAGTTACCAGATAACGTGTGGCAACAGACGCTGTACCTGTAAGAATGTGGCATAACATGATTGCCAGGGTTGGCACCCATAATTTCATAATATGACCTTTATACAATGTTTTCTGATTTTCAGCTCCGCAGAGGCCATCTTTATACAGTCTATCAAACTGAGATAAAAACCAGTTGAGTCAACGCATGGGCTTTAATTGTCACTTCAGATTACACACAAAGCGTGACAACGTCATAATAACGCCTGATTTGTCTCTTTTTAACTCCCTATCTCTAAAATTATACCGTACCAATGCCCGCTTATTGTGTTAAAGTGCGCGCATCTTGACACTAGAGGTGTCCAGAGCGTCATCACTAGTTGTTAGTTCGTCTCGCTGCATTGCCGATATTTATTATCACAGTCCAATCGTAGAGACCAACTGTCCCTCCCTTTGAGAGCCAATTATTGCATGCCGCACTTACGGCAAAGCTATCTACTGCCCCAAACTGCATACGCATTTATGCCTACGCAAATATTAGAGCTTATTTTACTTCGCCAGATTTATACGCCATTTCGCTGGTATTTTCTCAATTGAGATTCTACGAAATGGTACAAACCTATATTTAGGAATATTTAATGACATTTGAAAAACTCGGACTATCCGAAGAACTATTGCACTCCGTGCGCGATACCGGCTATACCAGCCCAACCCCCATTCAGGCACAAGCCATCCCTGCCATCCTAGAGGGCAATGATGTAATGGCCGCCGCCCAAACCGGTACCGGAAAAACTGCAGGATTTACCCTGCCACTACTACAACTACTGAATACAAAACCACCAGTGAAGAATAACCGTGCGCGCGCACTGGTATTAACACCAACACGAGAACTTGCCGCGCAAGTACAAGAGAGTGTATTTACCTATGGCAAATACCTGAATCTACGCTCTGCTGTCGTTTTTGGTGGCGTCAAAATAAATCCGCAAATGATGAAATTGCGACGTGGCGTCGATGTATTAGTTGCCACACCAGGTCGCTTGCTTGATTTGTTTCAACAACGCGCTATCAACTTCAATGATATCGAAATTCTGGTATTAGACGAAGCCGATCGTATGCTAGATATGGGTTTTATACATGACATCAAAAAAATCATGGCGTTACTACCAAAGCAACGTCAAACCCTCATGTTCTCTGCTACTTTCTCACAAGAGATCAGGCAACTCGCGAAAGGCATTATCAATAACCCGGTTGAAATTGATGTTGCTCCACGTAACTCGACTGTTGAAACGATTTCACAAGTAGTTTATCCCGTCGATAAAGCACGTAAAGTTGACCTGCTCAGCCACCTAATTCGCAATGAAAACTGGTATCAGGTACTGGTCTTCAGTCGCACCAAACATGGTGCTGATAAATTGGTAAAGCGCTTATCACGAGACAATATCCATGCCGCCGCAATTCACGGCAACAAGAGTCAGGCACAACGCACCAAGGCACTCGACGGATTTAAAAAGAACAAGATTCAAATACTGATTGCAACTGACATCGCTGCAAGAGGCATAGACATCGATCAACTTTCTCATGTTGTTAATTTTGATTTGCCGAATGTGCCTGAGGATTATGTTCATCGCATAGGCCGTACTGGTCGTGCTGGAGCAAGTGGGCAAGCTATCTCTTTGGTTAGTGCGGATGAAGCCAAACAGCTACAAGATATCGAGCGTCTCATAAAACGAAAGATCGAACGTGAAGAAATAGAATCCTTCGAGCCACAACATATTGTCCCTGAATCAGTCTCGGGGAAATCCTCACGTAATAAACAACGAGCGAATCCTGGCAACAACGGCAATAAACCAAAACGATATAAGGGGAAACGCAACAGCGCTAGCGAAGAAAATCCGCGTAGTCATCGTTATGGTAAGCCAAACAGTTCACATCATAGAAATAATAGTACCTCAGGTAATCGGCAACAGCGTTCAACCTCGGCAGAAAGACCAGCCGTTTAAAATAGTCAGGTACATGTACCACGCATCACGAATATCAATACTTCGATTTTCGTGATGCGTCTTTCCAATAGGTATTTTGTTTCTACAGATATAGAGAGCTCACACAACACAAAGGTAAAATAATTATGGAAGCGATAGTTCACAAACAAAAAACAGCCGGTGATGGTCGTATATCATTCCCGACATTACATTGCTGGAATCCGGAAACAGAGATTATTACGATAGCAGCTCAGGTCAGTGGAAAACGCGTCTCTTGTCGAGTTGCTCACGCTGATATAAAGACAAAGTTCCCTGTACTAGCAGATACACCGCTAGAGACAGTCATAAAATACCGAGCGGAAATCGAAACTGCAGCTAGAAACTTAATAGAAAAGAAAAAGTATGAAAAGGACGGATCTATAAAAATAGACTACGTTGATCTTTAAATATAGCGCGCCCTAGATTTCTATATAGACGACTTTATCTCAGTAAGAGTAACGGCGTCTTGGTGTTAAGCAACATCTTTGCAGTAAAACTACCCAATATCAGATCGTGTAACCGGGTGTGATTAAATGCACCCATGATCGTCAAATCAATATCATGCTTGACTTGGTAGTCACATAATTCATCTTCAGTTTTACCTCGCAAACTGGCACTGATAATTTCAGCCCATCCGGCAGCTTTAAGTTTATTAACTGCATTCTCAATGAGACTATCAGCCGTATCCTTTTTATTGACGCAAACCAAGTGACAGCTTAAACCTTTATATAGGGGGCTATTAGCTATCATATCAATGTGATTATCACTGGCCTCACTACCATCATAGGCAATCATAATCCGTTGTGGCGTTTTGAAGACATCATAGGCAACCAGAATATGTCCATGTATGGAGCGAATCATCGACTCCAGTTTTGCACCGATTTTGTCGGTTTGGTCCTCGTGTATTTTTCCACGAGCGCCTATCACAAGGATACGTAATTCCTCTTTAAGCTCCACCAGGGATTCAACCAAACTACCATGTTGCAAACATAAAATTGGATCACTAAATCCATCCTCAACAACACGCTGATTTGCCGCTTGTAAAATAGCCTTCCCTTCCTTTAAACGTAATTTACTACGCGTATATTCATTGCTGGTAATTTCTTCAAGTAAATGGTCGCGACTATCAACACCCAAATTACCGGACAAATCGACTTCTTTCGCTGTCTCTGGATGATGGTCAATGGTGTACATGAGTTTTAATCGCCCTTCAACACGTTGTGCCAACCAAACGGCATAATCACAAACTGCTTCAGAAAGTTTAGAACCATCGATGCAAGCCAGAATCAATTTCTTATTATTAGTCATTAGTGGCCACCCATAATTTTTTCAATCTCTTCTGGTTTATCGTGAACACCAAAACGATCAATTATCGTTGAACTGGCTTCATTAAGCCCGATTAATTCTACCTCTGCACCTTGGCGCCGCAACTTAATCACTGCTTTATCCAGCGAAGATACTGATGTGATATCCCAAAAATGTGCACGATTGAGATCAATCACAATCTTTTCTACCGCCTCTTTAAAATCAAAGGCAGCGCTGAATTTATCTGCTGAACTAAAGAATACCTGTCCCACAACGCGATATGTTCGAGTATCACTACCTTCGTCATATTCAGACTCAACATACATTAAATGGCTAATCTTGTTTGCGAAAAACAATGATGCTAACAATACACCCACAAATACACCCAAAGCCAGATTATGTGTCCACACAACAACCAACACCGTCGTCATCATAACCAGATTTGAAGATAACGGATGCTCCTTTAGATCCCGAAAAGAACCCCAGTTAAACGTGCCTATCGAGACCATAATCATCACAGCCACCAGTGCTGCCATGGGTATTTGACTAATCCAGTTGTCGAGAAACACCACCATAATCAACAACAAAACACCGGCAAGCAACGTGGATAAACGTCCACGACCCCCTGATTTAATATTAATGACAGATTGTCCAATCATCGCACAACCAGCCATGCCACCCATGAGACCTGAACCAATATTGGCAATCCCCTGGCCTTTACACTCTCGGTTTTTATCACTATCAGTATCGGTTAAATCATCAACAATCGTCGCCGTCATTAATGATTCCAGTAAACCGACCACTGCCAACGGCACCGCATAGGGAAAAATAATTTTTAGCGTTTCCATCGTGAACGGGACATCAGGCCACAGAAACATTGGCAGTGTGTCTGGTAAGTCACCCATATCGCCTACCGTTCGAATATCCAGCTTCAACACTAATGCGATACCCGTTAAAACAATAATGCACACTAACGGTGAAGGAATCGATTTTCCAATGACGGGAAGCAGCGGAAATAAATAAATAATACTCAAACCACCTAACGTCATTACATAAACATGCCAGGTAACATTCATTAACTCTGGTAACTGTGCCATAAATATGAGTATTGCCAATGCATTCACAAAGCCGGTAACGACCGAACGTGAAACAAAACGCATCAAGCTTCCCAGCTTCAGATAACCAGCAATTATCTGCAGCGTCCCCGTTAACAGGGTTGTTGCTAACAGATATTCCAGTCCATGGTCTTTTACCAAAGTCACCATTAATAACGCCATGGCACCCGTCGCGGCACTAATCATTCCAGCACGCCCACCAACAATAGCTGTCGTCACGGCAATACAGAAAGAAGCGTAGAGTCCTACTTTAGGATCAACGCCCGCAATAATAGAAAAGGCAATCGCCTCGGGAATCAACGCCAACGCAACAACGAGTCCTGCCAAAATGTCAGCACGAATATTTCCTGTCCAATCTTGTTTTTTTGAGAGTAAAAGCATCTAAATCCTGTAAAAGAAAAATAAGCATCAACAACAGACAAACTGTCTGCTGAAGGTTAATAAAAGGTTGATGGGTTTCCGCGCTATAACCCTGACGAAACCGAATCCCGAAACTATATATAAATCTATTATTTGGTTATTCTTACAAGTAGTAGGGAGAAACAACCCCTGAGGCAAGTAACAAGGCGGGCTATTATAATGACTCTTTTGACTCAGGAAAGGGCTAACATCACATTATCTGTCATATATTCTCGCAAATATGACACAGATTCACTTTTCGCCCTCATGCTATGCTTGCACTGGGATTCAAAACAAGACTCTAAAGGCCTATTGTGAAAAAAATTGCTATTTTTGTCGATGTACAAAACATCTACTACACCACCCGTGACACTTATGGTCGGCAGTTTAACTATAAAAAACTTTGGCAACGCATTAGTACAGAAGGGGAAATTGTTTCTGCCAATGCTTATGCCACCCATCGTGGCGATGATAAACAGATCAAATTTCAGGATGCCCTGAAACACATCGGCTTCACTGTAAAACTAAAACCTTTTATTCAGCGTAGCGATGGCTCCGCCAAGGGTGATTGGGATGTCGGGATTACGATCGATGTCATGGAACAGGCGAAAGATGTAGACACCGTGATATTACTATCAGGTGATGGTGATTTCGGGCTATTACTGGAAAAAATAAAAAATAATTATGCCGTAGCGACAGAGGTCTATGGCGTGCCTGAACTAACGGCAAACAATTTGATCGAAACCGCTAATGTATTTCATGCTATTAATGAAGACTTATTACTTTAGTTAAGCTAAGAGTAAGAATATTAATGTTGACTAAGTATCGATAATCTCTTATCAGATCAGATAACTCCAAATGCCATAATAGGCATTCCTGGAAAAACAACAGATGAATCCGAATGTCCGAGCACAATACCATCATGAATAGCCCTAACCGTTTCCTGATGTTTACCAAAAGCATTTACTATTCTAGCGAAAGCATCTCCTTGCTTAATCTCATCACCAGGTTTGGCAAGAAACCTTATAATGCCACTTTTTGAACTATAAGGTTGATCATTGTATTTAAACAATTTGCCTTTATAGACCTTTGAAGTTGGAAAAGTAAAGCGTTCTTGCAATGGTTCGATCATGCCCATACTCGATAAAATATTCCATATAGCACCAAGACCCAAACGCACATTTTCTTCATTGATAACATATGGTTCTCCTAACTCCAGTGTCAATGCAGGGATATTATTCTCCAGTAAATTATAAGAAAGTGAGTCTGTCAGAATTTCATCTTCCAGTAGTGAAACAAAACCGGTTTGTCTGGCATACTCGCGTGTTGTTCCATAAGTTTGCTTATCCATTTTTTGGGATCGCCTATCCAAAATGACATATGGAATTGATTGCTTCCAATCACTATGCAAGTCCAAAACCAGATCAGGCGAAGTATCAAGAATCGTATTAAAAATACGGTTAGCGAGTCGCTCTCCCAATGTCCCCTCCGCTTTACCGGGAAAAGAACGATTCAAATCTTCCCTGCTCATCGTGATTTTACGAGAGATCGTTTCTAGCCCGATTGGATTCATTAATGGAAAAGCATATACCGATCCGCGCAATAAAGTACGTCGGATCTTTTTAAACACTTCATGTATTACGGCCATACCGACAATTTCATCACCATGCACACATGCTGTAATCCAAACGACTGGACCAGGTTTTTCACTGGTTACTGACATCAAAGGTAACCTGCGAATGGACAGGTCTGAACCCGTCAGGATTTTCACAAATGCATAACGACTTTTTATCACACCAGCCTTTCGACCACTACTAGTCATCGCCTATTACTACTCATGCACTCACAACTTTAATATTGCTTATTAACTTGCCAGTACATTGGCTTCGTTCAACAGCAGCCATAATTATTTTATCTAACATTTCAGCATAAGAAATATTAGCTAGTTGCGCCATCTTGGCTAAATGACCATCCCAACACCAACCTGGATTCGGATTAACCTCCAGCAATCTCGGCGTACCGTTATCATCAAGCCGCCAGTCAAAACGCGCATAATCACAACATTCAACGCGATCAAACAATTTGATACAACTCGCTTGTAAAAATTGTTCGGTAGCATCATCCAGATCCGCGGGAATAGAAGTAATTTTCCAGTAAGGTGAATCTGGGTTCCATTTCGCTTCATAACCGCAAATACGTGGATAGCCCTCTGGCAACACCGAATAGTCTTCTTCAATAATAGGAAGAAATTCTATGTTGCCATTGTTATTCCCGATAATGCCGACACTGATATCTTTACCCGTAAGAAATTGCTCGACAAGAATCGGACGCTCGTAACCAAACTGTTGTCTGCTTTCCATAATGCCTCGTTCAAGTTCCACGACATTGTTACAAACACAGTTTTTGGTGATACCAAAACTGGAATCACCAAAGTTGGGTTTAATGATGACTGGGAACGGGATAGTAATATCAATAAACGTGGTATCTTCCGGTTTGACGATATAAGCATTCGCGATTGGAATATCCATTTCACTCGCCAATCCCCGGATTAATGACTTGTCATAACAATAAGCTAAACATTGAGGATTGCCTCCCGTGTAAGAGATATCTTTAGTCTCTAATAATGCAGGGATGTGTAATTCTTGAATGGCATTATTATTAAAGCCTTCATCACAAAGATTAAAAACCAGATCATAATCCCGTTTCCAAAGATCAAGATTACTTACAAATCGATCATGTTGATCGAAATAAGTAAACGTATAATTCTCCAGACTTCCTAAGGTCTGCCTAAGCTTGTTAACCGTGAAATGATCATCTTCATCGAAAACGGCACCCGGTTTAACCTTATCGTGTTTATCCGGGTCGCCTAATAGGACAGCAATATTAAGCTTTTCTGTTTCAGGGTTGTTAGTTAAATTAACGCGGGGTTTATTAATTATACCGACAATAATATTTCGTTTTGCCATCATACCCAAATCCTGGTTTCGCCCGGACTGAGGAATCATAGAATACTTTTGTTCAATATTATTAAAACCATTTGCTTCCAATAAAGCATAAAGCTCTTCAAGACTATACAACCGTTCAGCATAAAACTGATCCGCTATCACACCTTTTTTAACATGCGTAATAACTTCACGAGAGATCAATCTTTCATTATCTGAAGACAGAGATCGTTCGCGACAGACAAAATAATTTTTATCGATCCATTCCCAACTTCTTGGTTCGAATGTCGCACGCATATGATCGCCATCAGTAACATCTATCAACAATTTTCCACCAGATTTCATAATACGGCGAATCTCTTCTAACACCTGAATGTCATCTTCTTTGGTTTCAAAATAACCAAAGCTGTTACCGAGTATGGTCACTACATCAAAGTGATCTGACGGAAAAGGCAGTTTTCGAGCATCACCTTCCTTGATACTAATATTCAAGCCTTCTCTTTTAGCGATGCTTTTAGCCCGGTTAACCAAATAATGTGATCGATCCAAACCATGAACATTTCTATAACCTTGACGTGCCATTTCCAGTACATGCCTGCCCTGCCCACAGCACAGATCCAGGATATAAGCATCCTTACTAACATTGATTAAATCAGTAAAAACTTCAGTCTCATGCCGGGTAATGTTTTCGTCATTAACAACATCACCATCAGTACGCAAATAGTTTGCATTAAAGATATGTCGCCACCAATCAGCTTTGACATAACTTTCAAGGTTTTCAATAGGCCCAAGAACTTCTATAAGACGTTGATTATTAGTCTTACGTTTGGTTGCGGTTTCGTTTACTTTTTTCATAGACATTTAAACCCTTATGCTAAATAACAAAAGTGTCTAACGTCCGTTCTGACAGGATGCCAAAAAAACGGATTGGTCAATCCAGGTTGAGCTCGTAGTTAGTGTTTGCGAGAAGATCTACTTCGTCTCGGCACCAGCTTTTAGCTGATTTGCGAGCGCGATTTTGCATGCAAATATATCCCTTGTCTATATTATTTGTACGATTTTGCATTTCTTTTAAACCCTTAAAATTAACCTAAATACTAGAGTAAGTAGTTCTGTAATCATCCAGTTTACTGTACACTTTACAGCTCATTTTCAATCCACACTGAAGCTCAGTCTGCTACGCGACATTATAATCTTTGATTATGCTTCATTATGACAAACCTGGTTTCCATCACTTTTTAATATAAAGCCTGTGAATACAAAAGACTTTGCCTTCCTTCCCTTGCCGGACGTCGTTCTGGAAAACATCGCATCATTAAACTTCAAAGAAATGACGCCAATTCAGGAGCAAAGCTTACCTTCAATACTCGAAGGTAAGGACTTATTGGCCCAGGCAAAAACCGGTAGTGGAAAAACAGCCGCCTTCGCCATTGGATTATTGCATAAACTCAAGATTACAACTTATCAGGTACAAGCGATGGTGCTTTGCCCAACTCGCGAATTGGCTGACCAAGTCACGAACGAAATCAGACGTCTAGCGCGGGCAATACCTAATACCAAAGTCGTTACACTCTGCGGCGGCAAGGCAATGGACCCGCAACTGGCTTCCCTGGAACACCAACCGCATATTGTTGTCGGGACGCCGGGACGCATCTTGAAACATCTGGATAAAGGATCATTAAAACTCGATGGTTTGAAAACACTGGTTTTGGATGAAGCCGATCGTATGTTGGACATGGGTTTTCATGATGAGATCATGCGCGTAATAAAAATGGCACCACAGAAAAGACAAACGCTACTCTTCTCTGCCACTTATCCGAATGAAATAAAAAAGATCAGTAATGCGATTCAAAATAACCCCGTTGATGTTCGTGATGACAGTATTCATGACGATAAAAAGATAAAACAGATTTTTTATGAAATAACACCAGGAGAAAGAACAAAGGTATTAATCACTTTATTACGGCACTATCACCCGGAATCAAGTCTGGTCTTTTGTAATACAAAACAACAATGCCAGGAACTTGCTAATGAATTATGGCAACAGGGCTTTCATGCGCTGGCCTTACATGGCGATCTTGAACAACGTGATCGTGATCAAGTATTAATACAATTTTCTAATAAAAGCTGTTCAATCTTAATCGCGACTGATGTTGCCGCGCGTGGACTGGATATCAAAGAACTACATGCTGTGATTAACTTTGAACTATCACCCGACCCCGAAATACATATCCACCGGATCGGCCGTACAGGTCGTGCAGATAAAGAAGGCCTGGCGCTAAGTATGTTTATGGAATCTGAAAAATTCAGAATCGACGCAATTGCTGCATATCAAAAAAGTGATTTGAAAATTGAAAAAACGACATCACTTAAAGAAAAAGAAAACAATAAACTTGTACCAGATATGGTCACCCTCTGCATTAATGCCGGACGTAAAGATAAAGTACGCGCCGGAGACATCCTGGGTGCACTCACTGGAAATACAGATTTAACGGGCAAACAAATTGGCAAGATAGATATTTTCGATAAGCTTGCTTATGTTGCCGTGAAGTTTCCAGTTGCCAAGCAAGCCTTAAAAATCCTTTCAACGGGTAAAATTAAAGGCCGAAGCTTTAGAGTGAAAAAACTTCATTAATATATAATTATATTTCATTCATTTAGAATTACATTGCCGAAAGCATATAAAAGGAGGTTCCATTGAATAATTTTTCTAACGAACAAATTTCATTATCAATTATAATTCCTGTTTATAATGAAGAAAAAAATATACTGCCTTTATACAATATGGTTAATAACGTTTGTCTTAAGAATAATTATGACTTTGAGATAATATTTGTAAATGATGGATCAACCGATAACACACAAGTCATTCTCAACTCACTTGCTCATAAAAATAAAAACTGCAAAGTGATAAGTATGAAATTAAATTTCGGCCAAACTGCTGTAATTATGGCCGGCATTAATAACTCTATCGGTAAAACGATCATTTTAATGGATGGCGACTTACAAAATGATCCTGAAGACATACCAAGATTATTAGAAAAGCTGGAAGAAGGTTATGACGTATGTTCTGGATGGAGAAAAGATCGTAAAGATCCATATCTCACTCGAAAACTGCCAAGTCAGATAGCAAACCTTATCATTTCTAAAATATCTGGTACAAACTTAAAGGATTATGGTTGCACTTTAAAAGCGTATCGTCGAGATGTCATTAAAGATGTAAAACTTTATGGCGAGATGCATCGTTTTATTCCAATCTATGCAAGCTGGCTTGGTGCGAAAACAACAGAAATAGCAGTAAACCACCGACCTCGGATCCATGGAAAATCGAATTACGGCCTGAATAGAATTTTTAAAGTAATTCTGGACTTGATTGTCGTAAAATTTCTAAGCGGATATTCACAAAAACCAATTTATATATTTGGCGGATTTGGGTTACTTAATTTTTTATGTTCTATGATTAGTTTTGGAGCGATGCTCTACTATAAATTTTGGGGAGATAAAACATTTGTTGAAACACCACTTCCATTATTAGTAACTTTATTTTTCCTTATGGGTTTTTTCTCTATTCTTACAGGTTTATTAGCTGAGATGATTTCACGAACATACCATGAATCACAGGGCAAGCCGACTTACTTGATAAAAAGCACGATAAATATAGCTGATGTAAAATAGAAGCTTTCTATATAAATCAATGCATAATGGTTTTAACTAGTATCACCCTCTTTTAGACAACACATTATTTGCAAAGCAAAACAATGTATATAGAGTCCATATTTTTTTACCATGATTCCTGCGTAATTCCTGATGTTCATTCCAGTAGCTTTTTATGACTCCTTTACAAAACCAATCATATACAGGGTTGTTTTGGTCAAACAACACCATCTCAATTCTATCTTTAAAAGCACCTCTTATTAAGTTTGCGATTGGCAATGCAAACCCATGCTTTTTACGAGTTACTATTTCATTCGGCAAATAACGCAAGGCTAGTTTTTTGAGCAAAACTTTGCTATCAAAACCGGTAAGTTTATCTTTCATCGGCAATGATAAAACGTATTCAGAAAATTTATGCTCAAGATATGGTGAACGAACTTCAAGACTATTGTACATCGCAGCGCGATCAACTTTTGTTAAAATGTCATCGGGTAAATACATCGTGCTGAAAAGATATAGTAGACTTTCCAGAGCGTTTTCTTTATTAGACTCATGTAGTAAATATTCCATTTGCTTTTCTAATAAAAGACCTGAATTGACCGTCAAAAACTCAGGCATCCACAAATCTGCTTGCTCTTCAATAGAAAAAGCAGACATCCAATATATAGGCTGGAAAAGTGCTTTTTTTCCGAAGCCATAAGAAAGTTGTCTCATTAAGAAAGAATAACTCATGTACTCACTAGTATCAGGTGCAGACATCAACAACCTTTGTAAAACTGGCCTTGTAATCGCAGGTAATCTCTCCATCAGTTTCGTAAAGCGAGTCATCTTAAAATTTGGATATCCAGCAAACAATTCATCGGCACCATCACCACCTAAAGCGACGGTAACTTCATGTTTTGCATGCTGACAAACGAGAAATGTTGGAATAATAGATGAGTCTGCAAATGGTTGATCTATTTTCGCACTAACTTTTTCTAAACCATACAAAAGATCATTGTCTGTCAATTCAAAGATATTATGCTTAAGTCCAAGGTAATCTGCTGTAGATTTAGCAAATTTACTTTCATCAAAAGAAGCTTGGGGCATTTTTATAGTAAATGCAGATATATCATTTTTTTCTCTTGCAGCGATTGCAGCAATGAGGGAGGAATCAAGACCTCCAGATAAAAAAACCCCCACTGGAACATCTGCAATTAAACGTTCCTTTACAGAATCAACTAACAGTTGCTCCAGTTCCTGTAACTTTTTATTATCAGGTAAATTAATCTTTACCTTGTTATGAACAGGGCGCCAATAACACTTTTTATTTATTTGACCATTCTCAAATTGAACAATATGGCCCGGAGGGACTTTATAAACACCCTCTACACCGGTGTTTTCTCCTGGAATATATTCCAGTGTTAGGTATTGGCTTATTGCCGTTTTATCTAAACTTCTATTCTCAAACAAAGGGTGCTGTAAAATTGCGTTTATTTCTGAAGCGAAAATTAACTGCCCATTGTTAATCGCATAAAATAACGGTTTTTCACCAAAGCGGTCTCTCGCTAAGTAGACCACCTTACTGTCTTTAGGGCGATAGGCAAATGCGAACATCCCGTCAATCTGCTTGAGTGTATTATCTACTCCTTTGGTTTTGAGAAGCCAGAACAGTACTTCAGTATCAGAGTTATCTCTCAGTGGAATGCTTTCTTGTCTAAGAATATTACCGATTTTTTTATAGCCATAAATCTCACCGTTGTAAATGAGTGCGTCAGGCTGCTTTGAGTCACCGATCCTGGGTTGCGAACCTCCATCGATATCAACTACAGCAAGACGCAAATGCCCAAAGGCAATACTTGAATCAAAATATACATTTTCAGAGTCTGGGCCACGATAATTGATCGTCGCCAACATCTTGGACAAAATTTGACTTTTATTTTTATCAGGAGAGGTAAACCCTGCAAGACCACACATATAATAATTAAGCTACGTTGATTGTGAAGGGATAGACCAACCTATGATAAATAGTCCACATGCAACAAGCGCAATTCCAACCCACCTAACCCATCCAATTGTTTCACCTAACACAAATGACGAGGCAAATATTACAAATATAAATTGCACTGAAAATATTGACTGTGCAATATTTAATGGCATTCTTTTTAACAACATAGTGTAGAACAACAAACCGAGACCGAAAAATAAAGCACCAGATATTACCCTGAAATTTATTATAGACAACGGCCAAACATCTGAAAAACCAGGGTCTGCTGCCCCTAGTTTAATCAATAAATTACCACATACTGTACAAAGAATTGTTATGCCGATTAAAACGAAAACATTCATATTGGCACCTTCATTACTATTAAATAATTTTAGTTTACGGCAATTCCAACAACCTGCAATCCTGCTCGACGTAGCCCCGGTATTTTTAATATGTTTGAGTCAAACTTTGCCGCCATTCTCGAAATTATACGAATGCCAGGTATAAACCTTAAGAACCGATTAAAAAATAAGACATCACTGTTCATAAAAAAACAAAAACCAATAAAACCACATGTGCTCCAACTGTTCAATTTAAACCCACTTGCTCGCAACAATGGTTCGGTTTCACTAAATAACAAGGGTCTTTCCGTCTCATTATCCAGCATAGGAGAAACACGGTAAATAATTGCACGTAAAAAACGCCACAACCAAAAATCACTGAGTGGCTCCCTCCAAATAAACCTGCCTCCAGGTTTAAGTACACGGCTTAACTGACTAAACAATGCATGACGATCGGGGACATGATGTATTCCGCCTAGCATGATAATCGTATCAATTGAATTTGATTTAAGTGGTAGTCTTGTCGCATCACCTTGAATTAATGATAATGTGTCAGAAGAAATTTTATTATGTGCAGCTGTTAACATATTCAAGGAAACATCAACACCAACCCCCAATTTCATCTGCTTAGCGAAAAGATTAAATGCTTCTCCACCACCACAACAAATTTCTGCAGTGACGCCCAAAGGACCTAAGCCAACAGCTTTTCTTAAAATATCATCCAAATAATCCATGTATTCCTGAGTGTGCGGATATTCAAGGTTATTAAGGTATGCCGTGGAAACATGATCATAGTGTTGTCGCTGAACTATAGCATCTTCTGAACAAAATTCTTCTGCAAACATGGGTATGCCATTAGCATCAATTTTATAATGCCGTCCTTTTTCAGAAACGAGCTCCCCGTTTTGTAGAGCCAATGTACTCCCGTCTATCGGACAACAAAGGAATGGCAACATTTCATTAATGTTGTTTTTATTTATAATCGATTTATTATGCATATAGGTTTAATAATACAATACATAAAACACATGCAGAACATATAAAACAAATTAATGAACATGTTTGAGAACAAAACCACGTACTGTTATATTTTTCCCACTTTCAATTTCAGATAAATTCTTTAACCCTACTATCTCTAACTGATCATCTGAAATAATTCTTAGTGGATACGATTTTTTTTCACTCTGAATTTCAATTCGTAAAAACAGCCCCATATCAAACTGCTTTACGATGTCATAACTTTCAATTAATACTATTGGTTCGTTGTTTAGTTTTTTCCCTATAAACTTCACACTTGTATTAATCTGTGTATTAAATGCCCCATCAATTGACTTCGACAACAAAACCCTGTCAGCTAAATAAGTCGATTGCATCAGTTCTGATTTACCAATTGGCTCTCCTCCTTCCCAACTCTTAGGATTGATTAACAATGGACGGTTCACAAGAATCATCGCCGTTTCAGTAGGCCAATCAGACACTTCAGGAATATTAATATAATCCAGAAAAATAAACTGTTCGTTTGAATACCCCATCATGACGACAAGATGATGTCGTGCGATATGAAATAATCGATGGTAACGGTCTCCTGCTAAAGGGCTAGGAATTGGTGATGCGAAACTAAGCATTCTCCAGTTTATTAATATAGGCGCTCTCAAGCTGTCTTTTTTATATAAAGGAGCTAGTAATTCCCGAGCTTCATTAGATTTATAAAATGGTAATGTGACTCGTCGTGCTTCATTTGTAATAGAATACGTATACCCTGGTAATATACTTATAGATAATAATAATACTATCGACGTAAAACCATTTTTTTTGGATAAAAGCCATTGTATAGGTGGAACTAAAATAAATGCTGTGAGTGGAGCCAAAACCACTAAATAACGAACTTCCAGTTTTCCAGTTAATTGAATAGCAAGAAGATAAAAGATCCATACAAGTGTGATTGTTCGCTGCAATGAAGAAAGTCTTAAGGATAATATGAAACCAGGAATAAGCAATAATACCGTTAGAATACCATATGCAGGAAAATTACGCAGAAAGACCCATGCAGGAAACTCAGTCCTACCGCCTGCATACTGGATAAGAAACTCTAATTGTTTGTATGGTCCGAGCAGAAAATTTATGTCTGAATATTCCGCATTCAAAACAGTGGCTAATACTAACCATGTTATTATGCCACTAATGATCCCACCTATAGCCAAGGTTAACCAAACTTTTATGGCATTGTAATTATTGTTGTTATCTTTGATGCGAGAAAATAAAACAATTGCGTTAGAAAACAATAGCAGGATCCAAAATAACGCGAAGGTATGCTTTATTAGTGCGCTGACAGTTCCAAGAGTAACCAGAGCCATCCAGATCCAAACACGCGGTTCTTTATAAAATTTATCAGCAAGGACCAGCATCCCTAATAACAATAAACCAGGAAAAATATCATGACTAATAAAAGGCGCGTAAGAGAAAAAAATAAAGTTTGGAATTGCACTGAGAAATGCAATTAAGACAGCCACGTCTCTTTTAAAACACTTAATCAATAACCAATAAACCAAGACTAAATAGACACTATGAAGAAATGCCATCAAAAAGTGATATGGTCTCACATCAAACGCATCGAGCTCTAACATGAGATGTATAAGATTAGCTGGCACCATCAGAAAAGCCATCAACGGAGCTCTGTTTTCTACATAATAACTTGACTGACCAGTAAAATTTCTGGCATTTACGATCGTATCAAGACCATCATACAATTCGACATCTACATTCCATGCACAAAAAACCAACCAGACAATTAGAATACCGAAACTCACATATTCTATGGAATGAAAAACTTTCATGTTATTTTTCAATTACGGCCCCATCTCAAACAGTCAATAATTACTCATTATTTTTAAATAGTACTATAGATTTATATGGGCCTTGGACTCATGAGCATACAAGATTATATTAACAGGTCACAATAAGCACCAATTATGCTAAAAAAATAAATGCTCGCTCATGATTACGGAGTAATGTAATACCCAACGTTTTATGAAAAGCCAACGTCCATACTGTATGACTTTATTAATAACATCCTTATATAGAATATTCCTCTACTTAATCACAATCATGTCTCTTATAGGGCAATTACACCCTTCTCAGAACGGTAACCTTTAGATCTGCCCAGCAAAATACTTAAGCATGCGTGTGCGCATGTCTTTATCGGGTAACTTGCCATAGGCCGCGCCTATATTTTCGTGCATATGTGCAACTTGTGATGTCGCCGGTATTGCACAGGTCACTGCGGGATGAGACACCACAAACTTTAAAAAAAACTGTGCCCAATTTTCGCAATCAAATTCACTTGACCAAACAGGTAATGATTTTCCTTCAACCATTTCAAACAAACCGCCACGTTGAAACGGACGGTTAATAATCACAGCGATGCCGCGCTCTTTTGCGATGGGGAGTAAACGTTGTTCAACTTCACGGTCAACCATATTGTAAGTGAACTGAACAAAATCAAACTCTTCTTCCAATAACGCCTTTTCCATTTTCTCATGGCGTCGACCATGCGATGTAGTAATGCCGATATAACGTATGCGCCCTTGCGCCTTCCATTCCTTCAAGGTTTCTAAATGTGTTCGCCAACTCAACATATTATGAATCTGCATCAAATCGAATTGCTTCACACCCCACATCTCTTCAGCCGATTCCATCTGTTTTATGCCAAAGGTCTTTCCCAAGATCCAAACTTTGGTCGCAGAGAATAATGCCTCAGGATAATCCAGTTTAGTCAGGCAGTGTCCAATGACTTCTTGTGAAGAACCATACATCGGAGAGGAATCCACCATGCCGCCTCCACGCGCAAAAAATGCCTGTAATATTTTCACACAACACGCACGATCCGCTTCATCGCCGCCCACACTAAACGTTAGCCAGGAACCCATACCGATTACAGGGATCATTTCATTAGATACCGGGATAGCTTTGGTTAATATAGAAGACGCCGAATTGGCGTACGTTGTACGCAATGGCAAGACAGAAATTAGTGGTGCAAGGGCTATGGCACTGGCAGACTGCAAAAAAGTACGGCGCGGTAATTGAATCCGGGCAAACTTATCCTTTTTCATCTCTACCTCATCTATTTACAGAATCAATACAATTTTAAGCTAACTGTAGCCGATTTCGCACAGTTTAACTCGACGTTTCAGCCACAAACACCTATAGTACGCCACCTTTTCAGCTCATTTAACAGTATCCAGGAAACTCCATTGATCTCGACAGCAAACATTACCATGCAGTTTGGCGCCAAGCCCTTATTTGAAAATATTTCGGTCAAATTTAGCGATAGTAATCGCTATGGCCTGATTGGGGCCAATGGCTGCGGCAAATCTACCTTCATGAAGATACTCGATGGCAGCCTTGCACCAACTGCGGGCAATGTCTCCATTGGACCAACAGATCGCGTTGGTAAATTGCATCAGGATCAATTCGCCTTTGAAGAATACGGCGTTATCGACACCGTCATTATGGGGCACACGGAATTATGGAAAGTGAAACAAGAACGTGATCGCATCTATTCGCTCCCGGAAATGACCGAGGAAGACGGCATGAAGGTAGCTGAACTGGAGATCCAGTTTGGTGAGATGGATGGCTACAGCGCTGAAAGCCGCGCCGGTGAATTACTCATCAGTGCAGGTATAGAATTAGAGCTACATGATGGTCCGATGAGTGAAGTGGCTCCGGGTTGGAAATTGCGCGTACTATTGGCACAGGCCCTGTTTTCAGATCCTGACATTCTCTTACTCGACGAACCAACCAATAACCTGGACATCAATACCATCCGTTGGTTAGAGACCGTGCTTAATGAACGCAAGAGCACGATGGTCATTATTTCTCATGATCGACACTTTCTAAATGCCGTTTGTACTCACATTGCCGATATCGATTACGGTGAATTACGCGTTTACCCGGGCAATTACGATGATTTCATGACGGCATCGACACAAGCGCGCGAACGGTTACATTCGGAGAATGCAAAGAAATCGACACAGATAGCGGATCTACAACAATTTGTCAGCCGCTTCTCGGCCAATGCATCGAAGGCTAAGCAAGCCACTTCGCGTGCCAAGCAGCTCGAAAAAATCAAACTAGAAGAAGTCAAACCCTCGAGTCGTGTCAGTCCGTTCATTCGTTTTAACCAAACAAAAAAATTACACCGCCTTGCATTAACCATCGAAGACTTGGGGCATGGTTATGACGGAGAAACATTATTTAGCAAGGGTAATATGATTCTGGAAGCAGGTGCCCGTTTAGCCGTCATTGGTGAAAACGGCGCAGGGAAATCAACACTCTTACGTTGCCTAATGAATGAGATCACACAGAACACCGGCACTGTAAAATGGGCCGAGAATGCAGTTCAATCATACTGTCCACAGGATACTGCCGCTGTCTTCACCTCTGATATCAATCTGTTTGATTGGATGAGCCAATGGCGTAAACCTAAACACGACGACCAAGCTGTACGCGCAACCTTGGGACGCCTTTTATTTTCAACCGATGACTTTAATAAAAAGGTCAAGGTCTGTTCCGGCGGGGAAAAGAATCGATTACTGTTTGGCAAGTTGATGATGCAAGAGACCAATGTTTTGATAATGGATGAACCTACCAACCATTTAGACATGGAAGCGATTGAAGCTTTAAACCTGGCACTGGAACATTACGAAGGCACATTAATCTTTGTCAGTCATGACCGTGAGTTTGTTTCGTCACTGGCAACGCGTGTTATTGAAATAAAAGACAAGAAGTTAATCGATTTTCAAGGTACCTATGATGAATATTTGGCAAGCCAACAGGATGTCGGAAAGAAAGTCGCAAACTCCAGATAATTAAATGTCGATTGTTTTTGAAGAAATAGATTTTCAAACTACACCTCTTGGTGACATTAGTCTTAGACGTCGCTCAGAGCCACGATTAGACAACATCATTCTCTACGAGGTAAAACTTGGCGATGAGTTTCTCATGTCCAGCCTGTTTACCGAATCTGAAATACAACTTTCAAAATTAAGTCTTGCCGCACTCAAAGATAATTACTCGAACGAACTAGATATAATTGTTGGGGGCTTAGGTCTTGGTTATACCGCGGCGGCTGCCTTAGAAGACCCGGCAGTTAAATCGTTACGCGTTATTGAGGTCATGCAACCAGTGATCGATTGGCACCAACGCGGCCTTGTCCCGCTTGGCGATGAATTAATGGCAGATTTACGCTGTACGTTTGTCCATGATGACTTTTTTGCTGTTGCCGCTGCTGACAGTGGGAGTTTTGATAAAGAAGAACCAACTAAATTAGTGCACGCCGTATTGCTCGACATCGATCATTCGCCAAGTCACTGGCTAAATGAAGGCAACAGCGCTTTCTATACGCTGTCTGCACTAGAAAACCTGTCTGGAAAGATACTTCCCGGTGGTATTTTTGGTGTGTGGTCAAACGACCCGCCAGATACTCATTTTTCAACTCTACTCGAATCAGTATTCCAATCAGTTGAATCTCATGTCGTCAGCTTTCCAAACCCATACACACAAGGAAAATCTTCCTGTACTGTATACGTCGCACAAACTAAAAACTAGTTTGCATTTCGTTATCAGCGCTTAACTAGCTTTCGCTATACCGGCGAGAATAATTTCAGAGAATCTATTTTCGATATCAGAATTAGTATCCACCGTAAGGTCTTCTGCTATTTCACCAACGACCAGCTTTGCTAGCTCATCCGGTAGAGCATTTTTAAATCTGCTTAACACTTCAGCAGGTGCGGCAATTGCCAATAAATCAAACATGCCCAACTTATGGTGCTCCACTAAAAAGTCAATTTGGCACTGAATATTATCTATTTTTTTCGATACGGCTAAATCACCTGTGCCATTTAATGGTTTACCATTGACCATCAGATAGCCAAGCTCGGCATAGGCTGGCAAATCATCAGCATTTAAAATCGTGAGTGACTTTCCTTCGCCTTTGTTAATCATAATCTTTATGTATCTGCCGTCACTCAGTACGACCCATGTTCTAACATTACTCATAATATTATTTTCTATTTACAATTAATTTTAATCAATATAGTCAGTGGGAGAGCCCGGCACCATTCACTACAGTCTTTGCCACTTTAAGGAACGCATTTGTACACTTCGAACCAGTATTAAGCAACGTTTAGTTCAGTAATTGAGTATATCCCGGATATTCAAGAAATTCAGCGTAAGCAGTGGATTACTGTTTACGCCACATTACACTACAACCTTCCTCGGCAGCCCTGCTTAGCATTTGCACCAAAGGAAAGGCGCGACCGGCTATACTCACTTGCGGCGCGTCCTCGTCATCTATTTCTACATCCATGCCGTCGCTTTCGTGCCCTTCGTTATTCTGTGCCTCAATTGCGGCTTTAAGTCGCTCAAGTACAACAGGAACATCTTTCGCAGCAATTGCACCCGGTATCGTGCCGCTGTGTCCCATCAATTCAAGCATGCGTTCTGCTACATCACCAAACATAATGATATCGCCTGTCGCATTGGATGAGAAAACAATTAACATATTTATTGCATAGTCCTTTTTTCTAACTCAGTTGGGACAGTCGAACCATGGTGTTCAATCATCAACCAGCCTGCTTCAAATTTTTGATATACATTTGTGGCCAAAATTATTACCGTCGCGTCATTACCGATTACGAACTGTTCTTCGACAACATGGATAGCCAGGCTATCCTTGACGGTACTGTTAACTACATTAAACAACATATCAGGCAACTCAGCACTATTAAGTATGTTTGCCCAGCTACGTGTGACGCCATCATAGCCAAATATCGGCTGCGCGTCAGGATGAATGCAAACGACTTTTTCTTCTGCCCAAACTGCGTCCATGGCCTTAGTATCACACTTGGCAAAAGCAGAATAAAATGCGACTTCAGCCTCTTGTGGTGTTGCAAATCCTGATTGTAGATCGCTCATAATTAGTTCTTTAATTACCAGATTAAATCATCTGGTATTTTATAGTCCGCATAAGGATCGTCTTCATCCACGACTGGCTCAAGTTTATGCTCGTTATTGATAATACAGTCTGCATCACGCTGTTTGATCTTCTCGGCAATCGGCTTCGGTACTAACTCGTAACTTTCTCCTGATTTGGCAACAACTAATTGCCCTGACATAAGGTATTTGTATACCTGCTCTGAAACGAATAATCGTTTAACTACATTGGCATCAGTAAAGTTATAAACGATCTCGCCATCACGATCCTCAACACGATTAGTTTCTATCAACTGAATGATTTGTGCTGCAACCGCTTTTGTTTCCGCTTCCTCTTTCTTCTTCAGGTTAATTTTTCGATCGCGTTCAACTTTTTCAGCCTGCGCTTTTTTAGCCAATACCTTGGCATCATCTAATTGTGTAGCCGAGCCTTTTTTAATTTTCTGTTTTTTATTTTTATATTGATCATGCTTGGCTTTATGCGCCTTTTTTTTATCGACCAATCCGGTCTTTTTTAGCTGATCAATTAATGAATTCCCCATCGGGTAATCTCCGGATATTTTGCAAATAAAATTTTATTATAAACGCTCATACTTATTTTTCGAGCCGTACCAGGGCATCGTTTAAAAAAGTAGCCCTCTAAATCAAAAGAGTTAGAGATGAATGGTACTTACTTCAGCTTAATCGACAATACTTTTTCTTGTTTGTCATCCCTGTATAAACGGAGATCCAGTGAATATAATCTCTCTTGCCTAACTGAGTTCCCACCTGCGCGGGAAAGACGGACTTAAATAATGCCATTCGTGTAAGAGATAACCTATGGACATAGGGTAAAACATAGACTCTATTAAGTCTTGGCCAGTACACTCGTGGTGTCAGTCAATCTTGCTGCCAATGTTTTGACAAATACTTTTAGAAACCGGAGTTGTGTACTTTCGTTAGCGCGATCCAGTGTTGAGGCATTGACCTTTATCAAAGAAACATCCGAACTCGACCGGACCGATGCTGTACGTTTAGTCTTGGTGATATAACCCATTTCTCCAAAACAATCCCCTGCCTGAAGATGATCAATACTTAACCCATTTTTTTCGACACTGACAATGCCAGACAACAGAATATAAAATGAATGATCCTCATCGCCTTCCTGGATGATGTATTCATCCTTTATATATTTACGCCAATCACAAGCACGCATTAGTTCCCAAATATCAACATCAGAAAAACCTTCGAAGAACCTTAATTTTTTTATGGCTTCAAACTTTTGTTTCAACTCATCTTCATTATCCACATCATCCAGGTCTTGAAAGATCAAGGCCAGATCGGACGCCAGATCCAGTCCCATACTGTAACGCTGCCCCGGTTCCTTGTGTAACATATGTTTCAGGATAGATTCCAGTTGTTCAGGGACATCCATTCTAAACTCAGACAAGGACACAGGATCTGCTCGAGTAATATTATGAATAATGGCATTAATATTATCCGCACGAAACGGATGCCGCCCGGTGAGCAGTTCGTACATAACCACACCTAGCGAAAAAATATCAGTATTACCCGTCATATCACGCTCAGTAATCTGCTCAGGAGACATGTACAAGGGTGAACCCAGCAAACCACCGATCTGAGTTTCCATGTAGTCATCTCGATTAATCAAGGCCACACTAAAATCTGCAATCTTGATATCTCTGGTACGTGTTTGCATGATGTTGTTGGGTTTAATATCGCGATGAACAATGCCCTGTCGATGGGCATAATCCAGTGCCTTTGCGCAATTATAAATAATGTTAACGACATCCCTGAGTGGTAATAAAGCGTCGCTCTGGCAATAATTCCACAAGGTTTTTGCCTCAGGGATGTAATCCATAACCAGATAATAATACTCACCTTCAATATTCGCATCATAGACCCTGAGAATATTAGGGTGGTTTAAAACACTGGCGGCATGTGCCTCATTAAAAAAAAGCCGTTTGAAACGATCTCCCGTTTTTTCATTGTTGAGGGCTTCGGAATGAACCAGTTTGATTGCCACATTCCTGTCAGTAAACGGGTCGTGCGCTGAATAGACCACAGCCATACTGCCGCGTCCAAGCTCTTCCAGAATTTCATACTTACCGACTTTTACAGGCATGGAATAGATTATTTCTTATTATTATTCAGTTCAGCATCAGGCGCTCTCAAAAAACCATCATATAACATCGCGAATCAACACCAAAGGCCGAAATATGGGAATGAATAGTGGCTATCTGTCAAAACGCACTGATTTGATATCTGAATTAGCTGAACATTTAACAATGCCGCATATATAGGTCAGTTTAGGCTAAGTTTATTCTCGCTCTGTCGACTCAAAATTCAGCGTACGCCAATCAATATTTCGCGTGAGGTACATCGCCACACCTAAAATAACAAACAAACCAATACTACCTATCAATAAGGCAAAGCCCTCCGAACGCAAAGTGACAAATAGATAGGCATACACCCCAGACAAGGTAGTAAAAACAATAGCGGCCTTTGGCCAACTTTTTAAGATACTCCTGCTATATAATGAGATAAGTACGATCGACGCACCGCTACTAATCAAGTAAGCGAGCGTAAAATTGATATGCTCGGCCAGCGAGAGCAACAAAAGATAGAATATACAATTCGCCACACCGACAAACAGATATTGAATCGGGTGTAGTGAGACTTGACCAAATAACTCAGTGAAAAAATAAACCATAAAGCTCAAACTGATAAACAACACCGCATATTTCGCCGCGCGCGTCACCACTTGATAAGTATCGACGGGTTGCATTAATTTAACACCAAATGATTTCTGCCCTTGAAACCAGCTTCCCGACACTATTTCATGTTCGTTATGCCCTATGTCGGTCAACAAATCATTGATCACCCAAGATGCGGTAAAACCTTCACCGGCGAGATCTCTAGTAACAGGCAAGTAGATACCAAAGAAACTGGGCGCAGCCCAATTTGAGTTCATTTTAATATCGGTTTTTTGTGCCGAAGAGATAAACGAGAAGGCCTGACTACCAGCTATTTTAATCTCGTATTCAAACTCATGTACTTTGTTCTTATTTAGCAAATGCGCGGGAAGCTTCGCGGTAAAGATAACCGTTTCACCTTCAGACTTATCCCACTTTGGTATTAGCTTTATCACCTCGCCATCCCAAACTAAACCAATGGGCTCTTTAATAGAACGACTATTATGCACCGGGATCTGAATAACACCTTCATCCAAAAGTAAGTCATCATCGTTCTCAACCGAACCACTTACACCCGCTAAAGAGAACACGCCATTGAAACGCACTGTCGCAATATAAACCGGTACCTCATAGATACCTCGATAACGAATCTGTGTTTCGATGTGGCTATCTACCGTCATCGTCTCGGGTCGCAAGTGTCGGTAGCGTGAATCGTAAGACCAACCAGCCTTATTTGAAAATGTCTTTACAAAAGGCAACGTCAGAATCGGTCCGACCAGGAGCTGTTCTTTGCCCCATGAATTAGTGATCTCGTTTGTCGCCTGCCGATAGAGATGACTACGTTCATAGATCACCGATTCCACCATCCCCATCGGTATCAATAACATCAAGACAAGAAACCCAATAAACAATACCCGAAAAGTCGTCGAGTCTTTAATACTGGTTATTTTCATGAAACATCCCCTGGAGTGAAGTGATATGGCATCACAACACTCAAACAGGGAAAGCTGAGGGAATAAAACGAGCGAACTACTGATTAAATATGGCTAAAAAGAGGCACTACTTCTATTTTAATAGCATCAGGAGAAAAAGTGTCACACTGCTTCCTTAAAATCATTCTTGACCTTGAAGAAAATGAAAACAGAGTTAATGATCGTATTCAAAATAGCAATGCCCGCCAGCATACCCGCACCTTTACCCCACTCAGCAATAAGCACACTAACAAGCAATAACAAAAACATGGCATTCAAGATAATGATACCGACTTTCATACTAAGACTCCTTAAGATTTATGAGGTGTAATATAACAATTAGAAGCCAGACTTCAAATTACGTTCCACAAAATGTTGCTTCCACCACTTCATCGGGTTTGGGCGGCAACATATAATCATCTTTGCCTTGTTGTCGTTCAAAAGGTTTCTGTAACACATCGTAAAGCGCATGAAACACAGAAAAATCGTTATGATCTTCAGCTGCTCGAATTGCCGCTTCAACTTGATGGTTACGTGGAATATAAACCGGATTAATCGACTGCATACTCGCCTGCCGTTTATTATCACTCCCAGAGTCATGATTACACGGTTCTAGTGATAATCGTCGACGCCAACGCACCAACCATTCATCAATCGCTTCAGGCCTGACGAAGTGCTCACGCAATGCTGCATCCTTTTCATTGGCCTCAGAATCACATTGAGACAGATAATAAAACGTCAACGTAAAGTCAGCCTGATTAAGTGCCATGGTAGCCAGCAAGGATTCTAATAATGCTTGATCATCTTCCGGCTTGACATCGGCAAGAGCCGTTAATCCACACTTGGCTCGAAAACCCGATAGCCATTCGCCGCTATAACAAGTGAAATATTTCTCCAGAATCGCCTGTGCCAACTCAACACCCTTATCGGGATCATCATCAAATAAGGGTAACAAAGCTTCGCCCAGTCGCGATAAATTCCAGATACCAATATTTGGCTGGCTGCTATAGGCATAACGCCCGTTTCTATCAATAGAGCTATACACCTGATTATGATCAAAGAAATCCATAAACGCACAGGGGCCATAATCGATTGTTTCTCCAGCAATCGACATATTATCCGTATTCATCACACCATGAATAAACCCCACCTGCATCCATTGCGCAATCAGACTCGCTTGACGTAGTACAACTGATTCAAACAATGCGAGATAAGGATTATCTGCTCCGGCCACATCGGGATAATTACGTTCGATAACATAATCTGCCAATGCCTTAATCGACTGAACGTCATTTTGCATCGCAAAGTACTGAAAACTACCGACTCGGATATAACTGGATGCAACACGCGTCATCACAGCACCGGCTACCATCCCTCCGCGCACCACCTGTTCGCCAGAAAGCACCGCCGCTAATGCACGCGTCGTCGGCACCTGAAGTTGTTGCATCGTCTCGCTAAGCAAGTATTCACGCAATACCGGTCCTAATGCAGACCGGCCATCGCCGTTACGAGAATAAGGCGTACGGCCAGAACCTTTTAATTGAATATCCAAAGAAGCACCATCAACATGCTCCAGTTCACCCAGATAAATGGCACGACCATCGCCAAGCTGCGAATTAAAATATCCAAACTGATGCCCTGCATAGGCCATAGCCAGTGGCTCACTGGAATCATGAATCACATTACCCGAAAAAACATCGGCAAGATGTTGCTCGTCCTGATCATCCGCTGATAAACCAAGTTCAGCAGCAAGCTCATGATTGAATTTAATTAAGACAGGATCAGCAACAGGAGAAGGTTTACATTGTTCGTAAAATCCCTCACCTAATTCCAGATATCGATTTTTAAACGGCAGGTTAATCAATGGGGCACTCAAAGTTAAAACTAGAATAGCTAGTTTAACGTAGATGCTAAATAAATTGTTCTAATAATTAGTAATAGCAGTAACTGACTGATGTAATTATTTTTATTTTTCTGATTAGCTTAGGGGCTTTGTCCTTGCCCGATATCCTTTATTACTTTTAATTAAACGAGGCTCTTAGAACTTGCGGAATAACATTCACATGATTTGTTATCAATCCGTCTAATACAAATATATTCGGCTCTTCTCTAAAATCAAATACGCGGTATAGTGAATAAGAACCCCTATTCTTATCTGAGAAAGCCACTTCATTAGAAGTTATCAAAAAGGGTTGATATTTTCCCGCGTTAGTTGTCTTCACCTCTATAAACAACTCTTCATCTGTTTTTCCCTGGAATGAACGGATGTCATATCCAGCACCATCACCTTTAACAGAGCTTGTCCACTCTATATCTGTCACAAGATCCTCTCGACCAAGCGAAGACAGTCTTTGTCTTTCTACTTCCAAAACAAATTCTTCACCTCTTAATCCTAAGTTGCGATTGCGGGATTCTCGTGCAGAATAATCAACATGTCGGGGTTTAAATAACCTTTCATCCTGTACTTTATGAGTGGTTAGTCTATCTGGCGATTGCACGAATATCGTATTTATATCTGAGATAGGCCGAACTTCGCTATCTAACTCTAGAAGCAAGTTTTCCAATATAAAAATCTCATCATTGTCTACTGAGACTTTATCCAGAGTAACTTCCTCAAGTAGAGTCTGATAATTCCAAGCGGGTTTATAACCGTTTATATAAGTATGTCCCGCATTAAGCATGATCGCTGATATATTTTGGTGTTTGTATTCAATCGATCCATCTGAACGTGAATTGAGCTTGCACTTTAACGCTCGCCTATGTTCAGATTTACTATATCGTTCCCCGCGTAACTCTAAATAAAGCATAGCGATATAGTCTGCTACGATTGCCTCACATTCTAATTTTGTCCAATTTTCCGCCATAGCTTAAATCGTTATTATATCTTTTCTTTATCTGAGCCTAGTTATTTATAGACCACCCTAATTTTATTAAACTACTTAATTCTCACTGTTTACCAAATATTCATCTACTTCAGCAGTAAATTTATAATCACAATTTGAATTCATGCATTTATGTATTTGGATACCATCATTAACTTCTTCGAAGTTAGTTCTGGCTCCACATATCGCGCAAGTTGTTGGTTGTTCATTTAAAAGATAACAATCCAAATTACCATAATTTACATCATCATTTTTTAATGCCATTTAATAACCCTCTGTTACATCTAACAAAAAGTGAGCGGAAAATTCTCATGATGAAAAGCAGCACTCATTAGCTTTGAACCATAGTACTCTAATGACGTCTTTTCTATCTATTAAGTCTTCAAATGGGCTTTTCTTTTTTTCGAGTCATTTTCCTCAATTTATTCGTTACCCGCATTCTTATTATTCAAACTTACTACTCAACCTTTTTCTTTACAATAGTTAGAAGAGTGATTACTCAATTACTTCCCTGTTTTCACATCACCTTCAGCATAGTACCAACGCCTATTAATCCTTCGAAAACTAGATTTTTCATGCAAAATATTTAGTTCTCCATCATCAGTTTTATAATAAGCCTTGAACTCAACCCCGCCTTCATCTCCTGATTGATGACTATTGAGTATTTCCAATCTTATCCAATCCAGGCTTTTTTCAGATAGCGATGCTGCGGTGAGTCCTTTTGATGTCTCGGGCAACCATGTTGCTAATAAATATTCGCCATAGTTGCCTAAGGCATAGGCGGTATATCGAGAGCGCATGAGTTGTTTTGGTGTTGTCGCGTTAGCACTTCCGTTTAGAAAACGTTCACAACATTTTTTAAATGGTTTACCGCTCAGCCCAGGCTGCCCTCTCTCGCTTCGCAATTCACCTTGTTCGCAGGGACAAATATTATTTTTCACTGGATACCGTTGTCCTTTTTAAAGGAACGGCACATTGCACCCAAGGGCAGGCTACGCACTTCCCGCCCAGCCCAGGCTGGCCTCTCTCACTTCGTGATTCAAGTTGTTCGCGGGAAAGACATTAATCATTTATAGAGTCTACTATTGGCATCAGAAATTTTTCCAGGCTGCTAATAACCTCTTTTAGATTTTTTTCATCTTTTATACCATTTTTATTTAAGAAGGCTGACCATTGTTTTTTCTTTGTCGCATCCTCATAAAATTCTTTACTGAAAGCCGATGGTATTTCTTTTGGTATTGCTGTTCTCCTTCTATCGAAGGTTGCTTTTATAGCCTTCTTTAATAGAGCATCTTCTAATTCGAACTTTTGTATCAATATCCCAAGATCATAAAAATCCTTCATTCGTGTATTTATCATTCCCAGTTTAACCATCGCTTCAAATTTTTCAGCAATGACTGTATATACTGGATAAGCCTTAAGCTTCGGCATTTCTTGATCTAATAATGAGGGGTATTCAATTTCTTCTGGATCAGGCGTTACTACATCACCAAACCCAATATCAAATTGTAATTTTATCTTGGCTCCAGATAGCTCTCCACTTAAATGTACTCGGATGCCTTCATAAGCATGACTTTCCCTAATCTCTTCTGCTGTCACCGTTTCTGGATCGAATTTCAATCCATCATCACCTACAGTCATACTACATAATGATTGAAAGATAGCTGTTATCTTATCAATGTCAGGATCTACAAAACCTAAAAAGTCAGCATCGCGTGTCGGCCGATGTGGTTCATCATGCCAAAACGTAAATAGCGTTGCTCCTTTTAGTAAAAATTGATCTTGCCATTCTGATTGACTTAATCGGTAGAGCATTCGCTCTAAACCATAACGTGTAAGAATTAAATTAAAATCTTCTTCTCGTTCTCTGGCTATATTGAGAAGTCGTTGACGTACTGAAGCTGCAATATTTTTTATAGCTTCCGTACTCATGTTAGTGATTCCATATAGGGCTTCATAACATTAGTTACGCGACATATTTTTGCGAATCTCCATAGTTCATCCATATTGAATTTATTTTGTTGCCATCCATCACGCAGTGCTTCAATTGCAACATCAATTCCGATTTTATTTCGGTATTTAAAACAATCAGCAATTGTCTTTGCCGGACTGTATATTTTTACTTGTACACTATCGATTAGGTGTTCTTCTACTCCTTCTGAATATGCCATTCCAGAATAATAGAAGACACGAAGCTTAGGGTATCGAACTTGAGGTTTCGCTGTTCTATTCTGTATTGCTATCCATACTTCATAGGGCGCTTGTGTTCCTATGCTATAAAAACGTAGTGCCGATAGTAGACAAATATTCGCGTTTGGAACTGATTTCCCCACTAGAGACAGGCTATGATTTTCACTAAACTTCAGTTCAGGGAGTGCATATTGACCTCTAGCAACTTTTACTAGCCTGCCTTTTTCGTACAGGCGACGAAGATATTCAGGATGTATACCCTCTTTTCGTAGATCACGAACTTGTATAATTCCTTGTTTTTTAGCAAGTTTTACTATTTTATCAGAAATTTTAATCGACTCGGACATGTGTATTATTATTAATACTTATATACATATGTCAACACTTATACACAATAAAGAATAATTATATCTATAAGTCATCCGCCACATTCCCATAAGTTTTACTATCGATCCTTAATCATGCACCGCTTACTATCATTGGTTTCTAGCTCATTTCTTTGAAAACCCATCGTTTCTCCAGAACTCCTTCTGCGCTTCGGTGACTTTGACCAGATAGTGCCGTGATTCTTGCTTGGGGTGATTTTGGGTGAGGTGTAGGTAGACCTCGTTAGGAGGGAGTTGGTTTATCTTGACTACGGCCTGATCTCGATTGGATGAAAAGGTTTTGAGCACATTTCCCGCGCCGCCGTTGTAGGCCGAGATGACTGTATAGCGCTTGGCGTTTTGGTCTTTTACCTTTGCCAAGTATTGCTCTTGTAGAATTTGAATATAGGCAGTACCGATATCGATATTGTATTCCGGATCGTAGAGATTATTTGGTGTCGGCTGGCCTGAACGTTTTTTTATCTTCTGGAAGACATCTTTGCCTGCGGTGCTGGGTACAATTTGCATCAGGCCATAGGCCGGGGCATGACTAACGGCAAAGGGGTTGAAACTGCTTTCTGTTTTTATGATGCCGTAGATCAGACTTTCGTTTACCTTATATTTCTTGCTGTATTTCTGCACCAGACTGGCGTATTTATAGGCGCGTACTTCTTTGTGCTTTGCGACTAAGGGGAAGACGACTCTTAAACCATTGCGCTTGCCGATTTTTACTTTCGTGAGTTTGTTTGCGATCAGATATTCCGCGTATTTATTCGCGCGCCATTGCCATTGGATGGGTTTGCCTTCGTTGTCTAATACTTGTTCGTAGAGAAAGGGTTTGCCGTCTTCTTTAGGGGTGGCATCGGAATAGAGATCGACTTGCCTTGGATCGTCTGGCGTGAGTAGAGTTGTGATGATGGCTTTCTTTAAATACGTTTCTTGTGAGTCTGGTGCCAGTGTTTCTATAGTGACTGTACCGGTCTCAAAATCGATATGAGCGCGGTTGAAATATTTGTCTGTGTACTTTACATAGTCTTTCGGACCCGCTTCTCTTGCGTCGTCTTCACCCCAGATATCGCTGATGAATCCGATAAAATTTTCTAGCCGAGTTTTATAGGCCTTGAGATCTGCCGGGAGTTGCCCGGGGTTTAATGCGTATTGCCGGCCTTTGCTTTCCAATACTTGCGCGGCACCCGCGGCCGGGTCTTGTATGAGTACGCTCGCCGTGCGGATATCACTTACGTTACAGCTCGCAAGTGGTATTAGTAACGAGTACGCTAGGCTTTTATTAGTATTCCGCGGCTTGGTCATTTTTTGTACATCATTGTGAAGGCACCTCATCTAATGCTAATAATGCCGATAGTTGTTCCTTAGGTAATTGGACTAACAAGTCGAGGTATTTGATCTGGAGATGTTCGATTAACATGATTCTTTTAATTTGTATTGAGAATGTTTGATTTTAGTCAAATATAACTTCAGCGTTAGCCTACAATATATCATGGCTTGATCTTGCAATATCACTCTGCCGACACAAGATAGGTAAGTATATATGAGGGATAACAACATGAGCGAATATAAGCGGGAAACGGGCATTCTGACCCTGAGTCTTGCAGACGCCCAAAACTTTCATCGCACCGCGGATCACAAGCTGGGCGAAAATCCTTCGATTGAGTTCTATGCCGACAAACTCAGAAACTTTGGCTATGACGTGACTCGGGTAAGCAAAGATGAACTCGATGTGAAAGCGTCAGAAGATGAGATTTATGAATTTTTAAGTGGGCAACTGATTTATCTTTAGCGCTGGTCATTGGGAAAAACAATGTCTGTTTTTCTGCATTACACTACTGTTTTCATAAGAGGTTATGAATGGATTTCAAAGATTATTATAATATTCTAGGTGTCTCACCCGAAGCCGACTTGAAGGCGATCAAAACCGCCTATAGAAAACTGGCGCGTAAATATCATCCCGACGTGAGCGAAGCAAAAGATGCTGAAGCCAGGTTTAAGGATGTGGCGGAGGCCTATGCCGCACTGAAAGATCCGGAAAAAAGAGCGGAGTACGATGAACTGAGAAAGTATGGCCAGCATGGACAAAATTTTACACCACCACCGGGTTGGCAACCTTCTGGTGATCATGGTGGTGATTTTTCCGATTTCTTTGATTCCATTTTTGGCGGCGGTAAAGCACAAGCCAGCTCAGGCGGACAACAACATCGAGAAACTCGATTTAGTATTCGCGGGCAGGATATCGAAACCGAATTACCCATCTTTCTTGAAGAGACACTTTCAGATAAACAGAAATCGATTTCCTATCATCTTCCGCATTACGATGCCGAAGGGCGACGACTGGCCGATGTTAAGAAATCATTGAATATTAAAATTCCCAAGGGTGTTACCGAAGGCGAACGTATTCGTTTAAAAGGACAGGGTGGACCCGGTATTGGTGATGGCGTTAATGGCGATCTGTATTTGCATATACGCCTGGTACCCCATCCCTTGTTTGATGTTGAGGGACATAACCTGATCATTACCGTACCTATCGCACCGTGGGAAGCCATACTCGGCACCAAGGTTGAGGTGCCAACACTCGCGGGTAGTATTAATTTAACTTTGCCGCCGAATAGCCAGACCGGAAAACGTTTGCGTGTCAAAGGTAAAGGTTTGGTAAACAAAACCGGCATGGGTGATTTATATGCGGTTATAAAAATAGTAATCCCGGATAAAACTGATGAGGAAACGCAACAACTTTGGCAAACCTTGTCGGAAAAGATTAAATTCAATCCACGTAGCGAATGGAGCAAGTCATGATTAAAACCAGTGTAACTGTCGAACTCTCGCTCTATGAGGTTTGCGAAATTGCAGAACTGCCAACCGAAGTTCTGATTACAATTGTTGAAGAAGGCGTACTCGAACCGAAAGGCGTTTCACCTGAAGAATGGTGCTTCGATAGTACTATGCTCAGCATCGCTAAACGCGCAGCACGACTACACCGTGATTTTGATATTGAATGGGCCGGCATTCCATTGTATCTCGACATGATCGAGGAAATGGAAAAACTCCGTACTCAAAACAAAAGGTTACGACAAAGGCTTAATCGATTTTTGTTAGACGAATGATGTTTATAACGCTAGATTTGATCTAGCACTTTCCGAACACAAGCTTTAACCAGATCTTACAGTCCGGATACCGAACACTAAATTAGCGCATCATCATTGTATGTTGCTCGCCTTGTTCATCAAACACGACTACTGATAGTGAGCTTCCCACAGGTACGACATCACTCCATAGTTTGAACACATGATTTAATGACACGCCACGGGCTTCATGTGTTGCCGCCAACCAAGCTGTTGTTGCAATAACATGGATGGTCCCTTCGTCTTTATCGATCACCTCTTTGAACTGAGGTATACCATTTTGGTTCCTTACGTTTTCTGTATAGGCATTAAACCTTTGCTTAAAGATTCTAAAGCGTTTTTCTTCTGCGCTTTCTTTTTTCTTTAGCTTTTTAATTAAGGTTTTATAGATCCAGCCAGTCTTGATGTCTTCTCTATTGGTACTTACCTCTACCCAATCACCCTGCCGTTGGATCTCGATGACAATTCGGTCTTTTAATAATTTTATTGGTGAGGCGGCATCCGTTGATGGCGCAGTTCTGAGATTTACTATACTCCCCGTGATAATAAGCTTATCGCCGGCTACTGCATGGCTATTGCTTATCGGCGTACTCCCGTAGGCGAAGACAATCAGAAACGTTTGAATGATTCTATTATTAATTCTCAAACTATATTCTATTTTATAAAGTCAGAATTAATGAATGTGCCTTCTGATGAATGGTCTGTCAACTTAAGCGCATTACCTTCACTAATACGTATAGAGAGGTGTGTTCTCGAAACATGTTTTTGCGCTGGATCGATCTTCACTGTACTTTTGACACTTCTGCCAATCATGTTGGCACCTTGATTGAGAACCGTAGTTCCACTCTCGTCGATGTATTGTACTTCACCATTCGTTGCTACAAGCTGCCCCGGGTATGATGCGAGGCGAACACCTATTTTTTCTCCTGGCGGCAGTGTCACTGAGACCGTTGTGTCTTTTGGCAAGCGCTGAAACTCCGCTTCCACTTGAGTATCGAACTTAATCTCTTCGCGTAAATGACCAAGCCCCCATGTCTCTTCGAAATCATTTAGTTTATTTACAGCGCCATTTGCTACAGTCCCTTCATTCTGTTTCATCCCCGCACGAATAGTGTCGATGGCATCTTCCACAGCGGATAAATACTTCATATATTTCATAATAACGGTGACACGGATAGCGTCGATATCACCCTGCTCTTTATTTAAGGACTGGATTATGTCGCGCCAATTCTGGTCTTGCGAAAACATTTGCGTATCTAATTCACGCATTGAACGATCAATATTGTCCGGTTCATCGACAATACTATTGAGTATTTTAAACATACTTTTATTCAAGCTAGCGAGTTTCTGCGCTTGCGTGTCTAATTCTTCTGCCGATAACGCGAATAATTCTGCTAGCTTTGCGGATGATATTGATGTTCTACCTTCCAGACAAAATGCAATATCAGTTACTGAACTAAACTGTAGTGTCTGATCACCGACTTTAAGTGCCAATGGTTTTTTAAATAGTTTATCTAGCATAGGTAGCGGTTTACAGGGCGACTAGCTCCTTATGTTTTATCATTAGTATAGTGCTAATAATGCAGTCAGCCATATTTTTTATAAAACAACCTATGGAACACATAAAATATTATTAGCCTCTCTTCCCCTGATTTTTGATACACTTTGTTTACTTATTCTAACTCAGTAACACTATAGGCATCGCTATGCGCATTACTTTTATTCTGTTGCTTTCTTTTATAAGCTTTATGTTACTTCCATTTTCTTCGGTCTATGCTGCACCACTTACTGTCGGTGGGACGGCGACTGATTGGGAGCTGCAAGCAAAGGATGGTAGTTCAGTACAATATTATGTCGATAGTGAAGATAAAGTATCGGTGATTATCTTTTGGGCGACCTGGTGCCCGTATTGCATAACGTTGATGCCGCACCTTGAGGATATTTATCGTCAGTATCGAAATAAAAATGTTAAATTTTATGCAATTGATGTCTATGAAGATGGTGTTATCGACCCGATAGAATATTTTGATAAGAAGGGGTTTACTTATACGATGTTAATGGATGGTGATGAGGTCGCAACACAATATGGTGTTAGAGGCACGCCCGCTGTTTATGTTGTTGGTAAGGATAAAAAAGTCGTTTATAAACGACCTACTGGCATGAGCGATGTCCTGGTAAAACAGAATGTTGGTTTGCGTATTAAGCAAGCATTGGCAAAATAATACGCCGTGGCTAAATTACGCAGACCTTCCCTGGTCTGCTTACGGGGGGTCTCTCCAGCCACTTCCGGAGACAAAGAATCCGTTACAATTAATTCGCTATACTTCTTTGCGGGTGTTCATCCAACACATTTTTGAGCGGCGTTATTTCCTTAAAACCATCAAGCATCCTTTCGATGCTTTGCGCTTCTGCCACTGTTTGGTTCTGCCAACCTTCAAACAGGTTAATTCCGACAAACCATTTTGTTTCGTGGTCGCGACATATAAACCAGTGTTCCTTACCGAGGTTTACAAAGCCATCAGTCTTATCACATAACGGACAGACTCCACAAAGTTTACTGTATTGAACGTCCTGGATTGGGATAACATTGGTAGGGATCATGGCACACCTCCTGCGGTGTTAAGTTACCTACATAATTAATCTGCAATCTCTATACCACTTCCACTTAAGTATAGTCTGCTATTTATGACTGTATATAGCCTTTAAAGTTTGATTTTTATGAAGTTTTTGTGAAGCTCAGGTAAGCCAATTTATTATGAAGATCTCTTAAGATACTAGAATATTGGCAATTATTGTTTAACTCTCACTACAGTGTAGCCAACGATGGAAAAGTTTTGCCACTATTGGCATTACGATATATGTCATCAGGGGAACCAGGATGAGTGAACTGACGGCCACTCTTACTACTAGATTAAGCTCAGCCATAAATGGCATTAAGAAGTAATTCAGAAACAAAGATAATGGAAAAATGGATATCCAAACAATAACCATCATCTTATACCTTGGAGGAGGAACTAGCGCCTCTTCTCCTTCTAGCATAAACCAGGTCTCCAGCCCACTAAGGATTTCCAGTTCATATCCGCTTGCTGCAACTTCAGCATAACGTTCCATCCATTTCTGGCGGATATCTGAATTTTCCCAAGCCAGATAGTTTCGCATGGAATCGAATTTAAATACGATACGATAATAGTCTCCGGCCTTGGTTGGTTTGATAATGTTTACGCCAAGGTGTCCCTCGAAAGACATTGCATCTTTGGTCGTAGCCGACATGACATCTTCAAAATCTGTTATACGACCTGGCTTGGGTCGTCGCTTAACAATTATTGTAACGGGTGTGTCACAATCAATTGGCCCTGATTCATTTGTTTGTTTCATTTTTAATTCACGTCTAACAAAGAATTTATGCGTCCTACGCTTCTAGTAAAAACTGATTGCGGCACACCAATGGCTTCTTTTAATTCAATATCTCGATCCCATTTATTTTTTATCTTACTCAATCGCCAGGCATTTTTTATTCCGATGTGATTAATATGATACCAGGGCGAAACCAGGGGGAAGGACTGTAACGGCCAGTCGGTACCGTAGATCATTCTTTCTGTTAAACCGGGCTTTTGTAATGCTTGCGCCAGATAGCCGAGTTTGTTTATTTGGGTCAAACTGGATATCTCGGTATAAAGATTAGGGAATTCAACAAACATGGGCATAATACGTTCAAAATTATTCTGCCCTTCTGACTCACCCGTTGTCGCTATATGTGCTGCGATAACGGTCACACCACTATTTAATGCCAGCTCCAATCGTCTTGGATCTGCGAGCGCATCGTTGGTATTAGGGAAGGACTTTTCCATTCCTGTATGCGTGAGTAAAGGAATATTTAATTCGGCCATTTTACGATAGAAAGGTTCAAAGCGTTTGTCTGCTGGATCGAAGTGCATGATCGACGGTATCCATTTTATTAACACTGCACCTTGCGCATAAACTTTTTCTAATAACTCAACACTGTCTGCACGGCTTGGGTTGATACTGGCACCAAATAATAAGTTTGGATACTTTGCAGACTCTCGTGCGACAAACTCATTGTCGACATAAAATTGCGTGGCGGCTTTATCCAGTTTCCCAGTTTTTTTATCGATAACGCCATCAAGCGCCAGGATGATTGCCTGGTCAATGTATTTCGATTCTTCTATTTTTTCGTTTAGTCGTTTTACAACGATTTGATCACCATGTCTTTTCAATTCTTCTTCCGTGACGTTCATCCACTTTAAGAAAAACTTAAATCGAAAGTTTTTGTACATCGTATCATTAATAAAGTTATCTGATTCTCCATGACCTAGGCCGGCGACATGTACATGCCAATCAATAATATTCAATTGTTCCAAATCATCACTAGCTGCCAATGCATTCATTGAAAATGTAATGACTACCAGCAGCAATATGTCAGGTAAATAATATGGTTTCATATGTATCAGTCAATACTCGTTTTAAATAGTAAAGTGTTAAATCATTATTATACAGCCAGCTTGCTTTCTTCTAGTGGACCATTGCTATTGGTTTTATATTGCCCAAATTGAATTTCCGCGAGTCGTTTGTATATCCCACTCTTTTGCATTAATTCCTGATGCTGACCAATATCAACAATCTTTCCTTCGTCCATCACCACGATGCGATCGGCTTTGATAACTGTTGATAAACGATGTGCAATCACCAACGTCGTGTGATCCTGCATAAGATGATCAAGTGCAGTTTGCACTAATTTTTCACTTTCGGAGTCAAGCGCGCTAGTTGCTTCATCGAGTAACATAATTGGTGGGTTCTTTAATATAGCGCGGGCAATGGCAATGCGCTGTTGCTGACCACCCGATAATCGAACACCTTTTTCACCCAAAAAGCTTTGGTAAGCTTCTGGTTGCTTCTCGATAAACTCATCAGCTATTGCTGCCTGAGCTGCATTCTTGACTTCTTCGTCCGTTGCGTAAGGATTACCGTAACGAATATTTTCCATTGCAGTAGCGGCAAACAAGATTGTATTTTGTGGCACTATCGCGATTCTTTGTCGTACTGCCTCTGGGTCGGCCTCCTTGATATCCACACCGTCCAGCAAGATATTTCCTGACTGCGGATCATAAAATCGCATTAATAACTGAAACACCGTACTCTTGCCGGCTCCGGAAGGACCAACCAGAGCTATCGTTTCTCCGGGTTTAACTTCAAGGTTGAAATGCTCCAATGCTTTAATAGCAGGACGTGATGGGTAGTTAAAACAAACGTTCTGGATTTGTATATGCCCTCGACCTATTTCAGGAAATAATACCGGATCTTGTGGCGTCTTTATGTCTGACTCCATATGCAATAACTCCATCAAGCGTTCCATCGCACCTGCAGCACGTTGAATATCGTTCCAGACTTCTCCCAGAGAGGTCGTACTTCCCGCAAGGAATGTGGCATACAATAAAAACTGTCCTAATGTGCCCGGCGTCATGGTGCCATCGACAACAGCGTGAGCACCAACCCATAACACAACCACCATCGCGCCAAAGGCCGTTAGTATGATCGTGCCGGATAATAGTGAACTCACTTGCAAGCGACGCCGTGCTGTTTTAAATGTTTCTTCTACCGAGTTGCTAAACCGCTCTCCAAGAAATCCTTCCAGGGTGAATGCCTGAATGATATGAATTGCATTTAATGATTCACCCGCGATGCTACTTGAATCAGCAATACGGTCCTGATTGGCGCGCGAAAGTTTCCTAACCTTGCGACTATAAAGTAATACTGGCACGACCACGACGGGGACTAACAGTATAATCATCATCGTTAGTTTTGGGCTGGTCACAAATAACATAATCAAACAGCCAATAACACTAAACAGACTACGTAGTGCAATCGACATCCCCGCACCGAATACTGTTTGTACCAGAGTAGTATCCGTTGTCAGCCGCGATAAAACTTCGCCAGTGCGTGTCACCTCAAAAAATGTAGGGCTCATTTTTATAACGTGTTTATAAACACTAGAACGTATATCTGCGACTACACGTTCACCTATCCACATTACCAGGTAGTATCGAAGTGATGCGAATATAGCAAAGAATATTGCGAGCCCAAGTAAGGCAATAAAATATGTGTTAATCGAATCTACATTGTCACTTGAGAAACCAAAGTCAATGACATAACGGATGGCCACAGGCATAGCTAACATTGAGACTGATGCCAACGTTAAAAACAAGAATGCGAGGAACAACCTGGAAACATAGGGTCGCATGAAAGGCAAGGCCAGTCGTAAAGGTTTAAGACTACTCGCCTTGGGGCGTTCGATATTCTTTGAATCTGATCTTGCCATAGTGCTATTTAACCAATAATTCCTTTTCTGCCTTTGTCATTTTTTTTATTATCGCTTCACGTTTACTTGCCGACGAACGGTCAACATGCGCTTCTTGATAAACAATAGTTACTGGTCGTCGGGCACGAGTATACGCTGCTGCCAAACGATTATTATGATTATGTTCGTTTAATCTACGATTTAAATCACAGGTGATACCTGTGTAGAGAGAGTTATCAGAACAGCGTAGAATATAGACTGTCCAGTCCATTGTTAAATGAATATATTAATTATACGATGTAATTAGTAAGCAAGCTGTTTTACTGCATTATTTCTAACATTTCTTCAGCATCTGCCTTGGCAACATAATACCAACCGGTTGAGTTCAACTTATAATAAGCGATCACTTTTTCACGTCCGCGTTCGATATAAAAATAATGCCCTGATAACCCTCTAGTGATTTTATTAGCAACATATTCATTCGGGAATACTTCGAGCTCTTCGATTGAATTGATTAAAGTGCCGATGCCATAAGACTGAGCCCTGTCAGATGATGAGACAATGACTTCCGCCTTATCATTAAGCAAGAAAGTCTCTTCCAGACCATCGATGCCATACAAAGTCATGAGTCGTTTACGTATGTAATCCAGGGTAAGTTCTACACCAGCGACACCAATAAATTTTCCATCGTTATTAAAAAGTGGCGTAGTCGCAGGCAGCAACACACCTCGACCACCAACATCAACATAGGGCTGCAACCAATTTATCCCTGTCTTATCCATTGTCGACCGATACCATGGCCGCTGTCTTGGATCATAGGAATTCGGGTAACCGGTTTTCCCCGGATAGGCGGCTATGATTCCTTCTTCCAGACCAATGTAGGACCAAACTAATGGTAAGCCTTCTTCCATAATAAGCTTGCGTGCGGCCTTATCATCATCTGGCACAACATTTTCTTTGTGACTCTTTAATATCAATGTTTTAAATGAATGCCGTATAGGATTTAACCGTTGTAATATGGGTCTTACTTCATATTCACCAACACCTGGTGCAAAGGCGTAAACATGGTAATCAACACTAACAGGGAAACCATAAACATCCGAGAACTTGTAGTCTGATGGTCCCATCCCTGAAAGAGCTATTGTCTCATTGGTGTAATAAGGTGTGGGATCAATACTGCCTTGATTTAAAAGGTTAGTCGCACCAATTGATAAACCTTCCAAAATGCCTTCAAACTTTAAAAATTGTGAATCAATTTTTTGAGCTTTATCGACAACTTTGGTTATAAATTGATTGGTGATCTTGTCTTCACTTTGTGTCTCTTTCATCGTTTGCATCTGCGTGACCAGAATTGCAACTATAGACAGAAAGCTGGCCAGGACAGAATAGAGCACAATATTCATAGCTGCTTTTCGATGCTGAGCCACCCAACGCATGACCTTTTGTTTTCTCGATTCAGGTCGAGCCTTGATCGCCTCACCATGTATAAAACGGCGAATATCATCAGCAAAATCTGCAACCGTTGAATATCGATCTTCTGGCATATACTGTGTCGCTTTTTTAACAATCGCTAGCAACTGTTCTTGTTCATCTGCTTGTTTGCCATATAACGGTGGTTGATCAATTTGGCCACGGCGAGCCTTCATCATGACTTGTTCGGTAGTTTTCCCATTGATTGCTCGATGAAAGGTCACTAGTTCAAATAGAATCAGGCCTAATGAATAGAGATCACTGCGATGGTCAAGAATGTCATGTTCACCTTCTGCTTGTTCAGGTGACATATAGGCGGGAGTACCCATGACCTGCCCCATTTTGGTCTTGTCATCATCATCAACTTCTTCATGACCAACCAGTACTGTTTTATCGCCGAAGGTTTCTTTATCAACTTCAACTGTTTTAGCGATCCCCCAGTCCATTACATAGACTTCGTTATAGGGTCCGATCATGATGTTTAGTGGCTTCAAGTCACGATGGATAACACCTTTACGATGCGCGTAATGCATAGCATCACAAACTTTTAAAAAATGCTCGAGTCTGGCGTGCAAGGTATGGTGCTCATCCGGTTTACCATACTTAACATATTGATCTTGCGTTTCCCTGATGTGGTCTTTTAAAGTTATGCCGTCAATCAACTTCATCGCATAACCGACAGAAGTGTTCGTCGTCATTAGATCATAGACCGGAACGATATTCGGGTGTTGCAACTGCGCAGTAACCTGAGCTTCCATATAGAACCGTCCCAAGTAACTCGGGATCTCAGCAACATGCTCGTGAATTTTTTTGTAGGCTACTGTACGATTTAGCTTATTGTCTCTGGCAATCAGGATTTCACCCATTGCCCCTTCGTCAATCGATTCCAGAATAGTGTAATTCTCATCATCAACATAGGTACCGCTGATCTCTTTGCTTGAAGCCTCTGTATCTGACTGTTTATTACCAATATCGCTTATGTCATTAATATCCCCGATCAAAGTAAGTTCAACTTTTCCGTGGGTTTGAATATTCTTGAATTCATTTGCGGTAATGCGTTTTGAATTATAAAGATGATGAATAAACTCATTTTCCGTATGCTCACCATTTTCAGCCATGAATTCCTCGCATAGGGATTCTAATTCAGACAGACTGATTGAAATAATATTACTTTTAATGGCTTCGGTTAGCATATTTATACAGTGCAGGGCATTCTTTAAGATTTCACAAACAAGAACAAAAATACTATCTTTTCTAAAAATAGAAAGCTAGTGATCCATGAGTCCAATGTCGTATATTCGCGACTACTGCACAAATATTTCAAGTAATTCATTAAGGTACCGTAGTCCTTTTGCGGATGGACGCAATTCATTAAGTTGCCATTCAATCAGCCCACGCTCTTCGGCTAAAGTTAGTTCTTTCTCAGCACTTTTTAAGGTCAGGCCAGTTCGCTCGGAAAAAAAATGGGCAGGAACGCCTTCAACCAAGCGGAAAGCATTCATTACAAATTCGAGTGCTAACTCATCTGGTACTAATGTTCTTGTTTTAGTGATGGCTGCATCAGTACCAGCCAACTCTATATACCGTTTAGGTATTTTATGGCGTGTAAAACGTTCAATCTTCCCTTGTGCCACATTTGTGATTTTGCCATGAGCTCCGGCGCCGATACCAAGGTAATCACCGAATTGCCAATAATTGAGGTTGTGTAGTGCCGGATGTTTTTCTTTAGCATAAGCTGAAATCTCATACTGCTTAAACCCTTCATTTTCAAGAAATGACTGCCCCTGGTCTTGCATAGACCAGATATCGTCGTCGCTAGGTAAAATCGGAGGTCGTGAATTAAAAACCGTATTGGGCTCGATCGTTAATTGATACCAGGATATATGTGTTGGTGAGTGTGCAACTGCTTTATCAATATCATACAAGGCCTCATTGATCGTTTGCCCAGGGAGTCCAAACATTAAGTCAATATTATAATTTTCAAAGCCGGCCTCTTGAGCAAGCTCGACCGCATGGTGTGCCTGACCCGCATCATGAATACGTCCTAATGCTTTTAAATGTTTGTCATCAAAACTTTGCACACCAAGCGATAAACGATTGATTCCAATTTCTCTGAAACGCTGGAATTTTTCTGCTTCTGCTGTACCCGGATTTGCCTCCAACGTAATCTCTATTGCCGGGTGGATGTTTAATCGTGAGCGTATCGCACTGAGTATCTTATCCAGTGACTCAGGCGAAAATAAACTCGGTGTCCCTCCTCCAATAAAGACCGTGTTGATCGTTCGTCCCCAGATCCGGGGAAGTTCCGAGTCAAGATCCCGTATTAAAGCCTCTATGTAATTCTCTTCTTCAAAACCTGCTGCAGAAAACTCATGTGAATTGAAATCACAATAAGGACATTTCTTAACACACCATGGCAGATGAATATAGAGAGACAATGGTATAGATTCTCTGAAATTGAGCATAGCTAGAGGATGAAGGTTTAAATACTTTATTTATTTAACTTGAATAGATGTGCGTCGTCGAAACCTTTTGACCAAAGAGTGGCTTAATTTAAGAGACGCATTAGTTCATCAACTGGTTGCGTAATTCACTGGTTGTTTATCGTAATGCATTTGTCGTCTCATCGCTAACGTGTTTTATTTAATCAGTTCACGTTGACTGAGTATTTCTTCCCCACGCCCATAAAATACATCAGCAAGTGTCAGGTTGCTGAGTGATTTATGATAACGCTCATGATTGTAATAACTGGTTCTTCATCGAATAATGCCAGCACTCAATCTTGCCTTGTGTCTGCGGGGGATACGAACGATCTTGTGTCTGCGTCATATCATTTTCTTTAAGGTAATAGGCTAACTCACCTGAAATATAACAAGGGTCATTATCACTGAGTATAAGTTAGCAATCAGATAACCTTTACTACAAGCGAAGTTGCTTGACTAAACACTGTAGTGCCTGCCCCCGATGGCTTATTTGATTTTTTGTATCCGGGCTTAATTCTGCAGACATACAATTATGAGTTGGCACATAAAACATAGGATCATAACCAAAACCATTTTCACCTGCCGTTTCAGTCATGACAATCCCATCCCAGATACCCTGAGAGATTATTGGCGTTGGATCTTCCGCATGTTTTAAAAAGACCATGACACAGACAAATCGCGCCTTTCTATCCGTTTCATTAAATGGCCTGATAGCTTCTATTAGTTTGTTTAGGTTATCTTCATCACTAGCACCCTCCCCAGCGTAGCGTGCAGAGTAAATACCTGGTCTACCATTTAATGCGGGGACCTCTATACCAGAATCATCGGCGATTATCGGGTGTCTAGTATAACGGGCAGCATTACGCGCCTTGAGTATTGCATTCTCTACAAAAGTTAACCCAGTCTCTTCCGCTTCAACAACATCAAACTCAGATTGCGGAAGTATCTGAAAAACGGTACCCGCCAGTAATTCATTTACTTCTTTGACCTTCCCCGGGTTATTACTCGCGAGCACAATATCTTGCTTTTCCAAACTAAATCCTCCAGCAATTACTGCTGTAAGGCGTTACGTTGATGTTCAAACAATTCGCTAATTCCTTTTTGCGCAAGCGCCAACATGCTATTTAATTCATCCGGCGTGAATGGATGACCTTCTGCGGTACCCTGCACTTCGATGAAATGGTTTTCATCATTCATCACCACATTCATATCCGTCTCAGCTGTGGAATCTTCGGCATAATCCAGATCTAACACTGGCTGCCCATTATGTATACCTACAGATATAGAGGCGATCATTGATTTAATCGGATCTGACTCGATTAAACCTTTCGCCTTGGCTTGATTGACAGCGTCCACCAATGCAATGTAACCACCTGTTATCGATGCCGTGCGCGTCCCTCCATCTGCCTGTATGACGTCGCAATCAATAACGATGGTGTTTTCACCAAGGGCACCCATATCGATTACAGCACGTAATGATCGGCCTATCAGACGCTGAATTTCCATCGTACGACCACCCTGCTTATTTTGTGATGCTTCACGTCGCATACGTGATCCTGTCGAACGTGGCAACATGCCATATTCACCCGTGACCCAACCTTGACCTTTGCCACGTAAAAACCCAGGCACACCCGAATCGAAACTGGCATTGCAAATTACTTTTGTATTTCCAAATTCTATCAATACTGAGCCCTCGGCATGACAGGTAAAATTCCTTGTTATTGTGACGGGTCTAAGTTGATCCGGTGAACGTCCACTTGGGCGCATATTAATCTCCTGTAAAAAAGTGCTGCATTATAACGATAAAACGTGTCTGCGTATTTCCCATATCCTGCCGAAACGTTACTATTGTCGAATAATGATAACGGAAAGGATAATTTGATGATAAAGAGCATGACCTCATATGGTAGAGCAGAACATTCTGGGGAATGGGGTGAAGCCTCTTGTGAAATAAGGAGCGTTAACCATCGTTACCTGGAAATGTCGATTCGTCTGCCTGAAGAATTACGTCTGCTGGAACAAGCTATCCGTGATCGATTATCAAAACAACTAAAACGCGGCAAAATTGATTGCAATATTCGCTATGAACAGCGCGAAAATTTTAAAGGGACATTACCAGTAAACCAGGAACTGTTGGCAAAAATTATGGAAACAGCGGAAAAAACAAACGCTCAGTTAAAATCACCTGCGCCAATCAATCCGCTCGAATTACTACGCTGGCCAGGCGTCCTTGATAGAGACGTTCCCGATCCTGAAGCGATAAGTGGGCCATTACTTGAGTTAGTCAATGAGACCCTTACCGCGGTTATTGCTACACGCCAACGCGAAGGTGATAAGACCAGAACTATGATCCTGGAACGCAGTAAAGCAGCCAAAGAAATTGTCACCAGAGTGCGCGAACAGATGCCAATCATTCTCGACGGTATTCGTGAAAAATTGACCTTGCGCGTACAAGAGCTAAGCACTGAATTTGATAATGACCGGCTTGAACAGGAATTATTGTTATTATCGCAAAAAATGGATGTGGCTGAAGAAATAGACAGACTTGACGCACATATTGATGAAGTACAGCGAGTGCTTGATCAGGATGGTCCTGTCGGTCGACGTCTGGACTTTCTGATGCAGGAGATGAATCGGGAGTCGAATACATTGGGATCAAAATCGGCTCATCTTGATACCACAAACTCATCAGTCGATTTAAAGGTATTGATTGAGCAAATGCGTGAACAAATCCAAAACATAGAATAATGTTTCAGCCTGTTTCAATAAGTATATATTTTCTTTAATAACAATAACTTACAACTATTCACTGTTTCATAAAGTTGCTCTATGTTGCACTAAGTTTCATAAAAATGGTGACAGAATTGGTGACAGATTTTCATAATCTTGCTAAAATGAGCCAATATTTTACAATCTGTCACCATTTATTTCTAAGGTTCTGTTATGGCTAAAAATATGACGGACAGACAGATCAAATCGCTAATAAAGAGTGGCACGGCTGGACGATATGCCATTGGCAATGGTCTGTATTTCCGTATTAGTAAAGAAGGCTCCGGGTTTTGGGTAGTACGCTACGTCATCCATAGTAAACGACGTGAAATAACATTGGGACGCTATCCCGAACTGTCACTTGCAGATGCTAATTCTGAAACCATTCTGATTAGAAGCAATGTCAAAAAAAACATTGATCCACTAGCAGAGCGAAAACGAGCCGATAAAACTATCATTAAGACTGTCGATGATCTGGCAGAAGACTGGCTTAAAGAATGTGAAAAACGACTCAAACATCCGAACATACCTCGCCGCGTCTATACAAAGGATTTAGCCCCGACGATAGGGCAGTTGGCAATCGAACACGTTAATCCACAAGATATTCGCGCTATCATCTCCAAGATTACCAACAGTGGTCGCCCAACGATCTCTAACGATGCTCTGATGTACTGCAAACAACTTTTCAGACATGGCATAAAACTTAACTTACTTAGTAATAATCCAGCTGAAGCTTTCAATGTAAATGATGCCGGAGGGGTGGAAACAAGTCGAAGTCGCGCCCTCTCATTTGAAGAAGTACAAGAAGCCTTTAATTGTTTTAATAAATACAGTGACCAATTTACACGAGAGAACACACTTGCTGCTGCCTTGCTTGTAACACTAGGCGTACGTAAAGGCGAACTCATTGCCGCCCTCTGGAAAGAGTTCGACACAAAGAGCAAACTCTGGCACATACCCAATTCACGTAGTAAAACGGGTGTAGGTATCAGTGTTCCTCTATCCGATGAATCATTAGAATGGCTATTTGAATTATACATTCGCGCCAATGGCTCTGAGTTTGTCTTTCCCAATCGACGCACTAGTAAACGCGGACATATCAGTCCAGATACTCTCAACGCTGCAATACAAAAACTTTATCGAGAAAATAAACTATCAATCGACCATTTTACTGTTCATGATCTCCGTCGTACCTGCAGAAGTATGTTAGCCAGTGAAGGTGTGCCAGGAAATGTGGCAGAGCGCTGTCTTAATCACAAACTCAAAGGCGTGGAAGGTATATATGATCGCCATGACTATATTGATGAACGCCGTGAAGCCTTACAACTTATCTCAACAAAGTTAGCTCCAATCATAAATAAAACAGCTATTAAACTTGATTTGAAAGCCAACAACGCAACTTTTTTTCTTCCCAATTTATCGAAAGAAAACTAATCAGAAGGAATGCAACCATCTACTCTTTATAACAAAATATTAAACAAAATCATTCCCCCGAATCATTGGGGAAATATATGGCTAAAGGATTTATGTCATGCCGATACTACTTTTCTTGAACACCTAATAGAACAACGAGATGATTTTATTCATTTCCTCTGCCTTGTATATCTTTATAAAAATGATAGTTCAAAGTACAAACGACTATCTAATAATGAGTTGGCTATATTGATTAGAACGCATCCGAAAAAACTAATCTTAAAAGACCTTATACGACCCTATCCTCCAGGCATCACAAATTTACTTAAAAAATTAAATGGTAAGCCATTTTCAAAGAACACCTATTTTGAATTAATCGAATTACTACACGACACTAAAGCTAGCACTCACCTGCAACATGCTTCCTCAATAAACTCGAATACGATTAAATGTCTCTTTCAACTTGATCACAGCTGGCGAGATTTGAAAATATTACATAATGTGAAGACAACTAAAGACACTAACATCATTCTTTTCATACATCGTGCCTGTTTGAAGCTAGGAGAGAAATATCCTGATTTCATTGATCATGTTTCACTGCATAAGATCAAAGATATTGACGGCCTGATAGATTACTTAATTCGCAGGATCAATAAAATTACTTTCCCTGAACCTCCTTGGGTTGGCAACAAGCGAATACGACCAATTACGAATGGTGAACAATTGAATAGTGTCAGCAAAAAATTCAAGAATTGTATCGCTGATTATATATGCGAAATTCTCATGGGCGCTTGCTACTTTTATGTCTCAAGCTATGGGCCATCAATTATCAAATTAAATCGAAACCCCATTTTCATTTGGCATGTAGAAGAAATTCTTGGTGTCGAAAATGATGAGGTAACTAAACATGCATTGAGAACCATACATGCTGAATTTTCAGAACATGATATCGATAAAAAAACAAATATAGAATTTGATAACTTTTTACTAGATAGGTTAACAAGTAGTTGGGTATAGATAGAGCATCCCTGCTCAAATCTATATAATGAAAATGCGCATCAAAAGCATTATAAATCCAGAGCGACAATAATCGTCATTTATTCTTTTTTGTCGAAGGACGAAAATAGTAAGCTCGTGGCTTGCAACTTTGAATTCCTGTTGATATTTGCTTGGTTTTTTTCCCGTCTTTATAACATATCAATCTGCCTGCAATTTTGTATTCGTAAAGTACTCTTTTAAGAATAGTTTTATCGCTAATCAATCTTGTTAATGTTTTTGTAAATATAGCCCTAGCTTTTTCCCCATCGAAGGTCGTTTTTACACCATCTGCAGATTTAATATCATCACATGAAAATCCATGATTTTTATCACGAATATCTATAAAATTACCTGATACGAGCAACTTCCTTAGTTTTTTACTGGCATATTCAAGCCGTTCTTCAAACATTTCTGGTCTCGCATTTACTGCATCCATATAACATTTTGATATCTCTTTAAATATTTGTTTTGTCTTAAAAGGAAGAACTTTATATTTCACTGCAGAACATCCTGCTGCATAGGCTAAAGCGAATCGCTCTGCCATACGGATCTGATATCCAATATTTCGATTTACATTATTTTTCTCAATGAAATACTTAATGTCTCTATTTATTTTGTTTGTTACTTGTTTAGTATCTTGTGCCAAGTCTTCTGTTAGTTTTTCTAAAAAGGCTTTCTGCGCTGTTCCATAATATTTTTTAGTATTTTTGTCTAATAATTTTGCAAGCCTATCCGGTGATTTTATATTATCTGGAAGCGACTCAAATATACCAAATCCATTATTAGCATCTGCTGGCACATCAACAAATCTGACCTCACTACCAAGCATTCGCTTAATATCTCCACCTCGTGCATGTTCTGCTAAGCTCAGTTCACCAGTACTTAACACACAAACTGACCATGTTAATTCACTATATTGATATTTTTTTGAACGTTTCTTACCTTTACCTAAAGAAATAGTATAAAAAATATTACCTGCTAATTGTGCTGCTTTTACAGGGTTTTCATCTAATGCAAAAAGCTCATCCATTGTTACCAATGAATCATTACTTCCTCCCATATGTTCTTCAATAGCTGCTTTTGTTACTGACCATGTACCTAAACAATCCCGTGACCCCTTAACTGAATTTGCTACATAGAGCGAAGTTGATTTACCAATTGAACTATCGCCATAATAATGGAAACCACCACTTTCTATCTCAGACCAGCGTAGTAAATATCCTGAAAAAGCTGAGCTGATAGCTAACATAATACGTGAACTATAGCTTGCATACACAGCAACCTCATTCTTCCAATCGTGAAGACTTCCTTTCTGATCCATTATTGTCAAAGATAAATTATGCTCGGGATCTAGGAATGGACCTATTTCACCTATAGGACCTATAATTGATTCATCCTGCAACATATATGATGTTTTTACAAAACCAGGTCTTCTAACTATTATTGCTCTTACAGGTGTATCTCCCATCACTATATCGTGGATTTTATGCCAGCCATCTTTCGTTACTGGAGGTGGAAACCCATGGTCAATTAGAACTGTTTGAACATGTTTCATTGACAACGCATCAGCTGCATTTATACGTACTATTTTATTTTTACCATCCATATCTTGAATTTTTATTATTAAATAGACACCTTTCTGCTCATTATAAAAACGTGCTTTTGCTAGTAGTTTTACTTTAATCACATATCACCTCTTTCTAGATTTCATTACAAACATTAAGATCACCAAATCACCAAATCACCAAATCACCAAACTTTTTCGAACTTATAAATGAGATACTAATAATGAGTAGTGTTGCTCATACATTTACAGGGATTGCTTGTTCCATAGGTACTACAGCCTTACTAAGGGGCTCCATCTATACTTCTTATGTTTCACTCGCTGACAGCAGTCTTTAGCAACTTAGAACCACGTCGTCGGACACCATATAAAAACAATAATCCTGAATAACCCATTCGATCTAGGACTAGGAGTGATAACTGCAATTGCTTACTTTTAAGGGCTACCTTCCTGGTTTGTCGTTTACCTTGTTTATTTGTGTAAGCTTCAACACGAGACCAATACGACTTACACAAGTAACTCAATTGTTTTTCTTTATTTTTTATAATTCGCACATGGACAGGTCTATTTGCTTTTGAGGTACGACCTTTAACTTGAATGTTCTTTTTGAAGTTCCTTCGTAAAGCAATAACAGGTATTGGATCACCCAGAACAAGTAAGTGAAAGTGAGGTAACCATCTATTTATTTCGGGATGGTAATCAATTTCTAGACAACCAATGACAGGTTGTTTAAACCCTGATCTCTTTAGTTGTTGTCTCAACCTATCTTTTAGTGTCTTTGGATCGTATTTATACAGTTCTTTACTAGTCAAACATTCATCGTAGTAAATAATAGTCAACGAATATGCCTCATCATACTGCTCATAAAGATGGCAAACTTCTGCATAGAACCACCTGCGATAGCACCTAAAACAGCGTGGGCAGGCTGCACTACAACAAGGTTCGTAATTACATGCATACAGTTTATCTGAGAGCTGTATGCAATCATCTCTACTAGACTTCGATAAAACTTTCTGACGTAACGATGAGCGGTTGTTAACCTCATTAACTGTTTCAAATTTTAGTGATATTTTCGTTAAGTCATTTTTATTAATTCTGTCTTCATCTCTCATAGAAAAAGGCGTGAACATAATATTATGCTTGATAATTTTAATACGAGGCACGTTTAAGGCTCATAAGGTAATCATTAAGTTCATGTTCATAATAACCAATGCGTCCATGCCCTAACTCTACCGGCGTTATGAACGTCCCTTCCTTTCTTCTTCTATAGATTGTTGTGCGATGCAACCCTGTTTTGGCCTCTACCTCTCTAGTACACAATATCTTTACGGTCATAATTCGCCTCATTTTTATTTAAGATAATATTCAAAGTTGAATAATATTTTTAACTATAGGTTACTAATAAAAATTATTAGAGGGCATAAAACACTCGGAACAATATTTTTGGAGGTAATATAATAATTATAAATAATATAATTTATGCCCTCTAATTCTCCTTATGGATATACTATTGTTAAAACACAATGATTAATGGGGTAACAAATATGCGGGCTTATATATGTCTGAATCAAGAATAAACATAGATTCTATTAAAAGATTTTCTTACCTACCTGATACAGAACATGTCTTAAAAAGTAATTTTCAGAATTTCTGCACGACTTGGTCACCGAGGATCTTTGAAATGCTTACTGATGATCGAAAGAAATTATATCCAATAACGAAAATTGATACGTTAGTTAAGCAAATACTCCATGACTATTATGTGGAAAAGATAGATGGTGAGAAAATATATACGTCAGATACGATAAATAAAAAAATAAAAGAATTAACAAAATTAGAAAAATGCTTAGTCATCATAATTCCCATGCTGGAAGAAGAAGGGGAACAACTGTTGCGTAGTATACGTATGAATGACGTTTTAAGTAACAGTAACAATTTTATAATTCATCGCAGAACTAATGCACCTACTACAATCAAGCAGAGTTTTTCACTCACATTGAAATCAATCAGATATGAAATAAAAAAATGGAAGTCACGTAAATTAAATCGGGGTAGACCAATGCATAGTGCAGCATCAGATGTTCTGATTGGAAACTTACTCAAATTACTTTTTAAGATCGAAGGTAAAAAGCCAAAAATACCTAAGTCTTCCACTGTGGACAAGCGCAATAATATTGCATATGAAAATATAGAACTTGACACTATTAAGCGTTTTTATTTTCTTAGAGATGCCTTCAAGTTATCTAATCGAGATGCAAATAGCAATGAAGCAAAAATAAAAATAATTTTAACTATAAGAAAAAATATTAATTGGAATTAAAAACAGATGAAAAAATTCAATGAAGTTTGTCTGCACACGGATGGCGGTTCTCGAGGTAACCCAGGCCCAAGTTCTATCGGAATATTTATTACGGACAAATCAGGAGGTGAACTATATTCTTGTGCAAAACGTATTGGCTATGGCACCAACAACCGCGCTGAGTATAAGGCCATAATAAAGGGACTGAAACTTTGCAAGAGATTCACTCGACATAACGTTTCATCTTTCAGTGACAGTAAACTGGTCATAAATCAGTTGAATGGAATTTATAAAGTTAAAAACCCTAAGATGAAAAAATACTATCTTGAAGTTAAGGCTTTGGAGACTGAGTTTAACCTCGTCACATACACCCATGTTCGACGAACAGACTCGTTTATTGTCAAAGCAGATATGCTGGTCAATTTTGCATTGGATGAGCTGCATTACTAATTACTTGATTATTTATACGTTATTAAATTCAAAACAGGAGACTATATATTGCCAGGCAATACAACAATAGAGTGGACAGAAAAAACATGGAACCCAACCACTGGGTGCACAAAGATAAGTAAAGGTTGCAAAAATTGTTACGCCCATAAAATGGCAAAACGATTGAAAGCAATGAACAATATTCGTTATACAAACGAATTCAAACTAACCTTACACGAAGACTTAATTGATGCCCCTAAGAAATGGAGATCTCCCAGCATTATTTTCGTTAATTCAATGAGTGACTTATTCCACGAAGAAGTACCATTAAAGTTCATACGTCGTGTATTTGAAACAATGAATGAATGTCCCCAACATACATTTCAAATATTGACAAAAAGGAGCGAACGGTTAAAGCAAGTTGCACATAAACTACCTTGGTCGAACAACATTTGGATGGGAGTTAGTGTCGAAAATAAAAAAGTAATGCATAGAATCGATGATCTTGTAACAACACCCGCACGCATCAAGTTTTTATCGCTGGAACCTTTATTAGGCACACTCAAAGATCTTAACTTGCATGATATTGATTGGGTGATTGTCGGTGGTGAATCGGGTCCAAAAGCAAGGCCGATGAAAAAGAAATGGGTTAAATCGATTTTAAAACAATGTAGAGAAAATGATGTTGATTTTTTCTTTAAACAATGGGGCGGTGTCAACAAACGTGCTACTGGACGCACGTTAAATGGACGAATCTATGACGAGATGCCACAACGACAGATTCAACCATAGTCTTTTACAACTTATTTACGGCATTGGTTAAGCGGTATATGAAGCTATTTTCTAGATAGACTTCGTTAAGACTTATTAACGCATCTTATTTTAAGGGGGCGATGCTATTTCTAAGTACCGGCTAAATTCGTAGCCAGTTGCATCTAGCGTAACGCACTAGAATCCGCCAACGGATGCGATACTAGAATCGTATCTTGAAACAAAGTGGACACTCAGAGTACTTGTGTTAATAGGCTGAAAATGTTTTAAGCTGATAGTTAACGTCTCAATTTCATGTTTTCGTGATTCCTAATCCGTCAATTTTTTACTCAGGTCGTTTTGAAAGCATTACTTTCGTTAATCTGCGTAAACAATAACAAACAAACTAATACAGTTTCTTACGGTACATGCTCTGTGCCATAACCCTGTTGAATTGGGGCATCCAGTCTTAAATCTGGCACAGATTTAATCATTCAGTTAAGAACTGTTCATCTGTTTTGCGTGCTATTTTATTAAGATAATCTCCTTTGTATTAAGTGCTGGTTTATATATTAATCATATCTTCTTTTAGTAGTTACTATAAATAGATTTTATGCTGCTATCGACCCAAAGCGGACTAAACAAATAAGAATTAAATGAGTATAAAAGGATATTTTACTGGTGGATTAATCACGCTAAAAGCATGGGTGATTATTGCTCATTTATTATCGTGGAATTTATTCTTTGGTATTGCTCTTTACATAGGCGGGTTAGATGCGCCGTTTGAAAATGCAACCTCAAGATACTTAGTAGCCTTTATTACGCTTTTTACATCCGCATTCTTTTTTTCAGTTGTATTTAGTACAAATGTTAAAAATTTGGTGATTAATAAAAATAATATTAAAGATTATAAAGACTTTGATTTTATTTTATCTGGCGCTATTCTCGCAGTATTGGGCTTGGCATTTTGCTTCTTTAAATAGAGTGTATCTATGTCCGCTTCTGGCCGTGAGCAGACCTTAGCGTTATGGTCTTGAACTGAAATCTTTCACTACTAACTAAAACAGTGAAAAGTGCAATGGCAATTTGATTGAAATGGGAAAGCATTTCTTGCGATATTTAAGATTAACTCGTCAATACCATATAAAGAGTTCACCCAATGCCATACGCAAGCATCGCATCAGCTACTTTGACAAAGCCTGCTATGTTCGCACCAGTCACATAATCAATATGACCATCACAATCACCATAGTCGACACACTGCTGATGTATGTGAGCCATTATTTCTTGTAATCGATGGTCAACTTCTTCCCTAGTCCATAATATACGCATTGCATTTTGACTTTGTTCAAGCCCTGATACTGCAACACCACCTGCATTAGCTGCTTTTGCTGGAGCATACAAAATTTCCGCATCACGTAAGTAGCGCATTGCTTCAAGTGTACATGGCATATTTGCACCTTCAGCAATCAACCTCGTTCCATTAGTTACTAACATCCCTGCATCTGCCTCATCCAATTCATTTTGTGTCGCACAAGGAAATGCCATTTCAGCACTGACAGACCATGGTCGCTTATCTGCATGAAATATTGCTTTAGAATAAGTATCCACATATTCACTAATGCGTCCACGACGTTTAATTTTAAGGTCCATAAGCCACGCTAATTTTTCTTTATCAATCCCATCTGGATCATGAACATAACCATTGGAATCAGATAAAGTTAATACTTTTGCACCCTCTTGCAATAATTTTTCAGCACAAAACAACGCTACGTTCCCTGATCCGGAAATCACTGCAGTTTTACCAACAATTGATTCACCCTGTCTTGCCAGCATGTTCTTACTAAAATAGACCACACCATAACCGGTCGCTTCGGTACGAATTAAACTTCCGCCAAAGGCTAGTCCCTTCCCGGTCAATGCACCTGTAAACCGGTTTTGTAAACGTTTATATTGTCCAAAAAGATAACTGATCTCTCTTGCACCAACACCAATATCACCTGCTGGGATATCGGTATCTTCACCAATGTATCGTGATAGTTCTGTCATCAATGATTGACAAAAACGCATTACTTCACGATCACTCTTTCCTTTCGGGTCAAAATTACTGCCACCTTTGCCGCCTCCCATAGGCAGTCCTGTTAATGCATTCTTATAGACTTGTTCAAAACCGAGAAATTTCAATACGCTTTGACTAACATTCGGATGAAAACGCATACCACCTTTATAAGGTCCAATGGAATTATTGAATTGCACTCGCCACGCACGATTACAACAAATATGACCCTCATCATTTTCCCAACATACTCGAAATATTATGATACGATCAGGTTCAGTCATGCGTTCGAGTATATGACCGTCATTGTAAATAGAATGATTTAACACAAATGGCATTACACACTCTGTAAACTCCTGAACCGCTTGATGAAACTCATATTCAGCTGGATTACGCTCACGTATGCCTGTGTTAAATTTATCAATTGCAGCTTGATTACTGGTTGTTTTTATTTCTGACATCATCTCACTTCCTAATTAATATTTAAGATTGTTATTTAGTACCTTCACGCTCTAACCAATACTGGTATATTTCGTTTGGCCAAAATTTTTGGAAGTATGCAATCAAGGCTAACTTTTCTTTATTGCTCAGCACTTCTTTAAAACCAGGCATTTTCCCACCCAAAGGAACTCCGCCATCATTAATTGTTCGAAGTAACGTGCTCATATTGTGATGCCACGCATGTGCAGTTCCATTTAGTGGTGGTGGTGGAAAAGATCCATCTGATAATCTTTCACGCCAATCAACGGTTCCTTCAGCATTTTCTCCATGGCAACTTGAACAATGTTTTAAAAAATGTTTGCTACCAAGATCGATGTCTGACTGGGTATACCAACGGCCTGATATTTTTGGTTCACTTTTTCCCTGACCACACCCTGATAATAAAAGCATGGTGAGGGAAATATAAATTATGCTTCGTTGTTTATTTGACATTTATGAATTATATTTTCTGTTTTATAAAAATCTTAACTGTGCGGTGCTGGAATAGATGCAAAAATAACAAACAGCAGTATTAAAACTAACAAGCTACAAACCAGAGAGAATTTTATATTAGAATGATTTAATATTTTTTTTCTAAGCAACCCAAGTGTTATTAGAACCTGCAACAAATAATAAGTGCCAAATCCTTTTGAAGCGTAGTTAATAATTTCAAATACATTTGCACTCCAAATCAGAATGATTGCTAGCGCTACAACTCCCATATAAAAAAGATTGTCTGGCAGACGAATTGGAATCAGTTCTCTCAGTAATCCACCGCCGCCGATGGTATCGGCCAAAGCCGCACTCAATTGACTTGCAGTAGCTGCAACCAATAACATCACTGGCAACACCATCACAACTTGTCCCAAAGTTTGACTAATTGTGGTTTCGTTTAACTCTACAATAGGAAATTCCAGGAACAACGGGCAGGTAAAACCAATAAACGTAATATAGATTGCTGTTGCAATCCATTGTGAATAACGTGCGGCATTAATGCGAACAATTGTAGTGTATTGACTACCCATAAACCGTGTTGTCTCAAAACCTTGTGTCACCATCAGCATTCCGGCGAGCATTGCAGCGGAATCCCATAACGATAATGATTTAATTGCATCATGTTGAAACCAACTCGTGTGGTTTATAACATCATACGAACCCAACGCTATTAATACGCCAATAATAATAGCTAGTTTTAAGGTTACAGCGACTAATTCAATCGTTTCTAAACCACGAGCACCACGTCGCCATGCTATTACCATTACGGACAATAACAATACTGTTGTTGCCCAACGCATTAATGTTGGATCAGAAATTGATAACCGATCAAATAAAAATGCAGTGAATAGACTTGTATAAAAAGCAACAGAGATAGCATATGCGATCCCTAACGCCCATTGAGACAGCGTTTCAATTTTAGCAATGCTACTTCCGGGATGGTCAATCAGGTACGTCTCTGCATAGCGAATATTAAACCGGATAACACTTCCTATCGCATACGCTAGAATGGACAAGATAATCATGCCTGCTAGAGCCCATTTTCCTAGTACAGCATGTAATAAGGGTGCAACGATCAAAAAACCACTACCAATAATAGATGCAAGTGGCGTAACTGTTGCTCGCCATTGAATAGATTGTCGTAGTCGCTTTCTAGCTAAGAACACTAATGATATTAGTGCCGTAGCGACAGTAAGATAATTTAATACGTTAGCTACCATAATAATTGCCCAATTTCTTATACGTGACTTATTTTAGTGAGTAAAAAAACAGATCTATTTTAATAACAGTAGAAGTCTTAAGTGCTTTATTAATATTCTCATAAACTATATTTACTAATGATGTTTGTACCAGCCAGCCCGTTTAATATCAGGCCAAGAAGTTGTTTGATGACAAGCATAACACTCCTCTACTTTGGCATTAGGTTCGCCTGCCACCTTTGCTGAGATCATTTTAAAATGCATCATGTAATGACTAGGTGGTGCCTGATGACATTGTACGCAGTCTCTTGATTGCGTTGACGGATGACGAAACTCTGCAATATTCCAGGTATCCATGCGATGGCATTGCACGCAGTCATTGCCAAATAATGAAAAATGTTGATCATCATTTGCATGACACGTGCTGCAACGTAAAGTAGCTTCTCCTGCAGATACGTCAGGGTGAATTAGTAATGGGGATGGTGTAAGTTGTTTCTTCGTTAAGTTCTTGATGAGCTCATGGGTTTGGTATTCTTCGCTGTCTGGATCAGTATTTGAACGTAGTTCATTGAGTCCAGCTTCCACCAGAACCTGATGTTTCATGAGCGTAATATTCCCATCCCACCCACGATGTTCGACATGACATCCAGAACAGCTAGCGACATCAGTATGGAATGTAGTCGGTTGGCGCTGTATTAAATCAGTCTCGTTCGCATGGCAGACAACACAGTTTGTATGTTCAACACCCTTTATAGGTGTATGACAAGCGGTACAATTATCATCCAAAAAGGCATGTGCAGCTGATAATTCGCCAGGCTCTATAAGTTGTTCCCAAGCAATATTGCGCTTGTAAGGTATTGTATTGTCATGGCCCTGTTTTAAAAAATAGTAATCTACTAATGCTATCGTCACAAGGATACCGAAGATCAGTAATACAAAATATTTCATAGCCATCGCAATCCAAAGTAGATTTCACTACCAATATGAAATACCAGTAAAACGTAGAGTATTAGTGAGATAACAATATGAAATTTTAACCAACGACTGAACCAAAGCTTGAAGGTTTCATGTATCTTAATGCTGTATTCTAGATCTGACATCGCATCGACGATCCGCAGCAACATCGTCGATCTGTCCCGGTCGGCACGTTGCTCTGAGGATTCAGATAATAGAAACACCGGAGCAAGTAAGGGACGACGTATGGCAAAATCCACAAGCGGTTGTTTGGCATGTTGGCACAGTGAATCAGCTACACGGTGATAGTCGGTCTTCAGGGTTGTCAACATCTTTTGTTTGTCGCGGATCTCTGATGAAAACTGGCTCATTAAGTAACGGCCAACGAAACCGCTAAGCACGGTGACCAACACCAACACCGTCAGACTGATACCCAACGGACTCTCGAAGCGATGCCCTGTATGTAACAGCGCTAGCACTGGACCCAAAACACCCGCATAGATGTGCCACGCGAGCAGAGTACGCATTCGCACGGTTTTTGTAACTCGCTTTTTGAGAGGCCTGATCCGTTTAATAATCATATAGACCAGCGGGATAAACATCAGCAAGGCCGCTATGCTGCCCAGGATGAAACCAGAGAAACTGCCAGCGAATTCGGGCGAACGATGAAGCAGAAAGCCACCCCACAAGATCAACATCAGGACAACGAGTCCCGTTACTACGTCACGCTCACGTTCCTGCATGAACGTTATGCCTCCACAACTACATCTTTAGTGGCAACAGCCTGACAGGCGAGGATGTAACCGTTGGCCTTATCCTCTGGCTCAAGTGCATCTTCAACCTCCATACTGACTTGGCCGGACAACAACTTGACCATGCAACTGCCACAGGTGCCGGAACGGCAGGAATTATCGATCTCAATACCGTTGTCATCTGCTGCCTCCAGAACGGTCTTGCCCGGTGGGAGGTCGGCTGTTTTTTGCGACAAGGAGAATGCCACCTTGGGCACCGACTCATCGGCAGGTACAGAGGCAATTACAGGTTGGGCGGTAGGTATACGTTTAACCGTGCCAAATGCTTCGGTTTTAATTTGGTTTTTCTGTAATCCAAGTCCTAACAGCATATCCCTAACAGCATCCATCATCGCCGGCGGCCCACAAATATGCGCACGGTGTTGCATTATATTAGGCACAAAATCATTGATTACTTCAGGCGTGAACTGACCTTGTGATCCCATCCATGTAGTCCCTTTTGCCCGTGTCATACTAGCTAGCACATGTAGGTTTTCATGCCGCTGTTGCAAATATTCAAGTTCTTGCCTATAAATAAAATCATCACTAGTTCTGGCACAAAATAAAAAGTAAATATTGCCAGGCCAACAGTGATCTGTGAGGTAGCGGGTTGCACTCATCATAGGTGTAATACCTACTCCACCAGATATCAGTACGACGTTGTCGGCTTCAGTGCCATTGAAATGAAACTTACCACCAGGCGCCTGCAAAGCTAGTTTGTCACCGACCTTCACCTGGTCATGCAAATATCGTGAGATCAAACCCTGTTCTTCCCGTTTGATGGTAACTTCAATATAGTCTCTTTGTGATGGTGGGGAAGCAATTGTGTAGGAACGTTTAACGATCTTATCTTCGGGTTGCAAAGAAAAGGTCAGGAACTGACCGGGCTGATAAGTAAATGGTAATGGCCCGCCTCCAGGAATTGCCAAGCGAAATGTTTGGACATTCGGTGTCTCCTGAAACTGGTTCACCACCTCTAACTCGCCGGACCATTTGCCGGTCGCCACCGATGATGCAAGGGCAGTCATTGCTTGTATTTCTGTGTCGACTGGTATCACTGGGGTGCTGAGGGTTTCCTCTGCTACTGCGGGTGCTGGTTCAGCGCTAACAGAGTCCGATGCTGTTGGTTGACTGGTTGCCAACTCCGTAAGTAGGGCTGATGCACGGCGCAACTTGAAGAGATACATCCAAATCATGGCAATGGCAAATAGAACCAGAACCAACATCAGCGAGCTATGAAATGGCGACATACCGAATAAGGTCGTGGATTGCGACTGCATCGATACCGGCAACAGGTTCATCTGTGACTTGAACCATTGTAAAGCAACACTCTTTGGTGCTTTACCTTCCGCTAATGCGCGTTCTGTCGCTAAACCACTATCGTATTGACTCAGCCCTTCTTTAATTTTCCCAACAGATTCTTGCATTGTTGCGAAGTCATTACGCTCTACAGCAGAGGATAAACCTTTGAAACCTTCCGCCATGATTGATGACCCTTGTGACATACGTTTGCGAGCAGCATCTTTCAGTTCGTCTCGTTGTTCTTGTGGTAGATCCGGTAAGGCCATCAGGCTGGGATAAAGATCCTTTGGTTTTGGCGCCCCCATTTTTTCCATCATCTTATCCATACCACCAGCCATCATACCGCCAGCACCTTTGACACCGCCGGCACCCATCATGCCAGCTGGAGCAGTGGCCGGATTTACTTTCTCTGCGGAAGGAACCATGGATAACTGTTCGTTTTGCTCTCCATAAATATCTGGATGATGACTACGATGTTCTCCATCTTCAGATGTTTCTGCTGCTATCGATATGGGAGCTATAAGCACACAAAATATGAAGGTTGTTATAAGTAAAGTAGACTTATAAATATTATGGATTAAAAACATAGGTCTATCATGGGGCATATGAATGTGTTCCTTGGTTTTACCGCTGCTAACCGTCAACGGTGTTGCTGACGATTAATGCCTTAACTTGGTCTGGGCTTAAAACACTTACTGCCTCGCCGACCTTTCTAATAAAGTCTATACGCAAATTGGCTTGCAGCACTGTAATTTGACGAATTTTATCTTCTATCTTTTTAGCATCAGGTTTACCTTCAGCCGTTAATTGCCAAAGCTGTTCTTCCAGAGCATCGATATCCTTAGTAATCTGCTTACTATGTGAAAACCATGTTTGTTTGAGATTTTCTAATTGCTTCATTTGTTGTTGATTAAGACCCATTAACTCAGCATGATCCAGAAAGAAACTCGTTTCACCCAAGTGATAGAGGTGGGGCGCATTACTATTACCGGGCAATTCTGGAGTCGCTTTATCCTGTGCTGAAATCGCTGCCGGTTTTTTACCCATCATTGTCATCATCCCCATACTAGTTTTCATTGGCATAGGGCGTTGCTCTTTCATCATCCTTTTTTTCTTGTCCATACCTTTGTTTTGCTGTTTGCCATACATTGTGTTCATATTATCTATGGCAATAATTTGTGGTCTGATTTCTGTGTTATTTCCTGAAGGACCTGACGCTGAAGTAGATTCAGAAGGCACTCCTGGTTTTTTATTTATCTTTGATAATTCAGATTGAATGACAGAAAAATCATTAGCCGTATCAGGCGTTGCCATTGATGTGGTTGATCGATGAGCAGAACTCCCTCCAGCGATGACTGAATAAGAAGGAACCAAGCTCAATAATAAGAAGAAAACTGGAATATGTTTAAATAAAAGCATTTTCAGAGTCCGGGATTAATTCATATCTAGCATAAGAGTATCACTCGATTTTGCGCCAGTCAGTATTGCACGTTGATCGGCGGTTAAAATATTCGCCGCCTCTCCTACCGCGCGAATATAATCCAGACGCTGCTGGACTCGCAGCTTCTCAATGGTTCGTAGTTGAGCTTCAATCTTACTAATATCCGGTTGATCAGATGCGGTGAGTAAGAATAATTGTTGTTCGGCAGCGTCGACCTCACGTTCTGTACTGGCACTACTCATCAACGCTTTCTCTTTCGTCTGATTCAATTTCGTTTGTTGTTCAATGCTAAGCTTAATGTGTTGCGGATGATGATTAACAAAAAAACCATCAGCGCCTATGTGGTAAATGTGTGAAGCTCCGGGAAAGCCAGGTAAATTCGATGAAGTTCCCATGCTATTCATATTGCCCATATTACTCATCATGCCCATCATATCCATGCATTCCGGGCAGCCCATTTGACTATCACTCATGCTGCTCATTCCACCCATTTGATTTCTACCAGTTCCCATCCCTCCCATTTCATTCATGTCTGCGATTACCTGCGAACTTGTCAAAAAGAAAGTCAGTACCAGAACAATCCTACTGTAACAGTGAACATAACTAAATTTTTTCATAAAATTTCTCCTGTTGTTTGTAATCATAAAGATCTAAAAAAGGTTACATAAAATAAATATATTACAAGTTCTTTAATGCCTGTTCATCCAAAGTTTCTTTTTGTAACAACAAATCTGCGCCCAGCACCAATCGTTCACACTGTTTTATTAACAGTTCAACCGCTCGTTTAAAGGCACTTTGCACCAGATTATGTACAATCCTTTGCTTATTGAACACTATTCATTCTTCTCTGATTTGATACCATTTAACAAACCAAACAAATCACTATCTGTAGTTAAAATAAGAGTTGTATCTTTATCGATCACAGTGCGATAGGTATCCAGAGTTTTAACAAATGTATATAGATCGACTGCCACATCATTTTTGTTATAAGCCCGGGCATAGATATCGGTTGCCTTGGCATCCGCATCACCCTGAACGGTTTGAATCTCTTTATAAGCTTCAGATTCAATTCTTTGTAAATCTTTTTCCTTGCTGCCAATAATGCGTGCTGCCTCACCCGCTCCTTCCGAGCGAAACCGTTCGGCAATCTGTTGACGTTCACTGATCATCCTTGCATATATTTTTTTACGGACACTCTCATTATAATTAACACGCTTAAAACGAATATCCATTAACTCTATACCGAACTCAGCCAGCTTGGTTGATGCTGCAGCATAAATATCCTGTTCTAACAGGCGCCGTCCTTTTTTAATTGGGAGTAGTTTGCCAATATCAGCACTGGCAAGTAGCGGGTCGACTTCAGGAAGTCGATCCTTTGTTGTTCGAATAATTTCAATAAGTTCATGCTTGGCAACCGCATTGCGAGTTTCACTTCCAAGAATATCCTCCAAGCGTGATCGCGCACTTCGTTCATCACGTAAACGCAAGAAATACTGCAAAGGATCTTTAATACGCCAACGCCCGAAAGTATCCACTGTAATATACAACTTATCCTTTGTTGGCATATCGATTGCTAATCCATCCCACAATAAAATACGTTTTTCAATACGGTTAACTTTTTGTATAAAAGGCCACTTAAATTTTAACCCTGAATCAGTTATCACAGGTTCTATCGGTTTTCCAAACTGGGTTATTATTGCCTGTTCAGTTTCATCCAATTTGAATAGTGATTCGTAACCCAACACCACTAAAATTAATAATAATATAGCTATTGCATTATTAAATATTTTCATTGCACTACTCCTGTAGCTGGCTTATTTAACTGCAGTAAAGGCAATACAGATGTAGCTGATTCGTCCAGAATAATTTTTGATTGTATTTGTGGTAAGACCTCACCAAGAACTTCAAGATAAAGACGACGTTTTGTAACATCAGGTGCTTTTACATACTCAGTCAGTAATGCGTTAAATTTTTCTGCATCTCCTTTGGCCTCGTTAACACGTTGTATTGCATAACCTTGAGCTGATTGTATTTTTTGATCAGCGGTACCGCGAGCTCGCGGTACCGCCTTATTGTATTCACCTTTGGCAACATTGATCATACGTTCTCGTTCTTGTTGTGCTTCGTTCACTTCGTCAAATGATGCCTGTACCGGTTTCGGTGGATTAACATTTTTTAACTGCACTTGATCAATTCGCAAACCCATTTCATACAAGTTGACGACTTCCTGCATTTTTATCTGAGCAGTTGATTCAATCTCCTGTCGTCCAATAGTCAGAACTTCATCAACTGTTCGATCACCAACAACTTCACGCATGACCGACTCAGAAATATCCCGCAGTGCATCTCCCGGATCACGGACTTTAAACAAAAAGTCGAATGCATTTTCGATACGAAATTGAATAACCCATTCGACTAACGCTGTATTCAGATCTCCAGTAACAATGGTTGTTTCCAATTCCCATAGGGAAGCATCGGAAATCTGATTAGAAAAACTGGCACCTAGAGTACCAAAACCAAATTCTTCCTTGAGCTGCCGTCTGACAGGAATCTCTTTAACTGTGTCAATACCAAATGGAATTTTAAAATGAAGACCAGGCTCGACCTCATTGTGATAGTGTCCAAAACGTTGTATGACCCCAACCGATTCGGCAGACACTGTGTAAAAACTAGAGCTGGCAACCCATATAATCAGGGATATGATTAATAATATCGGCCATATTTGTTCCGGGATCTTTATATCTCCTTTTGAAGGATCAAGATTCATTTCCATGGTAATTCTCCCCTGTTATCACACATAAATTATAACAAGCTAAGCAGCATGCAATTATTACTGACTTAATTAATGTTGCCGATGATGTCCTATATATTGTTCAGGATCAGTCTCGAACTTTTCTCGACATACCCCTGCACAAAAATAATAAGTCTTACCCTTATATTCATAATCCTCGATTGCCGTCTTATAACTGACCTCCATACCACAAACCGGATCAGTTGCTGTTAATTGTTTACTTGTCTGTTTTTTCATAAATACTCCTTATCACTTTTCTAGAACATAAGTTCCAGGTGCATCACACAAAGTTTTATAGCCTCTACGTGGAGCACCAAATTTTGGAGATTTAACTAAACCACCTGAATTTCCACTTAACCATTTATGCCAACATGGTCACCATAAACCTTCATGCGGCACTTAAATCTGCTCTCTCATATGATTAATCTAATAATATTTTAAATTCTCTATAAAAATTAATTTCTGTATTTTGTATATTCATTGTTATGAATCACGTTGCAGTTCCAAAGAAATAACAACAATATCTTTTTCAGTTTGTCTCTTTACTTCAAAACCAAACTTTTCAGCCAAATGAATCATTGCTTTATTTTCCAGCAACACTTGACCTGTTAAGCGTTTTGTTCCACGTGCCCGGCAATACTGAATAATCTTGTCCATAAATTTATTGCCAATACCATGCCCTTGCATATCAGTACGTACAATGATGGCAATTTCTGCCTCATTGTTATCGGCGTCAGAAACTGCCCTGATGACTCCCAGAGTTTCGGATTTATTATTTTTACCCTTTATAGTTGCTATAAAAGCCATTTCCCGGTCGTAATCAATTTGTGTGAATCTTGCGAGAAATGAATGACAAAAATTATTTGCTGATCTGAAGAACCGGAAATAAATATCTTCTGGATCGGTATTATCCAGAAAATCGTGATGCGCAGATTCATCCTCAGGTCTGACCGGACGTAACAATACTTCCTGCCCGGTATCGATCCTTATTATTTCCTCTAATTCTTGTGGATAAGGACGTATAACCAGCCTTTCAGAACCTTTTAATTCTGAAGCTTCAACTTTAATTCTGGCATCAAGCGCTATTACACCTTTGCTATCTGCAAACAGCGGATTAATATCAAGCTCGGTTATTTCAGGATTATCAATAATCAACTGGGATATCTTTACAAGCGTTCGCTTAATTTCTTCCAGGTTGGCTGCTGGAACATCTCTGTAGCCAATAAGAAGTTTACTGATACGCGTACGCATGATCAGATCATTAGCAAGTTTCATGTTTAACGGAGGAAGTGCCACCGCTTTATCATTCAGAACCTCAACTGAGGTTCCTCCTTGTCCGAAGAGCACCACGGGTCCAAAAATCGGATCTGTCGCAATACCAATAATTAATTCGTATGCACTGGGACGGTTTTCCATTTTCTGTACTGTAAAGCCATCTATTCTGGCATCCGGTAGTAATTTTTTAATACGAGAAAGCATACTTTTCGCTGCTATCTGCAAATTTTGTTTGGAATCTATACCGAGTAAAACACCGCCCACATCGGATTTATGCGAAATATCAGGTGATAGAATTTTTAGTGCTACAGGAAAACCAACTCCATCAACTACATTCGGAATATCATCGACACTGTTTGCGATTTTCGTTTCAACAACTGGAATATCATAGGCAGCCAGAATCTCTTTGGCCTCGGGTTCAGTCAAGATACTACGCTTTTCGTCCAGGGCATTTTTAATTATCTTGCATACGCATGCGTTATCTTTCTCAAGACCTTCAATTATGGAGGGAGGTATCTCTCTCAGGCTTTCTTTATTCCTGCCATAATCCACTACTTGCATGAAGCCTCGTACCGCTGAAGACGGTGTGTCGTAGGAAGGTATATCTGCATGTTCAAAAACTTTTCTGGCTTCAGCAACACCATCTTCACCCATCCAACAAGTCAATATGGGCTTGTTTGTCTTCCTGATTTCTTCTGTAACGGCCTTTGCTACTTCTTTATTATCTATAACAGCAGTAGGCACGAGCATCACCAGGATCGCATCATAATTTGCATCATTGAGTAATATTTTTAATACATTGACATAACGATCTGCACCCCCATCACCGATAATGTCAACTGGGTTAGCTTTGGACCAGGTCGAAGGAAGAATTTCATCAAGCGCTTGCATAGTTTCGGATGATAGTTCTGCAAGCCGTCCACCATTTCGAATTAATTCATCAGTGGCTAACACTCCTGGACCACCACCATTGGTCAATATCACTAGACGATTGCCTTTAATCTGGCGTGTATGAGCAAGTGTCTCTACAGCATCAAACAATTGATTTATTGTATAGACTCTGAGCATACCGGCGCGGCGTATGGCAGCATCAAAAACCTCATCGCTTCCGGCTAACGCCCCCGTATGAGAGGTTGCAGCCTTGGCACCTTCAGCCACACGACCAGATTTAATGACAATGACTGGTACATTACGGGATGTGGCGCGTGCCGCGGACATAAACTTCCGTGCCAGTTTCACTGACTCTATATACAAAAGAATACCGTGTGTTGACTGATCGCTTCCCAAGTAATCAAGGAGGTCACCAAAATCAATATCCGCACTATCGCCCAGAGAAATAAAATATGAGAAGCCGATACCTCTCGACTTTGCCCAATCAAGTATTGTTGTACACAAAGCCCCGGACTGTGACACAAGCGCAAGATTCCCAACCAGGGAATTGGTATGAGCAAAACTGGCGTTGAGTCCAATCGACGGTATTAACAGACCAACACAATTAGGACCAAGGATGCGTAAACTATAAGGCTTTGCCGCATCCAACATGAGTTGCTTTAGTGAATGGTCATCGACAGATTCATGGAAGCCCGCACTCAATACAACAGCAGCGCGGGTGCCGCGTTTGCCTAATTCTGTGATGATACCGGGTATAGTCCTGGCTGGTGTGCAGATAACAGCAAGGTCCGGGTCAACCGGTAATGAAGCAACATCTTTATAAGCGTGCACGCCGCTTACATTTTTATATTTCGGATTAACAGGCAATATCACACCCGAGAAATCGCCTGCCAGAAGGTTCTTCATCACAACATAACCTAAAGAACCTTTACTTGCCGATGCACCTATCAAGGCCACCGAATCTGGATTAAACATTTTGTTTAAATTTAAAACACTCATTTTAATTTTGACCGTACATCCAGTTGAACATCTGTTCGTAAGTGTTATCACGCAATTTACGGTAACCATCGAGTGATTCTGAAATACCTCGACTAACTTGCTGCTCTATTCCAATATACGGATTTGCCTCTGCTGCTATTTTTCTGTCTTCCCCAACAAGGGAAGCCATATTGGCCACGCCCAGCATCAAGGGATTAAAACGTTCAGAGTAAAGGTAAGCATTCATACGCATTGGATGTGTCAATTTTAAATATTCAGCACTCCAGGGTGTGACCATTGATCGAATCCAGGGACCGGCAAAGGCTTCATAAAGAGCGGTATTGAGTTTAGAGACTTGATTTACTTTTTCAAAAGCTTCTGGATGAGTTTCGTAATGTATATCCTCAACGTTGCGCTCTTCAAAAGTAACCGTATATTGCGATTTACTACAATCCGGATTACCACTCAGATTATCAATCTTCATTTCATACAGACCCGGTTCAAGTTGTTCTAACTCATCCACGTTTTCAAGCATTGCTCGATGTTCAAAGCGTGCTACTTTTGCCGAAACGAAAATACCCAGATGCCCGACCTGTGGGTTTAACAAATATACAATGCGTTGGCCTGCATCTTTTAATGCCTTTGTATCGGGATAAACTGCCGGTATCCAGTTTAGTGCCTGGTGTGGTGGCGTGATATTGTCTCCGCTCGATGCAAAAATAAGCAGCGGGTTACGTATTCGTTTCAAGTCAACATAACAGCCTCCACATACCTTCATTTCACCGCGTTCAGGTTTATTACCTATGAACAGATTTTCAACAATGCTTGTCATCTCCGCTTTGTTTAAAAAATAAAATCCATTCCACCAGCGTTCAAATTCAAGAAATCGTTCACGTTCTGAATCAACTTTTGAAAAAAGATTATAGTTTTTGTCCCAAAGTGTATTCGCAGGATTCAAACTTTCAAAATTCTGTGCTAGCCAGGCACCGTCAAAACGACCATCACCAAGATCGGCCAGTAAATGAGTTAGCCATGCACCGCCAAGCAATCCTCCTGCCAGTCGCATAGGATTTACATCGTCTTCGCCTGACCAATACGAGAGCGGAGAACCATTAAGAATTGCAGGGCCGGTCATGCCTTCACAATCGGCGGAAAGTAAGACGACAGACCAACCAGCTTGACAGTTGCCATACAAAACTGGTGGTGGTGTATCTGGATGACGTTTAATGACTTCCTCAACGAAACGTCGCAACGCATGAAGCACATCTTCCAGTGTTTGTTCTGGACAGGGTTCAGGGAAAAAACTGACGAAGTAAACGGGGTGGCCTTCATGCAATGCCATACCCACTTCCGACTCGCGTTTAAAACCACCAATCCCGGGACCATGACCCGCTCTGGGATCGAAAACAATAACGGGTCGTGCACCTTCTTCGATACAATCTTCTAAACAGTCATCACCCAACACAGTAATACGCAACAACGCATAGTTAACAGGCGTATCAAATTGTCGTGCATCAAGTATTGTTTCATACTCAAAATCAAGTACGGGTGGGAGTCCTGCCTGTTCATGTTTAAGTATGACATTTGAGCGTTCCCTAAGCGTGTCCAGATACAATACACTACGTTGCAGCCAGTCCACCTGATATTCAAGTGTATCGTTAAATATTCCAGATGCTGGTTCGGGATTTATGCCGGTATTATCCTTTTTATGATGAGGTGTTTTTGTCATTTTCTTTGCTAACACTACTTTTACTTTGGATTTTTCAACATTATCTGATTGTGGACTTAGAACAGTATTCTTCATTTACGCCTCCATGGATCTCGGTTTGAATTGCGGTATAAAGCCAGGTACTTCATTCATGTAATTTCTATATTCTTCCTCAAACATTGCCAATGCTTCCCGTTCTTCGCGCTTTGCAAGTTGTACATAAACATAGACGAGGATCGGAAACATGACGAGTGTCGGTAAGGTTGGCCACTGCAAAAGAAAGCCAAACATAATAATAATAAAACCCAGATACTGTGGGTGTCTTAAATATTCATAGGCACCGGTCAGTGCCAACGTTCCGGAATGTTGTGCCTTATAAAGGACATTCCATGCGCTGGCCAATAGCCAAAAGCCTGCAAGAATGAATACGTTGCTTATGATATGTAGAATATCGAAATGTGCGTTACCGCCTAATCCCAATATTGTATGCCATAAATGTCCATTTTCGTGTGAAAGAAAATCCACTCCAGGGTAATTTTGTGCCAACCATCCTGACAACAAATATATTGTTAAAGGAAAGCCATACATTTCAGTAAACAATGCGACTATAAAGGCTGAGAACATCCCCAGAGACCGCCAATCCTTTTTTGTTTTTGGTTTAGTAAAACTAAATGCAAATATAATGAATATCGCTGAATTAATAATAACCAGTGACCAAAGCCCGTATGCCGAAGCAGTTCCATGATCCATGGTTATTTCTCCTCATTATGTGAATTATTTTCATGAGAGTCATGATCGCCATGCCCGTGTCCACCATGCATAAAAAAATGCATAAAAGGGCAAAGCAACAATATCAGATAAGGCAAATAAGGAACGATATGCGCCCAATGTTCTGTTATCAAAAAATAAGCTATGAAACTTATAAACACCCACATAACCAAATTATTCTTTTTGTCTTGTGGTTCATGTGTTTTTTGATCGTTCATGATAATCACCTCATGTTATGTGTCATAAGACTAATAACTGTTTTTTACTGACAACAGGAACTGCTCTCTTTTTTTCTGGAAGAAAAAAAATTGTATAAAGGCACCCATATAACAGCGAAGTACCAGCCATAGGTATAAGCTTCAACCAATCCAATAATAAATGTTTTCCAACTTATAAATTCAAATCCAGGTAATAAGTCTTGCCACACCCGAAACATCGCGTGTTGAGGAAAGATCACATCAAAACTGACACAGATTAAAAAAGTTATCGCCAGAAACAAACTGGTTGCATGCCCTACAGACTTTAACGATAGATTATTGTTCATGTTTACTTCTTCCATTTTGTTTAAGAAACGCTTTAATTTAACTCAGTCTTAATCAGCAAAACTGATAGTCACGGAATAAAATAAAAACCCCGTGACTATTTAATTTTATAAACTGTGTAAAACAATATTAATTCATTCCTTTATGTTTTCTATGATCATGTCGCCAGACCTTCTCATCTTTCATCATGATCGACGAACCGTCTTCAAGTTCCATTTCAATGCCATCCGGCATCATTCCTTTCTGCTTTCTATGATCATGTCGCCAGACTTTCTTGTTTTTCATCATAACCAATGTTCCATCTTCCAGTTCCATTGCTACACCATCCTTCATGGAAATAGTATTTCCATCTTTATCTTTCATACTCATGGTGTCATTATGGTTAATAATCAGAGTAGAACCATCTTTTAACATCAATGATTCATTCGACATATCAGCCGCACTAACGACCATTCCTGAAACCAACAACATAATAAAAATTAATTTACGCATTTTACTTCTTCTTTTTGATTAAAAATAATTTACTATTTCAATGCATATTACTTATGCATGAGTTGATGAACTTGTAATAAATATCGATAATTCACCTCCTATTAAATAAGTATTTATATATCCATTTTTTTAAGTCTTAAGGCATTGCCGACAACGGAGAGTGAACTGAAACTCATCGCTGCTGCTGCAATCATCGGTGATAACAATAAACCGAAAATGGGATATAAAACTCCGGCTGCAATAGGAACACCTAAGGCGTTATAGATAAATGCAAAGAAAAGATTCTGTCTGATATTACGCATAGTAGCGCGACTTAATCGTATCGCTTTGACTATGCCGCGTAAGTCGCCTTTGACCAAAGTTACACCAGCGCTTTCCATCGCGACATCCGTCCCGGTTCCCATAGCAATACCAACATGTGCCTGAGCCAGTGCTGGAGCATCATTAATGCCGTCTCCTGCCATAGCGACCATATGACCTTCACTTTGTAATTTTTTGACTGCATCTACTTTCTGTTCAGGCAACACTTCAGCAATCACATCATCGATATTCAGTTTACGAGCAACCGCATTAGCCGTCGTTTGATTATCACCCGTAAGCATAACGACCTTCACACCTTCCTTATGCAAGGCTTCAATAGCATCGGGGGTTGAGTTTTTAATGGGATCGGCAACACTGATTATGCCTGCTGCTTTATTGTCGACCGCAACAAACATAACCGTTTTACCTTCACCACGAAGCTCTTCCGCTTTGGTTTTAAGCGAACCGTCTGCAATATTTAATTGTTCTAGTAAACGAAAATTACCCAGTGCAACGTGATAGTCTTTTACCTTTCCTGAAACACCTTTACCAGTAATTGATTGAAACTCCTTAACATCAGAAAGTTGAATATTTTTTTCTTTCGCACCAGCAACAATCGCGGCTGCTAATGGATGTTCACTACTACGCTCCAAACTGGCTGCTAACTCTAATACCATTTCAGTATCAAAGCCTTCTTCTACCAGGACATCTATTAATCTTGGTTTTCCTTCAGTCAAGGTACCGGTCTTATCGACTACGATCGTGTCGATCTTTTCTGTTACCTCAAGTGCTTCAGCATTTTTAATCAATACACCATTCATCGCACCTATACCAGTGCCGACCATGATTGACATCGGAGTTGCTAAACCTAAGGCACAGGGACAAGCTATAATTAATACAGCCACGGCATTAATCACTGCATGAGCCAAACGTGGTTCTGGCCCCCAAATACCCCAAACAGCTAGCGTAATCACGGCAATCAAAACTACTACAGGAACAAAGTAACCTGCAACAACATCTACCATTTTCTGTATCGGTGCACGACTACGTTGCGCTTCTGCAACCATATGAACAATTTGTGCTAATAAAGTATCACTACCAACACGTTGTGCTTCCATGACAAGACTACCCGTGCCGTTTACTGTCGCGCCGATAAGTTTATCTTCGACATGTTTGCTAATGGGTATAGGTTCACCTGTCACCATGGATTCATCAACAGTACTGTTTCCGTCAATAACAATACCATCGACAGGTATTTTTTCGCCAGGGCGTATACGTAAATGATGTCCAATCTTCACATGCTCTAACGGTAAATCCTCTTCCGTTCCATCTTCATTAATAATGCGTGCTGTTTTTGGTGCCAGCCCCAATAACATTTTAATCGCAGCATTGGTTTGACTGCGCGCACGTATCTCTAGTACTTGTCCTAATAAAACCAATGCAGTGATCACTGCCGCAGCTTCAAAATAGACCGGCACAAGGCCCATTTCATTTCGTACAGATGCAGGAAATAATTCTGGCAACAATACCGCTATAACGCTATAAGTCCAGGCCACGCCAACACCGAGAGCAATCAGGGTAAACATATTCAGGTGCCGTGTTTTTATTGATGCCCAGCCTTTCACAAAAAATGGCCAACCGCTCCATAACACGACTGGCGTAGCCAGTATCAATTCAAGCCATTGGCGGGAATGTGCTTCAATAAATTGTGAAAAAATACCCGGCCAGAATTCAGACCCCATCGCACTGATAAAAACAGGAAATGCAAGAACTACACTAACCCAAAAACGCCGCGTCATATCGATCAGATCATGATTTTCTTCTTCAACATCAGCAGACATTGGTTCAAGCGCCATGCCACATTTTGGACAATCACCGGGTTCATCACGAATAATTTCCGGGTGCATAGGACAAGTATATTTTGTTTTTGTTGGCGCGGCTGTCGATGTTAATAGCTCAAGCGTCATACCACACTTTGGACAATCACCTGGATGTTCCTGCTGAACTTCGGGGTGCATAGGACAAGTATAAATACCTACAGCGTCTTTCTGCTGAACTGGCTTTTGTTTGTGTTCATGGTTATGACAACATTCACTCATAATCTTTTCCTTAAGTAACAGTTTCAATTAAATGACAAATAGAATCACCAACAGGGATGGCATCATCCATGAGCTCCCATTGGCGCAATGCTTTTTCCATTCTTTTTTGCAAAGCCATCGCATCCTCAAATTTCTTTTTATTTTTTTTAATTCTTTTTTCAATAATATTTCTAACTAATGGACAAGGGGTTTCCTTACTCTCACTTGCTAGTGTAATTTGTTTTATCTCATTAAGCGTATATCCTAATATTTTCGCTTTAGTGATAAATCGCAAACGAAGTAAATCTGCATAGCTATACACTTGATAATTATTTAATTTATTACGTTTTGGATTCAACAAACCTTTTTTTGTATAAAAACGTACAGCATCAGTAGATACATTTGTAGCATCAGCAATATCTTTTACCTGCAACGTAAATTCGCTCACTTTTCTATTTTTCATATTCATGAAAAACCACCTTTTAAATCTACAACCAAGTTAAATTTTTTGTGTATTACACTTAAGTCCATACCTTAATTCACCACTAGTTTGTCATGCTATTCCAGTAATATTCTTCTATATTAATTTCACCTATATCATCCATTTTTACATAATTGTTTCTTCTTACTCTCAAGTATAAAACTTAGGAGTAAGACATAGGTCAAGCAATGAATATCCTTTGTTAGTGTCAAAGTTAACTATTTTTTATTGCCTTATTTTTTTAACATGTAGAGACATTAACACTTTTCACAAAGCCGTCTTCATTAGCCATAACGTGGTTTTACTCAACTGTTAAAACGCCTAAAGATCGAGTCCCTATTGCCTGGATAAACTTGCTATAACACGCATTATTTGGTTTTCAATTCCGTTACCGCTTTCCATGCTTGCGACAAGTTCCGATGCTAGAAAATACCCCTCTACAAGCGCTTTTATAACGTGCACCAGATCGGTATCGCGAATCAAAGCTTCGCATGGGATACTGATATCGTCCTTATATTCATATTGGATATCCGCATAAAATATTTCATTTCACATAATGTTTTATGATTAATCGCAATAAATTTCACTATACTAGTCATAGTTCCACGGAATATCCGTACAGATGACAATAAAATATCGTGAATTCAGCTATGTACATTAACTCAACATTATCTTTTTTAAATTGATATGAATTTTAGTTATTTTAATATTAGGACAAAAGAATAATGACATTCATAGTACATGGCCTGAATATCCATGAACAAATGCCGTTAAACAAACTCTTTAAATCGCGCGTTGTTGAAAAAACACAAAAGAGCTCACCATTGCATGCTGTTGATACAGATCATGGTAGTAGCCAGCAACGTGAAACAGTAGATCACATATATCAAGCTGTAGAACAATTACATCATGACAAACCGGCACTATTTTCAAATCAAATAATGACATCACCCGTGGTGACATTAACACCTAAGACTTCTATTGCAGAAGCTCATAAACTGTTTGAATCGAAGAAATTCCGTCATGTACCTGTTGTGTCTACTGATGGAATACTGATAGGAATGGTGTCTGATCGGGATATTCTACGATACCTAAGTAACATTACCGGCATGGCAGATGACAATGACCGACAAATAACAGCACCATCTATGACTGATCCTATTTCGCAACTAATGCAAAAGCAGGTGCTTACAGCCAGTATGGATACCGATGTACGTTATATTGCAATGTTATTTGTTGAGCAACACATAGGTGCAATTCCCATAATGGATGAAGAAAATTTGAAAGGGATAATCACCCGTAGTGATATCTTACGCGCTGTTATGCGTCATTATGAACTACAACTGTGGGTATAATTGAAGAATCAGGCAAGATCGCATTTTAATTCTCATTGTAGTGTTGTTATAAAATCTATTCTTTTGTTCAAACGCATCACTCCTACTAAAACTATGTATTAACGTGATCTAAGTGCCTTGCGACGGATTTGGCGCCAAACCTTGTTATTTTTCATCAAAATGCGTGTACCATCTTCTAGTTCCATTTCAATGCCATCTATCATTTTTATAGGGTTGCCGTTCTTGTCGACCATAACTGTTGTGTCATCATCATGTATATGTAAATACGTGCCATCCTTAAATCGCAATGTATCATGAGGTAATGGTTCTTCATTTATCTCAACTGCACCGACAGACATGACTGACACCAACAATATAATGAAAGCTAATATACGCATTTCTATGCTCCTTTTATTATTTAAAATTCCAACTTTTAAACGAAGCACCAGAAAATCGTCTCGAAATAAATATCTATTACTATTATGACCATAAACATTCCATATTGGATTCCTAACTATGTGAATAGTTTTTTTTAAAGCTTATTATCAATAGCTAGCATACACCTCGGTCTGCCCATTTTCATTAAATGCAAGAACATCGTAGGGGTCTTTATATAGACTCTCCATTCCCGGAGATCCTATAGGCATACCCGGCACAGTAAGCCCTAGCACATCGGGTTGTTCCAGCAGCATACGCTTTATATCATCTGCCGGCACATGCCCTTCAACAACGTAACCATCGACTATTGACGTATGACAGGATTGTAAATTGCGACTAACACTTAAGTCTGATTTTATGTTGGTCATATTATAACTAACTTTTTCTGTGACTTTGAATCCCGCATCACGAAGATGACTAACCCATTTTGTACAACAATTGCAGGTTGGCGATTTGTATACTGTGACTTCAGAAATATTTGTATTTGCCTCCGATTTTTCGTTAAACAACAGCCCCATTGATATGGTTAGGACACCTATAATGGCAACTGTGCTCAAGAGAGATATACTGATCTTACTGAACTTTAATTTCGCAGAAATGGTTTTTAGTTTTGACATTAACTTTCTCTTATTTCACACATAAATATTTCAAGGACAAAAGAAATATGATTTAATTTGTACAGTGATTATTTATATGGATATTTTGATTTTCAAAAAACGAATCGATCAAGAAACAAACTGTATTGTCACATGCCGGATCATCCGGCAACTCTTTCCAAAGTGCCAATGCTTCTTCCATGCGTGATTGAAGCGCCATTTTTTCGGATAATAACTTCTTATTTTCAATAATGTGTTTTTGAATCATCTCCCTTACGCTCGCACAAGGTGATTTACCTTCCTGAGATTCTTTTAACACACTTGAAATTTCATTCAATTTAAATCCAAGCTGCTTTGCCCGCATGATAAATTTCAGTTTATTTAAGTCGTTTTCGTTATAGTATTTATATGCATTAATCGGATCACGAACAGGCTGAAGAATTCCTATACGTGTATAATAGCGTATAGCATCTGTGGTCATTTTACTGCGTTTTGATATTTCATGTACGAGCATCATTTTTATTTCTCCTATAATAATATTCATCAACTACTTTTAATGGCAGTGCCATTTATCTCGAAAAATACGAGATATAAAACAGCGTTGATCAAATATGGAGAATGCGATGCTTCAGGGTTGTTTGTAATATAGAGGGAGTTGTGGTGTGACTACTTTGATAATAATCGTGTAATTTAATGTTTTTTCGTGTGTCTTCGAGCTCACTATCTAAATAATATTTAGTTGTTGATACATCAATTAAGCGTTTATTTTCAAAAGAATGGGAAATCAACAACAAGTCATTAGGAGTACTATGCATGTTGCAAATTACATTGCATATCCCCATACAACATTGACTACTTTTGGATTGAGCGACACTTGCTTCAACAATAACGTTGGCACTTGAAATATCGTGTGCCTTAATAAGCTTTGGATTGTATTGAGTCGTGTCTTGTTCAGGTTCATGGCACGATGTCGCATGAGCAGAAGCCACAAACAATGTCATCAATATTAAAATACTGATGAATGCTTGAATCGATATTAGTAGCTTGGATTTATTAAACATGTCGAGTTATATGTTAAACCTATTAAAAATAATATATAGCCTTTGTTGAAAATAATAATTGATCTAGATCAAATAAATAGTAATAGTTTTATCGCATTCAACCTCAAAACCAGCGTAAATTCATAAGTGATAGAACGCAGAACCAGTTGTCACTCTCCCTCCATATCTCAAATCTTTTCATACACTTATGAGAGACATAGCACCAATCGAATATGTATCGTCTGATCAGACCATGAAAACTGCTTAATGTTCAAACTCTGACAATCCAACGCATCTGGCTTTAAACTGACCTACGTTTCTAGGATAGACGCTAGTAACAACCCCTCTGTACATCCTTCAGCTTCGGGTTATCAAATGCCAAGCCGAGAAAATGTCTCTGGTTATCCTGACAGTCACAGTTTATTAAGAACGTAGATTTTCCTATAACGTTTAATTATCCCGATACTATTTTATCCGCCGGCAATTACTACATTAACTCAGAGCTACTACACCAGAAAACATAGTAATTACAACATTAACTGCGCGACGCAGGCGTGGATCCAAAAATGACAATATTACTGTTAATTTGATGTTGTTTATTCATCGATTATTCTTTCGAGCACGTTTTAATTTAATGCGTCAGAATAGAGTTGTTGTTTATGATAGAGTTCTATATTGGACTTCCCGCAATACTGTAGTCACTAACGAAACATAAGTTATAACTGTATGCATCCAGATTCATTATATTCAGTTTTAGTTTCATTCGAATTTTATTTGCCTGTAGTTCTTACAGAATGATTAAGCGTTTTCAGCATTTCATTATAAACCTTAGTCCATGCGTCAGGTTCCAGAACGTTTACATCAACCCTATGTAATTGTCCCTTGCTATCTGCTGTAAAAAGATGAGGAGATGTATCCATAGATATATTCTTCACAGTAAAAATAATTGCATGAGGAATCCTTTTTGCTACCTGCGCAATTATTTCCTGAAACCCGAACCCGACAATAAGGGCTCCGACGCTCGGGGACTTGAGAGCATTTTTAACATCATCAAAATTAATTCCAAAAAAGCCACCGCCATATTTCATAGAGGCAAGTATTTTATCATTAGTAAAATCAATATGAAATTTTTCTAATGATATTAATTTATACTTATCGCCCGAAAACTGGCGATCAGTTGTAAACCATCTAGCACTTTGAAAACCATCCTTTTCAAGCATTCGCCATGGTGTGTTATGACTACCGGTCCATAAAGAACCAGAAACACAAACAATTTTTTTATCCGCATACATCTTGAATTGGTAACGAGGCCTTCACAAAGTTAGTTGAAATTTTGGCATACAAAAAAATAGGTCTACCGATTCAGTGTTTTGCCAAGTATAAAACCTGTGTGCAAGAGATAGGTCAAGCAAAAGGGCATGTTAAATAATTTATCCCTTGATAAGAATATTATGAGGCAAGTAATATGTAATGCGTTTTAGAGAATGCATAGTAGCATCACTCGTCATAATATAAGGAACTGATGAACATGGAAGTCCTATAATTAATCAAAACCCTCAAGATTAAAATACTGTGACACCTGTTATACGGGGTACAGGTCACCACAATAAGGCTTAATACTGAAGCTAACCAACAAAGAAAATTACTTAGGTTTAATAATTAATAGAAACTACAAACATAAGCCAGTAAACTGGTTAGCAACTTAATATACTCAGGTAACTGAAAACGGCATGCGTTTAAAATCAACACTTTCTAAACTATTTTTATTAATATCATTTTTTTTACAGGCTGAAGCACAGGCCGGCGGCGCTTCACCAACCGAGACGATCAAGATCAATGTTGATGAAATTATTTCCATTTTACAAAAGGAATCACTTACTGCCGACAATAAATGGAAAATTATCAGCGATAAGATTAAGGATAGTTTTGATTTTCGCAGTATGTCACAAAGTTTGTTAGAAACTCACTGGGATAAAGCTTCTCCAGAAGAAAAGAGGCGCTGTGCTGAATATTTCTCGCAATACCTTGAAGCTAACTACAGGGAACATATTGAATCACATACAAATCATTCAGTCCGGTATGCAGGAGAGTCGATCAATGGCAAGAATGCTGTCGTAAATACCGTTATTATTGGAGATTCTGATGAAATACCAGTCTCATACAAGATGAGACAGAATAATGGCGAATGGGCGGTGTACGACGTGCTGATTAATGAAGTAAGTCTAATGGATAGCCACCGAGCTGTTCTCTCCAGCATACTTCAGTCCGAAGGAATTGAAGGCTTGTTTAGGACGTTACAAAATACTAATCTAAAATACAAAGACGATTAAATACACGTGCCAAATATTTCTATGATGGTATTCCATATGCTAAATGAGAAACATGTAATAACGTCGTATATCTCAGGCATTCCCTTTTACAACCCTCACCTAATGCAGTAAAACTTTAATATTCAGTAGTAGACTATCTGAAACGAGGGAAGATACTCTGTCAGGGTATAAGACTCTTATCCCACAAACATTTGGCCGAGTATGCCGACAAAAAAACCCAATGGTGCCCCCAATGTCGGACTCCAATGCGATTCACTACTGGACATGGGGGCGATATCCTGAAAGGTTAAATAAATGATCCCCCCTGCCGCAAACAACATGAGAGCAGCGATCGTCGTCGGTTGATTATGTAGAAAAATGAAGCCCAAACATGAAGCGAGCACTCCTGTCAGGCTCAGAGGCAATAATATTAAAATAGACTTGTTTGGAGAAAATCCGTTATTTACCAATTCTTTAAATGAATTAAATCCCTCCGGTAAATTTTGTAACCCTATAAATATCGCCAATAATAACCCCAAATTTTTGTCGTGAGCAAAAACAGCCCCCAAGGCGATCGCTTCCGGGATAAAATCCATCAGCATAGCCATCAGCTGGGGAACGGTAGTCCCACTCTGACTTAGTTTTCTATTAAGGATAAAAAACACATAGGCACCTGATAGGAAAAATATCGTAACATACGGAATTGAAAGCGATTCAATACCACGAGGTACTAATACAAAAGCGACAGCAGCAATAAGCACTCCACCTCCGAATGCAATAATGGCATGCAGTACCATTATTTTTTTTTCATTATCTGGATAACTATCAAATCTCGATAGAATTCCGCCAATCAAGATGGTTATTCCGGAAGCAAACGCATAAATTCCAACCGTTATTAAGTGTTCCATAAATAACTAGTCCTAATTAAATCCAGTCTACAAGTAGAATTGTGTAACAGCACAGCGACCCATTTAAAGATAATATTAATCCGGCACATACAAAACCGTTAATTAGCAGGTTCATAAGATTAATTCCTTAATACATAAATATATGAATCGTATAGATTGGATATCGATTCTAATGTTGTTTTTCAAAAGTATTACCTCCCATGGATTTTTCATGGAAAGAGTATGTATAGGACGCAGACCAGGCGATTAGAATTAAAC
>CAXBLT010000003.1:0-269434 GCA_963976795.1 uncultured Gammaproteobacteria bacterium
GGCATGTTGTGATTATCGATATCGATGAACGTTCAATCAAGGAAATAGGACAATTTCCCTGGAAACGTAATGATGTCGCCAAAATGATTAATAATTGTCGAGATTTGGCAGATAATCGACTATGCCGATCTATCTAAAACTCAATGGGAAACGCCGCTCTACTTGGCGCGTTCAGTTTCATATGATGCAGATGTTGAAGGTAATACGGTTATCTCGAGTTCAGAGAGTGATATAAGTGGTACTGTGGAAAAACAACGACTATTGGATGAGCTGGAATACTACAATAGCGGCATCGAGGCTTATAAAGAAGCAAGGTTTGAAGACGCATTAAAAATCTTCAGGGATATCCAGGATAACTGGCCTGATAAGACCAATAAAAATATCTACAACATGTACATTGAACGATGTGAACACTATATTGAAGAACCTCCAGGTGATGACTTCAATGGTGTCTTCGTACATAAGACGAAGGGCTAAGCCACTGAATAAAGTCTAAAACTCAGACAAGACTTTTCAGAAATATAAACGAATAGCTGAAAGGCAATAAATGGTGGCCATGGGACAGAATCGAACTGTCGGCACATGATTTGCAATTTGAATTTAAAACCGTTGCTTACAATACGCGTATAGTGCCGTATAAAACCACAGTTTAGTAAAAAATAGAGTTCTTCTAAAAGAGAAAAACAATTAAACCAACAGCCTTGATAGAAACCTAATCATAATGAAATTGAATCAACGCTTTAAAGCGTATACTTTTCGACCATTTTAATTTTTTGCTATTTCAATTCTATTTCTACCATTATCCTTCGCTTCGTACAATGCAAGGTCAGCCTGTTTTAATAGCTCTTTATAATTAGAACCATGAATAGGAAACTGAGCTACACCAGATGAAAAAGTCATATCTAACGATTTACTCTCGTCGTCTATGCCCCTCTTTATAGTTCTTGATATCCGCTCTAATACAAGTTCAACTTCATGCGTATTCGTATCAGGAAATATAACTAAAAACTCATCTCCTCCATAGCGACAAGCTACGTCTCCTGCTCGCAAACTGCTCAATATAGATTGACTAAATTTCTTTAGTAAATAATCGCCCGCGCCATGACCATAAAAATCGTTAGTTTTTTTGAAATGGTCGATATCAATAAAAGCAACTGTTAGTAATTTATCGTCTCTTGAAGCTCGTTGAATCTCAGTTTTTAATGCTTGCTCCATATATTGTCTATTACATAAACCGGTCAAGACATCTCGTGTTGACTTGAACTCCAAATAATCCTTTAACTGTAGGTTATAAATCGCCAAACCCAAGCGTTCACAAACAATTTTCGCCATATCTTGATAATGTAAATTATTGCTAAAATTCACACCGCTAATATGTAATAAGGCGAAAGATTCCCCGCCTGACATTATTGGAAAACAAGACTGCGCTTCACTTTGACTACAGCCTTCTACATTACAATTGACTGTTCCTGAGGAAGCAAAATCGGGGAAAGGTTTACTAAGGCGATGAGCCCAGCATTCGTTCGACGATATATCGCTAACATTTTTTTTAATACCCCATTCATCCAATTTGTCATATTTACCTTGTTCTTTATTTAATAAATAGAAAGCGCCGCTTGCATCTGGCCATATTTGTTTTATAGCACTAATTAAAGCAGAAGATATCTCGTCAGTAGTATTACACGCCTGCAAATAATCACTCATTTTATTCAAAGCGGTTAATTCTCTTTTCTGCAATTCAAACTCATCCAGATCATGCTTCAGTTCAACATTCTTTGCTTGCAAAACAATATTCGTCGTTTCTCTTTCCAATACGTATTTATCAGCTTTTTTTAGTATTGGAATTAACATTATTACTGTAATAAGCGAAATTCCAGCAGTAATGCTTTTTGCCAAAGCGCTTAGCCAATAATCAGGGTGCCAAATAGTGACAATACTTATTAAATGCGTAGTTCCACAGGCGATAATGAATAAACCGAACATAGCGAAAATTATTATTAACTCTCTGTCAGCTCTTTTAAGACGATTATGTATGAGATAAAAGATAATCAAAGGAATCGCATAATATGATACTACTATTACTGCGTCTGAGATTACTAATGTCCAAAGTAATTCAGGTATCCAATAAAAACAATGCCCATGTGGTATAAAGCCATCCATGTTGAATAAATTCACTATTGGCTCTCCTGATAATTGTGGATTCAGAAAACCCTAAGTGTAATACCTGAGGGATCAAATAGCGAAAAGCAGCAAACCTAGTCTTAATAAAGATTAAATGAATGGTGGCCAGGGACAGAATCGAACTGCCGACACGAGGATTTTCAGTCCTCTGCTCTACCGACTGAGCTACCTGGCCATTATTACGGTGAACAAAAAAGACGCGTATTAAACCGGTCTGAACGTCTTTCGTCAAGTTATGGTTTATTACTCTGGGGCATTGAATTCTTTGGGTGCTTCTGAACCACCGCCAAAAAAGTATTTCTCCATCTCTTCTTCAAGAAATTTTCGTGCTTTAGGCTCTATTGGCGTTAATCTATACTCGTTAATCAACATTGTCTGGTGTCCCAACCACATTTGCCAAGCCTCTTTGGAAACCTGTTCATAGATGCGTTTTCCCAAATCTCCCGGGTAAGGCAAAGTCGCTAATCCCTCTGCCTCTTTATTAAGCTTGATACAATTTACATTCCGACTCATCTAAAACTACCTTTTTGCTGTTATTAATCTCTTTAAGTATAGATACTACTGGTGCAGGCAAACCTAATTGCTGGTCAGCATTAAGATTCAACCAAGTGGATAGTTTTGCATCATTTACTCTGTTTGTCTGTCCTTTTAGTTTGATATGGACTGGTTTTATCAACAGGTGGAAATGAGTAAATGTATGTTTAAAGCTTTTATATTCAATTTTAGTTTTTATTTTATAACCGTATTTTTCTATAACTGAACTTTCGATAGCCTGATCTACTGAAAACTCTGGAAAACACCATAGCCCACCCCAAATTCCACTCGGGGGTCTTCGTTCGAGCAAAATCTCGCCTCTGCTATTTTCAATAATAGCGAATATTGTCTCGCGCTTGGGGGTGAGTGATTTTGGCTTAGAACCGGGAAAATCATGTTGTCTACCCGATTGCAAGGCGAAACAATCATTATTCAGCGGGCATTGGTTGCAATCTGGCTTACGACGAATGCAAACGGTGGCCCCCAAGTCCATAATAGCCTGCGTATAGCTACTAATAGATTCGACAGGCGTATGTTGCTCGGCATATGACCAAAGTCTGGTTTCAACCTCTTTCTTGCCCGGCCAGCCTTCGACACCGTGATAACGACTCAAGACTCGTTTCACATTACCATCGAGGATAGGATGCCGTTGTTCACTTGCCAAAGACAGTATCGCGCCAGCGGTTGAGCGTCCTATACCGGGAAGATTGATTAAACCTTCAAGTTTTGAAGGCAATCGGCCTTCATATTGTTCAGCAATGATATTAGCCGCCTTATGTAAATTTCTGGCGCGCGCGTAGTAACCAAGACCAGTCCAATGATGCAAAACTTCATCTTGCTTGGCATTGGCCAAAGCGGCTACATCAGGAAAGCTTTCAACAAACCGATTGAAATACGGGATCACCGTTACAACCTGAGTCTGTTGCAACATAATTTCAGACACCCACACACGATAAGGCGTGCGTTTAAGCTGCCAGGGCAAATCATGCCGGCCATATTGACTAAACCAGACTAATAGCCGATCTGAAAATTGATCGCCAGACATGACTTTATTAGCTAGAACAATTTATCGAATAACTTTTTCGCACCTTCATTAATAAGCTCATCCACAGGATCTGCTGGTTGAGCTTGTTGTGGCTCTTCCGTGGGTGCAGGTTCGGCAAGCTGTTGTTCCGGAGTTGGGGCAGGTGCTGCTTGTTGTGGCGCAGGTTGCGCTTCTTTCTTAAGCCCTGGAAGTTTAATACCTAGCTTATCCAACTTGTCTCCAATCGCGTCTTGTACTTTATCTTGTACGGCGCCTTTCAACACAGCCTTGGCTATATCACCGACATCAGGTATACATCTTTTGTCAGCGATCTTTCCACTACATTTAATTGCCAGTCCATAACCACCGAGATTGTAGCGTTGATCTCCAGATGTAGCGCTTGCAGCATCGACATCTGCCTTCAAATTATATTTCCATGTCTCATCGTTAAGGTTGATCAACATTCCTTTACCAGTAACTTTAAAACCGGACGCGGCCATTAGTAGATCGTTATTATCAACAATGCCATTTTTTATATCCAATGTTGCCGTTAGCGCATTAAAGATAGTGTCACCCTTAGTATCGAATGAACTGAAGCGCTTGGATTCAATCATTACTTCAAGCTGCCGTAATGTCTTGGCAATATCTACTCCCTTTAATACACCGTTATTAAATGCGATATCGCCCGTACCGGATAAGCGACTCTTTAAAACATTCGTATCAGCACCCGATGAATTTAATGCCAGTTTAATATTGGCTTCACCTAACAAATCGGCTTTGCCTGTCACGTCAGTTAGTAACGGTTCTGTCTGTACACCTGTAAGACTGGTGTTAATTGTCAACTTCGGTTCTTTACCTTTTGCATCAAGGTATATATCACCCACATATGCACCTTCATAGAGTTTGGCAGCGATAGGGTTTAATTTGATGTCGCCTTGATCCGCACGAATGCTTAGCTCCATGTCTGTGAGTTTTGCATTTGATATAACAAACTCACCCATAACGAAATCACCTTTTATCTTAATCGCGCGCAAGGTTTCGACAGGTATTTTTGTCGCGACACCGGCAGCAACTGTCTCGGGTGTTGCTGCTTTAGTTTTCTTTTTATCTGTTGCTGGAGGTAAATAACGATCAGCATTTAATTTATCAACACCTAAACCAAATTCAATATCCAGAGGCGACATGCTTTTAAGGTTAATATCGCCTTGCAGTCGTGTTTCATCTAGCTCAGCCTTTAACCCTTTTAGGTTGATACTGGCACCTACTCCACTAAAAGAGGAGGATAGAGCAACACGTTTCAATACATTTGGATCCGCTGTTACTGGCACTTCCTGATTCAAAGTCTTCATGAATTGACGTAAGTCAAAAGGTGCCAAAGCAATATTGCCGGACAATGCCGGTTCCGTCTTAAAGTTTGTCGCCTTGACGGACCCTTGCAAATCAAGCCCAAGACCAGCGACACTCAACCCACTCAGTTCGAATATTTCCTTTTCAAGATTGATACTTGAATCCGCTTTTACCGATAAATTTACTGGTGAATTGGGTATCTTCTTTCCTGAAAATACGACGTCTAATGAAAGCGGCTTCAGACTTAAGTTTGTCGTATTGCCATTAATGCCTGTATTAAGATCGATTGTTTGCAGCACCTCAGCAAGGTCAGCTTGGCCCACCGCTCTTAATAAAGGCTTTGGCGTTTTACTGACAATAGAAAACTTACCCGCCATGTTGCCGCTGCTTTTTTGTATATTATCGCCTTTTAGGTTTCCGCTAACAGTAAAACCAAGCGCATTCGCAGCGAGTGAAGGCAGATCTATCTTGCCAGACTTCATATCGGCATTAAAACGTGTGTCGACGTTAAATTTCTTATCTTTTATCTTTCCCAAATCATCTGCAAGCGCAGGCAAGCCACTGTCCTTTGGCTGGAAGGCGCTTGCGATTTGAATTAATAAAGGCAAGTCTGGTCCGCTTGCTTGTAATTCGCCACTGATAGCAGGCGTGTCACTACTGACCTGTCTGGCATTCAATTTAGCTGTCGTGGTCAGGCCTAGCGCCTTAATCGATAAACTCGGAATATCTACTGAGCCGGTTTTTAAATCCGCATCAAAATCAGTGCTAACATCAAACGCCTTTGGTGCAGCACTAAGCTGTTTGGAGAGCGTTTCTAAATCTTGCGAACCATCACCTGTAAACTGTACTGCTATTTTAATCAATGTAGGTAAATCTGGGCCGCTTGCCTTTAGTCTCCCTTTCGCAGCAGGTGTATCAGATTTTATATTACGAGCAGCTATTTCAGCCGTAATTTTATTACCTAAGACATTAATATCCAGCTTCGAGATATCAATATCACTTCTATCCATATCAACATTAAATGTCGTGCCCAAATTAAAGGTCTTATCTGACATTTTTGCTAACTGACTGGCAAGCGGTTCAATCTCAAGTATCTTGAACAACTGCGGCAGGTCTTTTCCTGCGACATCAACATTACCATTGATCTGTGGTTTGCCTGAAAGTATCTCGGCTGCATCAATCTGGCCATTAATTTCAGTATCGAATGCACTGAACATGAGATCTTTGATCTGTGCGGTTTCTTTATCAACATCCACATAAATCTCAGAACTCAACTTGATTACTGCCGCTCCGCCGGGTATTTCTTTTCCTTTAACTTTAGCTTCCAGGGACATTGGTTTTAAGGTCAAGACATCGCCACCATTTGCATAGGCGACCGTCCCTTTAAACTGAATCGCAGAAGACAATGCTGGTTTTGACGCTGAGGCGTTTAATGATGCTGTAATATCAATGGGCTCTCCTAGCTTTAATTCTCCGGTTACGATATTTGCATCGGAGATTTTGTATTCCACTTTTTGCTGCATGTCGTTCCAATGTATATTGGCGTCTTTTATATCAATGCCGCCTAATACCAGCGCTGCTAATGGCATACCTTCATCACTACTAGCAGGTTCTTTTGTCTTGGTCTTGGGCTTGACCATGTCATCCCAATTGCTCACGCCTTCTGCATTTTTAGCCAGATTGATGGTTGCCCCATGAAGTACCAGCGTATCCATTTCCAGTTCTTTACGCAGGAGCGGCATCAGCTTTGCGCGGACCTTGATGGTCTTTGTTTGTAGAAAAGGCGCTTCACCAAAACCTTTGGCATTACTCAAACTAACACCTTCGACATCGAGCCCCAACCAGGGATAAAACGTCAGACTGATATTACCGTCTATACGTAAATCGCGGCCGGTTTCATCCTTTACCTTGCTCGCGATCGTGTCTTTGTAATCATTAGGATCGATATAGGCCAATGTAATAGCAACCGCACCTATAGCAATAATGCCTAAAATACCAAGGCCAAGAATCAGTTTAATCAGAAGTTTCATTTCACTTTACCTGTGTCATTGTTTTAATTTTTTTCTAAGGCGTTTAATCGCTGCCTTAACTTGTTTTGGTGCCGTACCACCAACATGATTTCGAGCCGACACGGATCCTTCTAGTTCTAATACTGTATAGACGTCATCTTTGATGACCTTACTGAATTGTTGAAGTTCAGGTAACGTTAACCCAGACAAATCCTTATCGTGCTGAATTGCGAATTGAACTGCTTTCCCCACAACTTCATGCGCATCTCTGAAGGGCAAACCTTTAACAACCAGGTAATCTGCAAGATCTGTTGCTGTAGCAAAGCCCGCTGCCGCTGCCCTATACATGGTTTCACGGTTTACTGTGATCGTTGGTATCAGGCCAGCATAGGCGATCAGAGACATTTTTACCGTATCAATAGCATCGAATAGGGTCTCCTTGTCTTCCTGATTATCCCGGTTATATGCGAGCGGCTGTGCCTTCATCAAGGTAAGCAATGCTATCAAATCACCATAAACCCGACCAGTCTTGCCCCTGACTAGCTCGGGAATATCAGGGTTTTTCTTTTGCGGCATAATAGACGACCCTGTACACCAGGCATCACCTAAATCTATAAAACCACTAGCCTGGGATATCCAGGTAACCAGTTCTTCGGAAAAACGAGAAAGGTGCATCATGATCAAACTCGCGACTGCTGTAAGTTCTATTGCAAAATCGCGGTCACTGACTGAATCCAGTGAGTTTTGTGTTATACCATCAAAACCTAGCTCTTTGGCAACCATATTCCGATCAATCGGATAGCTCGTACCCGCAAGCGCCGCCGAACCAAGCGGTAGCAAATTAAGTCTTTTTCGACAATCGTGCAGTCGTGAACGATCTCGCAATAGCATTTCGGCCCAAGCCAGCAAATGATGCCCAAAGGTGACCGGTTGCGCCGATTGTAGATGGGTAAAACCCGGCATGATGGTATCAACATGATCTTCAGCTAACGTTACCAATGCATTTAAAACCGCATTAATTTGATCACTAATAAGGTCAATCTCATCACGGCAATACAAACGAATATCAGTCGCAACCTGGTCATTTCTTGAACGTCCGGTATGTAATTTTTTACCTACATCGCCGATGTTCTCTACCAAGGCCGTCTCTATATTCATGTGTACGTCTTCAAGGGAGGTTAACCATTGAAACTGACCCGCTTTGATATCTTTCTCGATTTTCTTCAAGCCACGAATAATCTGATTACTTTCCTTTCCAGATATAACGCCTACTTTGCCCAGCATACGTACGTGAGCTATTGAACCCATGATGTCATAATGAGCCAATCGCTGGTCATAAGAGACTGATTCGGTGAATTGTTCAACAAATTTATCTGTGGGCGATGTAAATCTACCGCCCCAGGGCTTTTCTGTATTATTTGAGCTCATTTTTAGTGCTAGTGTGATTATTTATTTACAATGGACAGTATAACTTATGGTTAACTCGCATATTACATGAGTACGCATTAAAAATGCCAAATCTTAACGAGCAAGAGAACAACAGCTTTCTGCCAAACTTTTGCAGCACGAACGTCTTATTTGTCGTTGTACTTAGCTCGGAATTGCTCGCAATCATTTTAACTCTGGCATTGCCACTATACACGCCTGACTTGATGTTTAATCTGGCAATGAATTCCCTTTTCACACAGTGGATTGCCTTAACCTGCGTCGGCATCCTTTGTATATCCAGACGATTTATGGCTACGCTCTCGGAAAAACAGGCTGCTGCTGTTAGTTACTTAATAATACTATTGGTTTCATTCATCATTACAGAATTAGCCTGGTGGGCGATATATGTTTATCCGGGCAGGATCACGCCTGACCAAAAACTACATCTTCTATTCCTGATGCGTTCATTGGGTATTTCCGCCATTGTTGGGGTAATCGTTTTGCGCTATTTGTACGTTCAGCATCAATGGCGTAAGAATATCGAGGCTACAGCAATGTCTCGCTTTCAAGCTTTACAGTCCCGAATACGCCCGCATTTTTTATTCAATTGTATGAATACAATTGCCAGTTTGACACGCAAGGCGCCTGACCTGGCTGAACAATCCGTGGAAGATTTAGCCGATCTATTTCGGGCAAGTTTACTCGAACCAACCGAGTTATATAGAATCGCTGACGAATGGAAACTCTGCGAGCATTATCTTCGAATAGAAGGTCATCGTTTGGGTGAACGGTTGCAAGTTGAGTGGGATATTGATGCATTACCTGACAATGCTTTAGTTCCTCCGCTGAGCCTTCAACCCTTACTTGAGAATTCTATATACCACGGAATAGAACGATTACCTGAAGGCGGCACCATCAATATCTCTGGCAAATTTGAAAATGAAAAGCTTATTATCACTTTCACAAACCCCTTTCCTGGCAAGAATGTTGAAGACACGCATAAAGGGAACAAGCATGCGCAAGATAATATACGCCAACGATTGCTTACTATTTTTGGCGCAGAAAGTGATTTGATTATTGAAAATGAGCAACAACTCTACATCGTTAAATTAACACTGCCTTACAAACAGCATGAAAATACTGATCGTTGATGATGAAGCTTTAGCACGGGAAAGACTGCACGATCTTGTGATCGAGTTGTACCCGGATGCTATTACTATCGAAGCAATTAATGGTATTGATGCTTTGGATAAAATTTCAGCGCATTCACCAGAAATAATTTTGTTAGACATTCGCATGCCAGGTATGGATGGACTGGAGCTTGCCAACCATCTATTACATCTGGATTCGCCTCCCGCGATAGTTTTTACAACGGCATACCAAGATCATACCTTGAGTGCTTTTGATGCTAACGCAGTTGATTATTTACTCAAGCCTATCAGAAAAGAACGGCTTAAAATTGCTATTGAACGCGCCGCTGTTGTCAGCCAATCTAAGTTAGCTTTGCTGAACAATAACAAAGAAAAACCGTCGGTCCGCACACACCTCAGCGCTATACTTCAGGGCAATATTCAATTAATCGCGATAGAAAATATTTATTTCCTTAAAGCAGAACAAAAATATGTTACTGCTGGCTGGCCAGGCGGTGAAATACTTATTGATGAACCGCTGGTTACACTGGAAGCGGAGTTCTCGGATCATTTTATCCGAATCCATAGAAACGCGCTGGTTGCGATTAATCATATCGAAGCACTCAGGAAGACGACCGAAGGCCAACACGTCATTAAACTTTCAGACATGCCGATTGAGTTATCTGTAAGTCGACGACACTTTAGTGACGTTAAAAAAATTATCAAACAGCATTAACGATTTCGCGTGCTGCCGCTAACAAGGCTAATCGCGCAATAACACCATAAGTATAGAAACGATTTTGGTGACAGTCTGGATCCTGCTTTGGATCCGGGAGAATACAACAATCTTCAAATGCCAATGGTTCAAAACGCATACCGGGCGCATTCAGGTTTTGGGTTGCTGTACGCTTCGAATGAACACGATAAAAACCACCTACAACTTGATGCCCCAACATATAAACCACGGGTTCAGCGACGCCTTCTTCACCCCAGGTTTCATTTGTATACACTCCTTCCTGAATAATAACCTGGCTGACTTTTTGTCCTTCTTTAGTCGTCGCCATTTTTGTGCGTTCTTTACGGTTCAATGCGGCTATTTCATCTGTACTTCGTATCGTCATCACACCCATACCATAAGTACCTGCATCGGCTTTGACCATAACAAATGGTTCACAATCCAGCTCGTGTTCATCATATTTAGCCTGAATAGCCTTTAATAAAGCATCTACATTTTTTGACAGGCAGTCAACACCTTCGCGCTTCATGAAATCAACTTCACCACAATTACGAAACATGGGATCGATTAACCATGGATCGATACCAATTAATTCAGAAAACTCCTGTGTGACTTGCTGATAAAACTTAAAATGACTTGATTTTAATCGAGACGACCATCCTAGACTTGTAGGCGGCGTGATCACTTGCTCTACACCTTCCAATATTTCCGGTTTTCCTGCCGCCAGATCATTATTTAATAAAATAAGATCCGCGTTAAAATCACCAACAAGCATGCGATCTTGATCGCGCTTAACGGGCTCTAACAACACTGAACGTGATGACTCAAGTTCAATTCGCATCGGCTCATTCAAATCAGGACTCAAACTTCCAACACGGACTTCAAAACCTGCCTTTTCTACCATAGATTGCAGACTGGCAATGTTCTCCATATAAAATAAATTGCGTGTATGGTTTTCCGGGATAATTAATATTTTATCAATTGGTTGCTCTATCGTCTCAACCGCCATCTGCACCGCATGAATACACAAGGCTTCAAATGATGGGTTCAGGTTGTTAAAGCCTGCGGGAAATAAGTTTGTATCTACCGGTGCAATTTTATATCCCGCATTTCGTAAATCCACAGAGGCATAAAATGGGGCCTGAGACTCACGCCACGCATTTCTAAACCAGGCTTCAATGCACGTTTGATTATCCAGCACCTGCCGTTCCAAAATCTGAAAAGGTCCCGTTAATGCCGTGGTAAGGTGTGGAACTGTCGCGGTTTCGTTTAAAGTCATAATAGGTTTTAGCGTTTTTATTTATTATACAACTTGATCGTCGCATTTGGGTATTCGGTATATTTAATTCAAGTCTCCCCATAACTGCTGGGCATTACTTACTGCACAGACAACAGCAGTCTCAGTCCGCAAGACTCTTGGGCCTAAGTTCATTGGGATACAACCGCTTTCTTGCGCCTGCTCGACCTCATCATCACTAAAACCACCCTCTGGGCCAATCATTAATGTCAGTTCGCTAACAGGAAGACTGATCTGTGACATAGACTGTTGACCCTCGGGATGCAATATTAATCGCGTTTTAGATGCGCCTATATTCAACCATTCAATCAATGACACCGGGTTTTGTATTCGTGTTAAATGGCTTCTACCACACTGCTCAGTTGCACTAATTATAATATTTTTCCAATGCGCCAATTTATTATGCACACGATCATCCTGTATTTTTACATTACTATATCTGGAGATAACTGGAATTATATTTTTTACACCTAGTTCAACCGCTTTTTGAATAGAAAAATCCATATGCTGGCCTTTCGCTACAGCAAGACACAAATTAATAGTTAACGGTGATTCATTTGTTACACGGATAGATCCTTCAATTTCTAGCCGCGCACTTTTTTTACTAATTTCAATAATTTTTGACTGATACTCATCACCTGAATTATTAATTAACTTTATTGCATCGCCAATACGCATCCGGAGCACATGCGAAATATAATGCGCCTTATCTCGTGGCAGATTAATAATCTCACCGGTTGTTAATGGCATATCAATAAAAAGGCGTGGGACTCGCATCGTTTACTTTACTATTGTTCCTTAAGAGTTACTTAGTATCTTTTTAAATCAGGGAAGGAATTAAAAACGCTCCAGCGTTTAATCTCCTTTCTGTTATGATAATACTTATCAAACGAATCAGCTTACAAATTCTTTTATGCAACACGCAAAATATTCACTTGGCCAGATAATTCATCACCGGAAATTCGGTTATAGAGGCGTAATATTTGACATCGACGCAGCTTTTAGTGGGACAGATGCCTGGTATGATACCGTAGCAAAATCAAAACCGTCTAAAGATGAGCCCTGGTATCATGTTTTAGTGGATAACTCACAGCAAACCACTTATGTCGCAGAAAAGAATATCGAGGTGACTGCTTCAGTTTTACCAATAAATCACCCTTTAATTAGTCACTATTTTAAAAATTTTGTCGATGGTCATTATTTTCATAATAATACCAGTAACTAATTCAAACTATGATTAAAAATATTAAAGTTTACTTCGAATCTTTGTTCGATAAAGATTCAAAAGACGACGCTTCTCATGAAAAAACTATTGAGTTGGCAACGGCTGCCTTAATGGTGGAAATTGGTCTGGCTGACGATCATGTTCAGGATGAAGAAAAAACTGTGATAAGAACAATATTATCTGATCACTTCAACCTCAGCAAAAATGAGATTGATGAATTAATAGCGTTAGCAGAAAATGAGGTTGACCATGCCGTATCTCTTTATGAGTTTACGCGACTTTTGAACGACACATTGTCTATGCCGGAGAAGATTAATATAATAGAAAATTTATGGCATGTCGCTTATGCCGACTCAGTGCTTGATAAGTACGAAGAATACTACATTAGAAAAATTGCGGACTTACTCTACATCTCACATTCGGACTACATCCAAACCAAGTTGAATGCAGCTGAGTAAGTTTATTAAACCAACGCTTAAGATTTAGCTGCTAACAATAACTGTATTAACTGGTCCTCAAGTTCAATTCGAGTGGCTAGTTCTTCGCCCAGCATTGAAAGGTCCTCTTGAAAGTGATTGAGCTCATCTTCATTGTTTTCAGGGTTGTATTTTTCATCAAAAGCTAAAGCTATTTGAGTTGACTGTTCTATACGTGGGTATATCTGGATTGCCAATTCAGAAACTGACTGCCTACGTTCCTTGCCTTCAGCGATTCTGTCGTATAGACCAAAATGGCCAGCAGCGATATAGTCCACTAAAACCTGATTGAATTCTTCAAGATCAGCAACTGACTTAACAGATACAGCATCAGAACCTTCTGATGAAACTTGCAGCATTAATGATAATAGCTGCTTTCTTTCCTTCAGCAGGTGCTGAACTTGCTCATTGCTTGCGCAACGCCTCTCTCGTGTTTCTTTCGCCTGTTCTTTCATAATGACACCGTCCTTCATTTATAGAAATCCTGTTTTCAGCCTTATTATTTGATCTCAATAAAGATTTTGCTTTTGACTGGCTAGTCATAACAACAGCATTTTGATTATTTTCTACTTTACCCTCTTTAGCAAAGCAAAAATGATTCCATAATCACTATAATGCCATGACAAACATGCTCGTCAACCACCACAGACTTAGACATCCATTTAACTGTAGATAAGCCTGTGTATTAAGTATCTGATTTCAAGCTCAAAAACCTAATAACACTGTATTCTTTAAATACCGTATCGGATAAACTGTGCGGTGAATTGTGGGCGAGTCTAATTAAAACTTATTCCGGTAACACCTGAAAGATAATTATAACAATCAACATGATGGAAATACCTGGCTATAAAATAGATAGAGAGATTGGAAAGGGGGGTATGGCAACAGTCTATCTGGCCACGCAAGAGTCCCTTGATCGCTCCGTTGTCCTAAAAATACTAGACAAAGTTAATAGCTCCGCTGTGGCAGATATGACTCAGCGGTTTATCGATGAAGGCCGTATCATAGCCTCTATGCATCACCCCAACATTGTCACCATCTATGATATCAGCATGGCTGGTGATGAACTCTATATCTCCATGGAATATGTTCAAGGAGGCGATCTAAAAAAACGCATGGAATCACATGTGTCTCCAAAAGTAGCATTAGATATAGTTGAGAAAATTGGTTCTGCATTAGGTAGTGCTCACGCACATAATGTAATCCATCGGGACGTTAAACCTGCAAATATTCTTTTTCGTAATGAAGACACGCCATTATTAACTGATTTTGGTATCGCTAAACAAACTGATCAAGAAGCAGATCTAACTTCTACTGGAATCTTTCTTGGCAGCCCAAATTACGTCAGTCCTGAACAAGCGGATGGCAAGAAGGTTGATGGAAGAAGCGACATATACAGTCTTGGGTGCATATTTTATGAGATGCTAACAGGCTACAAACCCTACCATTCTGACTCTGTGATCGATATCGTCATTCAGCACAAGACATCTCCTGTGCCAACATTACCTGAAAAATTCGAGATTTATCAACCGCTACTAGATCGGATGATGGCCAAAAACCTTGACGATCGTTTTGCTGATGCTGAAACCATGTTGGTAAGCGTAAAAAAACTACAGGCTCTGGATAATACCGATCAACTAACACCTGATTTTGATATAACAGGCTATACATCAAAAACTGACAAAAATAAGCAAACAAAAAATAAACCGAAGCTAACATTAAACGTATTATTACTATTATCCGCGACCTTCTTTTTTAGTCTTCAGTATGTTGAGATAAAGCTTAAAAGCTCTGAGATGAGTATAGATAGAGCATCTACAAATAGTGTATTACCGACTGCTGAGACAACAACTTCCAGCAATCTTGCTGAACAAACATTGGAAACTATCCAAACTTCAAGCGCTGGTGATGAAACTCCAGCAGAGACAGCTCCCCCCCCCGGCAAGGCCCCTGTCTCTAATGAAGTATTAAGTGCATTAGCCTGGCTAGGTAAAAAAAGCCTGGATGAATATAACTTAACCTACCCTGAAAAAGACAATGCATATTATTACTTTTCCAGATTATTAGAGTTACAGCCTGATAATCGTACAGCATATGAAGGAATATTATCGATTGCAGAACGTTACGCGTTCCTTGCGGAACGTTCGCTTGCTAATAATGAAACAGATAAAACACAGACTTATATTGAGATCGGCCTACAGATCAACCCCAACAATGAAGCCTTGTTGTCCTTAAAATCTATAGTAGCAACACAAAAAACGAGTTTTTGGCAAACCCTAAAATCAATGTTTTAATATTACAAAGCATATTGTCTAAAACACCGAAACTATTGTTCGAGCACTTTTTTAGCATTCTCAGTTTGCGCGTTATCCCATTCAGTAATCAATCGTCGCAACTCGTCTACTCTGTTTTCCGTACTGGCGCTCTTTTCCTGTTCATCAATAACGTCTTCATCGACAATATGATCTTCGTCACCTAGTAACTCCTCGAGTGTTTTTTCAATGCCTTTTGATTCCGTCTTTTTCGATTTATCTTTGCCATATTTTTTCTTGAACTCTAGCGACTTGGCAAGTTTATCTTTGGCTTTTTGTTGATCCTTTTCTACTAAAACAAAAGCCGTTTGCCTTAATTGTTCCCGCACGTCGTCATCAACTTCAAGGGCGGTGTCATCAATTAGCCGACCATTATCAAAAACAAAGATGCGCGGGCCAGATGAAGCACTTCGGTACCACACAGGCGGTTTTCCGGATAATTGCGTCGTTCCCGTATCTGCTTCAACCCATTGATACATCCGCGCAGAGATAGCCTGGCTAAATACAAGCAATAGCACTAAAGTGATTCCGGTAAGAGGATTTTTATTCTTCATAGTCTGAGTATATTCTAAATATATTAGTTTTCTATGTCCGCGCTCAAACATTAGCACCGATACAGTTTAGATACGCGTTTTCGAGATCCTTAGCATTAAAATCTTCACAACATTGAGAGGGTGTGCCGTTAAAACATATTTTACCATCGTGTAAAACTATAATTCGATCACAAATACTCTCTACATCTGCTAACAAATGGGTGCTAAAAAAAAGTGTTTTTCCCTCTGTCTTTAAATTTTCCAGGTGCCGTTTCAGATAAGCTCGTGCTTTTGGGTCCAGTCCACTCATAGGTTCATCAAAAAACAACATGGGCCTTTGGCTCAAAAAACAGGCAGCTAATCCAAGCTTTTGCGCCATACCTTTTGAGTATTGCCTGACAGATTTTTTCAAAGCTGACATTTCCAGATCCAAAATTTCAAAGAGCTTTTCTATATCAGCGCCATTTAATTCAATCTGGTTCAATTTCGCCATGTAGGCAAGGAAATCTCTTCCGGTTAAATAATAGGGCGGAATAAATTTTTCAGGCAAAAAGGAGAGCGCCTCGCGCGAAGAAGTTTCTCTATGCGATTTACCAAAGATCTTAATCTCACCAGAATCAATGGATATGAAGTCCAGTACAGCTTTGATTAGTGTTGTTTTACCAGCACCATTAACCCCGACTAACCCAATATACTCTCCTTGCCTGACAGATAGATTGATATCCGTTAGCACAGATTGTTTTCCGTAATCCTGGTTTAATTTCTCGATATTAAGTGCAATATCAGTCATTCGCTTTACCCATAAAAAAATACCCGCAAATAGCGGGTATTTCAAATACTAGCCTAGCTGCGATTATTAATACAAAAAGACCTGACCACAATTCTGTGCATCGTCAAACAGGTCATAAACATCATCAACTCTTATTCCATCACCGCCTGCTCCACCTGGAGCGGCTATGGCGGCAACGTCGCTACAGGTACTAAACTGTGGCGCGAATATTTCTCCAAGTGTTGTGCTTCCAGCGGCACCATCAAAATCGGTATTAGTACCATCGCTGTTGGTAAGGCGTAATACACCAGTATTTGGCAAACCATCATCTACTTTAATATCGAGCTCTCTGGCAATGGCGACAGGGACATTCGACCCCATATGCAAGTTCAATCGGTCTGCCGCAGTTCCTGTAAAACCAGAGTTTCTGCTCAATACCAGAGTGCCATTAAATGCATTCACCGGTGCACTGGCTACGTATAATGCAGCTGTAGTAACGTCTACTGTTGCTGGTGCAAAACCACCACCGAGGAAATTAGATTTTGCAAGGTGAGCCCATGCTGCTCCAGCTTCTTCGTGAGTATTATCAATTCGGCCATTACCATTACCGCCGACCAAGACAGTCGCATCACCCATTGCTTGTGCCGCAGGTGCTGTAGCCCAATCACCAGGTACCTGACGATAACGGTCTATAAAGCCATAGTAAGCAGCCTGGATACCAGAATTCTGGTCAGCTAAGTTACGAACCCGGGCACTATTGATCAATTCTTGTCCTTTGAGGATGCCACCAAGTAATAACCCGATAATTACTAGCACAATCGCAATCTCAACTAATGTAAAACCTTTCTGCTTATTAATATTCATTTCTTCTTCTCCATATTAAGCTATTGCTGCTCTATTAATAATACATATGCAGATAGTATGCCATGTATATAAATCGCTGTTTTTACTATGGAAATTGAAATATCTTCGAGTAAAGTGTTAACATTGTTGTTCATTTGTCATCACTACTGTTGAGAACTCGACGATCTTAACTCTTTCTCAGTTTCCGATTAAGCAATCATTCCATTTTTCAATTTGACAAATATAATGCCTCACTAACCAAGGTTAGATCTTTCCACACAGAATTGTAGTTAACGAATACAATAACAAAACACCATTAATCATAGACGAACCAAATCACAGATGAAAATACCTGAAATAACAAAACACACTCTAATCAAGATAGCTGTCATCTTCAGTGTATTTATGATCTTTCTTTCTGGCGCAATTGGCCTTATAGAAATTACCATTGCTCAGGATCCTATTATCAATATTAGCAGCAAGCTGCTAAATCAATCAGATAATTACAACCTGGCAATGGACAAACTGATCCAATCAAAAGAGTTTATATTTTTGCTTACGGCAGGCCTTATATTGACATGCATGCTGCCGATATTATCTCCAGTAAAAGCATTCCTGCTGACTTTTGTAATAATTCTTTTTTCAGCTGCAATTGGCTATTCAAACTCCAGTGTTGGGCTAATACCAATGGAATACTGTGTATTAACTATTCTGGTTATATACATAATGAATATATTAGTTAGTTACTTTATTGAGATACAATCCAAGCAACGGTTGATAGAAACCTTCGGCCAATACATCCCGCCGCAGTTAGTCAATGAACTAAGTCGCTTACCCAAAGGACTCTCTACAGAAGGAGAATCAAAGACGTTAACTGTTTTCTTTTGCGATCTACAAAACTTCACCAGTATTTCTGAAGAACTAAACCCAAAGCAATTGAATAAATTATTGAACGAATATTTTACCGTCATGACCGAGATATTATTTAAACATGGCGGGACAATAGATAAGTATATCGGTGATGCAATCATGGCATTCTGGAACGCACCGACGGAACAAACTAAACACGCACAACGTTCAGTTGAGGCATCTCTTGAAATGACTCAGGCCATACAAACACTTGCAAAGAAATTTATCAGCCAGGGCTGGCCTCAACTTTCTATGGGAGTCGGCATTAATACAGGTAGAGCCAACGTAGGCAATATGGGTTCAAAATATCGTATGACTTATACCGCCATTGGTGATGCAGTTAACCTGGCCTCTCGTATAGAGTCCCTCACTCGCACCTATCGCGTTCCGATAATAATTAGCGAACACACATATAAGCAATTACAGGGAATAACGTGTCGAGAACTCGATCAGGTTCGCGTCCGCGGGAAACACCAACTTACTCGGCTCTATCAACCATTATGCTATGACAATGAAGTCGATGCCGCGTTAAAAGAAAAGCTCATGATACACACAGAAGCAATGGCGCTCTATTATGCCGGAAAGGAAAAAAATGCATGCCGATTATTTAAAGAGCTTTATGAAAAGGATAATAATGATAAATTTTATAAAGCCATTATTAAAAAAATTATGGGTTTATAATTTTAATTTATAGCGTCAGGGTCTTGATTCTGACGTGCTTCGATTTCTGATAATCGTTGCGTCAAAAAGTTTATTTGATGTTCGTCTTTCAACTCCCCGCTCTCAAGTAATCCCCCGATTAGTACCTTTGCACTTTCCAGTTCTCCCATATCTTCAAGAACAAAAATCTCCATCTGTTTTGCCCAATATGGAACATTTTCTCCCGTTGCGTATTGTCGAATTAATTTTGAGCATGCTAATGCTAACTGTTGATCCTTAATTCTATGTTTTGCAATATAAACGGCATGTGCCATAAATGGCCAACGTTCATTGGGATTTTTAATAAATTCTTTACTAATGTAGTCGACCATAGTTCTTTGTTTTTTCTCGTCTACAACTTCAGCATAAAACCTGATCGCGGCCAATAACGGATATTGGATGTTATTATCTAGCTCTAAAATCAAATCTAGCCATTCGATTACTTTGCCATAATCCAATTCTTTTAAAGGAATACTTATGCCCGGTTGGTTATCAAATGCCTGTAACCACAACATCACCCACTTTGCAGCAGGGACCGAGTCATCCAAACTAACAAGCCTTATGAGTGACGTTTTTGGCGGAGTAGATAAATCCTGTCGCTTAATTTCGAGATTAGAAGATGACCAGTGCCAATAACATTGCAGGGTTAAGCTTAAAAAAAGTGCCGCCCATACGCTAGCAGGGACAAAAGAGAGGTCTCGCGTATTTTTTACGAAGAGTTTCATTGAAAAAGCTTTTCTATAACTCCTTTCTGTATAAGTCAAATAAAGCTATAGACGAGATAAAAACGACGTAAATTATTGTTTGACCTAAAACAATAGCCATATCACTGGCAATATCAACGTCATAAACAAGCCATTCAGTTTGAGTGAACTTATAAAGGTCGGGGATGACATGAGCGATAACTTCTAACAGTCCATTCATGAATTTATGACTAACCGAACCTAAAGCCAGAATGGGAGAGTTGCTAATTAGTTGAATGACCTCAATTGAGCGTGACAGAATATAAAATGCCATAACGACACTAAAAGAAATAGTTATGCTGCTAAATGAGAACAAACAGAGCAAACTCAGGGAGATAATTATCATCAGTTCGCATTGTAATGATAATGACCATAACATCACCGCATTAACTGGAGCAAACAGGCATAAACACGCAGCAACTATAGAGACAATTATTAACCCTATAACCGAAAACCCGGCAAACTTACCAAAATAATAGGATGAACGAGGCACCGGATGAGAAAGAATTAATTCAAAACCTTTGTCATTAAACTCGCGAATCATACTTGTTATAACGAATAGACTTATTGTGAATACTGAAAACAAACGTAAAGCAGAGCCAAGCAACGCTGCCTGTGTTACAGCCCCTTCTGTTATGGCAAGTTCTCCAACAAATAAAGAGAGAGAGAAGAAAACGGCAACACCACCAAAGATAAATATTAGAAACTTATCTCTGATGGCCTCCAAAATCGAGAATTTCGCTATTGTGCGTAATAGATGTTGATTCATGGTATAAGACTGTTCTTTACTAGTCTGGTCTGAGCTAATATAACAAAAAAACTGACATCATAAGGTTATTTGTGCCTACATTCCTGAAAAAATTATCACAAAAAAAAGAACTATTCATTCTTGTAATGATGTTGGAACTGCTGCATCTATCTATCTGGATAGATTTTGGCAGCATAATTTCCCGCTCACTTATGCTAAGCCACCTTGGCCTATTCTTGCTTTGGCAACCAGTATGGCGCGGTGACAAACAATTAGGCATTGAAAACATATTTCTTTTTATCATCTTCACACTGTCATTAACCATCTGGCTTAACCCATGGTTATTATTCGCATGGCTAGTACTACTCATTGGTTTTATTAGTGGTCGAGTAACATTAGACAATAATGAAAGAACTATTTATACGTTGGCATTAGCATTCCTTGTTTTAGAGTTACTCTTTGCTTGTATCCCTGAACTGGTCAACATAAATATTGAGTATAAGAATTTATTCAAGACCATTCTGCCGTTCATTCCAATATTGCTATTTTTATTCCCAAGCTTTAAGTCAGAACAGAGTATTCATGCCGTAGATTTTATACATGCCATAACATCATCAATGTTAACTAGCCTGGTAGTGTTCGGTAGTTTGTTAACCATGTTTCTCAGTGAATCAAGTTATTTTGCCGCATTAACACAAACTTCACTCGCGATTGGCGGCTTTATCATCTGTATTAGTTGGCTATTAACATCTCAATCGCGTTTCAATGATGTCACCCAGCTTTGGTCCAATTACATGCTGAATATCGGCACGCCTTTTGAGGAATGGTTGGCTGATCTATCAAAAGCAAATGAGCGCGATCTTTCGCCTGATGAATTCCTGAATGAAGCTATGACTAAATTGGTAAACTTATCGTGGATATCAGGGGTCAAATGGAGCGTAGACGACGCTGTTCGGAGTAGAGGAGAGCAAGGTAAAAACGAGATTGAAATTTCAAATAACCTGTTTACTGTATGCATTTATACCCACCGACAGCCAGGCGCCTCCTTAAAATTACACTGTAATTTACTAATCAAATTACTACGTAATTTTTATGTTAACAAGCAGCGAGAACAAGAACTGACCCGGCAAGCACATCTTAAGGCAATATATGAAACCGGAGCACGCATAACACACGACATTAAGAACTTATTACAATCATTACAAGCAATAACCAGTATTATTACTAGCGATACCGATGGCTCTAGTATGCTGGTGTCACAACAAGTTTTGAAAAAGCAATTGCCTCAGCTAACCCAGCGATTACAACTAGCCTTGGATAAACTACAGACACCACAGATTCAGGATACAAAAGAAATCTACTTGAAAGACTGGTGGGAAGATCTTCAAAAAAGAAACGCACATAATAAGATATCCTTTCAATCAGATATTAACGGCGACCCAACTGTCCCTGTCGATTTATTTGATAGTATTGTTGACAATCTGTTAGAGAACATCCAGACAAAACAACTGAGCGAGCAGGGCATTGAAGTTACTATCACTTTAGCCTGTAATGATGATGTAATTATTGTTAGCGTTTGTGACACAGGAAGTATGATAGCGGAAGATATTTCCAGTCAATTGTTGAACAACCCAATACCATCAGACAGCGGCTTGGGAATTGGCCTTTACCAAGCCAACAAACATGCCGAAATATTTGGTTACAGTTTGAAACTGACTATTAATCAACCAGCAAGAGTTTGTTTCGAATTGTCTTCAAAAAGCAATTCTTAAGATTAAGGCAGCACTTCTGCTTTAACCATTCGACTGTTCAACACAAAGGGTGATATCCATAAGATCATATCATCATAATAGGTTGCTGCCGTTAGATTATAGTCCCTGTCAACAAACCTAATATCTCCATCTGTATTTTCGAGTTCATTACAGGACGTCGCCGTTTGCGCACCTTGCGAATAAACAACAACAGGCACATTACTCGCAACAGGCGTGATAGCTGTGCCACAGGCGTCGCCTGTATCCTGAATATCAATAACTCCTGTTGTACAAAGTGAAAACGATGCATTTGCGGTAGCAGGAGTGCACCCTGCCTCTGCATCGATATCAGCATAGGCTTCATCAACCTGGTAAGCTAAAACATTTCCCCATGGGTCATCGCCTTCCACTCCCAATGTTACCCAAGGCAGATTACCTTCAACATTAGTGGTCATGCCAACAGCACAGCCATCACCTGTTCCAGTGCCAACTTGATCTTCAATGCCATCATTAATAACGTTGCCACCAGCAGTACAAGCTGCTGCACCGGCACCGAGTGGGCAATCCGGGCAAGGCAGGCGTCCATTGACAATCGCAAAGCCTATTAGCGCCTCTTCAATATCATTGTATTGTGCTTCCAACGTTGATCTTCTTGATGACTCAACACTGGTTGCCATCGGCGTTAATATTCCGGCAAGCAATAAGCCCACAATAAACAGAACCACCGCCAATTCAATCAGGGTAAAACCGTTACTCTTATTTGTTAACATAATATAATTTTATTTGTCAGTCTGGCTCAAGGCTCAACAATCCTTACTTGATCATTAAATGTATTGGTTTCATATTGTTCTCGAAAACTATCATCACCCGCACTACAGTTTTCCAATTCATAATATTCATTAATAGTGCCGCTACTACGATTCTGCGCCGTTGAAGCTACACCATTACAGTTACTATCTTGTATTGTATTGATTTCCCTTCCTGCCGCAATTACCACAGCATTATTAGCGTTGTTTGTAAAAACCGTGGCATCATTGATGTCTAATTCATTTAATGTAATACAGTCTGCTCCTGCTATACACGCTGCTGCTGCGCCGGGCGCATCACCCGCACTATAAGCAATATACATTAGTTTATGCCAGTCATTGTTAGTAAACCACGCAGGAAAGTCTCCGTTAGCTTCGCTCAGGCCAAAGTTGATATTACTGACAAGTAAACTCCCGCTACTTAACGCAGATGGTGTAAACGTTGCGGAGCCAACCTCTGTTGTCTCATCTTCCTGGTAATCTTGTATGCTAAACAAAGGAACCCCGGTATTGCCTGTAAAGTTAACAGCTGAAGAGACCGCAGTGCAGTCAGCGTTGTAACCCAAACACACATCCCTTACCCGTTCTTCTGTTACTGTTTTTGTTGCTTGTGTGCCTTGAAATTTGGCGTGGATGGTATGTCTACGAGAATAAACATAATCATAGTAAACAGTGTATTGATTGCCGCTTGAAAAGCTTTGTGACGAACCGCCATACAAAACGGTCCAGATAACCTGTCCGGACAATGAAGTAATCTCCCCAAATGCGCCGGCGTGATTCTCAACAATGTCCCCCACTTCAACACCATCATTAACAAAATCTGCGCTAATATCGATTAGTATATCTTGTCCACCTGATGTAGTTTGCCAATCAAGAGTTGCGTTTTGTGAATTTGCAGCTGGCATCACACGATAATATTCACCGTTATCAAAATCAGGATTAGTACCCGATGTATAGTTATCTGTAGTTAACTGCGTTTCACTAGCTACACTTTGTATGACAAATTGACGCGGTTGATAAATGCGATAACTATCGCCAGGTCTAAACTCCATGGGAGTCGAACTCTCACCGACATAACTCTCTGCAATTAATGTGTCGACGCCTTCTTTGTCAGCTAGGATAGCCTGAATTTTTCCTACGCCCAGCTCAGACTCTAATGTCTGGTTTTGAACTAAATAGTTGTAACGCTCGTAAGAAGTGAAGTTTGCACTTGCATCGTATAGGGTTGGTTCAGTTCCAATTTGATAACCATCCCCGGTTTCGAAGATATTGTCAGCACCACCACTTAATGATGCGACTGTAATTTGAGTTGCTGCCACTGAATCAATAATGCCGCTAGAACCATCCGTTGTATTAAACACGGTATCACCGACAGCGATATTCACATTTATGAAATCATTATTGGTGTCTTGTAATGTAAGGGTGGTTGGTGCTCCTGTTGTAGTGCCACTATTGCCCGCATCCACCGTACCAGAGACAACCAAAGTTTCATCATCATAATTTTGTGCAATATCACCGCGCTTTACTGCATTCGTATTAAACAAAGCTCCACTATCAGTAATAACGTCCGTGTCACTTCCAGAGGTGAGATTCCCTGATATATTAACGAAGTCTTTAAAACTGACAAAACAATCTGCAAAATTTGAAATACGCCAAATACAAGTACCAACAGAATCATCAAACACTTCTGAACCAGAAGCTGCATAGGTTTGCATAGTATTTTGCAAAATCCCGGAATTTAATACTGTCACATCAAGGGCATTAGCTGTGATCGCCCAATCAAAGTTTATTCTCGTTTTGAATGCCTCTCCTGCTTCATGTATCCCTATCAATCCTTCTCGGATATTCGTCACGCCGTTAAGCCGCGGTAACGAGTAATAATCATTATTACTAAATGTGTTATCTACACCAAATAATAAATCATCGACCGTCAACCTATTTGCAGAAACCACACTGATTCTTCCATAAGAACCATCAGTTGTATTGCGAATTAATTCTCCTGCTTGAATGCCCATAACGGTAAAATCAACATTTGTGTCATCCAGAGTAAGGCCATTACCATCTGAATCAGCAGTTGCACGGCCTATGCTGCTTCTGATTCTGTACACATTACCATTACTGAACGCAGTTGTTGTTCCGATAAGAGTGCCTACTGTTAATTGTGTTGATGTTACTGTCTCGATCACACCACTGGATCCATCAGCAACAAGTTCCACTATATCTCCAATCTGTACGCCCAGTGCTACAAAATTTTTAGTGGTGTCTTCAAGAATAAAACCTCCACTCCCTCCAGTGGCTACTGCCGTACCGGTAAATGATGTCGAATACGTCGGACTATTGATGTCAATGTAATATTCATCGTTTGTATCAAAATCATTTTCACTACCTAGAGTTAAACCAGCACCTACAGTTAAAGTTGTTGACGTAAATGCAGTGATAACACCATAAGAACCGTCCGTAATATTCCAGACAACATCGCCATTAGCAACGCCCCATAGTGTAAAATTAGCCGATGAGTCAGTTAAGTTTGCTTGATCATCGCTACCGCTATGCGAACCAGTGGGCCGCTTTTCATTTGTCTTGGGATCAGCAAATGAGGATAACCACGGATAGGCTCCATACGTTGTTTTATATGTCTCTAAAAATATTTTAGCTTCACCTAATACCCGCTTTTCTATTTGCTCCATTAATTCCTGTCGTGTGATTGAAACTAACCGATCATTAAAATCGGTAAAATCTATTGAACTTGGATCAACCGAAATAAAGCTCAGATCAAGATCATTGTTTTCCGTCTCCAGATAATTTGCTATTTCTGTGAGGATATTTGTGTCGGCTGGGTTTCTATTTTGATTTCCTACTGGGGCACCTGGTGCGATTACGACAGCAACAATGTCATTATTACCATCGACCGTAAGCTGCCCAGGTGTTTCGCTATTTAAGGGTTCTAATCCTGCACTATTGCGAAAGTTATCAGATAAAGCATACCATAACCTCGAACCACTACTATCTCTTAGATCTGCAGTTTCTAATGTATTATTCGGAAACCTGCCGATTGTAGTGTTACCGCCAGATGAACAAGTCCCTCCCGCGCTTCCATTATTATTAATATCTGGACAGGGTAAATAACCAGGCCCATTTATTTTATCCGTTCCGGAAAGCGCATCAATCTCTGGAAAACTTAATGCATATGCTATTAACGCTTGTTTAGCCAATCGCAAGGATTCTTGTGTCTCCTTGCTTTGCCGGACATAGAAATTAGTATCTGAGTTCAACTTTGAAACTAATGAATAGGTGGAACCAATTAATAACAACAATGCAAATAAAAGAAGCACGGCTCCTTTTTGACTGGAAAGATTGCTAGCAGAATAACGCATGCTACCCATTATCCCGGATTGATAAAATTAATTATCATCCTTGTTTTGCGGATCGTAATAATCGCCAACTTTTATTTTAATTTTTGTTTCATTATCCGGCATAGTTAACTGTACTTGTTCCGGTTCAATCTCTTCTGTTTTTATTTGGATATTTAATGATTCCAGGCTGCCTTCGTAAGTGTTACTGTCATTAATCCATGCTGCATTTTTCCCATCACTACGATGCACAAGCCCCTTAAGCACAATTGCGTCCTGAACTACTAATTCCTCTTCAATCGGCTCGATTATATTTTCAACCTCCATGGCTTCTACCACTACATTTTCTGATTTTGGCTCTTCATTTCTAATTTTATTTAGTGCCATTCTTTCGGTCGCCGATGTAAACAACCTCCCAAGCTCATCCGCATAAACGATCTGAGTCATAAAGTAACTCATGATTATCAGTACAAAAAAATTAAAACTATTTAATGACTTCATCAGATCTCAATCCTGGCACCACTTGCTAGATCAATAGTTATCCAGTGCAATAGACAATCCGCAGAAATATTTGCCTGTTCTTTGTTCATTTTAATTTCATTGCCGTTCATTCTGAATGTACATTCAGATATTGTGTAAGAACCGGCTGCATGCCGGTCTATATATTTAAGTAACTCGAATAGATCGCCTTCGTGTAGCAAACCCAGATTGAGTTCCATAGTGCTACTGTACAAGGCAAATCCATTATAATTAATTTCGTACTCTGGTGTGTAGACTTCCTGTGAGTCTAGAGAATAGCGTAATCCGGGTAGCTTAATATCTTCTCCCGATTGCCGTAACGCTTCTATCCAGTTTAACCTTTTTTCCGGGCCTATTACGCCTTTGTCATATAAGGCTACAAACTGTGGGACGTACTCATGCAATAATTTTTCTTCTTGATCAACATCAAGGTAGCGTTGACTGATCGACTGAAAAATACTTTTGTTCTGCTTAAGTTCTTTGCTTAGCTTACTATTAAAATAATAAGCTCCTCCAATTAGCCCAATGCTTACCGTAAGACAGATGCAAAACAAGACGATGGAACCCCTCAATATATCCCAATCTATTCCGGCCTTATCCATCAGTTCACTCCTATCACTGCTCGTAAAGTAAACTCCGCTACTTTTCCTAAAGTACCTGCATCGCCTTGCAGTTTAGCGCCCGAGCTTACATCCAATGGAAATGAGTCAATACTAATATCATAAGCCGAATTATTGTCACGAAGAGTTTCCGCAAACGCATTAACCAATGAGATTGCTCTACGATAATTCCCGTCAAAGGGTTCTATATGGGCCTTCAGGTTTGATATCTGATAATACTTTACTTCGTTATCTTCAGTATTTTCAGCTGATGATGAGACGCTTTTATTATCTGACGACGATCTAGCTAAACCTTTATTTGGATCAACACTGTAGCTCCAGTCCAGTTCGTCCAGCTTTATATCAGGAAACTGCTGAAGACCCTTGCCAAGAAACGTCAGCATTTCATATGGTGTGGATTTATATTCTACTAATGTTGAGACTGCTTCAACAGCAACTTTAACCTGCGCTGGCTCTACTGGTGTTTTCGGTAAACGACTCCTGGCAAGTTCATATCGAGTTTGATAAAAATTAGTTTTATTCTTGGAGGTCTCGCTCTCTTGTCTGGAAGTCATCCCGTTCATGAAATTTATTCCGCTATAGATAACACTGAAAGCCAGCAAAACTATACTGGTTGCATTCATTGCATAACGCATGTTACGCATTTTGAAATAACGCAAATCATCAGTATTCGCATAACAGTTCTTCACCTGCGTTTTGAGCAAGTGATGAATTAGTAATTGATCACAAAACGGAACGGCTTGTGCAATACCGCCGGATGTCGATTCCAGTAGTTCACCTATGTCAAGGTAATGTCGTTGTAACATTGGCGACGATATTTTTTCACCTTCTAACTCGTCTAATGTTGCCTTGTCTGCAAGTATGTATACATCAAGCGGCGTATCGTTAGGAATCAGTCGAAGGCTGTTCAGGTAACGTTGTATTTTCTCAACTTCGGAATATATTTTTGGCACATAAGATTCCGTTCCATAGCGCGGTAATTTTGAAAGCCGACTGATTTTTAATTCTTTCTTTTTAAAGAAAGTCTGTCTCAAGCCACTTATACTTTGTAATGTCACAATCAGAGCATGGTCGGAAATATCCGGCAATGTCTTGATATATGACTGGAGCAATAATGGCACAGACAAGATGCCACTCAGAGGGATCTTGTTCTCAGCCAGCAATTCTAACCATGGTTTTAGCACTTCATCTTTCGTAAGCGCCATAAACAGGAGCCGATCATCTCGACGCCCCTCATCTTCGCGCCCTTGATCCTGTGTGTACAAATAACTGACATCACGATACAAACGAGATTGTTTGCGTTTAATCAGCGCTTGTCTATCAGCACCGAAAACATGGGGAATAGTCTCATGACGAAACTCTTCTTCAATGACGTCTACCAATATTGCCATTGGTATATTTTCAGACTCTTGCAAATATCGTTGGAAATTTGCGCGACCTACATCATCAAGGTCAAATAAAAATGACTCACCGAGTTCACCTTTACGCCAGTGATACACAGACAGTTTATCTGCGCTTACGTATAGTGCGCGTCTGTTGAAAAACTCAGATTTTGACTTTAGTAATGAGATCATAGATTGGTCCTAAAACCGAAAACATAACCCAGGCAATAATTGCACCTAAGACGACTGTCATCGCTGGCTCTATCATTGATTGGAGTCGTTCAATTGATTCTTTGATATCGCGCGTATAAAAATAGCTGATGTTTAGTAAAGAGTCTTGTAATGCACCTGTAGTCTCTCCAACACGTATCATACGCAATACCAGCGGAGGAAACAGTTCTGCTGCTTCAAAGCTGTCACTCAAAGTCATGCCATCTGCGATCTGTTGCCCAACTTGATGCATTGCCTTTTCAATCGCTTTATTATCGGCGATCTCTTCTCCTGTCCTGATGCACTCAATAATGGTTATACCAGAGGCATACATAATGGCAAAAAAACTGGTTAATCTGGTTAAAATAATTTTTTTAAAAATCGGACCAATAACCGGGACTCTTAATTTTAATTCGTCATACTTCAAATGGAAGCCGGGACTGGTTTTTATACCAATATAAACACTTCCAACAATAACAAAGGGCAAGATTATAATAACGTACCAATAATTAACGAAGAAATTTGAAACAATTATTAAAGCCTTGGTATGGACGGGCAGTTCCTGGCCCATTGTTTTTACAAAGCTGACTAGCTGAGGGACCAGGTAGGTCATCAGAAAAAAAACCACGCCGCCAACAACAAGGCCAACGAAGGATGGATATAAAAGTAGCTTTTTAGTCTGTGCCGCTTGTTCATCTTGCCATTTAAGATTCTCACCTAATTTTTCGAAAACCTGGCTTATTTCACCGGACTGTTCACCGGCCCTGACAAGATTAGTAAATATATTTCCGAAGACATCTTCAAACTGAGCCATAGCTTCTGATAAGGTACTACCACCTTCAATTGACTCTATCATGGCATTAGCAACTTCTGCTAATCGCGGATTATCAGCACTGTCTCTTAGATCTTGCAAACTCTCAAGAATGGGTACACCCGCGCGAGATGTTTGCTCAAGGTGAAAACAAAAAGTAATAAGATCACGCCGTTTAACGCCAGCACCGGTGACTTTATTTGTGCTCGACTTAACTTCCTTATAGTTAACCAGATCAAGGCTCAACTTACTGAGCCGCATCTCAAGATCTGCTACATTAGCGGCATCAGTTTGTCCGTTATGTATACGGCCTCGTTCATCTATTGCCTTATATTGATAAAACTCCATGACTAGTTTGTTTTTAGTCTGGCGGTGAGATCGATGACACGGGACATTTCTTCTAGACTCGTTGAACCATCAAGGACACGTCGCGCGCCAACATCAGCCAACGTTCTGAAACCTTTGGATAGAGCCATACGCAACAGATCGCGTTGAGTCCCTTTGCGGGCTATTAACTCATCCATATCAGTATCGAAGTGTAAGACTTCTTGCAGAGCAATACGGCCTTTATAACCATCGTTGCCACAAACATCACAACCCGTAGCATTGTAAATCTCTTTCTGTTTATCGGTTACTTTCAAACCGAGTAGTGTACGCTCCATATCGCCCAAAGAAGATGGCTCTTTGCAGGCGCTACACAAACTTCGAATCAACCGCTGCGCGATAATACCAATGATATTACCGGCAATAATATCGGGCTTGACGCCAATATCGAGCAACCGTGGAATAGAACCTAATGCCGAGTTCGTATGCAAGGTTGAAAAAACTTGATGACCGGTCATTGCTGCACGGAATGCCATACTGGCTGTATCTTCATCACGAATTTCACCAACTAATATGATATCCGGATCCTGCCGCATCAATGATCTGATACCACTTGCAAAGTCTAGTCTTGATGTATCATTAGCAGAGGTTTGTCGAATCATCGTTGTTGGGTATTCAACCGGATCTTCAAGGGTCATGATATTTACTGATTCGTTATTGAGATAACTCAAAATCGAATACAATGTTGTCGTTTTACCGCTACCGGTAGGACCAGTAACCAGAATAATCCCTTCTGGTCTTGCAACCATTAACTTAAGTGTGTTCTGCTCGTCTTCCTTCATGCCTAACTGATCGAATGACACAATGCCTTTTGCTCTATCCAATACGCGAAGCACGATATTCTCGCCGTGCACAGTGGGCAAGGTAGAGACACGAAAATCGACCGCGCGGCCAGACAATGACAAGGAAATCCTACCGTCTTGTGGAGCACGAGTCTCGGCAATATCCATTCCCGACATTACTTTTACCCGTACCGCTATCGCCGACCAATAATTCTTATGTAGGCTACGAACCTGTTTTAACACACCATCAATACGATAGCGAAAACGTAAAAAGCCTTCCTCAGGCTCAAAATGTATATCAGAAGCATTACGTTTCACCGCGTCTGCAAGCAAAGCGTTAACCAGACGCACAACTGGTTGGCTATATTCAGCAGACTCAGCATCAAGGCTTTGATAATCAATCTCACCCGTTTCTATTTCGTGTAAAATGCCATCAACCGATAATTCGAACCCATAAAATTTATCGATTGCCTTTTCTATCTCTGCTTCACCAGCCAGTACCGGAATAACCTCTGCATTACCACCTAGATGTGTATTAATTTGATCCAGGGCGACAACATTAAATGTATCGGCCATTGCCAACGTTAATATTCTTCGGGGACCATCATAGGTCAGAGGAAGTACGCGTAAACGCCTGGCCATCTCTTTCGGTATCAAACCGACCGCATCACCATCGGCAACGGCATTCGACAGATCAACACTCTCTTGACCTATAACACCACCAATTACATCACGGATAATAGATTCAGTTGCAAAACCAAGACGAACCATGATCTTGCCGAGATGCTCTTTACTCTTTTTTTGTTCTGTTAAGGCAATATTTACCTGATCGAGTGTAATCACACCCCTTGAGACAAGAACTTCTCCGAGTCGAAGATGCTTTTTATGTGCGCCGGTCACAATGCTTTTGCTACGACTTGATTAAGGACTTGAATTCGATCATTGACCGAGGCGAGATTAAATTTGGCAGCAACATGTTGCGCTAATTCAACAGCAACATTATAAAAATCTAAGGCAGCTGCATATTGACCCATTTTATCGAGACTAATCGCGAGATTTAAAACGTAATCAGGGTTTGTCGAGTCCATGCTGTACGCATCAAAAAATGCTTGTTGTGCCTCTGCCCAGCGTTCTTGTTTTGCGTAAATATTTCCCAATGCAAAATAAAGATAAGGCACTTTACCTTCTTTGTGGATGAGGTTTTTAATCATGCTCTCATCTTTTATTGGATCAGAATTTCTCGATAGCGTGATTAAAGAACTTAAAGCGAATGCATCATCAGGGTTCAAGTCTAGCAATTTTATATAATGGCTATAGGCACTTTCCCTATCACCTTTATTAATTGCTATCGCTGCTAGTCCTAGATGGATATCACGATTTCCCGGGGCATCTTGCAAAGCATTTCGATATAGGTTTTCTGCAGAATCAAGTTGGCCAGCTTGATAAGCTTTGAAGGCCTCACTAATCATTGCATTTTGTTTTAATGGCGCCGTATTCTTACTAATCTTCAACATCTCTGAGCCTGGAGGCTCGGCTACTTCATCAGGTTTGGCTACGACAGCTTCGCGCTCAGAGACTATTGCCTCTGTCTCTTCCTCGATCACTTCTACTGGAGGTTCTATTGGGGCTGCTGTTTCAACTATAGGTTCATTTACAGTAGAGACTTCATTAGTAATATCAGGATCAATTTGGGCATTATCTACGACTACATCGGATAATTGATTGGCTTCTTGTATTGTCGCTACAGTTTCTTGTTCCTGTTCGATAGGCGGCTCCTCTTGGCTCGGCGCAGCCTCACCAGAATCAGTACCAACAGGCTCTTCAGTCCCTTCAATTTTTTCACTAATACTTGTATTGCTGACAGCGTTTGCTTGTTCAAACTGTGACAATGCCGCGCCAGGAACAGTCAAGGACTCTATACCTCTGGCAACTATTGGTGACGGTAACTTTCTGACAACAGGCGTTATTGTGAAATAATAAAAAACACCAAAAGAACCAAAGGCCAAAATAGCCAACACGAAAAATATACCCCAGCTTGTTCTGTTGTTTGTTTTAGACCTGCCCGCTGAAAATACAGTTTGTGCAGCAACTGGAGTTGGCTGATACTCACCACCGCCTATATCCTTTATAAGCTGATCAGCAGGAACGCCCGGCAGGGTCTCTTCATAGATATCTACATTTTCTTCATCGTTCTCAAACAACACCCCATGAAACGTATCATCAAATGGTGCCGACACATTTTCAGTACTTAGTCCCTCAATAATTGTTGTGTCATTTAAATCTATCGCTTCTTGTGTTTGCTCAAAGGACTCTTGAGAAGCAGCGCTTGAGGAAATTGTGTTTTCCATCGTGAGATCTTCAGATATATTAATATCCTCAATCGATAACTCGTCTGTTATTTCTTTAGCTTCTTGCTCGACCTCTTTTTCTATTTCTGGCTCAAATGCCTTAACAGTAGCTATCTCTAGCTGTGAAATATCTTCTTCGTTATTTTGAGCATCTATCGGCTCAAGCGATAACCTCATTGTTTCTGTAAATCGACCGGCCTTATCTGAACCTACAACATCATCGAATGGATTATCCTGATCGCCGTCTTCCATATCATCAGCACGAGCGTCTGTTTCAAGCTGTTCAAGTCGCTTCGCTGCTTTCTTTTTTTCTTCCTCTGCCTTTTTCAAGGCATCCATCAACAAACTCACAAGGCATTATCTCCTTGAGAAGAAGAAGGACTTAAAGGTTGATAATCTTTTGATAAGTATTTTTTATATTCTTCTAAATCGCTATCGATATTTGGATTGGATACAATTATTGGTTTTAAGAAAATAACTAGCTCTGTTTTATCGTACTGAGCGGACTTAGCTTTAAATAGATTACCGAAAAAGCCCCTATCTTTAAGCCCAGGAATGCCAGCATCTTTATCCTGCGCCTGATCTTGCATCAATCCGCCTAGGACACCAATTTGCCCATCATTTAACCTTAAGACGGATTCCATTTCCCGAACTGCAATTTGCGGCACATTATTTGTAGTACCTGCTCCTGCAAGTTGAGGGTTTGGATCAGGAACATCTTTGACAAATCGTGAGATGGTTGGCCTAACATTTAAAGTAATTGTGCCATTAGCATCTATCTGGGGGGTCACAGTCATCACAATACCAACAGGAACTGTTTTAGCTGTAGTGTCAATAGTAGTCACGGCGGCTGCGCCTACTGCTCCGGGTGTAGTTTCTGCATCAACTTCAAAATAAACTATATTTTCGACTACTTTCAGTAACGCCGTCTGGTTATTTAAAGCCATGACCTGAGGACTAGACAGAATCTTAGTATCCCCAAATTCATTTAATAAGCTTATTGAACCCGTTAAACTTTGCTCACGAGCAGCATTATTATCAACTGCAGATATTACAAATGATGGCACCACAGTTGCGGGGAGATTGTTGACGCCCGCCAATGCCGTCGAAATAAAATTAAATCCAGACTTTCCATTAGCATTTATAAACGACCAATCTATTCCAGCCTTATAATCTTCATTAAGTGTCACTTCAACAATGGTTGTCTGAATAAGCACCTGTCGTTTCGCACTGACAAGCACCTGATCAATAAATGATTGTACCTGCTCATGTTGAGCGGCTGTGGCTCTGACCGTTAGAACTCCCGACTCAGGATTTGGGATAACAGTATCAGTAACCGTAATATCACTCCCTGTCCCTGTCGCAGATTCTTCACCCAATATTGCTGAAATATTGGACACTAACCTGGACCAAAAGTGATGTGTAGATTCTGTTTCAACGTCAGTTGTCGAGGTATTGCCTCCGCCACCACCACTGGACTCAGCATCGCCACCACTGGCCGATGAGATCTGTGTTGAGACAGAACTGGTGCTTGATGTATCTCTGGACAAATTAACATAGTCAACTTTATAGGTACGTAAAAAAGGCGTGTCTTTAGAAATAAAGAGGTTGTCACCATCATATTCATAACGCATATCCACTTGCCTGCCGATTCGCTTTAAAATCTGCGGCAAGGTTTGCTCAACGGCATTGATCGTGACGACGCCGTCTATCTCTGGATGAATATCGACATTCACTTTGGCGTCTCGCGCTAGCGCAAACAATAATTCTTTCACAGGAACTTCGTTGACGACTACGGTGTAGCGCTCAACCGGAGCCGATGGCGTTGGTTCTGGCAACAGCGGCACCTGATCAACGAGGTCAGGAATACTTGAGTCTATCGGTGGCGATTCTTCTGTACTGATATGCCCTGATGATGGCTCAAATGGGACAGGCTCTATCTCAGCACAGCCTAAAATAGACATAAGCAAGACGAACAGGCTGATCTTTTTAATCATTATAAATTTTGCCCCCAAAATAAATTTTCATAATTATATAAATAATTACTTTATGAATCATTTGAAAGTGATTTGTTTTCATAGCTTTTTATCATCTTTCAACGGTCGATAAATAATTGTACTACATAGTTTACAGGTTAGTTCGCCTGCAACTGTCTCGTGATTAATTGCCGTTTCTGACGGCAATATCGTTAATTGGTTTAATAAGGCCATCTCTTCTTCACCATGTCCTCCACCTCCCACAGCTTTAATCAAATCGCGTATTTCAAGCAGGTCGTCATCTCTCTTACCGGCATCCATAACGATACTCGTATTCTCTACAGCCTCTTCTTTAACACTATCTGGATAAAAATAGGCGTCTTGTTCAACACGCTGCCATTTTGGAGTTTCCAATTCGGATGGATCTGGTTGTTCGACAACTACTTCAAATCCCCTGCCCACGTTGGCAACGCTTATGTCATGAGCTTTATCATCTGTAACTATTTGACTATTTTTTTTCTCTGTATTTACAAGTGTCTCGCGCGCTTCTTTTACCAACATCAAAGACGAACTGCCTGTATTTAATCCTTGAGCATCAACTTTGCTTTCTCCAACATTAGCTTCTTCTGAGGCTATTGATTCCTGAGCAAGAAATAATGAATGTTTAATACTCGGTATTGCTATAACGATTGCAGCAACCACAATAACTAGTGCAGCGATCATTCCCCAGCGAAACTCCGAAAAATGACGTTTACTGACGAATTCAGTTTCACGCGCGGCAAGCTCTACATGTTTTTTTGTAACATTATTTGCATTCGCGGCATAACAGGCAAGCAGTGACTTATCGGCTAAAATATTTATTCTGCGTAATAATCCACCTGAATATTTGAATATTGTTTTGAGTGCTTTTTCATTGAACAATTCAACGGAACGATAACCGCATGCGCGTAAACGCGAATTGATGTAATCCTTAACTTCAACTGGTTTAAGTGGTGACAAATAAAAACTGTAAGTGATCCTTTCTTTTAATTGCCTTATCTCTTGTTTCGAAATCATTACGTCCAATTCGGGCTGGCCAAAAATCACGATCTGCAACAGTTTATTCTGCGCCGTTTCAAGGTTACTCAGTAAACGTATCTCTTCAAGAGTGGCTATCGGCATGCTTTGCGCTTCTTCTACAAACACAACGATTTGCTTGTTTTCTGCATGTCGTTCAAGCAGGTAATTCTGCAACGAGTTCATAACCTTCAAACGTGTGTCATCAGGGCGTACTTTTAGATGAAGCTCAAAAGCGATCGCATGTAATATATTGTCTGGTGATAAACTCGGATTTGCCAGATATACAATTTCGATATTTTTCGGCAGCTCTTTTTCCAGCATTCGGCATAAAGTCGTCTTGCCGCTACCCACTTCACCGACTAGTTTAACGATGCCTTCGCCACTAACGATGGCGTATATAAGCGCATCAAGAATAGCGCCACGGTCACCACCAGGGAAAAACAAGCTCGTATCCGGAGTTATCTTAAATGGCGGTTGTTTTAGATTGAAATAATCGTAATACATTATTGGTTACCGTACGCTCAATCCGAGTCTGCTTTTATGTTTAAACGCTGAAGCCTACTGTATAGTGTAGTACGGTTTATTCCTAGTAACCGCGCTGCTTTACTCAAGTTTCCATTACATCTTGATAAGGCATGATTTATATATTTTCGCTCCCAAATTGAAATTTTTTCATCCAGATGGAAGTTTTTGTCGTTTAAATCCTGAGCAATCAGATCATCCCCATTATTCAAATCAGCTGCGCTTTGATCAAAGTCTGTTTCCAGCTCATCTTCCAAGGCTTTTGCAGCTATCTTTTTACCTGAATATTTTGCCGATAAACGAATTGCTATATTTCGCAATTCTCTAATATTTCCTGGAAAAGAGTATTGCTTCAGCAACTGTTTTGCCGTTTCATCTAACTCAAACATAGGGTTACCGGCAGCGTACATCTTCCTGAAATAGTCCATCAAATTGAGAACATCCTGCACCCGCTCTCTCAAAGGAGGAACATGTATCGTTAACACACAGAGCCGATGATAAAGATCCTGGCGGAAGCCACCGGATCGAACCTCTTCTTTTAAATCTCGATTCGTCGCCGCGACTATTCTTGCCTTGGATACACGCGGCTTAGTTTCACCAATCCGATAAAACTCACCATTTTCCAAAACTCTTAATAGCTTTGACTGTAATGCAAGAGGCAATTCTCCAACCTCATCCAAAAATAGTGTACCTTCACCAGCATCTTCAAAAAAACCTGCGCGTTCAGTTGCAGCACCAGTAAAAGCGCCTTTCGTATGTCCAAATAGCTGGGCTTCGAGTAGCTCCGGGGTAAAGGCAGCACAATTGATAGTCATAAAAGGTGCGTTTGTACGGCTGCTTGAATGGTGTAGCTCTTCTGCAACTAATTCTTTGCCAGTTCCAGATTCACCCTCAACCAAGACAGGGAAAGGCGTATCTGCAAATTGGTTGATTAAATCACGTAATGTTTTCAGTGCCGCGCTATCACCCAAAAGTTTAGTGTCGTTAATGGTAGCTTCTTTCTCTGAAGACTCTGCCTGTAACATCATCATTTGATGTCCCAATCTCGCTTTCAATAATGACATGTCACATGGCTTCGGAATAAAATCGACAGCACCCAAGGTCAGAGCGTGGTGAATATTCACTTCCTCATTTTGGCCTGATAGCACAAGAATTTTAAAACTATCATTCACGGCCATTAGCTCTTCGATTAATTTAAAACCTTCCTCTGGCGAATGGGGTTTAGGTGGTAAACCCAGATCAACCAGGGCTAACGACGGTTTGATGGGCAAATCTTGTAATTGGGACCTTACTTGCTGCCGAGACTCAGCAGTTATTAAATCAAAATCTTTTTCCAGGACGATGGATAGCGCATCGACAATGATGGAGTCATCATCCACGAATAAGAGCAAAGGCTTTTCTGCATTTACCAATGTATTTAATTTTTTAACTGTCGGCGACAAAGCATTGATTCCTAAATACTTTCACTGTCAAACATACAGCCAAAAACAGCTTACAGCAAGCACAAATGCGCCGCTTAGATAAGAAAGAAGAAAATTAAGATGCCTGACAGATCAGGTAAGATAGAACATAGACACTGACGTTATTTGTTAACTCTTTGATCTATACCAAGATTTCGCCAAATAGCGACACTTGCGGCAGATTGATTCATGGTATAAAAATGAAGGCCTGGAACGCCGTTAGTAAGTAGTTGCTCACAGAGTTCGGTAGTGACATCAATGCCAAACTTCCTGATAGAAACGCGATCATCACCAAATTCCTGAAGCCGCTTCAAGATCCAACGTGGTATCTCTGCACCGCAACCTTCAGAGAACCGGAGCAATTGGGTGCAATTAATGATCGGCATCACACCTGCAACAATTGGCACATCAACACCGAGTTTCTCGCAATTATCAACGAAGCGATAATAGGCGAATGGATTATAAAAATACTGAGTGATCGCACCGTTAGCACCAGCGGCAACCTTCTTCTTAAAGTTTTCCAAATCCGACTTTGCATTGGATGCCTGGGGATGAAATTCTGGATAAGCTGCAACCTCGATATGAAAATGATCGCCAGTTTCCTGCCTGATAAATTCCACTAATTCATTAGCATACCTAAATTGACCATAACCGGCTGAACCCGACGGCAGATCACCTCGCAAGGCCACTAATCGCTTTATTCCGTTCTCAATGTATTTATCGAGAATAGCTTTGATGTCATCGCTCTGACTGCCAATACAGGAAATATGTGGTGCCGCTTCAATTCCTGTCTTGGTATGAATATCCATCACCGTATCAAAAGTCATGTCACGGGTACTGCCACCGGCACCAAAAGTTACCGAGAAAAAATCCGGCTTCATCTCAGCTAACTCAGCCTGTGTCGTTTGTAGTTTCCCGATTGCCTCCGGAGTCCTTGCCGGAAAGAATTCAAAGCTAAATTTGGGATTGTATTGTTTTTGTGATTCCATTTATTGAATCCTGTGATACGTTTTGTGTATAAAGGAAGCATCCACCCCTTTTAAAAGGGGTGGATCAGCACTTTTTAATAGCGATAGTGTTCTGGTTTGTAGGGGCCGTCCACCGTCACATTAATATAATCAGCCTGTTCCTTGGTTAAGGTGGTCAGGTTCGCTCCTATTCTGCCAAGGTGCAATCTGGCAACCTTCTCATCTAAGTGCTTGGGCAAAACATAAACGTCCTTGCCATATTTTTCACCGCTGGTGAATAACTCAATTTGTGCCAGCACCTGGTTCGTAAATGAATTCGACATAACGAAACTTGGGTGTCCTGTAGCACAGCCAAGGTTAACTAAACGACCTTTCGCCAAGAGTATAATTCGTTTACCGTCGGGAAAAATGACATGATCAACCTGTGGTTTGATCTCTTCCCACTCATATTTCTCCAGACTGGCAACATCAATTTCATTATCAAAGTGACCAATGTTTGAAACGATGGCTTGATCCTTCATCTTAATTAAATGGTCATGTTGAATGACATTAAAGTTTCCGGTCGTCGTAACAAAGATATCAACTTGATCACAAACCTTATCCATTTCTACTACTCGATAGCCTTCCATCGACGCTTGTAATGCACAAATCGGATCAATCTCGGTTACCCAAACGGTTGCACCCAGACCACGCAATGATTGCGCACAGCCTTTACCGACATCGCCATAACCTAATACCAGCGCTACTTTACCGGCAATCATCACATCGGTTGCACGCTTGATACCATCAACCAATGACTCTCTACAACCATATAGATTATCGAATTTGGATTTAGTAACAGAGTCATTAACGTTGATAGCCGGGAAAGGTAACTCTCCTTTCTTCTGCATTTGATACAAGCGTTGCACGCCGGTTGTCGTCTCTTCAGTAACACCTTGAATACATGCGAGTGTGCGAGAATAGAAAGTACTATCTTCAGCCAGTTTCTTCTTGATAGAAGCAAATAAGAAAGTTTCTTCTTCTGAACCTGGGTTATCTAGCACAGATAGATCACTTTCTGCCTTTGTGCCGAGGATCAATAACATGGTCGCATCACCACCATCATCCAGAATCATGTTTGGCGAACCACCATCAGACCATTTCATAATACGATGGGTATAATCCCAATACTCTTCCAGAGTTTCACCCTTATAGGCAAATACAGGAATGTCTTGGTCAGCCATTGCCGCCGCTGCATGATCTTGAGTTGAGAAAATATTGCAAGACACCCAACGTACTTCAGCACCCAAGGCACGCAAAGTTTCCATCAAGACGGCAGTTTGAATTGTCATATGCAATGAACCGGCGATACGCGCACCTTTTAAAGGTTGTTCACTTGCATATTCTTCCCGGATAGACATTAAACCAGGCATTTCAGTTTCAGCGATACGAATTTCTTTATGGCCCCATTCAGCCAAAGAAATGTCAGCAACGTGATAATCGGGTGTAACAGATGTGGCAGCTACGCTCATATTGTTCTCCTATAAAAACAATTAAGCGAGCGCCGTTGCAAATGTGCCGTATTTGTCTGAGCCTAGCGGATTAGGAATCCGTCGCAACGCTCCTCAGATCTACGGTTGTAAAAATCGAAGCGGGAGTATAGACCTACCCGCTTTCAGATTCAAAGGCCTATCGTCAAAAATAATGATAGGTCTTTAATTAAAAGTCTATAACAAAGCGTCTCGTAAGGCGTCTGCTTTATCCGTCTTTTCCCAAGGCAAATCAATGTCATTTCTACCGAAATGACCATATGCCGCCGTTTGCCGGTAGATTGGTCGTAAAAGATCCAGCATATTGATAATGCCTTTTGGACGCAGGTCAAAAACCTCTCGAATAACCTCAATTAATTTTGCTTCCTCAACCTTAGCTGTGCCAAAGGTTTCGACACTAATCGAAGTAGGCTCTGCAACACCAATTGCATACGATAGTTGTAATTCACAGCGGTCGGCGAGGCCTGCTGCGACAACATTCTTAGCAACATAACGTGCCGCATAAGCAGCAGAACGATCTACCTTGGAAGGATCCTTGCCAGAAAAGGCTCCGCCGCCATGGCGAGCCATGCCACCATAAGTATCAACAATAATCTTGCGCCCTGTTAAACCACAATCGCCAACTGGTCCGCCAATAACAAAACGTCCGGTAGGGTTAACAAGATAGCGTGTTTTGTCAGTAATCATATTTTCAGGCAATACCGGCTTAATTATCTCTTCGATAACAGCCTGCTCGAGGTCTTTATGCTCTACATCAGGGTCATGCTGTGTAGACAACACGACTGTATCAATAGATTTAGGCTTTCCATCTTCATAAACAACGGTTACCTGTGATTTCGCATCCGGTCTTAACCAGGCCAGTTTGCCTGCTTTTCGGACTTCGGCCTGCTTCTTAACCAGCAAGTGTGAATAAGTAATCGGGAATGGCATCAAGACATCTGTCTCGTTACAAGCGTAACCAAACATCAAGCCCTGATCTCCCGCACCTTGATTTAAATCGAGACCCTCGCCTTCATTTACGCCTTGAGCAATATCTGGTGATTGTTTATCTATGGAGACCAATACTGCGCATGACTCCCAATCAAAACCCATGTCTGAGTGGTCATAACCAATTTCACGGATTGTCTGGCGAGCGACATCTTGCATATCAACATAGGTCGATGTCGTAATCTCCCCGGAAAGCACCACCATCCCTGTGTTGACCATCGTCTCACAGGCGATGCGCGCCTTATTATCATCTGCGAAAATTGCATCGACAACAGCATCAGAGATCTGATCTGCAACCTTGTCCGGATGTCCTTCAGAAACTGACTCTGAAGTGAATAAATAATTATTAGCCATTTTTACTTCCGTAATCGTAGTTTTTAAACGCGCGAATTCTATCCTCATTGGCGCCTTATCGCACGAAATATGACGATATTTTTATAAAAGCGGTAATATTTAGCGCATAAATATTGATATGGGTAATTTAAATTATGGTTTTGATGGAAACACCGGTTTGTAACTTCGGCGAAAAAGCAATCGATTTTAACCTCCCTGGCACGGACGGAAAACTATGGTCTTTAGCAGACTGTGTAGGCGAAAAGGGCATGCTGCTGATGTTTATCTGTAATCACTGCCCCTATGTAAAAGCCATACAGACAAGACTTGTAGATGATGTATTAAAATTAATCGATAACGGTATTAATAGTGTGGCCATCATGTCAAACGACCCCGACGATTATCCGGAAGACTCTTTCGAGAATATGCAAAAGGTCGCCTCTGAATATAATTATCCGTTTCCCTATTTATTCGATGAATCTCAGGAAATCGCCAAAGCCTATGGCGCTATTTGCACTCCAGACTTCTTTGGTTATAACGCATCACTAGAGCTGCAGTACCGAGGCAGACTTGATGATAGCGGCATGAAAACGCCCTCGAACAACAGCAAACATGACCTGCTCGAAGCCATGATTGATGTCGCCAACACTGGAAATGGGCCAAAACATCAAATTCCAAGCATGGGTTGCTCTATAAAATGGAAAAATAGTACTTAGGATCTTGCCCAAAAGTGGCAGTTAAGCGACAATGTGCGGCTTGATTTTAGGTAAAAACCTGCCTGTATCACCGCACTATATTTAGCGGAAACTAAGCGCTGCACATGATCGTCGTCGACTGATGACTCAACATCAGGCTTTGTATGCAGCAATTAATTAACAATCATTATTTTAGGCTTAATAGCCACTTTGGGAGATCTACTATGCTGACAAGGCATGAACTTGCCAATGCGATTCGTGCTTTAAGTATGGATGCCGTTCAACAAGCAAACTCCGGGCACCCAGGTGCTCCAATGGGCATGGCGGATATCGCTGAAGTCCTGTGGAATGATTTTCTAAAGCATAACCCGACTAATCCAGATTGGGACAACCGCGATCGATTTGTTATGTCGAACGGCCATGGCTCAATGTTAGTTTACTCTTTATTGCATCTGTCAGGTTATGACTTGCCAATTGAAGAACTTAAAAATTTTCGCCAATTACATTCAAAAACACCTGGTCACCCTGAATATGGTTACGCGCCAGGTGTAGAAACAACGACCGGTCCTCTCGGACAAGGAATTACCAATGCGGTCGGCATGGCAATCGCAGAATCCGTATTAGCCGCAAAATTTAATAAAGATGATTTTAATATCGTCGATCACCACACCTACGTCACTGTCGGTGATGGTTGTTTAATGGAAGGCATATCACATGAAGCATGTTCGCTTGCGGGCACATTAGGTCTTGGTAAATTAATCACCCTCTATGACAGCAATCAAATCTCTATCGATGGAGATATTGAAGGCTGGTTTGCCGAAGATGTTGCTGCACGTTTTGAAGCCTACGGCTGGCATGTTATTCGTGATATTGACGGTCATAATCCAGACGCCATTAAGCAAGCTATTAAAAGTGCAAAGGCCAATGAATCACAACCCAGCATGCTGGTTTGCAAAACGACTATTGGCTGCGGTTCTCCGAACAAAGAAGGTAAGGCTGCCAGTCATGGTGCTCCGCTAGGAGATGAAGAAATAAAACTCACGCGAGAAAACCTCGGCTGGAAACATGACCCCTTCATTATTCCTGACGCGTATTATGATGCCTGGAACGCAAAACAACGTGGCAGTGAGTTGGAATCGGCATGGAATGAAAAATTATCAGCCTATACCTCAGCCTATCCTGAACTGGCAGCTGAATATAAACGCCGTATGAGCGGCGATCTACCTGATAACTGGAATGACGTTATTAATGATTATGTAAATGCAACGAATGAAAAAAGCGAGTCGATTGCATCTCGTAAGGCGTCACAAAATTCTATTGAAGCATTGGCTCAGCACTTGCCAGAATTGATTGGTGGCTCAGCTGATCTGGCTTGTTCAAACTTGACTAGTTGGTCAGGCACAGTTGCTATCAGTAATGCAAACAAAAATGGCAACACCATAAATTACGGTGTGCGCGAATTCGCAATGTCCGCCATCAATACAGGCATTTCATTACATGGTGGTTTTATCCCTTATTCGGCTACATTCTTAATGTTCTCCGAGTATGCAAGGAACGCCTTACGCATGTCGGCGTTAATGAAGAAGCAGAATATCTTTATCTATACACATGATTCAATCGGTCTCGGTGAAGATGGCCCAACCCATCAAGCAGTTGAACAAGCGGCAACGCTGCGTTTGATGCCTAACATGTCACTATGGCGTCCTTGCGATGCGGTAGAGTCTGCAATCGCCTGGCAAGCTGCGATTGAACGACGCGATGGGCCAACAAGTTTGTTATTTTCTCGCCAGAGCCTTACACACATGCAACGTAATAAATCACAACTAGGCAATATTAAACGTGGTGGTTATGTTTTATTAGATACGGATAGCGATCCTGATGCCATTATTATTGCAACGGGTTCTGAAGTCGAAATGGCAATGAACACGGCGATTAAATTAAATGCGGAAGGTAAAAAAATTCGCGTTGTCTCTATGCCATCTACCGATCTATACGATCAACAAGACGATGCTTATAAAGAAACGGTATTACCCAACACTTGTCGTAAACGCATCTCAGTTGAAGCCGGAGTTACAGAATATTGGAGTAAATATATCGGGCTGGATGGATCCTCACTTGGTGTAGATACTTTTGGTGAATCAGCACCGGCAAATGAAGTTTACAAATATTTCGGGCTAACCGAAGAGAACCTGATTAAAACGGTGAATGAATTAATTAAATAGCAACATATCAACAATAAACTATATAAAAAGAATGGAGTATAAGAATGGCAATTAAGGTAGGTATCAATGGCTATGGGCGTATCGGTCGCAATATCTTGCGTGCATTATACGAGTCCGGACGAACGGATGAGATCCAAATCGTAGCAATTAATGATTTGGGCGATGCAAATACCAATGCACACCTTACTCAATACGATACCGCTCACGGGAAGTTTCCTGGCACTGTTGTTGTCGAAGGCGAAGACATGATAATTAATGGTGACAAGGTCCGTGTTTTGTCTGAACGTGATCCTGCAAAATTACCCTGGGGCAAATTAGGCGTTGATGTTGTGCTTGAATCAACTGGCTTCTTTGCCAGTAAAGCAAAAGCAAGCGCCCACCTGGAAGGCGGCGCAAAGAAAGTCATCATCTCGGCACCAGGTGGCAATGATGTCGACGCAACCGTTGTTTATGGCGTTAATCATGACGTGCTTAAATCCAGCGACACTGTTATCTCCAATGCGTCATGTACAACAAATTGTCTCGCGCCTGTAGCAAAAGTAATACATGAAAATATTGGTATGGTTGCTGGCATCATGACTACTATTCATGCCTACACAAATGATCAGGTGCTAACAGATGTTTATCACTCGGACTTGCGTCGTGCCCGTTCTGCGACGATGTCCATGATACCAACCAAAACCGGGGCCGCCGCCGCCGTTGGTTTAGTATTGCCCGAGCTCAATGGAAAACTTGATGGTTATTCAATGCGTGTCCCAACAATCAATGTCTCTGTGATTGATTTAAGCTTCACAGCCTCACGAACGACTAACATCGATGAAATTAATCAATTGATGAAACAAGCTGCAGAAGGCCCACTAAAAGGTGTGCTTGCCTATAATGAAGCACCGCTCGTCTCTGTCGATTTTAATCATGACCCGGCATCGGCAACTTTTGATGCAACTTTGACTAAAGTTATTGAAGGCACTCTTGTGAAAGTAACAGCTTGGTACGACAATGAATGGGGCTTTTCAAACAGAATGCTAGATACCACAATTGCCTTAATGAGTGCGAAATAAACGAGTTAATACTTGACCATACTAGTAAAAATTGCTGATCTGGATCTATCGGGAAAAACGGTACTTATCCGTGAGGATTATAATGTTCCGATAAAAAACGGTGTGGTCACCAGTGACATACGTATTCGGGCAACATTACCTACTTTAACGCAGGTATTAGAAGCGGGAGCGAAAATAATATTAGTATCCCATTTAGGTCGCCCCACTGCCGGAGAATACGACGAAGCGTTTTCACTTGCGCCTGTAGCAAAATCCTTGAGTGACTTTCTTGAGATTGATGTCCCTCTTATAAAAGACTGGACCAATGGCATAGATATGTCAGATCACCAAGTGGTTATTTGTGAGAACGTTCGTTTTGAAAAAGGCGAAACAACAAATGATGAGGCGCTTGCCCGCAAGATGGCACAGTTGTGCCAGGTCTATATCAACGATGCCTTCGCAACAGCGCATCGCGCGCAAGCATCAACACATGGCGTCGCAAAATATGCATCGATTTCCGCCGCAGGACCATTGCTCATTAAAGAGTTAAAAGCACTAAGCAAAGCGCTCAGAGATCCTGTCTCTCCACTTGTTGCTATTGTCGGCGGCGCAAAAGTTTCAAGCAAACTCACCATACTTGAAACGCTGTTAGGAAAAGTTGATCAATTGATCGTTGGTGGCGGAATTGTAAATACATTTTTAAAGGCAGCGGGCTATGAGATAGGTAAATCTCTTTATGAAGCCGATCTTGTCGAAGTCGCAAGTAAACTAATGAAACAGGCTGAAGAAAGCGACTGCCATATCCCACTACCGATCGATGTCGTCTGTGGAAAAGAATTCGACGAGAATACTGCTGCCGAAACAAAATCTGTTAATGATGTAACAGCCGATGACATGATTATGGATGTCGGCCCGGAAACATCCAAGCAGCTTAATAAGCTGATAGCAAAAGCGAACACTATTGTCTGGAACGGCCCGCTTGGTGTATTTGAGTTTAAGCAATTTAGTCAAGGCACAAAAAATTTAGCGGACGCAATCGCCGAGAGCGATGCATATTCTATTGCTGGTGGTGGTGATACCATTGCAGCAATTTCTACATTCAACATTGAAGATAAAATTTCTTATATCTCAACCGGTGGGGGCGCTTTTCTTGAATTCCTGGAAGGCAAAAAACTGCCTGCTATTGAAATATTGGAAGAAGCAGCACGCGCCTGGGAAGCGATGGAGCGCGCAAGAGAACTATAGGTCCATTGTTTTCTAAACCGGAGAAATACATCAACGCCTCCTGGTTACAAAAATAGATGAAACACTACGGATAACCATATCTTAATGAGAAGAACTAAAATTATTGCAACCTTGGGACCCGCAACAGATCAGCCGGGCATGTTGGAAAATTTGCTTGTTGCCGGTGTTGATGTCTTTAGGCTTAACTACTCTCATCAAACTCACGTTGAACATGAAAAGCGAATGAAAGAAATTCGTCGTCTTTCACAACAACATAAGCATGCTGTTGCTGTTATAGCAGACTTGCAAGGTCCAAAAATTCGCATTGAGCAATTTAAGGATGGAAAAGTACAATTACGTGAAGGCGCAAATTTCAAGATCAATACTGAACTTGCCAGTGATGCCGGTGATGAAACACAAGTTGGCGTTAGTTATAAAGAACTACCCAATGATGTAAAAGCAGGCAATAGACTAATGGTCGATGACGGCAGAGTTGTATTGCAGGTTAACTCTGTTGGCCACCATATCATTGACTGCGAGGTTATCACTGGTGGCATGCTCAGTAATAACAAGGGTATTAATCTGCAAGGCGGCGGCTTATCTGCAAGCGCTGTCACAAAGAAAGATATCGAAGACATGAAGCATGCGACCAAGGTAAAGGTCGACTATATCGCGATCTCATTTCCAAGAGATGCTGACGACATCAAAATGGCACGCAAAATGATGGAAGAATGCGGCTGTAAAGCGCAACTAATATCAAAGATAGAACGTGCCGAAGCACTTAACCACGTTGAGGAAATGATTGCAGCGTCTGATGCAATAATGATTGCGCGCGGCGATCTTGGCGTTGAGATCGGTGATGCAGCGCTACCACCAGTGCAAAAAAGCCTGATAAAAATGGCTAGAGACATGGATCGAGCGGTGATAACGGCTACGCAGATGATGGAATCAATGATCGAAAACAAAATACCGACGCGCGCTGAAGTATTTGATGTTGCTAATGCGGTCATCGATGGAACAGATGCCGTTATGCTGTCTGGCGAAACAAGTGTTGGTCTCTATCCCGACAAAGTCGTCGCGGCTATGTCGAACATTTGCGAAGAAGTAGAGAAACAACGGAGTGTTCGTATATCTGATCATCGCATTAATCAACGCTTTGAAACTATTTCTGAAGCCATTGCGATGTCTAGCATGTACTCAGCTAATCACATCGGTGCCAAGGCGATCTGCACACTGACCGAAACTGGCAGCACCTGCTTATGGATGTCACGTATAAGCTCGGGCATTCCTATCTTTGCCTTTGCTCGACACACATCTACACGAAGACGTGTTGCCTTATATCGTGGCGTCTATCCAGTGAAGTTTGACATTACCCATACCGACCCTTTGGAGGCGAATAAACAAATGATAGACCAGCTCATCGCTGAAGGCGCCGTTGAAGATGGCGACTTTGTTATCATTACAAAAGGCGACCTGCGCGGCAGACGTGGCGGCACCAATAACATGAAGATTATTCAAGTGGGACAAGCACTGGAACACACACTTTAAATATTTAATTTCTAAATACATTCATTAGCGTTAACGAGGGCAATAAAAATGAGCGCAGCAGAACTTGAGGCCACAGCAAAGGCAATGGTTGCACAAGGCAAGGGCATACTTGCGATTGACGAAAGCACACCTACTATCAAAAAACGATTCGATACTATTGATTTTGAATCAACTGAAGAAAATCGTCGGGCATACCGGGATTTACTAATCACTAATCCGGGCGGCAATGAATTTATTAGTGGCATGATTCTTTATGACGAAACCATTCGTCAAACTACTGGCGATGGAACACCATTCGCCAAGGCACTAATAGATCAAGGCATCATGCCAGGCATAAAAGTTGACACTGGAGCAAAGGACTTTGCTTTACATTCGGGCGAGAAAATAACAGAAGGACTTGATGGCTTACGAGATAGACTAACTGAATATAAATCACTTGGTGCAAAATTTGCCAAATGGCGTGCAGTAATAACCATCGGTGAAAATATTCCTAGTAAAGCATGTATAGAAGCAAACGTTCATGCACTTGCTCGTTACGCGGGACTCTGTCAGGAAGCCGGGATTGTGCCAATGGTAGAGCCTGAAGTCTTGATGGATGCAGACAACACCATTGAACGTTGTTATGAAGTTACTGAGATGACGCTATCAGCATTGTTTAGTGCGCTTAAAAGTCAGGATGTCAGCATAGAACACACCATACTCAAAACTAATATGGTTATTTCTGGGAAGCAGTGTCCGACACAAGCCGATGTGCAGGAAGTAGCCGATCAAACTGTGCGTTGTTTGGTAAAGAATGTCCCCGCTGAATTACCAGGTATTGTCTTCCTTTCTGGTGGACAGAGTGCCGAGCTGGCAACAGCCCATCTCAATGCCATGAATGCAAGTAATCCGAACTTGCCATGGCCGCTCAGCTTTTCATACGGCCGCGCATTACAAGAACCGTGCTTGAACGCATGGAGAGGCAAAGAATCAAATCTCGCAGCAGCACAGAAGGCTTTATTGCATCGTTCAAAATGTAATAGCCTCGCTTGTACAGGTGCATATAGCGCTGATATGGAAAGTGCGGCTTAGTTTACAACAAGACTAAACAGAGTTTATTTATGTCTGTTGACGATTTAACTAAGGAAGCGAAAGTTGCCTATCAGGCATTTCAGGATATGAGTGTAAGCAAGGAAGCTTATTTTCATTTTCTGCAAGACATTGATATAAAATATAAGCAAGGTGGCACGGCAAGTATTGCTGAAAACCTGCAACTTGAAAAATTATTGAGCGCACATGATAAAAATGTCATTGCCTTTAATACAGCAATGACTGCTGTCGAAGATGTTGAAGCAAGAAACGCGTTGATAAAAATGATGTCTTAACAAAAGTCATCGCTGTGTTGCTTGTTGTCAGAACAAACCACACAGCGACAACCTGTAAATCAAATAGCCTTATCGACGAAAACCATATTCAAGAACATAGTACTCCGGGTTTAAGTCAGCTAAAGGCCCTCGTAGTTTTGCCAGCTCTGCTTCCGGACCATGAACCTCAAGTCGCGCGATCTCGCAAATTTTTAATGCTTCGCCAAGTAAGGCCCCGGCATTTTCAATATGTGCCAAGAGTCCTTCTGCGTTTGCATAACCTTCTCGGCAATGAACAACGTCGTCTTTGATACTGAAACCGTAATAGAGGCAGTTCGGTTCATTCTTCTCGGTTATTTCCATGAATTGTTCACATATCACTCTAAACTCATCAAGCTTTCCTTCTGAAACCTTAAAATATGGTACTAACGTACAACATGTATCTTGTGTCGCCATCATTCACTCCTATTAATATTAGTTGTTGTTAAATTAATTTACTTTGACCCTGTCTTTACCAAAAAATTCTGGCGCCTGCACAGAAATAATCTTAAGGGGAATCGACGAAAGCACCTTTACCGCATGCGGCGTTCCCTTTGGCACCCTGATGTAATCACCGGCAACAATCTCCATGCTTTGATCGCCTAGTTGAAACAACCCTTTTCCTTCGAGGACATAAATCGTTTCCGAATGCTCAACATGCTTATGCAATGGAACCATGTTTTTTACAAAAATGACAAAGTCTGTTGAATGAGAGTCGCTAGCCAGTTTAACAACATGAACATTTTCCAATTCTTCAGGTGCCTGAACATCTGATAATACTAACCGTTCAGCATTAACCTGATTAAACAAAAACAAACTGGCTGCTAAACATAGCAATCTAACCTTCATAGCATAAACCTCCTAAATAATTCGTAAGCCCGGCTTAACCTTCGGGATATAAAACTAAAAGAACGCAACCGGCATCAGACTTTGGCGCATGCGCCGTACCTTTTGGTAAATGCAAGAAACTACCAGCATGAAAATCTTCACGACCATCATTAAATACACCCGAGATAACGAAAACCTGCTCTGGGCCAGCCTCATGCACTTCAATAATGCCCGGGTATACCGCACCGGCCTTGAATTCAAAAACTGATGCCCGCTTACCGTTTTCACCTTCCCAAAGCACTCGTTCAGTTATGCCCTCTGCGCATTCCGTAGCATCAATATTATTCCAGTCTGCTACTACTGCCCCTGCAAAATTCAATTCGTTACTCATAGTAATACTCCCGTTGCATCATGATGGGTCAGTTTCTATAAAAAATAAGATTATGGCAAATGCGTTAACCGTATTCCAACTAACTCGAATAAAATAAACAATTGTGCAAAATATTTTTTTAATTAAACCTTAAGACAAGCATTGTGTAGATCAGGACTTTAAATGCTTGGTTAATAGTTTATCTAAATTGTTCGCAAATGTTTGCCTATCGCTTTTACTTAACGCAGGCGGACCGCCCGTTTGTACCCCGCTACTACGCAATGTGTCCATAAAATCTCTCATGCTCAATCGTGCTTTTATATTATCGGTCGTATACAGTTCGCCACGAGGATTGAGCGCAAGACCTCCCTTCTCAATGACTTCTGCTGCCAAAGGGATATCCGCTGTGATAACAAGATCGCCAGCGTCAAGTCTTTTAACGATCTCATTGTCGGCAACATCAAAACCGGGAGCAACGAGTATAAATTTAATATTAGGTGACACAGGTATTTGCATAGACTGATTTGCCACCAGTGTTAGCAAAACGCCCACACGGTCCGCTGCCTTAAACAGGATATCTTTTATCACCACCGGGCAGGCGTCGGCATCGACCCAAATATTCATTTCATGTGTTTCCTTTTAGCTATTTCATTATTAAGCATATAACTGATTAATGAATTTTAGATTGCACGCACTCTTCTTAGCCATAGGTCTATACCTATAGCCATAATAACCGCGCCATATTCCATGAGAATGATCCAAAGAGGTATTTCAAAAAATGCGACCTCCGTAGAACTCAGATTAATCCCGATGGCATAAGACAATAGAATAGTGACCGAGAATGTCCAACTCCAAAAAGCCGGGAATAGTACAGCAAATGGCAGTAACCAGATCAGATACCAGGCATTTACTACCGGCGCTATTAGTAGAAAAAGTCCAAAAACGATATCGCCACGCGGTATCTTCCAGACAGATGCTTTTTGATGCTGCCAAAACAATGTTGAGAAAATAAAAATAAAGGCTGTCCCTGACAAGAGTTTCACTGTCACGGGGTCAAACCACTGACGCAACAAGGTATAGAGCGAGCTATTAAAGTGCCATTCACGCGCGAATACAAGTAGTCCCGCCATATCCGAACCTCCCTTCCACACAAAAGGCCCGTACAAAACGAGTAAAACCATTCCAAACAAACACCAGTAACGAAAAGCCAATCGCCACAAGATAAAGGGCACCATTAACAATGCAAATATTTTAGCTCCCACACTTAACGCGATTAGACTGACTGCAGCAGCAAGCTTATTTTGTTGCCGACAATACAATGCCAACATCATTAATACCGCTCCAACAATATCAGGGTGCGCGGTAAAGGCTATTTCTTTAATAAGTAATGGCGACCAGGCATAGAGTAATACCCAACGAACATTAGACAAGCGCAACAACAGCAGAATCATGACCATATCTGCCAACGAATAAAGGACTTGTAACACCCAGACCTGATCAGAGGCCAAAACATGGGCTAACAAGAAAGTGTATTGCAGTATCGGCCCGTATATTGTCGGGACATCAGGATAATTAACCTGTGCTAATAGGCCATAAAATTTAACGGGAATACTGCTATCACCAAAAAAAGTCGACGGTGCCAAGCCATAGGGAGAACCTGTTTCATAAAAACGGTAACCATCCCAGAGATAACGAAAAAAATCATCTTCCCATAAGGGGTCTCCAAAAATACCGATAAGCCGAAAACAAGCTGCCCAATAGAGCAACTTTAACGGTGTTAATGATTTTTCATCGGCACCTTGAAAGGCAATAAGGGTTGCAATCAGACAGACACCGAGCAAGGCATAGTAAATTGATATACTGAGTAGCTGTGGATGTAGTGAGTACCATGCCAGTACACTGTAAGCAATGGCACAAACTAGTCCTGATCCATCTAGCCGCAATGAAAATGGCATGTCTTTACTAACTGGGCTACGCGCTATATTCATGTCCAAATCATTATATTACATTCAGAATCCAATAATATTTTCAGATAACGACAGACGTTACCTCATTGTCGCTTTGACTTTAGCAAGCACATTGTTACAGAACCTTTTCCTTAAAACGCACTCTATATGTAAACTTAACATTACGGGTCGCCACCGAATGGCATTACTTAATGCCATTCAGCTCACAACACGCCAATGGGAGAACTATGATGACAATCCGACCCTGCAAAATCTTGCTTACGTTTATAATAAGCACATTCATCTTTAGTGCGCCGGCGACATTTGCCTCTGTAAACTTCCCTGAAGAATCGGCTAACGACCCCTATCATGTTGGCAAAATCATCTATCATCGCAAACTGGCCTGCCCCGACTGTCCCCTGTCAAAAACAATTATTGACCCATCCATGTATAAATCTATTATTCAACGACTTAAGACCGACAAAGAATTAATGACAGCATTGAATGAAAAAGAGCGTACCGCCGTGACATATTATCTAGAAATGCTGTTCACACCACGCTAAGGCTACACTGGTGTATCAAAATAAACGTATTGCCGCCATCATTCCGGCTAGAGACGAAGCACAAGCGATTAAAAGCGTCATTGACGGTCTATCGGACTTAAAAGATATAAAGGGCGTCAGGATTATCGACGATATCGTGGTATGCGATAATGGCTCAATCGACAAAACGGCTGAAATTTCCCAAGCAGCAGGCGCACACGTAGTAAATCAGTCGCGACCAGGATACGGGATTGCATGTTTAACTGCGCTCGCAGAAACCCAAAATGCAGACATTTTATTATTCATAGACGGTGATAATGCCTTCCGTGCACATCAAGCTATACCATTGATAGACAGTATCGCCAAAGGCAAGGACCTTGCCATAGGTTCACGTACATTGGGTTCCGTAGAAAGGCATGCGCTAACGGTTCCCCAACAATTTGGTAATTGGCTGGCGAGTAGACTAATTCGTATGATATGGGGTGAGGCCGTAACTGATTTGGGTCCGTTTCGTGCTGTGTCACAAACTGCACTGCAACGCATGTCTATGGAAGATGAAACCTATGGCTGGACCATTGAGATGCAAATCAAAGCAATTCAATTAGGCATGTCCATAGAAGAACACCCGGTGGATACTTATCGACGCCTGGGCCACTCAAAGATCAGTGGGACGATCAAAGGAACAATTGGTGCCGCCATTGGTATTCTTTCAATGATTGCGCTACTTCGCTGGCGACAGTTTTTACAGTCTGGCAAACACGTAAATTATTCAGCCCCAACAGAAAACGACCCGTTTCAACTTTAATAAGACTTGATAGAACCGCTCTTAAATTTACAGGAATATTAATGGACATAAACGATACCGGGCAATTTAAAAGCAACTTTATATCTACAATATCTTTATTGCTATTGACCTTATTATCATCGCTGGCTATTGCCGCACCGGAAAACAAACCGTTGATATTTTGGTCTGGCAGCAATGAAAAAAATACGACTATAGTTGATCACACGAGCTGGCAGGAACTTCTCGACACTTACCTTGATAGTAAACACGCCAGCGGGATCAACCGTTTCAATTACGCAGCAGTAAATGAAAAAGATCAAAAAGTCTTGAACAATTATATTAAGCAACTACAAGCTATTAACCCCCGCGAACTTAATCGCGCAGAACAAAAAGCATTTTGGATCAACCTGTATAATGCCCTCACCGTAGAATTAATTGTGAAGAACTACCCCATTAAATCTATTACTAAATTAGGCAAGAGCATTTTTGCATTTGGTCCATGGGACGATATATTGATTACTATAGAAGGCCAGGAACTAACACTTAACAATATCGAGCATGGGATATTGAGACCCTTTTTTAATGACAATCGCATTCACTATGCTGTTAATTGTGCCAGCATGAGTTGCCCTAACTTATCCGCTATAGCTTATACATCAGACAACACAGATCAACTTCTTGAACAGGGCGCCAGGCAATACGTTAATCATAGTCGTGGCGTAAGCTTTCAGAATAAAAAGCTTAAAGTATCCAGTATTTACCATTGGTATAAAGATGATTTTGGCGGGGACAATAAGTCCTTAATCGGACATCTCTCTCACTACGCCGAAACTGATTTAGCAAAACGGTTAAAGAATTACCAGGGCAATGTAGAACATGATTACGATTGGAAACTTAACAAACCCTAAACCGTGACTATAATTTATACGCCCTTACTGAAACATGGGACAAGCCAATGAAACGCATCATACCTATTCTCGCAACATTAACACTGTCATCTTTAAACGCCTGGGCAGAAACACCAAACGAAACTACGATAGACTGGACATCAGCAAAAGAAGTTAAAAGCCTGGTTGTATTAAGGCTTGAACCGCAACAGGGAGAAGTCACCTACGGGCCTAATCTAGCGCAATCAGATCAATCATTCATGGGTAACTTTTCCGAAATTTACCTTACACGTGTAATCGCCCCGACAAATGAAGAAGCCTACACTTTGTTTATTACCGCTAATCATAACGATCAGGACTGGCACTCCTATGACACGGCAAAAAAGAAAGACGGTGAAAAACTAGACTTGCAGACACTTGGTAGAAACGAGAATGTCTCTGTTAATAATGTTGATTACAAATATGAAGAACGACTGGCAATAATCATGAGCTTCATAGATTTTGCTGACGGTTTTGACTTTGGACTAGAGTTAACAATTAGCGGCAAACAAACGGACACGATCATGATCCCGGCGACATACTTCCGGGCGATGTTACAGAGCATGTAATAAAAGGTTATTCGCCCTGATTTTCAATTGCTTCCCTGGTCACAGCTGCTGAATCTAGCATCATGTTTTCAACTTCTTTAGCTTTATTAATAGTATCAGTCTGTTCTTTCCACACATGATCTTTCTGACTGGCTTTACTGCTAATATCATTCTCATCAGAACAACCAAACAAATAAAAACACGCAACTAAAATAAAAAGCATCTTATTTAAGAGAGCCATATTGTCACCTCACGATTTAACTACAGATTTCTAAATCATTAACAGGTAAAAACTGATCACCCTGCTTACCAAACAAACAGCCACTGTCAATGTCAAAATACCAGCCATGCATAAATAATTTTCCAGCATCATAGCGTTCTTTTATCCAGGGAAAAGTCATGAGATTATCAAGCGATATTTGTATCGATGCCTTTTCGCACCTGACACATTGCGCATCGAAGTCTTCATTCTCATTGTTATTGATAACCCGCTCTCTTGCTGTCTTTGCAATTTCCATCCATGGATCAATGAACCCATAATCATGACCGAGATGATTGCCTTCCATTAAACTTTTTATACCACCACACTGACTATGACCAAAAACAATAATATGTTTTACATTTAGATGTTTTATTGCAAACTCCATTGCCGCACTGGTACCGTGTGACTTTCCGTCCACTTCATTAACAGGCACCAGGTTTGCTACGTTACGAATAACAAAAATATCACCCGGCGCGGTATCCATAACCTGTGCAGGGTCTACCCGAGAATCACAACAAGAAATAACTAAAAACTTTGGCGACTGACCTTCTTCAAAGAGGCTGTTATATATTTCAGGCTGTTCCTCAAAATATTTTTTATGAAACCGTTGATAGCCATTAATCAGCTTTTTTACTTCTTGCATCTCATAAACCTCTATACTGACTTTGAAATAAGTTTATCTCGTGCTTCTTCATATTTTACAGCGGTGTTCTTTATAACATCTTCAGGCAAACTCGGTCCGGGCGCAGTCTTATCCCAGTCTAGTGTTTCTAAATAATCACGGATGTACTGCTTATCAAAACTGGGCGGGCTAGCCCCAAGCTGATATGACTCTACCGGCCAAAACCGTGATGAATCCGGCGTTAGTACTTCATCGATTAGAATAAGCTGGTTGTTCTCATCAATCCCAAATTCAAACTTGGTATCTGCAATAATAATATTTCTGTCTCGCGCATACTCAGCGGCCTCGGAATAAATTTTCAAACTAATATCTCGTACTTGCTCTGCCAGATCAATTCCTATCAAGTCTATTGTCTTTTCAAAATCAATATTCTCATCATGTTCACCAACATCGGCTTTAGTCGCTGGCGTAAAAATAGGTTCTGGTAATTTTTCCGCTTGTTGCAAACCTGATGGCAGGCTTATTCCGCAGACTTCACCAGTAGCCTGATAATCCTTCCAACCAGAACCAATCAAATAACCACGAATCACCGCTTCGACAGGCAAGGCCCTTAGCTTTCGAACCACGATAGATCGTGGCTCAAGGATCTCAAGATTCTCATCATCCTTGAGGACATCTTTTACGGCGATACCAGTAAGATGGTTGGGGATGATATCTTTACAACGATCAAACCAAAAGTTCGAGACCTCAGTCAAAATGCTGCCTTTACCGGGTATCGGATCTGGCAAAATAACATCGAAAGCAGAAAGTCGATCACTGGTCACTATCAGCATGTGCTGATCGTCTATGCCGTAAATATCCCTGACTTTGCCATTACTGATAAGCGGCAAGCTCTTAATATGGGAACGATAAAGTGCGTCTGAATTGGATTTCATATCTTGATTGCTTGATTCTCTACAAAAAAACCTATTCTCCCATACTACTCATATTTCGGCTATTGATGGCTATAACAAGCTGTGTAATGTTCGTAAAAATCAAGGCACGCTCAGAATATGTACGTAGCAATAAAATTGAGAACCTCTTATCGGGAAAGAAATTCCTGAGAAATAATTTTTATCTTATTTTTGTTTCGCCCAAGAGTCGCGCAAGGTGACTGTTCTATTGAAAACAGGTTTGCCATCAAACTCATCTTTACTATCAACACAAAAATAGCCCGTTCGTTCAAATTGAAAAATATCTTCTTTTTGTGCCCCAGCTAATGACGGTTCAAGATAGGCTTCTTTTATAAGCTTAATAGAATCACTATTGAGAAACTCTTTCCAATCTTGTTCATGTTTATTGCTATCCGGTTTAGGATCGTTAAATAAACGATCATACAGACGCACCTCTGTTTGTAAGGCGTGTTTAACTGAGACCCAATGTATTGTTCCCTTAACCTTACGGCCATCAGGTGCGTTTCCACCTTTGGTCTCAGGGTCATAGGTACAACGCAACTCTACAACATTACCTGACTCGTCTTTAATAACCTCGTTGCAAGTGATGAAGTAAGCATAACGCAACCTCACTTCTCGACCGGGGCCCAAACGGAAGAATTTTTTCGGCGGATCTTCCATAAAGTCACTCTGCTCTATGTAAATAACTTTAGAAAAAGGTAATTGGCGTTGCCCCATATCTGGATTGTTTGGGTGATATGGTGCGTCCAGCAATTCTGTTTCCTCTTCAGGGTAATTCTCAATCACAACCTTAAGTGGATCCAGAACACCAAGCACACGCCGAGTTCGCTTATCAAGATCTTCTCGCACACAATTTTCCAACACACCAACATCGATTACGGTGTCTGTTTTGGTAACACCAATGCGCCCGCAAAAATCACGAATTGACTCAGGCGTATAACCACGCCGACGCATCCCGACGATGGTTGGCATACGCGGGTCATCCCAACCGGATACATGGCCATCCGTCACCAATTCATTTAATTTACGTTTACTTGTAACGGTATAGTTTAAATTCAAACGGGCAAACTCGATCTGTTGTGGATGACACGGCACGGGCAATTGATCAAGAAACCAGTCATACAAAGGACGGTGATCTTCAAACTCCAATGTGCATAGTGAATGCGTGATTCCTTCCAACGCATCAGAAATACAATGTGTGTAATCGTACATGGGATAGATACACCATTCATCCCCGGTTCTGTGGTGCGCAACTTTTCTGATTCTATAAATAGCCGGATCACGCATATTCATATTGGGAGATGCCATATCAATCTTGGCTCGCAATAGGCATTCGCCTTCTTCAAACTCGCCAACGCGCATCTGATCAAATAAAGCCAGGTTCTCTTCAACGCTTCTATCCCGATGCGGACTCGGCCTCCCGGGCTCAGTCAGGGTGCCACGGTATTCTCGTGTTTCATCCGCACTTAAATGACAAACATAGGCCTTGTCATCACGAATGAGTTGCTTGGCAAACTCAAATAATTTTTCATAATAATCTGACGCATAAAAAAGTCGGTCTTCCCAATCAAAGCCAAGCCACTTAACATCGTTTTGTATCGAGTCTGTATATTCAACATCCTCTTTTTCAGGATTGGTATCATCAAACCGAAGATTACAAATACCGCCTTCATAGTCTTGAGCGACGCCAAAATTCAAACAGATCGATTTTGCATGACCGATATGCAGATAACCGTTAGGCTCTGGTGGGAAACGTGTATGTACACGACTATCATTTTTATTATTCTTTAAATCATCATTGATGATATTACGAATAAAATTACTCGGTTCTGGTATTACGTTATCAGACATGAATTATCCTAAATTTATACAGGTTTATTATTAGTTACATTTATACACTTTCCGCCATAAACGACAGCTTTAATAAATACTTTTTATTTACTGCCTGGTTACTGAAGGCAGACATTAAGTTGATTTTTTCTTTCTGGCATCTTTAACTAAATAAGCGTTTCCTGCTCCACGCTTGAGCTCAAATAAGTCAATTGCCTTAATAAGGCTACTCAAATTTTTGTAACCATAGTTCCTCGTATCAAAAGAGGTTTTATTTGATATATGTGATCCAACAGGTCCAAGAGCCGCCCAGCCGTTATCTTCTTCCGTTGATTCAATTGCTTGACGCAACAGATTTATAAGTTTGGTGTCAGATTTAATATTTTTAGTTTTTGTTTGCACTGCGCCATCTTGTTTTGGCTCTTGGTCTAAAAATAAAAACCTAGAGCATGCATTCACAAATGGAGAAGGGGCTTTACGCTCCCCAAAACCTAAAACCACTTTGCCTTCAGCTAAGGCACGTGTAACCATTGGCGTAAAATCACAATCTGATGAAACGAAACACATCACATCGATATCCTTGGTATACATTACATCCATTGCATCTATCACAAGGGCAATATCCGAAGCATTTTTTCCTTTTGTGAGATCGTATTGTTGTATCGGTTGGATCGCATATTCGTGTAGAAGATCTTCCCAGGGCTTTAGTGAAGAATTTTTCCAATTACCATAAGCCTTTCTTATCGTTACAACACCATATTTAGCAACTTCACTAAGAATCTCTTCAAATTTACTCGCAGGTGCATTATCTGCATCTATAAATAATGCAATTTTCTGTTTTAATTCACTCATTTTGCGTTTGCACCTTTTTTAAGCTCAACTAAAGGTTAAGAGACTCTTTCTCCACTTAAGGCATGATAGACAACATAATTAAAACCTTTTTACGGTGTAAATTATTGTTAACATTATTGTTTAGCACCACTCGGCAAATTACCTGTTAATCCCATCGCTCGCTTTAAGATAGCGTGCTTAACAAGGGGAAGACTATCAACCGTATCTAGGCCAAAATTGCGCAGCCATTGTACAGATTGATGCTGGTTTTCAAAGAGGTGTTTGAAACTATCCATTAAATACATCATGTTTCTATTTTCGCCCTTACGCCTACGCTCATAGCGACGTAACACTTGCAAGCGACCGGGATCCCTGCCTCGCTGACAGGTGCCTATTATTTCTTCTGCCAGACTCGCCGCATCCAACAGCCCCAGATTGGCACCTAGTCCCGCCAAAGGATGAACGGTGTGTGCACTGTCACCAATCAATGCAAGCCTGGGTTTAGTGTAGCTATCGGCCTGCGCACGACTCAATGGAAAGACGGCTCTTTCAGTACTTTCCTTTATGTCGCCCAATTCATGAGCAAAGGCCTCAGTCAATTCAAAATGGAATGCGGATTTATCAAGCGCCTTAAGGCGCTGGATATGATCAGGACTGCTAGACCAAACGATGGCACACTGATGTAGATCACGCATTGGCAAGAATGCCAAAGGCCCACGCTTTAAGAATCGTTGCCGCGCGATTTCACTATGCGCGAATTCTGTTGTCACGATACAGCCTAATGCGGATTGTTTGTAATCATGTTTTTGATAATGAATATTGGCCAGGCTTCTTAATTTTGAGTTATGCCCATCGGCGGCAACGACAAGCCTCGAACTAAACTGAAGCCCATCTTCCGTACCAAGAACAATTGACTCCGCTTCTTCTTTTATATGAGCGGGAGACACTGACCATAGACAACGAACATTATCCAGTTCGAGCAACTTTTCTTGTAAAGCATCAACGATAGCCTGGTGTGAAATGATATAGCCCATAGTTGGCTGGCAGATTGCGGCACTATCAAAATTGATCTCACCCAGACCATTCTCATCCCAAACATGCATCTTTCGAAAACAAGCCATGTCCTCTTTTTGTAAACGTTGCCATGCCCCGGCTTTTTTGAGTATTTGCTCGGAAGCCAGCGTAATTGCAAATACGCGCGCGTCGACATTCTTAAGCGAGTTCACTTGCCTGACACCAGCGTCTAGCAATATCACCTTGAGTCCAGCCTGCCCTAATAAACAGGCAAAAGTCCCACCAATAATACCGCCACCAACAACGATAACATCTGCATCCGTCTTATCAGTAAGCGCTGTCATATAGGTTGACCTCTTACCATCTGTGGCTGCAGACCCGAGACACCCATAGCCTGTTGAATAAAAGTCTCCTTAACAGCCGGTATCGTATCAATCATCAACATGGCTAGATTTCTTGCGGGAATGAGTAGCGGGTTTTTATTGTAAAAACTATTCGCTAAGCGATTTGTAAATCGAATGACACGTTGTTGGTCGGAAAGCCTCAAACTCAAGTAATTCTCTAATATCTTGATATCGTCAATATCTAGCCCTTTTTCAATCGCCGCAGAAACACACTCAGCCAAACCAGCAACATCGCGTAGCCCAAGATTAAAACCCTGTGCAGAGTTAGGATGTATAGAGTGCGCCGCATTGCCCAATAAAATTAATTGTTGCTGATATTGTTCAACTGCTTCAATAAACATAATCGGATACGAACGACGCTGACCGATTTGTTCTACTCTACCAAGACGACGTCCAAACTCTGTTTCAACTGCATCAATAAATTGCGCATCAGTCATCGACATATATTGGCTTGCATTTTTGGTAACGACTGTAAACACTAGTACTGAACGATTCTTGTCTATAGGCAGCAGTGCCACCGGGCCATGATGAGTAAATCGTTCATACGCCGTTGCCTGATTTGGCTTTTGTGTCGTTACATTGGCAACAATGGCCGTTTGTTTAAAATCATGCTCATTGATATTGATAGCCGCCAGGCGCCTCACCAATGACCCGCTACCATCCGCACCAACGAGTAGACCTGCGGTGATAAATTCAGTGCGGTCTGAATGCGACAACTCAATTAACACCCTTGCTTCACTTTGCTTAAAGGATTTTAGCTCTGCCGGACAAATAAGCGTTATATTTTCAAATGTTGATATTTTTTTATGCAAGGCTTGTCCAAGAGACCGCGCAACGACAACATAACCCAACTCATCCATATTTGCCTGAGAAGCATCCAGTCGAGTAAAACCAAAGCGCCCTTGTTCAGAGATATGTATTTTTTTAATCGGGTTTATAGCGGGCAGCACATTTTGCCAAACACCGATATGCTCCAATATCCGTCGTGACGATGGCGACAAAGTCAGCCCTCTGTCGTCATAACTGGGTTGATAGTCGTTCTTTAAAGTAACCGCTTCTATAATAGCAATGCGCAAACCCGTTGGCGCCAATGCACAAGCCAGACTGGCACCCACCATGCCGGCACCAACAATAACAACATCATAGTCACACGACATTAGCCATCAATTCCTCTATTTCGTCGGCGTGTTTTGGTGCATCTTTGCTTAGTACTTCATAACCATCTTTCGTAACCAGAACATCATCTTCAATTCTAATGCCGATATTCCACCATTTCTTAGGAAGACCGCGCATTTCAGCAGGCAAGTAAAGTCCCGGCTCAACGGTGAGCACCATGCCTGGCTCCAACATACGCCATTCACCATCGAGTTTATAGTCACCCACATCATGGACATCCATACCAATCCAGTGACCCGTTCGATGCATATAATATTTTGTATAGTCCTGATCCTTGATTAACTCTTCCGGATCTCCTTTTAAAATACCGAGCTCTACCATTCCCTCAGTTAAGACTCTTACCGCCGCATCATGCGGATCATTCCAATGGTTGCCCGGCTTTACTTCCTCTATCGCAGCGAGTTGTGCGGCTAATACCAAGTCATAAGCCTGGCGTTGTGCCGTGGAAAAACGTCCACTGGCTGGGAACGTGCGCGTAATATCACTCGCGTACCCTTGATATTCAGCACCGGCGTCTATTAACAATAAATCACCCTCGCTGATCTCATCCTGGTTTTCTGTGTAATGCAAAATACACCCGTTAGCGCCGGAGCCAACGATGGAAGGATAGGCCGCCGTTCGCGCACCATTTCGAATAAACTCATGCAATAGCTCAGCTTCAATCTGATACTCATGCATGCCGGGTTTACAGCTTTGCATTGCGCGTTGGTGTGCCCTGGCGGATATTTTGGCCGCCTGACGCATTAACTTAATCTCTAACCTGCTTTTATAAAGCCGCATGTCATGTAGAAAATGATTTAGCGAGATAAATTCATCGGGCGCAACTACACCGGTCCGCGCCTTGTCCCTAATCTGTTTAACCCATGCCATGACCCGCTGATCAAAATTCTGATCGCTACCCATATTATAAAAAATACGTTCATGCCCTTCGATCAAACCAGGCAGGATGTCATCCATATCCTCAATGGGAAAGGCATCATCAGCGCCATAAATTTCCAAAGCCCCCTCAAGACCAGCACGTCGACCATGCCAGGTCTCCATCTCTTCGTCACTTTCACGACAGAATAATATGAACTCACCTTCAGCACGATCCGGTATTAAAACGGCTACTGCCTCAGGCTCTGGATAGGCGGTTAAATAATAAAAATCACTGTCCGCCCGAAATGGAAATTCAACATCTCGGTTGCGTATATAAACAGATGCCGTCGGTATAATGGCAATACTGTCAGAGCCGATCATATCCATCAGCCGTTTTCTTCGACGCAGACACTCTTTTTTATCCATTAATGGAGTACCTCTGGTTTTTCATCGTCATCAGGATGATGCAATTCCTGATGCAGCATAATGACGCCGACTCTTATATATTCAATGATCTCAAATAGTGCGCCCTCTGCATCCTCGCCCTCATCAACTGACGTTTCCATGCGTGATATTGACACTACATCCTTAATAAACTCATCACATTCATCAATTAACTTTGGTTTATCGCCTAATCCACCAATTCCCAAACCACTCACAAATCCAGCACTCCATTCTGCTAATGCACTGGAACGTTCACTAATAGATGATTCATCATCCGGAAGGAAAAGCGTAAAAGAGAGCGCATCAGACAGTATTTCTGCACCGACTTGGTCAGCAAGCTGAGAAAGAATGGCAAAACAGGCTCCCAAATCAGCATCGTTATCGATGCCGGCCAATAAATAATCTCGCCAAACCGCTGCAGCAACGGTATTACTGGTACAAAAGTAGCCGCACATGAACCCGTGACACTCAGACGCAAGAACACCCGCATGCAGGGCCATTAATTCAGCATTAACTTCATCATAATTCACTGGAGTCGTCATTTTCTTCGTAATTTCTTAAATATTTGATTAAATTTCACTGGACAATAATAACAGGAAGCGGCCCTCAGCTTCTTCTATTTGTCATCACCTGTTGACCCGCTAATTCAGGCATTCTATATTGATGTTACTATGATAAATCAACAATAAAACCGGTTCACGCAGGAACGGGTATCAGGAACCTATCATGAGCAATAATGACATTGAAAATACGGACCTCGGCGCACTCGAAGCGCGAGTTGATGAACTCATTGGCACGGTAAGCCAATTGAAATCAGAAAACTCTGCCCTTCGTAACCAACAAGACAGTTTGGTCAACGAACGTGCTGTTTTGATAGAGAAAACAGAACAGGCCAGAACCCGAATCGAGTCCATGATTTCGCGTCTACGCGCAATGGAAACACGTGCATGAGCAAAGAAACCTCACCGATAAAAGTCATCATCCTGGATAAAGAATATCTGATCGGATGTGAAGAAGAAGAAAAAGAGTCGTTACGACAATCTGTAGATTATCTGAGTCAACAAATGGCCGAAATGAAAAGCAGTGGCGGCGTAATTGGTTCAGAACGAATTGCAGTGATGACAGCATTAAATATCACCAATGAATTGCTGGCATACAAAAAACAAAATCAGGACTATACTTTTAAAATAGACAGTACCTTGAAACGTTTACAAACAAAAATTAATGATGCCTTGGTAAGAGACACACAGCTGGACATGGTTGATGTAGACAACCCAGTCTCACAAGGTGGATAGAAATCAAGTATGGGTATCTTCTGTGATGCTCGTTATCATTCTCGTGGTAACTTGAGCCGATAAGATATAACACAGGGAATCTGAAAGCAGCGTTGTTGTGCAGTCCATCCACGTGGAACGCCTGATACGCTACCTAAGACACCCACTTGAACCTCTGGTTCAAGTTCAACGTCTGAAACGACATTATGGTTGATACCCCCTTCTTTATAATCTGTCATTCCTGCGCAGGCAGGAATCTAGTCAAATTAAATATTTTTAATTCTTTATTAACATTGCTTTTCGTCTGATGACGAGTCACTTCTTTTTGCGTGGCCAAAAAGAACTAACGAAGAAAAAGGCCACCCCAATCTCTTGCCCTACGGGTTCCCTCGGTATTATTTTATTTCTTACGGCACGCGCATACGGACTCCTGTCCTAATGCGCTCTCGCAACATCCATGTTGCTCAACCGAGAAATAAAACAACACCTCGGCAAGACATAAGGGAATATAAAACTAATCTGTCCGACATTATTTAAAGTCAGCTTTCGGCCCAGACTGTGTGAAAACGCGATAGACCACATTATTTTGGATGTATTAAGTTATTGTTTATTTGAATTTTATGTTCTTCAGGACTTCTGAGGCGGCTGCTTCTGCATTACCATCTGGTTTAGGAGCACCCCATTCTTGTTTTGCAAAGGCTGCTGCTCCATAGCTTGTACCAGAGACATGGTAAAAAATATTATTTTTTACGAAAAGATAATTTGATGATACTCGATGAGGTTTTCCATTTTTATTCTGACGGTGGTAGTAGTGTAGGTGCTTACCTATCTTTTGGTTGCTTTTGATTGTCTTTAATATAATGCCCTCTTTCCCATCAAGAGAATTAGATATAGTCTCAAGCACTTCACCTTTAGGGGGCGTAGTAGATGAGATAATTTCGTACACAAAAGGAAAAGCCCCACCAGGCCCCGTAGATGTGATAGTTAGTCTTTTGACATTAGGATTAGTATCAGGTTTATCCCAAGCTATTTTTAATGGTTTTGGATCTAGCAATTGTATTTGAACAAGATTAAGTTCATAGCCCGGCCCCATTATTACTTTATTTGCCGCAGGTTGTGATGAATTGTGTGTTGATGATTTTTGATTTGCTGTATTACAACCAGAAATAACTAAAATGGTAGAAAATAAAATAAGTGAAAAAAAATTCCGCATTAAAATCTCCTGTTTAAATTAAAATTTGTGCTGCTTCGGGTCGGTAGCTGAATACTAGCATTTTAACCAATCACTAAAAGCAGACATATTTAATATCGCTTTGAATGGCTTCTATTTATAGAAAAAAGATGATCTTTAAATCATTCAAACCTACTTCAAATGAGGTAGGTTTTATAAATCCCGTTGTGCTTTGCCCAGAAGGTGGGCTGTTATCGGGGCAATTGTGCATGGACGCACAATTGAGCGCATTCATTCAGGGACGAATGTATGCGCGACCCGAATAATAGTACGCCGACGAGGAGAGCCGTTAGGCCAAAGCATTCGGACGCCCTTCTCTTTGGTTTCTTTCTCTCAGGCGTTTAAGAGAAAGTAACTCGCCGTAAAAGGCGAAACCAATGCTAAAGAAAAAATATTATAAGGTTAACTGGGTTCCCCTCGTCACGGGAATGACAAACTAAAACTCTAAATCATAATCCGTGATCAACGGCGCATGATCCGAGAACCGTTCATCCTTATATATAGACACTGACTTGATCTTGTCTTTTAAACCGGGAGTCACTACTTGATAATCGATCCGCCAACCAACATTCTTTGCCCACGCCTGTCCGCGATTCGACCACCATGTGTATTGATCGGACTCTTGATTGACCTCACGAAAAGAGTCGACCATCCCAACCGAACCAAACAACTCATCCATCCATGCACGTTCTTCTGGTAGAAATCCGGAATTCTTTAGATTGCCTTTCCAGTTTTTAAGATCGATCTCTTTGTGTGCAATATTCCAGTCACCGCAAATAATGTATTCGCGTTTTTGTCTGCGCATTTTTTTTAAGATTGGCGTGAAGCGATCAAGGAAATCAAATTTAATTAGCTGGCGTTCTTCCTTTGAAGATCCAGAGGGCAGGTATAGAGAAACTATGCTGAGTTTGCCAAAATCAAATTGCAAAAACCGACCTTCAGTGTCGGGCACTGACCACCCTAGCTTGTTAACAATTTTATCCGGTTCTTTTTTACTATAGATTGCTGTTCCGCTATAGCCTTTCTTTTCTGCATCGTTAAAACTCGCGTAATAACCTTTGGGCTGCAAGATCTCGTCTACTAATTGATCAACCTGTGCCTTGGTTTCCTGTATGCAAATAACGTCTGCTTTTTGTTTCAGCATCCAGTCAAAAAAACCTTTTCTATGCGCGGCACGTATGCCGTTGGTATTAACACTGATAACCTTCACTACTTTCCCCTGTTTTTTTTGCAATGTATCATACGACTACATGGATGTAGTCGGTAGAGCGACGCAGGATGCCAAAGCCGCATGATAAATAACAGTCAATATTACAGGATCCTTAATGGAACAATATCAAAAAGAATTTATAGAATTTGCTATCGAAAAAGAAGTCTTACGGTTTGGTGAATTCACACTGAAGTCTGGTCGTGTTAGCCCCTATTTTTTCAATAGCGGATTATTTAATGACGGCAAGAGCCTGAGCGAACTAGGAAAATATTATGCCTCTGCTGTAAAACATGCTGGAGTAGAATTCGACATGATCTATGGCCCAGCCTATAAAGGCATACCATTGGCATCAACCATGGCAATCGCCTTTCAGGAACAGCATCAAGCGAGCTATCCTTTTTGTTTCAATAGAAAAGAAGTTAAAGATCATGGCGAAGGTGGCATTACCTTTGGTGCTGAGATTAATGGTCGCGTATTAATTATCGATGATGTCATCTCAGCAGGCACATCGATCCGCGAATCTGTTAGCCTAATCAACGCCAAAGGTGGCAGCACCGTTGCTGCCGTAGTTGCTGTTGATCGCCAGGAACGCGGCACTGGCAGGCTATCAGCCATTCAGGAAGTGGAACAACTGCACCATATACAGGTCATAAATATTGTCAATCTGGACAATATCATTGCTTTTTTAGCTGACCACGGAGAAATGCCAGAACATCTAGATGCAATTAACAGCTATAAACAAGAATATGGGTCAACCCAAAAGTAGTGTAACAGGCATGACCTCAATCAAGAGGCATACTATACTTAACCCTTCATGCAAAAAATTTTAAATGTCAGGAGAAATTATGAGAAAACAATTATTTAGCACGTTAATTATTATGTTTGCGCTAGGTGGATTGACTCTCTCTGGTACAGCACAGGCCAGGATGAAGTGCTGGACCAATAACGAAGGGATACGAGAATGCGGCAACAAGATTCCACCTGAATTTGCACAAAAAGAATATCAGGAACTTGGCAAAGGCGGACTTGTGCGGGACAAAACTGAACGAGCCAAATCTGCGGAAGAACTGGCCGAAGCAAGAAAAGTTGAAAAAGAACAAGCCGATCAAGCAAAGCTTGATGCCGAAAAGAAAAAACAAGATCAAATACTTTTAGCAACTTTTAGTAATGTCGGCGATATTGAGAGAGCTCGTGATGAACGCGTGACTGCACTGGAAGCTACAATAAAACTAACTCAGGCACGTAACGAAAAAATACAGCTTGATCTTAATAAACGTATTCAGACAGCAGCTAATGCAGAAAGAGCGGGCAGAACACCCCCCAAGGAATTGCTGAAAGATATCGAGTCTTTAAAACGTCAGACTAATAACAATAATACATTTATTAAAGGGAAACGTGCTGAACAAGAAGAGATTAAAAAAGCACACGCTCTTGATATAGCGCGTTTTAAAAAGCTTAAAGGAATAGAATAACTATCTAAACGAACCTGCTTTCAATGCAACCCACTGATCATCCCAGTGTTCAGTGGGTTTTTTTGTGAAAGAACTACGTACAAACTGTGACATCTTGCCTTCGGTGTAGGTCAGCATTTGATTAGCCACAGCTTCTATATTGCTATTCGCTCGAGGCCCCTCTCCCAGGTTTGCTTCTCGTAAAACTTGTTTTAACTGAGTCTCCAGCCTTTCAAAAAACTGAACTACTCGAGCATGTAAACGCTCGTTCTCTCCGAGTAACGCGTCTCCAATCAAAATACGCGTAATACCAGGGTTCCTCTCGGAAAAACCCAACATCAGCTGAATAATCTTTTCGCAACGAACCGTTACGTCTGATTCATTATTGATAATCTTGTTAACCAGACCAAAGACTGATTCTTCTGCAAAATCAATCAAGGCTTCAAACATCTTTGCCTTGCTCGCAAAATGTCGATACAAAGCGGCCTCTGAAACCCCAACGGCACCAGCAAGACTTGCCGTTGTGATACGCAAGCCTGGATTTGTTTCCAATTCATGGGCCAACACTTCGAGGATTTGTTGGCGTCTGTTAGATTTGGTGTTCGTTGTCATTTTGGCCTCATGGTTATGTAGCTGCGCGCTTATCTCTTATGCCCGTGAATTAAAGTACCAACTCCTACATCGGTAAGAATCTCCAGTAATACAGCATGCTCAACACGTCCATCAATAATATGTGATGACTTTACACCCGCATGAACGGCATCTAATGCTGAACGTATTTTGGGCAACATACCACCGTGTATGACGCCTTCTTTAATCAAGTTATCAACTTCCTCAGCAGACAAACCCGTCAACACTTTACCATCCGCATCAAGCAAACCGGCGGTATTGGTCAGCATGATCAATTTTTCTGCGTTTAAGACTTCAGCAATCTTGCCAGCAACGAGATCGGCATTAATGTTGTAAGACTGACCTTCTGCATCGACACCAACTGGCGCGATCACCGGAATAAAGTCGCCTTTTATCAACAAATCGACAACCGCTGTATCAATACTATCGACCTCACCAACATGGCCTATATCGATAATTTCTGGTGCTTCAAGCTCTGGGCTATTTCGTTTAAACACCATTTTTTTCGCTCGAATGAGTTCACCATCCTTACCACTTAATCCAACAGCATTACCACCATGGCGGTTAATCAGGTTTACAATCTCTTTGTTGACCAAACCACCCAAGACCATTTCTACGATATCCATGGTCTCGTTATCGGTAACTCGCATGCCTTCAACAAACTCTGTTTTCTTACCCAGCTTTTCCAGCAACTTGCCTATTTGTGGCCCGCCACCATGTACTAATACCGGGTTCATACCGACCAGTTTCATCAAGACAACATCTCGTGCAAAGCCTGACTTAAGTTGATCATCAGACATGGCGTTACCACCATATTTGATAACGATTGTTTTGCCGCTGAATCGCTTTATATAAGGCAATGCCTCTGTTAAAACTTCAGCGATATAAGCCGGATTTTTATGTGATTCTGACATTATATATTATTTAGTAAGCACAAATTCTGAGCGCATAAAGACTACTTAAAACTGTTGGCTTGCATTTAGTTCAAACCGTTAAAATGGCAAATCAACAGGTATGATGAGCTGAATCGCTGCACGAAACTCAGACTTAATCCGTTCGAGCGCGGCTTCATTTTCACCTTCAAACCTCAAGATAATATTAGGCGATGTATTTGATGGTCTGGCCAAGCCCCAACCATCGCTATATTCAATACGCAATCCATCGATATCGCTTATTTCTGCCCCTGACACAGTCATCTTATCGATCAGCTCCTCCATAAAACCAACATGTTGATCTTCAGGTAAAGGCACCCGTAACTCCGGTGTTGAGATACCTTCAGGCAATTCTGCAAATAATTCAGTTGGCGTTTCTTTCGCATTTGTAAATATCTCGATAAAACGCGCAGCGGTATAAAGTGCATCATCAAAACCATACCAACGCTCTTTAAAAAAGATATGGCCACTCAATTCGCCGGCCAATGGTGCATCGACTTCTTTCATTTTGTTTTTGATAAATGAGTGTCCCGTCTTCCACATCAGCGGTACACCACCATTAGACTCAATAATAGATTTAAGATAACGACTACATTTAACATCAAAGATAATATTGGCCCCCTGGTTACGCGAAAGCACATCTTTGGCTAATAACATAAGTTGGCGATCAGGCCAGATAATATTTCCCTCAGCATCAACTAACCCTAAACGGTCGCCATCACCATCAAAGGCAAAACCAACATCAGCACCTTCTGCTTTAACTTTATCAACAAGGTCCTTGAGATTTTCAGGCTGGCTAGGATCAGGGTGATGATTTGGAAACTTACCGTCTATATCACAATATAGTTCTATAACGTCGTGCCCAATGGCATTCAGTAATTGCGGCGCCAAGGTCCCCGCGACACCATTACCGCAATCGACAACTATCTTTAATGAAGAGCCTAATGCAACAGGTATGTCTTCTGTTATTCGGCGAACATAATCCGCAGAGATATCAGCATGACGAATATCTCCTTGACCAACAGCATGCTCACCAGAAATAGTTCGGTGTTGGATCTCCTTAATATCATCTCCACTAAGCGTATTACCGCCCAACATAATCTTGAGGCCATTATATTCGGCAGCATTATGGCTGCCAGTGATCATCACACCGCTACCGGTTTCTAAATGATGTGTAGCAAAATAGAGCACGGGCGTTGGCACCATGCCGATATCAATCACGTCTCTACCAGTACTTGTCAGACCTTTAATCAACGCCTCACATAAGGCTGGACTTGAATCTCTACCGTCTCTGGCAACGACAATCCCCTGCTGACCTCGCTCGTGTGCCATTGAGCCTATCGCTCTGGCAATTTCATATACAGCAGACTCTGTTAACGTATCGCCAACAACACCGCGAATATCGTAAGCACGAAAAATTACCGGAGCTATTTGCGGTTGCTCTGGTTCGCTTGGTGTGTTTTCTTCTGGATCAGCAGTGATGTCTATTGTATCAGCTTGATCTGTTGCCTCTGCTGCTGCTTCGGACTGATCCGGTGGCACAGCAATCATCGTTGCATCGTCCGTATTGATCCCTTGTGATAGTGGTTTTAGATTTGCAGTAATTCTGTCCGCTTTCGGCAGATGAGGAATTAATTGCTCAGCACCGGCATGTGCACCTTCCGCAATGGCACGAACAGCACCCTCATAAGTAAGGAGATCGCCTTCGCCTTCTGAGGACGAGGATCCTTTTTTAAGCAAAACAAAATAAACGCCCCCACCAATGATTAATAACGCAAGGATGATTAAAATTATCGGTATACTTGATGAGGATGACCCACCATCTGGCATGAGAGACGCGCTTCCTGACCAATAAGCGATTATCCAACGCGTGTCATTAACACTCACTGTAGTTGCAGCCCCATGCTTTTGGCTCTCGTCTCCAATTTTGGCCAAGATCAAGGTCTTTCCCGCAGCACGTTGGGTTAATTCGGCATAGCCATCTTCTAATTCAATACCTTGAAAAAGATCATCGAACAAACTAACGTCCAGGCTCAGGTGTAATAAACCGATCAATTCAAATGCATTGTTAACGACACGTTCAATCATCACAACGTGTTGGTTGAGCGCACCAAACAAATGGACTTCCGTATTAATCTGACTCGTTGTCTCTGCCTTGTTAAGCATATCTAACGAGGCGTAACTCAATGGAGGAATCTCTCCATCATTTAGCGGGTACACACCTGGTTTTAAATAACGCAGCTTCAAGGCTTGATCAAATGACGGTTCTTTTTCTGCAGCTGCAGCATCCAATGTCGTTGCATCAGGGTTTTGTTTAAAAAGCTCAATAGTCTGCGCATCCTTCGCCAATGCCGCGAGTTTCTCTTTTGTCTGTTCCAGATTCTGTTGAACACTTGCCGCAATATTCCTCGCAACAACATCCCTGGCTTCGAGCTCTTCTTTTTCAGCACTCGCCGACAGACTTGAGAACACTTTCCAGCCACCGCCAGCCAGAAGCAAAAATACCAGGACGGACACAGATATAATCACCGCCTTTCTGACAGTGCGTCGACTAAACCGACGATTAGTAACCGGACCATCAACCATTAATCTTCTCCCCTAAATCCTGCGACACGCCCGTGTGACCAAAACCACCGTCACCTCTCATTGTCTCTGTAAATGAATCAACAAACTCAAAGTCTGCTTGTACGACTGGCACTATAACCATTTGCGCAATCCGATCTCCGGGGTTAATGGTGAATTCTGTAACGCCTCTATTCCAACACGAAACAAAAATCTCTCCCTGATAATCTGAGTCGATTAAACCAGTCAGGTTTCCAAGAACAATACCATGTTTATGGCCTAGTCCGGAGCGCGGTAACAAAACTGCTGCATAGGCATTATCCGCGATATGAATAGCAAACCCGGCAGGTATTAGCACAGTTTCACCAGGCCCTATTCGCAAGGCAACATCCAGACACGCGCACAAGTCGAGCCCAGCCGAACCTGATGTAGCATATTCCGGCATAGGAAATTCATTGCCTAAGCGGTTATCAATGAGTTTTATTAATATTTTTTTCATTATATTGATCAGCAATAAGAGTTATCAATGTCCTCGCAAGCCTGGTTTTTGATGCCTTTTGTAATTGTTTATATTCAGCTCCCCAAAACACCGTCAAGGCATTCATCTCTGAATCAAAACCGAGGTCTTCTCCGACCTGATTCGCCGCAATCATATCAAGCTTTTTAGTTCTCAATTTTGACTGGGCATTTGATTCCAGGTTTTCTGTCTCCGCGGCAAACCCTACTGTGAACGGCGGACTATTTAAGGCGGCGACTTCTGCAAGGATATCAGGGTTTTTCTGCAAGCTTAATTCATATGAGTCACTAGATTTTTTTATCTTCTGCTCAGCTATCGTTTGCAAGCTGTAATCTGCAACCGCAGCTGCCGAGACAAATATATCGGTGTTACTGATCTTTTGCATTACGGCACTATACATTTCTGCAGCTGATGTCACTTTTATAAGATCGGCTCGATCTGGCGCTGATAAATTAACCGGTCCAGAAATAAGAGAAACCTCAGCACCTGCCTCAATCGCCGCCATGGCAACCGCGTAGCCCATGCGTCCAGAACTACGATTGCTTATATAACGCACAGGATCAATAGCCTCTCGCGTCGGCCCCGCAGTAACCAACAACCTGGACCCGCTCAGAAGATTCGTCTCAAAAGATTTCGCAGCCAGTGAAGCTATTTCTTCTGCTTCTAACATCCGCCCGGGGCCATTCTCGCCACAGGCTTGATCACCCTCTGCCGGACCAATTACAGCGACTCCCCGTGCCTTTATTTTTTCTATATTTTCCTGTGTTGCTGAATTTAGCCACATTTGTTGATTCATGGCTGGAGCAAGCATTACTGGACTGCTTGTAGCCAAACATAAGGTGCTCAAGAGGTCTTCCGCAAAGCCATTTGAATATCTGGCGATAAAGTTGGCACTCGCCGGCGCCACCAAAACCAAATCCGCCCATCTGGCCAAGTCGATATGGCCCATTGCAGATTCAGTCTCCCGATCCAACAATTCTGTATGCACTGGTTTGCCTGATAAAGCCTGCAACGTCAGCGGCGTAATAAACTCACAGGCATTTCGCGTCATCACAACACGCACATCCGCATCATGTTGTCGTAACAAGCGCAAAAGCACAGCCGCCTTATAGGCCGCGATACCCCCAGTGATACCTAATAAGATTCGTTTTCCAGTTAATTGATACATATATTTTTGATTTTACATTATTATTGTTTCAATTGGCGTACAGATTAAGCATGTACTCACACACAGTAGGCATATTTTAAATAACAAGGAGCGTTATGATGTCGATTTCTAGCTGGCCGATCAACGAAAGACCCCGAGAAAAACTACTGGAAAAAGGACCAAGCGCCCTATCGGATGCCGAAATTCTTTCCATTTTCCTTAGAACAGGCCGCGAAGGCTTATCTGCGCTGGATCTCGCTAGAGAGCTTTTAGATAAGCATCAAGGCCTACGCCAACTCATTGATGCCGATCAGAAAGAGCTTTGTCAGACAAAAGGTTTTGGTGCCGTTAAATATGTACAAATAATCGCTGCACTAGAGTTGGGCCGACGCTACTTACAAGCAGAACTAGAAACAGGTGACGCCTTTACCAACCCTGAACAAACGCGAGATTTTCTGACATTGAAGCTTCGCGCCTACCCCTACGAGGTGTTTGCCTGCCTATATCTTGATAATCGGCACCGCTTGCTCAGTTTTGACGAACTTTTTCGAGGCACCATCGATAGCGCTCAGGTCCATGCTCGCGAAGTGGTTCGATCAGCCTTGAAGTACAATGCAGCAGCGGTGATTTTGGCGCATAATCACCCGTCTGGCGAGGCAGAACCCAGCCAATCGGATATTAATTTAACGCAGGAGTTAAAAAAAGCGCTCGATCTGATAGATGTTCGAGTGCTGGATCACCTGATTATTGGCAATGGTACTGCGATTTCATTTGCGGAACGTGGGCTCTTATAGAACAATTTAGTGATCGAATAACGACCAAATGCTTGGATTCGGGATTTAATACATGTACAATCCGCGCTCTTTTTTATTGTGAATGACGAGAAAAACCATGTCACGAGTATGTGAAGTAACGGGCAAAGCCCCAATGGTCGGGAACAATGTTTCCCATGCCAATAACAAGACAAAACGCCGTTTTCTGCCAAACTTGCAGTCACGCCGATTTTGGATAGAAAGCGAAAGCCGCTGGGTCAGATTACGCGTCAGCAAAAAAGGCTTACGTATTATCGACAAAAAAGGCATTGAAGAAGTCCTGGCTGATATCAAAGCCCGTAACAAAGTAGCGGCCTGAGGGAAATAACTATGCGCGATAAAATAAAACTCGTCTCATCTGCGGAAACAGGTCATTTCTACACCACGACCAAGAATAAACGAACCATGCCGGACAAAATGGAAATCAAGAAGTACGATCCAGTCGTTCGGAAACACGTTATCTATAAAGAAGCCAAAATTAAATAAAAAAAGCGCCAGTAGGCGCTTTTTTTATGTCCACGAAAGATTCAAAAACAACGTTACAAATAAGGAACTCAAACTGGAATAGGCTGCTGCAAGGTATAGCCCCTTATATTTCTCGAAAATTCCTCCAGCGCTTCTATCCCGGTTTCTTCTGCTTGTCGACACCACTCCTGTAAATTATGTACTAGAGATTCATGCGTGGCAGTTTTTTCCTGCCAGATTTCTTGTAAGCTTTGCTTAAATTTGTAGACCTCATTCAATGTGTCACTATGCGCGAGAATACGCTCTAATCGCTGGCGCGCATTTGAATCCAGAAGTGTATCTGCCCGGCTTATTAGCTTCTTGCCTCGGCGTAATAATTTCTTCCCCCTTACATTTGCTTTACGCATTTCATCTTTATACACATCACCGACCACTTCATGAGCATAATCAGACATTACATGCCAGCGATTAGAAATAACCGCACTAACGGTGTCATAATCAATCAAGGAATTTTCACTATTAAACTGTGGTGTCGGCGCAAGTTTTTTTACCTTTGCTAAACCTGCTGCACTTAACAGGCGTATATATTGCCAACCAAGATCGAATTCCCAGCGTTTGTTAGAAAACTTTGCCGAACTGGCAAAGGCATGATGATTATTATGTAGCTCTTCACCACCAATAAAGACACCAACAGGGATAATATTGGTGGAGGCATCGGCAGACTCAAAGTTGCGATATCCGTACCAATGGCCAACGCCATTGATAACGCCTGCTGCAAAAAAGGGTATCCAGGCCATTTGTATCGCCCATATTGAGATACCTAACACACCAAATAATGAAAAATTGATGAAAAACAGGCAGCCAATACCGAGAAAGGTAAATTTGCTATAGAGGTTTCGTTCAATCCAGTCATCAGGGGTCTCGTGCCCATATCTATCCAGGGTTTCTTGCCGCTTTGTTTCGCCACGATACAGTTCAACCCCTTCCCATAGAACTTTGTTAATACCATGGACTACCGGGCTATGCGGGTCGTCTTCAGTTTCGACCTTGGCATGGTGTTTACGATGCACGGCAACCCATTCTTTCGTGCCCATAGCCGTTGTTAACCATAGCCAAAAACGAAAAAAATGACTAATAAGTGGGTGTAGCTCAAGTGCATGATGTGCTTGATACCGATGCAGGTAGATCGTAACCGAGGCAATTGTAATGTGAGTCAAACCAAGAACCACCAAAATATAAGCCCACCAAGGCAAACCCACCAAACCATTAAGCATATTTCAAAACCTCATTATTTTAATATTGGATCCATCTTAAATTATCCTAGTGTAGCTAACATATCCTGTCTTTTTCATTATTTTGTCAATTAGCATTATTTCTTGTCTCATTGGTGTTCTTCGGAAAGGGGCTTGCAAGTTATGGCGTAATAAGAATAATAGCTGCGCAATGGATAGTGAAATACTTATATCAGTTCAAGAGCTTTCACGCTTCTATGGGCAACAAAAAGCCATAGAAAATGTCAGCTTTAATGTTCACCGCGGTGAAATCCTGGGGTTTCTAGGGCCAAACGGTGCGGGGAAATCAACCACGATGCAAATAATATGTGGTGTGCTCGCTGCCAATCATGGTTCGGTTAGAATAGCCGGGCACGATATTCATGAAGCACCGCGACTAGCCAAAAAACATATTGGTTTTCTACCAGAACAGCCGCCTCTATATAACGATCTGACCGTCAACGAGTACCTGAATTATGCAGCAAAGCTTCGCGGTATAAAAAAAGATGGTTTAACTGACGCTATCAATTTAAGCAAAGAGCGCTGTGGCCTGGAAAATGTTGGTTCTCGCTTAATTCAAAACCTCTCAAAGGGTTATAAACAACGCGTCGGCATTGCCCAAGCGATAATCCACTCGCCTTCGGTCATCATCCTTGATGAACCTACCTCAGGTCTCGATCCCATTCAAATTCGCGAAATAAGAGAATTGATGCGTGAGCTGAGTGAAGATCATAGTGTCATCCTCTCTACGCATATCCTTTCGGAAATACAGAACCTATGTGATCGCGTGCTGATCATAAACCAAGGACACATCGTTTTAGATCAAGCTCTGGAACAATTAGAAAATAATTCCAATAAACCAGACAGTATTGAAATTGGCTTACGCAATCCCCCCGCTTTGGAATCATTGCTTGGCATCGAAGGCGTTGCCTCAGTTGAAAGTATCAATGATGACACCCTACGTATTAACTTCAATCCAGAGTCAAATATTATTGATACCATTATAGAAAAAGCGGTATCTGAAAACTGGGGTTTATTTAAGCTTAACCCGGGTGATACATCGCTTGAAACGATCTTTATGCGTCTAACACATGGTGACAATGAACACCCTGAACAAGAAGAGAGTGCAGCATGATTAATAATATAAGTTTAATCGCTGCCAATGAATTACGACGTCTGTTTAAATCACCATTGGCGTGGGTCATTCTTGCAGTAGTACAGTTTCTAATCGCGATATTCTTTTATTTACTGCTATCACAATACATGCAGCCCGCTTCTGCGGCATCAGGCTTAACTGATGTTGTTGTCTCTGGCATGTATCAAATCTCCGGTGTTGTTATGTTATTGGTTTCACCACTGCTGACCATGCGCTTAATTACAGAAGAACGCCGACTGGGCACAATTAAATTACTAATTTCATCGCCTATCAGCATCACCGAATTAGTACTCGGGAAGTATGTAGGGATTACCATTTTTTATTGTTTGATGTTATTCATGATTAGTTTAATGCCTGCATCATTAATGATTGGCACGCAACTCGATTTAGGACAAATTGCTTCGGGACTAATCGGTGTGTTGTTATTAATGTCCGCGTTTGCATCCATTGGTTTATTTATTTCTTCATTAACAAGTTCGCCTGCTATTGCGGCCATAAGTACCTTTGGTGTTTTGTTTTTACTCTGGATCATAAACATCGCGGGGACTAATGCCTCTGAAAACATGGCAGAAGTGTTTGCTTATATGTCGCTACTCAAACACTACTCCAGTTTGTTAACCGGTGTTTTCAATTCCACTGATGTCTTGTTTTACGCCATTGTCTCTGTCTTCTTCATCATACTGAGTATCTGGCGTTTAGATGCTGAACGGACTTATGGTTAATTTAAAATGTTTGTAACCGCCAAAACAAGACTACAAAATCGCCTCAGCAGCATTGTTATGTTCTGTTTATTGAGCATAAGCGCAGGGCTTTTGGCATGGCTAAGTCATAAACACTCAGTAGAGTATGACTGGACGGCAAACGGCCGACATACTCTGTCTGAAGCAAGCCGGACTCTGCTGGCACAGATGCCAGATAAGATTGAAATCACATCTTATGCACGAGAAAACTCTCAACTGCGCGATGCAATTAAAAAATTCGTTGGGAAATATCAGCGACTCAAACCAGATATTGTCTTGCGTTTTGTTAACCCGGATGCTGTTCCTGATGAAGTACGCAATCTTGGTATTAGTGTTGATGGTGAAATTATTGTCCACTATCAAGATCGAAGCGAACACGTAAAGTCAGACAAGGAACAAGTCTTCACTAATGCCCTGCAACGCCTAGCACGTAATCAGGAACGCTGGATAGCATTTGTCGAAGGCCATGGTGAACGTAACGCCTTGGGTGATGCGAACCATGATATGGGGGAATGGGTTAAGCAACTATTTAATCAAGGTTATCGAGTACAACCGATCAACCTTGGCGAAACACAAGCGATCCCTGATAATACAGGTATATTACTCATCGCTGGGCCGCGCATTGATTATCTTCCAGGCGAAGTAGCGATCATCCTCGACTATATTAATGACGGTGGAAATTTATTATGGTTACAAGAACCTGGCCCTCTTTATAAACTTGACGCGTTAGCTGAAGCGCTTGCCCTAAAGTTTTACGAAGGCGCTATCATCGATTACGCAGGACAATTGATCGGCATAAATGACCCGACTATTTCCCTTGTGACTAAAACGCTGTATCCCCCACATGCCATAACAAATGATTTTGAGTTCACGACTTTATTTCCTATGGCTGGTGCGATAGATCTGTTAGAAACCGACAAGTGGATAGCTAAACCAATTTTAACTACTGGCGATCATACCTGGAGCGAAACCGCTAAGCTGGAAGGTGCCGTTGAGTTTAATGAAGGCAGCGATACACAAGGGCCTTTAACTATTGGCATAAGCCTGGAACGCGAACTTGAATCGGAACAAGGTGAAGAACTCGTTACCAGACAGCAACGTATCGTTGTTATGGGTGATGGAGATTTTCTTTCAAACACCTATCTTGCTAACAGCGGAAATAATGAACTCGGAACACGCATCATAAACTGGCTCAGCAGCGACGATGAATTTATAGCTATCCCACCAAAGGTATCAAACGACACACAATTAAATATATCATCAACCGTGCTCGGCATCATTGGTATCGGATTTTTGTTTATACTCCCCGCAGCGTTGATCACCATTGGTATTGCCATTGGTCTACGGAGAAAAAAACAATAACGTGGATAAGCGACTCTGGATTAACGTAGGACTGCTTGTCTTTATTGTTTTTTTATCTACAGTGCTGCTTATGCCAGAAGACAAGACAGAACAAGATCTGCCTCGACTAACTTCAATAGAAAAAAATGACATCGTCAAGATTGAAGTATTAAGAAAAAACCTCAACAACTTCGAATTTAATAAACAAGGCGAAACCTGGCAAATGAACTTGCCGCAACAGTTTCTCGCTAATAGTGCTCGCATCAACGCCATGCTACATATCCTGGGCTCTGAATCACATGGTCAATTAAACCCTGCTGAAGTCGATTTAGCACGCTTTGATCTGATTGATCCGATCATTACTTTGAAACTCAATGACTATGTCTTTCAGTTTGGTAATACAGATGCCATCGATCAACGCCGCTATGTGTTATTTGATGGGACAATTTATTTAACAAATGATTCGCTCTACACACAACTGACCACAAACGCAGCATTTTTTGCTGACACTAAAATATTGCCGCTTGATTTTGAAATAGACGCAATCCAGTTTCCAGAAAACAAAATGGAATTACACGATGGTCAGTGGCAATTGCAAAACTTGATGGACGTCAGCCCTGATCAATTGAAACAAATCGTGTTTGCCTGGAACAATGCAAGCGCAATCTCGGTAAATAAATACTCAGGGCCTGATTCTGCATCATCAATCATTGTTTCATCGCCAAACGACGAGGCAATTGAATTTATTGTCGTTTCAACAGAGCCACATTTAGTCCTGGGCAGAAAAAAGCTAGGCATTCAATACCACCTCGGAAGTGACGAGACGAAAAGATTATTACTAACGGAAAATCCTAAACCAGACGTTTCGCAAGAGACTCTTGAAGCAGACTAAAGGTTAATGCCTGAGCTTCCTGAAGTTGAAACAACGCGTAAAGGTATTGCGCCTTTCGTTGTGGGCGAAGTTGTAAACGACATCGTCATTCGTGAGCGTCAACTACGTTGGCCTATACCAGTAGGATTGAAACGTTCACTCAAAAACAAACTCATTAGAAAACTTCGTCGTCGCGCAAAATATTTGCTCTTCTATACGGACAATGGCTGCATGATTTTGCACCTTGGGATGTCTGGCAGCCTGAGAATTATTAATGATTCGCAAAGTCCTGAAAAACATGATCACGTAGATATTGTTTTTGAGTCTGGGCAAATATTGCGTTTTCGGGATCCAAGAAAATTTGGCTCGATACTCTGGACAAAAGATGATCCAATGGAACATAAGCTAATAAATCACTTGGGGCCCGAGCCACTAAGTGAAGAGTTCCATGCCGATTACTTATATAACAAATCCAGGAAACGAACTAAAACTGTTAAAACTTTTATTATGGATAGTAGTATCGTTGTCGGCGTAGGAAACATTTATGCAAGCGAAGCGCTTTATCACGCAGGCATCAAACCAACGCAAAAGGCTGGCAATATTTCGAGAGCACGATATGAAACTCTGATTATCGAAATTAAAAATGTTTTATCACATGCTATTAAAAAAGGCGGAACCACTTTGCGTGACTTTATCAACGGCGAGGGCAAGCCCGGTTATTTTAAAAACGAATTACAAGTATACGATAGGAAAGGCGAGCCCTGTAACTGTTGTGAATCACCTATCAAAATGATCCGACAAGGACAACGATCAACATTTTATTGTACAAAGTGCCAACACTAGATGTTTAGCTTCATACACTATTTATTATTTTTTAGTATCGGCCTTTCATTCCCATTAATCGCAACAGCACAAGGCACAAAGGGAAACAACAAACATTCCTGTACAGCAAAACATTTAGATGCAGACAAAGAGGTCGAAGTAAATATCATTTCGAGTATTTCCGGTAATAAAATTGCGATCGCACAATGGATTCTTGGCCACCCCACTATCGCCATAGATGATAGTGCGTTTGCTAAACTACCAAAGAACGCCAGACAATTCGTTTACTATCATGAATGCGCTCACCTAAAACTCATGAATAAAGATGAACATGAAGTTGATTGCGAGAGTATCCGTTTATTAATAAAACACCGTGATTACACTGAAATGGATATAAGAAGGCTAATTCAGGTTCTTAAACAGGAGTTTGGATGGAGTAAACGCTGGAGCAAATTGCTTAATTGTAAAAATACCAGTTAAATTAAACTTACTGAAAATACTTCTGTCTACTAAAACTGGGGAAATTATTTGCTTTTTGTATAATCTGCAAAAAATAACGAATAACATCACTTCAATTATAATAAAGAAGGCCACTTATGATAAATCAACGTGCTCATCTATCATCGTCACACAATATGAATAACTTCAACACGCTGAGCGTGTTTATTCTTGCAGCGGCGCTGGTTTTTATTCCTGCCATAAATGCGTTCGCTGTAAACCTTACTTTAGACCAACATGACGACCTCGATTCATTAACAATAATGGGCTTATTGGCCGCTGCCCAAGAAGATATAGAGGCCGGGCGATACACAGAGCCTGTAGGCAAAAATGCCTATGAAAAAGTAAAAAAAATACTGGCGGAAGATGCCAATCATATGGGAGCGGCCCGGATTCTGTCCAGAATATTAAAAATAAATATAGAGGCATTACAATCATCACTTAACATCGGAGATTCTATAGGGGCAAAACAATACTTGAAAATAATACGTAAGATTCATCCGGATGCCATAGCAATATCTGACGCTGAGAAAATGCTTGATGACCACCTGAAGGCAATCCCGGAGGCGCCGGGTAAAACGGAAAAGAATGATTTAACCGGAGAGATGATAGAAATACCTGGCGGATCATTCCTGATGGGAACCTTAGAAGGCAGAAAAGATGAGAAACCGCAACACATAGTGACCGTCTCAACTTTTGAAATTGGAAAATACGAAGTCACCGTAGGTCAATTCAAGCAATTCGTCGAAGCTACAGCTTATCTCACTGATGCGGAGACAGGCGCAGGGCAACAGAAGGGCTGTTTTGGCGATGGTGGGGGCGTTGATTTTGGCCAAAAAGCTGGATTGAATTGGCGTGAGCCCGGTTACACACAGTCAGATAATCATCCTGTAGTCTGCGTCAGCATGAACGATGCAAATGCCTATATAGATTGGCTAAATAAAGAAACAGGGCATAACTACAGCTTACCGACAGAAGCAAAGTGGGAATACGCCGCACGCTCAGGGAGTATAACTGACTATCATTTTGGGAATTCAAAATCAGACCTGTGTCTTTATGCAAATGTCTATGATGAAGCCGGCAAAAACGTCAATAGTTATGGTTGGAGGAATGCGCCCTGTGATGATGGTGAGGCAAAGTCGGCACAAGTGGGGCAGTATAAAGCAAACCCTTTTGGTCTATACGACATGCACGGTAATGTATGGGAATGGGTAGATGACTGCTGGAAGTCTGGCTACCATGACGCGCCGAGCAATGGTGCCGCATACAAAAGTACCGATTGTACTAATCGTGTAACTCGTGGGGGATCCTGGTACAACATTCCGTTGGGAGTTCGTTCAGCAAACCGCTATTGGTATGAACCAACATATCGCAGTTTCAATTTAGGCTTTCGTCTTTTCAGAGATACGAGCCTGATTGTAACTCAAAATACGAAACCGCATTAGCAAATACTTAAACGTCAACTTTATGCAGCAGAGCTATGGAAGATAAAAAACTTCCGCGTTACCTTCGCCACGAGGGTCGCTAGCAGCAAAGAGCAGATCTTTCTTTTTCCAGACCATAATCGCTTGCATATTTCCATAGCGACGATTTTTTTCAACAAGCGTATGACCTTTATTTCTAAGAGTCGTTTGTTCACGATTACTTAAGCCGCCCAACTCGTATTGGACCTGATCAGGCAGATATTGATGATGATATCGTGGCAGACTCACCCATGATTTCGGCGGGTTCCCTTCCTCAAAATCTAGCACTCCTAACAAAACCATACTGATAATACGACTACCACCCGGAGTCCCAAGCACCGCGACGCGATCCTCTGTTTCAAGAAATGTAGGCGTCATACTAGACAATGGCCGCTTACCCGGCGCAATCGCATTCGCGCGATCACCAACCAGACCATAGGCATTCGCTGTTAGCGGTTTAGCTGAAAAATCATCCATTTCATTATTCAAGAGTACACCTGTACCTTTAGCAACAAACCCGGAACCAAATGGCAGGTTAATACTTAAAGTTGCAGATACTCGATTGCCTCCTCTATCAACAACTGAAAAATGCGTTGTATCTGTCCCTGTTTGTTCTATCGTTGCGATATCACTTAATTCACTACTGGGGGTTGCGCGTTCCGAATTGATCGATAAAGCAAGTCCTTCGGCATAATCTTTATTTAACAGACGTTCAACAGGTACCTTTATAAAATCAGGGTCGCCTAAATAAGCTGCGCGATCACGGTAGGCGCGACGCATGGCTTCTATCACGATATGTTTGCGTGTTATCGAGTCCAGCTTTTCTAGATTGAATTGTTCCAGAATATTCAGCGCTTGCCCCATAACAATACCTCCCGAAGAAGGCGGTGCCGCTGAAGTAACCTTGATGCCATTATAATTTACTACGATAGGTTCTCGTTCTACAATTCGATACTTATCCAGGTCACCTAATTCCCAAATGCCGCCATTGTTTCTAACGCTCGCCACCATCTGCTTCGCAACAGGCCCTTGATAAAACCCTTTGCTGCCACGATTCGCTATTGCCGTTAGCGTTTTTGCCAAATCTTTTTGAACGATCAACTCACCTATAGCGGGAACCTTATATTTTTTAAGAAATATTTGCGCAGCATCAGGATGCTGTTTTATGACGTCTTTCCTGTAGCCCATCAACTTCTGATAGCGTTTGGTTACAGCGAAACCTTCCTGCGCTTGTTTGATCGCCGGGGCAAGAACCTGCTTCAGTGACAATCGACCATAATGTTTTACCAGATGCTCAATACCTGCAGGAACTCCAGGTATGCCTGCTGCCATAGGACCATTCAACGACAAGTCCTTTACAACATTACCCGCTCTATCAAGATACATATCATGTGTGCTACGCATAGGCGCCTTCTCTCGCCCATCGATCATAACCTGCTTACTATCAGAGGCACGATGCACTAGCCAAAAAGCCCCGCCGCCAATACCAGAACTATAAGGCTCAACCACCGCCAACGATGCAGTTATCGCAGCAGCCGCATCAAAGGCATTACCGCCTTGCCTTAAAATATCAATGCCTGCTTGAGTTGCTAATGGGTGTGCGCTCGCGATCGCTGCTTGTTTTGGTTCCGCAAAAACAACCGAAGGAGTAAAGAATAAAAGGCAGACAAAACAAGACAGTGTCTTAATATTTTTTATCATGGTGATTTAAGAGATCAGGAAAATTTATCTTTCAGCGCAGCAACTACGACAGCATCAACAAATAAACTAACATCGCCATGCAAAGATGCTATCTCTCGAACCAGACTCGACGTAGTACAAGCCAGGTTTTCAGCAGGCGCTAAAAATACAGTTTCTATATCCGCGTTCAATTGTCTGTTCATGCCGGCCATTTGAAATTCGTAATCGAAGTCGGAAACGGCACGGATGCCGCGAACTATCACGCGCGCATTATTTTCACGCGCCAGATCCGTCGCTAAAGCCCGGAAAGGAATCACTTCAACGTTCTTTATGCCTGTCAGGACTTTGCTTGCTAATCCAACACGCTCATCGATAGTAAACAGCGTCTGCTTACTCGTCGTATCAGCGACGGCAATAATAACCTTATCAAACAAGTTCGCCGCACGCTGTGTAATATCTGCATGCCCTTTTGTAATTGGATCAAATGTGCCAGGATAAATTGCCGTTACCATTTCTGTTCCCCGTTAAACATATTAATAGATCCGTATTTAAAAAAGTGCTTTTTAAATCGGTACTATAAGCATTGATTGTACATTACCTGCCTTTGTTTGTTTCTTGATTTCCCACCCATTTGGCAAGGCCAGCTTTTTTTCCGACTCAATATAAACCACCCCTTTAGTCTTCAACAGCGACTCCTTGCGAATAGCTTCACAGCACTGCTCGATATAACCCTCTCCAAAGGGCGGATCAAGAAAAATGACATCAAACCCGTTAATGCCCTGCTTGAGCCAACTAATTGCATCGGCGAGTTGAATGGTATGTCCTTCGCTCCCCAGCGTTTCTGCATGCTGCTTTAGAGTTTCGACAATTTTTGGGTTGGATTCGATCATAAAAACTTCTGCCGCACCCCGCGACAGGGCTTCAAAAGCAAGCGCCCCGGTACCAGCAAATAGATCCAGACAACGCGCGCCAACGATCTCTTGTTGCAACCAATTAAACAACGTTTCGCGAACCCGGTCGGGCGTTGGGCGCAAACCGGGAGAATTGATTACATCGAGTTTTCTTCCACGCCACTTCCCGGCAATAATACGCACCTTGCCGACAGGCCGCATAGATTAAGACCCTTCTTTTGATTCTTCTGCTGGAGCACCGACCATCACAGTGACCAACTTATCCGGTACCACTCGTCGTTTAAAGGCATCCTTTATTTGCTCGATAGTTACAGCATCAACGTTAGCATTAAAAGTATCAAGGTAATCTAACGGCATTTTATAATAGCCAATAACAACAACGTAGTTAAGAATCTTCCCGTTACTATCAATGCGTAACGGATAACCACCTGTTATGTTTTTCTTGGAAGCGATTAATTCTTCTTTAGTCGGACCGTTTTCAATATAACTATTAATGTTTTCCATCAACACGGACAAGGCCTCATCAACTTGTTCAGTCTTGGTTTGTAAGCCGGCGATGAAAGGACCTTCAAATTTCATCGGTGAAAAATAACTATAAGCACTATAAGACAACCCGCGTTTTTCACGCACCTCGGCAAACAAACGCGACACCATGCCACCACCACCTAATACATGATTGCCAACATAAAGCGGGAAATAATCCGGGTCGCCACGTTTGACTCCCGGTTGTCCAACCAGGATATGAGTCTGTGCCGACGGATGCTCAATAAAAACTTTATTAGCCTCTTCTAAAGCACTGACATTTGCCAACGCCTTGGCTTTCTCGCCTTGTTCAAGCCCGGCGGTAATATCTTCGGCAATGTTCTCGGCCTGTTTTCGATCGACAGCACCAACAATGGCAACCATGGCGTTTTGGGTAACATAGTATTTTTTATAAAATGCCTCGATATCTTTACGTTTAATCGCGGCTACAGATTCTTCCGTGCCGGAACCTGGCTGAGCATAGGGGTGAGATTGGTAGATAGCGCTCATGAAAGCATCTCTAGCCAGCGCGGCCGGGTTTTGTTGTTTAGCTTGTAAACCAATCAACGTTTGAGCTCGTCGCCTCTCTAAAGCGTCTGTCGGAAAATCAGGTTTTGAAATAACTTTTTTAAAGTTACCAATAGCCGTACTTAATAGTGATTCATCTGTTAGAGATCGTAATTGCACCGATGCAAAGTCATAACCGGCATCTGAGCCAAACACCGCGCCTAATGATTCAAACCCACTACTGATCTTATCGGCATTCATCCCCGCTGCACCTTGATCTAATAACCCACTAGTCAATGCAGCGATACCCGGCAACTGTCCATCACGGCTACTACCTGCATCAAAGACAAGCTGCATATCAACCATCGGCAACTCCGGCGCATGCACATAATAAACCTCCGCGCCGCTACTGGTCTTCCAGGTCTCAATCTTCGGTGAAGCCTGAACCGACCAACTTGTAAGCAAAAGTAAACTTGCTATGAACTGTAGAGTGCCTCTAAAAATTGTGATTTTTTCGAGAAAGCGAGGAGAGGCCGCGCGAAAAACCGGCGTGTATAAGCCATACATGAGGATTTGAGCACGGACTCGACGAAGCAATCGCTGAAAAAGTGCATTTTTAGAGGTGCTCTTAACGGGCATGAGGATTACCTCCTCTCGGACGTCGTACCTGTCCATCCATGGGCAAGGGGTCAAGCTCCGCTATGGTAAGTCGTTCATCAACTAAATATTTTTTTGCTACTGCCATTACTTGCTCCGCTGTTACTGCTTTTACGCTATCGACATAAATATCCGCGAGACGCCAGGACAAACCTACCGTCTCTAATGTACCCAAGATCATTGCTTGATAAAAAACAGAATCCTTTTCATAAACATCACTAGAAATAACCTGTGCCTTAACACGTTGTAATTCTTCTTTCGTTACCAGGTTATTCTGTAAATCTTTTATCTCGTTTCGTAATGCTGCTTCTAATTCTTTTATCGTTTTATCTTTAGAAGGGGTACCCGACATAATGAATAGATTATCCAATCGAGAAACCATTCGATATCCAGCACTTGCACCAGCGGCGACCTCACTCCCGCGAACTAAACGACTGGCTATCCGCGCACTACTACCACCATCAAGGATCCCGGCTAACACCTCTAATGCGTAAGGCTCCCAATCAAAGTTTTCTTTTTTCTCACTGCCCGGCTTAATAACCGGGGTTTTAAACGCCATCATTAAATAGGGTAGCTCTGCTGGACGTTTTACTGTGACATGTTTTATCCCTTTTTGCTCAACCTCTTCCAACGACTTTAGAGCTATAGTTTCTCCTTCTGGCAATGGGCCAAAATATTTTTTAGCCATTTTGAATACTTCTTCTGGATTGACATCACCTGCAACAACCAACGTTGCATTATTGGGCGCATACCATTTTTGATACCAGGCACTGAGATCTTCTATCGTCATATTATCGAGATCCTGCATCCAGCCTATAACCGGAAACCGATAAGGACTTGTTTGAAAGGCCGTCGCCATTGCGACTTCATAGAGATAAGACTGCGGTTTATCTTCTGTACGCCATCGACGCTCCTCCTTAACGACCTCAATCTCTTTAACGAACTCATCTTTAGGCAATGTTAAGAAACGCATACGATCGGATTCCAGTTCAAAGCTGGTTTCTAATCGTGATTTTTCCAGCGTTTGGAAATAGGCCGTGTAATCTGGGCCTGTAAAAGCATTATCACTACCGCCATTCTCGGAAATAATTCGCGAAAACTCCCCATTCGGAAATTTCTCTGTGCCTTTAAACATCATATGTTCAAGTGCATGAGAGATGCCGGTAATACCATCATGCTCATAACTTCCGCCGACCTTATACCAGACTTGTGTAACAACGATAGGGGCACGATGGTCTTCTTTAATCAGAAGCTTAAGCCCGTTTTCTAATTGGAATTCGGTTACTTTCGCATTGGCGATGCCAGGAGAAATAAGAATCAGGCCTAGCAATGCAACTTTCAGTGAACAACAAGAATTTTTCATTTTTATATTTATCTTTAAATAGAGGAATTAATTTTGTGACACACGCTATATAGAGCGCATTTCTCTTCATGAGTTCGATCTAACTTAATGGTAGGATACCGCAACTTACTTACAGCATACTAAAATAATTTACTTTTGTGTTTGGTTTAAAAAGAAAAAAAGACGCTAAAAAAGCTACGGCGGCGTCGAACGAGAGCGCAACACTCTCAGATCGTCTGAAACGCACGCGTACCGGTCTTTTCGGAGGACTATTCAGCCGCAATAAAGTCGAAATTGATGATGCCACCTTAGAAGAACTAGAGGACCGCCTCTTATTAGCAGACATCGGCATTAAGACGACTGATCAGGTCATTCAATTATTAAAAGCCGAATCGAAAACGAATTCGACAGAAAACCCACTCGAACAATTAAAGAAAGTCTTGTTGCCTGCCCTCAAGCCCGTCGAAAAAGCGCTCAGCATTCCTGATATTCCAAATAAACCCTATCTAATACTTGTCGTTGGCGTTAATGGTGTCGGAAAAACAACCACCATTGGGAAACTGGCCAAGCGCTTACAAGCCGAGGGCAAAAGCGTCATGTTAGCTGCCGGGGATACCTTCCGTGCAGCCGCCATTGAGCAACTTCAAGAATGGGGCGATCGAAACAAAATTAAAGTAGTTGCGCAAACACATGGATCAGATTCGGGGGCGGTTATCTTTGATGCCTTAAAATCTGCCCGGTCAAATAATATTGATGTATTGATCGCTGATACTGCAGGTCGTCTACACAATAAAGACAACCTGATGGAAGAAATGAAAAAGATCCATCGGATCGGCAACAAATTTGATGCCGACTTACAAAGTGAAGTTTTATTGGTATTAGATGCCGGAACCGGACAAAATGCCCTGATACAGGCAAAACAATTCAATGAAATGATAGGTGTTGATGGTATCGTTTTGACTAAACTTGATGGGACAGCAAAAGGCGGTATCGTTTTTTCTCTTGCAGATGAATTAAATATCCCCATCCGATTTATTGGTGTCGGTGAACAAATTGAAGACTTAAGACCCTTCGTCGCCGCTGAGTTTATCGATGCCCTACTTGTAGCAGAAACATGATTCGATTTACCAATGTCCATATGAATTACCCCGGTGGCAATGAAGCCCTGCGTAATATTAATTTACATATTGAACAAGGCGCGATGGTCTACATCACAGGTCGATCCGGCGCCGGGAAAAGTACACTCCTGCGTTTAATTGCCTTAATAGATCGTCACTCGCGCGGGCAAATCATTATCAACGGTCAAAATCTTGAACGCGTGCGCAATCGTCGCATCCCTATCTTTCGTCGCCATATCGGTTTTATGTTTCAGGATCATCGTCTGTTAAATGATCGAACTGTATTTGATAATGTCGCTTTGCCACTGGTAATCGCCGGCTATCGTCATCAAGAGATCCGTAAACGTGTACAAGCCGCGTTAGACAAAGTTAGTTTGTTGACTAAAGTAAACAATTATCCAATGGCGCTATCAGGCGGCGAACAACAACGCGTTGGCGTTGCTCGCGCAGTGGTACACCGTCCTGCTATATTGCTGGCAGATGAACCCACGGGTAATCTTGACCCCGCTTTATCATGGGATACGATGAAGTTATTTGAACAATTCAATCAAGTCGGGGTTACCGTACTCATCGCCAGTCATGACCTTGATATGATCAAGCGCATGTCCAAACGTATCATTACGTTAAAGACAGGACGGATATTAACGCATAGCGGGACACCAACAGAAGCATGAAGCCGGTCAACCGTAAGAAGAACACACGCCCGAATAAAACCTTCAAGAGCGAGCTTAAGCGCCGCTTTGATATGTGGCTATTACAACATGCACAAGCTTTTATCTTTAGCCTTGGACAATACATCAAATACCCGATCAGTAATGTACTAACCACCGCAGTTATCGGTATATCGCTTGCCTTACCTGCCAGCTTTTATCTATTACTCGACAACGTACGTCACGTCTCTTCAAGCTGGGATGGTTCAGCACAGGTCACATTATTTTTACAAACGGACATTGATGAGGAACAAGCGACTACATTCGCAAACACACTATCCAGCAATCACAATATAAAAGAAATTGTTTTGATCAATCGTTCTGATGCCCTCGCCGAATACCAAAAATTATCCGGCTTTGCCGAGGCACTAGACACACTCGACGAGAACCCATTGCCGAATGTCCTATTAGTAAAGCCAGGCCTTGATAGCAGTAATGAGGAACAGACCGAGACATTAATCAAAGAACTGGAAGCGATGCCAGAAGTCGATAGCGCACAATATGACAGCCGCTGGTTAAAACGTTTACTCTATCTATTAGATATCGTTAATCGCCTTATTGTGATCCTCTCAACGCTACTTGCAATCGCCGTGTTACTCATCATCGGCAATACCATTCGGCTTTCGATACACAATCGGCGCTCAGAGATCGAGATCACCAAACTCTTTGGCGGCACAGACAGCTTCATTCAACGTCCGTTTCTTTATAGCGGACTCTGGTACGGTGTCTTCGGCGGCATTATTGCCTGGTTATTGATCACCATATCCATGCAAATGTTGCATGGCCCAGTAAAACAACTGGCCAACCTCTACGCCAGCGACTTTCATCTTATTGGTCTTGGAATCGGGAATTCCCTCATCCTGCTCGCCTGCGGCATTGCACTCGGCTTATTAGGTTCATGGATAGCAGTAAAACGCCATCTTCGCGCTATTGAACCTGTTTAATACGCTACAGCTACCTGCCATTAGCGCGCTATGCGTCATTCCCACATTAAGCGGGAATCTAGTCAACACAAGTAAGTGCTTAACACCGGAATCCGCCATTCCCGCGAAGGCGGGAATCTAATCAACACCAGCGCTTTACCGCCCTGGGTTCCCGTTTTCACGGGAACGACAAGAAAACAAAAATAGATTATTTTCATATATTTCAGCAAGTTACAACCACAATCAAATTGAACCTTTCTAAAGATTAGCACTCTACATTTTGGAGTGCTAAAATCAATACAACAGCAATGGGAAGAGGTTCGATGAATCAATTAACAAACTTACAATTCGCATTACCGACAGGCTCAATAGAGAGCTATGTCTCATCGGTAAATCAGGTGCCTATCTTGTCTTTGGAAGAAGAACAGATACTGGCTCGTCGCCTTCGCGATGAAGACGATATCGAAGCTGCGCGTCGTTTAGTTATGTCACACCTGCGCTTCGTGGTAAAAATCGCCCGCGGCTATAGCGGCTACGGTCTGCCACAAGCCGACTTGATTCAAGAAGGCAATGTGGGATTGATGAAAGCCGTAAAACGTTTCGATCCCGACGTCGGTGTACGACTCGTCTCCTTCGCCGTACATTGGGTACGCGCAGAGATGCATGAATTCATTCTTAAGAATTGGCGTATCGTTAAAGTCGCAACCACCAAGGCACAACGTAAATTATTCTTTAACCTGCGTTCATCCAAGAAACGTCTCGGCTGGCTAAACCAGAAAGAGGTCAATGACGTTGCTGAAACACTCGGCGTCAAACCCAGCGATGTGTTGGAAATGGAAAAACGCATGGGCAATTACGACGCCTCATTCGATGGCCTTGATAGCGATGATGATGAAGACACAAACTACTCTCCATCCTACTTTCTAGAGAACAAAGCAGCCGGGCCGGAAGAGTTGATCGAAACCGCACAACTCGATGATGAAAGTCAGCAATCATTACACAAGGCATTGGCATTGCTTGATGATCGCAGCAAAGACATCATCGCCAAACGCTGGTTAGCCGAAGACAAGGCAACGCTACACGAACTCGCCGAAGTCCACAGCGTCTCCGCAGAACGGATAAGGCAAATTGAAAACAACGCAATGAAAAAATTGCGCGAGACCATCGCTGCGTAAGCGCAAACAACTTGATAAAGGACGAATCAAGGATAATTAATAAAAAATAAAAATGGCCCCTCTCGGGGCCATTTTTATTTGTCGATCAAGGCTTGATACTCGAAGAAGTTGCGCCGAGTGTCGACGTTGTGCATGTGCAAAACTATCAGAAGCTAAGCTTGTCGTGGCGGATACCGCTACCATAATGAAACCGGTTTAGAACGGCAATGAACAAAACTTAAACAAACTGGCTCCGAAAAACATTACACTTAATTTAAAACACATTACTAGTATAATATTACACTTATGCAACAAGACACTTCATGGAAAGCCCTAAGCAAACCCGGTGAGGCGACCGAGTACTTTGACTTACATACAAACAAACCACTGCAATGTGGCGTTTCTGGTTTCAATCTTAGTAACGCTTGCTGGTTAGCAGAGATATCTCGTTTAATCTACCAGCCTGACTTTCATCTCAATGAAAAAAATAATCTACGTCGCTTTGAATATAAAGCAATAGGCTTTATCAATAAGGCCGAGACCTCCACACATGTTTCTCTGTTAAAGGTCAAGGCGATTAATAGCGAAGGCTTTCCACAACCATGTCTGGTAGTTGCCTTTCGTGGCACCGACGATCTTGTCGACTGGAACAATAATATTAAATCCATGCAAACACCTTTTCATGACCGAGGACTTGTTCATGCGGGCTTTAATATTGCCTACGAAAGCGTTAGAGAAGAATTGTTTTTTTATCTGGATGATCTCACGCTACCTATCTTCATTACCGGGCATAGTCTTGGTGCTGCATTAGCCACTTTACTAGCAGCAGAGGTAATGGAACGACCCAAGTTTGATTCATGTTATACCTTTGGCTCTCCGCGTGTTGGTGATGCAGCATTTGCCAACACTTTTACTGATAAACCAATTTATCGCGTAATTAATAACTGCGACATCGCTACCACCGTGCCGATCAGTGTTCCGAGTATTGATTATCGGCATTGTGGCACAACGCAGTTATTGAATAACATGGGTATCCTCATCGAAGGCCTTTCGGAAGAGGATGTTTTAAGTTATCAAAAAAACAAAATGCTTAATTTAAAGGAGTATGATTTATCTGATCTATTCTCAAAAAGCATCATGAATATTAAAGGCAAGCTGCCTCCTGTTCTTGCTGATCATGCCCCTATAAATTATGTGTTGGCTTTAGAAAATCAGACTAAAATGGAATAAACGTAATCCAGATTAATAATTTTTTTAATTTAATAAGGAGAAACCATATGTATAGATTTTTTATTATTTTATTGTTGATCGTCGGACCTAACTCTGTTGTCTTATCGCATTCGGGTGATGGTGCCGATCATGGTTGCTACAAAGATATTAAATCTGGCCGACTTCACTGCCATTAATCATTAAACCTTTATTTATCGGAGAGACCTATGTCTACTGATTGGCGAACCGATGGTGTCCGTGTTGTTCGTGCGGACGAACTAAGTAGCGACACAGCACAAACAATGGGCATGAACAGAGCCGAGGCTATCAGTGCCGCGACGGTTGGCGCTTCCAAGATATGGGCTGGCACAGTGACTATTTCCCCCAATACAAAAACCGGCGCGCACCACCACGGTGAGGTCGAAAGCGTTATCTATGTCATCACCGGCTTGGCGCGTATGCGCTGGGGTGAAAAACTCGAATATACCGCAGAAGCGGGGCCAGGCGATTTCATTTATGTCCCACCCTATGTCCCACATCAAGAAATTAACGCGGGTAACGATACGCCACTAGAGTGTGTATTGATGCGCAGCGGACAAGAGGCCGTCGTCGTTAATCTCGACATAGAGCCAGTTGAAGAACCAGAAAACGTATGGCGCGATGGTATGCATGGCTGACCTTATTTGTCCTCAACTGATCAATAAGGAGAAAGCGAATGGGCACTTAAAACCATAGTTTTACACTCTCACATGAATTTAACGCCTCTGTAGAAAAGGCATTCGACGCATGGACTATTCCGGATCAACTCGCCAAATTTACGCTGCGGATCAAATATGAAAAATAACCACATGTTAAGCAACGGATGAACCCGGCAAAGATAAAAGTCGTCTCTATTGGGGCAATCTGTTTTTTCTTATTGGGCGGCTATAATGTTGTCAAAATAATTTACAGCCTCGTTAACTGGGCAAATAATGTGGTTGTTGACTTTGGACGACACAGTATGGCTTGCGGCAAAGGTGTGAACGAGGACTATGCATTAATCGTGGGCTATCATGCTAGCAAAAAGAAGTTTAATCGCGATAAACCTGCGTATCTACTTAATAAAAAAGTCGAAGTTTACTACTCGCCAGACAACCCGTTTGATTCAATTATAAGCGGTAAATACGGGCCTCAAAACTACAGGGTTATTCTCTTTTTAATCGGCAGCATTGTCTTGTTTCTTTTTTGGCTAATGCGACAGAAAAGTAGACTCGTTAATCTCCCTCAAAAACAAAAATTAATACCAACTCTCTTACTAAAAAAACAATAATTTATGAAAAAATATATATTACATCTAGATGCCATAATCGTCGTTGTTATTTTGTTTGTCTTATGCATAACTGCAAACATAGTGCAGCGTAAACTACATGGCGATCTGCATAAGAAAAACATAGCGCTAATATCACAATTAACCAATACACAATTAGAATTAATTGCTAGCAAAACTTCTCTTAAGCAATGTACTGCTAATGGCGTTGTCGATTAAACTGCCAACTTAACTCATGCTACAACCTGATTTGAATGATCAATTTTACATTAAGCACGGCCAGCTTTTGTGCTCTAGCTACTGCCATTGGACGGGTGAACCACTGTTAACTACAGACTCTGAGCCTAGCCAGTTAATCATCGATCTGTATACGGCGCCTTTCGCTATAGTTTCACACGGTATTGAAGAAGATCCTGTTTTCAATTTTGGAAACAAAGTTGCGCTCGAATTATTCGAGATGGACTGGGATCAATTTATACAACTTCCTTCTCGTAACTCCGCAGAAATGACGAATAGAGAACAGCGAGAAAAATTAATGCAGCGTGTCACCAATCATGGACACATGATTGATTATACGGGCATAAGAATATCCTCTACTGGCAAACGCTTTAAAATAGAAGGAGCAACGATCTGGAATATCATTGACACGAACGGCCATTATCACGGACAAGCAGCCATGTTTAAAAACTGGTCCGTTATTTGTCAATGATTCTTCTTTATTTGAGTAAATAGGCTAAGCTCCTTTCTATGAGTAACAAGACAACAAATATCATCGTATTTTTGTTTATCATTGCCTTTGTCAGTATGGCCTACCACTTTATGGGTATGGTGCCGGGGATTGTTTTTGCTGTTGCTTCAATCGGGGGACTTATTTTATGGCGCTTCACCACTTACCAAACACCGATAGACCCATATAAAGTAATCATTCCCTATTTGGTAACCATTGTATTATTTATTATTCATGTCTATGAAGAGTATCTAACTGACTTTGAAGTCGCCGTAACAGACATCTTCGGCTTCCATGTACAAGAACAGGTGTTTATGTCGATTGCGGCTTTTCTTGGTCCTGTACTGTGGATTTCGGGTGCTATTCTCTTACTAAAGAGGACACAGTTCGGCTATTACTTTTTAAGTTTTTTTATCATTGCTATGACCATGGCAGAATTATCACATTATATTTTTCCATTCATGGAAGACGGAACCTTCCACTATGTTTCCGGGATGTATACCGCCGCCTTGCCTCTTATTCCTGCCCTTTATTGTCTGTATATCGTCCTGCGTGAAATAAAAAATGAAAAGTCCAAGACATCTATATGACATTGGCTATATCGTAGAAACAAGTATAAAGTGTTCTCTCCGCGTAGCGAATTAGATCCTGGCTTGGTATCTACGCATAATCGACCTGATAGATATATATGTCTTCGTTACGTGTTAGTTATCAAACTATTGAATTCGGCGATGTCGATATTCATTTACGAACCCTCCGCGACAAACAGGAGTTTCTTGATGCAGACGGTGTCGCCGAAAAGCTAGGTATATCTTCCGCACAATGGTCTTTGTTTGGCGTTGTGTGGCCTTCTAGCGAAGTGTTGGCTCACCTTATGTCTGACTTTGCTATCAATGACAAACGCATCCTGGAGATTGGTTGCGGCATAGGACTAACTAGCCTAATGCTGAATCAGCGAGATGCCGATATCACCGCGACAGATTATCACCCTGAGGTTGAAGGTTTCCTTGAGCAGAATGTTGCGCTAAACAAAGGTGAAGCAATACCCTTCGTGCGCACAGGCTGGGCCGATGAACTTACTGAGCTAGGAGAGTTTGATCTTATACTGGGCAGCGATCTATTGTATGAAGATGAGCATGCAGATTTATTATCTCGGTTTATTAATCAGCATGCGAAAGCAGACTGTGAAGTCATTATTGTCGACCCAGGGCGCGGTCGACATGCTCGATTTAGTAAAATGATGGTGAAACTAGGTTACAATCATAGCCAATCACAGCCCGTTGAAACAGAATACCTCACCGATAAATTCAAAGGTCAAATTCTACGTTATGATCGCCATACCATTATAAGTTGAACACTAATTTGAATTAACTAGCTCCTCTACCTGTTCTAATCTTTTATCTCTACCACAACCATAACGATAATATTTATAGCGCACAGGATTCTTTATATAATAATCCTGATGATATTCTTCGGCAGCATAAAACTTTTTCGCTGGTAAAATTTCCGTTACAAGCTTTGCTTTATTTTTTAATTTGTCTTGCAGTCTGGCTTTACTCTTAAGCGCTAATTCCTTTTCTTTATCATCCATTGTAAAAATCGCCGCTCGATATTGTGGTCCTTTGTCACAGAATTGCCCACGCGCATCAAACGGGTCGATATTCTTCCAATAAACATCAAGCAATTGCTGATAACTGACCTTCGAAGCATCATATTCTATTTGTACGGCTTCGTAATGACCCGTGGTACCAGAAGAGGTTTGTTTATAGGTTGGGTTGTCAGTATGTCCACCGGTATAGCCAGATGTAGAACTAATTACACCATCAAGTTCATCGAAAGGCTTTTCCATACACCAAAAACAACCACCAGCAAATATAGCGACATCATTTGCAGCAAACGAGGCAACCTGAAAGCTGAATAAAATAACAGCGAGAATAATCCGAGACACAGCTAACCTCGTAATTCAGGTAATGGTTGATCGGCGGCGACAAACTTGAGAGCGAGGCCGTTATTGCAATAACGCAAACCCGTTGGTGCTGGTCCATCTTCAAAAACATGTCCTTGATGGCCACCACAACGAATACAATGATATTCCTTTCGCGGCCAGATTAGTTTCAGATCCAGCTTGGTGTCTACACGGCCAGCAATGGCATCATAAAAGCTGGGCCAACCCGTACCGCTTTCGTATTTTTTATCAAATTCAAACAAAGGTAGATAACAAGCAGCGCAGACAAAAGTGCCGTCTTGTTTTACATGATTCAACGGGCTTGAGCCTGCGGGCTCTGTTCCTTCTTCAAAGAGAATATTAAATTCATTACTTGATACCAGTTTGCTCCACTCTTCGTGATCTTTTTTCAGGGGACTCAGATTAATATTTTTATTAATGGGGTGCGCAAAAACAGAAGGCCCCATCACCATGAGCGCGCTAGCAATACCACCAGCTTGCCTAATAAATTGTCTACGTTGCATGTCGTATCTCCTGAGATTAACACTGTGACCACAGCTGGCCCCCTCAGTTCAGTATTTCAAGCAATCTATTCCAGCCTGAAACACTTAATAACAAATCAAATACTTAAAGAACGCGCGCTAGCAAAGGGACATAATGATCGATCAACAAAGCAGCGAACATTAACATCAGGTAGACGATGGAGAAGGAGAACGTTTGCATTGCTAAACGGTCTGCATGATCAAACTGCATGCGAATAGCATAGTAGAGAAAACCGCCGCCGAGCAGAACAGCGCCGACAAGATAAAACAAACCTGACATGCCAACCAAATACGGCAGCAGAGTGACAATAAATAATATTATGGTATAGAGCAATATATGTAAGCGCGTAAACTCAACGCCATGTGTGACAGGCAGCATGGGTATGTTTACTTTAGCGTATTCTTCACGGCGATAAATTGCTAAAGCCCAGAAATGAGGTGGCGTCCAGGCAAAGATAATCAGAAATAATAATAATGAATTAGGATCCAATGTTCCGGTGACAGCCGTCCACCCCAAAACCGGAGGCGCAGCACCAGCAGCACCACCAATAACAATATTCTGAGGCGTCGCTCGCTTTAGATACATCGAGTAGATAAACCCATAGCCAATCAAGGAAAGCGCCGTTAAACCAGCGGTAAGCGGGTTTACCAAAAATGCCAGAACCCCCATCGAGATTGTGCCCAAAAACCAGGCAAAAACGACGGCATTTACGAGACTAACCTTTCCTTTCGGCAATGGTCGGCGATTAGTTCGCGCCATAACTGAATCAATCTTGTGATCGACAACATGGTTAATAGCCGCGGCAGAACAAGCAGCAAGCCCAATGCCTATCGTTCCATAGATCAATACACTCCACGGCACCATCGCGGGTGTGGCCAAAAACATGCCGACGATCGCAGTAAAGACGATAAGTGACACAACTTTTAGCTTACAAAGTGCGATGTAATCTTGCCAACTAACCACAGCGGTGTCTGTAAGTGATTGATCTTCCAAAGGAGAACTCCTAATTATTTTTTAACTGGCAAACATTGATGCAATAAAGTCACCAGGGACAGTAATAATAACGCAGCTACCCCATTATGTGCCACTGCTACTGATAATGGCAGGTACAGCTTGATGTTTGCGATACCCAGTGAAACCTGGATTATTAATAAGCTCAAAACCACAAGGCCCGTAATCCTGGTGTTTTTCATAACAGAACTAATTGCTTTAATAGCGATAATTAAAATAGTAATAAAAGTAATCAATGCACCTATCCGATGGGCCATGTGAATCGCTGTTCTGGCACTGCCGTGAAGAACACCCCCTTCATAATCGATACCCAAGCCGCGCCACAGGATAAAACCTTCGTTGAAGTCCATGTTCGGCCACCAAACACCCTGGCAAGTGGGGAAATCAGGACAGACTAATGCTGCATAATTTGAACTCGTCCAACCACCTAATGAAACTTGCATTCCCAGAACGATCATACCGATCACTACGAAAGGCAATAGATTTCTGTTGCCAACATTAGCCGTTACACTTTGCCAAGCCTGTTGACGTAACACAGTCCAGTACAATAAAGAAAGTATGGTGAAACCGCCAAGGAGATGAGCTAACACGATTATTGGTTTTAATAGCAAGGTAACCGTCCACATCCCTAGCATGCCTTGGAAGATCACTAGTAATAACAATGCCGAAGCAAACGCTCGTATATGTGACAATGATGTTTGCGTCCATGAAAAAAATGCCATGATTAAGATTAACAAGCCCAAAGAACTGGCCGCATAGCGATGCACCATTTCTTTCCAGGCCTTGTCAATTTCCAAAGGCCGCTCAGGATAGGCCTGATTAGCATGTTCTATTTCATTGGGAACTACTAATTTACCATAACAGCCGGGCCAGTCCGGGCAACCAAGCCCGGCGTCAGATAACCGCGTGTAAGCACCGAGCACTATGACCGTGAACGCTAAAACGCATCCCACACGAGCTAAATTTAACAACAATTTGTTATGCTTCATTTTACTTTTGTAAATTCAGTATCAACCGATACGAGAGCCGCGCAATAACTTCTTTAAATCTTTATATATATCCCTTGGATTAACGTTAGACTCATAACTCATCATTAAATTACCCAGTGGATCTACAATATAGATTCGGTTTGTTTTTAGCGGATCTTCATCATCATCTAATTTAAATTTATTTAACAATTCATTTATATTGATCAGATCAGTATTAATTATTTGTTGTCCTTTAAATTCGACTAGCTTCGTTTTTAATTCACTCGCTGCTTCATTAGTTAACAATAATACCTTTTGAACACGTAAAGAATGCTTATCCATGGAAGCATGAAGCTGACGTATAAGATATACTTTGTCCATACATTGCTCGTCACAAACAGCAGTCACGTATACCAGGTTCCATTCACCAAACAAGCTATCCTTTCTTTTCTCGTTAAGGGGGTCTATCAAAGCTAAATCACCTAACGGTCTAACTGGCTCTATTAAATTGCCTTTGTTTGAGCTGCCTCTCATTTCAAGAAAATCGGTGTAATTGAAAACATACCAGGATAAAACCAACGGACTGACGAACATTACGACAACAAGAATAATCGCAAGTCTGTTTCCTTTCTTTATCGCGTTAATGTCTTCACTCATGCGTCTTGTCCTGTCTCAACCTTTCTCTTTATGTTTAATAATAAATAAATTATTAATAACGCTGTTGCAAATGCGAACCACTGAAAAGCATAGCCATTATGCATGCTTTCACCTGAGCCCGGCTTGCGCCATTTGCGCTGATAACCATGTTCTGATTCCGGTAACAACCTAATAACCTGTGGCTCTAACTTTAGCTTTGTTAGCTCTGCTAGTTCATCAAGCTTTATACGTTGTACTCGATAAATAGCCTCGCTTATTTGTTCTGGCGGGGATTCTTTTAATAATAGTCCTGTTTTAGGCACTTCTTTGATAGCGGCTTTAATGTTTACTATGCCCTCTGACATTATTAACTTCGGACTAATCTTTCTGTCTGGATCGGCCACCAGCCAACCACGGTTAACCAAAACTATCGTTTCACTCTCGTCCAAACGAAAAGGAGTATAAACATAATACCCCGCTTTTGTGTCTTGTATCTGATTGTCTAATAAAATCTGAAACTCTTCTATAAAGGAACCTTTTGCCGTCACTGAGCGCCATAAAAGGCGGCTCGATCCCAATAGCGCACCATCAACCTGATTTAAGTCTATTGCATTGTCTGATTGCCTGCTTTCAAACTCAGCATAAAGATTTCTTTTTTGTTCTGCTCGATCTAATTGCCAGCAGCCAAGGAAAATAAACAAAGCAAGGAACAACAGCATTAATAAACTGGTAATTAACCTCGGACTAAAGCACCTGTTTCCAAAATAAAAATTCATAATGTTAAATGTAGACTGGTTATACTGATAGAATATCTACACGACAAACTGAGACTAAAATAATTAGCATTATGCTTTTTAAAATATACATCGCAATATTGTTTCTCTCGATAGGCGCCTCATTATTAGCTGGGGGCTTTTTTCTAGTCAAAGACGGCTCTAAATCAAAGCGCATGCTCACTTCGCTTTCATTCAGAATAGCCCTTTCTATACTGCTATTTGTTTCACTCTTTGTAGGCTTCAGGTTTGGCTGGATTCAACCACACAGTGCCGGTTTTTAACTTTAACTATATTAAAAACCCAAACTAAAAAAGGCGCTACTAATGCAGCGCCTCCGAATGCTATTTATCTGGTTAACTATATCCAATAAACAAAGACATAGAGTCCTAACCAGACCACATCAACAAAGTGCCAATACCAGGCAACACCTTCAAAAGCGAAATGATCTTTTGCAGAAAAATGTCCCTTCATGGACCTGACTAAAATAACCAGAATCATGGTTGCACCCATGGTGACGTGAAAACCGTGAAAACCCGTCAACATAAAAAAGGTTGAACCATAAACACCCGACTTCATTGTCAGATCTAATTCATGATAAGCATGCGCATATTCTTCCATTTGAAAAAATACGAAAACAAAACCTAAAATAACCGTTGCCGCTAACCACCAACACAAAGGCGCGCGGTGATCTTTCTTCAAAGCATGGTGCGCAAGCGTAATTGTTACACCACTAGACAGGAGCAATATGGTATTCACTAACGGAACGTCAAACGCAGGAATAACTTCCTTAATGGCAAGGTACTTTGAGTCTACACCCTCCAATGACATATCAGGCGTCGTCAACAAAGGCCATACTGCCTGAAAATCAGGCCACAAAAACATGTTTGTCGCAAATCCGGCGCCTTCTCCACCCAACCAGGGCACAGACAAGACTCTGATATAGAATAGCGCACCAAAGAATGCCGCGAAGAACATTACTTCAGAAAAAATAAACCAGCTCATTCCCCAACGAAAGCTAATATCAACTTGTTTGTTATAGCTTCCAGCCAGGCTTTCACCAATAACATCTGAAAACCAACCGGAGAACATATAGACAATAGCAGCGACACCAAGTCCAAGAATAAAAGTACCGAAACCCGAACCATTTAGCATCATGCCGCCACCAATGAATGCGGTGAACAGCGCCAAGGTCCCTACTATAGGCCAACGACTTGGTTCAGGGATAAAATATGTGTCTTGAGAGTTAGACATAACTATTCCTCATTTCTATTATTTATTTTTTACTAACCTTTTGTACTCATTGTTTTGGCAGATTTGATCGCGGAAACTGCGACATCATCACTGCCAGGAGCTTTAAAAAACGTGTATGACAGCGTCATCGTTGAAATATTTTCCGGCAATTCAGAGCCAACAACATAACGCACAACCATTTCCTTACGTTCGCCCGGCTCCAGCAACTGTGTGGTAAAACAGAAACATTCTGTTTTATCAAAATACAATGATGCCAACGGAGGCACTAAGCTGGGCACTGCCTGCCCGACAACGGGTTTGTCTGATGTGTTTTCTACAACAAACACCGCCTCTGCGATTGCCCCGGGGTGCACATTCATCTTGAATTCCGATGCCTCAAATTTCCAGGGTAGCGCCGGATTCACATTGGTATCAAACTCAACCGTCACCAAACGATCCATATCCACATATTTGGCTTCCGCTTCTACCTGAGAAACCTCTCCGGTTTTGCCATTAAGCCCTGTGACATCGCATAAAAGATCATAGATTGGCACCAACACATAACCAAAACCAAACATGCACGCAGCAAAAACAAAAAGCTTCTTTGCTGTAACGGTCGTTTTTTGTGCCATGTCTATATATACATCAAAACTATGCCAACATAAAAACCAACAGCAACCAGCCCAAGAATAATAACTAACCGCATGTTCTTGGCAGCTAACTCCTTTTCTGCAGGTGTTTTATCGTTGTCACTCATGACCACTTTGCTCGTCCCTTTAATTTAAGAATGAGCGGTTGCGTCCGTCACTTCTGGTGGCGTCGTAAAACTGTGGAACGGTGGAGGCGATGACAAAGTAAATTCCAGGCCATGTGCGCCCTCCCAAACCTGATCAGTAGCCTTTTCGCCGATACCTCGAGCACACTTAATAACGACCCAAACAAGTATCAACTGACTCAAACCAAAGGCAAAACCACCGATACTAATAATCATGTTCCAGTCCGTAAACTGCGTACTGTAATCCGGGATACGTCGAGGCATTCCCGCCAAACCAATAAAATGCATTGGGAAGAATAAGACGTTGACCGAGATAGTAGACGTCCAGAAGTGTAGCTTTCCAAGCTTTTCGTCATACATATGTCCGGTCCATTTTGGCAACCAGTAATACACACCACTGATTATGCCGAAGACAATACCCGGCACGAGAACATAATGAAAATGCGCTACGATGAAATAAGTGTCGTGATACTGAAAATCAACAGGCGTTATGCCCATCATCAGACCAGAAAAACCACCCAACGTGAACATGAACAGCACGCCAATAGAGAACAACATCGGCGTTTCAAAAGTCATAGAGCCTCTCCACATGGTTGCCGTCCAGTTAAAAACTTTAACACCCGTTGGAACAGCGATCGCCATGGTTGCGTACATGAAGAACAGCTCACCTGCCAACGGCATACCGACAGTAAACATATGATGCGCCCAAACAAAGAATGACAGGAAGGCAATCGATGCTGTCGCATACACCATAGACGCATAACCAAATAAAGGCTTGCGAGCAAAGGTTGGAATAATCTGCGAGATAATGCCAAATGATGGTAGCACAAGAATATAGACTTCAGGATGCCCAAAGAACCAGAAGACATGCTGGAACAGAACTGGATCACCGCCGCCAGCCGCGTCAAAGAAAGCGGTGCCAAAGAACCTGTCTGTCAGCAACATGGTTACTGCACCTGCCAATACTGGCATAGCAGCAATCAACAGAAACGCAGTAATAATCCATGTCCAAACAAACAAAGGCAGCCTCATGAAGGTCATGCCTGGCGCCCGCATATTGAAAACTGTCGCAATAATATTAATCGCGCCCATGATTGATGAAATACCCAGAAAATGAACCGCAAATATTAAGAAAGGAAACCCATCGCCAAGTTGCAATACCAATGGAGGGTACATAGTCCAGCCGCCTGCTGGCGCACCACCTTGCATGAAGAAGGTAGACAACAACAACGTAAATGCAAATGGAAGAATCCAGAAGCTCATATTATTCATGCGCGGCATTGCCATATCTGGCGCGCCAATCATCATCGGAATCATCCAGTTCGCTAAACCAACACCGGCTGGCATCACCGCCCCGAAAATCATGATTAGCGCATGCACTGTCGTCATGGAATTGAAGAACTGTGGATCAACAAATTGCAGGCCCGGCTGAAACAGCTCCGCTCGGATAACCATTGCCATGGCGCCACCGATAAAAAACATAATCAAAGAGAACACCAAATACATGGTGCCGATGTCCTTATGATTAGTGGAAAATAGCCAGCGGCCTATTCCGGTAGGTTTATGATCGTGATGATCGTCATGATCGTCGTGGATGACTGCTTCACTCATGTGTCTATCCTCTATTAACTATCTATTTAGTTTATAAGTTTAAAAATAATTCGGTTATCTTGCCGCTTTCACGTCAGCAGGCTGCACTATATCGCCAACAGCATTGCTCCAGGCATTTCGTTCAAATGTAATAACAGCCGAAAGCTCTGCATCGGACATCTGATCCTTGAAAGCAGGCATTAGGTTTTTACCTTTCAGAACCATGTTTATATGGTCTGCAGCTGCGCCCGTAGCAACGGGGCTGCCATCCAGAGCTGGAAACATGCCTTCAATGCCCTGGCCTTTTGCCTGATGACATGCAGCACATTGAGTATTGTAGATTTTCTCTCCACGCGCCATCTGCTCATCAAGCGTATATTCTTTTCCGCTCTCATCTTGCATGGCTGCTGCTTCGGCCTTCTTTTCGTCAACCCAGGTCGCATACTCTTCTTTAGAAACCGCATGCACAACAATAGGCATGAAACCATGATCCTTTCCGCATAACTCAGTACATTTGCCGCGGTAAATCCCTGGCTCTTCTATATAAGTCCAGTTATCGTTTATATAGCCGGGGACGGCATCACGCTTCCAACCTAGAGCAGGCACCCACCAAGCATGAATAACATCAGCTGCTGTAGTCAGGATTCTTATTTTTGTGTCCACAGGAAGCACAACCGGATTATCAACATTCTTGAGGTAATTATCGATAGTGTGCGGATCTATACCTGAGTTTCTTTGTCGCGCTTTATTGTCTTCTTCCGATAAAGTACTAAAAAAGCTGATATCTTCATCGAGATAATCGTATTTCCATTTCCACTGATAGCCGGTGACTTTCAGCGTCATTTCTGCATCACCCGTTTTTTCCATGAAGACCAGTGTTTTAGTTGCAGGAATCGCCATGCCGACCAAGATCAAGATAGGAATAATCGTCCAAATGACTTCGGCTGTCGTACTGTGGTGGAATTGCGCCGCAACTGCACCTTTTGATTTTCTATGATGAAAGATAGACCATGTCATGACACTGAATACACCGATACCAATCGCCGTAACGATGTAAAAAATGTCCATATGTAAATCATAGACTCGTTGACTGGTTGGCGTGACACCTTCGGTCAAGTTAAGCGGGTATTCGGCCAGAACAGCACCACTCACCAGAAACAATGAAACTGCAACTAACCCAAGCACAGTTCGGTTTAATTTATCGACTGACATACAGCAATCCTCAGCATTGATGATTTTTATTAACTAATTCTTAAATTTTACTTTTACAATTCTTTAAGCCATGCACCGACAATATGAAGCAGCATAACAAAGCCGTCCATATCTGATTCGGCGTTGATGGCATATCATCAATATAGCTGAAAGCATTGTATTTCTTATGTTCTTTCTTAAGCTCCAAGTTACTAACATCCTCGTAAAGCCCACGGCTAAAGAGTCACTTTGGCTTAATTTTTTGGGTTTAATCACACATATTGGGCCTGTGATTCATAACCCAATGATTTCCTTCCCCTTCTTGGGGCGGTAATATGCCCTAAATTAGGCACTCGTTGCAACCTTAAGCTTATACTATCTAAAAACGTAGCCCAACTATAAACGATGGATCTATTTTAACACGCGTTTTTGCTGGGTCTGGAACCAGCATATAATCTAAATTCGCAATATTCGGGCAATTGAGCTCCTCGCTTAAGAGGTTTACCGTGTCTTCTTTTTGTAGATAGTCTTTTTCTAATTGGTTGCTTACCCAGCCACATAAGCGAACACCATCTGCCTTAATCGCTTCCGCCGTTAATAACGCATGATTAATACACCCCAAACGCAGACCAACGACCAAGACGACGGGCAACTCTAACTCTCTTACCAAATCGACCGTTCCTATTCTATCAGAAAGCGGGACTCGCCACCCCCCTATGCCTTCTACAACGATGTTGTCACAAACCGAGGCTAATTGCTTATAACTAGCGACAATCCGATCAAGCTTGACAGTTTCGTCTGCTTGTTTAGCAGCAAAACTTGGTGCGACAGGTTGCTCGAATACAAATGGATTTACGTGCTCATAACTCGCGGGGTCGCTGCAATGATACAAGATCGATCTTGCGTCTTCATTAACAAGCTTGCCGGCAATATAACTACCGCCGCTCGCTACAGGCTTCATGCCGCTGGTTTTAGACCCTTGCTGCTTAAGTGCCTCCATTAAAGCAAGGGTAAACCAGGTTTTACCGACGCCTGTATCCGTGCCAGTAACAAATATACCGTTGGCCATAGTTATTTTTGTTTCCTGGTCTTGAGGTCTTGTTTTAACTGTTCTAATGATATTGATTGTGAACCCCCGCTGCCGACATTTTTTTGATGTGGCCGCCATGCATGCCCGTAAACAACTTCATAGGTCGCTGGTAATTTATTATTTAATCGAAATGTTTCGTAATGAGAGACGACCTTATTTAATCGCTGCTTACCCGTTAGCGTTCTTCGGCGGCCCTTATTTACATTGTGTGCGCCAATACTTTTTAACTCGTGCATCAGCTGCTTGCATTCGTTGTAGGTTAAAACAATATGTTCAACGCTCAGCACCGGGGCATCCATTCCATTTCTGATTAGCGAATCACCGATATCGTGCATATCAACAAAGGCGTTTACATGGACATCCTCGTCGACCTTTTGCCAGCATTCGCGTAATTCTTTCAACGTGTCTGGACCAAAACTTGCGAATAAAAAAACGCCTCCGGGTTTAAGCATCCGCTTAACTTCTGCAAAGACCGACTCGAGATCATTGCACCATTGCAACATCAAACTGCTAAACACCAGATCAAACTTCTGGTCTTCTATAGGCATTTGAGCCGCATCAGCACAAAGAAAATGAGTTTTTGAAAAATACCGCGGCGAGTGTTTACGTGAGACTTTTAACATCTCACCTGAAATATCACTCTGGTAAAACCGGGCCTTTTTAAATCTTTGTTTTAATTTTCTTGAACCATAACCCGTGCCCGAACCGAGATCTAAGATTGTTGAAGGGTTTATTTTAATCAGCTCAAACGACTCGATTAACCGATCAACAACAGTTTGTTGCAACAATGAAACAGCATCGTAATCCTTTGCGGCATCGTCAAACGCATGCGCAACTTTTCTTGTTTCAATATCATAAGCGTTATTATTAGAGCTGCTCACTTATAAACCTATCTATTAAATTAATTATCTCTTGTGGCTTGCCAACAAACGGAGCATGACAACTATCTTTTATTATTTCACAGCCCATTTTTGGTCGTAATTGTTTTAACTGACTTTTTATCCCGGGGTTTATAAGAGCATCACGTTCAGCTAACACATATTGTGTCGGTATATTTAAAGCGGCAAATTCGTTTCTTTGATCTTGTTCTAATAACTCATTAAGCCAAACGAAAAGCATTGATCTATATTTTTCATCCGCCATGTTTGTCCTTGTTTTCTTCACGATCTTTTTTACATCTTCATCGCCATGCGCGATCAGCCCGGCAAAATACCCGATTGCTTTCTTAGCGTTGCTCAATAAGCTGTTTTGTAATTCGACGATAGATTGCCCATCAAGCCCATAGTTCCAATCACGCTTATTGATAAAACATGGGGAGCTCGCTATATAAACTATTGCTTTTACTTTATTGGAAAGTCTCGCCAACCGTGTTGCCACCAAACCACCAAAAGACCAGGCGATTATTACAGTGTTATCCTTAACCTTTTCTTTTAAGACCAAGGCCAAAGCGTTTACACTCTCCGCTTTTCCTTCTTCAGCTGTCGTATACAGACAAACATTATCGATACAACTGAAACCATTAAGCCGGCTGATTAATCCTTCCCAGATGGATCTATTAACCCCCCAGCCGTGCAGAAGAATACAGTTAGGTTTCTGTTTGCTATTCATTTAAATTATTTTTTATTGCTCGCACCAGATGTGCAACCTGCTTTTTATTGTGCGTGGCGGTGAAGCTTAACCTTAATCGCGAGGTGTTTTTAGGAACCGTTGGCGGACGTATTGCAGCAGCCAATAGTTTATCTTTAAACAGTGCGTCACTTAGCTCTGTTGTTTTTTTTGCACTGCCAATTATAAAAGGCTGGATGTGAGAGCAAGACTCGTTTGTTTTTAATTTATCCTTTGCCATTAACTCTTTATAGTATGCAATTAAACTGCTTATGTTCTGACGCAGACCCCCGGCTTCCACCACCAACTCCAGTGATTTTGTCATTGCTACCGCTATAGAAGGCAGCAATGCTGTTGTATAAATATAAGTTCTGGCTTTTTGGATGAAAGCATCTACATAGAGCGCGCTTCCCGCAACAAATGCGCCGCTACCACCAAGTGACTTACCAAATGTTCCAATCAACAGAGGGACTTCGGTTTGATCGAGCCCCAACAACTCTAACAAACCAGCACCGGTATTACCTATAACACCGAGCCCATGCGCGTCATCGACTATCAACAATGCATTGTATTTCTTACATAGACTTGAAATCCGATCAATTGGCGCATAATCACCGTCCATACTAAAAACACCATCGGTCATTACCACCAAATTACTTTGTTTATATTTCTCTAATAAAACCTCGAGATGCTCTAAGTCCTTATGCCTATAACGGACAAGCCTACCAACTGACAATTGCGCAGCATCAATCAGTGATGCATGATTAAGTTTATCTTGTAAAATGATCGTCTTTGAATCTATTAGCACAGAAGCTACTGCTAGATTTGCCATATAGCCTGAACTAAAAACCAGAGCAGCATCCCTGTTAAGAAATTCTGACAGTTTATTTTCTAGTCTTTTATGTGGCTCTGAGTGCCCTACTACTAATTGAGAAGACCCGGCACCTAAACCAAACTCTTTGATGCCTTCGATCATCATGCTCTTTAATGACTCATTGTTAGCAAAACCTAAATAATCGTTGCTACTGAAATTTAAATACTCTTCGCCATCAATTACTATTTTAGATCCCTGGCAAGAACCCAACACCCTTCTTGTTCTATACAAACCAACACTTTTGCGCTGCTCTATTTCTTCATCAAGATTCACTGTTTAGTTACAATGCTTTGATTCTTAATGCTGACTTGATTGAACACCTAAACGCTCAAATAAATTTTGATCTTCAGCTAGCTGTGGGTTCTCTGTGGTAAGTAGTTTTTCACCATAAAAAATAGAGTTTGCTCCCGCCAACAAGCACAATGCTTGCATCTCTTCTGTCATTTCACTTCGACCCGCAGATAAGCGAACGTATGATCCAGGCATCATTATTCTCGCACTAGCAATAACTCTGACAAAATCGATAGGATCAAGATCTTCTGTCTCTTCTAGCGGAGTACCTTCGACCTGAACTAACATATTTATCGGGACGCTTTCTGGCTGGACTTCCATGTTCGCAAGGCTCATTAGCAATCCAGCACGGTCATTAACCTCTTCTCCCATACCAATAATTCCGCCGCAACACACATTGATTCCTGCATCTCTTACGTGCTCAAGTGTATCTAAACGCTCCTGATAATCTCGGGTGCTAATTATTTTTGAATAAAATTCAGGAGAGCTGTCAAGATTATGATTGTAGTAATCAAGCCCCGCCGATTTTAATTCTTGCGCCTGACCTTTTTCCAGCATGCCAAGGGTTACACAAGTTTCCATACCCGTTTTTTTAACGGCTTCAACCATGGAGATCACTTTTTCCAAATCACGTTGTTTTGGTTGCCTCCATGCCGCGCCCATACAAAAGCGAGTTGCGCCACTCTCTTTCGCAGCCTTTGCCTGCTCAAGAACGGCATCTAATTCAAGTAATTTTTCAGCATTTACGCCAGCATCATAATGTGCACTTTGAGGGCAATAGGCGCAATCTTCCGGGCACCCTCCTGTCTTGATATTCATCAAAGTACTTAATTGAACAATGTTCGGATCGAAATTTTCCCGATGCACTTGCTGTGCTTCGAAAATTAGATCACTAAAAGGCTTGCTCATAAGCGCGAGAACCTCTGATTTAGTCCAATCATTCTTTACTTTCTGTTTCATCGATAAACTATCCATTTCATTTTCATTGGTCTTCTAGGGCTTTCTAAACACTCAACACAAATGTGAGAACGTGCCACAATAAAGCTTAGGGATTTATTGTAAACTTTTTATTTTAACTTTGGTTAACAAATCAGCATGGATGCTACTACAAAATATTTGCAAGGAGCTTGCTTCTTCTGCTTAGGGAAAACCCAAAAAACGTGGTGCGAACAATGCGAGCGTGATTTTATCCTTGATAATATCCGCTGCCCGATCTGTGCCAGAAACACTGCCTCGGTTCAACCATGCGGATCTTGTCTTAAACACCCGCCTTTTTTTACAAGCACAGAGACCTTGTTTAATTATCAGTATCCAGGAAATCATTTGATTAAGGCTTTTAAATTCAATAACCGCCCTGAACTTGCCAGTAGCTTCGCCGAAAAATTCTCACACAAACTTAAAAGCATCGATTATTTTCCAGAAGCGCTAATACCCGTGCCTTTACATAAATCCAGACAAAGAGAGCGCGGCTACAACCAAGCGCTTGAGCTTGCTTCGCGGATAGGAGGCCTACTTGGAATAACAGTTAATGCACAATTGTGCCAACGCATACTCAATACGAAACGACAAAGCACGCTCCCCAGGAAGGTTCGCAAAAACAATGTAAAAAATGCCTTTAAGCTAAGTTGCCCGAACCCTTTTGACTACGTCGTTATCGTTGATGACGTTATAACTACCGGATCTACAGTAGACGAAATTGCATCTCTACTCATAAAATCAGGTTGTTCTCGAGTTGATATATGGGCTATTGCGAGAACGTAGTTTTAAGTATCCAGGTTTTCTACTACCAAGGCGTTTCGTTCAATAAACTCTCTCCGCGGCTCCACCTGATCTCCCATTAAGGTAGTAAACACTTCATCAGCGCCTATGACATCCTCTATTTTAACTTGCAACAAACTACGGGTAGAAGAGTCCATTGTCGTTTCCCAAAGCTGATCGGGGTTCATTTCTCCTAAGCCTTTATATCGCTGAATAGCCAAACCTTGCTCTGCTTCTTTCAATAACCAATCAAAGGCCAGCTTCAAAGTAGTAATCGCTTGCTTACGCTCTCCACGTTGAATATAGGCGCTTTCATCCAGGTTTATTAGTTGCTCGAGCGCGGAAAGCCTCTTATAATCTTCCGAAGAAAAGAACTCTGGCGCAAAGATATTGCTCGATTCTAATCCATGAATTGACACAGAAACCTTGGCACCAAAATGATCTTCATTCGCCGGGAATAATTCAAAATTATATTCTGTGACATTTGCATCATCGCTATTTAGCTTAGAGATTAAGTTTTCAAACCATATTTTCACCGCAGGTTCGTCTTCGCAGTCTGATTCCGTTATTAAAGGCATATAGCGAATCGCATCAACAATCGTTGGGTGATAACGCTTACAAAGCCGATTGTATGCGCGATTCATCATAATATAACAATCAACCATATCTTTGAGCGCCTGGTTTTCAATTGGCGCCTGAGCCTCCCCGATAAAAAGCTGACTATTTTCTAACGCCAACTCAAGCAAATATGCTTCTCGTTCCGTCTCATCTTTAAGGTAGCGTTCTTGCTTCCCTTTTTTTATTTTATAAAGAGGCGGTTGCGCTATATAGACATGGCCTCGCTCGATTAACTCAAGCATTTGCCGGTAAAAAAATGTAAGCAACAAGGTGCGGATATGTGCACCATCAACATCCGCATCCGTCATAATAATAATACGATGATACCTCAGCTTTTCAGGATCAAATTCTTCACGACCTATACCACACCCCAAAGCCGTGATAAGCGTACCAACCTCTACAGATGATAGCATTTTATCGAAACGGGCCTTTTCTACGTTCAATATTTTGCCTTTTAGCGGCAATATCGCCTGATTTTTGCGATCACGTCCTTGTTTAGCTGAGCCACCAGCAGAATCACCCTCCACCAAAAATAGTTCAGATAAAGCGGGATCCTTCTCTTGGCAATCAGCAAGCTTTCCGGGCAAGCCGGCAACATCGAGCGCCGTCTTTCTTCTTGTTAACTCTCGAGCTTTGCGCGCGGCTTCTCTCGCACTCGCAGCCTCAACGACTTTCGCGCTAATGGCTTTTGCTTCAGCAGGCCTTTCTAATAGAAACTCCTGCACTTTTTCCGCTACACAGGTCTCCACCGCAGACTTTACTTCGCTTGAGACCAATTTATCCTTGGTTTGGGAAGAAAACTTAGGGTCAGGGAGCTTGATTGATAACACCGCTGTCAAGCCTTCCCTAACATCTTCCCCTGTAATAGTAACCTTGGCCTTAGCAGCCACCCCTTGCTTGTCCATATACTGGTTAAAGCTTCGCGTTAATGCTGCCCTAAAACCTGAGAGGTGTGTTCCGCCGTCTTTTTGAGGAATATTATTTGTAAAACAAAATATATTCTCCTGGTAGGAGTCATTCCACTGCATTGCCAACTCAACACTGACGTCTTCTTTCTCTGCCCCGATATCAATCACCGACTCATGCAATGGCGTTTTATTACGATTCAGATGTTTAACAAAAGCACTGATCCCGCCCTTATACTCGAACATATCCGTTTTCCCGCTACGCTCATCGAGCAACTCCACGCGGACACCAGAATTAAGAAAAGACAGCTCACGTAGGCGCTTTGCAAGGATGTCGTAATGAAACTCCAGGAGCTTAAAAATAGCGACGCTTGGTAAGAATGTGATTTCCGTACCCGTTTTATCCGATACTTCACCTTTTTCTAAAGGCGCCACAGGATCGCCATTCTGATACGTTTGATTATAAACATAGCCGTCGCGAAAAACTTTCAAATCCAGTCTTTCTGAAAGTGCGTTTACAACAGAGACACCAACACCATGCAAACCACCCGACACTTTATAAGAATTATCATCAAACTTACCACCAGCATGTAAAACAGTCATAATCACTTCTGCCGCAGACCTTCCTTCTTCTTCATGGAGTCCAACCGGTATTCCGCGGCCATTATCGGTTACTGAGATTGATTCATTTGAATGAATCGTTATTTTTATATGATCACAATGCCCAGCCAAAGCCTCATCAATACTATTATCAACCACTTCGAACACCATGTGATGCAGACCGGTACCATCTTCTGTATCACCGATATACATTCCAGGCCGCTTTCTAACGGCCTCTAGGCCTTTTAATACTTTAATCTTCGACGAATCGTAACTATTTTCTTCAGACATAACTCTCTCTCATTAACAATCAGGGTTATTCTACCATTTTCTGTATCTTTCCGTGTTTCACGTGAAACATACTATTAAACTCGTTTTTTTGATCGGCCCACTCCGGCCGAACCAACGAAGAAACAAAGGTCTGAGTATTATTAGCCAGTAATAAACTCAACATTTTCCTGGAAGAATCCTGATCCAACTCAGCATCAAGGTCATCTACCAGCACCATAGCAGCCTTTTCCAACTCTTTTAATTTATCTACTTGAGAAGAAACAAGGGCAGCACTAAAGAGTTTCGTTTGTCCTCGTGACAAGTGTTTCGCGACATTATAATCTTCATAGCTAAACGAAATATCAGATCGGTGAGGCCCTAAATTCGTATAACCTCTTCTTTCGTCTTCATTTCTATTAATTGCCAACAAATCGGGCAGGGCTTGTGCTTCATAACTTTCATTTAAATAATTAATCTTCACAGCTCCCGTCAACACCTGTGGAGCATGCTTTTTATTTAATAGATTATTTAAATCAGAAAGGTACCGCTCCCTCATAATATCAATCTTTATAGCTTCTTCACCCATCAACCTCTCCCAGCCAATTATTTCTGCTGGGTTTGTCCGCCGATCTGACTTAAGAAGTGCGTTTCTATGGCGCAAAGCCCTATGATAATTCTTCCAAACAACCATGTATTTTTGTTCCACGTGAAACAAAGACCAGTCTAACCAATGCCTTCTGTCTTTTGGAGTCCCTGTAAATAAAATATGGTGGTCGGGGGTTAATATGTATACGGGTAATAGTTTTGCTTGTTCGGACGCGGTTTGTATTGGCTCTCCATCAAACTTTATCTTGGTAACACCGTGGCCTTTTTCTATTCCGACCGAGAATGCATTCCCTTTGTTTACTCCTCTAGCATAAACCCCTAATTTTTTATCTCCACGGGTAATAACATCATTTATCCGCTTGCTTCTAAATGACTTTATCCTAGATAACAGATAGATACTCTCAAGAACAGATGTTTTTCCACTTGCATTAGGACCATAAAAGAAATTAAGTTTTTGGCTTGGTTCTATACTAAATTCACCGAGGTTGCGAATTGAGCAGGCATTAAGCTGTTCAATATAAAGCATTTTTTAGAGTCGCATCGGCATCACAACATATTGGCAGTTTGAATCATCTTCTGGTAGTAACAAGCAACTACTGTTTGGATCGAGAACGCTTAATCTTACCTTTTCACTTTTTATAATTGATAATGTGTCTAATAAATAAGAAACATTGAAACCGATCTCTATTTCTGTGCCAGTGTAATCTACTTCTAGCTCTTCTTCTGCCTCTTCTTGCTCTGGATTGTGTGCCAGCGCTCGCAAGCTATTTGAATCAAAGACTATGCGAACCCCACGATACTTTTCATTTGATAAAATAGAGGCCCGGGTAAGACTGTTTCTTAGTTCTTCTCTGTCTGCTAAAACAGGAGTTTCACTTAATTCAGGAATTACTCTTTGATAGTCGGGAAAGCGACCGTCTATTAATTTACTAGTAAAACATGAGTTCTCGTTTTTTACTCTTATATGATTTGTGCTTATTTGAATTTCTATTTCGCTGTTATCATTTTGGAGGAGGCGGGTTAATTCTGTAATGCCTTTTCTTGGCACAATTATTTGTATCGGTTTATCTGTTTCTACCTGTATATCTGACTCGTCTAAAGCCAACCTGTGGCCGTCAGTTGCAACGGCTCTAATTTTATTGCTAGATATTTCCAAGAGGAGTCCGTTTAAGTAATAACGAACATCTTGCTGGGCCATCGCAAATTGCGTGTTTTCAAGCAGGCTTTCGAGTTTCTTTTGTTTTATATTAAAGCTAACTGCATTTTCGGTGATATCGATAACGGGATATTCCTGGGCGGGCAATGACGCTAATGTGAAGCGGCTTTTACCTGATTTTATAAGTACCCGATCATTTTTCACTTCAAATAAAAGTTCTGCTTCTTGTGGTAATGCTCGACAGATATCCAATAGCTTTCTGGCAGGTAATGTTAATTCTCCTGTTTGTTCTAATTGAACGTCCACTGTAACGATAAGTTCTACTTCCATATCTGTTGCTGTGATTGTTAATGAACCATCTTCTATGTTCAGCAATAAGTTTGAAAGGATAGGTAAAGTTTGACGACGATCTATGACCCCGCCGACTGTTTGTAATACAGGCAGTAGCACATCTCTATTTATATTAAATTTCATATATATACCTATTATTATTACTACTAGTGAATTTAAATCGTGTTAGTAACTTTAATTATCTAATAAAATCAATGGTTTATATTTTTTTAACTAGCTTTTGTCTTTGTGGATAAACCATTTTTTGTTGTTGATGATATGTTGATTATTTTGAAAATATATTTCTTTATCAACTTATCCACAACCTGTTTTCAGTTTGTTAAAGTATTTGTTAAGTTTACGTAGTCTTCTTCTATTCTATGTTCTGTTTTTCTTAGTTCTTGTATTTTTCTGCAAGCGTGTAACACGGTTGTGTGGTCACGGCCCCCAAAGGCATCGCCAATTTCAGGTAGACTATGGTTGGTTAGTTCTTTTGAGATTGCCATGGCAACCTGCCTGGGTCTGGCAATTGATCTATTGCGACGCTTTGATAATAAATCAGCCACCCTTATTTTGTAGTATTCGGCCGTTGTTTTTTGGATGTTTTCCATTGTCACTTGTTTGTCTTGAATGATTAGTAAATCTCTTAAGGAAGACTGAGTGAATTCTAGTGTGACGGGTTTTCCGGTCAGGTTAGAGTTTGCTATTACACGATTTAGCGCTCCTTCCAGCTCGCGAACATTTGATCGAAAACGTTTTGCGATAAAAAACGACACTTCATCAGGAATTTCTTTTTGTACTAGTAAAGCTTTTTTACGAATAATGGCAACCCGTGTTTCAAGCTCCGGTGGCTCTATTGCCACAGTAAGCCCCCATCCAAAACGAGACTTTAGGCGTTCTTCTAACCCGTTTACCTCTTTTGGGTAGCGGTCACATGTCAAGACAATTTGATGCTGGCCTTCAAGTAAGGCATTAAAAGTATGGAAGAACTCTTCTTGGGAGCGTTCTTTTTTGGCAAAAAACTGGATATCATCAATTAGCAAGGCATCTAAAGAGCGGTAATGTCGTTTAAATTCGTTGATGGCGTTATGTTGTAATGCTCTTACCATATCAGCAACAAATCTTTCAGAGTGTAGATAAGCAATGTTAGCGCTCGGTTTTTGCTCCAGGATAGCAGCTCCAACAGCGTGCATTAGGTGTGTTTTGCCAAGCCCTACCCCGCCGTAAATAAATAAAGGGTTATAAGCATTTCCCGGGTTCTCGGAAACCTGAATCGAGGCCGCTCTTGCTAGTTGATTTGATTTACCTTCGACAAAGTTATTAAAAGTAAACTGGGTATTTAGATTGCTAGAGTGTTTAACCGGTTTTGTTTGTGGTTTATCAATAAAAGGATCTGTGGTTGTTGTGTCTGGCTTTTTGTTTTTTAGTCGTGTCTCGTTGTTATTACGACTGCCAATCTCAAGTTTTAATGAGATGCGTTCGGCGTTTTGCTGTTCTCCGGACAAAAGTTCTTCTATTCGAGTTAGGTAGCGCTCACTTATCCAGTCGAGCACAAACCTATTAGGCGCGAGCAAATGTACGGCATTGTTGCTTTCAATAGCGTGCAATGGCCGTATCCAGGTATTAAATTGTTGTGGTGATAACTCACCTTCAAGCCGCTCCAGGCAACGTTTCCATGGGGAAATACCCACTAATAAACCCTCGATGAATTTCTGATAATGAAGAGAAGATGGAAGTGTATACCTGATTAAAATAGTTATCCACAATAACAAAATTATGATGTTTTAAAGGTTGTAATTGACTTATTTATAGTTGTAACAGTAACATATGCGCCCTTTTAAATAGCGCCACAATGTAATCCAAAGGCATGAGTATATGAAACGAACGTTCCAACCAAGTAAAATAAAGCGAAAAAGAAACCATGGCTTTCGTGCACGCATGCAAAGTCGTTCGGGAAGATTGATCATCAAAGCGCGACGAAGCAAAGGCAGAAAAAGGCTTTCAGCTTAGTTTTTGTGTAGAGTGTCTTCTTTTGAGGGTCGTTTTCGAGCTTGCAGCAGATTAAAGCGTCCAGAAGAATTCAAGCTAGTGTTTTCTTCCAGGCAGCGTTCCAGTGATAAATCATTCTTGTTTCTGGCCAGACAAAACAGCCTTAATAAAGCGCGTTTAGGTTTGGCTGTACCCAAGAAACACATATCTAGGTCTGTTGATCGAAATAAATTAAAACGAATCATTAGAGAAAGTTTTCGATTAAGGCAAAAGCAGCTGAAAGGAAAGGATATTGTGGTTGTGGTTAAAGGCACAGTAAATTGTAAGAGTAAGTCGATCGAGACCGGGCTGATTAAGCATTGGGAAAAAATGAGTACGTGAAACAGGTTTTAATAAAGCTTGTTACTATTTATCAGCGATATATTAGTCCGTATAACGCTCCTTGTTGCAGGTTTTACCCGACTTGTTCGGAATATGTGGTTAATGCTCTTACCGAACATGGCACTTTAAATGGTCTGGCTCTAGGTGTTCGCCGAGTTTGTCGCTGCCACCCTTTTCACAAAGCTGGTTTTGATCCTGTGCCGCTAAAAAATAGTGAAGAATAACTAATGGAAACGACACGCTTTATTTTATTAATCGCGCTGGGTTTAGTGCTCACCATGATTTGGCAGTCTTGGCATGAAGATTACGGGAGTTTGCCTGTTCAGTCGGAGGCAATAAGCCAACAACAGTCTATAACGACTTCTGTAGAGGCAGGGATAGCAGACTTGCCTGTGGTACCTATGCCGTCAGGCTCGAAAAACGAGGTCTCCCCTTCGCTTGCGAATGATAGAGGCGCTCGGGCGGCGCTCGATGGCGAGGTCGTTCACGTAAAAACAGATCTTTTGGAACTGGAGATAAACACGCGCGGCGGTACAATTCAACATTTGGAATTATCAAATTACCCCATCTCTAAAAAGCAACAAAATGAAAAGGTTGTCTTGTTAGATAATGATAATGAACATTTTTATATAGTCCAGGGAGGTCTGCTGAGCAAAGGAGATGTTGCCAATCATAAAACGGTCTATACAGCTCAAAACAACAATTATACCTTGGGTCGCAGTGACAGCGTCTCCGTACCCCTTTACTGGGAATCTGAAAATGGTCTAAAAGTTATAAAAACATTTACTTTTTACAAGGGCCAATATGTCGCTGAGATAAACTACGAAATTCAAAACGGAACAGGCGCTGACTGGGTCGGGAGCCTTTATGCTCAGATAAATCGTACAGAACCAAAAGAAAAGGGCTCCCGTTTTATCTATACCTATACTGGCGCGGTTATCTCTTCTCCTGAAAAGCGTTATGAAAAAATAGATTTTGGCGATATTGAAGACGACAAGTTATCTATAGATAGTAAAAATGGCTGGGTTGCAATGCTCCAGCATTATTTTATTACCGCACTAATTCCTGGCTCAAAAGAAGATCAATATCATTACTATACCCTTAACCCGGAAAATAGTAGCTATGTGATCGGCGGAATAAGCCCTTCTAAAACCATAGGCATTAATGATGTTGAAAGCTTGAGTCATAAAGCCTTCTTTGGGCCTAAGCTCCAAAAAGAACTAGAGCAGGTAGCAGAAGGACTAAACTTGACTGTTGATTACGGGATTTTTTGGTTTCTCGCAAAACCGCTCTATTGGGTTTTAGACCATATACATTCAGTCACAAATAATTGGGGCTGGGCGATTATTCTGGTCACGCTTTTTCTTAAGATATGTTTTTATAGGCTGTCGGCCGCAGGATATCGTTCTATGGCTAACATGCGTAAAGTTCAACCGCGCTTGTTATCAATTAGAGAAAGATATAAAGATGATAGAGCAAGGCTTAATCAAGCCATGATGGATATCTACAAGGAAGAGAAGATTAACCCTCTGGGGGGGTGTTTTCCGATTCTAATTCAAATCCCGGTGTTTATTTCTTTGTACTGGGTTTTATTAGAAAGTGTTGAATTAAGGCAGGCAGATTTTATTTTATGGATTCACGATCTTTCAATTCCGGATCCGTATTTTGTGCTGCCGTTGTTGATGGGCGTAACTATGTTCATTCAACAAAAATTAAACCCTGCTCCCATGGATCCGGTTCAGGCCAAGGTTATGTCTGTGTTGCCGGTAGTCTTCACGGTTTTCTTTGCTTTCTTTCCATCTGGTTTGGTTTTGTATTGGGTCGTAAATAATACGCTTTCCATAGCGCAGCAATGGATGATCACCCGAAACATTGAGAACGCAGCTTCTAATAAATAAAGTGGTCGAGCGGTTTACGCGATGCCAAAAAGCAATGACACGATAACGGCGATAGCAACACCTTCAGGGCGCGGTGGTTTGGGTATAGTTCGTGTCTCAGGCAATAAAACCAAAGATATTTTTAAAACCTTGACAGGTTTATCTCCAATAGCGCGTTTGGCACAGTTTGTTTCTTTTAAGTCTTCCGATCAAAAAACAATCGACAAAGGTATTGCCCTCTATTTTAAAGCCCCCGCTTCATATACAGGTGAAGATGTTATGGAGTGCCATGTACATGGTAGCCGTTTCGTACTAGGAATGTTGCTGGATGAAATTGTTTCTATAGGAGCGAGACTTGCTCAGCCTGGAGAATTCACAGAAAGGGCTTTTATAAACAATAAAATTGATCTGCTTCAAGCAGAAGCAGTTGCAGATTTAATAGACAGCAACTCTAAAAAAGCGGCTCGTAGTGCAATTCTGTCCTTAAGCGGTGTTTTTTCTGACAGTATAAAAGAATTGAGAGAGCGTGTTTTTAATGCCAAGGCTTTAATCGAAGCAGCATTAGATTTTCCGGAAGAAGAAGACGTTGTTATTGATACGCTGCCAGCATCAAGAGAGGTTCAAGAGTGCCTGGATCTGCTGAATGAATTAATTTCAAAAGCAGAAGCTGGCCGAGTTCTGGATCAAAATCCCTCCATAGTAATCGCTGGCCGTCCTAACGCAGGAAAATCTAGTGTTTTAAACTATCTGTCTGGTTTTGATTCAGCAATAGTTTCAAGCGCCCCCGGCACAACAAGAGATGTGATAAAAGAAAAGGTGTTGCTCGGCGATTATGCAGTAACGTTATTTGATACGGCAGGAATTCGCGATACAGAGGACAAGGTTGAACAGGCAGGAGTAGACAGGGCGCAGAAAACATTAGCTATGGCAGATATTGTTTTGTGTGTGCATGATAATACGCTCGATGATGCAAGCTTGAATATAGAGCTATTTGATTATGTAAGCGCAGGCACAAAAATCATTGATGTAAGAAACAAAATTGATCTTTGTGATGAAGGCGATTTTATAAACTCAGAAAATGAAGTTTATGTCTCTGTCAAAACAGGTGTTGGCATGGACAAATTAGTCGAAGCGATATGCCAACATTTCGCTACAGTTGAAAATGAAGAAGATCTGGTTTTCACGCGTCAGCGCCACCTTGATGATCTTCATAAAATAAGCAAAAACTTAAAACGTGTATTATCAGACATAACAAATAGTGCAGGACTTGAGGTCCAGGCTGAGTCTTTACGACAATGTTTGTCAGGCTTTGACGATTTAACCGGGAAGACCACCAGCGATGATGTTTTAGGAGCCGTGTTTTCACAGTTTTGTATTGGCAAGTAATAGAAGAGGAATAATGTGTGAGTATACAAATTGATATTTCTGTAGGTGAATTGATCGATAAAATAACAATACTTCAGATTAAAGAGGAGAAAATATCCGATACTAATAAATTAACAAATATAAAAAAAGAACTGAATGTATTACAAGAACAGTGGAGCAAATCTCATTATGTTGCTGTCGATCTTGAGGGAGAAACAGATTCTTTAAAAAAAGTTAATGAAAAGCTGTGGGATATAGAAGATCAAATTAGAATCAAAGAAAGTAAAAATCAATTTGATGAAGAGTTCATATCATTAGCCAGATCTGTTTATATTATTAATGATGAGCGTGCAGCGGTAAAGCGCAAAATAAACAATAAGACTGACTCTAATCTCGTCGAAGAAAAATCATATAGCGATTACTCTTAAAGTTCATTTTGATGGTTTAATATTAAACTTTATGAAAGTAAAAAAAATACTTTTTATCGGCCTAAGTAATGTTGGAGATGTGGTGATGACCACGCCCGTATTAAAAGCATTGCATAACAAATATCCGGACGCCTTGTTTGATATAGTTACCGATAAACGTGCAATGCAACTATATAAAAATTGCCCGTTTTTAAACAAGCTTTATTTGAAAGACAAGGATAAATTGTTGCGAGGTGTTCCGCTATTGTTGATGCAGTTGTGGAAAAATCGATATGATATTATCGTTGATGTCAGAACAGATGGTCTTGCATACCTGTTGCGGAGTAAAAAAAGATACACTAAATGGACGAGTAGCAGCTATGGGCCTCATGCTGTCGAAGAGATCATGGGCGTGGTTAAGCCCATGCATGGTGGTGCGCCAATTCCCGATACAGAAGTCTGGCTTGCCGATGCCAATCGAAATTATGCAGATAAAGAAATTTCTGCATTTAGTAATAAAGACAAATTACTATCGATATCTGTTGGGGATTGCCGAAAGCCAGAAAAGTCTTTAATTACCAAGGCCTTTATAGACTTATTGAATGAACAGAAAAATAATTTTACTGGTGTCATCTTTTTGGGAAATCAGTTCGAAAAAGAAATCACCGCAGAAGTCAGTCGTAATATTGACATTGCGCAAATTAATACCGTGGGCAATAGTTTATTAGATGCCGCTGCCTTGATAGAGCAGTCGTGTCTTTATATTGGACCGGACTCTGGCCTTGGGCATATCGCTAGTGCGGTTAAGACGCCCACAATCAGCTTTTTTAGTCTTATGGATCCTATTAGGTTTCGTCCGTGGGGAAATAAAGCGGTCAGTATCACTGGAGCCGAAAATGACGCTCGTAATATCCCTGTTGAAGAAGTCAGTGCCGCTATAAGAGGTTTAGGCATATGAACGAAGTTTTACGTATTCTTGATAAGCTAATAAAAAAGCAAGGCTACGCCATAAAAAAGCATCCCGAGTATAATTTATTGCCGATAAAGAATAATGGTTTTGATGATCAAAATAAAATTTATGAATCATTCAATTCAAGCAATAAAAACAACCTGGATAATTCGGATAATATTGATCGGCTGGAAGTGTGTTTGCGCACATGCATCAACGATAGGCGCGCAAAAAGCAAGCGCAGTGAGTTGACGAATGTTAGCTTGGAAGAACACCTTTTAAAATGCATAAAATCGTTATTTATTTCTATCAATGAAGCAAGCAAGCAAGATCTTGATATAAGCTTGACTGTTTTTGACGATCGCTCAAATGCTGACACATTGGAAAAAATTACGCAGCTTTGTAAAGAAGTAAAATGTAACTGGCAAATTGTAACTACAGACAGAACAGGACAGGGGGAGTCTTTGTATCAACATTTTGCTTATGCAAAAGATAAAAACGCACTGTTTTACTTTTGTGAAGACGATTACCTTCATGAAACGGCAGCTATTCAGGAAATGATGGGGTTTTATAAAAATATATATAAACAAACATCAGAGCACATATTAATTCATCCGCAAGAACACGAAATGATTTATAGTGAAATCAATTATCCTTCATATATAGTGTTAGGCGAAAACAGACGTTGGCGCACAATGAGTAATGCGACGCATACTTTTCTCACTCATTCCAGCGTTGTTAAGAAATTTTGGGATTATTTTGAAAATACGAAATACGTTGGTATAAAAGCAAAACGGCACTTAGGATCAGAAAAGAAAACGACGGACAGGCTTTTTAAGCATATACATGGTTTCTCGCCGATCCCGGCGGTTGCAATACACTTTCAATCAAAAGACTGTTTGCCACCATTTTATGACTGGAAAGCCTTGTGGGACAAGGTTGAATAAATTCTTTGAGGGCATAAATTAATGAGTTTTAACATAGGCGTTTTAATTGCAGCTTTACGAACCTATTCGAGAAATATAAAAGGACGCAAGTTTGAGCCCGAAATACTATTCCTAAAAGAAATTTTAAGCGATGGAGAAAACTGTTTGCATATTGGAGCTAGTGATGCTCGCCATAGTTATGTTATGTCAAAGCTTATCGGGGACGGGCAGATATTTGCATTTGAGCCATCGACGTATTCTTACAATCATTTAGTTTTGATGACGAAATTACATCGCCTTAAAAATATTCATACATATAACTGTGCTGTATCTAACGAAGCAGGCACTGTTTGTTTGGTGACGCCTCAAAAATCAACCGGGCACGCGGGAAGATCTTTCGCTTTTATTACAGGAGTAGATAACCTTAATGTCGACAGAAAAGATATACATTCTAGTTCTAGTACAACAGAGGAAGTAAAGGCAGTTTCAGTCGACGATTTTGTTCATGATAACAATTTAGCCCATATAGACTTTATTCGGTGTGATACGGAAGGCTCTGAAATGTTAATTCTGAAAGGGGCGAGCGACACGTTAGAAAAATATAAGCCTAATTTATTAATCGAAATTCATAGCGATGCATTGAAAACGGTATTTAATAGCAGTGCCACGGAAGTCACAGCTTATTTATTTGGTCTTGGGTATCATATGTTTCGAGAAGACAATGGAGAGATCCATCGTGTAAGTGCTGTGGATGAGGCAGAAAACTGGAAAGATTATTTTTTTATTCATAATGACAGAATTAATAATTTGCCCGATGGCTCTTTTCGAAGGGAGCTGCGTAAATAGAGAAAGCCTAACCAGCCAATAGTTTCTCTATACAAGCGTAAACTTCCTTCGGTTTAATATTGCTCATACAAATATTATTACTGCATTCTGTTTTTAGACAAAAACTACAACTTAAAACTTTTTCGATGACAATCGAGTTTTTATTGTTCGGGAACCATTTGTTTGATAGGTCTCGGGTTGAGAATAATGCAATAACTTTTGTCCCTGCTGCATCGCATAAGTGCATAGCCCCTGTGTCCAGGCTAATCGCAAGTTTTGTGTTTTTAAAGACATGATTAAGTTCAGGAATTGTTAACTTGCCGCACAAGTTAGTCGTATTAGCTGTTTTTGATAGAATGAACTCTGCTTCGTCGGTTTCGTCTTTGCCTCCTATGAGCAGGATCTTTTCTTGAGAACCAATTAACTCAGCAAGAGTTACCCAGTTTTCAAGCGGCCATTTTTTAGGCTGTAATTTCCCTCCAATTAAAAAAACAATAGGCTCATATGTTGCAGCGCCTTGTTCAAATATGCTTTGCTTAGGCTCTTGCGAATGGAGCGGGTAATCAACGTTTCCGTTAATACCGTTTCTTTGTAATGTGTTTATAAAGCGCTGAGTTTCTGTTGGTATTTTAAGGAATTGTTTCTGATGCCGCATAAATGATTTGATTCTTCCGCTATCCCAACCAAAAGCGCTTTTAATATTTAAATAATACCGAACTAATAACATATTGCGGATTGATTTATAGATACCAATGTTTTGCGGAATTTGTATAAACAAGTCATAGCTTGATTGTTTCAATGATTTTAGTGTTTTGCTCCTTTCTTTTTTATTAACAACATATAAATTATCAATCAATCCTTCTTGCAAGCCGAGGTCTTTAAAAGAGACACTGTTATTGTTTACAGATAATAAATCAATTTGTGCTGTTGGAAAGTTTTGCCGTATTAGCTTGATTGCTGGCAAAGCTACAACAGAATCCCCAAATGCCCCATCGCGGTTTATTAAAATTTTTTTATAGAGATCGCGTTTTTTAAATAGAAAAGTTGAAAACGAGCAAATAGCGAGTAATCGAGCCTGGCGTATTATTCCTATATAGAGCAGAGCGATTCGCGAGCTTAGGTTCATATAAGTTGATGTGTTTTTAGTTTGTTTAATATCATGCCAACTGTTATTTCAGATATCTCCGCCGGTTTGAAAGCTTCATCATTGCACGCGATTGTTTCGTTCACAGTTATAACTTTTTCAAATTGACCAAGGGCATGTGTTCGGCGAGGATATGTTGGCCCAAACAGCCCAAATACAGGTATTTGAGAACAAGATAAAATATGCATAGGGGCAGAATCATTGGTAATCGCAAATTTTGCCTTCTTACCAAGAGCAACTAAATCAAGTATCTTGAAAGCATTCGTTGTGTTTATTCCCACCGTTCTACTTAAATTCTCGTTTAATTCAATGTCGCTTTCACCGCCTAGCCAAACGATAGTAAACGTTTTCGCTAAATGCAGTGCGAGTTCTTCAAAATGAGGCCAACGTTTATTAAGATGTGCAGGACTGGAACCGGCATGAAGAAGCACAAAACTATCTTTCTCAAGACCATTTTTCTCAAGCCACCGGTTAATCTTTGTATCTACATCTTCAGGAACGGGTAAATAAGGTAACGGTTCTGCTGGCAGAATCCCGGCACTTTCTATTATTTGATTAAGCCGTTCGAAAGAATGACATTCTCCTCGATAACTCGTTTTTGGGTGTGCATTGTAAGGGTATCTGGGGTGATTGCCCGCACGAAATGGAATACCGGACAATGCACTAAAGAAGCCGGTTCTATCGTTTGATTGAAGATCGTATAAACGTCTAAATTTCTGACTTCTGATCCAGCATACGGTTTTAATTTTATTGGCTAAACCATTTCGTTCAAAAGCAATAACGCGGAGATCATTAAAGTGTGAAAATAATTGAGAGAAAGGCGGTGTTGTAAGCAAGTAAATATCATCATTAGGGTGATGATCCATAATTTGTTTAACAATAGCTGTAGAAATTATTACATCGCCTAAAGCACCTAGTTTTATTATTAATATCTTCACTATCGATGCAGTTTGTTCTGTGAAGCGACTAAAATAAGCTTTGCTTTAGTAAAATATAATGCGAGTAACAACCATATGACGCTAGACCAAATTGAGCCATAAAAAGCCATATGTGCATTAAAGGGGAATAAAGCGACGATGACTGGAATAAGAAAAGGAAGCAATTCCTCTTTTAAAGGGCTTTGTTTGGCCAGAATTATTAATGGGTAAAATATTAATAGATAACCAATCAAGCCTAGAATTCCGGTTTCAGCCATTATTTCCAATAATAAAAGGTGAGGATGTGTTTGCGTCAATTTATGCCAATAATCGTCCGGATCAGAATATTCAGTATAAACATGCCTGTAACCTCTGGGCCCTATTCCGTTGATAGGGTTGTGTTTAAAAATAGTAAGCGCAGTTTCCCAAAGCGGCAGGCGAGAAGCAGTAGCATTATCTATCGTTTTATAATCGTTGCTAAAAAGACCTAATGTCACGTTAAAGCGATCGTTGGTCGGTTTATGAAAAATAATAGTAGCGGAAACAAGGATCAGGCAAATAGCGGCTATGGCACTAGTTACTTTTAGGAAGTTTTTTCTGTTTGCAGTATAGACGAGTCCATGCCATAAGAAACCGAATGAAGATAATATCAGCATTATCCATGCAGCACGTCTGCCGCTAAGAAGAACAATAAAAAAAAGAGGCGCCAAACTAATTAGTATCCATTTTCTTTTTTCGAAATTAATATAAATATATATGAAGCAGATGGTGGATAAGATCGAACAAATATGAGAAATAGTGTTTCTCGGATAAAACATGCCGGTGATGTGTCCTTGCTCGTATGGGCTCCCTAAAATATTTTCGCCAAATATAAATTGAATAAATGCATCAATACACCAGAAAAAAACTATAAAAAATATCCCGGCAGTTATAAATTTTAAACGGTCATCGTCTTTGGATATTTCTTGTATTATAAAAATACCGGCAAAGAAAAACCTCAAATAAGGAAATATAGTGTGCGCAGAGTGCCCCGGATTAACTGCATCGGGCATGGAAAAAAGTAATGGCAACCATAGACTAAGGAATGCTAAAGAAAAGAGTTTGAGAGCGCGATCTTCTATAATTATTTTAGGCGTTACAATTAATCTATATAGTCCAAGAATTGCCATTATCCCTATTGGGTAGTTATATAAAGATTTACTAACAAAGCCGATAATGGCGAGTAAAACCAAACAACAAGGCCAGTATTTTTCTATTACTGATAAAAAGTTATTCATTTTTATTTTATTCACAGGACCAGTAGTGTTATTTAATAGCGGTAGCGTTCAAAGACAATGTTCATCAAACCAAAAAGATAGCCGACGGCATTGGAAAATTTGACTATGGATTTATCAAAGTTTGCAGAACGAGAAACGAAAGCAGCAATGATTAGAGTATAAATTGCCCCTATAACTTTGCCTATTGATTTTGGTAAATAGCGAAACCATGCATGAGTTAATGAGTGGTGTCGCCTAAAACGCATTACTACATTAATGCCGCCGGTGAAGTGACGAAACATTAAGTAACGCCTCGTGCTTCTTTCTGGCGTGATGGCTTCAAAGGTTGCAGCATCATCAACCCATGTTGCTGTGGCACCCAGTTTTTTAGCCCGGTCAAAGAAATCATGATCTTCACAACCAATAAAATCAAAATATCGATCAAAACGTAAGTTTAATTCGTCAATCAGACGTGTATTAAACAGTACATTTGCCGTAGAAATGTTTCTGGTCTTGCTTCCGCTCGGGTGTTTTGGATCTTTTTCAAAGGTGTCGGGCGATGAAGTTCCTTTAAATGGGATAGCTGGGCCAACTACAACATCGCATTTATAGTGTTCGATTCCTCTAATCAAATTAACCAGCCACTTTTTATGGGCTTGTTCATCATCATCCATGAATGCAATATATGATGCATTGTTTAGCAGAGCACGATCCAATAAACAATTCCTTGCTGAGCAAATGCCCCGATCAGGTTCTACAAAATAGTGTGAATCAAAACTTATGTTTTTAGCGCATGTATTAAATGTGTTTTCCGCCGATTTTTCTTTGTCATTGTCTACAATTATGATAATTGTTTTATAGTTTTCAGGAAGATCTATTTTGCTAATAGAATCAAGGCAGTTTGCCAATAACTCAGGGCGGTTATAGGTTGCAATACATATAGCAATGATGTCCTTTGAAACAGGCATTAAGTCAGTTTTTAATAAAATGAATTATAAACAGCAATAGTTTTGTCGAGCATCTCACTCAAAGTAAAACAGGGTTTATCCGGAACCGTTGGTGTGGTTTGGTAAAACTGATCAATCAAGGATATTACGTTACCAGTGTCGAGCGGTCTGGCTTTGCCCGCCGGGAAAATGCTGGAAAGCACTTCCGACGCTCCCCCATGATCATAAGCTATAACTGGTATGCCAAGAAACAATGCTTCCAGAGCTGTTCTGCCGAAAGCTTCGGGGATTTTTGCCAGTGATAAAACAATGTTTGATACGGACATAACATTTTTCATGTCGTCACGCTGACCGAGAAAGGTAAAGTTATTAACCATATTGTTTTTAGCAATTATTGACTTGAGTTCCTGCAAGTATTTTTCTTTTTTTGGATCAGCGCCTCCGGCTATTAAGCCATGAACGTTTATTCCGTTGTTTTTTGCTTTTGATATAATATCAATGAAATCATTGTGTCCCTTCCATCGGGTTATTCTGCCCGGAAGTGTAATAATAAATTTATCTTTTAGCTGAGGGTATTGTTCCTTCCAATTTTCTAGCCATTCATCGGAAGGAGTGTGATTGTATGGATAATCTTGTTTACTGATGCCGCGATGCACCACATCAATTATTTTTTCATCAACGTCAGGGTAATTAGTAATAATATAATTTTTAATGTATTCAGAAACAGCAATAATACGTTCACCGGAGGTCATTATTTTGCTATACCGATTAACCGAATACGGGCCATGTACTGTCGTGATGAAAATGGGTCTTTTATCGGGGTCTAGTCTTTTCCATGCTAGATATGCCAGCCATGCAGGAAGCCGGGATCGTGCGTGAATAATATCGATAGCTTGTTCAGCAAAGAGGCTGTGTAATTTTGGAATTAAGGTGATGGCATTAAATATAGATTTTTTCCCTACATTTAAATTAAAATGCTCACTTCCTTCCGTTAATAATTGTGGTACTAGTCTGCCCTGGCCAGAGACAACAATAGATCGGTGTCCTCTCCGTACTAGTTCAGCAGCAACATCGATCGTCCCTCGCTCAACGCCCCCACAATCCAGTTCGGGTAAAATTTGTAATACAGATGGTTTCAAAAAGATGTCTCTTGGATCTTTGGATTATTTGATGTCTTATAGACTAATTTATGTTGGTGAATTTGATATAATAACTCAATATCAAGAGCCTTTCGCTGTTCAAGTTTATCCGCTTGAGTTAGTGCGGGATCCAGCATGCTCGCGTGCATTGTTTATCTTATATCTTTTGCGGGAACGATTCTGTAAGTATTATTTAATCAGCGCGTCTCGATATCGAGCAGTAGTTTGGCACACCTGTTCGCTTCATCGAAATCCGGGCTGCCAGGAGAAAGCGAGCGATATTTTTCCCATTTTCCGAATGGCGTCAGACTATTTTCGCTTATTAATGTCCGGATGGTGTTTTCCGCTTTAGCGCTGTTTTTATTTTGCAGCTCAATCAGGCCAACCGAGGCACCTGAAGACAGCGATTCGTAAATCATAGAAATACTGTCTTGTGTAACCCAGATGGTGCCTGCATCAAATATATGTTTGCGAATCTCTGCGGTACTGGTTTCAGAATAATCTAAAATTTCCAGATTGGTATTGGTCGTGTTCTGTATTTTTTTGGATGTTATTTCGGGCGTACGAGGTGAGTTTGCTATCGTCCATTTAATGTTCGGGTTAGCGCCAATAATTTTATTAATCTGCCCATTTATTGATTCGTCATCCCATTGGTGATGTTTAGATAACCCTCCAAGCAGTATTAAGCCTCGATCAGATAATTTGTTTTTATTAAATTGAACCGGGCTTAATGCCCCGATAGTTGTAATGATGTTACTTTTTTCAGAAACTAAATCATGCTTAGGGATTACGCAATGATTAAAGAATGATAGTGGCAAGCTCGGCTTCATTAGCACAATGATTTTCCCATTACGCGCATTTCGTGCGGCTAACATTGATATATGGGTTCCATGACCCGCGCCAATTATAAAGTCAGGGTCTGGCAGCGTGTTTCCTGGGGGAAATTTTTTGAAAAGAAAGTGACTAAAATTGACAAATATAGAGCTTACATCAATATCAAAGCAGGAAACCGTTGTTAATCTTCCGATAGCATCGCATAGTCCGATGCTTTGAGAGTCGTGCCCAGGCTTACTATCAGTAAATCGCCAGATATTTAAAGCCATGGTTACTTGATGTACTAATCAATTAGCTCTCAAGTATAAATTCGGACCCACAATAAGGGCATTTTGATTTTCCAGATTCTTCAATAGGAAGAAATACCCGAGGGTGTTGGTTCCACAGGCTCATTTCAGGTAAAGGGCAATGCAGTGGCAATTGATCTTTATTTATACGAAACACAGATTCATTACTGGTAGAAACTGTTGCTGTTTGTTGGACTGATTCATTCATAGCATTACCTCGTTATACATAGCTCAACCAATTTTGATATTCGCCCAGTTTTCCCTCGACACAATCAAAATATCTTTTTTGTAATTTTTCTGTAATGGGCCCTCTTTTCCCGGCGCCAATTTGGCGGTTATCTAGCTCTCGAATAGGGGTCACTTCAGCCGCGGTTCCGGTAAAAAATGCTTCATCAGCAACATATACTTCATCACGGGTTATCCTTTTTTCCTTTACGAGGATATTGTTTTCCGCAGCAAATTGCATGATGGTTTCACGGGTAATGCCTTCAAGGGCAGAGGTTAAGTCCGGGGTGTACATGATTCCGTTTCGCACGATGAAAATATTTTCACCACTTCCTTCAGCGACATAACCTTCATTGTCTAGCAACAGTGCCTCATCGTAACCGTCAGCAAGTGCCTCCTGTAAAGCTAGCATCGAGTTCATATAATTGCCGTTAGCTTTAGCCTTACACATAGTGATATTGACATGATGACGAGTGAAAGAGGATGTTTTGATTCGAATTCCATTCTCCAGTCCTTCATTTCCGAGATAAGAGCCCCATGCCCAGGCAGCTATCATGACATGAACCTTGAGATTGTCTGCTCTTAGGCCCATACCTTCCGATCCATAAAAGCACATCGGGCGAATATAGGCGGATTCAAGGTTATTGTTTTTAACAGAATCGAGACACGCCTGGTTGATAGTTGCCTTATCGTAAGGCATAGCCATGTTTAATATGTGAGCAGAGCCAAACAGTCTGTTTGTATGGTCCTCTAGCCGAAAAATAGCTGTCCCGGTGTCTGTTTTATAGGCACGAACGCCTTCAAATACCCCCATGCCATAGTGAAGAGTGTGTGTTAGCACATGGGTTTTTGCTTCTCTCCAGGGTACAAATTCGCCATCAAGCCAAATTACACCATCACGATCATCCATACTCATTCTTTAATTTACCGAAAGTTTTAATTAATACTGTTAAGTTATTGTTCTTCTAATTTAGCCAGCTAATGGTAATGCGCTAGTCAACCTCAATCAATAAGTCTTTGACTTATCTATTGAAAGATTTCGATTTAGTAATCATTTTCAGGATGATTTAAGCTGTCGTTCTTCGTTTCAATATAAACTATCAAAGGTAAATAACGATGCTAAAAAATGCCAATCCGCTAGAAGCGAACATGATTCTTGAGCAGCAAGATAACGCCGTTTTAGTTGATGTCAGAAGCACTATGGAATATAGCTTTGTTGGCCATCCGTTAGCTGCGTTACATATTCCCCTCAAAGAGCCGCCCAGTTGGGATATCCAGCCAGGTTTTGTTGAAAAGGTTCGGGCATCTTTGGCGGCATGTATGCCAGGCAATAATCAATTAAATGATGTTCCTGTGCTAATGCTTTGTCGTAGTGGTCAACGCTCAGAGCTTGCGGGTGAAATGTTAATCAAGGCCGGGTTTACAAACGTGTACAATGTGCTCGAGGGTTTTGAAGGAGATAAGGACGAAAATGGTCACAGGAACACAATCAATGGTTGGCGGTTCCATGGCTTATCGTGGGAGCAGTCTTAATATTTCAGGTCTTTTTACTTCTCAAAAGGCTGAATAAGTGAACCTATTAAAGCCAATAATCGATCTTGGTAAAAACATCCTGGCTGGTACTCGTGCAGCCATGTTTATGCCCGTTCATCTCTGGCAATTTAAAAGTGCTTATCTACAAGTTTGCCTGCTTCTGCTCGTGTCTCTTGGTTTGTCATTCATTCATGATTATTTTGATACAGCGCCTGACCATTTCTTTAATCCCTATGGGTTAAGCTATCAGGCGTTGTTATATTTATTGTTCTTTTTTAGTTTGAGTCTCGTAGCGGTTTTTAATTCCAGACAACAGGATCTGGCAAAACTGGTTGTTCTGTTTCTATCTGTCGTGCCCGTAATCTGGTTGGGGACAATTTGTCTGTTGATCATTGCAAAGGAACAAACCTATTTTGATGCGTTCTATACCAGTTGGGCCGTTTTTATTATTTATTCCTTATGGTATTTGATTGTCTCTGCGAGACTTTTCAAACGTTTTTTCTATTTACGCTATGCTATGACGCTGGCTTATACGGGGCTATACGCAGTAATTAATTTTGCCCCGTTATTTTTATTGCCCACGGAGCCGCTTTGGTATCCTCTACAAGCAAACAATGATCAGGTAGAAAATGTGCCAAATGTAGATGTTGAGTCGATCTATTATTTACAAAATGAATTGCTTGAAAAGTTAAGCGGCGACCTCCTTGAAGGGAAGCCCGGACAAACAGATTTATTTTTTATCGGATTTGCGGGCGATGCTGACGAAGATGTTTTTATGAATGAAGCAGTAGCGGCTCAAGATATTGTGAATAACTATTTTGGCGCTTATGGTCGTTCAATGGTGTTGGTTAATAACCCTGAGACCATGGATGAAATTCCATTGGCAAATGCGCACAATTTAAAACGCAGCATTAATGCCGTGGCAAAGCTTATGGACAAGGATGAAGACATCTTGTTTTTATTTCTGACATCACACGGATCAGAAGATCATTATATCTCCGCGAATTTCCCGTCATTTAAGCTGAACAATTTGAATGCCGATAATATTAAACATGCGTTAAATGATGCAGAGATTAAGTGGCGCATAATAATAATTTCGGCCTGTTATTCTGGAGGTTTTATAGCGCCGTTGGCGGGGCCGACAACTTTATTGATCACAGCTGCAAACGCAGACAGAAACTCATTTGGTTGTGGGCATGATGGAAAATATACTTATTTTGGCGACGCCTATTTTGAAAAGGGGCTAAAGCAGACCAAATCTTTTTTAAAGGCCTTCGACCATGCAGAAAAAATTATTTTTGCTAAAGAGAACAAAAATAATTTTGAAAACTCCGATCCACAGATCAGTGTTGGAATAGAGATCAAAAATAAACTGATAGAATTTGAAAAAGGGCTTAAGGCTAAAAACAGTTTAAATTGGGCAAGCACCGCAGAAGGCTAATTACTCCGGTGCCTTTTCTTTCGTCCTCTCTGGTATAGTGGTTTTGTTTTCATAATAACGGCTAATAATCAGGCCGCTTTCGAACAGTAACCAGATTGGTACCGCTAATAAAATTTGAGAAATTACATCTGGCGGTGTTAATAGCATCCCGATAAAAAACGCCAGCACTATTATATAAGGGCGGTTCGCCGCCAGTTTTTCCACACTAACAAAGCCGGTTCTAATCAATAAAAATGTTGCGACAGGAATTTCAAAAGAAATGCCAAAGGCAAAGAAAAGCTTGATAATAAAGTTCAGATAATGATTGATGTCCGTCATTATCTGAACGCCTTCAGGGGCAGTGGCTGTCAGGAAGGAAAACAAAACGGGAAAGACGATGAAGTAAGCAAACGAGACCCCTATATAAAAAAGTAAGCTGCTGCTAATCAACAAAGGTACGGTAAATTTCTTTTCGTTGGTATAAAGCCCAGGAGAAATAAAGGACCAGGCTTGGTAAAGTATGTAGGGAATAGTTATAAAAATTGCACAAAATAAAGTCAGCTTAAACGGAGCAAAAAAAGGCGAGGCTACCTCTGTTGCAATCATGTGGCTTCCTTCAGGTAGTTCGGCTATTAGTGGTGTTGCGATGTAACCGTATATCTGGTTTGAAAAAGGAAGTAATAGCAGGAGCATGACGAAAACACAAATTACTGCGCGTAGTGCACAAGCACGTAGTTCTATTAGGTGTGATATTAACGGTTGTTCCGTGTCTGAATTAGTCTCCGTCATAATAAAAGCGCGACGCGTTTATTTATCTGTTTCATTGTCTTTGTTGCCAGCAGATTCTCCGAGAATAATGCGATCTGGTGCCTGCTTCATCAGGTCATCGATGCGATTAATATCTTTTTGGAGATCGTCCACTTGTTCTAACTCAAGCTCCTTTTCGAACTCATTCTTGGCGTTGTGAATAAACGTACGAATTTTACTAACTAAGCGTCCTGCATCTTGGGCAAACTTTGGTAATCGTTCCGGGCCTATGACGATCAATGCAATAATCGCGATTATTGTGAGTTCCCAAAAGCCGATGTCGAACATATTGGAATTGTCAGAAAGGCGTAAATCAGCGACTAGTGATCAGGGTTTAGAAGTATCATTGCTCTGTGATTCAACTTTGCCTTCTATAACTTGCCCTTGTGGGGGCTCTTCCGGTGTTTCAACTATCTGTTCTTTGTCTTCGGGTTCCTTTACCGCGCTTCTAAAACTTTTTAGTGCGCTACCCAGGTCTCCACCCATATTGCGTAGTTTTTTCGTGCCAAATAAAAGCGCAACGATTAATAGAATAATTAATAATTCAGGTATACCAAAGCCCATGCTTATACTCTCCAAACGAGTGATAGTTTCTTAAATGATAGTTGACCCGAATTTAAATTGACAAGCAAGTTTGATCAGGGGCTTAGTAAAAATTAGCCTTTGCGGTTGGCCTTTTCCTCCAGTCCGGACAAGCCAAAGCGAGACTCAAGCTCAGCCAGGATATCGGAATGATTCAGTCCGTGATGTTTAAGCAGCACAAGGGAGTGAAACCATAGGTCTGCAACCTCATGAATTATAGCGTCATTATCGCCGGACTTAGAGGCAATTATGGTCTCGGTTGCTTCTTCGCCAACCTTTTTCAGGATGCTGTCAACCCCGTCATTGAATAGCTTGGCGGTGTACGAATCGTCAGGGCTGGCCTGTTTGCGTTGATCCAGTATTTCTGAAAGTGAATTAAGAATGTCTTGTTTCATGGTCGGCCTGTTATTTATAGATATCTTGCGGGTTTTTTAAGATATCTTCCGTCGTTTGCCATTCTTTATCAATCAGAGACATAAAAAAGCAATGGTGTCTGCCAGTATGACAGGCGATGCCACCCTGTTGTTTAACAGTGAGCAATAAAGTGTCGAAATCACAATCTACCTGTATTGATTCAACGCTCTGGTAATGGCCAGATGATTCCCCTTTCGTCCAAAGCGATTGACGGGATCGTGACCAATAAACTGCTTTGCCACTATCCACGGTTTTTTCTAATGATTCGCGATTCATCCAGGCGTGCATAAGCACTTGAAGTGACCCAGCCTCCTGTGTGACGACAGGAACCAGGCCATCATTATTCCATTTGATCTTGTCTAGCCATGTATTCATGTTTTATACCGCATGTGTTACAGACGAACCTCAATATTTCTCTTTGACATACATTCTTTGGCTTCAGCAACTGTGTGCTCTCCAAAATGAAAGATGCTGGCAGCGAGAACAGCATCTGCCTTACCATAGAGTACGCCGTCGGCCAGATGTTCCAGACTCCCTACTCCGCCAGAGGCGATCACAGGAATATTGACAGCATCACTGACGGCTTTGGTGAGGGCTATGTCAAACCCATCTCTGGTGCCATCTCGGTCCATGCTGGTCAGCAAGATTTCCCCTGCGCCATATTCCGCCATTTTAATGGCCCAGTCCACAGCGTCTAATCCAGTTCTCTTGCGTCCGCCGTGAGTGAATACTTCCCAACGGTTTTCGCCTTCGTTTGTACTGACACTTTTGGCGTCTATTGCGACGACGATACACTGTGATCCAAATTGTGTAGCAGCGCGTCGTACAAATTCAGGGTCATGAACAGCCGCGGTATTTATGCTGACTTTGTCAGCGCCGGCGATAAGCATGCGCTTGATATCGTCAATGGAACGAATCCCGCCCCCAACGGTAAGCGGGATAAAAACCTGGCTCGCGACCTTTTCAACAACATGGGCGATGGTATCGCGGTCATCGCTGCTAGCAGTAATGTCCAGGAAGGTGATTTCATCGGCGCCTTGAAGATCGTAGCGTTTGGCAACCTCGACAGGATCGCCAGCATCGCGAATATCGATAAATTGAATGCCTTTAACTACCCTGCCTTTATCAACATCAAGGCAGGGTATGATGCGTTTTGCCAGGCCCATTAGTTTTGTGTGTCGGAGGAGTGATGTTTGTCTGCTAATTGCTGGGCTTCTGTGAAATCAAGCGTGCCTTCATAGATTGCGCGACCGGTAATGACGCCAAAGATGCCTTCTTCGCTAACATCACATAAAGTGCGGATGTCATCAAGGTTGGTAACGCCACCAGAAGCAATAACAGGTATGGTGATGTTGCTGCACAGGTCGACGGTCGCTTCAACATTTACGTTATTGAGCATGCCATCACGGCCTATGTCAGTAAATATGATCGCAGCAACACCGTCATCTTCAAAGCGTTGCGCCATATCGTTCGCATCATGATGAGAGAGTTTCGACCAGCCGTTAGTTGCCAGCTTTCCATTCTTTGCGTCTAGTCCGACAATAATGTGCCCTGGAAACTCAAGACAAACGTCTGACACAAAATGCGGTGTGGTTACAGCACGCGTGCCGATAATGACATAAGAGACGCCCACGTCTAGGTAGGTTTGAATAGTATCTTCGTCTCTAATTCCGCCACCTACTTGAATAGGAATGTCGGGGTGTGCCTCAACCATAGCGTGGATAACATCGGCATTGCTTGGCACGCCATGTACCGCGCCATCAAGGTCAACAATATGCAAGCGTCTTGCGCCGGCTTCGATCCATTTATTGGCCATTGCGACTGGATCATCTGAGTAAATGGTTTCTTTGTTCATCTGCCCTTGGCTAAGGCGAACACATTTTCCGTTTTTAATGTCTATGGCGGGAATAATTAGCATAATTAAGTTGCTTCGATGAAAATCGGACGAGTCGTAGAATGATGCGTTTATTAAAAGTGATTATTTAAAATTATTGATTCTTAACGGATATATTAGCATATAAGCGCAAATCTCATAATGAGAATTATAAAATGTTAACTATTACAAAATAAAGTATTTGATCGCGTATTTAATGTGCCTCATCCCAGTTATGTCCATAGCCAATATCGACTTCTAACGGAACGCTTAGTAGTTCGTTCTTTGACATGCGAGTATTAATTTCTTCAATAAAGGGCTCTAGCTCTTTGTTTGCTACTTCAAATATCAATTCATCATGAACTTGCATGATCATTATGGCATCTATACTCGATCGTTGTAGCCATTCGTCTATGTTAATCATGGCGAGTTTTATGATGTCGGCTGCCGTGCCCTGCATCGGTGCATTAATCGCGGTTCTTTCAGCGTATTGTCGTCGTGCCGCATTGCGTGCATTAATCTCGGGTAAATACAGGCGACGCTGGTACACAGTTTCAACAAAACCGTCCTCTTTGGCTTTTTCCCGCGTGTTATCCATAAAAGTCTTAACCCCGGGGTAGCGGCTGAAATAGAGCTCAACATATTGCTGGGCCTCAGTTCGGCTAACACCAAGTTGTTTGGCGAGTCCAAAGGCAGACATGCCGTAGATCAAACCAAAGTTAATCGCTTTCGCCGCGCGACGCTGATCATTATCGACATCATCGATAGCAACAGAGAATACTTCCGCTGCGGTGGTTTTATGAATGTCCTGTCCTCTAGCAAAAGCCTCGAGCAGACCCTTGTCACCAGAAAGGTGAGCCATGATGCGTAATTCGATTTGAGAATAGTCGGCGGCAACCATGGTGTAGCCAGGTGGCGCGATAAACGCCTGTCTAATCTTTCTGCCTTCTGGTGTACGAATAGGGATGTTTTGTAGATTTGGATTAGACGAAGAGAGCCTGCCGGTCGCTGCTACGGCTTGATGATATGAGGTGTGAACGCGTCCGGTTTTAGGGTTTACCATCTGTGGTAATTTATCTGTATAGGTTGAACAGAGTTTACTTAAACTCCGATAGTCCAGAATTAAACGCGGTAACTTATAGTCTTCGGCCAACTCTTGTAATACTGATTCTGCTGTAGAAGGCTGTCCTTTGGGTGTTTTTGCCAGTATCGGTAGCTCCATCTTTTCATACAGTATCGTTTGTATTTGTTTTGGTGAGCTGATATTAAAAGTTTCTCCGGCCAGATTATGTGCCTCGATCTCGATCTCTTGCATGCGTCCTGTTAAGTCGTGCGCCTGCTGCATCAGCATGTCAGAATCGATGACCACGCCATTGCGTTCGATTCTCGCCAGTACCGTTAATAGTGGTATCTCAATATTGTTATAGACGCGCTTAAGTTCTGCGTGTTGTTCGAGATCAGAACTTAAAACACGATGCAGTTTTAAAACGATATCGGCATCTTCGGCAGCATATGGAGCAGCAACTTCGATACTGATCTGATTAAAGGGGATCTGTTTAGCGCCTTTGCCAGCAACATCTTCATAATGGGTGGTTTCAATGTTCAAGTAACGTAATGCTAGACTATCCATGTCGTGACGACTGGCAGTGCTGTTTACGACATACGAAGCCAGCATGGTGTCGTGTTCTATGCCACGTAATGTGATGTCATAGTTAGCGAAGACTTCCAGATCATATTTCAGGTTTTGGCCTATCTTTTTTATGTCTTCGTTTTCAAGTATTGGTTTAAGCCTTTCTAGAGCACTGGTTAGCGATAGTTGTTCAGGTGCGCCGGCATAATCGTGTTGCAGAGGAACGTAAGCCGCATGATTTTCAGTGATTGCAAAAGAGACACCTACAATTTCGGCTTGCATGTAGTCCAGACTGGTTGTCTCAGTATCGATAGATATCAGTGACGCCGACTCGAGTCTTGATATCCACTGATCCAATTGCTCTGTTGAGAATATGGTTTCGTATACTGGCTCAGTGCTATTTGTCTCAGTGGTGGTGGTTGCCGTTTTAGTGGGCCCAAGTGCTTTCTTCCCAGATGGCTCTGGTCTCCCATCATTTTCTTCAAGTTGAGAAAGCAAAGTTCGAAAATTCCAACGTTGATACATCTCTTTTAAGGCCGAGTTATCTGGCGCGGTAATAACTAGCTCTTCCGGGGTGAAATCCAGTTCAACATCATACTTAAGTGTTACTAATTCTCGACTTAAGGGTAGTTGCGGCATAAATTCCCTCAGGTTTTCACCAACCTTGCCTTTTATTTCGCCGGCACGAGAGATTATCTCGTCTAACGAACCATATTGTTTTAGCCACTTTACAGCAGTTTTGGGCCCTACTTTAGGCACCCCTGGGACATTGTCAGCGGTATCGCCCATTAACGACAGGTAATCAATAATTAATTCTGGTGGAATGCCAAATTTTTCTTCAACTCCCGCGGGATCTAGATAGGAGTTGCTCATTGTATTGATCAAGTGGATCCGATCATTGACCATTTGTGCCAGATCTTTGTCGCCGGTAGAAACAACAGTCTTGATACCCTTGCTTGCGGCCTGTCTAGATAAGGTCGCGATAACGTCATCGGCTTCAACGCCATCGATCATCAAGAGTGGCACGCCCATAGCGCGGATCAGATCATGTAAAGGTTGAATCTGACAAACGAGGTCGTCCGGCATAGGCGGCCTATTTGCCTTATAGTCTGCGTATAGATCATTGCGAAATGTCTTGCCTTTGGCGTCGAAAATGATGGCAAAGTAATCGGGTCCGCCTTCTGTTAGATGCTTCTGCATCATGTTGATGACACCATAGATGGCGTTAGTAGGTTCACCCTGCGCATTGGTTAGATCTCGTATCGCGTGGTAGGCGCGAAATAGATAATAGGAACCGTCGATCAGGACCATGGTATGTTCAGACATAGGATATCAATTACTTAGCGTGATTAAGTTTTCAAGAGACTAAATTATGACAGCTTCAAGGAAAAATCTCAGGCTTTTGCCGGTGCTGATGTTTAAAATTCACTATGAATATTGATCTGCTTCATCTAAGCAGATTGAGGTGGTAAAGTAGGTTTCCAATACCTGTAAAGGAAAGGCAGAATGAAAAAGTTTTTGATCTTATTAGCACTTTTTATAGCTTCAACGGCTGTAATGGCAGGCAACTCGAATCCGGACGGTCTGGAAGCAGTGCCCGAGCCACCGGTGCTCCCGGATCCACTTGAAACGGGTGAAAACATTGAGCCTGAGGTGACCATCATCCGTAAAAAGGATTCCGTGATTGAGGAATATCGGGTTAACGGTCAACTTTATATGGTCAAGGTGATTCCTTCGATTGGTCCTGCCTACTATATGAAAGATCTTGATGGCAATGGCCAAATGGATCCAACAAGGTATGAGCTAAAAGATCCGTCGGTTCCAGAGTGGGTCTTATTTACCTGGTAGATCGATCTTGCATTAACCGAGACATAATAAATCACAGTTCGTTAATTTCCGTTTGTTTTTGAAATAAACTGATAACGCCTAATAAATAAAAAAGCACTATGTCGGTTTATACAAATGTTCTGCCGCATGAACTTGATGAGTTCCTTGAAAATTATTCGCTAGGACAACTGCAACAATTTGCGGGCATCAGCGACGGCATAGAAAATACCAACTACTTTGTTACCACTAGCAAAGGTCAGTATGTACTAACTCTTTTTGAAGAGCTTTCTCTGCAAGAACTACCCTTTTTTCTTGAGCTAATGGCGTTTCTTGCGGAAGCAAACATTCCTACCGCGCACCCTGTTAAAGATAAGGAAGGAAGCTACCTCCGGGTTTTGAACGGTAAGCCGGCCGCTCTAGTGAAACGATTGAATGGCGCCAGTATCGACATTCCCAATGAAAAACAGTGTCGGGCGATAGGCGTGCAGATGGCGCGCATGCATGTGGCTAGTCAAGAATTTAATCTTGAGCGACAAGCGACACGTGGGATTGAGTGGCAAATGCAAACGGCTAGGCGCGTGATGCCAAAATTAGACCAAGAAGAGCAGGCTTTACTGCAACAAGAGCTCTCCTATCACAATGGGCTCGATCTGAATATCTTGCCTGTATCGGTTATACACGCAGATCTGTTTCGAGATAATGCTCTTTTTATTGGAGATGAACTTACCGGCGTGATCGATTTTTATTACGCTTATAACGGTTTGCCTATCTATGATCTAGCGGTGACTATTAATGACTGGTGCATGACCGGAGACGCAGAACGCAACAAACATAATTCCGCAGCATTGTTACAATCATATCAAACCGTTCGACCTATAGAGCAGTCGGAGCGTGATGCATGGCAAGCCGTATTACGCGGAGCAGCATTGCGTTTCTGGTTGTCACGGCTACAGGACAAACATTTTCCACGCGATGGTGAGATGACACATATTAAAGATCCAGGTGTGTTTAAGCAGATTGTCGAACATCGTGTCCATCATCCCGATGAGTTGATGGGGATGTGGGAATAGTTTTTCGCAGTATAAAAAGTTTTGTGAATGAACGTCTGGGGTAGAACAGGTGAAATACCCGGCTTGTTATCAGGGAATAATGCTACAGAATGAGAAGAGACGTTTATAATAGATCATAGTTGTTATCTTAAATAGATATTGGCTATTAAAATAGATCTAGAAGGACACAACTTTGATAGTGTTGGTATGAGCACGGATGTCTGATTAAAGCATTGGCTAGAAATCACACCAATAGATGTGAGCCAACATCATCAAGAGAACGACAACCTGTTTGGCCAAGCACACGATCAATTTCATTAGTAAGAATGGAAAGCGCATGGTTCACGCCCGCTTCTCCACCTGCAGCTAAGCCAAATAACGTTGCTCTTCCAATCATAACTGCATCGGCTCCCATTGCGATTGCTTTTATGATATCGGTGCCGCGATAAAAGCCACTATCGATCAACACTGTTATCTGGTCTCCAACAGCCTGCGCAATATCAGGCAAGACTTCAATCGTCGACACGGAGCTGTCGAGTTGTCTGCCGCCGTGGTTGGAGATGACTATGCCATCACAGCCTAATTCAGCGGCGCGTTTTGCATCGGCAACATTTAAGACGCCTTTTAAAATTAACTTGCGTGGCCATACCTCTCGTAGCCATTCAACATCTTCCCAAGAGATTTTTGCATCAAATAATTTGGGTACAAATGCGACGCCACCTTGGGCCGTTCGTCCTTCAGGAGGCATGAAATCAACGATATTTTCAAATCGCGGAACGCCATGCGGTATAAGCACATCAAATAACCACCTTGGATGACATGCAACATCAATCATATTTCGTAAATTGAGTTTTGCAGGTGCTCGATAATTACGCCGATCCCATTCACGATACCCGAAAACATTAGCGTCAGAAGTGAAGACTAACGCTTCGTAACCTGCTTTATCTGCGCGCGAGATAATATTACGAGTCAGTTCGCGATCACTCATCACATAGAGCTGCATCCATAAACGACCGCCAGCTTCTGTTGCAACGTCTTCAAGGCGTGTATTTGACAAGGTGCTCAGGTTAAATGGGATGCCCAGTTTTTTAGCAGCTCGGGCCAGCGCAATATCACCTCGGTGAGATAGCATCCCATTGAGTCCTGTGGGGGCTATCAATAGAGGCGCGTTTATTTCTTGTCCAAATAGATTGGCACGTTGGTGTCGAGAACTAGTATCGACCAAAGTATTTGGGGCGAATCTGACAGAATCTAACGCCTCGTTATTCCATTGCAGTGTTCTTTCGGACTCAGAGCCGCCTTCTACATACTCCAAAGCAAAATTTGGTACGCGGCGACGGGCGACATGGTGTAATTCTTCTATAGAGAGAGCTCGACGAAAGTCTTTTCCCGAGTAGTGTTTACGACTTATTGTCATTTTGTTTCGTATAGTCTTTCATTAATGGCGGCCAGATTAAGCCATCTTTATTCGAACAACGTTCATCACTTCCATGTCAAAACCGGCAACTTTTTCCACACCAATATAATATGTTAAGTTTACCCGTGCCCCTTTGAGATTTCGGTATCCTTTTTTGCGTTTGAATCTAAACGGCACATCGTAACCCTCCAGTGTGATTGTATTGATAATCCAGTCAGTGTTTTTTTCTTCTCTTTGTACGTGTGAACTGACCTTCATCATCTCTGAGTGAATTAATTCACGATTCTTTTCGAGCAATTTATTAATGGATGATTTCATCATATGGATTAATTATTAAATATTGGGCAATTATCACACTCTAGTGGTAGCAACGAAAGACCTGTTAATTATCCTTGCTTGTCTTGGGACAGGTGCGAGATAATTCGTCTTTTTTTCGACTAAAGACAAGAATAATATGTGGTTCAAAAACCTTCGAATTTACCGTTTTACCAAAGAGATTGATTTAACGCCTGATACGCTCGAGATTGCATTACATCAACAGGATTTTACCCCATGTACGAATATGGACTTTTCTCGCTATGGCTGGGTGCCGCCATTAGGCAAGGATAGTGAACAATATACGCATAGTTGCGGTGGTTACACTATGATCTGCGCGCGCAAACAGGAAAAAATTCTACCGCCAGCCGCAATCAATGAAATGGTCGAAGAGAAGGTGATTGATTTCGAAGCGGCACAGGCGCGCAGTGTTTATCGAAAAGAAAAACGCACGATTAAGGAAGATGTCATACATACACTGTTACCACGGGCATTAACGCGTTCGTATCTCGTCTATGCTTATTTTGATCCAAAAAACAAATTGCTGATCATTGATTCTGCCAGCGCAAATAAAGCAGAAGAGTTCATGGATCACCTGCGTGCAACCTTGGGCAGCTTACCGGTTGTGCCATTAAAATGTCATGGCGATGCAGCGAATATCATGACACATTGGTTACAGGAGACAACGCCTGATGCGTTTGAACTCGATAATGAATGTGAGTTACAAAACCCTAGAGAGAGTAAAAATATTGTTCGCTGCAAAAATCAGGAATTGGAAAGCTCTGAGATAATGAGCCATTTAAAAGCGGGCAAAAGAGTGATCCAGCTTGCTTTGGTATGGCGAGATGCGATTCGTTTTGTACTGGCTGATGACTTCTCAATTAAGCGTTTACGCTTCGAGGATATTATTCAGGAACAAGCCGAAGATGATACTAACGACAGGGCAACGCAGTTCGATCAAGATTTTGCCGTGATGACTTTGCAAATACACGAATTCATAAAAGAATTGCTCGAAGAATTCGGTGGTTTGGAGAAAGCTGACTAAGCTAACATCCATGAAGATTTATCTAGCCTCAAGGTCGCCTCGCCGGTGTGAGTTGCTGGATCAAATTGGTGTTGAATTTCAAGTTATCGATATCGATATTGATGAAAGTTGGGATGGTAAAGAAAAACCAGAAGATTATGTGCAACGAATAGCCCTGGAAAAAGCGCGTGTAGGAAATGCATTCAGTGACGAAGATTTTCCCGTTCTAGCTGCAGATACAGCCGTGGTCTTAGATAGGCATATTTTGGGAAAAGCGGAAAGCAGAGAAGACGCGGCAGCTATGCTTAAAAAACTATCTGGCAAGACGCACACTGTCCTCTCCGCAGTGAGCTTGATTCATAAACATGAAAAATGCCTATTGAATATTAATAAAGTGACTTTTAAAAAATTGTCACAAAATGAAATAGCGGGTTATTGTAAAACAGACGAGCCCATTGGAAAGGCCGGTGGTTATGCTATTCAGGGTAAGGCAGCTATCTTTATAAAGCATTTAGAAGGAAGTTATAGTGGCGTTATGGGCTTGCCGCTTTTTGAAACGCAGAAACTTTTGCATGGCGTTTCTTAAAAGGGATCGTGTCGCCTAGAAATAAACCGATAATCACCATCGGATCGGATAAAGAAAGTCTTGTCGCTTTACCTGACATATCCAGTCCATGCGTATGGCCAGCAAAAAGAACCAATGCGCTAGTGCTGCTGGGCCGATAGCATAGTCTTTGGCAGCAGCTTTTGTGGTGCTACCTACTGCATCAAGTGGATCAGTAATGTTACGGGATTTCTCGCCTGCCGGGTTTTGTTCCACTTCTAGTCTCGCAAAGAATTATGACAATTCCCAAGCATTAAAAAAGGGAGTCAAATGACTCCCTTTTTTGAACGTTTTACTCGCTTAGAGCAAGATACCGCCATATTGAACGAAGAACGGCGCGAACACCAGACTAAGGATGGCAGATAGCTTGATCAGGATGTTTAGTGAAGGGCCTGAAGTATCTTTCATCGGATCACCAACAGTATCACCAACAACAGCTGCAGTGTGCTCATCAGAGCCCTTGCCACCGTGGTTACCTGCTTCGATATATTTCTTGGCGTTGTCCCATGCTCCACCACTGTTGGATGAGGCGATAGCCAGTACGCCACCAGCAACCAGCGAGCCAATCAACATAGCCGCTACTGCTTCAACCCCGAACAGGAAGCCCACAACAATGGGTGAACCCATAATTAGAACGCCGGGAGCGATCATTTCTTTTAGCGCTGCTTTCGTTGAGATGGCTACGCATTTCGCATAGTCAGGAGTACCCGTGCCATCCATGATGCCCGGAATATTCTTGAACTGGTGACGCACTTCTTCAATCATCGCAAATGCCGCAGCACCTACCGACTTCATGGTCATGGCAGAGAACAGGAATGGCAGAACTGCACCAATGAAGAGAAAAGTGAAAACCAAGGGCTCTAGTAAGCTCATACTAATCGGCTCACCGCGCAAAGTTTCGGCGATAGTGATAAAGGCCGCGAACAAGGCTAGTGAAGTCAATATCGCAGCACCGATCGCAAAACCTTTACCAATGGCCGCAGTAGTATTGCCAGCGGAGTCTAATATGTCAGTTCTACGTCGAACTTCTGATTCCAGACCTACCATCTCCGCAATACCACCGGCGTTGTCGGCAACAGGCCCATAAGCATCGATAGTCAGGGTTAGCACGAGGCTACCCAACATACCCAAAGAGGCGATTGCTATGCCGTACATACCCGCAAGTTCCCAGGAGATGAAGATGCTTATCGCAATTGCTAAGTAGGGAAGTACCGTACTCTTATAACCTAAGGCGAGGCCGTAGATAATATTGGTAGCAACACCCGTCTCACAAGACTTGGCGACTTCCTGAACGGGGGCAAATTTTTCGGAGGTGTAGTAACCGGTTAATAAACCAACCGCTAAGCCCGATACCAGACCGGCCAGGAAGCAGAAGTAAACGCCTATATTCGTATAGTCCGCACCGTTTAACACGAAGTTGTCCGGGATCAGAGCAACAGTAAAGAAGTACATGACCACTGCCATGATGGCGCTGGAGATGATTAGCAGCTTCATTAAAGCAGGAGCAACATCGTCTTCAGTCTTTACGCCAACCATTAGCTTAGTGAGCAGGGCTATTGGAATACCTACAGCACTGATCAAAATTGGGAACAGCAATGCATCCGGGTTACCAGCAAAAACTACCGCACTTATAACCATTGCAGCACAGGTGCTTTCTGCACAAGAACCGAAAAGATCAGCGCCCATACCAGCAACATCACCTACGTTGTCGCCAACGTTGTCTGCGATCACGGCAGGGTTACGGGGATCATCCTCCGGGATGCCCTGCTCAACCTTACCTACAAGGTCAGCACCAACGTCTGCGGCCTTAGTGAAGATGCCGCCGCCAACTCGTGCAAATAACGCGATTGTAGAACCACCTAGCCCAAAGCCAGCAATCACTTCCATAAGGATGTGGTTATTCTCAGGTCCAAGATCAGCAAGCAAGGTGTTCATCACCACATAGATGATAACCAGTCCGAGGGTCGCCAGTCCTACCAGGGCAAACCCCATAACCGCACCAGAGTTAATGGCCACATCGTAAGCTGCAGAAATGTCTTTTTTCGCAGAAACCGTCGTTCTTGCGTTGCCTTGAGTCGCTACCTTCATGCCGATATAGCCAGAAGCGATGGATATCGCGCCACCAAAGAGGAAAGCGATAGCAGTATAGATGCCCTCATGAATATCAGGGGTATGAGTATCGTTGATCAGAATGGCGATAATGGCGGCAAATACCACCATGAAGATCGTCAGGACTTTGTACTCCTGCTTCAAGAAAGCCATGGCTCCATCGGCAATAGCGCCGTGGATGAAGGTTAGCTTCTTCGCCTGAGCTTCATCCAGCCCAAGATCAAGTGGTATACTTACAACCTTCTTCATGTAAAAGAAGGCTATTCCCAAGCCCATCAGCGATAGGATTATAGTTACCCATATTGTTATGCCTGACATATAAATTCCCCTAACTTTTATAAGTTATTAATTTTAAGGACAAAAGAGTAAAAGAATCACCGACAATGTCCCCCTCTGTCTTGCCGATGCCAAAAAGTGGTGCAGATTGTACTTGCATATCCGACAAGTGCAAAATCTTACACACTATTTTTTGCAATAATTTCTTGAGGTGTTTCAATTAGAAACCGTAATTTCTGAATTATGTCTACTAATCACGGTTTTCCGCCAATTGCAGCTCCTGATGCCCGTATCCTGATTCTTGGATCCATGCCGGGGAAACGGTCATTGGAAAAGCATCAATATTATGCGCACCCTCAAAATTGCTTCTGGCAAATCATGTCAGATCTATTAAATATCAAACCGGATTTAAACTATCCGCAAAGAAAGAAATATCTCAAACTAAACCACATTGCAGTGTGGGATGTTTTGGCGAGTTGTGATCGTGAGGGCAGTCTCGACTCAAATATTGACCTGTCTTCAGCACGGCCCAATGACTTTGATGTTTTCTTTGCGAGCCACAAATATATCAACACCGTATTCTTTAATGGTGCGACAGCTGAACGGTTCTTCAAACGATTTATATCAATTAATCTAAAAAGTATTCGGCTTAGGCAAATACGTTTGCCTTCTACAAGCCCGGCACATGCATCAATGACCGTACAGGAAAAATTGAAAAAATGGAGTGTAATAAAAAGCTATTTATAAGTATGTAGAATGATTAAATCGTCTTGAGTGCCTGCTGTTGTTTCCAGTCAAACCAGTTCTTTGGTATAAGTTTATTCATCACCCTGTCGATACTTTGCATTATTATCAGATTGTAGAAACCATGACATTTGCCCAGCACTGTTTGATTCGCACAACGTAATGATATGGCAAAACCTGCATCATCATAAACAAAGTGATGCCAGTAACCCGCGGGTATGTATAAGGAATCTCCTTTCTCAATTACTACCTTATAGCCTTTCAGGTTTTTCATATTAGGAAAGCGTTCTAAATCGGGCTTTTCAATATCAACATAGCTCCGGCAGGTAAACGGATAACGATGTAAGTTTTTGCCTTGTTCATAAGGAAATAAATAGACGGTCTTTTTCCCGTACATTGCGGTATGTAAAACATGAGACATATCGATATCAAAGTGCATTTGGGTAACCGAGCCTTTACTGCCAAAAAACATGAAAACAAAGTTTTTAGAAAGCCCTTTCAATAGGGACGGAAAAACAATGTCATCGACCAATTCAGGAATTTCAGACTTTATATTGTAAAGAAACATACGCAAGTCTTGTTCTTCTGCTATTACGGCATTGATGTATTCTCGAAAGGGGATGACCTTTGTCTTTGACATATAGTTTTTCCCCGCTGCCACAAAACTGGCATCATAGACTTTAACTTGTTTATCACCGTGCTTTTCTTTGAAGAACTCAGGACTCCATTTATCAAGTGCGGGCCAAGCTTTAGCCACATCCTGAATTACCAATGGTCGAAGTGGTTTGAAATATGATTTTGAGAATTCTTCCGGCTCAATATTAGAAACCTTATCAATCGGCTTCAAATCAAGTGTAGATTCAGGAAGGTCATTGCCTTCCAGGTTATTATCTGGCGAGGAACTCACTGTAGGTATGAAGGATGTCTGCTTGTTCCCAGTGTAGGAAATGTCCAGCCCCCGGGATCATCTTGAATTCACAATCAGGGATTCGGGAAGATGCTTTCTCTATATCGCCCGGATCAAGAATCGCATCAAACTCACCACTCAATATAAGAGTAGACGCAGTGATATTCCCCAAGTCGATAAAATCTTCGATATCGGACGCCTGCTCAACAAATTCACAATGGTCATAAAAGCTAAGGAATTGTTCTCGGCTCATACCGCGAAACTGCTCGATAATCTGCTTTTTATGGGTGTCGGGAATGTGTTGACCAAATTTTTCTATCATTAAAGGGGCGATGTCATCAGTCTTGTTCGTGTCGAACAGTTTTTGTCCTTCTCGGATTACTTCGATAACTGCCTTACTAGGTTTGGCGCCAAAGCTACCCAAGATCATTTTATCTACTAATTCCGGATAACGAGCAGCTAGTGCAACAGAGATTATCGTTCCCCATGAAGCAGCAGCGAGGATTACTGTGCCATTTCTGTTCGTTTCATTAATTACGTTATGTAATACATCAATCTGTTCGTCAAAAGTAATGCCGGGGTTTCCTGATAATATTTGCCCGCGGCCTTGCCCAGGAAGATCAAACACAACGACAGAATAATCTGCAACGAAGTGACTAACGAACGATCTCCATGCTGCCATTGTCTGTTTAGCTCCACTAATACAGACAATAGTTTTCTCTGCTTCACCATAAATTCGGTAAGGCACTAGGAATCGCCCGAGACTTAATTCTCCTTTTACAATCTTCATACTATAGTTATTAATTCGTGTGATTTTGAGTTTAACTTGGCAGGAAAACTTCTAACATACATAAGATGATGGTTTAACTACATGATTCATTTATAGGCATTATAAAGAAAGTTTCCTAAAAGTCTCTACTCTTTTTGGAACTAGTTAGCAATTGTTAATTTAAGAGGCAGCTCTTGGAAGCATCATTTTTTCTTAATTAATTACTCTATCTGAGTTCTAAAGTGTCACTTTCGACTCAAAATGAGGGACTAAGTTCTCATTTTTAGTCTACTTTCGTATATATTTACGCCCAAGAGTTCTAGACAAGCCTGTAGAGATGCCTTTCATGCACGTCTGAGATATAAATAATTTAGTGTGCTTTATTTCTGAGCCATATTGAATTCAGGTGAGCTTGGCTATTTTTCCAATATTTGCTCTGATATTTTCAATGCCTGTAGGCGTGTCTGCGTTATATGAGTTTTGGGCAATAATTTGGCTACGCCGATCTGGCTCAATACTTTATCTACCGCTGAGCACATTCCACATAAAACAACTGAATCATTATCTCCTTGCACTTTGAGTATCACTTCTTCTATTGCCAGTGATGCGGTGCTATCAATAAATGGCACATTTGAAAAGTCGATAATCAAGACATCCTGCTCGCGGTCGGTCGTTAATAACTGGACAACCTCCTTAGCAGAACCAAAGCTCATAGGCCCTTCAATATGAAACAAGACTATATGCCCCCCCGCATTCTCGAGTATCCTGGCTTCTTCTTCTGGCAGATCATGACTGTCATTCGAGCCTCCTAAAATTCTCATGTTTTCCACTTGTGAGTCGGACATACGCTTAACGAATATCAGGCTCGCCATTATCGTGCCGATAGCAACAGCAGTAATCAGATCAACAAAGACAGTCAATAATAATGTGGTCAACATGATCAGGACCCCTGATCGAGGCGCATTATGTATACGCTGCAAATAATTCCAGTCAACAATATCAAAGCCAACCTTCAACAATATGCCGGCAAGTACCGCATGCGGGATATGCTCGGCTAATGTGCCCAGGCCTAAGACCATTAGCAATAACACAAGGGCATGCAATGCGCCTGAGATCGGCGTTCGCCCACCGGCACGTACATTAACGACTGTTCTCATAGTCGCGCCTGCGCCGGGAAGGCCTCCAAATAGACCGCTGGCAATATTGCCAATACCTTGACCAAATAACTCTCGGTCAGATTTATGATGTGTTCGTGTAATACTGTCAGCGATTAATGAGGTCAATAATGAATCAATGGAACCAAGAAACGCGAGAACGAGGGCATATTTAATGATTATTGAAAATTCAACTATTGAAATAACGGGTATCTGTAGTACCGGAAGACCGCTGGGTATTTCACCAATGACTTTCACATCATTAAACATATAAATACCCAAGAGTGTAGAGACTACTAAAGCAAGCAATGTCCCTGGAATATAACGACTCAAACGCTGTGGGATAAAGCAAACGATAGCGAGAGTTGTTAAACCTAAAATTAATGCATGCGATTGTATTTGGTTGAATAGATCTGGCAGATCTAAAATTGATTTTAACGGACTGCTTGAGGATAGCTGACCTAGAAAAGGTGCTAATTGTAAAATGATAATAATGCAGCCTATCCCGCTCATGAACCCCGATATCACAGGATAGGGCACAAGGTTGATATAACGACCAAACTTTAACATCGCGAAGAGGATTTGAAATACGCCGCCTAACATAACAATGGTAAATGCGATTGCCGGGTTATCTGCAAAATGTATAACTATAGCTGTCATCACTACGGTCATAGGCCCGGTTGGTCCGGAGACTTGCGCCGGTGTCCCGCCAAATATTGCTGCAAAAAAACCAACTATTATGGCGCCATACATGCCCGCCAAAGGCCCTAGTCCGGATGCCACGCCAAAGGCCAGGGCTAATGGCAAAGCGACAACTGCGGCTGTTAGGCCGCCATAAACATCACCTTTTAAGTTTTCTAGCGTGAAGCCGTGAGTAAATGAACTCATAATTGCCGCCTTTATCAATTCAAATTAGCTTTTCTACGATACATTTTAAATTTCGTTAATCATCATACCTAAACCATTCGGTTAATTTCTTTCAGCATTATTTGAGGACCTAGATAATTCACGCCAATGCTGGTTTGGCCGCTTTCATGATCTAATAACAAACCTGGGTATCTATTTACGCCTAATCGTCGTGATAGCTGAATCTCGTGTTGTAAGATCTCATTTGTTTCTGGCGACTGTAGATCAAGTGCAAACTTGCCTTCATTTATGCCAATCTCTACGGATAATTCGATCAATGTCGAAAGCAAGGATGGGTTTCTCGCTTGTAAATAGTACGCTTGCTGAATAGCAAGGTTCATCGTTATATCAAAAGCTTCTCCTTGTTGTCGGGCTGCAATCACAGCTCGACAGGCTGGGTAGGTGCTTCTTCGTGGTTCGCAATTCAACCAGAAATCATAGTTAAATACGGTGCCTGGAACTTGCTCTTGAATAGTCTGCCAGTGACTACGTACATACTGTCGAGTCTCCTCTGGCATAGGTGCTTCATTATCAGGTGCCAAACCACCTAATAGACGGACTAGCGTTATTTGCTTTGGCAAGCCCTCGATCAAAGAAAGTAATGCTGGTCTGAATGCCCAGCACCAACTGCACATTGGATCATGAACGTAATAAAGCTTAACTGACACTATTGATCAGTTTCATTAATTCAGAGCTTGAACTCTGTGTTTAATATTTTTTTAACGGGCGTATTCTTTAATGTCACATATTGTGGCATACCGCCTTTGTATGGCGGGTAGTCTTCCCCTTCAATTAAAGGGCTTAGGTATCGTCGGCATGCCCCGGTGATACCAAAGCCATCTTCTGTAATAAATTCTTTTGGCATCATCTTTTCAACATTTGCGACATCTTCCAGTCTTGCTTTGCCAATTTCCCAAACATAGGGTTCATCGGATATACGATGAACTGTCGGCATGACCGCATTCTCTCCGGCAATAGCCATTTCTACAGCTGCTTTGCCCAAGGCATAGGCTTGATCAACATCAGTCTTCGATGCGATATGTCGTGCTGCACGCTGAAGATAATCGGCAACGGCCCAATGGTATTTATAGCCTAAAGCATCTTTGATCATATTAGCCACAACAGGTGCAGCACCTCCTAATTGGGCATGACCAAATGCATCGTGTGTTCCTTGTTCTGCCAGGAATTTACCATCTGGCCAATGCGCGCCTTCAGAAACTACGATTGAGCAGTATCCATATGTTTCAACTTTTTCCTTCACTTTGCTGATGAAGGCATTCTGGTTAAACTCGACCTCGGGAAATAAAATCAAAATAGGGATATCATTCTCTTCGTCAGAGGCCAAACCACCAGCTGCGGCAATCCAGCCGGCATGACGCCCCATCACTTCGAGGACAAACACTTTGGTTGAGGTCTTAGCCATCGAACAAACATCATATGATGCCTCGCGAGTTGAAATCGCAATATATTTAGCTACTGATCCAAATCCCGGGCAAACATCGGTGATCGGCAAGTCGTTATCAACGGTTTTTGGGACATGAATGGCTTGAATTGGGTAGCCCATTTTTTCAGAAATTTGCGAGACTTTATGGCAGGTGTCCGCTGAGTCACCACCTCCATTATAAAAGAAGTACGTAATATTATGCGCCTTAAATACCTCGATTAAGCGTTTATATTCTGCCTCACTTTCTTCCAGGCCTTTTAATTTAAAGCGACAAGAACCAAATGCTCCAGAAGGCGTATACCGTAAGCCGGCTATATCAGCATCAGACTCCAGGCTGGTGTCGATCAAGTCTTCAGTCAATGCGCCAATAATGCCGTTACGCCCAGCAAAGAGCTTTGCGATCTTTTCTGGATGTTGCCTCGCAGTTTCTACAACGCCACATGCGCTGGCATTGATAACCGCGGTAACACCACCAGACTGTGCATAAAAAGCATTTTTCGCCACTGTCATAAACTTATTTCCCCCAGATTATGAATTAAATATGAAACCGAACTACATGAGACCGGGTCTATATTAGTCATGTTAAACTGCGAATGATAAAGTAAACATAAGATAATGTGTTGTATTAAATATCATCAAAATATACTTTTAAATGACTTTTTTGAGCCCCTGTCGACAAATAATTAACAAGGTTTTTATTTTCTTTCTTGTGTTATTGCCGTTTCTTGCCGTCGCTAACGACCTGCCTGATTTTGGTGATTCTGCCGGCAGTATCGTTTCTCCTGAATATGAGAGGCGACTCGGCAAGATATTTTTAAATCAAGTGCGTCATTTTGCCAGTGTAAGTAAAGACCCTGAAGTTGAGTCTTACATACAGTCGCTTGGATATAGGCTAGCTTCGCATAGTGATAATAATGAGCAACCCTTTACATTTTTTGTAGTTAATAACCCGGGCATCAACGCCTTTGCCGGACCTGGGGGCATGATTGGCATGAATAGCGGGGTCATTTTAAATTCCAGCAACGAAAGCGAATTAGCCGCTGTAATGGCACATGAAATTTCACACGTTACACAGCGTCATCTAGCGCGCCAGTTTGAAGAGGCTAGCAAATATAGTTTATTTCAAACCGCCGCATTGATAGGGGCAATCCTTATTGGAATGAAAAATTCAGAGGCTGGTGCCGCAGCTATTGCTGGAGTTAGTGGTTTAGCAGCACAAAATCAGGCCAATTTTACTCGCGCCAATGAGCAAGAGGCGGATCGCATTGGAATGCAACTGCTGGAAAGAGCTGGCTATGATCCTAGGGGTATGCCCGCTTTCTTTGAAAAACTACAACAACTATCAAGATATTCCCAAAGTGCTGCGCCGGAGTTTGTGCGTACACATCCTCTAACAACATCTCGAATAGCTGATTCGCGCGCGCGTGCCGAAGAATTTCCCGAGAAAGAATTCACGAATACTCATTCATATAATCTGATTCGGTATAAACTTTTCGTAAATACATCCAAGACAGCAGCGGAAGCCGCTAAAGTTTTGCGACAAACGCTGCTTGAAAACCAGGGCTCTGCAAAAGAAAAGCTGCCTATACGATATGGATTGGCTTATGCTTACATTGCGCAAAGTGAGTTTGTCCAAGCAACACAGCAGGTCGATTATTTATTAAAAGATAACCCTGATGATGTCGCCTATTTATTGTTAGCGGCAAAACTTGAAACGGCCCAATCAAACTACAATGCGGCGTTTACTGTATTCAAAAAGGCCTATGGTCTTTATCCCGATTACAGGCCGGTTGTAATGGCTTATAGTAAAGCACTGCTTGATGTGAGTAATGGAAAAGAAGCCAGAGATGTTTTAAAAAATTATGAAAGGCATCACCAGCATGATCTGGAGAGCTACAGTCTGCTCGGACAAGCAGAGGCAATGCTCGGTAATGAAATAGAAACGGCAATTATACAGTCAGAATATTATTATCTAGCTGCGCAAACCCAGCTCGCCGTAGATAAACTTAAATTTATTAAGCAACAATACCAAATCGATTATTATCAGGAACAACGCATTAACGCACGTATGGCTGAATTCAAGTATGAGCTTGAGCTTGAAGAAGGCCTTAAATAATCACTGAAAATATATACCTATGTTACGCAGAGACACATTTAAATATTTAGCATCAGGATCAATGGTCTTGATTTCCAGTCTATTGAAACCCATAACAGCCTTTGCTAAATGGAATGAAGTTGCATTTTCTGCTGTAGATCTCGATAAGGCTATTGCTGCTTATTTTCCCGATCAAGAGATAAAAGAATCTGGGGAGATCGCCATAGGAGTACACTCTGTTGTAGAAAACGGCGCTGTAGTGCCGGTTAAAATAAAAACAGACTTGCCTAAGATCGAGTCCATTACAATATTCGTTGATAAAAACCCCAATCCATTAATTGCAAACTTTGATCTTTCCCCTGACTGTGTAGGTTTTATTTCAACGCGAATAAAAATACAGGAGTCATCGAATATCATCGTCACGGTAAAAAGCGATGGTGCGATATTTAGTGCGCGCACATTCATAGAAGTGCATGAAGGAGGTTGTGGCTAAATGGCATCAAGCATACGATTAAAAACAAAAACTAACAATGGTGTCACGACAGTACGCGCTATTATTAGACACCCTATGGAGACCGGGTTTCGTATCGATAACGAGACCAGCGAGCTTGTGCCGACACATTACATTAAGGAAGTTATCGTAAAACATAATGATAAGGTTGTTATGTCGTGTGATTGGAGCCGGGCTGTTTCAAAAAACCCTTATCTATCATTTATGTTCAAAGGCGCCAGTACTGGAGATAAGCTTGAGCTTAGCTGGCGTGATAATAAAAATAACGCAGACTCTATTGAAACGCGGATAGAATAATTTACCTTGCCTTAACTTCATGCGTGCGATAATAATATTTTGCTTGTTCGTTGTGCTTGCGTTTTTTGTAGGTGCCATAGCTGCATACCCATTAAAATTATTACTAGACCCTGTGTTGGGGCTTGCCTTTCGCAAATACCTTACTTACGCGACACTGATTAGCGGTTTGATTATCAGCGGTGTTTATTTGCAGCTATACAATTCACTATCATTCAAGGCATTTGGTTATAGTGGAAAGTCGCTCAAGTTTTTGAATAGCATGTTCAATGGTTTTATATACGGCATGATCATTATGCTAATAATCGAGGTGTTATTGCTTTTACTTGGCATCCATGAGATTGATACCAGTCGTAGCATTACAATGGCCTCCATCGCTGAGCGTATTGCAAAAGCCTTGCTTGCAGGCTTATTAATAGGCTTGGTTGAAGAGTCAATTTTTAGAGGTGCTTTGTTTACCGGATTATACAAACAGACAGGGGCGGTAATTACCGTGTTCTTTTCGAGCCTTGTTTATTCAACCGTGCACTTTATTCGGTATCGTGATCTGCCAGCAGATACTGACATTAGCTGGTTAACTGGAATTAGCATGATGCCAGAAGCATTTCGCCGTTTTCATGAATGGTCTATTGTAGATTATTTTTTAACGCTGTTTATTTTTGGCGTGCTGCTTGGCTTATTGAGATTAAAGCATCGGGGGATTGCTGCTTGCATAGGTGTTCATGCGGGTATAGTAATGTTAATCAAACTCGCTGATTACTTCACTAATCGAACCCACAACAGTAATTATGATTACCTGGTAAGCCAATACAATTCAACATTTGGCTGGATAAGCTTCGCAGTTATTTTATTGTTTACAGTTTTCTACCTCTTAAAACTTAATGCTAGTTCCCTTAAATAAGGTTGGGAAGCAAATAAAAACCTGGTCATAGAAAAAGCTGCATATCCGCGTTTGCTATTTGGGGGCTCGGTTAGATGCGATCAGTTCCGTCAGACATAGCCCATACAAACCAACAGCGTCTTTTGGCTCGATAGTATCGTCTTTATTTTGTGAAATTAACCCGGCAGCAAGAATTGCAGCAATAATATGATCTTCGTTCATCAGTAGCGTCCTCTTTTTAATGAATGACTAAAACAAACTGTTTTGGTGCTAAAGATGTATTATAAACATAAACGCTTCCGTTTTTCATCGTCCCTACGCATCGTTAAAAAAATCATCGTGCTTATTTAATGACGTCCGGATGAAATAATATTTCACCGTTAACCTTAAAGTTTCGGATTAAGTTTTGACCTTCACCGCTACGGATAAAACTTGAATATTTTCTCGCCATATCAATTTTTGTGTGCGGATGTTTTTCAGGGTTTACCATGATCACGTGATAAGGATTAAAGAGTCCTGGATCGTTTTCAAATATTACGCCTAATTTCATCTTGTCTTTATAGGCCAGGTAGGTGCCTCGGTCGGTCAATGTATACGCTTCTTTATCATCGGCTATTCTTAACACGACTCCCATGCCCTGACCAACAGCAAGATACCAATCGCCAGTAGGTTCTTTGCCTGTATTTTTCCAGAGGTCCTTCTCTTTTTTATGCGTGCCCGAATCATCGCCCCGTGAAACAAAAACATGTTTTGCTTCAATTAGTTTTGCCATTGCCTCGACAATATTATTCGCATTTTTAAGACCTGCGGGATCAGCTGCCGGACCAACGATGATAAAATCATTGTGCATAACAGGTTCTCGCTCAATACCTGAGCCTTCAGCAACGAAGTTCTTTTCTGCTTCTGGTGCATGCACAAAGATCAGATCAACATCACCATTCTTGCCTAAACGTATCGCCTTCCCTGTTCCCACTGAAATAACGTCCAGTTTCACATTATATTTCTTTTCAAAAGGAGGGTTTAATACGGCCAATAAACCTGAGTTATCAGTACTGGTCGTTGTTGCCATCTTTAGTCGTTCTACATCCGCACTACTATTTAATGAGGCGCAACATAATGATATAAACAATATTGATAAAAGCTTTTTCATGATTATTTCCTAAAATTAGTTATTAAAACCTAGAATTCAACCTGCGCACGCATTTGGAACGCTTCCGGTTCGTCGCCGTCTCCTGCCCCGCCAGTAACATCCAGCACATTGATATAATTAGCACTCATACGAATATTGTTCGTTGCGTACCAATTTAAACCCAGGCTAAAGTTCTGCGCATCACCGCCGGTAATATTATTGTCATTTAGGTCAACGCTACTAAAGCGAACGGCGAGCTGCCATGCACCGATACCGCCTTTGCCAACGATCGATCTAGGCTTAACCTTGCCATAAGATCCTTTGTTACCACTGTAGCTACGCATGTCGTCAGTTAGAAACCAACTGCCTTCTAAATAATAACCTGAGAAATCCAGATCAGGATTCGGCCCATCACGCTCTATATCGATGTAATAATATTCGCCCTGTAGCGATAAAGAACCATAGGTGTAAGCTAATTCACCGACAAGACGTAGATTTGAATCCGCGTTTAAAGAACCAGTGTCAACTTCGAACGTATTGGTAAGGTGCGATTCCGGCCGTTCTCGAAACCTGATCGCATCAATGGAGCCACTATTGCGATAGGAGATAGAAGTCCCGAGGTGTACGTGTTGTTGCTGGTCTAGAATAGGTGCATAAGTAGCACGGCCAGTGATGGCATAACCTTCGTCTTCATCACTGCTGGCGCCATCTATGCCTTCACCAAAAAAGCCTGCATTCACGCTCCAGTTGTTACTACTTCGGCCAGCAGCTATGCCTATCGCTCTTCCAGGAGTAAACAAATGCGGTAAGCCACGCTCCGTAAATGTAATATATTTAGAGCTCGTCATATTTTGTAAGCTAAACGCTTGTTTAAAATGGCCTACGGTAAATGTCCAATCTTTTAAACCAGCGTATTGGATATAAGCATCTGCTATACCGCTGTTTCCGGTACTAACAAAATCGTATTGCAGTTTATACTTCCATGCCTCCCATAACGTACCCTGTACAAATAAACGAGCACGACGCATCTCTGTACCGTCATTATGTTTGCGCGCGTCTTCCGAATAAGCCGCTGCATCCGCCTGTATCCGGCCACCAACGCGTAGACTAAAATCCTTGTCGGCAGACTTAATTTCAAATTTATCCTTTATAGTTATTTCCGGCTGATCTTTGGTAGCGACCTTTACTTCTTCCTGGACCATTTTTTTTACATCAGCTTTAGCGACTACGGCATGCTCTCCGGTTTGTCCCTGCTTAGCTACTTCAGCCACCAAGTCATACACGTCTTTACTTATCGTTCCATTGTCTTCCAGAGCCTTAAGCAACTCCATTAATGCTTGATTACTATTTGCATGTGCCACCGGAGTAACAAGCACGCCTAATAACAATATAAAAAAATACCTAGTAGATAATCGCATCGGTTTTCCTTTTAAATTTAAATATGTAAAAAAAAGCATATTTCATGCAGTTAATGTAATTATTGTATATTTGATCTTGTAATAATAAATATGTATTTTAATTCATATATGAAATTTAAATTTGATGTCCGCTGGCTAATTTCTGATACAGACAAAGAACTGGATCAGCGTCTGTTGCCGCTATTAAGTTGCATTAACGAAACTGGCTCACTGCAAACATCTGCCAAAGTAATGGGGGTGTCTTATCGCACAGCGTGGGGGATTATTCGTTATTGGAATGAAGTGTTTGGCTCGCCGCTGTGTAATATGGAGCGAGGTAGAGGCACGCAGCTTAGTTTACTGGGGAAAGAGCTTTTGCAAACTAAGCGTATTATTGAGGCAGAGTATTTTACAAAACTGAATGAGAATGCAAATAAGCTTAACAAAAGGATCGAAGCTTTTACTGATGCCAGCAATAATAAGAAAAAGCTTAACGCTTACACTAGCCACGATCTTGCAATTACTTATCTACAGTCGATATGTTCTGCGTCCTCGCGCCTTGATATTGAGTTCTATTCACAAGGAAGTCTCGACAGTCTTAAACTTTTAAACTCCCCACAAGCAGACATTGTCGGGTTTCATTTTCCGGAAGGGCCGCTTGCCGATATTCTTGCCGCAAAATATGCTCCGTGGCTAGATGACAATAAACACATCTTGATACAACTCGCCATTCGCGAACAGGGGCTAATGTTAAATCCGGCGAAGACAAAACATATTAAATCCCTAAAAGATTTAACACGTCGCTCCATCAGGTTTCTTAATCGACAGAAAGGATCGGGAACACGGGCAATATTCGATGAATTGATTAGATTACATGGTATTAATAAAAAGCAGATAGGGGGTTATGACAAGGAGGAGTTCACACATACAGCCGTTGCTGCGATGATTTCAAGTGGGCATGCAGATGTTGGCTTTGGATTAAAAGCGGCTGCGGTTGAGTTCAAACTTTCTTTCATTCCTCTTATTACCGAGAATTATGTTATTGCCGTGAAAAAATCGTTGCCTAATAACATAACAGAATCGTTTCGCTCATTAATGAAAGACGACAAACTTAAAAGCAAAATTAATAAATTACCGGGCTATAGTTCAAAATTGACGGGCAAAGTTATCCATGCGCATAAACTTTTGTCGACGACAAACACTTGAAAGGCAATGAAATGGTGGGCCGTGGGCGATTCGAACGCCCGACCAATGGATTAAAAATCCACTGCTCTACCGGCTGAGCTAACGGCCCGGTGTGAGATTTCAGTGTATTGCAGCAGCGAATATCTGTATGCCGATGCAACAAAGGCGGCGATAATACCCAAGATTTGCCTGTGCGTAAAACATAAACTGTAACAAGGTTGGCAAGATCTTGATATTAGTTGGTCATGCCCCTATTTTCTACTGTATTCTAGCGGATATTAATTTTGGAGATCTTTATCAGTGCCTATTTATGAATATCGATGCAACCACTGTGAGCATCGTCTGGAAATGCTACAAAAAATAAGTGATGACCCAGCTAAAACTTGCCCTGAGTGTGGTGAAGATAGCCTGCGTAAACTAGTTTCTGCTGCGGCTTTCAAATTAAAAGGCACGGGTTGGTATGAAACCGATTTTAAGGACAAAAAACCAGGCAAAGACACTAAAACCAATGGTAGTAATAAGTCTAATAGTAATAAAACTACAAGTTCTGACGATAAAAAGGTTGAAAGCACTAACAAATCATCTGCAAATAAAGAGTCAGCAAAATCCTCAGTCAATACCGGCTGATATGTCCGGGTAAATGGGCACATTGAGAAAATATATCATCGCTGGCCTTTTAGTCTGGCTGCCCTTTGCTGCAACAGTTGTTATAGTCAAGCTAGTCGTCGATTTGCTCGACAATGTCATTTTTTTATTGCCGCCTGAATACCAACCGGTCGCTGTCCTAGGTTTCTCTATCCCGGGTTTTGGTATCATTCTGGCTATCAGCATCCTTTTAATCACTGGCATGCTCGCCGCTAATTTGTTCGGTCGGCGTCTGGTTGAGTTCTGGGAAGCTGTCCTCAACCGCATCCCATTAGTAAGGTCGATTTATAACAGCGTAAAGCAGATTTCTACCACTATATTGGATTCGAATGGTAAGTCTTTTCGCAAGGTCGTTATGTTGCAATACCCACGAAAAGGAATCTGGAGCATTGGTTTTTTAACTAACGAGGATGTTAGGACAGATATTCATGGGCTTAATGAAGAATTAGCCGCTGTATTTGTCCCCACCACACCTAATCCAACCTCTGGTTTTATCCTTATGACGCCGCGTGCTGACATCACCGAGCTCGATATGACTATTGAAGAAGGCTTTAAATTTATCATCTCGATGGGCGTAATTGTCCCTGCTGGCCCGATTAGAACCGAATTAACGCGTAATAAAGTTGCGCAAACAGCGGCTGACTCGTAAGATTCCGCCCCTTGTTCAGGCCAGATGGAAGAAACACATGCGCAGTGACTATTGCGGAAAACTAAATAGTAGCCATATCGACCAAGAAGTTGAGCTTTGTGGTTGGGTACATCGCCGTCGTGACCACGGTGGCGTCATTTTTATCGACCTTCGTGATCGTGAAGGTATCGCTCAGGTCGTATTTGATCCAGACCGGGCAGAATCGTTTGCAACGGCCGATTCAGTTCGTAATGAATTCGTTATTCGTATCACTGGCAAAGTTCGTAGTCGTCCCGAAGGCACTGTTAATCCAGATATGCCCACTGGCGAAGTTGAAATCCTGGGACACACTATAGAGATTTTGAACAAGGCTAAAACGCCGCCTTTCCAATTAGATGATGAAAATGTCCATGACGATGTGAAATTAAAATATCGTTATGTCGATCTGCGTCGTCCAGCAATGCAGAACAATCTTCGTCTACGCTCGCAGGTCGTTAAAGAAATGCGGGATTTCCTCGATGATAGAGGCTTTCTCGATATTGAAACGCCAATGTTGACCAAGGCAACACCAGAAGGCGCGCGCGACTATCTTGTCCCTAGTCGCACACATCCGGGAAATTTCTTTGCCCTGCCCCAATCACCGCAATTGTTTAAGCAATTACTGATGATGTCTGGTATGGATCGTTATTATCAGATTGTTCGTTGTTTTCGAGATGAAGATTTGCGTGCTGATCGACAACCTGAATTCACGCAGTTGGATATCGAGACCTCATTCATGGACGAACACGAAATAACGGACATGATGGAAGAGATGATCCATTCGCTGTTTAAAAAGATAATGAATGTCGATCTGCCATCGCCTTTCCCGCGCATGACCTATGCCGAGGCAATGGAGCGTTATGGTAGTGATCGGCCTGATCTGAGAAATCCGCTCGAATTAATCGATGTCAGTGACTTAATGAAGGCTGTTGAATTCAAGGTTTTTTCTGGCCCGGCAAATATGGAAGATGGGCGTGTTGCAACGTTGCATGTGCCCGGTGGTAGTACGCTCTCTCGAAAACAGATTGATGACTACACAAACTATATCGCACAGTTTGGCGCCAGAGGTCTTGCCTATATCAAGGTCAATAATGTTGCAGCGGGCATTGAAGGTTTGCAATCACCTATCTTGAAATTCTTGCCGGATGATGTGGTCACAAATATCATCGAGCGTACCAAAGCAGCAGATGGCGATTTAGTCTTCTTCGGCGCTGATAAAACCAAGGTGGTTAATGATGCGCTTGGCGCACTTAGAAATAAGTTAGGCTATGATCTTGGTTTACTCCAGGGCGAATGGGCACCAATGTGGGTTATAGACTTCCCTATGTTTGATTATAACGAAGATGAAAAACGCTGGGACTCGTTGCATCATCCTTTCACCGCGCCGAATACAACTGATATTGATGGGATTAAACAAAACCCGGGAAAAACACTATCACGCGCTTATGATTTAGTGCTTAACGGCACCGAACTAGGTGGCGGTTCTATTCGTATCCATGATGCTGAAATGCAATCCGCAGTATTAGAGTTATTGGGCATTGGCGAAGAAGAAGCGCAAGAAAAATTTGGCTTTCTATTAGAAGCATTAGGTTATGGTTGTCCACCTCATGGCGGTATAGCCTTTGGCCTAGATCGTACTGTCATGCTGATGGCCGGCGGTGAGTCAATTCGTGATGTGATTGCCTTTCCAAAGACACAAAGCGCGAGTTGCCCGCTTACTTCAGCACCATCGAAGGCCAATCCGAGACAATTGAAAGAGCTGGGGATTAAATTGGCAAAATCGAATAAACCAGAATAATTCCAAGCCAACATTTACCAGTCCCCTAGCTTGTTTAACGGGATCAAGTACGCCATAGTTTTGAGTATGACCGCTGAAGCCACAATCAATCGTTCTTACAGCCTGCCAAAAGAGCAGATCCCTCCTACGGTTGTGGAAGAGATCGGCGATGAAGATCGTGCTGAATTAACCCAAAAAATCAAATCTCAGCTTAAACAACAAAATGCCGTGCTGGTTGCGCATTATTATACTGAGCCCGATTTGCAAGTCCTGGCTGACGAGACCGGAGGCTATGTTTCAGATTCGTTGGACATGGCGCGTTTTGGTTATGAATCTGATGCTGACACGCTTGTTGTTTGTGGCGTGAAATTTATGGGTGAGACTGCCAAGATACTCAACCCTGAAAAACGTATTTTGATGCCAGATTTAAATGCTAATTGCTCATTAGACCTTGGTTGCCCAGAAGATGCGTTCTCAAGGTTCTGTGATGATCACCCAGATCATGTCGTTGTTGTCTATGCCAATACCAGCGCCGCAGTAAAGGCGCGAGCGGACTGGATGGTGACTTCCGGTAGCGCAGTAGATGTCATTAAACACCTGGTTGCTGAAGGCAAAAAAATAATCTGGGCGCCTGATAAATACCTTGGAGATTATGTTCAGAAAGAAACCGGAGCAGAGATGTTGATCTGGCAAGGTGCCTGTATCGTCCATGAAGAATTCAAGGGAAAAGAGTTAGAGGCGTTAAGGGAACATCACCCGGATGCAAAGGTACTCGTACACCCCGAGTCACCCGGATCGGTTATTGCGCAGGCAGATCTGGTGAGTTCCACCACAGGTATCATTCAGGCTGTTGCCGAGATGGACGCCAAAGAATTTATTGTGGCGACAGATACCGGTATCTTTCACAAAATGAGAGAGGCCGCGCCAGACAAGATCTTGATTGAGGCGCCGACGGCAGGAAAAAGTGCGACCTGTATTAGTTGTGCTCACTGTCCCTGGATGGCGATGAATAGTTTGCGCAAGCTATCTCGCGTTCTGGATACAGGCGATAATGAAATATTTGTCGAAGCAGATATCGCTCAACGCGCTAAAAGCTCGATACAGCGGTTACTCGACTTTACGGCGAACAAACCTGCTGGCAAATTAGCCGGCGACGCCTAAAAATCTTTTTAAATATAATATTACGCTGCGTATCTTGGGCGTGATAGACATGAATGCTAGAATCATCTCTATTTAAATCTTAATCGGCACGGAATATATCAATGGCAGGTCATAGTAAGTGGGCTAATATCCAGCATCGCAAAGGCAAACAAGACGCCAAGCGCGGCAAACTCTTCACTAAACTCATTCGGGAAATTACGGTGGCAGCAAAGCTGGGCGGTGGCGATCCTGCTGCTAATCCAAGATTACGTGCTGCAATAGACAATGGTTTGTCTAACAACATGACCAGAGACACCATTGATCGGGCTGTTAGTCGCGGTGCGGGGGATAGTGAAAACGATAATGTAGAAGAACTACGTTACGAAGGTTATGGTCCAGGCGGTGTTGCTGTTTTAGTCGAAACCATGACCGATAACAAAAACCGGACGGTCTCCGAAGTGCGTCATGCCTTTTCCAAGCATGGAGGTAATCTGGGCACGGATGGTTCGGTTGCCTATTTGTTTACCAAGGTCGGGTTAATCTCATTTCCTAGCGGACTAGATGAAGATACCGTTATGGAAGCGGCATTAGAAGGTGGTGCAGAAGATATCGTCACTAATACCGATGGCTCAATTGATGTCATTACCGAACCAGACAGTTTTGTAGATACAAAAGAAGCCTTGGTTACGAGTGGACTTGAACCTGAAAACGCAGAGATCACCATGCGCGCATCTACTTCCAGCGAACTCGACAAGAAGGGTGCTGAAAGCATGTTAAAACTACTGGACGTGCTTGAGGACTTAGATGATGTTCAAAAAGTCTATTCGAATGCAGAGATACCCGATGAAGTTCTGGCTCAATTAGATTAGCTATGATGGCAACACAATTATTTAAAATCACGACCTAACGAACGATGAGTAGTCGAGCAAAATAATTGTGATTCGGATACTTGGAATCGATCCCGGATCAATCAATACAGGCTATGGCATCATAGACTCTCAAGGAAACCACGCCAAACATGTCGGTAATGGTGTTCTAAAAATAAGCGGCGATACATTGGCCGATAAACTAAGAATGATTCATGAAGGTATTGTTAGTGTTATTCATGAATACCAACCAGCAGAAGTTTCCATTGAAAAAATTTTTATGAATCGAAATGCCGACTCAGCAATTAAACTCGGTCAAGCTCGTGGCGTAGCCATCGCCGCTAGTGCCATTCAGGACTTACCGGTTTATGAATATACTGCCAATCAGGTTAAACAAGCGACTGTCGGTAAAGGTCATGCGGCAAAAGAACAGGTGCAACACATGATTAAGATCCTGTTGTGTCTGGACAAGAAGCCTAAAGCCGATGCTGCTGATGCGCTTGCTATCGCATTATGTCATGCAAATTCACGAGAAGGCCTACTGCGCATGCAAGGTGTCAGCGGCATTCGTTACGGACGCTTACAATAAAGGAACCTCAATGATTGGTTTTCTGCGCGGCATCATTATAAAAAAACAGCCACCATTATTATTGTTAGATGTACAAGGCGTGGGCTACGAAGTCGAAGCACCGATGACGACCTTCTACGCCTTGCCCGAAGTAAAACAGGAAGTAGAGATATTTACCCACCTCGTCGTACGCGATGACGCACATTTATTATTTGGTTTCGCTACTGAGAATGAACGCCACTTATTCCGTACTCTAATTAAGGTCAATGGCGTTGGTGCCAAGATGGGGCTGACCATCTTATCCGGAATCGAAGCAGACGAATTTGCACAGTGTGTACAAAACAATGATGCCGCACGTTTAACCAAGCTGCCTGGAGTGGGTAAGAAAACAGCCGAGCGTTTAATTGTAGAAATGCGCGATCGACTCGATGATCTACCTACTGGGTCGGTGACACGTAGTAATGACAGTCCAAACATCAGCAGCGATCCCGTTAATGAAGCAGTCAGCGCGTTGATTGGTTTAGGCTATAAACCGCCCGAGGCCAGTCGTTTTGTTTTAGCGATTGCTACTGAGGGCATGAGTAGTGAAGAGTTGATACGAGAGGCATTGAAAAACTCGGTTAAAAAATAACGAATTAATATTTTGTTTCGAGGCGTATTTGTAATAATTATATAGGTTCTCTGTTAATAATGATTATTAGGAGCTCTTCCTTTAATTAGTTTGAAGTATCTCAATCCATCAAAACCATTTGTCTGCATATCCCGTTGTTCACCGCGAAGTTCGCCATGCCTAATATATAGGTTTCCGTTTGGAGTTTTCTATCGTATTGAAGGAAAAGCCAGTTGTGAAATCATTTAATGGCATCAAGGTTCCTGAATCATTATTAGCTAGCTTTAGAGTAAAGTCTGAGTTACACCAAGTTAAGTATCGAACACAGATAAAAAAGCTAATGGCTGCTTGGGTCAACAGCAGCGAGGATAAGCAATAAGCCCGGTTATTATTTTGAAATACTCATTTTCAAGCACCAAATCACGCGGCCTTATAGACTTGCACAATATATAAGACAGATTATACTTGTCTTTTTTGTTGTACAAGTGAGGCTCCTCTATGAGAGTTATCAATTTTTCTGAAGCGCGTAATAAACTGAAATCAGTTTTAGATCAGGTGGTTAATGATGCGGATTACACTGTCATCTCTCGCCGAGATGCCGACGATGCGGTTGTTATGTCACTCGATCAGTTTAATGGTCTCATGGAGACAGTTCACCTCCTCAAAAGCCCGGCAAATGCAGCTCACCTGGCAAAGTCGATTAAACAATATCGAAAAGGACACACCGTACAGCATAAATTAGTTGATGATTGAAATACTTTTCTGGACTAAAGAGGCATGGTCAGATTATGTTTATTGGCAGCATCAGGATAGAAAAACACTAAAGCGTATCAATAAACTCATTGCTGATACTCAGCACTCACTCTATGAAGGCATTGGCAAGCCAGAACCCTTGAAAGAAAATTTAACTGGATTTTGGTCCCGCCGCATTGATGATAGTAATCGCTTGGTATATACCGTTGAAAATAAACAACTCATTATTATTTCCTGTCACTATCACTATGAAAAGTGATTAAATAATCGTCGAGTTAATTTAATATTAATTAAGGTATAAGGGTTTATGATGCTTACCAAAAAATATTCCATGGATTTCCAGATTTCGACCATAATTTTGTCAGATTTTGATCTTAATATACGTTTTCATAACCCGATTAGCGTATTTGAACGTTTACAGGGAAAATAGGCACCCGATATGGTTGAACCCAACGAAGTGATTTCACCCCAAAGTTCTGCAGATGATGCGGCGGCCGATAATGCGCTACGTCCGAAACGTCTGCATGACTATCTGGGGCAGACATCGGTACATGAACAGATGGAGATCTTTATCGGCGCTGCCAAGCAGCGCGATGAATCTTTGGATCACGTTTTAATATTTGGTCCGCCAGGGCTGGGTAAAACAACACTGGCTCATATCATTGCAAATGAAATGAACGTCAACATGCGGCAGACATCGGGGCCGGTATTGGAACGCCCCGGTGATTTGGCGGCCTTGCTAACTAACCTTGAACCTAGCGATGTCCTCTTTATCGATGAGATACACCGCTTAAGTCCGGTGGTTGAAGAAGTCCTCTATCCGGCGATGGAGGATTATCAAATCGATATCATGATTGGCGAAGGCCCTGCTGCAAGAGCGATTAAACTGGACGTGCCTCCTTTTACCTTGGTTGGTGCGACAACGCGAGCGGGCTTATTGACTTCACCATTGCGCGATCGCTTTGGCATCGTGCAACGCCTGGAGTTTTATTCAGTAGATGAATTAAGCGAGATTGTCCGACGCTCTGCGGGTATTCTTGAGGTCGAAATTGATGATAAAGGTGCCGGTGAGATCGCCGCTCGTTCACGCGGTACGCCACGAATTGCCAACCGTCTACTTCGCCGCGTCCGCGATTACGCGCAAGTTAAAGGAGATGGCAGAATCAACGGTGATATTTCATCTCGTGCTCTGGATATGTTAAATGTCGATGCCCATGGTTTCGATATGATGGATCGCAAACTGCTCCTCGCCATATTACAAAAATTCGATGGCGGTCCGGTCGGTGTTGATAGCCTCGCTGCGGCGATCAGCGAAGAACGCGATACGATTGAAGATGTGATCGAGCCTTATTTGATTCAACAAGGTTTTTTAATGCGCACTGCAAGAGGACGTATTGCGACACGCACGGCTTGGTTGCATTTTGGTCTTGAGATGCCAAAAGACTCACCACAGCCTTCGGACTTATTTAATGAGATTGAAGATGAAGGGAAGTAAATCACATGTCGAGTGAATTTAAATGGCAAGTGCGCGTCTATTATGAAGATACCGATGCCGCTGGTATTGTCTTTTATGCAAATTATTTACGTTATATGGAGCGCGCCAGGACCGAGTGGTTAAGAAGTGTCGGTTATGAACATGACATGTTGAAAAACACACACGGCATTTTATTCGCTGTGAAGAACGTGAATATTGAGTATGTTAAGCCAGCTTACCTGGACGAGCTACTAACGGTTACATCCTCGCTAATAAAAAAACGTGGCGCGAGTTTGATCTTTCAACAAACAATGCACAATGAGAACAACGATCTGCTCATTGAAGCAGAGATTAAAGTTGCTTGTTTAAATGCAACGACACTAAAGGCATCCGCGATGCCTGAAGCATTACTTTTGGAGTTAGCTAACAATGACACCTGATCATTCATTTATAGATTTAATCCTGAACGCCAGCCTGTTAGTTCAGTTTGTTATGTTAATACTCGTCTTGGCATCGCTGGTCTCATGGACCATGATCTTTAATAAACGACTTTTACTTAAACGAGCAAGAAGTGATGCTGATTTATTTGAAGAACGTTTCTGGTCTGTTGAAGATCTCAGTCCTCTATATACACGAATCACAGCCAAACGTTATGAGCCAAGTGGCATGGAAAAAATATTCGAAGCGGGCTTCAAAGAATTTGCGCGTTCGCGTAATCAAGACAACATAGATGCAGAAACTATTGTTGATGGTTCACAGCGCGCTATGCGTATTGCCATGAATAAAGAAATGGACCACCTTGAAACAAACCTTTCATTCCTCGCCACGGTTGGGTCAACTAGCCCCTACATTGGTTTATTCGGCACAGTCTGGGGAATCATGAATAGTTTTCAGGCGCTTGGTACGGTACAGCAAGCAACCATATCCATGGTGGCACCGGGTATCAGTGAAGCCTTGATTGCAACCGCAATGGGTTTGTTTGCTGCCATACCGGCTGTTATTGCCTATAACCGTTACTCCTATGATGTTGAACGATTGATTAATCGGTACGATAACTTCATGGAAGAGTTTGCGTCGATACTACATAGACATGCGCATAGCTAATAAATACAGATGAGACAACGTATTAAAAAACGCCCGATGTCTGAGATCAATGTCGTGCCTTACATTGATGTTATGTTGGTGTTGTTGATTATTTTTATGGTAACAGCCCCCTTGCTGAGCCAAGGTGTAAAAGTTGATTTGCCACAAGCACCTTCATCACCACTACCACCTAATGAAAAAGAACCGGTAATCGTTAATGTTGATAAAGACGGAAATTATTTTATTAATTACGGTGAGGATCAGGATAAGCCTGTCTCTGCAGACGCGTTGTTAAATCGAGTTAGCGCATTATTAAAATACCAGCCTGGCATACCGGTTCTCGTCGGCGGTGATACAAATGTTGCCTATGGGCATGTCGTACAAGTGATGACTTTGCTCCAGCAGGCGGGTGTTCCCTCCGTTGGCATGATCACTGATCCTCCCGAAAAATAATATGCAAGCAAACTGGTTCCTGACTTCTAGATCATTAGTATTATCAATTATCCTGCACCTTGTCTTAGGTGCGGTCTTGATCTTCAGTTTTGAGTTTTCGCCAAAACCCACGCCGCCACCTAAACCTATTATTAATATTGTTAAAGCAACAGCGGTCGACAAAAAGCAGGTTGAGCTGGAACTCAAACGTTTAAAAGAACAGGACGATGAAAAAATAGCAAAGGAGATAAAACGCCAGAAAGATCTTGAGAAGCAAGCAGATGCCGCGAAGAAAAAACGTCTGGCAGAAGAAAAAAAGCTGAATGATATAAAAAAGAAAAAACAACAAGAGACAGAAAAACGTAAAAAAGAAGAAGCAAAGATTAAAAAACTGGAACAAGAAAAAAAGGAACTTGAGAAAAAAACAAAACTCGAAGAACAAAAGAAAAAGAAAGCTGAAGAAGAACGAAAGAAAATAGAAGCGGAAAAACAGAAACTGGAAGCTGAGAAAAAGAAAAAAGAAGAAGAAAAACGTAAAGCGGCGGAAGAGAAAAAACGCAAAGAACAGGAAAAGGCATTGCAAGATCAACTTGATGCTGAGTTAGAGGCCGAACAACAAGAGCGAGATGTTTCGACAATTCAGAAATATCAGGCGCTTATAATAAGGGCAGTTGAGAATAACTTTAACCAACTGAACTTACCCGAAGGCTTGTCTTGCGTTATTCTGATTCGAATGCTTGAAGGTGGTAAAGTAGTTGAAGCCTCTATTGTAAAATCCAGTGGCAATGATTTATTTGATCGCCGTGCCGAGAACGCTGTTTATTCGGCATCGCCATTGCCAGTTCCTGAAGAAATCCGCATTTTTGAAAAAATGCGCAATATTCGATTTACATTTGTGCCATAGGAAATAACCATAGATTATGAAAGTTATGTTTAAATTTTTAATTACCGGTTTAATGTTTGTATCACTCCAAGCACAAGCAGTGCTTGATATTAAAATTACCCAAGGCATTGAGCAGGCTTTACCCATTGCTATTGTTCCGTTCAGTTGGTCTCAGGCCGGGAGCGTAGCGCCTATCGATTTAACTAAAGTGATCACGGATGATCTGAAACGGAGTGGTCGCTTTGATGTTATGGACGAACGCGATCTACCACAACGCCCGACTGAATTTGATGCCATTAATTTTAATGACTGGCGCAAATTGGGTATGGAAAATATTCTTATAGGCAATCTGGAACTAACCGAGACCGGTGGTTATGATGTTAGCTTCCGTTTGATCGATGTCTATCGTGGAAAACAAATTGCCGGATTTAGAATTCCGGCCAAATCGAATTTATTGCGCCGAGTTGCGCATCAAATCAGCGATATTGTTTTTGAAAAGCTCACTGGTACCCCCGGTGCTTTTGATACCCGCGTCGCTTATATAACCGTTAAGAAAATTGAAGATAAAAAGGTTCATACGCTGCAAATTGCTGATGCTGATGGTTATAACGCACAAATTCTCCTCGAATCTCCCCAGCCCCTGTTGTCACCATCTTGGTCGCCCGATGGAAAAAGGATTGCCTACGTTTCTTTTGAGGGCAGAAACTCGGCGATTTATGTTCAGGATATCCTGACTGGCAAACGAGAACGAGTTTCTGCCTATGAAGGGATAAATAGTGCACCATCATGGTCTCCAGAAGGATCAAGGCTGGCAATGACTTTATCAAAAGATGGTAATACTGAAATTTACGTCATGAGTCTTTATTCAAAAACGTTGAAACGGATGACGGTTCACGGTGGCATTGATACAGAACCCACCTGGTCCCCCGATGGACGGAAGCTGGCATTTACATCTGATCGCAGTGGTGGTCCTCAAATTTATGAGGTTGATATTCGTGGCGGCGAGCCAAAACGAATCAGTTTCAATGGAAAATATAATGCTCGTCCAGGTTATTCGCCAGATGGTCGTTATATCAGTCTGGTTCATGGCGTCAATGGCTCATACCGAATAGGCCTTTTAGATCTTAGCAACGGCAGTATAAATACATTAACTAATGCAAAACTTGATGAATCCCCCAGTTTTGCACCTAATGGGGGCATGATTATTTACGCTACAACTGGAGCACACGGCGCGCAACTTGCCGCTGTTTCAGTCGACGGAAGAATTCATCAGCGGCTAGGCTTGCAACAGGGGGATGTTCGAGAGCCTGCTTGGGGTCCGTTTTTAAAATAAGCTGTTTGTATGTCTTATACAGCGCCATTATTGAATGTTATGCTATTTAAATAACAGCATTGTTAAATGCTGATAAGGAGAAAAGATATGTCTATACGTTTATTATTAGTAATCAGTCTTGCCACGCTGCTGTTTGGTTGTAGTTCGGATAAGGTAAAAGATGATGCGCTTGCAGATGTTGAAGACCTTAGTAGTCAGCAAGTAAATGCCAGTGAGACTGATGATGGCAATGCACAAGCGTACGGAACCAATGATGATTCGACTTCAGGCTTTAGCCAATTGGATGACCCACAGAGTCCGCTCTCCGTACGCATTATTTATTTTGAGTATGACAGCAGTGAAGTTCGCTCAGAATATCGTTCTGCTATTGAAGCACATGCTGCATATCTGAATCAGAATTCTGATACCACTATAACTCTTGAAGGTCATGCCGATGAACGTGGTTCTAGAGAATATAATCTGGCACTAGGAGAGCGCCGTGCACAGTCCATTAAACAACAAATGATGATTCTGGGTGTTTCTTCCAGTCAGATTAGGTTAGTCAGTTATGGCGAGGAACGTCCGAGTGTTGATGGCCACGATGATGCATCATGGCAGCAAAATCGACGCGTTGAAATTTTATATTAAGGATAAAGATTGATGGATTTTAATATGCATAAATTTGTTTGTATTATGTGCTTTGCACTGGTTCATACAGTCTCTGCTGAAGATACCGGTTCTACGGAGAATAAAGCACCGGTATATGAACCTATTACGCAGGATCTCAGTGGCCGGTTGGATAGAGTTGAAAAGATCCTCGATAACCGAGCATTACTCGATATGCTTGAGTTATTGGAATCACTAAAAACCGAAGTTAGTGCTTTGCGTGGCAATATCGAAGTTCAAACACATACGGTTGAACAACTGAAACAAAAACAGCGCGATCTATATACCGATATAGATCGCCGTTTACAGCGTATTGAATCAAATAAAACTACAGTAAAGTCCACGCCTGAACTCAAAGTACTCGACAGTGCAGCTAATCAGGCTGATGTCGAAGCACCTTCTGGAGAGCAAGGGCTTGTGGTTGAAACCAGCAGTGATCTCACTGCAGATGCTGAAACAACAGTTGAGGTAAAGCCGATTGCAGTAGACCCACAAAAAGCCGAGGCAGTTTATCAGCGAGCGTTCAAATTACTAAAAGAATCTCAGTATGATCAGGCACAAAAAGCATTTAAAGATTTTTTAAAGGACTATCCTGATACTGACTTCTCTGACAATGCTCAGTATTGGCTAGGTGAAACCAATTACGTTATGCAAAAGTATGATATTGCAATTAACGAGTATCAAACCTTATTAAGTACATTCCCGGATAGTAAAAAAGTATCTCACGCCTTATTAAAGATTGGTTACAGTTACGCAGAACTCGGTAATGCTGCCGATGCTGAAAAGACCTTAACAGCGGTAATGAAACAATACCCCGGGACAACTGCTGCGCGACTTGCAGATGAACGTCTGAGAAAAATAAGCGTGGCTAAACAATCCAACACTTGAAATGGTGCCAAAGACAAAGCCTGGCTCAGTAGCGGAAAACAAAACGCAGACTGGGTTACGCATAAATGAAATATTTTTTTCAATTCAAGGTGAATCAACAAAGGTCGGACTACCAACAATCTTTATTCGCTTAACCGGTTGTCCTCTTCGGTGCAGCTATTGTGATACAGCTTATGCTTTTCACAATGGTGATAAAATGTCCGTCGATGATGTCATTGAAGACATTAACCAATACCGATCTAAACACGTCACAGTAACTGGTGGTGAGCCCTTGGCACAAAAAGCATGTCACGAACTCTTGGTGCGACTCTGTGATGAAGGCTTTTACGTTTCATTGGAAACTAGCGGCGCAATTGATGTATCCAATGTCGATGAACGGGTGATGAAGATAATGGATATTAAAACACCTGGTTCAGCAGAAGAAAGTAAAAACAAGTTTGAGAACATTGCTCACATAACCGGCAAAGATCAAATTAAATTTGTTATTGGCGACCGATCTGATTACGAATGGTCAAAGTTCAAAATGAATGAATATAATTTAACAGATAAGTGCGAAGTGTTATTTTCCCCAGAGCATGAGTCTGTCAGCCCTGCTGATCTAGCTGAGTGGATACTGGAAGATAAGTTGAATGTTCGTTTACAGGTTCAACTGCATAAGTATTTATGGGGCAATGTCCCCGGAAAATAACATCAAAATTATTAATTTGTAGAGATAAACTTGTTACTCCATTCTTTAGTAAAATCTCTAGTTCAGAATATTATTAAAAAACTATTTAATCAGGAACATAACTATTATTGTGACAGACTTTAATAAAGCGATAGTCTTGGTCTCTGGTGGCCTGGATTCAGCAACAACGCTCGCTATCGCAAAAGATCTGGGTTTTGAGTGCTATGCTTTAAGTTTTAATTACGGCCAGCGCCATATTGCAGAATTAAAAGCAGCTAGTCGTATTGCCAAATCATTTGGCGCTGAAGATCATAAAATCATAAACATTGATCTAGGTCAGATTGGTGGTTCTGCATTAACAGACAACGCTATTGATGTCCCTGAGTCGCCATCAGACGGGATTCCGATAACTTATGTCCCGGCACGCAATACACTTTTTTTATCTTATGCACTTGCATGGGCAGAAGTCTTGAACGCCAATGATATCTTTCTCGGTGTTAATGCAGTTGATTATTCCGGCTATCCTGATTGTCGGCCAGAATATATCAATGCTTATGAACACCTTGCTACGCTCGCCACTAAAGCTGGTGTTGAAGGTACTCGGTTTAAAATTCATGCGCCGCTTATTGACTTGAGTAAAGCCGATATTATTAAAAAAGGTATGTTACTTAATGTTGACTATGGATTAACGGTGTCTTGCTATCAAGCAGATGGACAAGGGCGTGCGTGTGGTGTTTGTGATTCTTGCCGTTTTAGAAAGGAAGGGTTTATTGCAGCAGATATCAATGATCCAACGCACTATCAATAAACAAACAGAACCCAAGGAGAATAAAATGCAACCTGATAGTGAAGCCTGTGCATTTATATTGGGTGTTTTGTCTTTATTGGTTTAACCGCGCTCGGCAAATAAAGCATTGTATTTACCAGGAACGCTTACCAATCACAAACGGAATACACCTTCACTCGGTTAAACGAAATTAAACCAGGAATGATAGAAGAAGCGACACGAAAAGCCAGAGAAAAGTTTGCCTCAGACTCACACAGGCAACCGGGCAAGTTTAAAAGGTGTCTCAAGGCCAATTTAGTATCTATGCGAGCGATAAAAATAACCCACATATCAAAAAGGTTCGCGTAGTCTCTACGGTTGAGTATTATTTATCAGATTGAATATTATCCCGCATTCCGTGCTTGGTTACTGTATAGAGAACACGCTATTATCTCGCTAATCTAGGAAGCAGCGTTTAAATTTATATGGAAAAATAATGATTCCTGCGCAAACCTAATGAACGGTGTACGCGGAGCAATTAATAGGAGACAAAGGTTATGAGTGCAAATCGTGGGCAATGTGATTGTGGTGAATTAGAGTATGAATTTCAAGATGAACCGATGAATACGGTTTTTTGTTATTGTAAAACTTGTCAGCTGCACACAAATTCTGACAAGTGGTTTGGCGTTTGGGTTCCTGAGGATAAGTTTAAATTTGTTAAAGGTTTGCCATCAAGCTTTACGGCGGTAGGTGATTCTGGAAAGGAAACGCATCGTTTATTTTGCGGCAACTGTGCGACTCCGATAGCTCTCAAGTGCGATGGTTTTGATATGTATTCATTATCAGCGAGTACTATTGAAGGTGGTGAAAATTTGTTGCCAAAGATGCTTATTTATACCTCTGTAGCACCTAGGTGGGCTACTTTTCCTGAAGGAATTCCAAAGTATGATATTCTCCCGCCTGATGATTGAGTCGTTTTTAGCAGTAGTTAAATATTCTATCTAATTCAACACTGTAAGTAATTATTAAAACCACCCTATATTACCGGGATGGCGTTTATGGAATCTACATGATAAAAAAATCAATAACATATGAGGATCTGACAGAAGATTTCGCTAACAGAAATATACCTGTCGATTCACCTGGTTTTTATGACCACCCTAATTTTATGCAGGTTGAAGAAAAAAACGCCAGTTATCTGAGTAACTACGCGAAATTTGTTGACGATCGGCCAAGGGAGCCGTCTTATGATGACTATGTGAAACATGCCGTGCCTGCGGTTGCAGAGATTTTTTCTAAAAAACTCATAGCTCATGGTGATTTAAAACCTGATACAAGTGTCGTCGCATTGATTTCCAAAACACTGGAAAGGATGAATGTCTGGAATTATGTAGTTCGAGGGTCGATGACGTTAAATTTTCCCACAGAATCCGGGATCGAAACGCGACACTTTTGGTCTTTGGATCAGGGTGGTTTCAAAACAGCACATGTCTGGCTGGTTGTGCCGCCATTTTATATCGTTGATGTTGCTTTATCTTTACATGATTTTACTGAAGCTGAAACAGCTTATATTGCGCCGCTTATTTGTGCTGAAGCAAATAATATTATTAAGCCTGAAATAGAGGATGTTATTTCTGAGGGATATTGTGCGCACTTGAAAAACATTAACGTGCCGCGTTCGGAGTATTTTTCTGTGATAAGTCCGCAGACCGAAAAGTTTCTACGTGTTTTTCCAACTAGAGAAGTTGTTTCTGACCAGCTCAAAATAAAATATATTCCGATTTCTGTTTCAGCTCCCGACGTACCGTTCGAACAAATGACAGCAATAAGATTTGACGGAAAAACAGCATTCGATATATACGAAAATGAGATCAGTGGATTGTTGTAACATATTTAAATAAAACCGGAAGCTATTTTCATGATTACAAAAGATGAAATGATTGCGTTTCTTGCTGTAGAGTTCCCTCAAAGCAAATGTAAGGTTGAGGAAGTTGGTAGCCAGTCTGCGACCATTCGACACAAAGTAGGTATCGAAGAACTTCGTCCAGGTGGCACTGTATCTGGTCCTGTTTTAATGACGGTTGCTGACGTTGCGCTTTATGTCGCTATTCTTGGTGAGATAGGGCTGGTGCCTTTAGCTGTAACCACTAACCTCAATATTAATTTCCTTAGAAAACCATCTTCAAAAAAAGACATTATTGGTAAATGTAAGTTGATCAAGGTTGGTAGACTGTTGGTCGTAGGAGAAACTATTCTTTATTCTGAAGGGGATAAGGATCCTGTTGCTCATGCTGTCGGTACATATTCTATTCCGCCAAAGAGCAGCAATTGAAACAGTCTTTGTTTAAATTAGCAGATTAATTAATTCTCGCAGAATCTTTTAATTTGTTGAGAGATATATTCATCGCCACTTTTTGTATTTCAGTCAAACGGATGTAATTATAATAGCGCGTGCGTATTTCTCGCACATAGACAACTGTTTGACCACAACGACAATAACGCATTAGCTCGCCATCTTTGTAATAGGGCTTTGCTAATTCCATCATGGCGACTTCAACATTATCAAACCATTTATCTTTATCCATGCCCATTTTTTCTGTAAGTTCACGCGCACGCTTAACTCTGCCATAGCCTGCATTATAAGATGCCAGGGTAAACCACATCCGATCTTGTAAAACAATCGAGTCCTCAAACTTGGTTCTTAAGTAATTTAAATACCGAACACCTCCGTCGATACTGCTTTCCGGGTTATTTATATCGTTAACACCCATTAATTCAGCCGTCGCGGGGATCATCTGCATCAACCCTTGTGCGCCAGCATAAGAATTAGCCTCTGGGTTGAACTGACTTTCCTGAAACATCAATGCAGTTATTAAACGCCAATCGAAACCATATTCAGCAGAATACTGCTGTGTCATATTATCGTATGGCGATAAAGATGTGACCTGAGTCAGTCTTTTCTTTCCTGTTTCTTTTATTTGAGGTTGTTCGAAATATTTTGCATGTAAAACATTATACTTTTCGCTACGAAATATATTCTCTATAAAATTATTCAAGGAGTCAGAAAATTGTTGTTCGTCTGCTCTTACTGCCCATCGGTGTGCTTGTGGTTCAGCTAAAATAAACTGGGGTTTAATCCCCACTCTTGCTATTTTCTCTGCGGTAATCTGGTGGTCACCGACAACGGTGAGGTCATACATGCCAAGCGCGACCATTAACATGGTGCCTTCAAGATTGACGCCCTCGTCTGCCTTTACTAGTTCGAAGTCCAGCCCCTGATCTTTAAGGTTTAGCATAAAGTCCCAGTATGGACTGTCTTGTGCCAGAGTAATTCTTCTGCCAGCAAGTTCACGTAGATCAATAATCGCTTCTTCGTTATCGCGTCCAATCAATACCGGGCTGGCATAATTGTATGCAGCTGTGTATTGAATCAATTTATTTTTATTAATTATATTACTAGGCAATGATGCAGCTATAATGTCCCCTTTGCCCGTTTCGAGTAGCTCAAACATTTCTTCCTGAGTGTTTGCTAAAACCACATCCAAACGCAACTTGTAACGCGAAGCAAATTGTTTCAATAATTCATATTCAAACCCATATAGATTGCCTTTATGGAGATAGTAATGAGATGGGTTTGAATAGGTTATTACTCGTAAAACGCCTCGATTTTTAATTGAAGAAAAGTCTTCAAAATAGACCGATGCGATGTTGTGTGTCAGGTGTTGCTGATTTAAATACTGGTTTAATGTTTTATATAGATCTTCAGCTTTTGTGCTTACGGCCCAAGCCATTCTTCTTTGCTCAGATAAATCGAAATTCGCTTGTAGTGCTGAATTTGATGGCAAGTACTTTTCAAGAAACAGACTATCGGCTACAACTAAATCGTACTGTGCTGTTTTTACACGTTGCATAACCTCATCATAAGAAACACTGGATGGAATCTCTTGTAATACCATCCCAATCTGTGTCTTTGATAATTCAACTAATTTATTCCAAACCGGGGAATTTTTATATGCGGCTACCTGCCTGCCTGCGAGATCTTCATTGCGACTTATACGACTGTTATCGGCACGTTCTACTATTTTAAATGTAGAGTTTGCCCAGACATGAGTAAAGTTTATTTCATCTTGAATGCTTGCGGATAGATTTTGATCTTGAGCAACAATAATGTCGCCTTTGCCGTTTATGAGTTCGGGTAATAACTCCCAACTGTTATCGACATAGATCCAGTTCAGATCTAAATCATTTAGGTATGTAAACTCCTCAATTAGCTGTCGTTCTGTCTGGCTAATAATGCATTCGTTTGTTTTTTTATGCAGCAACACCCGGAATACTTTACGTTCTTTAATCGCAGCCAAATCATGACCCTCAGGCATGATGCTAGTTGTTGTAGAATTCTTAAACTGCGAGACAGGGGCATCACAAAAGTTTCGATACGCGATTTTATCGCTCGACCCATTGGCGAATATTGTATTGGAAAATAAAAATGTAAAAACTATGACAAGGACTCTGTGACAAGAGCTTGTAGTTAAGGAAGGATTAATTTTCATTAAATTCATACTCGACCTCATCAAACTGGCTTAAGCAGTTGAAAATTCGCGCGAATAATACCCTGTTCCAGGTGATTATTCTATATATAGTGGTGAAAATATTTAGGGCTACAAGATGTAGGAATCAGTCTTGTAGAGTTGAAGGAAATTACCATAGACAATGTTGCGGCGCAACATCAGCGTTAGGGTTTATTGCAAAGTTGCTGGAGAATCTATTTTACACAAACTGTGTCCAGTAGTTTGTTAGTGTTTACTTCTTTTTTTAAGTAAGGTTTTTATTAATCTCGTGTAAGCGCTCGGGAGTACCGATATCACTCCAGAAGCCTGTGAAGTGTTGGCCTGCTAATCTGTTTTCCTGAGCAGATTGACGCAATAAAGGCGCTAATGCCAATTTACCGTAAGAACAATTTTGAAAAAACTTTGGGGAATAAAGACCTATGCCACTATATGTCAATTTTTGTGCACCTTCATTCCGCAACTGGTGTTGTTCCAGTGCAAAGTCTCCTTGCAAGTTGTGTGGTGGATTATCAACCAATACTAAGTGCGCATCTGAATCCAGTTGATCGGGCAAGGCTTGATAATCGAAATTGCTGTATATATCTGCATTCGTCACAATGAATGGTGTATTTCCCAATAGTGGTAATGCCTTGATAATGCCGCCCGCGGTTTCAAGCGGTTCATCTCCTTCTTCAGAATAGAGTATTGAGACACCAAAGCTTTCGCCTGTTCCCAAATGATATTGAATTTGATCTCCCAGTCGGCCCGTATTAATCACTATCGTCTCTGTGCCAGCTAAAACAAGGGCCTCAATCTGATGAACGATAAGCGGTTTGCCTCCAACTTCTAATAACGGTTTTGGAACTGTATCGGTCAATGGGCGCATGCGTTCACCCCGACCTGCGGCAAGGATCATGGCGATCATTGTTCCAGCTCCGGTAATATTGAGTGTTCTATGAGCTGGCACAAGGGTAGTAGTTCTTTATACGTAGGACCGAGCTCTACTATATAGGACAAGGTTCTTGGGATATCTTGCATAAAACCGTGTTTACCATCCCTGTGAGATAAACGCGCAAAAATACCACTAGCCTTGAGGTGTCGTTGTACACCCATTAGATCAAACCAACGCTGAAACTGCTCGCGGTCGATTTTTAACTTACTATCATGCATAGCAAGTTCGTTAAAATAAAAGTTAACCCAGCCACTAATCTCCTTTTTATTCCATTTGATATAACAGTCTTTTAGTAATGACACCAAATCATAAGTAATGGGTCCTACAACAGCATCTTGAAAGTCTATGACGCCCGGATTATTTTCTTTGGTCAGCATCAGGTTTCTGGAATGAAAGTCTCTATGTACAAAGACCTGTGGTTGCTCTAATGCATTTACTACCAGTAAATCAAATAGTGTCTCCATAGAATTTGATTGCTCGGGTTCTAATGTGATTCTCAGGTGCTTGTTGAGTAGCCAATCTGGAAATAACCTCATCTCTCGACGCAACAGGACTTCATCGTATTTGGCCAGTCCTTTTGTTTCGTTACTGAGTTGCATCGTTAGTATGGTCTGAATAGCATCAGAATAAAGAGTATTAGCAGTCAAATTAGTGAGTTTATTTAAATAGTGATCATTCCCAAAGTCGCTGAGTAATAAAAAACCCTGTTTCAAATCCATATTATGTATGATGGGCACGTTGACGCTAGATTTATGTAATAGCTCATTTACCTTGATAAATGGCTTGCAATCTTCTTGATCTGGAGGTGCATCCATAACAATAAATGTGTCGTTATTTAAAGCCAAACGATAGTAGTAACGAAAACTGGCATCTTCTGATGCGGGCTTTAAAATAAAGTCACTGGTTGCAAGGGTTTCTTCTAACCAGCGCTCTAGAGATTTGAAACGTTCGGACATAAATAGGGTAATTTAATATTTGTTCATAGACAGTCTATGTTTTTTTAAGAATAAGGTAAAAACTTGCTTGCGTTATTTTTCAGTAAGGACTGAATCTGGCATCATCTTGTTAATTTAATAGAGAGGAATAACTAGCCAATGCTGGTTTCATGTTTGCTTGTCTTGATCGGGCTTGTGTTGCTTATTTATGGTGCTGATATGTTCGTCAATGGCGCATCGAGTATTGCGCGTCAGCTTGGAATGCCGCCATTAATTATTGGTTTAACTATCGTCGGTTTTGCCACCTCGGCTCCGGAGATACTCGTCGGATCTGTTTCCGCCTTGCAAGATAAAACAGCCATTGCTATTGGTAATGCCTTGGGATCAAATATCACCAACATTGGTTTGGTGCTGGGAGTCAGCATATTATTACTGCCTATTACCGTTGTATCTCGCACAATAAAAAGAGAGTATGGATTGATGTGTGTCGCACTCGTCATCGCACTAGTGTTGATGCTAGATGGTCATTTAAGTCGTATTGACGCAATTATATTGCTTCTCTCTCTCATCGGGTCTTTAGGCTGGATTATTTGGATCGCAAAAAAATCGGCTAACAATGATCCGCTCATAAGCGAATTTGAACAAGAATTAAACAACGTTGATCCAACAAAGATTGCCGTTGTAAAACTATTAACAGGACTGATAATGCTTGTCGCTGGCGCTGATCTGTTGGTTCGTGGCGCGGTATTTATAGCTGAATCTTACGGAGTGTCTGATCTGGTTATTGGCTTAACTATTGTCGCGATTGGCACCAGTTTGCCAGAACTTGCTGCATCTATTGCCAGCATTCTGAAAAAGGAAGCAGATATAGCCATTGGGAATATAATTGGTTCAAATATGTTTAATATCCTTGCTGTATTAGGTATTCCAGCATTAATCAACCCGGATTATTTTGCCAGTGAAGTATTAAGCAGAGATTATCCGGCAATGATTGGTTTATCTTTATTGTTAGGTGCTATGTTATTCGTATCAAGCAAGGGTAAACTGGTCAGGACTGAAGGGGCCATGCTATTAGCTTGCTTTATGGCGTACCAGTATGTTCTGTTTTCACAAAGTATTATGACAAGCTAAATCATGAATGAAATAAATCCTGACAAATTTATAACACTCGGAAAAGCGGTTATCGAGACTGAGCGTGCGGCACTCACAGATTTAATAGACCGTATTGATGACAAGTTTGTTGCGGCTTGTGATATCTTGCTCCAGTGCGAAGGACGTGTTGTCGTCATTGGCATGGGTAAATCGGGGCACATTGGCAACAAGATAGCGGCAACATTAGCAAGTACCGGGACGCCCGCGTTCTTTGTACATCCTGGTGAAGCAAGTCATGGCGATCTGGGTATGATAACCAACGAAGATGTCGTGCTGGTGTTATCTAATTCAGGAGAGACGGATGAAGTCGTCGCGCTCTTACCTGTTATTAAAAGACTAAATATCCCCATGATTGCATTAACCGGCCGACCGGGTTCAACATTGGCAAACACAGCGACGGTTAATATAGATGTCAGTGTTAACAAAGAAGCCTGCCCACTCGGACTGGCACCAACCTCTAGTACTACAGCGACACTTGCGATGGGTGACGCAATTTCAATAGCGTTACTTGAGGCGCGTGGTTTCAATGAAAATGATTTTGCCTTGTCGCACCCCGGTGGCTCATTAGGCCGACGTCTGCTATTACACGTAAGTGATATTATGCATATAGATAATGAAGTACCAAAGGTCTCGGCATTGGCTTCGCTCAGCGATGCATTAATTGAAATGACACAAAAAGGCCTGGGTGTTACCACTATTGTGGATAGTGACAACAATATATTAGGTATCTTTACAGATGGCGATTTGCGTCGAACACTTGATTCGAACATTGATATCAATAGTTGTCTGGTAAAAGATGTCATGACTAAAAACGGTAAAAATATAAAAGCCAATTCGTTAGCTGCTTCTGCATTGTCACTTATGGAAAAACACAGTATTAATGCGTTGGTTGTTGTTGATGAACAAGAAAAGTTAATTGGAATATTAAACATGCATGATTTGTTACGAGCGCGGGTTGTCTAAAGAAAATGGATAAGAAAGCGATCTTGGAAAAAGCCGCCAACATAAAGCTAGCTGTGTTTGATGTCGACGGTGTATTAACCGATGGCAAACTTATTCTCGGCGAAAGCGGAAATGAATATAAATCATTCCATGTCCGCGATGGCCATGGACTGGTTATGTTGCTGGAAACTGGTTGCAAGATCGCGGTTATCACGGCGCGTTCTTCTAATATCGTTGCGGAACGAATGGAGTCGCTAGGCATCAAATACGTTTATCAGGGCGAAAAAGATAAGGGAGCGAGGCTATTAAACCTTATTCAAGAGCTCGGGCTTGAACAGAAACAAGTTGCTTATGTCGGAGATGATGTGATCGACTTACCAGCCATGGTTCATGTCGGATTACCCATTGCTGTCGCTGACGCGCACATTGAAGTTAAAAATAATGCGGCATGGGTAACAGAAGCTCAAGGAGGACTAGGTGCTGCAAGAGAAGTTTGTGAATTAATCATGCGTGCCCAAAATAAATATGATGATCGGATTAAACGATATCTTGCTACGTAATTTGTTATGGCTTCGATTAAATAAAATTAATGTTTAGTGATAGATGGAAGTTGATATTTGTTCTGATAGTTGTCGCCGGGTTCAGTTATTGGGCTTTGGAAAAATTAACAGAAAATGATCTTACAAAATTAAATAAGTTGGCGCATTACCCTGACTATTACATGGAAAATTTCACCACTCTGACGATGAATCAGGATGGTACGCCAAAGAATCGACTTAACGCAGCTTATATGGCTCACTATCCTGATGATAATACGAGTGAATTACATAAACCTGAACTTGAAATATTCCGTGTTGATGGGCCGCCAATTTTTGTTTCAGCGGATAACGGTTGGGTGACATCAAATAATGACGTTATTTTATTAAGTGGAAATGTATATCTATATCAGAATGATGAGTTTGGTGATCTCAAAGTTGAATTAATAGCTGAAGATGCTCGTGTGCTAGTTGATCAAAAATATGCGGAGACGGATAAAGCTGCTACCTTAATTACTAAACGTTCCGTAACAAATTCAACTGGGATGCGTGCTTATCTTCAAGAACAACGAATGGAGTTTCTTAATAATGTACAGACGACGATTGAACCTAGACAAGCCGCTCAATAAGCTGATTTTAGCTATAATTGTTGCCTCGATGATGAATAGTGCATTTGCACTATCAACGGACAAGCAACAAGACATTGAAATTGAAGCCGATTCGGCAGAGATGGATGATGTAAAGGGGGTTACTATCTATCGAGGTAATGTCATAGTTGATCAAGGCAGTATTCACATGACCGGACACACCATGACCGTCTACAATAATGCCAATGGCGAAACGGAACTTGTCGTTATGCAAGGAAGACCTGCGACCTATCGCCAACTGCCCGATGATAGTAAAATATATGATGAAGCCGAAGCATTGCAAATGGAGTATTATGCCTTAAAGGATTACGTCATCTTGATCGATGAAGCGTTAGTTACTCAGGAAGGACTTCGTTTTAGTGGTACTCGTATAGAATATGACACGATACTCAGCCAGGTAAAAGCCAAAGGCTCTACAAAAACCGCTAAAACCAAGGATGACGGCGCTAAGAAAAAGACCGATGGTCGCGTAAAAATAACAATTAAAAAGAAGAAGCAAGAATAGATAGTATAAATGAACGTGAGCTGTTGTAAGTAAATTAATATTAATGCGCATCACGAATCACGCCCTTATAATAATTAAGAACGTAGTTGGTTAATATCTTCCAAAGACTATCGCTATGAGTATTTTATCTGTCCGTCATCTCTCAAAATCGTACCGATCAAGGAAGGTCGTGTCTGATGTGAGTCTTTCGGTTCAAAGTGGTGAAACGATTGGATTACTCGGTCCTAACGGCGCCGGTAAAACCACCAGTTTTTATATGATTGTGGGACTGGTGCCATCAGATAGTGGCACCATACACCTTGATAATAAGGAGATAAGCCGGCTTAGCATAGACCAACGATCTCATCTTGGCCTCGGATACTTGCCACAAGAAGCATCTGTGTTCAGGAAATTGACGGTTGAAGATAACATCATGGCGATACTCGAAACGCGTATGCCAAATGATCGACGAAAAGCGAAGCAACGGCTCGAGTTATTACTTCAAGAATTTCATATAGCTCATTTGCGGGATAATCTGGGGATGAGTCTATCAGGCGGAGAACGGCGACGTCTGGAAATAGCCAGAGCACTTGCTTCAGAGCCTCATTTTTTGTTGCTAGATGAACCTTTTGCAGGTATAGATCCCATATCAATCAATGATATACAGCGATTGATTCACCGGCTCTGCGAGCATGGTATTGGAATATTAATTACCGATCATAACGTTCGAGAGACTCTTGGAACCTGTGATCGGGCGTATATCGTGAACGATGGCAAGATTCTTGCCGAAGGATCACCAGAACAAATATTAAATAATGAACAAGTTAGAGATGTCTACTTAGGAGAACAATTTTCACTTTGAATCTATTGCTACCAGTATTAATTCAAACCAATAGATTTTAAGTTACACTTATTAATATGAAGCCATCATTACAATTAAGAATCGGGCAGAGCTTGACTATGACGCCCCAACTGCAACAAGCGATCCGTTTGTTGCAGTTATCCAGCGTCGAGCTTCAAGCCGAAGTTCAGGACGCGCTCGAATCCAACATGATGTTGGAAATGGATGAAGGTGAATCAGATCAGAAGTCTTCTGAAGAAACGGCAAACAAGACGCCCGAAGCAAAAAAAGATTCCATTGATAATGTAACGGATCTGAATCAAGAGACTATGCCTGATGAGCTTCCAGTAGACAGTGGCTGGGACGATATCTATGACAACACGCCTAATTATGCCAAAGCGAATAATGATAAGGGCAATTATGATGGTTTTGAAAATCAGGACTCTAGTAAAAACACTTTACGCGAACATCTCGAATGGCAATTGAACCTGGCACAAATATCGGATAGCGATAAAGTTATCGCATTGACCATTATCGATTCACTCGATGACGATGGATATTTAGCCGGGACATTGGAAGACATACTGGCTGCGGTTGATGATGATCTGGAAGATGTTGGTATTGAAGAAATTGAAGCCGTGTTAAGAATGATCCAGGCTATGGGGCCGGCTGGTGTCGGATCGAGAGATCTTAAAGAATGTCTTTGTCTACAGTTAAAACAATGTGATGTAGATACATTTCGTCTGGAAGAAGCCAAAACATTGATCAAACATCACCTTGATTTGCTTGCTGCACACGATTACAACCAGATCATGCGGAAAATGAAGCTGGATCAGGAAGAACTAACAGAAGTCGTTAACCTTATCCAGTCTATGAACCCGCGTCCCGGCAATGAAGTCAGTGTTGCTCACACTGAATACGTTGTGCCCGATGTGTATGTTAAGAAAGTTAAAGGCATATGGAAGGTTGATCTAAACACGGACGGTATTCCCAGTCTTCGAATAAATTCGGCCTATGCCAGCATGATTCGCCGAGCAGACAATAGTGATGATAATAATTCACTTAAGTCTCATCTCCAAGAAGCACGCTGGTTTATAAAAAGTATACGTAGTCGCAGCGAAACACTATTAAGAGTAGCAACCTGCATAGTGGAAAGACAACGAGCATTTCTTGAGCATGGTGAAGAGGCGATGAAGCCGTTGGTACTACATGATGTTGCCGAAACACTCGGTATGCATGAGTCTACTATTTCCAGAGTTACTACACGCAAGTATATGCATACGCCACGCGGCATTTTTGAGCTCAAATATTTTTTCTCCAGCCACGTTGGAACCAACTATGGCGGTGTTTGTTCATCGACAGCAATACGTGCACTGATTAAAAAATTGATTAGCGCTGAAACGCCTATTAAGCCGCTTAGCGATAGTAAAATTGCTGCAATACTGGAAGATCAAGGAATTAATGTTGCGAGAAGGACCGTCGCAAAATATAGGGAAGCGATGGCGATACCTCCATCTAATGAACGGAAGAGACTTGCTTAGAGAATAATAAATTTTTGCCAGGAGTAAATTATGCAAATTAGTGTTACCGGTCATCATATAGATATTACTGACTCATTAAAATCATATGTCGATACCAAATTTGAACGCTTGGAACGGCACTTCGAACATATAACTAATATTCATGTCATTTTAAGCGTTGAGAAAGAACGTCAAAAAGCTGAAGCAACAGTACACGTTAACCGTGGCAACCTGTTTGCCGAGAACGAACAGGAAGACATGTATGCGGCTATAGATGGGTTGACCGATAAACTGGACAGACAGTTAAAGAAGCACAAAGAAAAATTAACTGATCATCGCCGCGGAGAAGGTGGTTTAAAAGATCAAGACATCGAATAGAACTTCAACTTTTTATAATCTAAAAGCATGAATATTTCAGATATTTTATCACCTGAGTGCGTCTCTCTGGGTATAGATTGTCATAGTAAAAAAGATGCGCTGGACACATTGGCAAAGACGATTGCAGATTCTGATAGTGCAACATCGCAAACTGAGGTTTTTGATTGTTTATGTGCTCGAGAACGACTGGGAAGTACAGGGCTTGGCAATGGGATTGCCATTCCACATGGGCGTCTGAAAAACAGTAAAAAAACAATCGCGGCTTTTTTGCAGCTTGATGATGGCATTGATTATGATGCCGTGGATAAAGCACCTGTTGATTTAATCTTTGCACTGATCGTTCCAGAAGACTCAACTGAAGAGCATTTACAAACTTTGGCAACATTAGCAGAGAAGTTCAGCGATACAGAAATAGTAAGTAAACTTAGGGAATCTAGTTCTTCGACGGAAATATTTTCAATATTAACGGGCTGACAGTATGCCAGGACTTACAAATGAATTAAGCATCGAAGACCTCTATACTATACATCATGAGAAACTGGAGCTTGACTGGGTAGCCGGACAGCAAGGTGCCAAACACGCGATCATCCGTGAAGAACAGCTCCCTCCAGTAAAAAAGACATCTAAAAAGAAATCCAGTAAAAAATCACATGCATCCGAAGAAGATGCTACCCGCAGTCTATCGCTCGTTGGACATTTAAATCTGATACACCCGCACCAAATACAAATTATTGGTAATATGGAAATAAAATACCTCGAAGGTTTGAGAGATATTTCCATGCAAGATGCTGTTATCCAGATCTTCAGTAGTCAACCGGCCTGCGTCATTATTGCAGATGGTTGTGACGTGCCAACGCTGCTCAAACGTAAGAGTAATGAACACAGTGTTCCGTTATTTTCCACTCCAACAAACGGTAGCAGACTATCTGATGTACTGCGTTATTTTCTAAGCAACCTGTTTGCGGACATGCTGACCCTGCATGGGGTATACATGGAAGTCATGGCTATAGGCGTGCTAATAACCGGGCCAAGCGGAATTGGAAAAAGTGAACTGGCACTGGAACTAATATCACGAGGACATAGGTTAATTGCCGATGATGCGCCGCTATTTTCCAGAATAACACCAGATATTATTGATGGAACCTGTCCGGAAACGCTACAGGATTTTCTTGAAGTTAGAGGCCTGGGCATTATAAATGTGCGCGAGCTGTTTGGTGACAGTGCAATCAAAAAGAATAAATACCTTAAGTTGATAGTGCAGTTGCAGGCAATGGACAATAAAAACTTAATGGAACTTGATCGGCTTGGAGAGAGCTATAACACGCGAAATATACTGGATATGGAAATTCCAGAAATCACGTTGCCTGTTGCGCCAGGTCGTAACCTGGCCATATTGATGGAATGTGCGGCACGTAATCACATTTTGAGAGTTAGTGGTTATAATGCATCAGAGGCGTTTAGTAAAAGACAAATGCGTCATATAGATTCAGGCAAAAAATGAATGAATGAAATAGATCGTCGACTTATCATCGTTAGCGGTTTATCCGGCGCAGGCAAAACGGTTGTCTTAAACACGCTTGAAGATCTTTCCTATTATACCATCGATAATCTCCCCATCAGTTTACTTAGTGAACTAATCACCCAGTTTTCAAAAGATGAAAGCGATCTTCCCCGGCTAATAGCAATCGGTATAGATGCACGTAACAGGAAAAACGAGCTCGACTATCTTCCAGAAAGGGTTAAGTCACTTTTAGATAAAAAGATATCAACAGAATTAATTTATATCGATGCCAATGACGAGGTCTTAACAAAACGATTTAGCGAAACTCGGCGTAAACATCCGCTATCTTCTGAGCAGGTTTCTTTGCTTGATGCAATCCATCAAGAGCGTGAGAGTACGCTTGAGATTGCGCAAGCATCAGATCTGCGTGTTGATACAAGTTTTATGCAACTTAATGAGTTGCGGGATATTGTTCGTGAACGTATTGCTCGTAGAGAAAAGGCTGTTCTCTCACTACAAATTATTTCTTTTGGTTATAAAAACGGGATCCCTAAAGATTCGGATTTCGTTTTTGACTTGAGGTGTTTGCCAAACCCTTACTGGAAAAAACACTTACGACAATTCTCCGGTAAAGATCAGCCGATTATTGATTTCTTGTCAAAACAAGAGAATGTTATGCATATGTTAAATGATGTGGAAGGTTTTCTAGAGCGTTGGATACCCCAATTTGAAACAGATAATCGCAGCTATTTGAGTATTGCTTGTGGTTGTACAGGAGGGCATCATCGATCTGTCTTCATTGTTGAGCAACTAGCAAAAAAGTTTATGCAACAAGGAAAACAAGTCATCATGAGACACCGAGATCTTTAATATGAGTGCAGGCGTATTAATAATCTCACATAATAGAATCGGGGCTGCCTTGTTTGGTGCAGCTAAGTTTATGATTAAGGGCAGTCCGTTTAATGTCAAGCTGCTGCCCGCTAATCGTGATAGCGGAGGTATTGATGGCATCACTATTAACCAGGCAATTGCAAACGAATGAAACATAAAACAATTACCATAATAAACAAGTTAGGTTTACATGCTCGTGCAGCAGCTAAATTTGTCCAGGTCGCCTCTAGTTTTAATGCCGAGATTAATGTTAATTCTGGTCATAGAGAGATCAGCGGTAAAAGCATTATGGGCGTTATGATGCTGGCAGCAGGTAAAGGGGCTGAAATCGACATCAAGACCATAGGTCCTGATGAAGATGAGGCCATGGCCGCACTAGAAGACTTGATAAACCAAAAGTTTGGCGAAGACGAATGACGATATCTATTCAAGGGGTCAGTGTCTCGCGCGGGATTGCAATCGGGCAGATTCATATTGTTCAACATGATCAACTTGATGTACGTAAGTACAATATTCGCAACTCACAACTTGAAGATGAATTATCACGGTTTAATAATGCGATAGCTGAGGCGCGTCAGCAATTACGCGCCATACGCGATCATATTCCAGTTTCAACATCAGTAGATATCTCGGCATTCATTGATACCCATTTGCTAATGTTGGAAGACATTACCCTGACAGAAGAGCCCAAACGCATTATAAAAGAACGTTTATGTAATGCTGAATGGGCACTTAAATTACAACGTGATGCATTGGTCAATGTCTTTAATGAAATGGCCGATGCTTACCTCAGTACGCGGCGTGACGATGTCGATCATGTGGTAAATAGAATCCTGCGTGTCTTATTAAAGCAGAAGCCGTTATTACATGAAGTTCCTGACGACCATTTAAAAAACAGAATTATTATGGCCGACGATCTAACTCCTGCCGACACGGTGTTGATGCAACATTATGGTATCGCTGCCTTTGCAACAGAGTTCGGTGGCCCAACATCACATACGGCAATCCTTGCGCGAAGCCTGGGTATCCCTGCCGTTGTCGGCTTACATAGTGCTCGTAGATTCGTTAGAAATGATGATCTGGTCATTATTGATGGTAGCACCGGCATGTTGCTGGTAGACCCTGATAAGTCTACTAAAAGCTATTATGAAAAAAGACAGCGAGAAGTAAAACGTTACTATTCATCACTCGGAAAACTTAAAAATGCCTCGACAGAATCAATAGATGGTATACCGATTACACTTACAGCCAATATCGAGTTGCCGAAAGATTTTGAAACCGTAAGAGATGTTGGTGCAAAAGGTGTTGGTTTATACCGTACCGAATTTCTATATATGAATCGAGAGGCACCTCCAGATGAAGAAGAACATTTTGAAACATATTTAAACGTACTTAAAGCCTTGCGCGGCCTGCCTTTAACTATACGAACACTCGATCTGGGTGCAGACAAACAAGTCGATGGTGCGGGCAGTCAAATTGGTCAAGTCAGATCAAATCCGGCTCTAGGTTTACGGGCAATACGGTTGTGTCTAAAAGAACCCGAATTATTTCGTCCACAATTACGGGCAATATTAAGGGCTTCCGCTCATGGTCCGGTAAAAATAATGATACCAATGCTGACTAATATACAGGAAATGCAGCAGGTCTTGCAGATGATTGAGGATATAAAGTCAGATCTCGATAACCAATCTATCGACTATGACACTGACATAAAGGTAGGTGGCATGATTGAAGTGCCTGCAGCCGCTATATGTGCAGACATATTTGCTAAAAAACTTGATTTCCTTTCTATCGGCACGAACGATTTAATCCAATATACTATGGCAATAGATCGGGTTAACGATGAAGTTAATTATTTATATGATCCACTACACCCTGCTGTATTAAGACTAATAGAAACGACTATTAAGGCCGGGGAAAAAGCCAACATCCCCGTGTCAATGTGCGGTGAAATGGCTGGCGAAAAAGAACATACACAGTTACTACTAGGCTTGGGGCTTAGAGAGTTTAGTGTGCACACTGCATCACTACTAGAAATTAAAAAAATAATTAATAATACTAATATCGACAAACTAAGTAGTTTAGTTAAAGAAGTACGAAACACCTCATGCGGAGCAGAGGTAAATTTATTACTCCAGCGTTTAAACACAGAACCGGTTTAAATATTTTTTCTTATCTTTAAAAGCAGTCTTTTTAGCATTGAACTGCAAGCACTGATAGACTCTTGTTCATAAACTTAAAGTAAAGCTTATGGACGAAACTACTCAACAAGAACCAGAACAATCTGCTGTCGACTCACTACATGAGGCGTTGGAACGGGACGATATTGAAATTGCGCGTGATATAGTCGCGACACTACACCCTTCCGAAACGGCAGATGTCATCGAAAGCATGCCAAGTCGCGATCGTGATAACGTTTGGCAGTTAATCGATCCTGAGCTAGAAGGCGACGTGCTTTCTCATATGCAGGATGCAGTACGCACCGAATTTCTTGAACAAATGCATCCCGACAAACTGGCTGATGCAACCAAAAATCTTGATGCCGACGATGTTGCAGACATATTGCAAGACCTTCCCGAGGATATCGCAGATACCGTGCTACGTTCAATGGATGAGCAAAATCTACAACGTCTGTCTTCTATTCTTACCTATCCGGAAGACACCGCGGGCGGCTTGATGAATGTTGATGTGGTTTCTGTACGCGCTGACGTTTCATTGGATGCTGTTGCACGTTATCTACGTTTGCTAGGTAGCATACCGACAAAGACAGATAATCTAATGGTGGTTGATCGTGAAAATAATTATTTAGGCGTCCTTCCATTAACAGAATTATTAGTCAGAGGTCCAGAAACAACTGTCGGCACCTGGATGGAAGAAGAGGCCTATCTTTCTGCAAACACACCTAAATCAGAAGTAGCAAAACTGTTTGAACAACGCGACCTGATCTCTGCCGCTGTGATAGACGATGAAGGTCATTTGCTCGGACGTATTACCATTGATGATGTCGTCGACGTTATTCAGGAAGCAGCTGAACAAGCTGTAAGAAACATGGCTGGTTTGGGTGAAGATGATATGTTCTCTCCCGTATTCGTCACGACTAAGCGTCGTGCAATATGGTTAGGTATAAACTTGCTCACTGCTTTTCTCGCATCCTGGGTCATCGGTCGTTTTGAAGACACCATTCATGAACTGGTCGCGCTCGCCGTTCTTATGCCTGTGGTCGCTGGAATGGGAGGTATTGCTGGCAGTCAAACGCTGACCATTGCTATACGTGGTATTGCACTTGGACAAATTGTTAGAACCAATATCAAACCACTACTTATAAAAGAACTCACCGTCGGCACACTAAATGGGATACTTTGGTCATGCGTCGTCGCTACCATAGTCATTCTCTGGTTTGATAATCTGTTTTTGGGCATCGTCATCGGTGTATCAATGATCATCAACCTCGTTATCGCTGCCCTTGCCGGCGCAACTATACCTTTGGTGCTAAAACGTTTTGGTATAGATCCGGCTATTGCTGGCGGCGTGATCTTAACAACGGTAACGGATGTTATCGGGTTTATGACATTCCTGGGACTAGCAACAGTTTTTCTTATTGCATAAACAACAGGCTTTGATTTTGTGTTAATTTTTAAGTTATTGCTTTTCTTTAGATTGGTTTCCCTTGTCCTTTCATGACTATGTTCAACATGAGGTTAAGATTCGAAGGTCGTAAAGCTGGTATTAAATATAATTAACTATAAGAAAAATAATAATAGGACGGTATATGAAAGCTCAATTATTTCTAATTAAAATAGTAATCTTCTCCCTTGTTTGTAGTTTCGTTAGCGCAGACAGTCATAGCAAACGTGGTTTAAATGAGCTAACTGATACATTCAAATTCGACGGAAAAAGGGTTAATAAACTCCTTATTAAGTCCTTGTTGGAATCAGGCGAGGAACTTCAAACGTGGCACTCCTGTTTAAAAGACACTAGCATTGAAAAAAAATCAGCAATTGGGGTAGCCTTGGGTCGTCTATATTATTCTGCAAATAGTTTGAAAAACTGCCTGACTATCGTGACCAAAAAAAATAATAAAACTTATGTCAGATCGGTGCTTGGGATTGATTGCAAGACAGGAAACAGACCAAACACATTGCCCGCATGTTACTCTGGTTATCAGATAATCAGTCAGTCTGTGGCAGATGTTGAATTAAGTTTGACTAATACCAATCAATACATGAAAAGCGAAATAGTTTTTTATGGGGTGGCATTAGGACATGCGATTCAACCCAAAAGTGCTGTGGCAAAATCTGCTAATACTCGAAAGTTAATAAATAAAGCGGACTCAAGTTTTTTAGTGCCGATTCTTACAAAGATTCAGGTAGTTCAAGGACCAGGAAGTTATCATGAAATAACACATACCATTAAGGATGGAACAGGGACTATCGTTCACAACGAAACATATACTTTGCAATATTCAACTGGTCGAGAAAGCTGCGACTCTATGAGTGAGAGGCTTTCGCACAATTGGTATATGCAGGAAAAGGAAAAGATAGGTTTGTATTTTGATAGTGTTTCAGTCGGAGGGAGCATTGAAGGAACAGTCTCCGGAGAAGGAGAAGTGGGTGGTGTAGCTGGGCCAATCGCAATAGTCGGTGTGGGGCTTGAGCTGACGGGAGGAATAACGACTGAATTTACCATTGACTACAGGGAAAGAGTTATGGGAAGTCTTAAAGACTTGACCACAAAACTTCGTAATGATGTTCGTATGATATGTGAAATTTCTGATTTAGATGAGCCGCCAATAGATGAACCGCCAGCTGGACCAACGAGACCAAAGGAACCCAAGCCACCAGCAGAAGACCCACCAGGTGCGTTTGATTGTGACGATATGCAAGCAACCCTGGATTGTGTAAACAGTAGCGTGGAATATGAAAGGAAAACAAATGAAGGCACAGAGTTTATAACAAGAACTTGTAATGCATATAATCTGCCTAAAACTTCATCGGGTAATTTTTCTCTTTGTGCTTGTCAGTGCTTTGAAACTAAAAAAACAGGCACGGGTAGAGTTGTTGATTTAGAACGATGATAGAGCCTAAGTGGAGATAGGTTTAAATATGCATGTCTGGCCGGTTTAAAAAGTATCGTTTGTAGATGAATAACACATTACAAGAAGTGCTCCGTTCTGAAATTTCGTTAACGAAAGAGATTGGTATTACGGTTAGTGAATATACGGGGGACTCTTTAACACTACAGGCGCCGCTTGAGAATAACCTGAATCATAAATGCACGGCGTTTGGTGGTAGCATTTATTCCGTCTCTGTTTTATCAGGCTGGGGTTTGCTTTATTTGCTTTTGAAGGAACATGGTTTAGCTGGTCATATTGTTATTCAAGAAAGGAACACTCAGTTTCTTAAACCTGTTGAGGCTGATCTATCTGCCACATGTTCATTTGAATCTATGGAACAAAAGGATAAATTTATAAGGGTGTAGCCAGGATTCAATTAGAGTCGCGGATTACATTTGATAATGACGATCATGTTATTTTTAATGGTGCTTATGTTGTGCACACATGAATCGTGATTAAAGAGCGTTGATAGTTTAGTAAGCCAATGCGTTGTTCGTTGATTAAAAATAGTGACGCTAGTCGGTTTTGCTTATGGAAAGATGCAACGACAATAAAGCTCAACTAGGCCTAGTTTACTCTCGATGGTAGGGGTGATTCTGAGTGATAGTCCAGGCGCGATATAATTGTTCGGCTAGCATTACCCTTACTAAGCCATGCGGCAAGGTCATTTTAGACAGTGACCACATTTGGTTTGATTTTTCTTTTAGTTCATCACTTAAACCATCAGCACCACCGATGATGATGCTGACGTGTTGTTGTTCATCATTCCATGTTTGTAATTGATCAGCGAGCTGTTGGCTGCTGATAGACTTTCCTTTCTCATCTAAACAAATAATGATGCTATCAGGTGATAGTGTTGTTTCTATTTTTTTCTGTTCTTGTTGCTTAAAGTTTTCAGCGATATTATTTTTACCGCGGATCGCAGGTGTGATCTCAATTATCTTAAACTGGATATTTTTCGGCAGGCGTTTTGAATATTCTTTAACTGCGGTTTCAATCCACGCGGGCATACGTTTGCCCACTGCAATTAAATCTATCCGCATTATTGCTTGTTTTCAGCTTGCTCGGCTTCTATGGTTTCTGCACTCCAGAGTTTTTCAAGCTGATAGTATTCGCGAGTGTCGGGATGCATGATGTGGACGATGATATCGCCTAGATCGACCAACACCCAATCGCCTGCCTTCTTTCCTTCTGTCCCTAAGGGTTGTAAGCCATTTTCTTTTGCGGTTTCGACGACTTTTTCAGCCATTGAATTGACTTGTCGGCTTGAGCGTCCGCTGGCAATGATCATGTAATCGGAAATACTGGTTAGTTTACTCACTTCGAAGACAATGACATCAAGTGCGTTGGCGTCATCTAATGTCTCAAGGATTACGTCTATTATTTTTTTAATATTCATGCAGTTTCCTGATAGAGGTGATTTTCTTTAATATAAGTTAGTGTTGGTGGTTGTAAAAACTCATCGATCGTTTCGTGTTTAAGGTGCTTCTGCCGGATCATGCTTGATGATATGTCGAGCATGGGTATATCTATAAAGTAGATATATCCGGATGTTTTTTCATTGAGTGATATAGCTTGGCTGGTTTGATGATGTTTAATCCACTGCTCTAGTTTTGGTGAAACAGCGTCATTTAATTCGCCCGGACGGTTTGCGACGATGATATGCGCATAGGTGAGTAGTTCATCCCAGTGCTTCCAGTTATCAATCTTGTTGAAGGCATCTCTGCCGAGTATTAAACATAAGCCGTCATTATTAAATTCTTGCCGTAGTGACTTAAGGGTATTGATTGAATATGAAATTTCATCGCTGTCGAGTTCACGTAAATCAATGCAAAGATTTTCTTCATGGTTAATGGCCAATTCTATCATTTTGCGTCTGTGATTAGCGGAGGCAACGGGTTTTGAGCGATGAGGCGGGATGTTGACGGGTATTAATCTCACGTGATCGAGATTGAGTTGCTGTTTAGCCTCAAGCGCGAGGCGTATGTGCCCATGATGGATCGGATCAAATGTGCCACCTAGAATACCGACTAATGGCATTTTATTAGAAATACAAACATTAGATTAAGTATGGTAAGAAATAACGGAATAATCAAACTGCAATATTCAGGTTCGAATATGACCATCTCCAAGGACAATATATTTTTTCGATGTGAGGCCTTCCAGGCCTACCGGACCGCGTGCGTGGAACTTGTCCGTGCTGATTCCTATTTCAGCCCCAAGACCGTATTCAAAACCATCAGCAAAACGAGTCGATGCATTGACCATAACCGAACTTGAGTCGACTTCTCTTAAAAAGCGGCGCGCCGTTGTTATATTTTCAGTCACAATAGCATCCGTGTGTTGCGAACCATATTTAGCGATATGTTGCATAGCCTCGTTTACATCATCCACGATCTTTAATGACATAATTGGCGCAAGATATTCTGTGCCATAATCTTCCTCAGTGGCAAGCTTAATATTGCCGAGTAGTTTTACACTTTCTTCACAACCTCGGATCTCAACACCGGCTTCTTTATATAGGGGCGCTAATTTCGTCAGTATTTCAGACGCAACTGAACGCGCGACCAATAAACACTCCATCGTGTTACACGTGCCGTAGCGTTGTGTCTTTGCATTCAAGGCAATGTTCACAGCCTTTTCAGCATCGGCGTTGTTGTCAATATAAACATGGCAGATACCGTCAAGGTGTTTTATTACAGGCATACGTGCTTCAGCGCTAACGCGTTCAATCAGGCTCTTGCCGCCACGAGGGACGATAACGTCAACGTATTCTGACATGCTGAGCAATTCACCGACGGCTGCACGATCTGTTGTTGAAATAACCTGAATGGCCTCTTGTGGTAAATCGGCCGCAACTAGCCCCATATGAATACATTTAGCGATAGCCTGATTGGAATTAAGCGCTTCTGAGCCGCCACGCAAGATTGTTGCGTTACCTGACTTTAGACAAAGACCCGCAGCGTCAGCAGTGACATTAGGACGCGATTCATAAATAATGCCAACGACACCCAAAGGGACACGCATATTGCCTACTTGAATGCCTGTCGGTCGCATCGCGAGATCTGTGATCGTGCCGATAGGATCAGTAAGCGATGCGATTTGATTTAAGCCTTCAGACATGTCATCAATTCGTGCCTCTGTTAGTTCCAGGCGATCGACTAATGCGGCTTCAAGGTTTTTTTCTTTTGCGAGTTTTAGATCTTCTGCATTGGCCTTGGTCAGAACAGCACGATGTTTTTGTATGTTTTCGGCAATCGCGATTAATGCATTATTTTTTTGCGCAGTTGTTGCGCGAGCCATTAATCCGGCCGATGCTCTGGCGAGTTGACCTAGGCCCGACATATATTGTTTTATATCCATCTCTATACTTTCTTTATTTGCGTTAGTTATGCTTGTTGAAATTTAGTCGTGTTAATACCGGCTATTGCTAATAATAATGTATTAAATTGATCCCATGCTTGTAGTTTCTGACTACTTTTTAAGTTCTTATCAATTGCTGCACAATAGTTTAATAGTTGATCCAGTGATTTGCTTGAGTGACGTTTTAAAACTGCATTCATTGGCCGTTTCTTCTGATCCCATATCCGGTAAGAATTGAATAGTTTCTCAAGACTGGCTCCAGCCTCATGTTGATGGGCAATAGTACATAGTCGCCTAAATTCCCACATCAAGGCACCAAATAGTGCCATCGGCTCAGTGCCTTCATTTTTTAAACCATTCAACATTATTAAAGTACGGTCTGAATTACCCAGAAATGCACTTTCGATCATCTCGAAAACATCAAACCGGGAACTGTCAGCAACTGCGTTTATAACATCTTCGATATCGATTGTGTCTTTATCGATGAGAAGCGCTAGTTTTTCAATTTCTTGTCGTGCGGCAAGCAGGTTGCCTTCAACTCGTTGCGCGATCAATCTTGCTGCATCGAGTGTAATACGTTTTTGTTTGCTCTGGGTGCGCGACTGTATCCAGCCGGGTAACTGTGCTGGATTAATAGGCCAGACCTGGATTATAGCGCCCGCTTTTTCAAGGGCTTTAAACCACTTGGTGTTCTGAACGCTCTTGTCCATTTTTTCAGAGCTGATAATGAGCAGGTTGTCTTCATTGAGCTGCTCAGCGTACTCTAATAAGACCCGTCCACCTTCTTTGCCGGGCTTGGGTGATACCATACGTAACTCAATAATTCGACGATTGGAAAACAGTGATAAATTTCCGGTTGCCTGATTGATAGAATCCCAATCAAAGGACTTATCGACATTAAACACCAGGCGTTCATCATAACCTTGAGTACGCGCTGTTTTTCGTATTTGGTCGATGCACTCAAGTTTTTGTAGCGGCTCATCGCCGCTGACAAAATAGATCGGTGCCAATGCGGAACCTTGCAAGTGCATCTCGAGTTGTTCGGGGCGCAATCGCATTTTATTCGAGATTACTTACTGGCAGGCAATAATGCTTGTAGACGACGCAGAACTTGACTCGCGCTGCGGCGTACTAAATCATCTTGTAAAATACTTTCTTCTGAGAATTTACTGAGTACCGCGTTTTCATCAAAGGTAAAGTCTCGCGCTACACTGACTTGGTCGTTTTGTATTATGCTGCGACCGTCTGCATGTGAGGCATCCATCTTGGCGCTGTATAGCAACTCGTATTCCTCGACCTTACCTGTTGTCGCTGAGACGCTGAGAATCGATTTCTCAAAACGTTCTTCTTTTAAGGTCACTATGTAGGTAGCACCTACGTTTGAATCGGATAATGTAACCCCTGCTCCAGCTAGCTGAGACTTAACTTCTTTAGCGAGTTTCGGTGCGCTGGCTGGGCTAATATAGATATTAGCGACATCAAATTTCGTTAATTGAGACCCACGTAGATGGAATCCACAGGCGGTGGTTAATAGCAGCAAGCATATCAATATCAGGCGCGCTTTCATTAAATTTCCTCGTCCAGATGGCTAATTAATTATTTCCTTGCATATTACCCTATGACACCACGATGTTCACTAAACGTCCGGGGATTACGATAGTTTTTCTGACAGTTTTGCCTTCAATATGTTGCTGGATTTTTTGGTCTGCCAGCGCTAGCGCCTCAATTTGTTTTTGATCAGCGGACTTTGCGACTGTGATCTTGCTCCGAAGCTTACCATTGACCTGTATCATCATCTCAATCTCATTTTGCTCTAGTGCATCAGGATCTGATTTTGGCCAGGCAGCATCGATAAGTAGCTCTTTATGGCCCAAAGCATTCCAAAGCGCATCTGTAATGTGAGGGACAATAGGTGACAGGAGTAATACGGCGGTTTCTATCCCTTCGCGCATAATAGCGTGGTCATTATTGTCTTTTAATTCGGAACGTGACATGGCATTGACCATTTCCATGACTGCAGCGATAGCTGTATTGAAGGTATAACGACGACCTATATCGTCATTAACCTTATCAATCGTCATATGGATCTTTCGGCGCAATTCGCTCTGGGGGTTAGTCATCGAAGCCTTATCAAGGACGCCTATTTTGCCTTCATTGATATGGGCGCTAGCTAATTTCCATAACCGTTTTAGAAAACGATAAGAACCTTCTACGCCCGTATCTGACCATTCCAGACTCTGCTCTGGCGGTGACGCAAACATCATGAACAAGCGAACTGTATCAGCGCCGTATTGATCTATAAGCGGTTGCGGATCGACCGTATTGCCCTTTGACTTTGACATCTTGGAGCCATCTTTCAGGACCATGCCTTGTGTCAGTAAATTAGTAAATGGCTCATCACTTTTCAATAAGCCTAGGTCGCGCATCAATTTGGTAAAGAATCTGGCATAAAGCAGGTGCAAAATAGCATGCTCAATACCACCGATGTACTGATCGACTGGAAGCCAATAATCGGCACGCTCATCCAACATCGCCTGATCATTGTCTGGGCAGCAATATCGTGCGAAATACCAGGACGATTCAAAAAAGGTATCAAAAGTGTCGGTTTCTCTTTCCGCTTGGCCACTACCATCCGGTGCATCGACATTAATAAATTCTGTCATAGATTTTATCGGTGAACTGATGCCTTCAAATTCGATGTCTTCTGGCAAGACAACGGGTAATGCATCTGCTGGGACGGCCAGCGCCTCACCTGTTTTGCTATTAATGATGGGGATAGGACAACCCCAATAGCGTTGACGCGAAATACCCCAGTCTCTGAGTCGATAATTGACCTTACGGTTGCCACATTTATTCTTTTCTACGAAATCAGCAATAGCGTTGAACGCTTCAGTTGAAGTTAATCCATCAAATTGAGCTGAATTAGTTAATAGTCCTTTGTCAGTAAAGGCGGACTCGCCTAGATCATGATTAGAGCCGTCCGTAGGCACGATGACTTGTTTGATCGGCAGGTCATATTTATGAGCAAATTCCCAATCGCGTTGATCATGAGCGGGTACGGCCATGACAGCGCCGGTCCCATAGCCCATCAAGACAAAGTTAGAAACCCAAAGCGGGATCAATTCACCGCTTATCGGATGTACCAGGTTAATATTGAGAGGCATGCCTTTCTTTTCCATGGTCTCCATTTCTACCTCGGACGTGCCGCCACTTTTACATTCTTCAATGAATGCTTTTAGCCCTGTATCATTTTCTGCTGCTGCTTTGGCTAGTGGATGCTCAGCCGCAACAGCCATATAACTAACGCCCATAATCGTATCAGGGCGTGTTGTATAAATGCGTAAGGTTTCATCAGCCCCATCAATCTTAAAATCTACTTCAAGGCCTTCCGAGCGACCAATCCAGTTGGCTTGCATTGTTTTTACTGCATCAGGCCAGCCCGGTAGTTTTTCCAAGTCGGCCAATAATTCATCGGCATAGTCAGTGATTTTTAAAAACCATTGCGGGATTTCACGACGCTCAACCGTTGCGCCCGAACGCCAACCTTTACCATCGATAACCTGTTCATTTGCTAAAACGGTTTGATCAATCGGGTCCCAGTTCACAACAGATGTTTTTTTATAGACAAGCCCTTTCTCATAGAGCTGTGTGAAAAACCATTGTTCCCAACGATAGTATTCCGGGCTGCAAGTGGCTAGCTCCCGATCCCAATCATAAGCAAAGCCAAGGCGTTTTAATTGGCCACGCATATAATCAATATTTTCATACGTCCATTTTGCCGGTGGGACATTGTTTTTTATTGCGGCGCCTTCTGCAGGTAGACCAAAGGCATCCCAACCCATCGGTTGTAATACATTCTTGCCCTGCATGCGTTGGAAACGACTAATGACATCACCGATCGTATAGTTACGGACATGCCCCATGTGTAATTTGCCACTGGGGTAAGGAAACATTGAGAGGCAATAAAATTTTTCTTTATCAGGGGTTTCAGTGACTTTAAACGCCTTGTTTTCGTCCCATTGCGTTTGCAGCGCTGACTCAATTTGCCCTGGTTTATAATCGTTATCCATATTCCTGCTGTATTAGTATTTAAAAGTTTGCGCAAGGATACAGCAGCGCAGAGTCATGCGACAAGAGAGGATCTAAATAAGAGGAAAAATAAAAGCAAGGCCTCCGAAGAGGCCCTGAGACGTATTAGTTTGGGGGGTGAGTCGGGGTTATTCGGAAGTGCTTAACATTTCCCTGTGTTTATCAATCGTGGTTTGACCAATACCTTTTATATTAGTGAGCTCATCGATTGACTTGAATGGGCCATTTTCTTTTCGATAGTTAATAATTGCCTCGGCTTTTTTATCGCCAACGCCCTTAATGACAGACATCAAGGCTTCCTTGTCAGCAGTATTGATGTTGATTGCTTCCGCACTGAAAGCAAGCAGGGGTAATGATAGTAATAGGGTGAGCAATATCGAGTTAAACAGTTTCATGGTAAATCTCCTTATCTATTATTGATGTGTTATTCAATTAACACGTCTCGATACTAGCATTAGCCTGGTTATGGCAACAATTATCCGAATTGGGTAATTAATAGCGGGTTTTTGCTGATTGATTTTGATTAGAGGGGTGCAACGAACCTCTCACGGCATCGTCTGCACGGAAGTAGGCGCTTATGATTCGTATGGATTCATCTATGAAGCACATCGTTCTGTGCGTTCTTATTAAGCATGGAGGTTTCTGTGAGACGCCGTTCTCGGACTTGTGTGTTTTTAACCGAGTTTATTTTTTATCGACTTGCTAACCTGAAAGACGTCGCTTCGGCATTCGTATCCACTACCGAGGTTTCTGAGAGACACCGCTCCTGCGCATCCATGCGCCCGCGGCATACAGTACATCCTGTACATAAAAAACCCCGCCGGGGCGGGGTTTATCTCTAGATGCAAATCGTTTAACTAATCTTTACCAATACACTTGGGCGCGCATTTGGAATGCAGATGGCTCAACACCTGAGATCCCGTTAGCTTTGCAGCCTAACCCAGTTGTCGGGCATTCATAATCAAGTGTCGTTGCGTAATTAGCCATCAAACGTGTGTTTGAAGTTGGATGCCAGTTTAAGCCGACGGTAAATACATCTGCTTCACCACCGAAGTATGTGCCATCATTGAGATCCATGTTTTCAAATCGTGCTGCAAGTTGCCATGCACCCCAGCCGCCATCTCGAACCGATTTTTTAGGCGATATACCGCTAAACGCACCACCTTTATACTTCATTGACTCGCCAGTAATGAACCAGCCTGCATCAAATGCATAGCCTTGCGCGTCAAAAGAACCACCCGTTAGTGTTTCCGCGTCCCACATGACATACTCAAAGACACCATGTAGTGGGCCCCATACACCAATCAATTCGAAATCAAAAGCATCAACTTCATCAACTTCCAGACCAATTTCACTGAGATCGAACTCAAGTGAATCGCCATCACCGACATGTGATACCAGGGTATTATCGATGTTGTTGAAGGCGTCGCCTTTGATATCTTCATATTGATAAGAAAAGCCAGCATGAACTAAATGTTTTTTATCTTTAAACAATGGTGTGCCACCCACTCTAAAGGCGACAGTCATGCGATCACTGGTTGATTCGCCGGTTTCGTCGCTACCTGTAGAAAGGCCTGGCATGAAGGCACCTGCGTGGGCAAACCAACGTGGATTATCTTGTCTTACTGCAAGGCCTACTTTACGTGAGTGTTGTGGCCCATCAGCAAATAATGGACGATTCATTAAAGGCATATATTTGCTACTGCTTATGGTTGCATGACCAAAAGGTACGTGGTGTTGTCCTAACTTTGCAAACCACTTGCCTTGGCTATTTTTGCCATTATATGAAAGCCAGACATCCTTCCATGAAGCATTACCTGATGTTGCGAAATCTAATTCGAGTTTATAGTTGATCGGCTTAATGCTGCCTTGAAAACCCATGCGTGCACGACGTAATTCAGAATTTGATTCGGCTAGGCTAGTAGCGCCATCGCGATCAGATAAAACAGTGTCCCACATGATTCGGCCAATAGGTTGGAAAGACCAATCACCATCAGCAGACTCAATCTTGATTTTTCCTTTAGTAGTGATTTTAGGTAAGTCTTTTGTTTTACTAGCCACTTCAGCCTTCATTTCATTAATGTTGCCTTCGACTTTTTCGCCATCTGCTTTTGCGGCATTTTTAAGCAAATTATATTCTTCTGCTGTAATGCTGCCCTTATCAGCCAGAATTTTTAAAAGATCCAGCATAGCTTCATTGGTTGCCATTGCCGGGGTAGATATTGTTGCCAGCGATCCGATTAACACCGAACCCAGAAAATTATTGAAACGTGTCTTTTTAAACACAGTCGTTCTCCTTCCGTTATATATAAAAGTATGTATTGCGGCGACCACAAACGCTTTGTGAGTGCCTCCCCAAATTGAGTGGGCATAAGATAAGGGCAAACTGTTGCAGCTAAATGAATTTGCCATGACAAAATGATTAATGAAGTGTTACAGCGGTATTACAGGAGAGGAGTTTGTTTCTACGACAGTTATTTACTTGATATCTATTATATTAATAAGGTTTTAATTGTCATGAAGCTGTAATATTCATCCTTTCTAATACGCCGTATGTATGAATCGGAATTGAAAATAAAAAAAGACAAAATCCTCATTGTTGAAGACGAAGCAGCCATTCGCGACATGCTTGGATACTCTTTAATGAAAGAAGGCTTCAGTTGTGATGAGGCTGCTGATATTGATCAAGCAAGAGCAAGCATTGAATCCAATTGCCCAAGTTTGATATTACTCGATTGGATGTTGCCTGGAATGAGCGGGATCGATTATGCCCGGCGTCTGCGTAGTGTCCCGGAAACACGAGATATTCCTATTATAATGCTAACAGCAAAAGGCGAGGAATTAGACAAGGTCAAAGCGCTTGATTCTGGTGCGGATGATTACATCACTAAACCCTTCTCCACCAAAGAGCTTGTTGCGCGGGTGAAAGCGGTATTAAGGCGTTATTCAGGTAATAATGATGGTGGAGTTATAGAGGTAAACGGTTTATTACTGGATCCAGATACCTATCGTGTTACAGCCAATGAGCAAGAAATTGAGATAAGCCCGACCGAATTTAAACTACTCCATTTTTTTATTACTCATCCTGAGCGCGTGTATAGTCGCTCTCAATTACTGGATCATGTTTGGGGTGAAAACGTCTATGTCGAGGAACGCACAGTTGATGTCCATATTCGTCGACTCAGGAAGACATTGGAGCCATTTACGTTTGATAAACTTATACAAACCGTCCGTAGTGTTGGGTATCGTTTCTCAACCCGATAATGGTTCTATGCCATGAAGCACGACATCTGGCGTTTCATAGGGGTAATTTTTCTTAGCAGCCTCATAGGCATTATTTCCGATCTCTTCTCTCTCAGCTTGATCGCCGGACTGTTATTCTTTATTTGGTGGCAATATAGAGAGTTCTCAAAAATACTTTTTTGGCTGAAGAAACGCAAGGAAGCCAGCAGCCCCTCACAAACGGGGATCGTTGATGAAACCTGTCGTGAAATTGATTATCTTCGTGACAGAAACAAGTCGCGTAAAAAAAAGCTTTCTCGATATTTGAAACGTTTTCAAGAAGGAACTGGCGCGTTGCCCGATGCCGTTATCATTTTGGGCGAACACGATGAGATAGAATGGGCCAATGCAAAAGCACAAGAATATATAGGTGTGGCCTGGCCAAAAGATGCAAGTTTACGTTTATCTAATCTCGTCCGTTACCCTAAATTAATCAAGTACCTTAATTCCAGTGATTCAGAATTAGAAAAAGGATTACAAATCACTTCACCAGTAAATTTAAAACTCGTGCTTGAGATACGTATCTCACCTTATGGTGAAACGCAGAAATTACTTGTTGCCAGAGATATCACCGAAATTTCCCGAACGAACCAGATGCGCAAGGATTTTATTGCGAACGCATCACATGAACTTCGCACTCCTCTAACCGTCATATCCGGTTACCTGGAAGGCTTTGTTGATGATCCGCAGTGTCCCGCTGAGTGGGTAAACTATATGCAGCAAATGCGATCACAATCTATTCGCATGCAACGTTTGATTCAGGATCTTATACAGCTCTCTAACCTTGAAGCAAAACAGGGTAAAAGTGAACATGATGTTATTCAGGTTCCAGACATGCTCTTGGCAATTAGCAATGAAGCAAAATTATTGAGTGGATTCATGAGCCACGAGATCACCCTGAATGTCGATCAAAACTTGACTCTAAAAGCAAATTATCAGGAAGTTTATAGTGTATTTTCTAATCTGGTATTTAATGCTGTTCAATACACACCTGAACGTGGACGGATTGAGTTAGGTTGGTATGAAGATGAAGCGGGCGCACACTTTAGTGTGCGTGACAATGGTTTGGGTTTTGCCTCTGAACACATACCCCGATTAACAGAGCGCTTTTACCGAATCGATGCAGGTCGGTCTAGAGAAAAAGGCGGCACCGGTCTTGGGCTCGCCATCGTTAAGCATGCTCTGGCCAGATATGATGGCCGTTTGTATATTGAAAGCGATCTTAATAAAGGGAGTTTGTTTCGTTGTGATTTTCCTAAATCACATATAATCCATTCTGCCAATGTGACAACCAGCTCCATAAGTGCCTAAGCTATTTTTAGCTTGGTTGATTTGATTGTATTAACGGATTCAGGTTTTATTGAAGGTGTGTCATAAAACTGTAATGATCTTTTCACTTCGCTGTCATTTGTCTGTTTGATAATCCTTTCACCGATTTTTACTAATCACAGAACAATGATAATTCTCTCAAGGAGATAAATACACATGAAGATTAAGAAACTCTCTGCAATATTAGTTGCCCTCTCAGTGTCAATGCCACTGGCATCTATGGCGGAAGATAAGATTGACGCCGGCCTTGCAGATTATACTAAGGCAAGCGGTGTATCTGGTAATATCAGTAGTGTTGGTTCAGATACATTGGCAAATTTAATGACTTTTTGGGCAGAAGAATTTAAACGTCTTTACCCTAACGTCAATGTACAGATTCAAGCGGCAGGTTCTTCAACGGCACCACCCGCATTAACAGAAGGCACATCAAACTTTGGTCCGATGAGCCGTAAGATGAAGGACAAGGAACTCGCTGCTTTTGAAAGCAAACATGGTTATAAACCAACGCCAGTTGCTGTCGCGATCGATGCCCTTGCTGTTTATGTTAATAAAGATAACCCAATCAAAGGTTTATCAATTCCGCAAGTAGATGCTATGTTTTCAGCCACACGTAAATGTGGTTACGCAAACGATATCACCACCTGGGGTCAACTTGGTTTAACGGGTGATTGGGCAAATCGTCCTGTTCAACTTTATGGACGTAACTCAGTTTCAGGTACTTATGGTTATTTCAAGAAGAAAGCCTTATGTAAAGGAGATTATAAAGATAGCGTTAACGAGCAACCAGGTTCTGCTTCAGTCGTACAGGGCATCACCAAATCACTCAACGGTTTAGGTTATTCTGGTATCGGTTATAAAACCTCTGGCGTTAAGGCGGTGCCATTAACCAAAAAAGATGGTGGCGAATTTATTGAAGCTACGCCGATCAATGCCTCTGCAGGGTCTTATCCATTAGGTCGTTTCTTATACGTTTATGTAAACAAGCAGCCAAACAAACCACTCCCTCCCCTTGAAAGCGAGTTCATCAAGATGGTCTTGTCAAAAACGGGTCAGCTTGTTGTCGTAAAGGATGGATATATCCCCCTTCCTGCGAAGGTCGCAGCAAAAGAATTGGCAAAATTTGCTAAGTAATAATTACAAATAAGTTCTTTCCCCCTTTTGTAATATCACACTCCGCTCCGGCGGGGTTTTTTATGTACAGGATGTACTGTATGCCGCGGGCGCATGGATGCGCAGGAGCGGCGTCCTTCAGGTCAGCAAGTCGATAAAAAATAAACTCAGTTAAAACACAGGAGTCCGAGAACGGCGTCTCACAAAAATCTCGGTAGTGGATATGAACGTCCGAGGCGACCGATATAAATCTAGAATTTTCCTTAACGGGCATTATTAATGGATAGTGAAAATAGCAAAGTGGACACTTTGAATAAATAATGACTATACTTTAACCGTTGTCTATCTAATTGAAACAAGGAGGTCTTTCACGATGTTACCTTTCAGAATATATAAACTATTATCGGACAAAGTGTCCTATAACACCTAGTTATGTGTCCGTGTTACCCGGAGTTTAGAAGCAGCTATTTAAATAGTAAAATTTTTTAAAGGAATACTAATGGCAGGTAAAGCAAATTTAGTGAATTTGGACTCAATGATTAAGCGAGAAGATTTTGCAGCTGGTGAAGGTGAAAATTCAACTTTTGAAACGATCAATAATATCTCAGTTAGAGATCTAGTCTCTGGTGGTTTTACTATGCCAATATTGAGGAAACCAGATTTTCAACGCGAAACTAATCATTGGACACCGGAACAAGTTGTTTCGTTACTTGAATGCTATGTAAATGGAGATTTAATTCCTTCAGTAATTTTATGGAAGTCCCCATCGTTTTTATTTGTTATCGATGGTGGTCATCGTTTAAGTGTTTTGAAAGCTTGGGTGGAAGATGACTACGGTGATGGTCAACTTTCGCACAAAATGTTTGGTCATGAAATATCAGCAGAGCAAAAGAAGGCAGCTGAAAAAACTAGAAAACTGGTTAAAGATCGTATCGGGACTTGGGGTTATTATAAAAGCTTAATCGATAACAGTGAAGATTTGACTGCTGAACAAAGGAAAAAAATAAGTACTATCACCACTCGTGGTTTTCAAGTTCAATGGGTGCAAGGTGATACAGATAAGGCCGAAACATCTTTCTTTAATATTAACATGAAGGGTACTCCTCTTGATGAACTAGAAGAATTACTATTAAGGAATAGGAGGAAGCCAATTCCGATTGCGTCTAGAGCAATAATTAGAGCGGGGAAAGGACATCGTTACTGGTCATGTTTTGAAAATGATATGGCAAATAAAATTGAGCAGGCAGCATCAGAATTACACAGGATTTTATTTGCCCCTGAGTTAAAGAGACCAGTAAAAACATTGGATTTACCTTTGGGAGGTTCTAAAGGGGTCAGAACTGCAATTCAAGTTCTTATCGATTTTTTGTTAATGTCTGTAAAAAAGCAACAAAGCCCTATACCTGAAATCTCTGAATTTGAGGATGATATTACAGGTCAATCTACAGTTGACGTTCTTAAAAAAGCTTCGATTCTAGCAAGTCGTATTACTGGAAATGATGATGGTAGTTTAGGGCTTCATCCAGCTATTTACTATTATGGACCATCAGGCCGTCACTCAACTCCAATGTTCTTAGGTACAGTTTCCTTAATTGCAGAGAAGTTGACAAATAATGACAAGCTTTTCTTTAGAAAATTTACAGAGGTTCGCTCAAAATTAGAAGATCTATTAATCTTAAATAAAGATTTAATTGCTATGATTTTACAGAAAAATATTAGTAAAAATCGTGTTAGTAAGTACCATGAGCTGCTTGGTGGGTTGATTGATTCCCTCTCAAAAGGCATTGAAGTTAATCAAGAGAGTATTATTCTAATATCCCAGCTCGAAGGAAAGGTTCTAGCTGGGGATTTTAAACGTGCAAGTAGCAGAATATCCCGAGAAGAAAAGAGCAAGGTTTTTATTCATATAGCTTTAAAAAATGCAATAACATGCCCTATATGTTCTGGCTATCTAGATACCGAGAAGTCTGTATCTTATGATCATATAACTAGAGTAAGAGAGAATGGGACAGGAGGCGCGGATAATGTCCAATTGACGCATCCGTATTGCAACCAAGCAATAAAAAATTAAACACATAACAAATAAATCAACAGGAAGCCAACTACGTAGTCTCCGGTTATTTGACGTTAATGACCACTTCTATCCGGTCACCGAAATACCCTCCCCGCACCCTCAAGTTAGCTCCCCCATGCTGAAACCGTATCTTTCATCACTTTATATATAAGTTGTAACAAGATTGTCACATTCCAATCCTAGAATGTGCTCCCATGAATTCAAATGAAACAACGGCGGAGGCCCTAGACCACGATTTTAATTCCTCAACTGCCAGGAATTACCGTAAATGGCGTCACATTAAGGATGTCGCAACGCGTTATTTGATGGCCTTTGGGGGCATCAGCGTGATCGCCGCTATCGTGCTTATCGGGTTCTATTTGTTTTATGTTGTCATCCCTATGTTCAAGTCCGCTGAGATTGAGCAGATTGCCACTTACTCTGTGCCGGGTGGCAGTGAGAATGAAACACTCTATATCGCTATGGAAGAGCAGCGCGAAGTGGGGCTCAGGGTTACTAATTTAGGCGAAGTGGTTTTTTTCAATACGACAACTGGCGAAATCCGCAATAAAGTTGATCTTGGTCTTGCTGATGATGTTTCAATCACCGCAATAGCAAATGGCGATCAAACCGAGAGGATGGTTGGCTTAGGTCTGTCGGATGGTCGTGTGTTGTTCTTGCAGCATAATTACGCGGTCTCTTTCCCGAATGACGTTCGCTTGATAGCACCGAGTATTTTTTATCCTTTTGGCAGCGAACCGATTCAGATAAATGAGTTGGGAGAACAAGTTGTACATCTCAGCGTTCAATACGATGGTGAGGAAGCCACCATTGTTACTCATGGTAATGATTCCACCATAAAGTTGCTTAATCTTATGAAAGAAGAATCAATGTTGAGTGACGAGGTTGAGATAACACGCGAACAGAGTTTTATTACTCTCGATACAGATGATGTTATTGCAGTTCGGGTTGATATTGAGCAGAGGGAAATGTATGTCGCTGATGGTCTCGGTAATATTTACTACTATGATATCAGTAATAAATCAGAGCCTCGTTTAGTACAAAAAGTAAAAGCCGTTGATGATGGTATTAAGATCACGGCTATTGAATTTCTTGCGGGTGGTATTTCTTTATTGGTTGGTGACACTAGTGGCCAAATAGCACAATGGTTTCCGGTGCGAGACGCTGACAATAATTACACCTTACAGAAAATTAGAACTTTCAATAAACAGAAATCGCCTATTACCGCGATTGCGCCTGAATATTCGCGTAAAGGTTTTATTGCCATTGATGAAAGTGGTGAAATGGGTATTTACCATACAACGGCACATCGAACGGTATTACTCGAGCAGATAGACGATCATGCATTAAATTCAATTACTATTGCACCAAGGGCTAATGCCGCTTTGTTGCAAAATGATAAAGGCGTATTTCAGTTTTGGCACTTGCATAATGAGCACCCTGAAATTTCATGGCAATCAATCTGGGGTAAGGTTTGGTATGAAAGTCGGGATAAGCCGGAATACATTTGGCAATCGTCTTCCGCCAGTAGTGATTTTGAACCCAAGTTTAGTTTAACACCATTAGCCTACGGTACATTCAAGGCGGCTTTCTATGCCATGATGTTTGCTATTCCTTTAGCTATTCTCGGCGCGATGTTTACCGCCTATTTTATGGCGCCGAAGATGCGCCAAGTCGTTAAGCCAACCATTGAAATCATGGAAGCCTTGCCCACTGTTATTTTAGGTTTCCTTGCGGGCCTATGGTTAGCGCCATTTGTTGAGCAACACCTGCCAGGCATGTTTATCATGATCTGCTTTGTGCCACTTAGTATTTTATTAGCTGCAGCGGGATGGGAGTATGTTCCTGAACAGGTCAGGCATAAAGTGCCTGAAGGTTGGGAGGCAGCGCTACTTATTCCTGTGATCATTGTCGCCGTTGCTATTTCTGTTCAGGTTAGTGCGCCAATAGAAAACTTTTTCTTCGGCGGTAACATGCCATTATGGTTGAGCACAGAAATGGGGATTACCTATGACCAAAGAAACTCTATGGTGGTTGGTTTTGCTATGGGTTTCGCTGTGATACCTACCATTTTCTCTATCAGCGAAGATGCGATTTACAGTGTGCCAAAACAATTAACCACTGGTTCGCTGGCATTGGGTGCGACGTCATGGCAAACCATGGTACGAGTGATTATTTTAACCGCGAGTCCAGGTATCTTTTCTGCCGTCATGATTGGTCTTGGCCGCGCAGTTGGCGAAACCATGATCGTTGTTATGGCAACAGGTAATACAGCAATTATGGATATGAGTATCTTCGAAGGCTTTCGTGCACTATCGGCAAACATAGCGGTAGAGATGCCAGAAACAGAGGTTGATAGTACGCACTACCGTATCTTGTTTTTAGGTGCCTTGGTGTTGTTTGCAGTGACATTCTTTTTTAATACGATTGCCGAAGTTGTTCGGCAACGCTTACGCACAAAATACAGTTCACTCTAAATGAATTTACGTATAAAAAATTGGTTTGATTCCGGAACGCCGTTTGTTTGGTTAAATGCTGGAGCGGTTTCTATTTCAGTCGTTATGGTTGTTGGCTTAATCACATTGATAGCCGTTAGAGGTCTTGGACATTTTTGGCCGGCTAATATTCATGTGTTTGATTATTATGCAACACCTTCCGACGCTCCTGTTCGATTAATGGGAGAAATGGTCGACGAAGAAAGTGTCTCTCGCTCGCGCGTGGGTAACACAGCGTATGAAGGGGAAGTGTTCGTACGTGACTTAATAAAAACCGGCAATAGAGACGTATCGGGTTTAGATTTTCGTTGGGTGCTTAATGCGGGCATCCAGAATAGTAGTTTGCCCGAAGATGCTATGGTTGTAGAGCGTCATGAATGGGGCAATCTATATGGTTTTCTAACTGGTCTCGAAATAGAAGGCAAACAGTTCAATGATAGCGAGCATCTTTGGGAAAAATTTCAAGAGACCATTTCAAAGAACAATGAGATTTTTCATGAAATAAGACATATCGAGAAAGATCTGATTGGCGCGATCAACTACAAGATGGAGCGTTTAAGATTAAAAGAACGTGGTCTTGAATTAAGAGAAGAAAATACGCCTGACAAAATTCAAGCGCTCGACAGTGAGCGGGAAGATTTACAGGTCGAATACAATAGTTATACCGATAAGCTGGAAGAGCTCTACACTATTTTAAATAGTTCTAGTTTTACTGCAAAAACAGCCGGTGAAAAAGAAATTACAATAGGCTTTTCAAAGGTGGTTCGCGCTTATCAACCCAACGCAATGAGTTCGTTCGCGAAGGTAGGTTTCTACTTTGAAAAATTGTGGGAGTTTCTCTCAGCAGATCCACGCGAAGCAAATACTGAGGGTGGTATCTTCCCGGCAATATTTGGCACGGTACTCATGGTGATGATCATGGCCGTATTGGTTACCCCTTTTGGTGTCATAGCGGCTGTTTATCTGCGCGAATATGCCACTCAAGGACCAGTAACACGACTTATTCGAATTGCAGTAAATAATCTAGCGGGCGTACCTTCCGTTGTTTATGGTGTATTCGGTCTTGGGTTCTTTGTTTATTTTCTTGGTGGTTCAATCGATCAGTTGTTGTTCCCGGAGGCATTACCAGCGCCGACTTTTGGTACCCCGGGTTTATTATGGGCTTCATTAACACTGGCTATATTAACAGTGCCGGTTGTTATTGTGGCTACAGAAGAAGGCTTGTCCCGTGTGCCGCGCGCGATTCGTGAAGGCAGTTTGGCCTTAGGCGCAACGAAAGCAGAGACGATGTGGCGTACCGTATTGCCCATGACCGCTTCCGCTATGATTACAGGTTTGATTCTGGCTGTTGCCAGAGCCGCGGGTGAAGTAGCGCCGCTCATGTTGGTTGGTGTGGTGAAACTGGCACCTTCATTAGGTTTAGATGGTAATGCGCCATTCCTGCATCTGGATAGAAAGTTCATGCATTTAGGTTTTCATATCTATGACGTGGGTTTTCAAAGTCCGAATGTTGAGGCAGCAAGGCCGTTAGTTTATGCCACTGCCTTTTTACTCGTAGTATTAATTATCATTTTAAACCTGACAGCTATACGAATTCGTAATAGTCTTAGGGAGAAATACCGTGCAGCAGAACAATCTTAATCTAGCTGAAACAAACTCAGAGGTAGTAGCCGTGACCGAACCAAATACAACTACGACAACACATGCTATCGATATGAGTAATATCGTTAAGTCTGGTGCGGATGCGAAACTTGCTGACGAAAAAGTGTGTATCGAAGTCAGTGACTTTAATTTGTTTTATAGTGGGTCGCAGGCGCTTAAAAATATTAGTTTAACCATACCTGAGAAAAAGGTAACTGCATTTATTGGGCCTAGTGGTTGTGGTAAGTCTACCTTGTTGCGTTGTTTTAACCGGATGAATGATCTTATTGATGGCGTCACTATAGATGGCACCATCAAGCTTGAGGGCAATGATATTTTTGATAAAGGGATTAATGTTGCCGATCTACGTCGCCGCGTTGGTATGGTGTTTCAAAAGCCAAACCCTTTCCCAAAATCAATTTATGAAAACGTTGCTTATGGTTTACGTATTCAAGGTATAAAAGATCGACGTACTATCGATACGGTTGTTGAGAAATCATTGCGTGGTGCGGCACTTTGGGACGAAGTTAAAGACCGTCTTGATGCTTTGGCGATGGGCTTGTCGGGTGGTCAGCAACAACGTCTGGTTATTGCACGCGCAATTGCTATAGAGCCGGAAGTCATCTTGTTAGATGAACCTGCATCAGCACTAGACCCTATTTCGACATTGAAGATCGAGGAATTGATCTATGAACTAAAAGATAAATATACGATCGTCATTGTCACGCACAATATGCAGCAAGCAGCGCGAGTATCAGATTACACCGCCTATATGTATATGGGTGAAATGATCGAGTTTAACGATACCAGCACCTTATTTACTAATCCTAATGAGAAGATGACTGAGGATTATATTACTGGACGTTATGGATGATGCTAGAGGAGAATGATTATGAGTAACAGTGCACCAAACCAACATATTTCAAAACAGTTTGATGATGAGCTGGAAAATGTTCGTGCCAAAGTACTTGCTATGGGTGGATTGGTTGAGCAACAACTTAATAACGCACTCAAATCACTTATTGATGGCGATCTTGATCTAGGAAAATCAGTTATTGAAACGGAAGTTCAGGTGAATACTTATGATGTTTCAATAGATCAAGAGTGCACAAAAATTTTGGCGAGACGTCAACCCGCTGCCAGTGACTTACGTTTGGTTATGGCGATAACGAAAACAATTACGGACCTTGAACGTGTTGGTGACGAAGCAGAGAAGATTGCGAAGATGGGCCTTGAATTAACCGATAAGCACGGTCCTAAATCCTATTACGTGGGTATCAATGCAATGGGTAATCTAGTAAGCCAATTGCTTCATGAAGCATTAGATGCATTTGCGCGCATGGACTCAAAAACAGCTGTGGAAGTTGCAAGCAGAGAACTGGAGTCAGATGATCAGTACGTAGCTATTTTAAGACAGTTGATTACGTACATGATGGAGGATCCGAGAAATATTAGCGGCGCATTGGATGCAGTATGGGTTGCTCGTGCATTGGAACGTATCGGTGATCACTCACGCAATATTTGTGAGAATATAATTTATCTTGTTGAAGGCGAAGATGTTCGGCATACCAGTATTAAACATATGGAAAACATCGTTTCAAACTAGAAGCCATATTATTATATTGCGGTTATCTTTAACCGAAGATTGCTGACAAGATGTAGAAGAAGATTATTGCCAATATCCCGCCCGCTGGCAGCGTAATAATCCAGGACATAAATATCGAGCCAATCATGCGTAAGTTCAAGGCAGAGATGCCACGCGCAAAACCAACACCTAACACTGCGCCAACCAATGTATGCGTCGTTGAAATAGGTAACCCGGTCCCTGAGGCGACTACCACAGTTGTTGAGGCAGCAAGATTACAGCAAAATCCACGACTAGGAGTGAGATCAGTAATGCCTGATCCGACCGTGGCGATAACCTTGTGACCATACATTAACAAGCCGGCAATGATACCTATAGCACCAAGCAGCAATATCCATATTGACATGATAGATTCCTGTTCGATGTGACCGCCGCTATTGACGATACTGACAATGGCAGCTACGGGACCTACAGCATTGGCAACGTCATTGGAACCATGAGCAAAGGCCATGGCGCAGGCAGTGAAGACCATTAATACACCGAAGACGAGTTCAACGTCATGAAACTGGTATGACGGATTTCTTTCTTTTTTAAACTCGAGTTTTCTAATCAAATAAGCACCTATGATGGCACACAATAGGCCGATGAAAATACTGATGGCATAACATTCGAGCTTAGATAATTCCAGGCCAATATGTTTCAAGCCTTTAAACATGGTAACGAGAGAGATTATTGCGCCGGTCAGAAAAATGTAAAAAGGAACATAACGTTTTGCATATCTCATAGGGTCGGCGGTATCAAGTATTAATTTCTGCACACTACGAAATAGAGCATAGGCTAAAGTTCCAGCAATAACCGGTGACACAACCCAGCTAGCTGCTATAGATCCTACCTTGCCCCATTTAACCGCTTCTATGCCAATACCTACAGCAGCAAAACCGACTATCGCACCAACAATAGAATGTGTTGTTGATACAGGTAAGCCATATTTAGTGGCGACTAATAACCATATGCCTGCGGCCAATAATGCGGCAAGCATGCCGAAGACGAGTAATTCGGGCGTTCCTGAAAGTAGATTGGCATCAATGATACCTTTGCGAATAGTTGATGTGACTTGGCCGCCTGCCAGAAAGGCGCCGGCAAATTCAAAAATAGCAGCAATGATAACGGCTCGTTTAAGGGTCAGTGCTTTGGATCCAACCGATGTTGCCATCGCATTTGCAACATCATTCGCGCCAATGCCCCATGCCATAAACAAGCCAAAGCTGCCCGCCAATACCAGATATATTGTTGTGTGTTCCATTATGATTATTATTATTTAGCTAGCATTAATTGCAGGCGGTTGCCTGTGCTCTGTGCTGAATCAGCGAGATCCCCGGTCCACTCTATGATCTTGTAGAGAAACATCACATCAATGGGGGGTAGTTCTTGTTCGGTCTTATAGAGATCTGCACGTAATTTAATTTGAATCTCATCTGTTTCACCTTCAATGACGTGCAATTCTTCAATCATCTTTTGTACACGAACAGCTTCATCGCCTCGAAACCCGGTGACGACTAACTCGTCTAGTTCGTTAATTGCAACTTGAGCCTTTCGGGTCGCATCGATACAGCGCTTAAGAAATTCCATATAAGCTTTGCTAATAGATGGTGGCAGTGACATTTGACGGCCCAGAGTCAGCCCGGCTATATCTTTGGCTTTGTTTGCAATATGGTCTTGCATATCCAGGACTTCCAGCACATCTCTTCTATCGATAGGCATAAAAAGACTAGTTGGGAGGTGTAGACGGAGTTGATTTTTTATCTCATCTGCGTCGTGCTCTAATTGTACGAGTTTCACCTGTGTATTAGCAGCCTGTTCCCAATCATTACATATGACATACTCAAAGTAAGGTATGAGCTCTTCTACGCATAACACCACGATATCGATATGTTTCTGTAAAGGAGTTACCGGAGAGCTGCCAAAAATTCGGGAAAAATAGTTAGATTGAGCCATTAATTATGTACCCTGAGGATTTGAGGAATTTACTTAAAACGTTGTTCATTATGCTTAAACACTCATTAATAAATCATTTGTTCCTGACAATTCACAAAGATGTAATATAAAGAAATTAATCTATCTAGTTGCGAAATTGTATGCTGTATGGGGCGCTAATGTATAGCGTCAATTATCTTAACGATAGATGAAGCTTGCTTTAGCGATTAAATATTTTTTATATAATTGATTTATATCAATATATCGTGAAATGAGAGAGACAAACTTTATTTATACTAACTAGAATTATCATAATAAGACTTTGAATGGATAATATTAATCTAAAATTACCAGAGCTTTATATAAACCGTGAATTGAGTCTCCTGGAATTCAACAGGCGTGTTTTCGAACAAGCAAAAGATCAAAATAACCCTCTGCTTGAGCGATTACGCTTCCTTTGTATTGCGAGTACAAATCTAGATGAGTTTTTTGAGATTCGTGTTTCTGGTCTAAACCAGCAGGTGAAGTATGGTTCAGTTCAAACAGGGGAAGATAATTTAACCCCCGCTGAAACGTTAAAAAAAATTAGCGAAATAGCGCATGAACTAGTCGAGGAACAATATAAGATCCTCAATGAGGTTCTTATCCCTGAACTGTCTAAAGAAAAGATTCGCATTCTGCGTCGCGCTCAATGGAAACCAAAGTTATCCCGTTGGGTTAAACGCTACTTTAATAGAGAACTAATACCTATATTAAGCCCCATTGGTCTGGATCCATCTCATCCATTTCCACGAGTACTGAATAAAAACCTGTATTTTATAGTTACGCTTGAAGGTAAAGATGCTTTCGGTCGTGAAGGCGGTTATGCCATTGTGCAGGCGCCACGATCATTGCCGCGTGTAATCGAAGTGCCAAAAGAGCACTCAACGCGAACGCACGATTTTATTTTATTGTCGTCTGTTTTACATGATCATGTTGGTGAATTATTTCCGGGCATGAGAGTTAAAGGTTGTTATCAATTCCGTGTTACGCGTAATAGTGATCTGTTTGTTGATGATGAAGAGATTGATGACCTTTTGCGTGCACTCGAAGGTGAGTTGCCATCGCGGCGCTACAATGACGCCGTTCGCCTTGAGGTCGCTGATAATTGTCCGGATGACATTATGACTTTTTTACTAGATCAATTTAAATTAACGGAAGATGCGCTTTATAAGGTTAATGGGCCGGTAAACTTGAATCGTTTATTGCAGCTTCATGACTTGGTTGATCGTCCTGATTTAGTCTATCCGGGGTTCACGCCGGACATACCGCCACGCTTATTAAAAACAACTAATATTTTTGAAACCTTACACAATGGGGATATCCTGCTTCTGCATCCGTTCCAGTCTTTTGCTCCAGTTGTCGATTTTCTAAGACAGGCTGCAAATGATTCTGCAGTGCTGTCTATAAAACAAACTTTATATCGAACTGGCAGTGATTCAGCGATTGTAAAGGCATTAAAAGATGCTGCCCGCGCGGGGAAAGAAGTCACGGTTGTTATCGAATTACGCGCACGTTTTGATGAAGAGGCTAATATTGAGTTGGCGAGCGATCTACAGGAAGCAGGTGCGCATGTCGTTTATGGCGTGGTTGGTTATAAGACTCATGCGAAGATGATTATGGTTGTTCGTAGAGAGGGACGTGCTTTAAGGCGCTATGTTCACCTTGGAACTGGAAATTACCATACGCGTACTGCCAGACTATATACGGATTATGGGTTATTAACAGCCGATCAAGCAGTTGGTGAAGATGTTAATAAACTCTTTCATCAAATGACCGGCTTGGGGCGCGCAACTAAGTTAAAAAAGATATTGCAGTCACCATTTACCTTACATAAGGCGATACTGGATTATATTAATCAAGAAATAAATAATGCAAAGGCCGACAAGGAGGCGCGTATCATTGCAAAAATGAATGCGCTAGTAGATCCAGAGATCATTCGTGCTTTATATAAGGCCTCAATGGCAGGTGTGAAAGTCGACTTAATTATACGTGGTATCTGTTGTTTACGTCCGGGTATAAAAGGTATTTCTGAAAATATACAAGTACGTTCCATCATAGGACGTTTTCTTGAGCATACACGTATCTATTATTTTCATAATGATGGCGATCCAAACCTGTATTGTGCCAGTGCGGACTGGATGCCAAGGAACCTGTTTCATCGGGTGGAGGCGTGTTTTCCTATTGAAGAGAAGCGGCCGCGGGATCAAGTTATCAAGCTTGGTCTATTGAATTATCTCGCAGATAATACACAGGCTTGGGTATTACAGTCTGATGGTAGTTATCGGCATACTAAGCCAGGTAATGCGAAACCAAGATCGGCACAGCAGGTTTTACTTGAACAATACTGTTAATAAAATCAGCTGAATATTAATTTATAATCCGTTACCGAAATATAGTTCGCTTCTGTTTCCAGGTCGGCTTCAGTCAGCGGATGGTTCGCCAACCATTCATTCTGGAAACGTAAATCAATTTTTTCATTCTTAATTTTAATCTCGATCTCAGGCATGTTTACCGGATTACGGCTACGGGTTAAGACAATAGCTATTCGCAGGATGATGCTTAACTTAATTAATTTGTCCTTAATATCATCAGTAACTTGATCAAACAGTTCTAAAGCAATCTTTCGACGATGAAGACGAACTAATATACTCAATAAGGCTTGTTCCTGGCGAGAGAAGCCTGGCATATCAGAATTAGTTAACAGGTATGCTGCATGTTTATGATACTGACTGTGTGCGATGGCCAGACCGATTTCATGCAGGCTTGCAGCCCAGCCCAACATTTTCAAATCTTCTTTCTTGTCTAATTGCCACGCGGTCTTCATTTTTTTGTAAATACAACGTGTCATTTTTTCCACATGTGCTGCATGCGCTGCATCAACACTATAGCGGTTCATCAATCTAGACACCGTTTTATCACGTACATCGAGATCATGCCGACGGCCAATCTGGTCGTATAGGAGGCCTTCACGTAGTGCGCCATCCGAGTATTCCATTGCCTCAATACCTAAAGCTTCAAATACAGCAGATAAGACGACAACACCGCCAACGAATATAGGTAGGCGGTTAGCAGAAAGCCCCGCAAAGTCAATCTTATCAATGTGTCCTTTTGATAGTAGTGCCTCTTGTAGCAGGGAAAGTGAATCCGCGCTGATGAAAGTATCATTCCAACCTTGGTTAATTACTACATCAAGGATTGAATGAATCGTGCCGGATGTGCCGATGACTTTGTCCCAACCCTGTGCACGGTAGTGCTGTTGTATATTTTCCAGTTCTTGTAAGGCGGCAATCCGTGCCTTGCGCAGGCGCTTTGTAGTGATTTCTCCATCTTTAAAAAAACGTTGGCTGATGCTGACACAACCCATGAACAGACTTTCAGTTATGTTTGCATCGAAGCCCTTGCCTATAATAAGTTCAGTACTACCGCCGCCAATATCAACAATTAAACGTTTATCCTTATCGTTGAAAATAGTATTGGCAACGCCAAGATATACTAGTCGGGCTTCTTCGCGGCCAGAGATGATTTCGATTTTATGTCCTAAAGCGGCATTGGCAAGTGCAAGAAACTCGACTCCATTACGTGCCTGGCGCAAAGTATTTGTACCAACTGCCCGGATGTTTGACGTGGGGATGGTGTTAATACGTTGACCAAACTTTTCCAGGCACGATAGTGCTCTTTCAATAGAGTCATCGTTTAGTTGTCGGTTTTCATCCAGACCGCCAGCTAGTCTGACCATTTCTTTGATTCGGTCTACAATGAGTGCGCGTCCATCAACGACATTAGCAACAATCATATGAAAGCTGTTTGAGCCAAGGTCAACAGCAGCAAAAGTTTCGTTTTCGTTCGTCAAGTGAGAACCTGATAAGACCTTAATTAAAGGAGACGGTTAAAGATTATTTGTGATATTTTCGAATGGAAATGTAGCATAATTTACTAAAATTTGAATGCACTATTTATTATGAGCTTTTATCTTTATCTCATGCGGCATGCAAAGTCAGACTGGTCTGTTCAAGGCTTGGCTGATTTTGATCGAACGATAAACTTACGTGGTCAGAAAAACGCGAAGCAGATAGGTGAATGGATGACCCAAAATAATTTCTTACCCCATGAAATTATTTCATCATCAGCTGTCAGAGCCAGGCAAACTATAGAGCTACTTGTTCAACAATCAGGTTCTCTTAGTTTGGAAGATGTGCAATTTGATAAGGATCTTTATCTCGCATCAATGGATGAATTAATGGAGTGTATTCAGCTTTATAGAAAAGATACAGAAAGTATAATGTTAGTGGCTCATAATCCGGGCATTGAGCAATTGGTAAATCATCTAGTTCATCCCGCATCACGAATGATAAACATAACAACGGCTAATTTGGCAATAATTGAGTTTACTGATTGTGGGTTTGATCCCGAGAAAGACAAGGGGGCGTTAATAAAGTTAATTAGACCAAAAGAGCTGGATTAGATTTTAAAAATTTATTTTTCAGCAACTAAATAAGCAATCCAGCCAGCGTCAGCTTCACCTTCAGTCTCAGGAATAAAGACGCCATTACCTTCTCCGTCTTCGTCAGCTTGCTCCCAATAGACAGTTGGTTTAAAACCGGCTTCCGATAGCATCTGGGTTAATTCAGGCAGTGTCCAGACACGCCATTCATATTCAAAAGCCCTCATCATCTTAGAGCCGTCTTTAAACTTAAAGTGAATGTAGTTTTTAGCAATGCCTGTTACCGGGCTGTACTTATGTTGATCCCATATATAAGTGCAGTATTCATTTTTGGTTTTTTCTTTCATTTCCTGAAAGGCTTCATAGCCACCATACGCATCCAGAAAGAATATGCCGTCTTCTACCAGGGCATTGTAAATACTTTTAAAATATTCAATGGTTAGCTGGCGTTCTTTTAATAACCAGTAACTAAAATTCATGGCTAATACGATTTCGACTGGTTTGGTTTTTATCGTTAGTACATTATCGTTAATAATGTTAATACGCTTTGCCTGTTCGGGGCTCAATTTGGAAACCTTATTCTTTTCTCCCCACTCTAAAACCTCTTTATCAAGGTCAACGCTTATAGCTGTATTGGTCGCGCGTCGTTTTATCCATTCGCAGGAGGTATTCATGGTACCGCAAAAATCTTCTCTTAAAGTTGTTGCCTGGCGTTTTCGTAGCTTGGTAAACGTGGCATCAACAAAATCAATCTCAGACTCAACACACTGTACGGACTCTTCATAGCAAATGTGCTTGTCAGCCAATTCAGCCATAGATTTTTTTGAGTTTGGTTTTGATTTCTTTTTATTATTATTTGAAGCCATGTTGATTACCGTTAAGATAGAAGTTAATTCAAATTAATAGTGCTAGTGATCGATAAAAAGCGGGATTATAACGAATAGTAGTAACATATATTACTTTTATTACAAATTGGTGAAATTGAACGTATGAATTGGTGGGGAAAAATACTGGGAGGTGCCTTTGGCATGATGATAGGTGGCCCTATCGGGGCTGTCTTAGGTGCTGCAATGGGGCATAACTTTGACAAAGGACTATCGCATTCTGGCAATCAAACTGGCTTTGGTCGACAAGAACGTGCCCAAACGATGTTCTATACCGCGACATTCTCAGTCATGGGCCATGTCTGTAAAGCTGACGGGCAAGTAACGAATGATGAGATTGCGCTTGCCAGGCAGGTCATGCAGAAAATGGACATGGATGCGGCACAACGCAAAGCAGCGATTGGTTTGTTTAACGAAGGTAAGAAAGACTCTTTTCCATTAAACGATGTTATTAAACAGTTTAAGCAAGAGATAGGCTTTCGACCGAACTTGTTACGTATGTTTATTGAAGTGCAGGTCATGGCAGCCTATGCCGATGGCGTTATGGATTCGGCAGAACGTAAAGTCCTGTTAAATATTTGCCAATTGCTTAATGTTTCGCGACACGAGTTCGATCATCTCTGCGCCATGATTGGCGGCATGGGGGGTGGATCAACAAGCGGCGGACGGAATGACGGTTCTCCTTCACTAAAACAAGCCTATGCCGTACTTGATGTAAAAGAATCTGCTAGTACCAGCGAAATTAAAAAAGCCTATCGTCGTTTATTAAGCCAGCATCATCCAGACAAGCTTGTTGCGAAAGGGTTGCCAGAAGAAATGATGAAAGTTGCCGCAGATAGAACGCATGAGATAAGAAAGGCATATGAGGTTATAAAAGAAGCCAGAGAGTTTTAGGATTTAGCTATAGATTTTATTTCTGACTGTATTGAACTTACATTTAAATAAGAACAGATAATTACATAGGCAAAATATGACAACTTTCAACAATGAAATATCTTTAGTCGCTCAATTGGGCTTGTAAGCCAAAGTAGGCATTTAATTGATTAAATTTAATTTATGAGTGTTCTTGATTCTATTTCGTTTTTTTTAATTATGGTTTCTCTTGCTGTAATCCCAAGTGCCAGTGTTGCCCTGGTCGTCACGCGTTCAGCTACACTTGGTGTAGCTAATGGTGTGGCCGTCGCTATGGGCATTGTTCTCGGAGATCTTGTTTTTATATTTTTAGCAATACTTGGTTTGACAGTGATCGCAGAAACCATGGGCGTTATGTTTGTGCTTGTTAAATACATTGGTGCTGCGTATCTTTTCTGGATTGGGTATTCATTATTAACATCACAAAAAAATACTACTCAACTAGTCAATGAGTCAAAATTGGACGGTAATATAAAAGTCAGTTTTTTATCAGGTTTTTTCTTAACCCTCGGTGACGTTAAAGCAATATTTTTCTACGCGAGTTTTTTCCCGACTTTTATAGACTTGGCAGCTATAGAATATATGGACTTTTTGATAATTATACTTGTGACTATTGTGACAGTTGGCGGCGTAAAGATTTCCTATGCGGTGATAGCAAAAAAATTAGTTAATATGACACAAGAACTGAAGCTGGAAAGAGGCGCGAAAAAGATAGCCGGTAGTTTCATGATTGGAGCAGGAAGTTACCTGGTTGTAAAAGCCTGATGGCTGTTTTCGTTCGAACCATGAGATATATAAAGCTGGCCCGAACCAGCAGATCAAATGAGTTTATTTACATACGTTTACTATGAAAGACTTAGACAACAATGGTTGTTCGCTTGCTGGTTTTAACAAAGCAAATAGCGGTTGCTCAACAGGAACAGATATTAGGTTGTTAATTTGTTAACATTCAGGGCATGATTTTTACTGCCCTAAAAGAAACACTTAAAGATAAAACTTTTTTTTCTGATTTTAATAATAATATTCTTTCCGGAATCACGGTTGGCATCATTGCGTTACCCTTGTCAATGGGCCTTGCTATTGCCAGTGGAGTCCCTCCGCAACATGGTCTTTACACCGCAATTATTGGCGGCCTGATTATCGCATTAGCCGGTGGGTCTCGAGTTAGTGTTTCCGGGCCTACTGCAGCTTTTGTTGTTGTGCTACTGCCTATCGTTTACGAATTTGGTTTCGGAGGGTTATTGCTTTGCGGGGCATTAGCTGGCCTGATCATGATTAGTTTTGGCCTGCTTCGCTTAGGCCGCATAATTCAAATTATTCCTTATCCGGTTATAGTCGGTTTTACTTCTGGAATTGGCACCGTCATTGCCGTTTTGCAATTAAAAGATCTCCTTGGACTAGATCTTGAGAGTAATAGCCTTCATTTTTTTGAAAAGTTTTACGCAATTATACAGGCATCACCGAGTTTTCAATGGCAAGAATTACTCATTGGTTCTTTAACTTTTTTAGTATTATTGTTCTGGAAACGGTTGCACACACGAATTCCATCCTACTTTGTTGCATTAATGGTTGGTTCTGTACTCGCCGCAATACTTAACTCAATTGAATCGCTACCCACAATCGATACTATTGCATCTCGATTTAGTTATGAAATTAATGGTGTAACTGGTCAAGGTATCCCTACTGCCTTACCTCAGTTCGTGTTGCCATGGGAACTAGCTGGCGGTGATGGGGAGCCTATCGGCTTATCCTGGAATACATTGACCACCTTATTGGGCGCAGCGTTCTCTATTGCCTTGCTAGGAGCGCTTGAATCACTGCTTTGCGCAGTAGTTGCGGACGGGATGACTGGATTTCGGCATGATCCGGACGGTGAATTAATCGGACAAGGTATTGGCAATGTTATTGTTGCCTTCATGGGCGGCGTACCAGCTACTGCGGCCATTGCGCGCACGGCGACTAATATCCGTTCTGGTGGCAGTACACCTGTGTCGGCCATGATGCATAGTATCGTTATACTGTTGACGATACTTTTTTTCGCAAGGTGGCTGGGGTTTATACCGATGGCTTCAATGGCAGCGATATTGTTGATGGTGGCATGGAACATGAGCGAGGCACATCATGCATGGCGAATACTCACTAAAGCACCTACTACTGATTCAGCTGTATTCCTGACTTGTTTTCTGCTGACGGTCTTCATTGATATGCAAGTTGCTGTTGCTGGTGGTCTTGCGCTTGCTTCAATACTCTTTATGAAACGAATGATCGAATTGACGGAAACATCTGCACTAGATCATAAAACTCACTCTCATGAACTGGTGAACAATGAAGAAGTCATTGTTTATGATATTAATGGCCCGCTTTTTTTTGGTGCAGCACACAAGGCTCTAAGAGTATTGTCCTCGGTCAACCCTGGTGTTAGAACCATTGTCCTGGATTTTTCAAACGTAACATTACTTGATACAACGGCGATGATTAATTTGGAATCTCTGGTTAATGAACTGGATACAAAAAATGTTTCTGTCACTATTATCCATGCTAAACCCAGGTTAGTGGAAAAGTTAAAACGATTTGGTATGTTAGAAGCGCACTGCAAACTAACAATGGTAGAAAATATTCAGGAGGCTCTTGAGAATATAGAAGCAAAAAATTAATTTAGGTCTGGCTACAAAACTGAATGAACCGCTTTCATTATATTAACAGCGGTTAAAAGTGTTTCATAAATTATTCAGGTTTTCCTTTTGTAGGAGATGTATGTCGTCAAGTACGACTGTTAAGTAGCGAGTACGTTGGAGTAGCATTTCTTCTAGTAAGGCGACACGATCATCATTAATGATATCCGTAAATTTCCCGATAATATTAGTTCGTTGCTCGGTATTTACGTCGTAAATTTACTTTGAATCAGATTCCCAGTGTTCACCTTCGATAATATTGCCGGCATTGGCTTGTCTGGTATTAATTTGGGATTGTATAAATTTCGCAAGGAAAGTTTGAGCGATCCGATAGCGTAGCGCAGGAATTAACAGCAAAAAACCGAATACATCCGTAAAGAAACCGGGCGTCAAGAGTAAAACGCCAGCGACGAGCAGCATCAATCCTTCAATTAATTCGGTTGCTGGCAGATTCCCCTGATCCATATTCATTTGAACCTTTGCAATTGTAGATAGCCCTTGTTGGCGCAATAGTGCGGCACCAAGTGCAGCAGTCCCGATAACGAGGATGATGGTATAGGCAGCACCGACGACCTTGCCAATCTCAATTAATATCGCAATCTCGATTAATGGGATTGCCAGAAACATGAAAAATAATATTTTAAACAAAAGATGAAGCTCCAACGCTTAATTTGAATAGCTAATGTGGCATTATTATTGATGTATGGGCAGAATACTAATTTACAAGACTAAAACTGAACTGTATTACATGAAATCATGAGTAAAAAGGCCGAACATCTATTGGTCCTGAGCACCTGTCCAGGTTCAATCTCCGCGAAAAAAATCGCTCAGGATTTAGTTGTAGAAAAACTCGCTGCTTGCGTCAATATTGTGCCAGGTGTGCAGTCTTTTTTTTCATGGGTGGGTAAAGTGGATAATGCGAATGAACTCCTGCTTATCATAAAGACGACAGAGAATAATTACGTAGCCCTCGAAAAACGACTCAAAAAATTACACCCATACGAACTTCCGGAAATTATTGCTGTCCCTATTCTCACAGGTTCTGCTGAGTACCTGAACTGGATTAGTACAAATACCGAGAAGTCATGATTTCAATTCGTAATATTTTATTTTTTGTTTTTGTTCTATTTTCGCTGTCAATCAACGCTGGTGAAATAACAAACAAATTAAGCGATCTATTTTCATTTCAAGGATCAGCCTCTTCTAATGAGATCCTGGACCCGGAGATTGCATTTATTGTTAGTGCTGAAGTTCTTTCAGACGGGAAATTGTATTTAAACTGGGATATAAAGCCGGGGTACTATCTTTATAAAAATAAGTTCTCAGCAGCGACTGATAATCCGCTCATAAACCTTAGTAATTTGGATTTTCCGGTGGGTAAAGAAAAAGAAGATCCCGCATTTGGTCAAGTCGAGGTTTATTATGGCCAGAACAGTGCTTCGGGTGCTATAGCGGTTAACGCTGCTGAGCTAAAAGAATTTAACCTGAATGTGGCATATCAGGGCTGCAAAGAAGATTCTGTTTGTTATCCACCGATTAAAAAGTCGTTAACGGTTACTTTGCCAGCTTCATTTGATAGACAGGCAAATAAAGAGAGCTTTGTTAATACACCATTAATCTCGGAACAAGATGCAATTACGCAAAAATTAAAAGATAAAAATCTTTTAATTAATTTAATTTCTTTTTTTGGTTTTGGTTTATTGCTTGCGTTAACACCGTGTGTTTTCCCCATGATCCCTATTCTGTCAGGAATTATTGTCGGAGAGGGAAGTCGAATAACAAGAGTTAGAGGTATCTCGCTTTCATTAAGTTATGTTATTGCCATGGCATCAACCTATGCTGTGCTTGGTATGATTGCAGGTTTATTTAGCCTTAATTTGCAAGCCGCTTCGCAAAATGTTTGGGTATTAAGCCTGTTCAGCGCTGTATTTGTTTTTCTGGCCATGTCCATGTTTGGTTTTTATGAATTGCAATTACCATCGGGTTGGCAAAGTAAATTATCACCTCAGCATGGAGAGACCGACCGCGGCACTTTAAAAGGTGCTGCTATCATGGGTGTGCTCTCGGCAATCATTGTCGGTCCCTGTGTTGCGCCACCATTAGCAGGTGCTTTGCTCTATATCAGCCAAACAGGTGATGCCTTATTCGGTGGACTCGCCCTGTTTGCAATGGGTCTCGGTTTTGGTGTGCCTTTATTAATCATTGGTGCTACCTCTGGAGAGTTGTTGCCACGCGCAGGAGCCTGGATGGAATCGATTAAGCGGTTCTTTGGCGTTGTTATGCTGGGCGTTGCTATCTGGTTTCTGGAACGCGTGCTCGCGGAATCAATCGTCCTGATTCTTTGGGCTACATTATTTATAACAACAGCTATTTTCATCGGTGCGCTTGATCGTATTGAATCAATTGCAACTCAGTGGCAGCGTTTATGGAAAGGGCTGGGCTTAGTCATGTTGGTTTATGGGGTTATATTAATAGTCGCTGCTGCAAATGGTGGTGGAACCGTCTTAAGACCATTTGCACAACAGGCTAATCAAGCAACCATAGAAGAATTGCCATTTAGTTATATAACAAGTCTCGAAGAACTCGACACGGAATTGCAACAGGCAAGCAATGATGGCCGGCCTGTTATGCTGGATTTTTATGCAGACTGGTGTGTCGTTTGCAAAGAAATGGAAACCTATACATTCAGTGACCCATCTGTACGAGAAGGCCTTAAACAATTTACTTTGCTTAAGGTTGATGTCACTAAAAACAATGATTTGGATAAGGCATTTTTAAAACAGTTTGATCTTTTTGGCCCACCTGCAATTCTATTTTTTAATACAAATAGTGTCGAAATAAAATCCCATCGTCTTGTCGGTTTTGTTAAGGCTAAACCGTTCTTAAAACATCTTACTGAAGCAATATCCTTGTGAAGCAATGGCAATTAATTATTGCGGTGTTTATTGTCGCTTTAGCGTCGGCTTTTGGTGGACATTTATTACATCAATACTTAAAAGGCGACGAGAATCTTGAGGTGGTGAAGGCGGTGCACTCGCCAATTGTTCCGCAGAGTGTCATTGGCACTACTGTTAAAGATTTCAGCTTATCTGACTCAAATGGCAAGCTACGCAGTTTGTCTGAGTGGAAAAGCAAAGTAATCGTTTTAAATTTTTGGGCTACCTGGTGTGCGCCATGTCGTGAAGAGATCCCTGCCTTTGTCGAACTACAACAGCTATACGAAAGCAAAGGATTACAGTTTGTTGGTATTGCATTACAAGAAGCAAAGGAAGTGCGTGGCTTTTTGGAAGAATTTAATGTTAACTACCCTTCCCTCGTCGGTGGAGACGAGGTTATTCAGGCTGCAAAACGATTAGGTAATGATATCGGTGCCCTGCCATATACTGTTATTATTGATTCCAACGGCGAAATTGTCTTTACGAGACGCGGGCCTTTGTCAAAAATCGATGCCGAATCAGTCATAAAAACGCTCCTTTAAACGCAAAAATGATTAATAACGGGTTCGTATTTCCTCTTAAATACTGTTAACATCCATAAAAAAGCGTCTAAAATCGCTAAAATGTATTTTTTAGGGGAATGTTTTGAAGTTTCTTGTACTACACGGTCCAAATCTCAACCTTTTAGGAGAGCGTGAGCCCGAGGTTTATGGTGCCACCACGTTAGCCGAGATTGATGCAAGCCTGGTTAATCTAGCCAAGAATAAGGGCCATGAGTTGTCTGTATTTCAAAGTAACGCAGAACATGAGTTGATTGACCAAATTCATGCGGCTAAAAAGTCAGGTGTAGATTTTATTTTAATCAACCCGGGTGCTTTTACCCATACCAGCATTGCGATACGTGATGCTATGTTGGGCACACAATTGCCTTTTATTGAGGTTCATCTTTCAAACGTATTCTCACGTGAGGAATTTCGACAGCACTCATTTTTATCCGATATCGCTGTGGCGGTTATCAGTGGTCTTGGTGCCTATGGTTATGAACTTGCTTTGCTTGGTGCAGAGCGTCACTTACAACAATAAATTAAATAGTAAATCTTAGAATGGATATCAGAAAAGTAAAAAAATTAATCGAGTTACTCGAAGAGTCTGGCATAGCGGAAATAGAAATTCATGAAGGCGAAGAGTCCGTACGTATTAGTCGCGGCTCAACAATTGCTCCGCCGCAAACAATGGTTAATGTGCCTCAGGCTCAAATAGCTCCGGCTGTACAGGCAAGTGATTCAATTAAATCACATTTAGCTGTAGACGAAGGCACGGCAAGTGATAATTATGCGGACCAAGGCCATGTTGTTACCTCGCCTATGGTAGGTATTTTTTACTCCTCGCCTTCCCCTGAAGAGCCTGAGTTTGTTAGCAGAGGGCAGAATGTTAAAACTGGTGAGGTTCTCTGTATCATCGAAGCGATGAAGATTATGAACCAAATCGAGTCTGATGTGGGCGGCAAGTTAGTCAGAACATTAGTTGAAAATGGTGAAGCAGTGGAATATGGACAACCACTATTTATTATTGAACCTGCTTAAGACATAAGTACACGCGCAAAAAGCGTTTTTCACAAAAGAATTTTATAGAGCACACTTATTAATGTTAGAAAAAGTTGTTATTGCAAATCGAGGCGAGATAGCGCTTCGTATACTCCGTGCGTGCAAAGAATTAGGTATTAAAACAGTTGCGGCCTATTCAGAGGCCGATCATGATCAGAAGCACGTTTTTCTTTCCGATGAATCCGTTTGTATCGGCCCTGCCGCCTCGACAGATAGTTATTTAAATATTCCCGCTGTTATTAGCGCCGCAGAAGTTACTGATGCTGTGGCAATACATCCGGGCTATGGTTTTCTCTCGGAAAATGCAGATTTCGCAGAACGAGTTGAGCAAAGTGGATTTGTTTTTATTGGACCTAAAGCTGAGACGATTCGACTAATGGGTGACAAAGTTTCAGCTATTAGAGCAATGAAGAAAGCCGGTATTCCTTGTGTGCCAGGTTCCGATGGCCCATTAGGAGATGACCCGACTAAATTAAAGAAGACGGCAAAAGAAATTGGTTATCCCGTCATTATTAAGGCTGCGGGTGGCGGTGGTGGTCGAGGTATGCGTGTTGTCCATAGTGAAGCAAGCTTAATCAAATCGATAACATTAACTCGAGCCGAAGCGGCTTCGGCATTTGGTAATGACGTGGTTTACATGGAAAAGTTTCTTGAGCACCCGCGACATATAGAAATACAAATTCTTGCTGATGAACACGGGAATGTTATTTATCTGGGTGAGCGTGATTGCTCTATGCAACGACGTCATCAAAAAGTAATAGAAGAAGCCCCTGCCCCCGGTTTAGACGAAGTGACCAGAAAAGAAATCGGTGAGCGTTGTGTTGAAGCGTGTAAAGCTATTTCTTATCGTGGTGCGGGTACATTTGAATTCCTCTACGAAAATGGTGAGTTTTATTTCATTGAGATGAATACCCGTGTTCAGGTAGAGCACCCGGTGACGGAGATGATTACAGGCGTTGATATTGTGAAAGAGCAGTTACTTATCGCTAGTGGTGCGCCATTAAGTTATAAGCAAGAAGATATTAAAATTAGAGGGCATGCCATTGAGTGCCGTATTAATGCCGAAGACCCGGTAAACTTTATGCCATCGCCCGGCACTATAGAGCACTATCATCCGCCTGGTGGTTTTGGTATACGCGTTGATACTCACGTTTACCAAGGATACAAAGTTCCTCCGCATTATGATTCTATGATCGGTAAATTAATCGCGCATGCTGAAACCAGAGAATTAGCATTAACTCGATTATCAATGGCCTTATCAGAGATTGTTATAGATGGTATTAAAACCAATATTCCCTTGCACCAGGAACTGGTTCAAGATACAGCATTTATGGCGGGTGGTACGGATATCCATTATCTGGAGAGCAAACTCGGAATTAAATAATGAGCTGGCTGCAACTTGAACTTGAAACAAATCAAGCTCAAGCTGAAGAGCTCTCGGAATTACTAGAACAATTTGGAGCCGTTTCTGTTTCTTTAACGGCATCTAGTAATGAACCGTTATTCGACTCTCAAGGTCAAGGTGAGGAGTCTGGTAAAAAACAGATTGAGGGCAATAATAAAAAGCTATGGCAGAAGACGCGGGTAATTGCCCTCCTGCACCCCGATTCTGATCTCGATATTATGCTTGTTTGTTTGCGTGACCGTATCGGTGCTGAGAATATCTATCAACATAAAATTGCCTTGTTGAAAGATAAAGACTGGGTTGGAGATTTCAAGGCAGAGCATCAACCGTTATATTTTTCTGATCGGGTGTGTATTTCTCCAAGTTGGTGTGATCAACATGAGAATGATATTCCAACCTTGATCCTGGATCCGGGTCTAGCCTTCGGCACCGGTTCACATCCCACAACTTCATTATGTATAGAATGGCTTGCTGAAAACGATCTATCGAATAAGATCGTGATTGATTATGGCTGTGGCTCAGGGATTCTCGCGATGGTTGCCGCCCTTCTGGGTGCTAGAGAAGTGTATGCGGTAGATATCGATGAGCAGGCCCTGCAAGCCGCCAAGGATAATATAAACATAAATAATCTGGCAGAGATCATCATAGTTGAGCACGTAGATACCTGTGCTCTTCCTGTTGCAGATATCCTGATTGCAAATATATTAATGAATCCTTTGAAGGAGCTCGTCAGCAAGTTTTCTGAATTGACCCGTTCAGATGGAGATATCGTTTTGTCCGGATTACTGCATGTTCAAGCGGAAGAATGCTTGGACGCGTATAGCACTTGTTTTAATATGGATGAACCTGTCTTTAACTCAGAGTGGGTGCGGTTACACGGTATTAAAAAGTAATGTTTACAGTTTGTCCCAAATGTACGAAACAATTTCGACTTTATGCAGAACATATTGCTGCTGCTGCCGGGCAGGTTCGTTGTGGTTTTTGCAATGCACAGTTCAATGCCCTTAATCATTTGCATGATGAACCGCTGTCCAATGAAAATCTAAATAGAATTATACAGTCTGAGCCTGAGTCAGATTTTCTAGAATATGATGAAGCGAGATTAAACGAATCAAAAGATGATGTCTCAGGACCCCATGACGATGACCATAATGAGCAATCATTAGAAATAGAACCCGAATTCAATATTCCAACCGATCATGGGCCTGAAGAAACAAGCGTGCCGGATAATGGTTTATTAAACACTATCGATGAAGGTAACAGTGAAGAAATACTTACAGGTAATGATTCGACGATCAATTTAGAGTCAGGACAGCACGACGAAGTGCAATCTGAACAAGATTTAATCATTTCAAACAATGCAGAAAACAGTGGGTTAGAACTCGACACCGCGATACATGAAATCGGTGCCGATAGTGCGACTAAAGCCAATCAAGTAAATGTCAGGGATGATGTGTCTACCGAAGTTGCTCCCGAACAGGTTGAAACTGATACCAGAGAATCTCATTTTGATTTTCCTGACGTGGATGACCTTTTGACTGAGGCACCGATTAAACGACGTTGGATCCCGACACTTTTTTGGACTTGTGCCTGCTTCATAGGTTTAATAGCTATTATTTTGCAGTTAGTCTGGTTTAATCGTGATCTGATTTCGGTGAAATATCCGCAAATGACATCTTATATAAAGCAGGTTTGCAATGAACTTGATTGTCGAATATTACGCTACCGAGATACTCAAGCCATTACACTAATCAATCGTGATGTACGCTTGCATCCGAACTATCAAGATGCATTGTTGGTGAATGCCACGATGAATAATGAATTGTCCGTACGCCAGCCTTACCCTCGTGTGCAACTCACCTTGTTTGATACGTCAGGTGCATTATTAGGGCATAGAAAATTTATGCCTGACGATTATCTTGACGAAAGTATTGACCTGGATGAAGGTATGCCGATCAATATTCCGGTACATTTTGTCCTTGAGGTGAGTGGTTCTACTGCGGGTGCTGTTAGTTTTGAATTTAGGTTCCTTTAAAAAGTAACTGATTTTGTTCAGCAGAAATAAGCCGCTTTCATAGATAAAAATTAACCGTTATCATAAGTCATAAAAATAACTCGTCTATCCATTCTTATAGTTTATAGCGTAGCGGTTTCATGTTGATAGGGTCTCATAGACTTAAAAATAATCTGGTCCTGGCCCCCATGGCGGGTGTTACTGATCAGCCTTTCCGGCTGTTGTGCCGTGAACTGGGTGCAGGTCTTGTCATCTCGGAAATGATTACATCGAACCCTGCTTTATTTCATACAAGAAAGACACAACTCCGTTTGACGAATGCAGGCGAGCCAGAACCAAGAGCGGTTCAAATTGCAGGAGCAGTACCAAAGCAAATGGCCGAAGCCGCTGTGTTTAATGTTCAACATGGTGCAGAGATAATTGATATCAATATGGGTTGCCCGGCAAAGAAAGTGTGCAATCTAATGGCTGGCTCGGCATTATTAAGAGACGAGCAGTTGGTTGCAGATATCCTTGAGTCTGTTGTGGGTGCCGTTTCTGTCCCAGTGACGCTGAAAATCAGAACTGGCTGGGATAAAGAAAATCGTAATGCGTTGAATATCGCCAAAATTGCTGAATCTTCCGGTATTCAGGCACTTACCGTTCATGGCCGTACTCGAGCGTGTGCGTTTACAGGTGTTGCTGAACACGAGACTGCGGGAGAGATAAAAGCGCGCGTTAATATCCCGGTAATTGCTAATGGAGATATTGCAACACCGGAGGTAGCGGCTGAGATATTAAAGACTTATTGCGTCGATGGCATAATGATTGGGCGAGCAGCGCAGGGAAACCCCTGGATATTTCGTGAAATCAATCATTTTTTGGAAACCGGTAAAATACTTGAATCACCCAGTTCGTTAGAAGTATGCCGGACATTGATCGGACATGTACTGCACCTGCATCGTTTCTATGGTGAAGTTCAAGGTGTGCGAATTGCGCGTAAGCATATTGCCTGGTATTGCAAGCAACAACGCGATGCAAATGCATTTCGCGCGATTATCAATCGCGTAGAAGAGCCAGAGGAACAGATAGACGTTATAAATAATTATTTTGAAGGGCAACAGACATTAGCAGCATGATAAAAACAAAATTAAGAAAACAAACTGCGCATGATCGTGGGGAAACACCGGAAAAGTGTTTGGCAGATAATGTACAAAGAGCTATGGAAGCCTATTTTGAAGATCTTGATGGGCATGAAGCAAGCAATCTGCATGGATTGTTTTTAGAAGAGGTGGAAAAACCATTCTTCGAGGTCGTTATGAAATATACGCAAGGAAATATAACCCGTGCTGCAAAAATACTGGGTCTAAATAGGGTGACCTTACGTAGTCGATTAAAAAAATACGGATTAGATTAAAATACAAACCATCTCCATTCATTCGAGTGGATGCTACCGAGAGGAAAAAATTGATATGCCAACAGTAAAGCGTGCGCTGGTCAGCGTTTCTGATAAGTCTGGAGTTGTTGAACTATGTAAGGGGTTAAATGAGCTTGGTATTGGCATACTCTCAACAGGTGGAACCGCAAAATTACTGGCTGATAATAATATTGATGTCGTCGAGGTCTCAGATTACACCGGTTTTCCTGAGATGATGGATGGCCGCGTGAAAACCTTGCACCCCAAGATTCATGGAGGCTTATTAGGTCGGCGCGGAATGGATGATGCGGTAATGCAAGAGCATGGAATAGACGGTATCGACCTTGTTGTTGTGAATTTATACCCTTTCGAACAAACGGTGAGTAAACCAGACTGTACATTAGAAGAGGCGATAGAAAATATCGATATCGGTGGCCCTGCTATGTTGAGATCAGCGGCAAAGAACCATGCTTCAGTCACCGTTATTGTGGATGTGGCAGATTACGATGTAGTCTTAAAAGAAATAAAAGAAAATAATGCCAGCGTAAGCGATGAAACTCGATTCCGCTTGGCACAAAAAGTATTCGCGCATACTGCAAACTACGATGCGAATGTGTCAAATTATCTTGGCGCACTTGACGAAAAGAAGCAGCCAATAGATTTCCCGCTTACCTACTCTACACAATTCAAGAAACGACAAGAGTTACGTTACGGGGAAAACCCACATCAATCGGCAGCGTTTTATACGGAGCCGAATCCGCCAGCAGGCACACTGGCTAGCGCGAAACAAATCCAGGGTAAAGAGCTTTCCTATAATAATATTGCCGATACAGATGCTGCTTTGGAATGTGTGCTGTCATTCAAAGAAACAGCATGTGTGATAGTGAAACATGCTAATCCTTGTGGCGTGGCGATTGGTAGTTCTGTCCTCGAAGCCTACGATCGGGCTTATGCCACTGATCCCACGTCAGCCTTTGGTGGCATCATTGCCTTTAATAAAGAGCTCGATGTTGAAACAGCAAAAGCCATTGTCGAACGACAATTTGTAGAAGTGATCATCGCGCCAAGTATTGCCCCTGAGTGCATTGAAATAATTGCCAGCAAGAAAGGTGTACGATTACTGGAAGCAGGTAAACGTGAAGGCGCGATTCAACAACTCAATATGAAACGCGTCAGTGGCGGTTTGTTAGTACAGGACAATGATCAAGGCGTAATAACAAAAGAAGGGCTTAAAGTAGTAACAAAGAGAGCCCCGACCGGACAGGAAATTAACGACCTTATCTTTGCCTGGCATGTTGTTAAGTACGTTAAGTCTAATGCAATCATCTATGCCAGGGATAATCAAACCATAGGTATTGGCGCTGGCCAGATGAGCCGTGTCTATAGTGCACGCATTGCTGCAATAAAAGCGGCTGACGAAAAGCTAGAAGTAGCAGGTTCGGTAATGGCATCAGACGCCTTCTTCCCATTTCGAGATGGTCTTGATTCAGCTGCAGAAGTAGGTGTAAAAGCGGTCATTCAACCGGGCGGTTCAATGCGCGATGATGAGGTAATTGCAGCAGCAGATGAGCATGACATCGCCATGGTCTTTACTGGTATCAGGCATTTTTTACATTAATGAAAATTTTAGTCGTAGGTGGTGGTGGTCGTGAACATGCCTTGGCATGGAAGGCAGCGCAGTCTGATCAAGTTGAATTAGTTTATGTCGCGCCTGGTAATGCGGGTACTGCAACAGAGAACAAGATTGAAAATGTTGCAATCAGTGCGGAAGATATTCCGGCATTAAAGGCGTTTGCTGAAAAAGAAAAAATAGACCTGACCATCATTGGACCAGAAGTGCCTTTGGTTGCAGGTATTGTTGATGAGTTTCAACAAGCAGGACTGTCTTGCTTTGGCCCATCAAAAGCGGCAGCGATCCTTGAAGGCTCTAAGTCATTCACAAAAGACTTCTTAAAGAAATATAAAATTCCTACCGCAGGTTATGATGTTTTTACAGAAGTTGAGCCTGCGATCGCCTATGTGAAATCACAATCGATTCCTATCGTAATAAAAGCAGATGGCTTAGCTGCGGGAAAAGGTGTTGTTATAGCAACGACGGAAGAGGAAGCAATCAATACCATTGAAGATATGTTATCTGGAAATAAGTTTGGTGATGCAGGTCATCGTGTTGTTGTAGAAGAATTTCTTGAAGGCGAAGAAGCGAGTTTTATTGTTATGGTCGATGGTGAAAATATACTACCACTTGCGAGTTCTCAAGATCATAAAGCCCGTGATGATGGTGACACTGGCCCCAATACTGGTGGTATGGGTGCCTATTCTCCCGCTCCTGTTGTCGATGCGGCAATGCATGATCGAATAATGAAAGAAGTCATCGTCCCAACAGTAAAGGGGATGGAAAGCGAAGGTAGAACCTATATCGGTTTTCTCTATGCAGGTGTCATGATTACCAAAGACGGCACACCAAAGACACTAGAGTTTAATTGTAGGTTCGGTGATCCTGAGACACAACCGATCATGATGCGTTTAAAAAGTGACTTGGTTTCATTATGCCTTGCGGCAACAAAAGGAAACCTGAATAACTGCAACGCTGAGTGGGATGAACGCGCTGCATTGGGCGTCGTTACCGCGTCAGCAGGCTACCCTGCAAGCGCAAGTAAAGGTGATGTGATTAGCGGATTAGAAAATGCGGATAACAAAAATGTAAAAGTTTTTCATGCGGGCACAAAAAATGACAAAGGTGATATCGTTACGGCTGGTGGTCGCGTTTTATGCGTGACGGGTTTAGGTGAGTCAGTTACCAAAGCACAAGCAGAAGTATACGAAGTATTAAATGAAATTAGCTATGAAGGAATGTTTCACAGAAAAGATATTGGTTATAGAGCTGTAAAAAGAGAAAAATAAAACTTCTCTTTCGTTAAAGATTATCCAGTGGTGACTTAACCCCATGCCCCCTTTGTTAAGAACGTGTGTATAAATCATGGTTGTCTTAACATTCGAATGTCTCATTAATTCTTGTATGATTCTTATATTATCTACATGGGTGTAGTGTATGTCGGTTTTGCAGGAGTAAAAACCAAACGTATCTATTCTCAAGTAGATGTGCTGCAAACGAACGTCGAAAGACATGCGTCATAACGTGTTTCATGATATTTGCTTTTCTAATGGTATTACTGATAGCTCTTGAAACAGACCTGGTATGAATCTGATGCCGACTAACATTTTTTGTAATGGGATCAACAGATGTTTTATGCGACTCATTTTTTTATCTTACGAGAGCAAGTAATGAAGGCGGATTTTGTTCGTTCATGTTCCCTCTCCTTGGGGTGATTTCCTTATTAAATGTTCAATATAAAATTAGTAATTAATTTTTTAAGTCATTGAGTTTTATTGAAATATCATGCGTTGTTCTTCGAGTCATTTTCCTCGACTCCTAAATAGGGTAATAACAGTATAAACTGCCTACCTAAGTCGAGTTTTCATACTCGCATTATGTTAATCGTTATATATGAAAAATAGATGTGATAAATGCTTGAATCATATGATTTCCTAAAATTAGTTCTCGATACAATTACAGAACATATCGTTGTAATAGATAACGAAGGAGATATTTTATTTGTAAATAAGAGCTGGAGCACATTCGCACAAAACAACGAATGTTTAATAGACGAGAGATGGAATGGCGTTAATTATTTAAGAGAATGTGATAAAGCAGCTTCTATGGGGGATGTGTTTGGTGCCAAGGCGGCAAGCGGAATTAGATCGGTAATAAAATCCGACGCAGAAGAATTTTACTGTGAATATCCTTGCCATAGCCCAGATCAGAAACGGTGGTTTATGATGCGAGTCACCTCTTTCACTATTCAGGGTGTTAATTGTTTTGTAATTTCGCATCAGAATATTACAGAAAGAAAACTTGCCGAAGAAGAAGTTATAAATTTATCACGCATTGATGGCCTCACTGGTATCCCAAATCGTCGATACTTTAATGAGTTTCTGAATAGGGAATGGAATCGATGCCGTCGCCTTGGCATGCCAATCTCACTTGCGATAATTGATCTTGATCATTTTAAGTTATTAAATGACACCTACGGACATCAGACAGGAGATGCCTGTTTAAAAGCAGTCGGAGGAATACTAAAAGGGTTTGGTATAAGACCGGGTGACATCTGTGCTCGATATGGAGGGGAGGAGTTTGTGATAGTGTATGGAAACACCAGTCTAGATAAAGCTCAGATCTTGGTTAGCAAATTACTTGATGAAATTCGTTTATTAAATATTCCTAATGAAAAATCACCAACGCTCCCTGCCTTAACTGCAAGTATAGGATTGACCACAATGTACCCAAGTGAAGAAAATAGTGAGAGTGATCTCATTAAAAAATCTGATGAATCACTTTATTTAGCAAAGGAAAATGGTAGAAATCAAATTTGTTTTACTTAGCATACTTATGCATAACAAATCATTTAAAAAGCTCAAGAAAAACCTCGCGCCGATTAACACAATAGCCCGAAATTGAATTTATAGTATCGAGCAATTTTGGAAAGTATGAAATTTCAGAAAATGGATAGAGATGAGGCTGAAGTTCTATACGCAGGCTTAAAAGAAGAGAAAATTGAGATTGTTCGAAACTGAGAGCGTGAGCTATTGAACAAGTTTCGCAAGCGCATCAATCGGGACACTCGCAAGCTTGCACCTGAGGCAGAGGTTATATTCTCAAAAAAGAATCAAGAGGCTAATTATTTATGTCATATGATAAAACCGTATCAAACCATTATTTTCATGGCGATCTGATTAATGCAATTAAAGCAGCTCTTCCTGGTCTCGGTAAAACCACTGAGAATGTGACTATTGAAGATCTTGCGCCTGTCGATGAGTTTCATATCGGAGGACGTTTAGCAACTGATAATCTAATCGAACAGCTTAACTTTTCAGAAGAACACCATGTGTTAGATGTGGGTTGTGGTTTAGGAGGGGCATCGCGCTACGTGGCATCTAAATTTAAAAGTCGCGTTACAGGAATTGACTTAAGCCCTGAGTATATTGAAACGGGAAAGGTTTTGTGTAGTTGGTTAAACCTTGATGGAGATATAACGCTAGAGCAGGGAAGTGCACTATCAATGCCTTTTCAGGACAACATGTTTGATGGTGGTTATATGCTTCATGTTGGTATGAATATTGATGATAAGATATCTCTGTTTTCTGAAATTTATCGGGTATTAAAACCTGGGGCATGTTTTGGTGTTTATGACATTATGCGACAAAAAGAAGGCGCCCTTCTTTATCCTGTACCATGGGCGACAAAAAGCAGCATCAGCAAACTATCAACACCCGACCAATACAAAAAAGCATTAAATGATGCTGGTTTTGAGCTTTCTAAAGAGTGCAATCGTCGCGACTTTGCACTGGATTTTTTTAAGCAGCTACGTGCAAAAGCAGAGGTTAACGACGGCCCACCACCCCTTGGCTTACACACTTTAATGCAGGAAAGTACTGCTGAAAGAATAAAAAACATGATTGAAAATATAGCAACAAATTTGATTGCTCCAGTTGAGATTGTTGCTCAAAAAATATAACGATCACATGCATGCGACAGTAAAAAGCGGCGCTCCTTCCTACTCTTTTTTACTGCCGATGATATGTGGCGTTATGTGTTCTCATCACAGATTTAATTAGGAGGTTTTATGATAAAAATCACTGTGAGTATCGATGTCTCCAGCTTAAAGCAAGCTGAAACCTTCTATACAGAGGCCCTCGGCTGTAAGAAAATTAGAGATCAAGGTTCTAATATGGTTGTTCTCGGAACTGAGAATTGCGACATATATTTACAAGAAAAAGAGGCAGGAACAAAAGCCCTCTCATCAAGTAAGATCGTTCGTGATTACAGTCGTCATTGGACACCTATTCATTTAGATTTTATTACAGAAAATATAGATGTCGTTGTTAAAAAAATACTCGAACTAGGAGGTATGCATGAAGGTGGCGAAAGTGGTGATTGGGGTTCTATTGCATATTGTGCAGACCCATTCGGTAACGGGTTCTGTGTCATTAATGAATAGCACAAATAATAAGCCAATCGATCGAATATTCACGGATTAAGTTATACTCTTTATCCAAAAGCGAGCCGCGAACTTCATTTCAATCGTTAGGTTTCAATTGAGGTAAGAGAAATGGATGTAGAAATAATAAATTTTCCAGAAACCAAAGTTGCGGTAATTGAGCATCAAGGATCGCCTGAAAGCGAACACGAGTCAGTTAAAAAACTGGTAGCATGGCGTATTAAAAATAAATTGCCACTTTCCGACGCCCACCGTAGTTATGGCATTCATTACAATGACCCTCGTAAAGTACCTGCTTCAGATTATCGCGTAGACTTCTGCATTTCTATTGAGAAAGAGGTTACCAAAAACTCATTCGGTGTTTTAAACAAATGTATTCCCGCCCTTCGTTGCGCCAAAGTCCGGCACTTTGGTTCACGTGAGAATATTAGTGCTGCACATTATCTTTATGAAGAATGGTTGCCAAGTAGTGGTGAAAAAATTTCGGAGTTCCCTTTGTTCTTTCATTACGTAAATATTGGCCCTGAAGTTCAGGAGTCAGCAATGATTACTGACATATATCTTCCAGTTCTTTAAATATCTCGGAGTACAGTGAATGCAAAAACACCTTACAAAAACATCAAGTCGTCCGTTGCCGCTCACTGGGACGCGTAAAAATCTGCGCCCTCATGTAAAGGTTAGGCAAGCTTAAAGAAAGTGCTATTTCAACTAGGGAAAAAGTATCGAGGACATTGGGAATCAAGTCTGAACCCCGTTAGAGTAAACTTTAATGAAAAGATCTGGAAAGTAGTATCCGTTTCCGATGCCCCTGATGAGTTCTTTTTTAGCCTCTTTCAAAAGTCAGATGGCTCCACCTTTTATATCACATCCGAAGATCTAGAAGGCGAACTGATCGATTCCGCGTTCATGGAAGAGGTAATATTTGCAAAAATGTTTAACGCTGATAATGACGCATCTATAGATAACAAGTTTTCAGATAAGATTTGCGAAACATCGTTCAACTTCGTCCGATATCGTTTCATGAATAAGAAGTTTGGCATTCAATTGGCGAATTATGGTTACACCACATTTGGTGATATTCTTGTAATTATCGGTCTAGCCTGGCCCGAGCATCTAGAGATTTCTGAAGGTTCGTACTGGCCAATAAAACACGAAGCTTTGATTTCTGGCATACACCTTGAGTATTCAATCTAGTTACTTTCTTAATAACCAATCAGACCTGTCTAACAGGAATTTCAACGCGACGTCGGCAAGCATCATGCCGCTTCGCGGTAACTTTATTGGCGGCGCCGAGTTAGAAAAACGTAAAACCATTAACAACGATAAGGTATTGTTTAGGTTTCTTCCGGATATAAGGTTCCAATCTTTTCCAATTCTTTTTGTAAAATCGATCGCTCAGAATTATCTAACGATAAACGAGTGAATAATTTCAGTCGGTGGCTCAGTATCTGATAAGCTTTCTGAAATAATATTCGTTGTTCATTATCATTTAACTCCGGTTGATCCGGGTCATCTATACCCCAATGCGCTGATAGCACTTGTCCGTTCCATATAGGACAGGTTTCATTTGCTGCGCGGCCACAGACGGTAAATACAAAATCAAGTATTGGAGCGTTGTCGCCTGTAAACTCATTCCAACTCTTACTTCTAAACGAAGCAGTTTTAAAATTATTTTTCTTCAATAATTCGATGGTAAAAGGATTTACTTTTCCTTTTGGAATACTGCCCGCACTATAGGAATTAAATCGACGTAATCCCCATCGTTGTAATAACGCTTCCGCCATAATGCTGCGGGCAGAATTTCCAGTACATAAAAAGAGTACATTGAATTTTTTCTCGGACATGTCTTTACCCTGGTAAATTAATAGTGAATAATATATGTTTAAGCATATATATGTATAGACGTATATTATTACAAAATTATGACGCCTGAAATTTTATTAAAATCATTGTCCGACCAAACTCGTTTGCGTAGCTTGATGCTGCTAATGCAGGAGGGAGAGCTTTGCGTTTGTGAGTTAACGCATTCATTAGATTTGATTCAGCCTAAAATATCGCGCCATTTGGCTTCATTAAGGGATATGCAAGTTGTTATTGATAGGCGTGTTGGTCAATGGATTTATTACAGCATTAATCCAAAATTACCGTTATGGGCAAATGAGCTATTGCAAGCAGCGTTAAAGGGTAGTGTTGCTGAAAAACAATTTAAAAGTGATCTGAAAAAATTAAAAAATATGTCTAATCGCCCGGAAAATCGAATTTGTGCATAAACTATTATCGAGCATCCGCAAGTGAAGGATTGAATCATATGAATGAAAAGAAACATGACATGGGCGTGTTTGAACGCTACCTGACTCTCTGGGTAGGTTTATGTATTGTTCTCGGTATCCTTTTGGGGCAATTCGCGCCACAGTTAGCAAAGACTCTGGACGGCATGAGCATTACGGTCAATGGCGCGCCTATAATTTCTGTTCCGATCGCTATCTGCCTATTTTTCATGATGTATCCGATCATGGTGAAAATAGATTTTTCCGAAGTAGTTAAAGCGGGAAAGAGTATTAAACCAGTTGGCCTGACTTTATTTGTTAACTGGGCGATCAAACCATTTACGATGTACGCAATTGCTACCGTATTTCTCGGGATGGTGTTTAAAGAGTTCATTGGTGTGGATGCAATGGATTTAGTAAAGATGCCGTTTGGACTGGACCTGCCGGTTGGCGCTGAATATGGTGCAGGCACCGTAGTGCTGCAAGATGGTGTCAAGATGCTTGCAGTTCCCTTGTGGCGTAGTTATTTAGCGGGTTGCATCTTGTTAGGAATCGCACCTTGTACGGCGATGGTTTTGGTCTGGGGGTATTTAGCCAAAGGAAACGATGGCCATACATTGGTTATGGTGGCGACAAATTCTTTAATCATGCTTGTCCTCTTTGGCGTGTTAGGAGGCTTTCTACTTGGTGTCGGAAAACTACCCGTGCCATGGCAGGCACTACTCTTATCGATTGGTATTTATGTTGCGTTACCATTGGTAGCGGGTTTTTTCTCCCGGAAATGGATTATCTCGAACAAGGGCAAAGCCTGGTTTGAGGAGAAGTTTTTACATTTGCTTACCCCAGTAACCATTACCGCATTATTATTGACACTCGTTTTGCTTTTTTCCTTTAAAGGCGATGTCATTATTGCCAATCCCTTAACCATACTCTGGATAGCGATTCCCCTGTTTATTCAGACGGTATTCATTTTCGCAATTACGTATGGTGCTGCCCGTGCGTTGAAACTGTCTTATGAGAATGCCGCTCCTACCGCAATGATAGGCGCGTCTAATCATTTTGAAGTTGCTATTGCGACCGCCGTTATGCTGTTTGGTTTATCCTCAGGGGCTGCGTTAGCGACAGTTGTTGGTGTATTAATCGAAGTGCCTTTAATGCTTGCGTTAGTTGCATTTTGCAAGAAAACGAAAGCCTGGTTTGCAGAAAGTTGAAATTGGTGCTTAGGAGTATCGTATTGAAGTCAGCTGTTTTATGCTCTAATGATAAATAATTGCCTTGTAACCGGCTTATAAGCCCGTATACTCGCCGCTTCCTGTTGTCCGACGTCTGCTAAATACGGGTAACAGCTTGATTCCCGTTCCATACCAAAGGTAACACCCATGAGCAATATTGACGCCCCCACACTAACTTTTGATGACTTATCGCTTTCTGCGCCCATAATGAAGGCGTTGAATAAAGTCGGCTATGAAACGCCTTCGCCGATTCAGGCGGAAATCATTCCTCATGTCATGGATGGACGAGATGTTATTGGACAAGCGCAGACGGGTACGGGGAAAACTGCGGCATTTGCTCTACCACTGTTATCAAATATCGATTTAAAATTAACGACACCTCAAGTTTTAGTTCTAGCACCGACACGAGAATTGGCTATTCAGGTTGCTGAGGCCTTTCAAACCTATGCGGCCTTTCTTAAGGGTTTTCATGTTTTACCTATTTATGGTGGGCAGGAATATGGGGTGCAGCTACGCCAACTCAAACGTGGAGTTCACGTCGTAGTCGGCACGCCGGGACGTGTTATGGATCACATGCGTCGAGGCACTTTGAAACTGGACAAACTACGGTGTCTGGTATTGGATGAAGCTGATGAGATGTTGCGCATGGGTTTTATTGATGATGTTGAATGGGTGCTTGAGCAATTACCCGAGCAACGTCAGATTGCATTGTTTTCGGCAACCATGCCGACTGAGATCCGAAAGATTTCGAAAAAATATTTAAACAATCCAGAACAAGTCACCATCAAGACAAAAAGTATTACCGCAGATACGATACGTCAGCGTTATCTGATGGTGAACGGCAGGCAAAAGCTTGAAGCTTTAACTACCATTCTGGAAAGTATGACTTTCAGCGCGATCCTTATCTTTGTCCGTACCAAGATTGAGACTATGGAACTGACTGAAAAATTATCCGCCCGTGGTTATGCCTGTACCGCATTGAATGGTGATATCACCCAGAAGTTACGCGAACAAACCATCAGTAAATTAAAGTCTGGCAAGATTGATATGCTCATCGCTACCGATGTGGCTGCCCGTGGGTTGGATGTTGAACGTATCAGCCATGTTATCAATTATGATATCCCTAGTGACCCAGAGGCCTATACCCACCGTATTGGACGGACCGGTAGAGCGGGCCGTACCGGTGAAGCGATTGTGTTTGTCACAAATCGTGAACAGCGTCTGTTGGGCATGATTGAAAGGGTGACGGGTAAAAAGATCGAACGCATGCATATGCCAACGGTTGAAACAATTAATCAGGAACGTATTGTACGTTTTAAACAAAGTATAACTGATACCCTGGATAGTCCCGACACCGAACTGTTTCACTCGATCATTGAAGAATACCAACTTGAATCAGGTCGTTCAGCAATGGATATTGCCACGGCATTGGCGAAGATTGCACAAGGTGGCGAGCCTTTTCTAATGAAACCACAGCCAGAGCAGAAACGAGATCGATCACGTAACGATCGTGAGCGAGATAGGCCTCGCCGAGAAGGACGCCGAGACAAACCACATGATAGTGATAGACAGCGAGCGCCGAGACAATCAAGGCCCGACCGCGACATGGAACGTTTTCGTCTAGAAGTTGGTAATGAACATGAAGTCAAGGTTAACAATATTGTCGGTGCGATTGCGAATGAAGCGGGTGTTGATAGTCAATATATCAAGAACGTTACTATCCATGACAACTATTCAACGGTTGATCTGCCTATGGGTATGCCGAATGATTTATTTAAGGCTATGAAAAAAGTCTGGGTGTCAGGACAGCAACTTAATATTTCACGCATGAGTGAAAGGACGACGCCATCTGACAGGCCTGGAAAAAAGAAAGAGAAGAAATCAGCTGTTACGAAAAAGAAACGCGCAAAGTCAGATAAAAAACGGTCACCTAAGCGTAAACCTAAACCCGCCAGTTAAGGAAGTTTTTTAACAATCTTAAGCCATCGTGTTGGCTTTTTTCAGGATGAAATTGGGTTGCAAATAAATTATCTCTCGTAACCGCAGAGGTATAGTGACAGACATAATCAGTCGATCCTGCGATATCTGAAGCAAGCTCTGGCTTTACATAATAGCTGTGAACAAAATAAAATCGACTTTCATCCTCGATGCCTTCCCATAGCGGATGCGGCTTTTCCTGTTTCACCTGATTCCAGCCCATAGATGGGATCTTGTAGGTGTCACCATTCTCATCGACTTGATTATCAGTAAAACGAATAACATTACCGGGCAAGATACCAAGACCATTTACCCCACCATCTTCGTCACTGTGATCCATTAGCGATTGCAGGCCAAGGCAGATGCCAAGAAAAGGCTTGTTTAAAATACACTCGCGAATGACCACATCCAGTTCTTGTTCATTTAGATGAGCCATACATTGACCAATAGCACCTTGACCAGGAAAAACGACTTTATCTGCTTTCAGTATCTCAGCCGGTTTATTACTGATAATGACAGACTGATCGCTGTTAGCAACAGTTTCGAGTGCTTTTGCAACAGAACGTAGATTACTGCTGCCGTAATCAAGGACAATGATCTTGGACATGGCTTTGCTCGCTAGACTTACAAGGCACCCTTGGTAGAGGGTAATATCCCTTCCATCCGCGGATCTTGTTCTACAGCCACACGTAGTGCACGGCCAAATGCCTTAAAGATCGTCTCTGCTATATGGTGAGCGTTGCGACCACGAAGATTATCGATGTGTAATGTCATCATCGCGTGATTGATAAAACCCTGAAAGAATTCGAAAATTAAATCAACATCAAAATCACCGATACGTGCGCGCGGGTAATTCGCATTATATTCCAGACCGGGTCGGCCGGAACAATCGATCACAACGCGAGACAGGGCTTCGTCAAGCGGCACATAGGCATGTGCATAGCGACGGATACCTTTTTTATCTGCAAGTGCTTTGGTAAATGCCTGACCGAGGGTAATACCCACATCTTCAACGGTGTGATGCGCATCGATGTCGAGATCGCCATTGGCTTTAATACTGATATCAAACATTCCATGGCGCGCGATTTGGTCCACCATGTGTTCGAGAAAAGGGACACCAATATTTAGGTCGGATTTCCCCTCGCCATCCAGATTTAAGGAAACCTCAATTTGAGTTTCTTTTGTGTCGCGTTTAACCGCCGCGGTACGATTGTTCATTGAACTACCACCTGAAAAAATTAGCGTGATAGGATAGCGTCCTAAAGACATTATTACCAACTTACGGATAGAAAAATGATCGATATTGACAGCATTAAACGTTATTTATATTCACAGCAAGAGCGTGTATGCAATGCAATGATACAACTAGACAAGACCTTAGAGCTAAAAGAGGATAATTGGGAACGTGAAGGCGGTGGTGGTGGTCGTAGTCGAGTCATGCAAAGGGGTAAGGTTTTTGAACAGGGGGGCATCAATTTCTCCCATGTCCATGGTGATAATTTACCGCCATCGGCAACCGCGACTAGACCCGAATTAGCTGGTCGATCATTTCAGGCATTAGGGAACTCTCTTGTGATCCATCCACAAAATCCATACGTGCCAACAACACATATGAATATCCGTTTTTTTGTGGCAGAGAAAGAAGGCGAAGCACCCATTTGGTGGTTTGGCGGTGGTTTCGATCTGACTCCGTATTATGGTTTTGAAGAAGATGCCCAATATTGGCACCAAAAGGCCAAGGCAGCTTGTGAGGGTTTTGGCGGTGAAGATACCTACGCCAAATATAAGCAATGGTGTGATGAATACTTTCATCTGAAACATCGAAATGAACAACGCGGCATTGGCGGTTTATTTTTTGATGATCTGAATGAATGGGGCTATGACTCTTGCTTTAAGTTCATGCAGAGTGTGGGAGATTACTTTTTAAAGGCTTATCTGCCTATTGTGATCAAACGGACGGACATTCCTTTTAATGAACGCGAACGCGACTTTCAGCTTTATCGCCGCGGTCGTTATGTTGAGTTCAACTTGATCCATGATCGTGGGACCTTGTTTGGCTTACAATCCGGTGGTCGCACGGAATCAATCTTGATGTCTTTGCCGCCATTGGTGCGTTGGGAATACAATTGGCAACCTGCTCGCGGCACGCCTGAAGCAGAACTTTATGATGTGTTTCTGAAACCCAGAGATTGGGTGAAGGCTTGAGAAACGAACTTATCGGATTATTAAGTTCGTTTGCAGCGATTATTATATTTCTATCGTTACGCTATTTTTATAAACACCGGTTTGAAGATAATATTCTTCAAGGTAAGCAAAAAATTATCGGTGTAGTGGTGCTGATAATTTCAATCCTGATAGCCTTATTGCTGATGCAGTAGGGGCTGATTAAGTCTTAAGCCAAAACGTTACCGGCCCATCATTGACCAAAGACACCTGCATATCTGCACCAAAGACACCTGTCTCAACACTTGCGAATAGTTGGCGAGCATAAGTAATAAGATACTCAAACAGTTGTTTCCCCAAGTCGGGTGCTGCCGCCTCAGAAAAGCTCGGGCGTAATCCTTTCTGTGTGTTAGCCGCTAATGTAAATTGAGGTACAAGCAATAAGCCACCTTTAATTTCCTGCAAACTGAGATTCATTTTATCTTGAGCATCAGGAAAAACGCGGTAATTGATTAGTTTTTCAAATAATCGCTGGGCTTGTTTTTCGGAATCATTCTTTTCGATACCAACCAACACGAGTAGTCCTGTGTCAATTGAGGCGACGGTACCACCATCAATGGTGACCTGGGCTTGAGTAACGCGTTGTAATAGTCCAATCATTTATGATTGGGCGCTAACGAGCAGGCCGTTAGCGTTAAATTATCTTGAGAAAATCGAGGATATTAACAGCAAAGATTGCAACGGCAGCAAGCAGTACCACCCAGTCCATGTTTCTGCGAGCAAGAAAGCCGGTAAAATGTAAAATGAGTACGACTACAGACAAGATATAGACAATGTAGAAAAGCATCTATTAAGTTCCTCTAATATTTGTATGGCATTTTATTTGTTGGATCTATTCTAAGCTAAACTATCACCATTAAGCCAACATTATGTATTAAATAGGCGACATAAGTGAGAAATCGCCTGTCTGGACAATATAATATTTTTGTAAGTTATTGTCATTGCTATATTTTTTGATAAAAGAATGTAATCAGCTTGAGTTAACGACGACTTTTTTGTTCCGTTTACAGTGTTTTAATGGAGTCAGATTTATTTTTATTGATTACCTTAATGCTATTAAGAATGTTTTTATTGTTGTGCAAGGTCATCAGTTTATTGCGAATAGATGATGTCGTTTCCTGACCTTTACAGATGACCAGTCTTTTATCCTTGGAGTACAGGTCTTCAGTTAAAAACATATTTTCCTTGAGATCCTTAATCGAAACAGTTTCAATCGTGAACATCTCGTTTTCCAAGCATTGTAGAAATGTAGCCAGTATGTCGGGATCATAGTGCGATATTTGATTATTAAGGAATTCAATGGCCTGGTTTTTGGTCTTCCCTACTGATAATTGCCTGTCATAATCGTGAACTACCCTTAAGATTCTTGCTCCAATGGGAATTTCTTTTCCATTTACTTCGTCAAAAGGGATGCCTTTTCCATTAAATAACTTTTCCTGATATTTAATACCTTCAGCGATATCTTGCATGCGAGGAATCTTGGAAATTAAATCCGAGCCGACGAAAGGATGCATGTCAAAAATTTGTTGTTCCTCGGCATTAAGTTCTTCGCCGCGATATATCTTTTGAGTTGCAGCATCAGGTAAAATTATGCAACCAATAAGAGAAAGAGAAGACATGGCCTCCAGTTTCCAGGTTTCTTTAATTTCCATTTCTTTTGCGACAGACAGTACATATTGTTTAATTTGGGACGTACGACCAAATGCTTCCGGGTTAATTATTGATAATAATTCAGTGAGTATTTGAATGCTTCCAGTTAATGTTCCTTCAAGTAGTTCTTTTTCTGCTGTGATCAATTGAAATTGTTTCAGTGCATCGTCAATGGTTTTTTCAAGAATATCAGCGTGACAGGGTTTATTATGGAATCTGAAAATATCACCTTTATTTACAGCATCTACAGCAGTTTGTAAATCAGCATTCCCGGTTAACATGACTCTAACGATATCCGGCTTTAGTTCTTTTGCTGCGGATAAAAACTCGATGCCATTCAGACCCGGCATCTGCATGTCAGAAATAATGACGGCATAATCTCCTTTTTTTATTAGTTCCAGTGCATCTTCGCCATTAGAGACGCCCTGAATATTAAATTTATTTCGAAGCGTACGTCGATATGCCTGAATGATATTGGTTTCGTCATCTACGAATAAAACTCTATCAGCCATTAGTATTTGCCTCCATGCTCTGAATACTTAATGTCAGGTCAGGCGAGTCGTATTCAATGAATTGCTTAAGAGGTATTGGTTTGCTGATGCCATAGCCCTGTGCGAAATCAACACCTAGTAATTCTAATGACTTGAAGATTTTTTCGTTTTCGACGTATTCGGCAATAATTTCCATATTCATGGCATGACCAATTTCAGTTACCGATTTTACGATTTCAAAATCAATAGGATCATTTATCATGTTTATTACAAATTGTCCGTCAATTTTCAGATAATCGACTTGTAATTTTTTAAGATAAGAAAAAGAAGAAAGGCCGCTACCAAAATCATCTAAAGCAAAACAACAACCCAGTTTTTTAATTAAGGCAATAAATTCCAGCGCTGTTTCAAAGTTACTAATGGCTGCGGTTTCTGTTATTTCAAAACAGATTTTTTCAGGTGGAATATCGTAATAATTAAAATTTTGTATGATGAAATTAGAAATGTCAGGATCAGTCAAGGTGTTGCCAGAGAGGTTAATACTGCATAACTCCAGGTTTTTAATGTGTTCGGGGTTATCGTTTAACCACCGGAACACATTATCTATAACCCAGCGATCCAGACGTCTGGCAAAATTGTATTTTTCTACTGTGGGTAAAAAATCGCCTGGCATAACAATACTGCCAGTTTCATCTATCATACGTATTAATATTTCATAATGATGATGGGGATCATTTTTTCTAGTGGGCGCTATAGTTTGATAATGTAGCTCAAATCTATTTTCATTTAATGCTTCATTAATACGATTAACCCATTTAAGTTCTTTGCTATGTTGGAGTAAGCCTAAGTCATCAATTGAATATGAATAAATACAGTCGCGCCCACTAAGCTTTGCATAATTACAGGATGTGCTTGCCAGCTTAAGTAATTCTTCAGCACAGTCGACGTCTTTGTTAGATACGACTCCACCACTGATGCTGACGCTGTATTTTTTTGATTCCCATGTGAATTGTATATTATCGATTGCATGTTTAATCGATTGTGCAATTCGCACAGCATCACTTTTTTTAGAGCCTGGTAACAATAAAGCAAACTCATCGCCACCTATTCTCGCTAACATATGGTTATGGTCGATGTTTTTACGAATAGTATTAGCTATTAGAAGTAATAGGTTATCACCGGCGACATAACCACAAACATCATTGATTACTTTAAATTGATCAATGTCTATATAACAAAGAGAGTGTTCATGTTCTGCGGTTATTGCATCATCGAATATATTTTTGAGATAGGATTCAAAGTTGTATCTGTTAGGTAATGAGGTAACAGTATCTGAGTTTTTTGTAAATGATAGTTCTCTTGCCAATGACTCAGCATGCTTAACCATGTGTTCAGTCTTTTTCTGGCTTATTTTTCTATCGTTGTAACATTTCAATGCCAGCTCGATGACTTCAATGATATCTTCCTTCGAGCAGGGTTTCGTTAAAAATCGAAACACTTCGCCTTGATTGACTGCATTTGTTGCAGTGTCCTGATCAGCATTGCCCGTGAGCATGATTCGTATAGTATCGGGTGAATGTATTTTAAATGCTTTAAGCAGCTCAAGACCATTCATGGCAGGCATGTTCATGTCCGAAATAACTACTGAATAGGTTTTATTTTCGTTGAGAATTAAATAAAGAGCTTCTTCCCCACCGTGTGCGGTGTCAATGTCATATAGGTTATGCATTTGCCGCTTCATGGATCTTAAAATATTGGCCTCGTCATCGACAATCAGAATTTTTTCTAAACTGTTCAATTTGATTCCGCCCTGAAAAACTTTTCTTTTACATCAAGCTCCCACTGTTCAGTTTTTTCTTTCAAGTCAAGTGACTCTATATAATCATTATCAAGTTGAATGGGGCAGTCTTCTTGTATATTTCGCCAGTAATAAATATTGGCTAGATGTACAGCAGTTAGGGGTGATATATTTTTACTAACAGAATGTGTAGGCATGTGATGATTTGTTACTGCATCAATAATAGGATCAGGTAATCCCCATATTCCGAGTAATGCTCCTCCAACTTCTTCATGAGTACAGCCAAATATACGTTCTTCTGCAATACAAGTGGTGTGTTTCTCTTCGAGTTTTATTTTAATGATTTCGCTATATTCATCCGGCATACTCATCGCCATTATCAGTATGCCGATATCATGTAACATACCTGCCATATGCGCATAGTCGCGACATTTATCATCAAGGCCTGCCATCGTTGCGATATGTTTTGCTATATTTCCGATCTCTAGACTACGCTTCCATAGCTCTTCAAGGTTGAGCCCTGATTCATTGGTTGACTCGAAATCAGAAAAAAGCTTGATGGTTAATACTAATCCACGAATCACATCGTAGCCAAGATACATAACCGCGTCTTGAGTAGATGCTACATGCCGAGTTAACCCAAAGAAGGCAGAGTTTGCCAGTTGCAGGATCTTCGCAGTCATTGCAATATCTTTGGAAATGATAGAAGCGACTTCAGTTAAAGAACCATTCTCCGATTGCATAACATTGGTTATTTCCTGATATAACTTTGGTAAGGGGAGCAATGAATCAGTTTTGGTAATAAATTTATTGAGAGTGTCATTCTTTACCTGAAGGCGTATTTTTAGCGCCTTACTTATTGTATTTTTGAGTGTTTCAGGATCACAGGGTTTTACTAATTGTTGATGTGTGGCTATTGTGCTTTCTAACGCCAGCTCATGATCGGAATGTCCTGATAACCCAATGCGAATTACATTGGGATAGAGCTTTCTAACTTCAAGTAATAATTCTATACCATTCATGTTAGGCATACGTGTATCTGAAACAATAACATCACATAGTTCATCTTTCAGAATACTCAATGCTTTGATACCACTGTCAGCAAAGGTCAAATTCCATTCATGGCGCATAGGGTGCAACATTCTACGAATTCCTTTCAGAATATTTTGATCATCATCGACAAACATTATTCTATTCATATCGAGTTAAGCGACGGGTATTTCCAAAGGCAAACGAATAATAAAAGTCGTGCCTTTACCCGTTTCACTCACGCATTTGATTGTCCCATTATGTTTGTTGGTAATCGTGGAATGAGCTATAGCTAAACCTTGACCTGTTCCTTTTCCGACCGACTTAGTTGTAAAGAATGGATCAAACACCATGTCTTTTATTTCCTCAGGAATGCCTTTCCCGGTATCGGTTATTCTTATCTCAACCTTTTCATCTACTTTGGAAGTTGAGATGGAAATCGTCCCCAGCTCGCTTGATTCACTGTCGATGACATCAGCGATTGCATGAGATGCATTAACAATCAGATTCATAAAAACTTGTCCGATGCTTTGTGCGAAACAGGGAACTGAAGGCAGATCTTTATCAAGATCAAATTTAATTTCGGCAACATACTTCCACTCGTTCTTGGTTATGGTGACTGTATTTTCGATGATATGGTTCAAATCGGTTAAGTCTTTTTCGTTACTACCCGGATGTGAAAATTCTTTCATGGAACGAACAATATTTGAGATGCTTGTAATGCCTTCCTGTGATTGTGTAATTGCTAGTGGTATTTCTTCCAATAAATATTCAAGATCGACTGATTCAATCGTCTCATAAAGTTGTTTGATTTGATCTTTGCTGACGCTATTGTTACTCGCCGAAGTTAGTAAAGCATTAAATTGACCAATTAGTTTGCTTAAGCAGGTAAACCCTTCATCGATAAAGAGTATATTGTCACCAATATATTGTGCCGGGGTGTTGATTTCATGCGCAACGCCTGCAGCGAGTTCTCCAATAGATTCAAGCTTTTGTGCCATCTGTAATTCAGTTTCTATTTGTTTCAATTCAGATGCGTCATGTAGTGTTTCAATTGCACCGATTAGTTTCCCTTCATCATCGAGTAATGCGTTTGCTTCAAATACCACATATTTACGCCCCAACTTTGTCTGCACCCAGCTTCCTCCTGATAAGCCCCTTTTAGTAAAGGATGTATTTTGAATATATGAGTATAAGGAGCTATATGTTTTCCAGTTATCATTTAAAACAAGATCCGCCACACAGGGACGTTCAGCTTCATAAAATCCCATCCAATGTTTATTCGTACCAATGACGTCTTCCGATTTGATGCCTGTCAGCATTTCACAAGCTTGATTCCAGAAAATAATTTTATGGTGTTCATCAAGCACAAAAGTTGCTACAGGCTGATTATTTAACCAGTGGGTATGTTCGTATGTGTATTTATTATTCATATGTTCATAATTAGGATGTAATACATTTTTTTACGGGAAAACCCATATATCGTGTTAGTACAAAGAAGGTTGAGCCGTCCGACTGTTGATATGTCGCGCGGGAGTTTAATAAGGAGAAATCTTCATCAGTAATTATTGAACGGGCAATTTCCAAATCACGCTTTTGGGATGATGCGGTTATAATGTCCAGATCATTTTTTTGCGCATCATTCATAACCTCAATTGCGGTTTTTGCTAAATGGTTTACGTCACTAAGTTCCTTGTCGTCATTGCCAGGATGTAAAATTTTTTTTTGGCGGATAGTATTTTTGTAAGCTTTTATTTCCATAATCTTTATATTATTTCGTCATGCAATTCCTGTACCTTTTACAAATTGTAAACTCTGAAGTATCAAGTCACAGATGCCAAAGTTGTTATTGGCCTTTCATCAATACTTAAAGAGTTAAGATGTTGATATTTAGTCAAAGCGTCAAAATTGATGAAAACCTTTAGGTTTTTCTGTGTAAATTACCTATTCACCAGAATGAATTTAGACGTGTTTAAGAGGGTAACTAACTGTTGTTTAAGAGAATTTTACAATAGGGAAGTGTTCATTTTCGTATGCGCTGAATATCGCCGTCGTTCGCTATTAACAGGACATCAGCTGGTCTTTGTGCAAATAGGCCATTCGTCACTACACCGACTATCTGGTTGAGATCCTTCTCAAGTTCAAGAGGGTTTTCAATCTTCATATTGTGCACGTCGATAATAATATTGCCATTATCGGTAGTAAAACCTTCGCGTAATTTAGGTCGTCCGCCAAGTTTTGCAACCTGCCGGGCAACATAACTTTGAGCCATAGGTATTACTTCTATTGGCAAAGGAAATGTGCCCAATGTGGGCACCATCTTGCTGTCGTCAATAATGCAGACAAATTGTTTACTGGCCGCCGCAACGATCTTTTCCCTGGTTAATGCACCGCCGCCGCCCTTGATTAAATGCCGGTGCTGGGTCGCTTCGTCTGCGCCGTCGACGTAGACCGGAATTTCTATGACGCTGTTAAGCGCAAGGACAGGAATATTGTGTTGCCTTAATAATTCTTCACTGGCATCCGAACTGGAAACTGCGCCTTCGATACGACCTTTTATTCTGGCAAGTTCCTCGATAAAAAAATTAACCGTACTGCCCGTCCCTACCCCGACGATAGTATCATCTTCAATATATGCGATGGCCGCTTTTGCGACTTCCTTTTTCTTATCGTCTTGTGACATAGTTTGCTCCGCAGAAAAATATGTTTGTGGTGAAGTAAATGTTATCTTATGACCATGTTTGATGAATACAATAATCTAATTGAAGAGGCCAGTCGACGTATCTATGCCGTTGCCAAGCGGACAGATCTGGATCACGCACCGCAATTGTCGTTTCGACATAAGAATAATATCTGGTTAAAGCGCGAGGATCAGCAACCGGTATTCTCCTACAAGTTACGTGGTGCCTACAATATGATCGCGTCATTATCAGAAGCAGATCGTGAACGCGGCGTCATTACAGCTTCAGCCGGGAATCATGCCCAAGGAGTGGCTATGGCCACGGAAGGCTTGAACATGAAGGCGATCATCGTTATGCCCAAGACTACGCCTGATATTAAGGTTAATTCCGTCAAGCGCATGGGTGCGGATGTGATCTTGCATGGCAATACTTACGATGATGCCAAGGACTATGCGATCAATATGTCTAATGAAAAAGGCATGTGCTATGTCCCGCCTTACGATCATCCACTGATCATCGCCGGACAGGCAACGGTTGGTGTAGAGCTAATAGAGCAACACCCTACTACCCCGGATATTATTTTTGTACCAGTAGGCGGCGGCGGTTTGATCGCTGGTATTGCGGCTTATGTCAGAGATAAATTTCCTGATATAACAATTATCGGCGTTGAGCCAGATGAAGCTCCCTGTATGCACCATGCTATTGAAGCTGGTGAACGCGTTGTGTTAGATAAAATTGGCATCTTTGCTGATGGCGCCGCGGTTAAGCAAGCAGGAGAAGAGAACTATCGCATCACAAAAGAATTAGTCGATGAGATTTTATTAGTCAGCATTGATGAAATTTGTGCAGCAGTAAAAGATATCTTTGAAGACACGCGTTCAATTCCAGAGCCTGCTGGTGCTTTAGCCGTTGCCGGTTTAAAACAATATGTTGCAAGAGAAAAAATAACAGACAAAGAATTGGTTGCTATCTTTAGCGGTGCCAATGTCAATTTCGATCGCTTGCGACACATAGCCGAGCTAACAGCCTTAGGTGAAAATAAAGAGGCATTGCTTTCGATCATGATTCCCGAACGACCGGGCAGTTTCCGACATCTCTGCCATGATCTCGGCCCACGTTTAATTACCGAGTTTAATTATCGCTATGGTGATGATAAAGATGCTTATGTTTTTGCAGGTGTGCAACTCAAACAGGGTGTTGAAGAGAAAGACAAATTAATTAGCCACCTTAAAGAGAAGAACTATAACGTTTTTGATCTGAGTAATGATGATGTAGCAAAGATGCATATCCGTCACATGGTCGGCGGTCATGCGCCACAAGCGAAAGATGAAGTTATCTATCGTTTTGAATTCCCGGAACGGTCCGGTGCCTTATTACACTTCTTAACAGAAATGGGTGAACGCTGGAATATCAGTTTGTTCCATTACCGAAATCATGGTGCTGCTTATGGTCGTGTGCTGATGGGTTTTCAGGTTAAAGACAGCGAAAGAAAAGACTTCCAACAGTTTGTAGATGAACTGGGGATTCCTTATTGGGATGAATCAGACAATCCGGCGTATCAGACTTTCTTGCGTTAATAGTTTTATTTGAAATTTATTTTACCTACGAAACCCTACTTACTTACAGTCTGGGCCATAAGCAGATACTTTTTTAATGACCAACGATTTTTTCAAGAGAACTATTATTTTTAAACTCGAGTAGTAATTCAAATATTTCGGCATGTTGTTGGGCCAAGTTGTCAAACTTAAAGGTCGGTTCAAAAAATTTTGAAAACGCAGGTAAATTTTCTTGTTCTTGTTTAGTCACGTTTGCAAACCCCATAGACCAACCCTCAAAAGCTCTATTATTTATCTCCTTATGCACGAGTGTAGTGACATTTTTGTTGCGGCGGTCATTCTTGATATTAGAGTATAACTTTTCAATCTTATTTTCTTCGCCTTCAATTACCTGAATAAAATATCCGCATTCATAAACTAATAGGCCAGTTATTCCGTGTTGGGCATTGAGACTTCTACATTGTTGAAGTAATAATAACAGTTCTGGCTTAGTCATTGGCCATGTTTCTTTACTGGCATAAGCAATTGTTAACATAGTCAACCTCTACTTGGAGTCTGAGTAAATATATATTATATGTCGCATAACTCTAAAGGTATTTAACAAATACACTGATATCCGTTTCTGGCCCAGACTGTGTAAAAACGTTTCAGTAAACCAGTATAATACTCCTTTCCCACTGCTGGTGCATGCAATGAAACGATTCATTGAAGGCGAAAGCCGAACGCAAGCCACCTTATTCTCCGAAGCCCTCGACGAATACATCGCAGAAGAGAACCCCGTTAGAGTGATAGACGTTTTTGTCGATGACCTTGATTTGGTAACGATGGGAATTAATATCACACCGGCTGAAACAGGCCGGCCTGCGTATCATCCGGCAACAATGTTAAAGTTATTTATCTACGGATACTTCAATCGAATACAATCATCTCGACGATTAGAGCGAGAAGCCGGTCGTAATGTTGAGTTGATGTGGCTACTCGGTCGCTTAGCACCCGACTTCAAAACGATTGCGGACTTCCGGAAGGATAATACGAACGGTATCACGCGTGTTTGTCGAGCGTTTGTTTTGCTCTGTCGTAAGCTCGATTTATTTACAGATAGCTTGATTGCGATTGATGGCAGCAAATTCAAAGCGGTTAACAATCGTGACTTAAATTACACGCAAGCAAAATTAAAATACCGCCTCCAGCTCATCGATGACAGCATTGCAAAATACCTGCTTCAAATAGAAAGCGCGGATAGACAAGACGCACCGACAGCCAAACTAAGAACAGAACGGCTGAGCAGTAAAATTACGACACTCAAAGAAGAAGTGGCGCGATTGAAAGCCATCGAATCACAATTGCAAGCGATACCGGACAAGCAATTGTCATTAACCGATGCAGATGCACGTTCGATGAAGACACGCGGCAGTGGCATCGTTGGTTATAACGTGCAAACCGCAGTAGACACAAAACATCATCTCATCGTGGCACATGAGGTCACGAACGATGGCAGCGACAGAGCACAATTAGCGTCGATGTCTGAACAAGCGAAAGCGGTTTTAGATTGCGATGAACTCACCGTCGTCGCCGACCGAGGTTACTACAGTGGTGAAGAAATACGGGCCTGTGAACAGGCAGGTATCACCACCTACCTTCCTAAAGTGCAGACTTCGGGTAATCAAGCCAAAGGTTACTTTGGTAAACGTGATTTTATTTATCATAAGAAAGAGGATGAATATGAATGCCCTGCGGGTGAACGGGCAACGTACCGTATAACATCCCATGGCTTGACCTCCTTGATTAACAGTAAATTACTGTCCATCAAAGTGGTGCTAGATCAGGCTTTTTCGCGCGTCGCTTTGGAGTGCCTTGTTAAGCCAAAATTATTCAATATTTACTGAGTAGCCTGAAAGCTTCCAACCTAAGCCTTCATAAAAATATACTTGATTAAAAAGAAATTGCTTTGGTGTTGTCGGATAATACCCAACTATTCTGAGAATACCTTCTTCATTAATATTAGCAGGTTCAGTAAATACTGGAGACATATCATTTAAGATAGAAAAGTCTGCATCGAGATCATAAAAGGGTTTATATATTTTATCTAATTTCTCGACAGAAAATTGTTGCTTGAAAGTTGCGGAAAACATTTTATAAAAATTTTCTGAGCTTTTATTATTTACTGCATTTGCAAATTCCTTCGCAGCTTCTTTTACCATAATTATTTGTTCTTCTTCAGAGGGTATGCTGTGCGTTTGAGTTTCTTCCTGAAATCCGGAGTTAGGCTTTTCAATAGCATAGATCTTCCAACCATTTTCGCCTTTAACAAAGCTTAGTTTTATTGGAACAACGCCACCATTTGATGTGGTTATTGAGCCTGTAAGCTCCCCTCTGCCACCATTTATGGAGCGTTCTTCCCAGCTAGATTCTTTAAAACTAGAAATAGAGTTTTTATCTACAAATTCTTTGAATTCGTTTTCATTAGCATTGACTTTAAAATCTTCAGATAAATATGTATATGCTTTTGGAACATCATTGTTTTTCAATGCTGTAAAAAATTCATCGCCTACTTTGACCATATCTCCAGTTAAAAAGAAAACGGCTCCTATAGCTAAAATAAAGATTGCGACAAGGCCGCCAATGATTTTTAAAAAAGTTTTCATTATTTTCCTCCTTTGGGCTTAACGATTGAGCTAAGGGGCGCCGCTTTGCGGCGTCTCTTCCTTGAGCGATTGGTTAGGTTGATTAGTTTCTTTATGAAATATTTTTTCTGAAAATGTACTTATAACCAACCAAACACCACAAAAGTTTATAAATCCTACATATTATAATATAAATGAAATATCATAAATACTAAGCGGACCCTCAAGACCAGTATTCAATCCCACAAGAAATTGAGAAATCGATAGTGGGATTACCGTAAAAATAGAAAAAATTACTTTTTCTTTAGTATTTAGTAATCTTTTAGAAATTTTTACAGTTCCTTTTATAGCTACCCATGTGGATAGTGACACAATAAAAATTTTAATAAATGTGGACGTTGGGATGAATGGCAATTCAACTCTAATAATCCCATAAGCGTAATAACTTAATAAAATTATTGGGAAAAATATTAAGACTGGTTTAATAATCGATATTTTATTTTCGTTCTTATTCATAATTAATTAGCAGCCTAACGATCTGAATTAAATGGCGTGACATCCTTTATGATCGCGAAGCGACCTATGTTATAAAAATCCCGTCTGAAGTCGTCTTCATCAGGAATGCGCCCCATGTATTTTAACGAGGTTAAATAAACTGAACGCGCGAACATTGTTTGAATGCTTTGCTGAAGTGATGACAGATTGTCGATTGGAAGCTCGCTTCACTCGCAACTGATCATGCACTTCAAAAGGAGCAGACATTGCTCAATTTTTTATTAAAAAATATAAATAACGTAAAAAATTAATTACTCGCACTTTCTAATGCCTTTATTATGCTTGCTTTTGCCTCTTCTTTTTTAGGCACATACCTATCTAGAAATGCTTTTTCAAAAGCAGGGCCAAATTTCTGCTGTGATAATTCAGAACTTTTTTTCAATACTCCATATGATTCCTGTATATATTTTTTACCAATAGGAGTTTTAAGAAAAAGTATAATTTCTGAAAGTTCTTCTTCAGAAAAACTTTCTGAGAAAACAGGGTGATAGATCTCTTTTTGCAAGTTTTCAAATGGAATAATATTTTCAATATCCTCTAGAATTTCGTTCTTTGTATCGATCAAATATGGTCGAAGAGCATTTATTCCTAAAGTTATTTTTTCAGCAGGAACACCTTGCTTAGATAGATTGTTTGATAATCCTTTGAGAACTCCTTCAAATAATGGATTAAGAAAAATATCTAAAGTATTCGCCATGTTTTCTTTAACTTTAAGTATCTCAAGATATTCATTAGATGTTTCTATTGAGAGTGGCTTGGCAGAAACACTTGTTACGAAAAATATAAGCATATATAAAAATAATATTCTCAATTTGATACTCCTTTTTTATTAATTCATATTTCGGCCAGAAGCGTAAGTTAGCCCTAATTGTTTATAAATGTTGTACCTGACCCTACTTATTCTCCGCGATTAAATAGATAGCAAGGAACAATACAGTTAAAACTAAGCTTATTGTCCAACACCAAAAGGTTATTTTAGAATGGTTCCTGATAATTTTTAAAGAAAATAAAGTTAATGGAGGAAATACTGCGCAAATTAAACCTCCAAACGAGCTGCGTCTACTAATCAAATGTAAAACTTCTATGTGAGAAATAATAAATACGAGTAGGCAGACTATCTCAACATATGTAAGAACATCGATAATTGTAAGTGATTCCATATGATTAATTTATTTGTTCCACTCAATTACATTCTTTTTCAATAATATTTTGCTGCTCTTCAATTATTTTTAATAAACTTTCTGACCATGGTAAAGAATCAATAGCGAAATGTTTAAAAGTGCCAAGCAATGAATTAGAAGTAAAAACAATTTCAGTATCATTAACTCTTTGCAGCATTGAATCACACAATTCTATGGCTTTTGAATAATTATCAATAAACCCTTCATTTTCATTATTATCAAGTTCATCCTTAATTGAGATTCTAATTTGGCATAAAGCATTTGATATTCTATCTCTATTCATAATTTAAAATTGAAAAGTCCGCTTTGGGTCGGTTGCACCATATTAACATTTTAACTAATCACAAAAAGCAG
>CAXBLT010000004.1:0-225930 GCA_963976795.1 uncultured Gammaproteobacteria bacterium
GTTCTCTGGCCTCGGCCTCAGCTTTCTCTTTGGCCTCGAGTTCAGCACGTTCTCTGGCCTCGGCCTCAGCTTTCTCTTTGGCCTCGAGTTCAGCACGTTCTCTAGCCTCGGCCTCAGCTTTCTCTTTAGCTTTTGTGGCAGCTTTTAATGCTTCTTCTGCTCTAACATTTGCTTCTGATGCAGCTTTTAATTCTGCTTCTAGTTTATTTTTAGTTTCTTCTACAGCTTTTAATTCGAGTTGCAAATTTTCTTTTTCTGCATTGGTCTTTTTTTCTGAGTCAGTTGTCGATACTTGTTTTGTGTTTGTATGGGCATCAGTAATATTATCATCGGGCAATACATCAGTTTCTTTCCAGATGTAATAAGAGTTTCCTTCTTTTTCGCTTGCCTTTTTAGATGCGGCAGTAGCTATTTGTATTAATTGTTCTGCTGCGATATTTAAAACTCCAAGTTTTAGTAGTCCTATGCTAACTGTAAACTTGTATTTTTCATCGGAGAATTTGAATGTGCATTTTGCCAAGTGTTTACATAAACCTTGCATGTTGAACTCAAGCGTTTCCTGACTGACAGGATAGTCAATTTGTATAGCAATAGCTGTGTCACTTGTTCTTGTGATATTTGGATTGCACGCGCCTAGTTTAAAAACTTCAAAACTATTTTTGCCGACATGGTTAATCAGACTGTCCCGGCCAATGATCCCGATTAACTGTTCTAGCTCCTCAATATTATCAGGCTTGATTATAATCAGTGCACGTTCCACACCTTCAGATACTGATGTATTTTCCAGGTTTCCATAAAATACTTCTTTACTAAACGATTTGTTGTGTTGAGTTATTTCCTGTTGCTTTTTGCGCTGATATTTTTTGTCTTCCCATGCATGTATGATCGATTGTTTTAATTTATCTTTGGTTAAGGATTGTTTGGGTTGATATTCATATATGCCAGTTTTGAGTGCGCGTACGGCTACTTCTTCAGTTCCGGCACCAGTGAGCATGATGGTAGCGGGAAAAGAAGGTTTTTTGTGATGTTTATGGAGAATATCCAAACCAGTAGTGCCAACGATTGATAAATGATAATCGAGTAACAAAACATCTATATCTGACCAATTAAAATCATCATTAGGAGTGCCTTCGAATACAGGGTCATATTCGATGGTTTCGACAGAAGGTAATAATTTACTTATAAAAGTTTTAATTAACTTACGATAATCAGAATTATCATCAATTATTAATATTTTTTCTAAACTGGTATCAGACATTGTTCATCCAATGGATTTCAAAGATTTATTTATGGTGAAATTATTTCGGTTATAGGGCGCGTTTAAATACGCTTAATTTAATTAACCATTGATATCCCGTGATATTAATTATCAGCATCTTTTAAACGTTCATCTGTTTGAGCTTGTCGACGACTGATGACATCCATGAAGGCATGTGCTACATGTGGAACATGCTCGAAATAATGCGTCAGGTTTTTATATGCAGCAGTTAATAATTCGGTCGGAACAACTGCCCTGACAGAAGCTGTTCTGATCCCGCCCTGAAAGTAGCCCATTTCACCAATGGGTTCGACTGGATTGACAAAAGCAATATGAATTTCATTGCCATCATTGTCTTTTGTAAAGACTTCTAGTTTTCCCTCGACAAGAATGTATAAGGTTGGATCGTTCTCACCTTCGAATATAAATTGTTGGTCGGAAGATAAACTGACTTCAGCAAAATGATTTCCAATTCCAGTTAGTTCCGCTCGGTTGAGGGACTCGAACACTGGACATAAACCAAGTCTGTCTGCACGCTGTCGACGCAATGCATTTTGTAGGTCTTCTTCTGAGATCATAGCGAGGTCAACTAATAATTCTCCGATCCGTTTTTGATCGTTCCCACGTACTTTAGTCTCCCGCTTTTTTTGCATGGCCATTCTGATAGAGCCACGAGAGCACGACAAATATTCTCCAAGCAAGCGTGGACGGGGCTTTTCTTGAGTATCATTTTCTGCAGTCATAATCTTCTTTAAGTTCCTAATAATAGTTAGAAATCTTAGGAGATACGGCAACTAATGGCAAAGATTATTCGTCGCAAATTTAAGTGCCGAGTCACATTTTACATTAATATTGGCAATATCCGTTTATTTTCAGGTCGATTTCAATCAGATAATTACTAATTTATAGAAAATGGCCTATGTAAATACTCATTAAGCGTTTCTCAAACCAAATACATTTTGACCATCACCGCTGTACATCCATATTGTTGTTATTCTCGGCAGTTATTTTTATAGTTAGAACCATAAAGAGATCAGTGGGGTTGCCTTGGTTCTAAACGTGAACCGCACTAAATATAACGGACGATTTTAATTTTTCTAAACTAAAGGTTTAATAGGTATGAGAATTTGGCTGTTTTTTTTTACAATGTTTATCTCTTGTCAATTGTTTGCTCAGAGTTTACCTGGGCACCATGTCTTAAAACAGAATGAATCTGGGGAATATTATGTGATTAACCGTGAGAATATTACTATGATAGAAGCTTCAATATTAAAAATGGGTTTCAGTGCAAAATGGATTCTGGCATGCATAAAACATAAGTCGATTGATAGTGATCTTAAACGATGGGTTTTTGTAGATGTAAAAACTGGTGGCGCTTTTGATTCTTTACATCAGGAAAACTGGCTTTATTTTCGCGATGAAGCATATCCAGATTTAAAACAAATCAAATTAACGGACTATAGTGATGAAGCTTGTCCGTAGTGGCGTTGATTGAATTAACAGCACTGTGGAACAAAATTTAGATATCCAGTTTTTCAAAGAACGATTAGCTGAAAGGTTAACCGAATTGAATGATCTCGCTGAGACAGGAGATGCTGCAGCTAAGCCAGTTGAGTTGGATCAAACTCGGGTTGGTCGGCTATCCAGAATGGATGCTATGCAAGCGCAGGCGATGTCGATAGAGACGAAACGCAGAAGAGAAGGAGAAGTGTTAAGAATTAATGCCGCTTTGGAGCGAATTAATACGGGAGGTTTTGGTAATTGTTTTGAATGTGATGACCCAATCTCAATCGCGCGGCTGAAGTTTGACCCGTCTACTTTGTTCTGTATTACTTGTGCTGAGAGTAGAGAATAGCCCTACTTTAAAGCAAGTAGGGCTATTTTAGTTTGCTGCTAAGGAGATGGATGCCAGCCTGCATCGGCCCATAATGAACCACTAACCGCAGAGTTGTGAATCATAAAACAAATCGCGTCAGCTATTTCAGTAGGCCTGATTAAACGGCCCAACTGTGTTTCTGGGAGTACGTATTTATCGATGTATTCTTCGCCCATTGCTCTCACCATAGGCGTGTCGGTGAAGCCAGGATGAATAACACCACAACGAACACCATGGAAGATGGCTTCCTTAGTTAATGTAGCTGAGGCACCTTCAATTCCAGCTTTGGTTGAAGCATAAGACACTTGTCCTTTGTTGCCCTGCGATGAGATAGAACCGATGAATACGACAGTGCCTTGTACACCTTCATCCGGGCTCCATTTCTTCTGCCCACGCTGAGCTCGATCTTCTGCAATTTTGGCGATCATTTCCATGCCCCAATAAATTGGTGCGATAAGATTGATATCGACCACTTTTTTGAAGTTTTCAATTGGATAAATGCTCGCCTTCTTTGTTTCTTTATCGACTTTAACAGCAAGTGAATCACGCGTGATGCCAGCTGCTGGCACACAAATACTAATCATGCCGTGGTCTTTCGACATCGTGGCAAATACTTCTTCACGAAATTTCTCATCGGTAACATCACCTTGGAAAGGGATCGCAACCTTACTATCGACTTCACTATTGACCTGTTCAGCGGCAATTTCAACATCAGGTGTTATATCGACCATTGCGATTGCTTTAACGCCGCGTTTTGCCAGTTCGAATGAAACGGCTCGACCAATACCACTCGCGCCACCAGTAACTAATGCAACTCTATCTTTGATTTCCATGTTTACCTCTTAAAATGCAATGGAAAATGAATTTAGTGCGTATTGTAAACTATATTTGGTGCGCTGCAATATTTATATTGTCAGTATGTTGATATTTTTATATTTTTCAATAGCTTGTATAGAGCCTGAGTTTTCAGGACGAGGAGTGTCTAGATTGAACGGTAGAGCATAGCTATACCACTGATAAGCATTAATATGAGGGTATATTTCCTGAATCGATGAGTTTCAATACTATCGAGATGTTTTCTGGCCAAAAACACACCTGCTACACCACCAAGACCAAGTGCAACGCCAAAACCCGCAACTTGCACACTAAGCGCACCAAATGTGCCATAGCTGATCACCTTTGTAAGTTGCATCACCAATGAATTTACTGCCTTTGTACCGACAAGATATTCTTTCTCTAGGCCATAACTCAGCATAAAAGGGTTGTGAACTGGTCCAGTAGCACCGATCAGTCCTGATAGAAAAGAAACAGTCACTCCTAAGGGGAAAAACCAGAACAACTTCATCTTTATATTCAGTTTCGCTTTGCTAAATTTATCCTGTAATACATAAGTAACTAAGAATAAACCCAGCAAAACTTGAATAAGCTGAGTATTGCTTTGCGACAAAGACCAGGAACCCATTACTGCACCAATAATGCTGCCGGGGAGTAAAAAGCGCATTACTTGCCAATCAATATGCTTTCGAAATATCACAGCGCGTGATGGGTTTGCGATTAATGCAGCAATTGAGATGATTGGAGCAACCATTTGCGCTCCAATCAAGAATGAAATAACTGGGAGCAACAACGTCGCCGCGCCACCAGCCGCGACGGTACTAAAAAACCAGGCAATCAGACCAAAAACGAATAGGAGCAGGAAAATCATAGTGTAAACTTAGCAGAATCCAAATAACAAATGCGATATCCTGAGGTAAATATATTAAGGGCGAATAAGCAGTTCAAGATAAGTTTATATATTAGAGGAGTAGTGTTATGAGCTTGTATATACAGTCTACGAGTTTTGCTAGGGGGTATGCCTGGATTGTGGAGGCATGGCCCTATTTTACGAGTAACCCGCTTGGCTGGATTGCTGCGATGGTTGTGTTTTTCTTAATCGCTATGGCCGTTAGTATTATCCCTCTTGGGGGGATTGTATTAAATATTTTCTATCCTGTTGTCGTTGGTGGTTTTATGCTCGGGTGTCTTGCTCATAGAGAGGGAGGTTCTTTCGAATTTCAATATATGTTTGCCGGTTTCAAAGAACCTCATTTTAAACGTTTGGCGATGTTGGGTGTGTTGTATACGGTTATTACTTTTGCAGCTATTATCTTGGTAGCTGTCCTCGCCTTTGTAATGTTAGGCGGGTTCGAGTTTTTTCAAGAAATTGAGCACGCACAAAAGGAGGATGTTGCTGCCTATGCAACAGACATCATGCTGCTTTCATTGATAACAGTAACGCTATTCACTCCTTGTGTTATGGCGATTTGGTTTGCTCCCATTATTATCATATCCAGTGATGAAACGACCGTTTCGGCGATGTTATTAAGTTTTAATGCTTGTTTAAAGAATATATTGCCTTTTCTCTTGTACGGCATTGTTGTTTTTGTATTAGCAATCATCGCTTCTATTCCGCTCATGCTCGGCTATTTGGTCTTACTCCCGGTACTCAGTGCTAGTGTGTATGTTTCTTATCTGGATTGTTTTAGGAGCGATATCAGCGATGATTCGACTCAACTATTACCGCGGTAATCTATTGAACTTCTGCTTAAACCAGAATTCAGAGTAAAGCATGATGTTTGGACTAAATAAAAAATTACAATTGCCTGGTGTTGACGAAGCATTGTCTGGACGTCAGACACCAATAACCGTTGATACTCATCATTTTGTTAATGGGAATTCGATCAAACCACCGTTTCCTGAAGGTATACAACAAGCCTTATTTGGCCTTGGGTGCTTTTGGGGGGCTGAAAGAAAATTCTGGGAATTAGCGGGGGTATATTCAACCGCAGTTGGCTATGCCGGTGGGTTTACACCAAATCCGAGCTACGAGGAAGTTTGCACAGGTATGACAGGGCATAATGAAGTGGTGCTGGTGAACTATATACCGGTGAAGGTTAGCTTCAAACAATTACTAGCTGTTTTTTGGGAGTCCCACAACCCAACACAAGGGATGCGACAGGGAAATGATGCTGGAACACAATATCGTTCAGGAATTTATGTTTTTAATGAAGAACAAAAAGAAATAGCTCAATCTTTGAAAAATGATTATCAAGTTAAACTGAATGGAGCAGGTTACTCTTCAATTACGACTGAAATAATTGAAGCACCAGAGTTTTATTATGCAGAGACGTACCATCAACAGTATCTAGCAAAAAATCCAGCAGGTTATTGTGGTTTAGGGGGTACTGGCGTCAGTTGTTCTAACTAGATTGTTTAACCGATTGATGCATGGGGAATAAGAACTTATTTCGAATAGGATAGTGAACCTTTTTTTGATTTCTTATTTGGCTTAGCAGTAACTTTTTGTTTATTAACAGCAATCTGCGTCGTGGATTTAGTATTAATTGCCATCATTGATCCTGATGACGTCCTTACATAGTTCATATTATATCTCCGCTTATTTTAAAAATTAATTTATAGGAAAGCTGCTGGCATAACGGCTAATCCATTCTTCTGTTAACTTTTCCCTGCTTAAGAAAGGCCCTTCTTTATATCGTTTGTCATTCAAATAGAGCTCGATATGACAAATTTGTTCAACGATTCTTAATTTCGGGCTGTCTTCATCATTTAACAGCCATATTCCTATCTCAAAATTATCATCAGTTTCCTTGACCATAACCGTCTTACCCAAAAAGCGATGTGTTTCTTTACGCGTAGGTATAGTTACTTCAATAATGCTGCCTGGTTTTTGATACTCATTGGAAGAAAAGGTCAAACCAATATTTGCAGTCTGTGAGATTTCCACTTTTGATCGTTCCCAAAAACGTAATCTCCTGAATTGAAGTGGAAAACGGTCAGGGTGTCTAATAAATCCTGCTAGTAATTCATTCTCAAAATTTATCGGCTGCCCGTATGGAGCCGGTGGTGAAACAGATCCGGTTCCGGGGTGGTAAGAAGTATGACTTAGACTTACATCAGCTAACATGACGATCTCCCAATGAATCAAGTACTTATAGGATATACTTTTATGACATTATTGAAGATAAATCAAGTAAAAATTTAAATATATCAATTATTTATAGATACTATCTATTAATCACATTAGAATTAAAAATTAATAAAACAAGTTAAGTAATTGATATATATATAATTATAAGTGATAGTCAAGGTGAAGGTTAAGCCTTGTCAAAGCTTGCTTTTAACCTAATTCAACGTCTGAATATTCACCATTTGAGATCATTTCGACTGTTGGTTCATCGGGTAATGTCATTTTATTCCATGTATCGATAATCAAATAAATAGTCCCTGATATAACAAGTAGTAAGATGATATCGCTGATCAGATGTTTTCTAATGTAGATAGATAGTGTCATAGCTAGATCCTCGTTGTTATTTGATTAGAACTTACAACAACTAACGCGCTATAGATAAAGTCGTTGACAAAAACATGAACTGCTCACGATTTTTCACAAGAGATTGTGAACTGTGTCAAAATAGTGCAATTGAATTGATGAGGAACAATGCATGAAGGCGATGGTAGGTTTGGTGATTGCCATACTAATAATTTTTATAGCGAATTTGTTTTGGCCATCAAACCAAGTTAGTGATCGCAAGTTGTCATCAGAATACGACAGTATAGAGCAGGGCAAAAGTACAGAAGAGGCTACTAATAGTTCGGTTATTTTATCGACTGATCTTAATGTGCCGAGCGATGATGAAAAAATAAAGTTGATGACAGCGGAATATGAAATCCTTGAGAAGGAACGAAAGAATCTAAAACGTCGACTCTCTCGTTTAAAACATGATATGTGGGGACAAAAGTTTGCTCCAGAAACAGCAAAGAAAATGAGCGAGATAATGCTGAGTTCGCATAAACTGATAAAAAACCCGGATATGTTGGGTGCTTTCTCGAATGTTAAAGGAATTCAAGATGAGATAGCAAAGATTAAATTTGCAGAGAGCTCAATTGAGCAGGTCAGTGAATTAATTGAAGAAAATAAAAAGAGTAATATGGCGTCTGATTAAGCAGTTTTATAACAGCTCAGCTATACAATGACTTGCATCTGTCGCGATATCTGAAACCTTTACTTTTGAAATTTTATTTTCCAGGTTTAAATTCTCAGTAGCTTCCATTTCAACACGAATAAAATTATCTGTATAACCTGTCCATGCATTATTCTCATTACATGTTTCCCAAAGTACAGAGTGTGATTTATTGAGTTGATCTTGCAGACAGATTTGACGCATAGATTTTGCCAACGCATGTAGTTGCTGGCTACGTTCTTTTTTTATTTTAGAGCTAACTTGGTTGGCTAATGATGCTGCTTTTGTGCCTTCACGTTTTGAATAAGTGAAAATGTGTATATGTGAGAACAGGGTTTCTTCAATAAATTTAATTGATTCTTGCCACTCACTCTCCGTCTCTCCAGGAAAGCCCACAATAATATCCGTTGTCAAATTAAAATTCGGAACCTCATGCCTTGCCCGTTGTACCAAGTCTTTAAAATCATCCGTCTTACAGCGACGCGCCATTCGTTTTAAAATGCTATTGCTACCGCTTTGAAGTGGCAAATGCATATGCGGCATCAGGCGCGTGTTTGAAAATAAATTAAAGAAGTTATCAGGCAAGTCCCAAGGTTCAACGGAGCCAAGCCTTATGCGCGGAACATTTGTGTCGGAAAGGACAGATTTTATTAATTCATATAGGCTAGAATTATTATCGCCACCGAAACCACCCACATGAACGCCGGTGAGAACAATTTCCTGAACCCCCTGTTGATGATATCGGTTTATTTCGTTAATGATATCTTCTGTTGAACGGCTTCGTTCTTCGCCTCTGGCAACAGTTACTATACAAAATGTACACCGATAACGGCAGCCATCTTGTATTTTTATGAAGGCTCTATTTCTTCCGCGTTTAAATATGCTTGCCTCGCCGGGCTCAGTGGACAAAGCGGACATCGTTTCACTATTCAATTCTTTTAATGCAATTTCGACCAACTGATCTTTTTGCTGGTTCTTAATCAGGAGATCAATCCCCGGGATATCGTTCTGAATTTTTTCATCTAGACTTGCGTAACAACCGCTGACGATAAGTTTAGCCTGTGGATTATTGCGGTGTGTTCTTCTTATAATTTGCCGAGATTTTTTCACCGCCTCTTGAGTCACGGCACAGGTATTAACGACCAAGACATCTGCTTCGTCGGCATGTTGAGTTACACTATGACCTTTTTTCTGAAAGCCCTCGGCCCAGAATTCAAGCTCTGCTTCATTTAGACGGCAGCCTAGTGTTTTTAGGTGAATTTGCATGGTGGATACTATATCAGATACGTCAATTGTGTATAAACAGGCTGAAAGGCGAGACCCTATTTGAGCTTTGCAAGATCCAAAATAAGTTTTGGCATGTCTTTATGATTACCTATAAATGTTGACACATCAAACCGACACTCCGGGTACTTTGCAGCAGCTGTTTTAATAATAGTGGGAATATCACGTATGACATGGTTACCTGAATTTAAAAAATAAGGGAAAACAGTAATATCAGATACGCCTTCGCTAATGACCTTTTCTATACATTGAAGCAGTGAAGGTTCGGCCAGTTCTAAATAAGCATGCTCAATTCTATCGTAGTCATCACTGGAATAGGCTTTCACTTTTCTGGTAAGTACCTCGATCTCTTCGTTAGATTCTTGTCGACGGCTACCATGAGCCAAAATAATAAGAGTGTTCAACTTATTTGTGGTCCAGTGATTTTTCTTTTAAAGACTGTTCAAGTAAGGCATCAGTTTTTCCACTAAGGATCTTTGCTTGTTCTAATATGGTTCGTGAATTAGTGAAATCATTTTGTGAAAAATAGGGTTTTGCCCATGATAAGTAAGCATAAGCTTGTAAGCTTTGGTTTGGTGATTTGCTAGCCTGATTATGTAAATCGTTTGTCACACTAAACAATTTTATTTGGAGTTGTCTTTCTTTTGTTAGAACACAATTTGTTGTTGTATAGGCATAATCTGACAGTAAGCCGCTTTTGGTTAAGTTTTTCTGATATGCTTTTGCAAACATCCCTATAGCCTCACAGATTTTTTTTCTTGGTTATAAAGTAAACCATAACCTAGGTAGATAAATGGATTATCTTTTTCTAATAGTTCCAGATGGTTCTTTCTGTTTTCTCCTCCATACATAGGTAGTAAACTACTATCAGCACTCACCGATATTATGGGTGTAAAGGTTAGGAGTACAATAGTTTTTATAAGCAATTGTTTGGTCATGTAGATCTGTATAAAAATTATTTTCTATTAATGTTCTAATAGTGTTTCAAGATGCTTCCCAATACATAATGACAAAGCATTCAAATTATAACCACCTTCCAATAAGGAAATAATGCGATTATCACAGTGTTGATCTGCTGATTCCATGATGCGTTCAGTCATCCAGGAAAAAGAATCTGTTGATAGATTTATATTAGCCAACGGATCTGCCTGGTGTGCATCAAAGCCTGCAGAGATTAGAATAAACTCTGGTTTGAACAGATCCAGTCCGGGTAGGATATCTTCCATAAAAGCCTTTTCATAATCTCCGTCGCTAGCACCAGCCGGCATTGGGCAATTTAAAGTCGCGCTTTTACCTTTGCCAATCCCTGTTTCTGAATAGCTTCCTGTGCCGGGGTAGAAAGGGTATTGGTGTGTGCTGATATATAAAACCGATGGGTCTTCTTCAAATAAATGTTGTGTCCCGTTCCCGTGATGTACGTCCCAATCTATTATGGCAATCTTATCAATACCATGTGTATTTTGAAGATAACGTGTCAGCACTGCAATATTATTAAATAAACAAAACCCCATTGCCATGGACATCTCTGCATGGTGACCTGGTGGTCGAATTAGGGCAAAGGCATTATCAATATTTTTATTGATAATTTCGTTTGCAAGTTGCATAGAGCTACCTGCCGCAAGTAAGGCTATGTCGAATGATTTAATACACACGCTTACATCCATAGAATCCAAGTAGCGATTGCCAGAACGACAAACTTCCTCTGCACGCCGTATATAGCCAGCATCATGAACCTTTAATACCTGTTCAAGTTCTGCTGAGTTCGCTTTAATCTGAGTCAAGGTTTCATACCAAGACTGAGCTTCCAGATACTTTAACGTGGCAGATAAACGCGTGCTACATTCTGGGTGACCATCTCCTGTATCATGTTCTAAAAATCGTGTGTCTTGTACAAAACCTGTTTTCATCAAAATAAAGTTTTAATGCCAGTCATCAAGTGATTCGTTATTATACGTGTTTTAAGATAACAAAAGACGCAATCTTTCTATGTATAAGCCTAAAAAACCCGTGTTCACAAAACAAAAGGTTGCCTTTGGTTCCTGGGAATCAACGATCACAACTGATCTGATGCTCAATAGCAGTGTTGGTTTGGGTGAAATCAGTATTTTTGGTACGGATATTTACTGGGTGGAGATGCGAGCCAATGAAGGGGGCCGTTATGTTATCGTAAAACGAACAAACGATGGACAGGAGTCGGATGCTATTCCTGCTGAATATAACGCCCGTACTCGCGTACATGAGTATGGCGGTGGCTCATATCTGGTAACGGAGCGCGGTGTGGTTTTTTCTAACTTCGCCGACCAATGTTTATATTTGTTTGACGCTAACAACATATGTAAGAAACTCACAGTTCAGGAAGATTGTCGTTATGCCGATATAGTCTATGATAAATACCGGGAACGTTTGATTTGTGTGCGAGAAGACCACTCAGACAAAACCAGAGAAGCGATTAATACCATTGTTACTGTTTCCTTATTAGAGACAGGCGAAGAAACTATTCTCCATAACGGAGCAGATTTCTATTCTAGCCCGCGCCTCAGTAACGATGGGCAACAGTTATGCTGGATTAGTTGGTTGCACCCCAATATGCCTTGGGATAATACTAGTTTGTATGTTGCTGGTATTGATAGTACGGGTGAGCTTGAACAAGCAAAGCTGATTGCCGGTGGGGATGACAATGAGGCGGTTTGCCAACCGTCATGGAGTCCTGATGACATACTTTATTTCATATCTGATAAAAGTAATTGGTGGAACTTATATCGCTCAAGTGAAGAGGGTGTTGAATGTGTTTTAGAAAGTAAAGCAGAGTTCGCCGTGCCTCAATGGTCATTCCGCGAATGTAACTATGACTTTATTGATAATGATTCAATCATGGTTGTCTATCGGAAACAAGGCTTGGCATATCTTGGGGTGGTCAACACGAATGAAAAAAAAATGGAAACCCTGACGTTTCCCTATACGGATATTGAATCGCTAGTCTGTAATAAAAATACTGCTTATTTTTTGGCTGCATCTCCGACTGAATTTGCATCGATTATTGAATATGATATTGCACAACAAAGTTTTTGTGTAATTCAAAAATCAAATACTATTCGTCTGGATCAAAAATATATTTCTGTTGGTGAGATCATCAGTTTTCCTGTAGCTGAAGATAAAGAGGCGCATGCCATTTTTTATCGGCCACAGAATAGATATTTCACAGGGCTTGATGATGAAAAACCACCATTGATAGTCATGAGTCATGGAGGACCAACGGGTGAGTCACATAATGGCCTTAAAATGGTAGCGCAGTTTTTTAGCAGCCGTGGCTTTGCTGTGCTTGATGTTAACTACGGAGGTAGTAGCGGCTATGGACGGGAATATCGACAGCGTTTAAACGGCAACTGGGGTATCGTAGATGTTAATGATTGCAGCAAGGCAGCACTATACGTTGCAGAACAAGGTTGGGCAGATAAAGATCGCCTTGCGATCCGTGGTGGAAGTGCCGGGGGATTCACTACATTAGCCGCATTGGCATTTACTGATGTATTTAAGGCTGGCGCCAGTCATTATGGTGTTAGTGATCTTGAGGCGTTAACAAAAGAAACGCATAAATTTGAATCTCGTTATCTGGATACATTGATTGGAGCCTATCCAGAAGAACAAGAGATATACAAGGAACGTTCGCCTGTAAATGCGGTAGAAAAATTATCATGCCCTGTTATTTTTTTCCAAGGCTTGGAAGACAAGATAGTCTTGCCCAATCAGGCTGAGATGATGGTAGAGGCATTAAAAGCAAAGGGGATTCCGGTTGCATATATTGCCTATGAAGGCGAGCAACATGGTTTTCGGCAAGCCAAGAATATTAAACGGACATTAGAGTCGGAATTGTATTTCTACTCAACAATATTTAACTTTGAGTGTGCGGATAAGATTGAGCCGGTTGAGTTTCTCTAAGGGTTCTCCTGAGATGTTTATTTTACGCGGTAGCTGCGTCAACTCCGTTACAGGGCTAACGCCGCGTTACCGCGAAAAAGTGTCTTTTTAGAGGTGGCTTATAACCGCTGCTGTATATTCTTTTGTATTTGCTGACCCTTGTAGATCTCCTGTACGAGTTTTGGGGTCACTGAGAGCCTCTTTAATCGCACCACGTAGGCGGTCACCCAGTTGTTTTTCTTCGATGTGATCCAGCATCATTGCGGCAGCCAGGAGTAGAGCGGTTGGATTCGCAATGCCCTGACCAGCGATATCTGGTGCTGTACCGTGTACAGCTTCAAAGATTGCGGCGTCTTCACCAATGTTGCCGCCAGGTGCGAGACCGAGGCCACCGATTAAGCCAGCAATTTCATCAGAGAGTATGTCGCCGAACATATTAGTGGTCAAAATCATGTCGAATTGAGCTGGATTGGTAACCAATTGCATAGCCGTGTTATCTACAATGCGATCTTCGATTTCCAGGCCTGCATATTTTTTTTCTTTACTGACTTCTCTTGCTGTTTCAAGGAACAGCCCTGTAAGTTTTTTTAGAATGTTTGCCTTATGCACAATCGTAATTTTTTTACGGTTGTTTTTAATGGCATAATCAAAAGTATATTTTGCGATTTTGCGACAACCTGAGCGGGTAATAATCCCCGATGCTTCAGCAACGGCTTTTGGATCCCCGTCGATGGGGATGTAATGTTCAACGCCGACGTAAAACCCTTGTGTGTTTTCACGGATTAGAACGATATCAATATTGTCATAACGGCGGCGATCGTGAAGGTAGGATACCGCTGGTCGAACATTGGCATAGAGTTTAAACTCTTCTCGTAAACGCACGTTTGCAGATCGAAAACCATCACCGATAGGTGTTCCCAGAGGTGCTTTTAGTGCGAGTCTGGTTTCGCGAATATTATCCATCATGGCTTGTGGCAGTGGATCGCCAAATTCTTCAAATGCAGACAGGCCTGCTTTAAATCGGTGCCATTCAAATCTTGCGCCTAGAGCATCCAGGATTTCAACTGTAGCGTCAAGGATCTCTGGTCCAATACCATCGCCTTCGATTAATGTTGCTGGTGTAGTTTTAATGACAATTCTCCCTAATAACTATTGAGTGATGAAACAAATATGTTTCAGTCGAGATTATATAAAATGGATGTTACAGATTGTTATTCGTTATAACGTTTTTTTTTACATTTACTGTCCTTGTATCAACAGGCTGTTCTTTCGGAGGAGAAATCAAGTCGTTTAATATCTCCGCGGTTTCGTTTAGTAATATATCTATTGGTTCGTCCTCTTCATTATCTTCACCAGATGCTTCTAATTCGTCATCTATATCATCCAGAGGTGGCAGCCCTTTTTCAGCCCGCATAGCATTTTGAATATCTTTTTTTGCAGTTAATAACTTTTCACGTTCTGTCTTGCGTTTACTCTCCAGTAATGAAATTTCCTTTTTATCACTAGCTTCACGTTTTACATTAAAGTCATCCATTAACAACTGAAATAATTTATTCTCTTTGATCCTTTTCTCGTGTTCAACTTTAGCAACTTCAAATCTATCTATAGGTGCACTTGTTGGATAGTATCGGGCTGGTTTAACTTGATCCCAAGGTAATGCGTTTTCGTAAGCACGTTCGCCTTGATCGGAAGAGTCTTCAGCTGTTGGAAAAATGATATCAGGTACAACACCTTTATGTTGATTACTACCGCCGCTTACGCGGAAGAATTGTGCAATTGTGGTTTTTAAACGGCCGTGGTCTTCATTGCTTTCTTTAATAAAACGGTTCAGATCAATGACATTTTGCACAGTGCCTTTGCCAAAGGTAGGTTCGCCAATAATGATACCTCTGCGATAATCCTGGATAGCACCAGCAAAAATTTCGGATGCTGATGCACTATTACGGTCCACTAAAACCGCTAATGGGCCAGGGTAGCTAATGCCAGGTTCTGGGTCATAATTAATATCAACCCTGCCAGATGCATCTTTGGTTTGAACAACTGGACCTCTATCTATAAAGAGCCCGGTTAATTCTAATGCTTCAGATAATGAACCTCCCCCATTACCACGCAGGTCGATTATCAATCCGGAAATATTTTCTTTAACCATAGATTTGATCAATTTACGTACATCACGCGAGGTGCTTTTATAATCTTTTTTTCCTTCTGCTTGCGCTGCAAAATCTATATAGAAAGTTGGGAGGTTGATTACCCCGATACGTGTATCTGTATCAGGCACATCGATAATACTTGAGCTGGCATCTTGCTCTTCAAGTTTTATCTCATCGCGTGTCATGGTTACTATTTTAGATGTGCCTTCAACGCCGATATCTTTAGGTAATACTTCAAGTCTTATAATGCTGCCTTTGGGGCCACGAATAAGATCAACCACATCATCCAGACGCCAGCCAATCACGTCAATTATCTTGCCATCCTTGTCTTGCCCAACACCAACAATCCTGTCATCTGCTTTTAACTCGTTGCTTAAGTCCGCAGGCCCACCTTTTATAATTTTGACGACTTGTGTGTAATCATTATCACCACGTAACACGGCTCCAATACCCTCTAATGATAAGCGCATGCTGATATCGAAATTTTCTGATGTTCGTGGTGAAAAATAAGCAGTGTGAGGTTCTATAGCGGTGGTGTAGGCGTTAATAAACGATTGAAAAACATCGTTTGAGTTCAATTGTAAGGTGCTGGTAAGTATTCGGTTGTAGCGGTCTGTTAGCGTTTTTTTAATTTCATCAGGTTCTTTTTTTGCGAGTTTTAAATTCAAAACATCATTTTTGACACGTTTAAACCAAAGCTTATTCAAATCAGCTTTGTTTGCAAACCAATCATCATCGCGGCGATCAAATCGATAGGTCTCATCAATATTGAAATCAAAATCAGAGTCAATCGCACTCAGTGCAAATTGGATGCGTTCATCAACACGTTGACGATAACGCTTGAATATTTCAAAAGCAGGATCTAGGTCTGACCTGATAATGGCATTATCTATCGCGTATTTATACTGATCAAATTCATCAATATCTGTTTTCAGAAAATAGGCTTTGTTTTGATCAAGGTTTTCCAGGTAGTGCTTGTAAATTAATGCAGAAAGATTGTCATCTAATTCAGTTTTTTTATAATGATAGGTGGTTAAGATATGCGTTATTAATTCGTTTGCTCTTATATGTTTACTTTCTGGTTCTAATTCTGTGGTAGGCACAGTTTTAATGTCTGCACATACATTAGAGAAGATCAAGATTAGTGCGCCAGCCAATATGAAGCGTTGTTTAATATTTTTCAAGATAAGTAATACTCGGTCTGTCTATGAATGAGGATGGGTATTTATCTACTAATGACCATCAGTACAAGTATAAGTGCAATCTAGTATTAAGCATTAATTTATGAGCAGTATGAACGTTCACTAAACTGAGCTTTCATGCCCATAGGAACAGGGACACGCAATATTTATTCAAATCTGGCCAAACCTTCGTTGGAGCTGATATTTTTGATTAAATCTTCAACTTTATTGGCTTTTTCTGCATCACCGCCTAAAAAGCCAGGCGCTTCCCGGTAGTAATCCCTTAGGTCATCCAGAATATCAATGTTTTGGCTGTCCAGTTCCGCAGCGATTTCGAGATGGACCAGGGTTTTCTTTGCATAATTGACGGCTTTGAACCAGTTCGTTCTTTCAGCTTCACGACCATAGCTTTTTGCTAAAATATGATGATATTCAGCAACTTGTGGCTCTATTTCGACTGCAAGCTCAAGTTTTTTTATGGCTTCACTGTATTTTTCATCTTCATAATGAGCCAAGCCGCTCTTGAAATAGCTCTCAGATTCTGAGTTGGCAATTACATTTGCCGTCAAGGTAAAAACGCATAGCAGTATGATAAACAGCTTGTGCTGGCAGGTTTTTATGGACATTTTCATAGGGTTGTAGAGTATAACTCTATTATTTTGTTCTGATAAAGTTAAAAATAACATATTAAATCGCTCATAAACATAGAATAACCATCATTTTTTATAATGAACCTATTATCAAGCCCGTACTCATCTATACGGGTAAAGCTCATCATATTATTTTTTATCCTGAGTGTGTTTTTACGATTTCAAAAATAACGACGTCTACAGAAAAGCAATTGTCGGAAAGAGACATTATTCAGGCCAGGAATTATGCGGCTCTTTGGCACTCTGAGTTTAACGTAATAACAAGTCTAGCAAGTGTTAATACTGCTTTGAAAAAGAGACCTCAGAAAACGGGTCAACTTATTTTTACAAGACTAGTGCAGTAGGAATTGATTCTCTTGCATTATAATGAAACGAGGGATTTGAGTGGTATTTAGAAACACAAGTCGCCGGAGAAACTATTTAGTCTGAGCCTTACATTGATGCGTCATCAAAGCGGAATATTAAAGGGGGCCGTTACAGCACCTTTATACCTTGAAAATGAGTTTGCAGGTTTCAGTTTTTATCGATATTAAATCAACTCTTGATACAAGATCGGGAACAGCTAATGTTCGTTACGGTATTTGTTGCTGAATATAATATTAGTGATGGAACCTTGTGTTATGCCAATGGTGGACATGTTAGAAGATGCGGAGTTTGATGAAGGGACTTTAAAACTCAAAAAAGACGAAACGATTGTTTTGCACACTGATGGAATTTTAGAAGCACGTCATCCGGAGGGTGAGTTTTTCGGAGAACGTCATTTTGAAATAGTATTATCAGCCAATGCAGAAATGAGTCTTTTTGAACTCTGTGATTCTGCATTGGCGACTGTAAAAGCATATCAGGCTAATAAACTAAGTGATGATGTCATCGTATTAGCATTAAGAAAACGTAACTAAATTTTTATTTAATCTCAATAAGTTCGATATCAAATAATAAAGTGGAGTTGGGTCCTATAGCACCACCAGCACCACGCTGACCATATGCTAGATCTGAGGGCACAACGATTTGCCATTTAGAGCCGACGTTCATTAACGGCAATGTTTCTTGCCAACCTTTTATAACCTGACCAACACCCAGTTCGACAGGTTCGCCACGGGCGTAGGAGCTATCGAATTCAGTACCATCAATGAGTGTGCCACGATAATGAACAAGTACTTTGCTGCTACTAGAAGGTTTTTCCCCTGTGCCTGCGGTTATCACCTTGTATTGCAGTCCACTGGCTGTTTCTGTAACGCCTTCTTTTGTTTTGTTTTCAACTAAATATTTTTCTCCATTGACCTTGTTTGTGCTCGATTGGTTTTTTTGTCTGTCTTGTTCCGCTTTTTGAAAATCTTGCATGATAACTTGCATGTCATCTTTGCTCAGTTTTAGTTCTGAACTTGAGAGGACATCTTCGATAGCTTGTAAAAAAGCAGGGGCGTCCAGTTCCATTCCTTGGCGGTTGACGTTTTCACCAAAGACTACGCCCAGTGTATAGCTGATCTTTTCCAGGTCAGTTTCTACTTTTGCTGCATATACATTTAGAAAAGTAAAACTTAAAATTAAAACAAAAGCAGATTTAAAGATTTTCATAAAGACCTCAATGTAGATTAAATGTTTTGTAGTGGTGGAAATGAGAACATACTCCCACAAAACTATGAGTCAGCCAACCCGATATTAGTTCTATCTTACTTTTTCAAGAGGGGAGTTTAGAAACAGTTTGGATAACATTATCGAGGAACTGAGTCGCATTTATCTCTTTAGGGATAGAGTCTGACAGCATCCGACGATACTGGCGTGCACCTGGCTGGCCTTGATAAAGCCCAATGACATGACGAGTTAGACTTTTTATATTAAATCCCCGGTCGATTTGCTCGACTGCATAATCTTTAAATTTACCCAGTATTTCTTCTCGCGTTTGTAGTGGGGAGTCGTCCCCATAAAAAAGCTTGTCTGCTTCGATCAACATAAAGGGGTTTTGATAAGCTGCTCTGCCAATCATAACGCCATCTACATGCTCTAATTGAGACTTGATTCGCGTCAATTCGGTAAAACCACCATTGATGGTTATATTTAAGGATGGGAATTGCTGTTTTATTTTATGAACGCGCTCATAGTTTAGCGGTGGAATTTCTCTGTTTTGTTTGGGACTCAGCCCATTCAATATGGCTTTTCTCGCATGAATTATAAATGTATTGCAGCCTGCTTCACTAACAGTCTTGATGAATTCCTCTAGGAATTCATATGAATCCTGCTCATCAATACCAATTCGTGTTTTTACTGTGACAGGAATTTTCACGGTAGATTGGATCTTATTTACGCAATCACTGACGAGTTCTGTATTTGACATCAAGCAAGCACCAAATTGACCATTTTGTACACGGTCACTCGGACAACCAATATTTAAATTAACTTCGTCATAGCCTTCGCCTTCGGAAATATGTGCGCATTCGGCTAGTTCAACCGGGTTATTTCCTCCCAATTGAATCGCTAAGGGATGCTCAATCTCGTTGTAATCCAGAAATCGTTTACGGTCTCCATGTATCAATGCGCCGGTAGTTATCATTTCTGTATAAAGCACGGCATGTTTTGACAGCAGACGCATAAAATACCGAAAGTGTTTATCGGTGTGATCCATCATGGGCGCAATTGAAAGGCATCTGTCTATTTGGCTTATGCGCATATTAATTTAACTTGAAACTGTTTTGGAGATAATTGTATGGGTGAAAGAAGGACGTAGATAAAAACCACGAGGTAGCGTTAATTTATTCTCGGCTGATTGGTTTTTATCTTTAGTTAAGCTTTTGGAATGAGCTGCTTTAGGTCTAATTTGCAAATACTTTCCCATGGAGGAACTAATCTTGTCTATATTTCCCAACACGATCATGTCACAGAGTTCCTGCCAATCATCTTTTAACTGTTTTTCCTGCGTTATACTTGGTTGCCATAATATAGGTGAGCCTATTCGCCGCAAAGGAACAGGAATGTTCTTGTTTGCTTCAAAAGGGATCCATAATACTTCTGTCAACTTACATTTTACCAGTGATGATTCCCAGGAAGACAGGGCGATCGGGTCGAGTTGTGTAACACAGATGTAAGTTGATTCTTTAGGTTTACCATTTCCATCAATAGGAATTGATTTTAATTCGATACCTAAATTCACAAAATCAGGTTCTGGAGCACTAGCGGCACTTGCACCAAGTGAACGTTCTAACAAATTACCAAACCAACCTTTCGCATGGGTCGTAGATTGAGGAATAGGGACAGCCATTCTATTTGCGAGTTGTTGGATTGTCAGTCCTGCTATATTTTTTGCTCGTTCTAGTAATTCTAACCTGCTATCAGGTGGAGAGAGATGCATAAAATGGAGCTAGGGAATTAAGAGGTCAAGAAAGCGCATCAATAATTGAGTTCCTGAGACATTCAAATTTCAATGGATCTTCGATCATTTTATTTTCATCATTTTGTAGATAAAAGATATCTTCCGCACGTTCTCCATAAGTTGCAATTTTTGCATTCTGTAATTTAGCACCACACATATCCATAGCCATGCCTATTCGTGAAAGTACTCCAGGACGATCAATAGTACTTATTTCCATAATAGTTCTATTATTTTTTTCGTCCGTTTCGAAGGTGATATGTGTCGGTATGTTAAAACTTTTTAATTGTCTCTTTTCAAGCCAATTACCTTCCTCCACTTTAGCTGATGTGGATTTCAATTCTTTTAATATTCGATTTTTTACTTCATTGCTTCGATCATTATTCTTAATCGGCGCACCATCATTTTCTAAAACGGCAAAGGTATCTAGTGTAAAACCTTTTCGATTAGTAATGATTTTTGCATCTACAACAGTAAGCCCCAGTTTTTCAATTGCTCTGGTTGTTGTAGCGAATATATTTTTTCTGTCTTGCATGTAGACAAATATAAGACTTCCTCCACGACTGGATTTTTTCATGACCAGCACTAATGGGTCTGATTTATTTTTATGTTTGAGGATGCCTTCTGTATGCCAGGCAACCTCATCTGAATTATGTCTGAGAAAATAATCTTCCCCAACGGTTTTCCAAAGATTAAGAATGCTTTGTTCGAGCATATCTTTGTCAGCGATCAATGCTAATGAATCTTGCTTGGTATCTTTAATACGTTCTTTTTTAAGTATAGGTTTTTCATTGCCACGCCTTAATTCATATAAGGTACGTTGATAAAGATTTGTTAATTGTGTTGATTTCCAGCTATTCCAAAGCTCAGGGTTAGTGCCACAGATATCTGCCACTGTCAGTATATAGAGGTAATTCAAATGCGTTTGATCGCGCATTTCATTGGCAAATCTTTTTATGACATCGGGGTCATCGATGTCTTCACGTTGGGCAGTTTTACTGATTAACAGGTGTTTCTCTACTAGCCAGGCGACAAGTTTTGAGTCGTAATCACTCAATTGATGTGTCTTGCAAAAGGTAAGAGCATCTTTTATACCTAATTTGGCATGATCTCCACCGCGTCCTTTTGCAATATCATGAAATAAACCAGCAAGGTAAAGTAGCTCTAGTTTTGGTAGTTTCTTGGTGATGCTATTGCAGATAGGAAATCTTTCTTTGTATTCGTCCGTCCCAAACAATCTGAGATTTTGAATGACAGTTAATATATGTTCATCAACAGTAAAGATGTGAAATAAATCAAATTGCATTTGCCCCTCGATCGCGGCGAAGGTCGGCATATACGCGCCTAAAACACCATAACGATGCATCATTCTAAGCTTGTGTCCTACCAGGTTTGGTTGCTTTATTATTTCTATAAACAGACTTTGGTTACGGATATCATTTCTAAAATAATCGTCTATTAGATGCAGGTTGTTTCTAATAAGTCGAATAGTGCTGGCTCGAACACCTTTAATTGTTGGGTCTTGTTGGCTAAGCAAAAAGATTTCAAAAAGTGCAAACGGGTATCGTTTGAAAATATTTTTATTAACGACTTCGATAAAATTATTTCTTTTTTGGAAGCGCGGGTTTATCGAAATAATTTTTTCTCTACGTTTTTTATATATGATTTCTTCTTGAAAGTGATGTAGCAACATTTCATTCAAGCGACTGATTTCTCGTATCGACTGGAAATACATTTTCATGAACTCCTCGATACCTTTATTATCTTTACTGATGAAGCCCATCAACTCTGCTACAGGTCTTTGAAACTCAAAAAGCAGTCTGTCTTCGCGTCGACCTGTTGTCATATGCAAAGCAAAACGAACGCGCCAAAGTAAGTTGCGGCCTGATTCAAGCAGGCTGTATTCGTCCTTGGTAAGGAATTTATGTTTCACGAGACTGTTTAAGTCGATGTTGTCAAAATGACGTTTGGCGACCCAGCTTATCATCTGGATATCTCTTAACCCGCCCGGGGATTCTTTTATATTAGGTTCAAGCTTGCTTTCTGAATCATTGTATTTTTCATGACGTGCTTTTTGTTCTATTAACTTATGTTCAAAGTATTTGCGTGCCGGCCAGATTTTTTTAGGGTTTGTCGCTTTACGCATTTTTTCGTAAAGTTTTTCATTGCCGCAAAGCAATCTGGATTCCATGATGTTAGTCATGATCGTAATATCATTTTTCGCTTCATGCTGACATTCCGCTACAGTTCTTACGCTATGACCGACCTCAAGACCAAAGTCCCATAAAAAAGTTAGAAATGCCGGTAACTGTTCTTTAGCGTCTTTATTTGTCCAACGTTTTTCAAGGATCATCAGGTCTATATCTGATGCCAGAGACAATTCAAAACGACCATAGCCGCCTACCGCAACCAGAGAGAAATTTTCGGAATCAACATGAAGTTGCCAGGCAAGAACAAGTAGTTGATCGATGAACCAACCTTGCTTTTTTACGATGAGATTAATGTTTTCGCCAGATTTAAATTGCTCGGTGAGGTAATCGTAACCCTCCTGTAGGGTTTTCTTAAAAATGGTTAATGGTTGTTTGTTCTGTTTAAGCTTTTGTGAAAATTGAGACTTATCAAACAAAAATTTATCCGCGATAATATTTTCCATTATTAATTAATATTCCTCATCAGGACGGAGAGTTAACACTTCATAACCGTCGTCTGTAACAAGAACTGTATGTTCCCACTGTGCGGATAAACTTCGATCTCGAGTTACCACAGTCCAATCATCAGATAATAATTTAACATCACGTTTACCTAAATTGATCATCGGTTCGATAGTAATGGTCATGCCTGCTTCTAGTTTGAAACCGGTATTAGGTTTGCCGTAGTGCACAATTTGCGGGTCTTCATGGAAACCCTTGCCAATGCCGTGGCCACAGTATTCTCGAACCACAGAGCAGTGATTGCTTTCTGCCAATGATTGTATCGCATGGCCTATGTCACCTAGGCAAACGCCAGCACGGACTAATTGAATGCCTCTTTTCATACATTCATAAGTGATTTCTACTAGTCTTTTGGCTCGGATGGATGGTTCACCAACATAAAACATCTTGCTGGTATCACCATGATAGCCATCTTTTATGACTGTAATATCTATATTAATGATATCGCCATCCTTCAGTTTTTTGTCGCCGGGTATCCCGTGGCAGACAACATGATTAACGGAGGTACATATTGATTTAGGAAATCCGTGGTAATTTAGGGGGGCCGGGATAGCTTGTTGTTCATTTACGATGTAATCGTGGCAAATCTGATCAAGTTCTCCGGTGGTCATGCCACTTTGTACTTTGGGGCCGATCATTTCGAGTACTTCAGCAGCGAGCCGCCCAGCTACGCGCATTTTTTCAATTTCGTCGGCAGTTTTAATAGTTGCAGTCATAGATTCAGTAGTCCATTTATGGGCTTAGGTAATTGTTGTTGTATATGTTCTATGGTATAAAGCGTCCGCGATTTTCGCAAATACATTAATTAACCGTCACACGCATGCTTTAACCATATATAGGGTGCCTGCCAGGAAACTGTTTTTGGTAGGTTGGTATATGGGGAATGCGGAGGCTTAACCCTAAACAGGAGAACTTAACATGTCTAACGTCACCATGCGTGAAATGCTGGAGGCTGGTGTTCATTTTGGCCACCAAACCCGATACTGGAACCCCAGTATGGCACCATACTTATTTGGTCAACGCAATAAAATCCATATCATCAATCTGGAAAAGACTCTGCCTTTATACGAAGAAGCTGTCAATTACGTCAGTAAAATGGCTTCTAAGAAAGGAACTATATTATTTGTTGGTACTAAGCGTTCTGCACAATCGATTGTGGCTGAAGAGGCTAAGCGCTGTGGGATGCCGTTTGTTAATCGTCGCTGGTTGGGTGGTTTACTTACTAACTTTAAAACCGTGCGGGGCTCGATCAATCGTTTAAAAGAAATCGAAGCGATGCAAACTGATGGCCGTTTTGAACGCATAAATAAAAAAGAACAACTCATGCTCAAACGAGAGTTGGATAAGCTGGAAGCTAATTTATCCGGTATTAAAGATATGAAAGGTATCCCTGACGCAATATTTATTATTGATGTGGGCTACGAAAACATTGCTGTTAGCGAAGCTGTAAAACTTGGTATACCTGTGGTAGGTGTTGTAGATAGCAATAATAGTCTCAAAGGTGTTGATTATGTCATTCCAGGGAATGATGACGCTATCCGCTCTATATCTCTTTACGCTAAAGGTATAGCCGATGCTATTCTCGATAGTCGTCAATCTGTTGCACATTTAGGTGGGGCTGAAAATAGTGATGAACTGATCGAGATTGATGAATCTGGCGCACCTGTTGAAGCTGGTGAGGAAAGCAGTACCAAGTCGAAAGTCACTAAAAAAACAGCGAAGAAAAAAGTAGCAAAGAAGGCTGAAAATAACGAGGATGGTGCCGATGCAGCGGAAGAACCCGCTTCAGACGGTACTGATACGACTAAAAAGAAGGTAGCCAAAAAGAAAACCGCTGCCAAGAAAAAGGTTGCCAAAAAAGCAGCTAAGAAAGTCAGTAAAAAAACGGCTGCAAATGCAAAAACAGAAGACGAAGAGTAACGATTAAGTTTATTAGTCATTGATTTAAAGAAATTTAGAGGAATATCTGATGCAAATTACTGCCTCGTTGGTTAAAGAGCTCCGTGAACGTACAGGTGCGGGGATGATGGATTGTAAAAAGGCCTTGAATGAGGCCAATGGTGATATCGAAGTCGCGATTGAAGAGATGCGTAAATCTGGCGCAGCAAATGCGGCAAAGAAAGCAGGTCGAATTGCTGCTGAAGGCATCATTTTGGTTAAACAGAACGATAAGAGTGCCATTATTTTAGAAATTAATTGTGAAACCGATTTTGTCGCAAAAGATGAAAACTTTCTTAATTTTGCTGATAGTGTTATTGAAACTATCGATGCTCAAAGCCCTGCTGATGTTGAAGCACTGATGGGATTGAGTTTTGGCGAACAAACTATAGAAGAAGCAAATCAGCAATTAATTGCCAAGATAGGTGAAAAAATCACTGTTAGACGATTTGAAAAAATAACTTCAGCAGGGCAAATTGGACATTATTTGCATGGTAGCCGAATAGGTGTGATTGTTGAGGTCGAGGGTGGTGATGAAGCTATGGCAAAAGATTTGGCAATGCATATTGCTGCTAGTAAGCCAGTTTGCGTTAGCGAAGATGAAGTTTCACAAGATATTCTGGATAAAGAAAAAGAGATATTTTCAGCACAGGCTGAAGAGAGTGGTAAGCCTGCTGAGATCATTGAAAAAATGGTTACTGGTCGAATCAAGAAGTTTCTTAAAGAGATTACCTTACTCGGGCAGCCTTATGTTAAAGATCCCGATCAAACTGTAGAAAAGCTTCTAAAATCAGCAAATGCTTCCGTATTATCATTTCGTCGCTATGAAGTTGGTGAAGGCATTGAAAAGAAAGTGGATAATTTTGCAGAAGAAGTCATGTCACAGGCGAAAGGCGCTTAAATAGATGTCCTCCCCGTCCAACGCATTAAAATATAGACGGGTATTATTAAAACTCAGTGGTGAGGCATTGATGGGAGATGAGTCCTATGGCATTGATCCCAATGTAATTGAGCGTATTGCAGGAGAAATCGCTGACTTATGTCAGCAAGGTGCCGAGATTGCCATTGTTATCGGTGGCGGTAACATCTTCAGAGGGACAGGTCTGGCTGCCGCTGGCATAGACCGTGTTACCGGTGATCATATGGGCATGTTAGCAACGATAATGAATTCGCTTGCCATGCAAGATGCGCTTGAGCGCGTTCAACTACACGCCAGAGTCATGTCGGCGCTAAAAATAAACCAGGTCTGCGAAGACTATATCCGTCGTCGAGCTGTACGCCATCTTGAAAAAGGGCGCGTTGTTATTCTTGCAGCCGGAACCGGCAATCCTTTTTTCACAACAGACTCTGCCGCCAGTTTACGCGCTATTGAGATCGGTGCTGAATTGTTAATCAAGGCGACTAAAGTGGATGGCGTTTATTCTGCCGATCCAGTGCAAGATAAAAATGCAGTGCGTTATGATTCGTTGAATTATGATGAAGTGATCGAACGAAAACTGGGGGTTATGGATACCACAGCCGTTGTGCTTTGCAGGGATAATCAAATGCCATTAAGAGTTTTAGATATGACTAAACCCGGTGCATTGTTGAATGCAGCCAGAGGCGAAGACGAAGGTACTCTGGTTAGTAATAACTAGTATTTAGGAGCGAGTAGTATGGTTGAAGATATTATCAGTGATGCAAAATCTAGAATGCTTAAAAGCATTGAGTCACTAAAAGTGGAAATGTCCAAGATAAGAACAGGTCGTGCTCATCCTAGTCTTTTAGAGCAAGTAAAAGTCAGTTATTACGGTTCGGACACTCCCTTGAATCAGGTAGCGAGTGTTAACGTTGTTGATGCCAGAACGCTTGGGATAAGCGCCTATGAAAAGTCTAGTATTCCCGATATAGAAAAAGCAATTATGAATGCCAATTTGGGATTGAATCCAGTAACGGCAGGTGAAGTGATTCGTGTCCCTCTGCCACCATTGACTGAAGAAAGGCGTAAAGATTTGATTAAAGTTGTTCGTGGCGAGGCGGAACAGGCTCGCGTTGCCATTCGTAATATTAGACGTGATGCCAATTCTTCATGTAAAGAGTTAGTCAAAGAAAAAATGATCACGGAAGATGATGAAAGAAAAGCGGAAGGCCGTATTCAAAAATTAACGGATGAACATATTGCGCTGATTGATAAAAGTCTGGAGCAAAAAGAAGCAGAGATGCTTGAAATTTAGAACGTTCAATAATTTACGTGACATCCAGCCCATTTAAACCCCGGATATTTTCTCTCAATAGTCAGATAGCTCATTATTAGATGACTGCTACTCCCATACTTACTAAGCCTGCACATGTTGCAATTATCATGGATGGCAATGGCAGGTGGGCAAAGTCAAGAAGTCTGCCTCGTGTCGCGGGTCATCGTGCTGGAGTAAAAACGCTTAGAAAACTCATCGAGTATTCGGTCAAAATCAAACTAGATGCCATTACAGTTTATGCTTTTAGTCGTGAAAATTGGCAGAGACCTGAAAGTGAGGTCGATTTATTAATGGACCTATTTATCTCGGCGTTGAATTCAGAAGTAAAAGATTTGGATAAGAATAATGTCAAGTTGAGGTTTATTGGAGATCGTTCGGCATTTAGTAGCAAACTACAAAACTCAATTAATGAATCTGAATTATTAACGTCCACCAATAGTGGTTTGTGTCTAAATATTGCCGCTAATTATAGTGGTCGTTGGGATATCGTTCAGGCTTATCAGGCGCTTGCTAAAGAAATTGAGTCTAATTTAATATCTATTAAGGATATTGATGAAACGCTTGTCAGTGATAAATTATCCTTAGCAGATATCAAGGACCCGGATCTCTTCATTCGAACTGGTGGAGAACAACGGATTAGTAATTATTTATTGTGGCAAGCAGCATACACAGAACTTTATTTTACCGAGACACTGTGGCCAGACTTTGATGCAAAGCAATTTGATATAGCAATAGATTGGTTCTCTAAGCGACAACGGCGTTTCGGTAAAACCCCGGAACAAATTGAACAGGCGCTGAACACTAATAAATAAAAAATGCTTAAACAAAGAATCATAACGGCAACAATACTAATACCCGTTGTAATAATGGCTATTTTTTTGTTCGATACATTATGGTTTTCGGCTGCATTTGCTCTGTTTGTTGCTATAGGCGCCTGGGAATGGGCGGGTCTATGTAAATTAAATAAAAAACATCAATATTTCTATAGTTTGATTAATGTACTGATTTTAGTGGTTTTGTACGTGGCGAATAATGGTGGCATATATAATAGTGTCATTTTCAGCGGTGTGATTTATTGGCTCATAGCGGTTGTTTTGGTTGTTTTATATCAAAAACAACATAGTTTATTGTCTAAATCATCACTGGTTTTGCTTATCGTGGGACTCTTGTTGCTTATTCCAATGTGGGCAAGTTTAACCGTTTTGAAGTCTTTTCCAGAGAATGGAGCTGCACTAATAATGTTTCTCATGTTGCTCGTCTGGGGTGCTGATACAGGGGCCTATTTTGTGGGTAAAAAGTGGGGTAAACGACGCCTCGCAAGTCGAGTTAGCCCTGGAAAAACATGGGAAGGTAGCTTCGGCGGTGTTGTCGCGGGGATTGCTATAGCATCGGCATATGTTATTGTTTCGGGCTTACCATTAAGTGTTGGTATAGCATTAGTTGGTCTCTCTATTTTGACAGTCTTGATATCTATAATCGGCGATTTAATGGAGAGCATGGTGAAGCGTGAAGCAGGTATTAAGGATAGCGGATCTATTTTACCTGGCCATGGTGGGGTGATGGACAGAATAGACAGTTTAACTGCTGCGGCTCCAGTGTTTGTTTTTGGTGTTGTACATTTAGGTATTGGAATATGAAAGGTATTACGGTTCTTGGTTCAACAGGTAGCATCGGTGTTAACACGCTGGATGTTATCTCACGCCACGCGGATAAATATAAGGTTAAGGCATTAACGGCAAACACAAATGTCGATGTATTACGCGAACAGTGTATAGCACATCAACCTGAATTTGCGGTTATGGTGGATGATGATTCAGCGTCGCGATTGCAACAAGAGTTAAAGAATCTAGCACCAGATGTGACAGTACTCAGCGGTGTGAGTGGATTGCTAAAAGTGGTGGCACTTTTTGATGTTGATTATGTGATGGCCGCGATAGTTGGTGCGGCAGGATTATTGCCTACACTTGATGCTGCAAAAGCTGGAAAACGCGTGTTGCTTGCTAATAAAGAAGCCCTGGTTATGTCAGGCAAATTATTTATGGACACTGTTCAGGAAAATAATGCTGAACTATTGCCTATTGATAGTGAACATAATGCAATTTTTCAATGTATGCCGGTTGATTTTAGTGCAGGGTTTGAAAAACAGGGCGTTAAGAGAATATTACTTACTGCGTCAGGCGGGCCATTTCGAACTACGCCGTTAGAACAACTTTCTTCTATGTCTCCAGAACAGGCCTGTGCACATCCAAACTGGGTCATGGGCAGAAAAATATCAGTCGATTCTGCGACAATGATGAATAAAGGGTTAGAAGTCATAGAGGCCTGCTGGTTGTTTCATACTCAGACAGCATTTATACAGGTGGTTATCCATCCTCAAAGCGTTATACATTCTTTGGTCGAATATAATGACGGTTCGGTATTAGCACAGTTGGGTAATCCGGATATGCGAACACCTATTGCTTATGGCCTAGCCTGGCCAAACAGGATTGATGCTGGTGTCGAAAGACTTGATTTATTTGATATCGCACAGCTTGATTTCGCAAAGCCAGATGAACAACGCTTTCCTTGTTTAAGGCTAGCGCGTGAAGCTATGGAACAAGGCGGGACGAGTAGTGCAATATTAAATGCGGCTAATGAAGTCGCTGTGAATGAATTCTTGAATAAACGACTTCGGTTTACGGACATTGCCCGTGTCATTGAAACAGTCCTGGGAAGTGTCACTCGTAACCAAGCAACTTCTCTTGATGTCATCCTTAAAGATGATCAATCAGCAAGAGATTACGCGTTAATGGCGATTAGTGATCTAGCTGCATGATCGATATTTTACAATCAATAGCTGCATTTATCGTTGCCCTTGGAGTATTAATTACCTTTCATGAGTTTGGTCACTATTGGGTGGCTAAGTGTTTTGACGTAAAAATTCTACGGTTTTCAATCGGTTTTGGCCGAACGATATATAAAAAACATTTTGGGCAAGATAACACTGAGTTTGTTGTCGCAGCATTACCCTTGGGTGGCTATGTAAAGATGCTGGATGAGCGAGAAGGAGAGGTAAAGGCAGACGAATTGCCGCGCTCGTTTAATTACAAGCCCTTATGGCAACGGTTCGCTATCGTTTCAGCGGGCCCAGTTTTTAATTTTATCTTTGCAGTGTTCGCTTACTGGATAATATTTGTTGTTGGCGTAAACGGCTTAAAACCGATCATTGGAGAAATTGAACCCGCGTCGATTAGTGACATTGCCGGTTTGAAAGCAGGGCAGGAAATTGTTTCCATTAACAATACTCAAACATTAACGTGGTCTACGGTGATAGATATGTTAGTTAACCATACTGTTAATCGCGATATGATAAATTTAGTTGTCGTTGACAATAATGATGTGCAACAACATGTAAACATTGACCTGTCCCAAATTACAATAGATGAGATGGCGGAAGGCAAGTTACTTAAAGCCCTGGGCTTAAGTGTCATTAAATTAAAGCTTCCTGCAGTTATCGGTGAAATCCTGCCAGGTGGTGCGGCTGAAAAAAGTGGTTTACGCCAACGTGATGAGATAGTGAGTGTTAACGGGATTACGACACAATCATGGAGTCAATGGGTTGAATTTGTTCGTAACAACCCAGGTAATAACCTCAGTGTTGAGGTGCTGCGAGATGATAGTCACCTTAAGATTGACCTAGTTCCTGATAGCGTTCAAGCCGATGGAAAGACTATTGGACGCATAGGCGCTGCAGCCTATGTTATTGAAGGACTGTTTGATTCATATTTCGTGATTGAGTCTTATCCAATGCCATATGCTTTTTTAAAGTCAATAAAAAAGACTTGGGAAATGTCAGTGCTAACTCTTCGCGTACTTGGTAGAATGCTGGTTGGTGATGCATCGGTGAAAAACTTAAGTGGCCCGATTAGTATCGCGCAATATGCAGGACAATCTGCTGGCATAGGACTACTTGCTTTTTTTAGTTTTATGGCCATAGTAAGCATCAGTTTAGGGGTGCTTAATTTGTTGCCGGTACCACTACTGGATGGCGGACACTTAATGTATTACCTTATAGAGGCTGTAATAGGGAAACCAGTTTCTGAGGCGACGCAAATGCTTGGGCAACAGGTAGGAATAGTCTTGTTGTTAGGGTTAATGAGTATTGCTTTTTACAATGATGTTATCCGCTTATTAGGGTAAACACACTAAAAATAATAAATAACAGTCATATGCGATTCATAGTTAATAAAATACTTTATGTTTTAGCACTGTCATTAGTACTACTTGCACAACCGCAGGCAGCGCAAGAATTCGTTATTCAAGATATTCGTGTTGAAGGATTGGAGCGAATCAGCCCAGGAACGGTTTTTAATTATCTGCCAATGAAGGTGGGTGATACTTTTGATGATTCGCGTTCATCTGAAGCAGTTAAAGCATTATTTAAAACCGGGTTTTTCGAAGATGTAAAACTCGAAAGAGATGGTAATAACCTGATCCTTATTTTCAAAGAACGCCCCTCTATCGGCTCCATTACGATGACAGGTAATGAGGATATAGAAACGGATGAATTACTAGAAAACCTTAAACAATTTGGGTTTGCGGAAGGCCGAGTCTTTGTGCAGTCTACATTGGATCAGGTTAAACAGGAGTTACAGCGACAATATTATTCAAATGGGAAATATGCAGTCAAAATTAATTCAACCGTTACTGATCTCGACAATAACCGTGTTGGAATTTTAATCGATGTCTCAGAAGGGCTTGCAGCCAAGATTAAGAAGATAAATATTGTAGGAAACACGGTCTATACTGAAAAGAGATTATTGAAAGAATTTAAATTAAGCACTCCAAATTTATTATCGTTCTATACGAACAATGACCAATATTCGAAACAAAAACTATCCGGTGACCTGGAAGCATTGCGTTCATATTATCTGGATGGCGGTTTTCTAAATTTTAATGTCGATTCAACACAGGTCTCGATAACACCTGACAAAAGAGATATTTATATCACAATCAATGTAACAGAAGGTGAGCAATATACTGTTACGGAAGTAAAACTTGCGGGTGATTACATCCTGCCAGAAGAAAGCCTTTTTGAGTTAATTTCCATTGAATCCGGAAAACTATTCTCGCGTAAAAAAATAACTGATAGTAGTAAATTGCTGACCGAACGATTAGGACAGGAAGGCTATTCTTTTGCCAATGTTAATTCGATACCCGAGATTGATAAAGAAGCAAAGACGGTGTCTATAACGTTTTTTGTGGACCCGGGTAAACGCGTCTATGTCAGGCGAATTAATTTTACTGGAAATGCAAAAACAAAAGATGTGGTATTAAGACGTGAAATGCGCCAGCAGGAAGGTGCCTGGATCTCGACTACACAAGTTGAAAGAGGTAAGCAACGGTTGCAAAGAACGGGGTATTTTGAAGACGTTAATGTTGAAACTCCTGCTGTCGCCGGAACTACCGATCAGGTTGATGTTAATTATACTGTTGAGGAACGTTCAGGAGGTCAACTGGGCGCAGGTATTGGTTTCTCTCAAACTCAAGGACTCATATTTAATACCACTATTTCTCAAACCAATATTTTTGGCACGGGTAACAGGCTTAATTTTCAGTTTAATAATAGTGATGTTAATACGCGTTATGGTTTAGGTTATTCAAACCCCTATTTTACAGATGATGGTATTGGCAGTGCGTATGATGTTTTTTATCGTGAGACGAATGCAGAAGATGCCAACCTGGCAATCTTTGAAACGAAAGAATATGGTGCATCATTTGGCTTATCTATTCCCGTTACTGAGCATAATACTATAGGGACTTCATTTGGATACACGAATACAGAGATTAAAACAAGTGTCGGTACCTCATCCCAAATTACAAATTTTATAGCTAGTAATGGCAGCCAATACGATATCTTGAAATTTGGAGTCAATTTTTCATATGACACAAGGAACAAGGCTGTCTTACCGGATAAGGGCGCTCTGCAGCGCATAAACGCATCAATTGCACTACCTAGCTTTGGCAACTCTCTTGAGTACTATAAGCTTAATTATGAGGCCAAGTGGTTTAAGGATCTGTATAACGAAGATTTTGTCCTGGTGTTAGGTGGCAAGTTTGGTTACGGTGAAAGTTATGGTGATACGACAGAACTACCCTTCTTTGAAAACTTCTACGCTGGTGGCCCGCGAACACTCAGAGGCTATGAAGAGAATACATTAGGGCCAAGGGATTCTACTAATCGTGCACTAGGGGGTGACACGAGAATTCTTGCTAACGCGGAGGTCATTTTACCGGTTCCTTTTCTGACTAGTTATAAAAAATCCGTCAGGCTGACCACTTTTGTTGATGCCGGTAATGTGTTCGGTAGCAATCAAGATGTGTCACTAAGCGATATGCGTTATTCTGCTGGATTGAGTGCCATATGGATTTCACCGTTTGGTGCTGTTAGTGCTAGCATAGCAATGCCTTTTGGAGATGAAAGTACTGATGAAATACAAAATTTCCAATTCAATTTTGGGACAGCATTTTAGTAATTTTAGTAATTTTGGAGTTTAAAGTTAATGAATACCTTGTTTAGAACAGTTATTTCGACCGCAGCATTTTTGGCACTTACAACATCTTTCGCAAACGCTGAAGAGACTTACAAAATAGGGGCTGTTAATGCAAACCGAATATTGCAAGAGTCACCTCAAGCTGAAGCAGCGATAAAGATGCTGGAAAAAGAATTTTCTCCTCGTGATAAAGGGCTTTTGGCGGCACAAAAAAAGATTAAAGCGCTTGAGGACAAGTTTAATAAAGATCGCGCTATTATGAGCGAGCAAGAACGTGCAAAACTAGAAAGAGAGGTTATCGCACAGCAACGTGATCTCAAACGTGATCAGGATGAGTTCAGAGAAGATCTGAATTTTCGACGTAATGAAGAATTTGGTAAAATTCAAAAACGCGTTGTTGTCGCTATTCAGAAGATAGCAAAAGAGAACAACTATGATGTTATTTTGGGTGAAGGCGTTATCTTTGCTAGCTCGAAGGTTGATATAAGTGGACTAGTCATTGATTATCTTAAAAAGGAAGTTAACACTGCTCCATAATAAGTCAAAATAACGAGTAATGTTGTATGTCAACCACCCTTGGAGAATTGTCAGACATAAGTGGTGCTAGGCTAGTTGGGGATTCTGAGTGTGTTATTACTGCGGTAAATACACTGAGTTTGGCTCAAAAAGATGAAATTTCTTTTTTATCAAACAGGCATTACGCACATCTATTACTGCAAACAAAGGCTTCAGCTGTCATTTTAGCTGAAGCCGATTTAAAAAACTGTCCAACAAATGCGCTCGTAAGCAATGAGCCATATTTAGTATATGCGAAGATTGCGAATCATCTGTACCCTGTAAAACGGCAGACTGGCGCTATTGATGAACATGCGGTTATAGGCCAAAAATGTAGTATCGATAGCTCATCGACCATCTCTGCAAATGTTGTTATTGGCGACAATGTCGTTATTAATGCAGGAGTATTTATTGGGCCAGGCTGTGTCATTGCTGAAAATGTTTGCATTGACAAAAACACAATATTATACGCAAACGTAACTGTATGCTGTGATGTCACTATCGGAAAAAATGTTATTCTTCATCCAGGAGTTGTAATTGGTGCTGATGGTTTTGGTCTTGCACAAGAGAATGGATGCTGGTTGAAGATTCCTCAGGTTGGTTCTGTTTCTATTGGTGACAATGTTGAAGTTGGGGCAAATTCAACAATTGATAGAGGTGCGATAGGGAATACGATTATTTGTAGTGGTGTGAAGATCGATAATCAAGTTCAGATTGGTCACAACGCATTTGTCGGTGAAGATACAGCAATTGCCGGATGTGTAGCGCTCGCAGGAAGCGCCAGAATAGGGAAGAGGTGTCAGATTGGTGGGGCCAGTAGTATTAATGGTCATATAGAGATAGCAGATGATGTTATTATTACCGGGATGTCTGGGGTAGCAAACTCTATTAAATCACAAGGTGTTTATTCTTCTGCTATCCCGGTAACAGACAATAAGATCTGGAAAAGAAATATAATACGATTCAAGAACCTGGATGAAATAATAAAAAATATAATGTTTAAGTTGGGATAATGATGGACTATATATGCAAGACACTATGGTTGATATAGAAAAAATCAAGACTTTATTGCCACACCGCTATCCATTTTTGTTGATTGACCGTGTGCTTGAAGTAGAAAAGGGACAACATATAAAGGCATTAAAAAATATAACGGTCAATGAACCCTTTTTTCAAGGACATTTTCCTAGTAAATCGGTTATGCCAGGTGTGTTAATCATCGAAGCATTGGCGCAAGCTGCAGGCTTGCTTGGCGCGTTAGGTTTTGAAGAAGGAGATATAACCGAAGATAGTTTGTTTTACCTGGTAGGTATCGATAAAGTTCGTTTCAGGAAACCAGCTGGACCGGGAGATCAATTAATTCTAGACGTCAAGTTCCTCGCATTAAAAAGGAACATTTGGAAATTTCATGCTTCTGCATATGTGGATTCACAATTAATAACATCAGCAGAGCTTTTAACTACTGTCATGGAATAAGTCCATGATAGACGCTACAGCTATTGTCCATCCCGATGCCATTTTAGACTCAAATGTAAGTATAGGACCCTATTCAATAATAGGAGAAAATGTCTCAATTGGATCGGGCTCTGTTATTGGTTCGCATGTTGTTATCAAGGGCACAACAAAAATTGGTCCAGATAACAAGATCTTTCATTTTTGTTCTATCGGTGAAGACCCCCAGGATAAAAAATATATAAAAGAAAAAAACTCAACTCTGGAAATAGGTGCAGGGAATACAATACGTGAATATGTCTCAATAAACCGCGGCACTAATGATGGTGGTGGAAAAACAATTATTGGTGATAATAACTGGATTATGGCGTATGTACATATTGCCCATGATTGCATTGTAGGTAACGAGGCTGTCTTTGCTAACAATGTGACTTTAGCCGGTCATGTGATTATTGATGATTTTGTTATTCTTGGGGGGTTTACTGGAGTGCATCAGTTTTGCCGTGTTGGCAGTTATAGTTTCTCTGCTATTTCATCAGTCATAGTTAAAGATGTTCCTCCATACGTTCTAGTGTCCGGTAATTCAGCAAAGCCGTCGGGACTAAACCGGGAAGGTTTAAAAAGGCATGGGTTTGATTCAGACACGATTAATATATTACGCAAGGCTTACAAAGCAATTTATCGAGATGGGTTAGTTTTGAAAGATGCATTAAAGGTACTATCAAACTTAGCTTCCGAATCAGATAAAGTTGAATTAATGCATGCATTCATTGCTTCTTCCCAACGCGGAATCGTTAGATGATACTGTTTTCTACTACAACTGCATCAAGATAATTCAATGCTTCGAATTGGAATTGTCGCGGGTGAAGCATCAGGCGACATGCTTGGTGCTGGGTTGATTAATGAATTAGGAAAAAAAACTGAAACCTTATCTGTAGAAGGTATCGGTGGGGAACGGTTGCTTGCGTCTGGCATGAAGGTTTTATACCCGATGGAAAGGTTGTCCGTGATGGGTATTACTGAAGTAGCAAGTAGATATTTCGAATTAAAAAATATTAGAAATAATTTATTAAAACATTTTATTAAAAACCCACCAGATGTGTTTATTGGCGTAGATGCTCCTGACTTTAACCTTTGGCTTGAGAAGGAGTTACGCAAGGCAGGAATAACAACAGTCCATTATGTTAGTCCTTCGATTTGGGCTTGGCGTGAATACAGAGTAAAAAAAATTCGTATGGCTGCCGATTTAGTATTAAATCTATTTCCTTTTGAAGCAGCTATTTATGATAAATACGAGGTGCCCAATCGATTTGTTGGGCACCACCTGGCCGACAAAATCCCAAGCATGCCAAACGTGCCTGCAGCAAGAGCTGATTTAAAAATTCCGCAAGATAAAATTGTAGTTGCTCTTTTGCCGGGCAGTCGATTGTCTGAGATAAAAAGAATCGCCGGGCCACTATTAGAAGCGGCTGTTTTATCACAAATAAAAAACCCTGATATGTGTTTTATCACTGGATTGATTGATGAGAAGTCACTGAATCTTTTTTCAGAAATAAAAAACAGAGTAGCGCCTGATCTGAATGTAAATATTAGTGTAAATAATACACACAAAATAATGGAAGCTGCAGATTTTATTATGCTTGCATCCGGAACAGCAACACTTGAGGCTATGCTCTACAAGAAACCTATGGTTGTTACATACAAGCTTTCTTTTCTAACGCATCTAATAGTCAAATTGTTGGCAAAAATTCCTTACGCCTCATTACCCAATATTCTAGCTGGAAAAATGCTGGTGCCAGAATGTTTGCAATCAAGATGCACGCCTGAAATATTATCTTTTGAGTTAAATAAACTCCTGACGTCCGCAGAGCAAACAAAGAAAATGAAAATGGAATTTACAAGTTTATCTTCCCAACTAAAAAAGAATGCTGATTTGCAAGCGGCTGATGCCATTCTTGAATTACTAGAAGGTGATAAGGTTGTCTGACTATTCCTATATTAACCGTCTTGAGTTTGTAGCAGGTGTCGATGAAGTTGGAAGAGGCCCTCTAGCAGGAGCGGTTGTTGCCGCAGCTGTAATATTAGACCCGAAGAATATTATTAATGGCTTGAAAGACTCTAAAAAACTGAGTCATAAAAAAAGGATGATTTTGTCGGATGAAATAAAATCCAAGTCATTGGCGTGGTCATTAGGTCGAGCTGAAGTTGAAGAGATAGACGAGATAAATATATTGCAAGCTAGTTTGCTGGCTATGAAACGTGCCGTTGAAGCTTTAGAAAAAGAACCAGAAATGGTGGTTGTAGATGGTAGTTTTACGCCGGAAGTTAATTATAAAACTATTGCCATTGTCAAAGGAGACAGTTTGATTCCTGCAATAAGTGCTGCATCAATTATCGCTAAAGTGGCACGAGACAATGAGATGGTGAACTTTGATGAGGACTATCCAGGGTACGGTTTTTCATCGCATAAAGGTTATCCCACAAAACAGCATATTGAAGCGTTAGCAAGATTAGGGATAACTAAAATACACAGACGTAGTTTTGCACCAGTCGCTAAATATATAGTGTAAGTTGTCATATCTATGAGTTTTGTTCATCTACATCTTCATACTGAATATTCGTTAATCGATGGATTAATTAAGATTGATGTTTTGGCAAATAAAGCGGCTGATAAGTGTATGCCTGCACTTGCTGTTACAGAGCAAGGAAACACTTTCTCTGCTGTAAAATTTTATCGTGCAATGCACAGAGTGGGTGTTAAGCCACTGATTGGTGCAGAAATAAAAGTGGTGACAGCTAGTCCTGACGAACCTTCAAGTATCGTTCTACTTTGCCAGCATATTGAAGGTTTCCAAAACCTGTCCAGATTGATAACGCGAAGTTTTACTGAAGGTCAGTTTCGAGGTAATCCATTAGTACAGTTTGATTGGCTTGAAACATATAACGAGGGACTCATTGCTGTTGATTGTGCAGATACTGGTGCTTTTTCTACTTCAACTTTACTTCAAGATAATACAAAGATTGAAAAGAATATTGAGAAATGGATGTCTGTTTTTTCAGATAGATATTATCTTGAAGTGCAAAGAATAGGTAGAAAAAGCCAGGATAGCTATATACATGACGCCCTCAATTATGCTGAAAAATATAGTATTCCTCTCGTTGCTACGAATAATGTTCGTTTTATAGAAAATGATGATTTTGAAGCGCATGAAGCACGCGTTTGCATTCAACAAGGATATACATTAAATGATCCTAGACGCGCCAAACAATACACTGCTCAACAATACCTCCGAACAAATGAAGAAATGGAAGAGTTGTTTTCTGATATACCTGAAGCACTTGAAAACACGGTTAAAATTGCACAGCGGTGTAATGTTGAATTTACGCTAGGTGAAAATTTCTTACCTCATTTCCCTGTCGATTCGATTGAAACGCAAGATCAAAGATTGGTCAAGGATGCCAAAGCAGGGTTACTAAAAATCCTTGACGACAACAATAATATTCCTGAATCAAGCCATGAGGAATACTTTTCAAGATTACAACGTGAGATAGATGTTGTTACTGGAATGGGTTTTTCCGGTTATTTTCTTATCGTTGCTGATTTCATTCGTTGGGCGAAAGAAAACGGTATTCCTGTGGGTCCAGGACGTGGTTCAGGTGCCGGTTCATTAGTTGCTTATGCACTGGATATTACAGAATTAGACCCACTTGAATATGACCTGTTGTTTGAGAGGTTTTTAAATCCTGAGCGTGTTTCATTGCCGGATTTCGATGTGGATTTCTGCATGGAACGCCGAGATGAAGTGATTGATTACGTTGCCAGGAAGTATGGCCGTGATCATGTCTCACAAATTATTACTTACGGCACGATGGCAGCAAAGGCTGTGGTTCGGGATGTTGGAAGGGTACTCGGGTTTCCATATGGTTTTGTTGATCAAATTGCAAAGCTGATTCCATTTGATTTGAACATGACGCTTGAACGGGCTCTTGCTGAAGAGAAGATGCTGCGACAGCGTTATAACTCTGAAGAAGATGTCAGATCGCTGCTGGATTTAGCACAAAAGCTTGAAGGTTTGTCGAGAAATGCCGGACGGCACGCTGGAGGACTGGTTATCGCTCCTGAACCTTTGTACGAATATATGCCACTTTATTGTGAAGAAGGATCTCAAGCAACTGTAACGCAATTTGATATGGGTGATGTTGAATCTATTGGATTGGTTAAATTCGATTTTTTAGGGTTAAGAACATTAACTATTATTGATTGGGCTTTGCGAGATGTTAATCGTATAAAAAGACAGAATAACGAAGACGAAATTAATATTCGAAAAATCCCGCTAGATGACTCTGCTACTTATGCATTAATTCAACGTATGGATACTACGGCCGTCTTCCAGCTTGAGTCTGACGGCATGAAAAAGCTGGTTAATCGACTTAAGCCTGATGTGTTTGATGATCTTATTGCGCTTGTTGCTTTATTTCGACCTGGTCCTTTGCAGTCAGGCATGGTCGATGATTTTGTTGAAAGAAAACATGGCAGAGCAAGTGTGCAATATATGCACCCTGATTTAAAAGCCATTCTAAAGCCAACCTATGGCGTTATTCTTTATCAGGAACAAGTGATGCAAATTGCTCAGATATTATCTGCTTACTCCTTAGGAGAGGCAGATCTATTACGTCGTGCTATGGGTAAGAAAAAGCCGGAAGAAATGGCAAAGCAAAGGCAGATGTTTACCGATGGAGCTGTTAGCAGAGGTGTAGATAAAGACAAAGCAAAAGAAATATTTGATTTAATGGAAAAATTTGCTGGTTATGGTTTTAATAAATCTCACTCTGCTGCCTATGCGCTTGTTGCCTATCAGACGGCCTGGTTAAAAGCACATTATCCGGCTGCTTTCATGGCCGCAGTACTTTCTTCCGATATGGATAATACTGATAAGGTTGTGATGCTGTTTGAAGAATCTCGTAGAATGCAAATAGAAGTGGTAGCTCCTTCAGTAAATGCTAGTTTCTATAGTTTCACTGTGATCAATGATAAAGCGATTCAATATGGTTTAGGAGCTATAAAAGGTGTCGGGGCAGCAGCGATTGATAGCCTTATTAATGAACGAGAAGAGAATGGTCCGTTCGATAATTTATTTGATCTATGTAAACGAATCGATCTAAGAAAGGCGAATAAGAGAGTACTTGATGCGTTGATAAAATCTGGTTCAATGGACTCATTAGGTGCTGGCAGGAGCACATTAAATGGAAACCTTGAGAAGGCAACTTCTTTAGCCGAGCAGCATAATAAAGATATTGATAGTGGACAGAATGATATGTTTGGACTTGAAACTTCTACAGACCCAAATGAAGAACTCGATTCAGCTTCGGTTTATGATGTTGTTAAAGATTGGGATGATAAGCAACGTGTTATGTATGAAAAAGAAACTTTGGGATTTTATTTGTCGGGACATCCTATTAATAGATACAAGCAGGAATTATCAAAAATAACTCGGAAATTATATGGCGTAAAAACAGGCGAAGTCAAAGTAGCGGGATACATTATGAGTATCCGAAAATCAGGAATGAGAGAGGAATATGATGTAAAAATTGATGATAATACTTCCCGAAAGGTCGTTGTTGTTAAAGTAGATGATTATGAAAAATATCGTAACTATTTAATCAAAGATCACCTGATAATTGTGAAAGGTCGCGCGAAGACTGATGAGTATTATGAAGGCGGAATTAAGATTCTCGCAGATAATATTTTAACCATAGAAGACATTCGTAAATTGGATAATCCATTTAATGTGACCAGCTCTTTAAGGTTGACGCTATATGAATCTCAAATGAGTAATGGAATAATTAATAATATAAAAACCATTTTACTTAAATACAATCATGATGTATCGAGCGTGGTCGTAAAATATATAAAAGCTGATGCGATGGGACAAATGACGTTTGGGAAAGAGTGGAACGTCCGGATTAGTGATGACTTGATAGATGAATTAATAAATATACTTGATATTAATCAGGTCGAAATCGAGTATAATCCTGTAATTAAACACAATAACAGATTGATTTAAATATGAATTTTCTAGATTTTGAACAACCAATTGCAGAGCTCGAAGCCAAAATTGAGGAATTGCGCTACGTTGGTAATGATAAAGAAATAAATATTAATGAAGAGATTTCAAGACTCAAGAAACGTAGCGATGAATTGACAGCGTCCATCTTTTCTTCATTAACGCCGTGGCAAGTTTCTCAAGTTGCGCGGCACCCACAACGTCCATATACGCAGGATTATATTGATCTTATCTTTACCGACTTTGAAGAATTACATGGAGAGCGGTATTTTGCAGATGATCCAGCAATCATTGCTGGCATAGCAAGGTTAGACGGGAAACCGGTTGCTGTCATAGGGCATCAGAAAGGTCGAGATACAAAGGACAGGATTATGCGAAATTACGGTATGCCTAAACCAGAAGGTTATCGTAAAGCATTGCGCATTATGCAAATGGCAGAGCGTTTTCATTTGCCGGTGTTAACCTTTATCGATACACCAGGCGCTTATCCAGGTATTGATGCAGAGCAACGTGGTCAGAGCGAAGCTATAGCGAGGAACTTGATGGTAATGTCAGAGCTAAAAACCCCGGTTGTTGCAACAGTGATTGGCGAAGGTGGTTCAGGAGGTGCACTCGCTATTGGCGTTGGTGATCGTTTGATAATGCTGCAATATAGCACTTACTCAGTAATATCACCTGAAGGTTGTGCCTCAATTCTATGGAAAAGTGCTGATAATGCGAAAGAAGCCGCAGAAGCAATGGGGATTACAGCTCAAAGGTTGAATGAGCTTAATTTAGTTGATCGAGTGATAGATGAACCACTAGGTGGTGCACATCGTGACTTTAAAGCTATTGCGAACAGCTTAAAACTCGCGTTAATTGAGGAATTAGAAGAATTACGTTCCTTACCAACTCAAGAAGTTGTATTACAAAGACAAAATAAAATAAGACAGATTGGTGAATTTAAAAATAATTAGCTCTTTATATAGATGAGCGTAATGTCAGAATTTTATTTCAGATTAATCTCCAGTGCCTGCATCCATGCAGGCAACGTCGCGGGTGCAGGAGCGGCGATAAATGTCTTAGGTAGATAATAGCACTGTGTCTACCAGTCCTCTCTCACAATATAATTTTGATTTAATTCTTAGTACATTTCCCGAAGCAAAAAAAATATGGATAGCTTGTAGTGGCGGTATGGATTCTATTGCCTTACTACATTTGGTATTTTCAAATAAAGAAAAAATAGGAAAATCACTTGAGGTTGTCTATGTTAACCATGGGCTACAAAAGGAGAGCACTAAATGGGCTGAGTTTTGTAGAACACAGTGTAAAGATTATGCGCTGGCCTTTAGCGAGCTAAAGATTAATGAGGAAATCCCCAAAGGGGAAAGTATCGAAGCTTGGGCAAGGGAAAAACGTTACGCCCTGATTGCTCAAATTATGAATAATGATGACTTGCTCTTTACTGCCCATCATCAAGATGATCAGGTAGAAACATTCTTCCTGCAAGCTCTACGTGGTGCTGGACCACGTGGTTTATCGTCAATGCCGCGATTTAAAAATATCGGGAACGCAATACATGTTCGTCCACTATTGAACTATAGTCGAGAACAGTTGCTCGCTTATGCAAATGAGAATAAATTATCTTGGCAAGAAGACTTGAGTAATGCTGATACTAAATTTGACAGAAATTACTTAAGAAATAATGTTATTCCAGCATTTGAAAAACGCTGGCCGGCCTATCGCGAAACAATTAGTCGTTTGCTCAAACACCAGCAAGATTGTAAATCCTTAATGCAGGAAGTTGGTCTTGAAGATTTGAAGTTAGTATCGCGAGAAAATATGCTGATCCTGAAAAAAATAAGAAGATTGAGTGTTTCCAGACAGAAAAATGTCATTTTTACGTGGCTGCAAAAACTACAATTAGAAACACCTGGCTCAAAGCATATTAACCAAATCATTTCAGATTTGATTAATTCGACAAGTGACAATGCGCCCTGCGTTAATTGGAAGAATGTTGAAGTAAGGAAGTATAGAGCATTATTATACGCATCCAATAAAACTGACAAACAGGTTGATAGTATTAATTACCAGTGGGATCTTTCTTTTCCCTTAAAGATTATGAATGAAACATTAGTTGCAGAATCGAAAGTTGGAAAGGGACTGTCAAAAGAAAAAATTGAAAATGCACATATCAATGTTCGATATAGAGAAGGAGGGGAAAAAATACTGCCTTTTAGTCACGCTCATTCAAAGACAGTGAAGCAATTGTTTCAGGAGAGGGGGGTTTTACCATGGGTAAGAGACCGGTTTCCTCTGGTTTATGTTAATGGATCTTTAGCGCTAATACCGGGTGTTTGCGTTGATGTGAGCTACGCTGCGAAAACTGATGAGCCATCTTGGCAAATAACGTGGACTGGATATAAAGAAGCCGTTCAATTGTAATGAAAAATTTATTTTCACTCGCTTATCAGTGCCTGTCAGAATCTAAACTAGATGAAAAGCTGGCTTTATCAGAACTAGCAGCAAAAACTATATTATCTGGCAATATTACCGTTACTACAATTGATGTTGATCTTAAATTAATAAAAGTCGGCCAACCAGCTAAACCTTTGCTTGTCGAACCACGAGACTTACCTAAACGCAATATGCAGACTGATGAAGGCAGGGCAGCGATGATACATTCCTTTGCGCATATAGAATTTAATGCTATCAATCTTGTCTGGGACTTAATATATCGCTTTCAGAATTTGCCCAAGGGTTTTTATCTTGACTGGGCCAGAGTGGCTTCTGAAGAGACCAAACATTTTTGTTTATTACAGAATCAGTTGCACATATTAGGTTATGACTATGGTGATTTCCCCGCGCATAATGGACTTTGGAATATAGCAGAACAAACGAAACATGATTTATTATTACGCTTGGCGGTAGTGCCCCGCATTTTGGAAGCAAAAGGTTTGGATGTAACTCCGAATTTAATTTCTCGGTTTCGTCAGGTAAAAGATGAATCAACGAGTCTGATACTTGAATTAATTCTTGAAGAAGAAATTGGACATGTTAAGACTGGAACAAAGTGGTATCGCTATCAATGTGAAAAATTAAACCTGGATCCAGAATATAAATTCAAACAGATAGCAGAAGAATATTTGCCTTTGAATAAAGCACAGAAGATAAATTATGAAGCGAGAATAATGGCGGGATTTAGTCAAGCCGAATTGGATTACCTTGTAACACATTAATAAATAGTTATGAATATTATTAATAAAATTAGAAAACCAGTGCTTGCCACAAGATAAGTAAACATCAATGTCGAACGACTCTGTAGAAATGACGATGAGTGAACGCAAAAGCAAGAATTATGATGAGAACCATTTAAGGTTGCAAAAATTATATGAAAAATGGATATGCAAGGATAAGTGGTTACTACAGAAAGAGGGTATTCCATTATTATTTGGTGTAAGTCCCAACATTGATGAATCTAACCATGATGTCTTGCTGAAGATAGAAGAACAATGGGAGTATGCACAAGAGTGCGTTAACAAAAAACTATTATCAGTTACAAATGTAGAGGATTTAGCTGAAAAATGGGAGGTCTTGCCGATTGATTTATATCGATGGGCTATGGTTAGTCGCATATCGGTTCCTGAAGAGTTCAGTGCGTTAATCACTTTTGTTATTCAGACGGTTAAAACTGAACAGAGTGCTCATATTCAAACAGTTGTGGAGCAAGATGCGGTATTGCAAAAACATAAAGAAATTATAATGGGCGCAGCTACTTCACTGTTAGCTAACGCATATAAACAATGTCAAAATGATCAAGGGGATATTTGCGCAAAAAACATATCGAAATTAATTATTGACAACAAACAAGAATGGTTCGGTCATGATGAACCATTGTTAGATCAACCAGGCATGACAAGGTTGATCGACGAATATATTAAGCTAACAAAACCCGTTATTTAACTAATTGTTCAATGGGTGATAGGTACCTTCGTTTTTTGCATGACGGTTGATTCTTCAAGTGAATAATCAGAGGCTAATTGTGTAAAATGTAAAAAGACATCTCCAATCTCAACAACATCTCCTTCGTGTAATTCCGCCTTACCAATTTTTTCATTATTAACATATACGCCATTCATTGAGTTCATATCAATAATATCGAAGGTGCCATTGCTATTCCTATGAATTTCAGCATGACGTCTGGAGAGAGAGGTATCATTTAGTGTGAGCTCATTGTCTTTACTTCGACCGATGCGCCAAATTGTTCGTGTTATTGGGTATCGAGTTTCACTACCATCATCCGCGATTAAATAAGCATAAGGCTTATAATTGCTATCCGAAATAGGTCTTGTTTCAGGACGGCGATTCCATAATAAAAATAATGTAATCAATATGAATATGATAATGATGATAAATGCAGCAGGAAGACCGTACCAAAGCCATAAATTAATACCTTGATTATCTATCTGTTTTGTTACTATTTGAATTGGCTGCTTGTTTTCGGGACTAATCTTATTCACGCTTCCAACATCAGTTGAAATGTTACTGGTTTTTATTTGAAGATGTTTCTCTGTAGTTTTTATTTTCACCGGCACATTTATACTTTCTGTTCCATTAATATCCGTGAAGGATAGCGTTACTTTGTCAGGGGCAGGGCTTTTTTTAGATAAAGAGCCTAATTCAACAGTGAATGAGCCTCCATTATCCAAATTATTTATTAGCGGCATTAATTTGTTTGGTGGAAGTTTATAGCTCATATCAGTTTCAATATAATTGCCGCCAGTTTCTTCGCTTAAGCGTCTGATAGTTTGTAAAGAAACAGATAAAGAAACAGATCTTGGATATCCTATTGAGTTTATAACTACGCCAGATTTTTTAGCTGATCTAACGACATCAGAATGGAAATAGGCCTTATCTTCAGCTTGACCATCAGACATTAAAATAATTAATTTTCTATTAGCATCAAATGATTTGAGATGGTCAATAGCCGTGATCAGGTTGCGATATAATTCTGTTGTCCTGCCTTGCGCATTTAAAGAATTAATAGCCTTGGAAAGTAAAAAACTTGATGTTCCTATTGGTGCCAAAAAGTGTATGGATTTGTCAAAAGCTGCCAATCCAATTTTGTGATGCGACTTTATATTAGTTAACAAAGTATTTATATGAGACTTGTTTTTTTCAATGACATTTTGTCTGTTAGGGTCGCTTGTATCAACCAGAAATAAAATTGCCGTTGTATCATTAGTTTCAGGGAATGGACTTGATTTACTTATTTCAAGCTTATCATTATCAGACATTGCCTTAATTTCAGGAGTTGCCTCAGATTTGAGGCTTCGATACGTACAATCAAGAACTGTTTTAGATTGTTGGCAATTAATATCGTGCTTATCGGTTAACGTGTTCCAGGGAAACGCGTTTACGGAATATACTGATAGATATAAACAGAATAAAAGAGAAGTAATGTTTCTATTCAATTGTTTGATGCCTCCTACTTATCCGGGAACAATGGGTCGGGTAAATCATAAAATTCAATATGAACTGATTTTACTCCACGTCGTTGTTCATCAACTTGATTCATTGTATCATCAGGCTCCTTAAATTCGCCTAATTGCGCAATATCTTTATCTAGCTTTGCTTTTACGTTGATGATTTTTTCATGCAACTCATTAGAATACTGTAACTCATAAGCACGTGGAGCTAATGTGCTTGACATGTTTTCTATCTCAGCCAGCCAAAGGTAGACAGAGCCTTCTTTGCCGGTTTCTTTATTAGGTTGTTCTACGTGGGTTGAGATTAAACGGAACTGCGGTGGTAAGTTTTCAGTTGTGGCCCAACCAAGTAGTGGGGGAAAAGAGTAATAAGTTATGACGTAAAATGCAGAGGTGATAACGATACTTGCAGCTTTAACTTTCCAGGACCATTTAGAATAGAGGTTTATACTAAGTAGTAGTAAACCGATTAAAATATAGGCTGAAATAATGCCAGTAATGCCCAATATCACAATATTTTCTCCAGTGTTATTATTTTCTTAACCAAGCTCTACAAGCGACTTCGGCAGGAAATTTATTCCATAAACGTCGCCATCATGCCCAATTTTAAATCTGACCGCAGTTTTCTCATCACCTCTTTTCTCAAGGTTAACAGTGCCATAGTATATAACTTCGAGCTTAGGGTTTACTTTGACCAACCTCACATTTACATCAACAGGTGTTCCCGTTTCAGATGCATAATAATGCAGATTGACTATATATTCTCCTTTCACAACGCCTCTTAAGGTGACCACTTCTTGATTAAGTGGGTTCTGAACTTCTTCTCCAGCGATTGTAATAGTGTCATTGACCAAACCCCGGTCATCACGGTCTAGATGCAACAATCCTGCTTCGGGGGTTCTAAACCAGAGAATCTGACCTTCGGGATCTTCTACCCAGACGTCGACATCATCAGGGCTATTATCTTCCCAGGTTATGGTTAATATGTATTCTGCTTTAGGATCTATTATCCCTGACTTCGCTTCAGGGTTCATAAACATAATGGCAACCAGAAACAGAAACGTAAAACCCAGCAATGCATTGAACAGCAGGTCTGTGAATGGGTCAGAACGCAGTCGATCTTTAACACTCATTAATTAACTAATTTCCAGTGATCTTTGGAATGACATGAACTTGCGTTAGGTGACGAGTTAATTCAATGAGCTCATCGGCATGTCTATCCAGCATGTGATATTGAGTTGCCGATAAAATGCTGCACGTCAACCCAGCAAGTGTCGTATAGAGAGCTGTTCCCATACCATTACTCATATGCTTCAATATTTTTTGCATACCACTGACATCAAAATCAGCGATGTTGGCAACTGAACCCAACATAAAAATAAAACCGATAATGGTGCCAAGTAACCCTAGTTTTAACATCATATCGGAGACAAACCAGCCAATTTCCTGAGGCCCTTTTAAGCGTGATTCATAGACATCAATTAGATCTGTAGAAGAACCCGTGTCTTCAGCATTGTTTCTATTGTTATATCGGTAATGGAGATCTCGGATGTATTCTGTCATGAAGCAGTCTGGCAGCTTGGTTTTTGAATTAATCATGACTTCTTCGTCATTGATCGTTAAATCAAGTCTGTCTTCATTTTTAATGATGTCATCAACTTTCATTGATAAATTTGTCTGTAATGAAAGCGTATAAATTCTGCTTGCGCAGTGCAGGGTGACTAATAGATATGCCAATGCAATTACCCAGCAAATCTTACTTTGATCAACATTAAATAATGAAGAAATAATATCTTCATTCCATGCAACTATTAAAGAAAATGAAATAAGGCCAGTTAAAATTAGCCAGCGAAGTAAAAGACTATGTTCAGGATGTTCTTTCATTATTAAATAATATCCTTTTAATTTTGCTCAAGAATGAACGGGTCTTCTGATGCGGCATATTCTACCATTGAGCGTAGTATTTGATTAAGGTTTTTAGCGATTTTATCCATCTTGGAGTTGTTTGTTTTTAGCGGCAATAATCGCGTCCCAATGATGATAAACCCATCTGAATCAGTAATCGTTATTTTATATGGACAATAATTAATATAACGAGGCTCAATCTTTAACATTTCTTCTGCAATGGTGAGATTACAAAATAAAATAATCTCGTTTTGTGGAAAGTCAAAACTGCCACGTTCTTTAATAGCGCTACCGATATGCAGGCGATTAGTGATGCGAAAATTGTTCTCTGTAATGGCGAATTCAGCATCCTGAATAACATTTTCGAGCGGCTTTTGTGTTGTTTTTTCATAAATCTGCGTCGTCTCATTGCTACAGCCAAACAGAAATACAAATAAACATAGGGTAATAAACTGTGTTGGTAGACGACTAAATTCTACACGAGGAAATATTCTGCGAATGACTGGAAAATTAGCAGGTGGGCCTAATTGAGCTTTATTCGACACCGACAATTATTCTCTAATGGTAACTTGAGTGCCGATGGCTACAAATCTTTTCAGGTCATTTATTTCTTCATTAGTTAAGGCGATACATCCTTCCGTCCAATTGAAGGACTCATGAATGTTTAATTTTTCTTCATTAGTAATACCCAAACCATGTATTCCAATGAAGCCACCTAATTCGGTATCTTGTGGCGGCGTTTCGCGTTTTTTGTATGCTGTGGCAATGCGTTTAAAATTGTTGGCATCAATAATTTCATTTTTATAGCCGTACCAGGCATCTATTAGATTTGGATAATCCAGTTGAATGAAGAAATGAAAGCGGCTGCTTTCTTTAACGCTGGATACCCGGTACATGCCTAAAGGGGTTTTACTGTCACCACGTAAACGTTTTGTTCCCTTGCCACCTTTGCCACTAGCAATATGATATTTTTTTACTATTTGCCCGGATTTTTCAACGACAAGTTCATTCTTCTTCTTTGAAACCAATAGATGATACTCATTGGCATAGGCCGAGCTCATCACAGTGAGGCTGAATGTGAATAATGAAGTAAGTAAAAGAAAACTGTGCATTATTATTTTTATTACTTAATTTTTAGACCTTTCAGAGATGTTATAAATTTTATTAGTTCAAGCCGTCTAGCATTTAACCAAATGTCAGTTTGAGATAGTATTATCCTGATATTGATGGCCAAATGCTAGATAGTTCACGGGATCATTTTGAATATAAACATTAACACTTGAGGTATATGAAATATCATGGAAATTCAGCGCTACAGTACCACGGCTATAATAATCCATTGGCTTATGGCCATTATGATCATCGCCATGATTTGTATGGGTGTTTATATGTCAGATTTGCCAAAGGGCTCAGAAGAACGTACCTGGTTTTTTACGCTGCATAAATCAATTGGCCTGACGTTGGCACTTTTAGCGATTATCAGGCTGGTTTGGAAACTTGTTTCTACATCACCGCCATTGCCCGATATTGTCTCTGCTACCCATCAAAAAATGGCAAAAGCGACACACCATTTACTCTATTTACTGATGTTTATTCAGCCGGTCTCTGGCTACATCTCATCTTCATTTACTAGCTATAAGACGAAATTCTGGGGCATACCACTACCCAAATGGGCTGATAAAAACCCTGAAATGAACGAGCTGTTTACTGAAATACATGAAATTAGTGCTATTTGTCTCGTTGTATTGTTGATCATGCATATAGCGGGTGTGGTTTATCACATGAAGCGAAAGGAAACTGAACTGTTTAAAAGAATGTGGTTTTCATAAAGACAAACTATCACTGTTTTCGGCTGCTTACTCCAAGCGCAGTTCAACCCAACCGTCTATTTTCCTGTAAGCATAAAAAAAGGGTCTTGCGACCCTTTTTTTACTTCAGCTTTGTCAACAATTACTTGTTGTTGATGTACATGGTGACTTCAAAGCCAAAACGAATGTCACTGTATTCTGGAGTATCCCATTTCATAGTAACTCTCCTCAAATGTTATCGTTAAAAGAACCCAGCTTACTGGGACACAAAGATAGTGTGCAGCTTTTATCATCCAGTAATCATGCCAATCAAAAGGGAATGTAAAATATACAATAAAAACAATGGGTTGCGCTGTTTATTCTATTGTTTAAGTAGGTAATATAGATGATTTTGGCTAATATTATCCAATTTTATGGTTGAAAAGAACCATAATAAGTTATACTGCAACAATGGCATTTAGCAGACCTAAGTCTTTAAAAAACTTACTATTTCTACATGAAGTAGCGGTTTTATTTCTGGTTGCGGTAACAGGTTTGTTAGGCGGTCTATCAGCCAATTTCTGGCATCAAAATTCAGCAGAATCCGTGCGTATCAACTCCATGTTTTATCTCACAGAACAAATCAGGGGAGAACTATATGCACAAATTCAGGAGATGATACGGGCACGAGTTTTAGAAGATTCTCGTGCATTTGAAGCCTATCCCGAATACTCGCGGAGTATCTCTGAGCGATTTAACGAATTACGACAAAATTCGAGATCGAGAGAAACAGACATTGCGATACAAGAACTAAACTTGTCATACCGCGAAATTCAACGTGATATGAATAATATTTTTGATAATCCATACATTGCCGATCGGTTTGCAAGAATACAAATCCTGAACCCAGCATTTGCACAACAGATGGTAGGTAAGTTTGAAAATAGATATAGCGCTTTTAAAGAATTGTTGACAGGCAAACATAAAAAACTGGGCGAGACCTTGGCCGTGTGGACAAAATTCGCGCCGTTTGTCATCCCGATACCGCTAATTATCGCATTTATTATTGTTGTTTATACAAGGCAAGTAATGCGTAAAGGGTTTATTAAACCGATAGCAAATGTCATGCGTGGCGCAGGCGAGATCAGTCATGGTAATCTGGAATATCACATAACAGAAGAGGGCGTGGAAGAAGTTTCTGATTTAGCAGCAGCCATTAATAAAATGGCGATAGAGCTTGCTGAAAATAGAGACGCATTAATTGAGAATGAAAGACAAGCCGCGTTAGGTGCATTGGTTCCAGTAGTCGCACACAATATTCGTAATCCGCTTGCCAGCATTAGAGCCACGGCGCAGTTATTAGAACATGCGGAAAGCCAGGAAGAGATCAACGAATCCAAAGAGGTGATTATTGAAACGACAGATCGACTAGGTCGTTGGGTTAGTTCGTTAGTGTCTTATTTACATCCACTGAAACCAAACTTAATAGAAGCAAAGGCATCTGATTTAGTTGATGCGGCGTTGAGTTTGCTAATTAATAAAATAGTAGATAAGAAAATCGAGGTTAAAAAAAGTGGCTGGGAAATTTCACAACTATTAAATGTCGATCCGGATTTAATGGAACAAGCTTTATATACATTACTAGCAAATGCAATCGATGCTTCTCCAGCATCCGGCATCATTAATATAAGCCTGCTCCACGTAGAAGATTATATCGAGATTCATATTCTCGATAGCGGCCCTGGTTTACCCTTCGAACCCAAGCCGAGTAACTTTGAACCGGGGCCATCAACAAAACGTTTTGGTACTGGTTTAGGTATTCCGATTGCGTTCAAGATTTGTCAAAAGCACGGCTGGAACTTAACGTTTAATGTGATTGAAAATCAAGGAACTGAAGTGACAATTGCTGCACCAATACATAGTTTAAGCGAGGTAGGCGCGAGTGAATGAACCATTGATTACATCGGCAGAAGTCCCTGTTCTGGAAAAAAAGATATTATTAGTAGAAGACGAAACTGTCTTTGCCAAGGCGGTAAAGAAACATTTAGAACGTGCAGATTATAAAGTCTTTTTGGCAGGTGATCTGGAGATCGCAAGAAAAGAGCTTAATGAACATGTGCCGGACTTGATTTTACTCGATATGCGTTTGCCCGATGGCTCCGGTCTTGAATTACTCGCTGAAGTTAAGACGTCAAATGCAAATATTGCTGTGCTTGTCATGTCCGCTTATGGTGAATTGGAAGATGCTGTTTCAGCGATGAAATTAGGTGCATCAGATTATTTAAAAAAACCAATCGATCTGGAAGAATTACTGGTTAATGTAGAAAAAGTTTTTGATAAAAACGAATTAACGCAAAAACTGACATATTCCGCAAAACGCGAACAACACGCAGCAGAGTCCGTTGATTTTTTAGGCGAATGTAAAAAAATTAAAGATGTACGCGGGCAGGTTGAACGAATATCAAAACTGTCTCAATCTGGTTCAATTGTTCCCCCAACAGTGCTTATTCTGGGAGAGACCGGAGCAGGTAAAGATGTTGTCGCGCGCTTGTTACACGCAAAAAGTGCTCGTTATGAAAAACCATTTGTTCACGTCGATTGTGCCTCATTACCGAAAGATCTGATTGAGTCAGAATTGTTTGGACACGAAAAAGGTGCGTTCACCAACGCGCATGTTGCACGCACGGGACTCATCGAAGCGGCAGAAGATGGCGTGCTATTCCTGGATGAAATTGGTGAATTGCCACTCGATTTACAATCTAAGTTATTAGCAGTCCTCGAAAGACGCACCTTACGTAAGGTAGGCACAACACAGGAACGTCCTGTCGCTGCCTGGATTATTGCCGCGACTAATCGTGATATTGAAACCTTAGCTGAAAAAGGGGAGTTTCGACAGGATCTGTACTATCGCTTAAATGTTATCTCGCTCTCCATGCCCGCTTTAAGAGAAAGAGATACTGATATTTTATTATTAGCGAATCACTTTGCAGTTCAAACCTCAAGACGTTATGGATTAGAGTTTGATGGTTTCTCAGAAGACGCGAGTGAAATGTTAATGGATTACGATTGGCCAGGTAATGTTCGCGAGATGAAGCATTTAATAGAGCGCGCAGTCTTATTAAATGGCAGCGGCCTGCTTGACGCAGATATGCTTGGGCTCGATAAAAAAGAAAGTATCAAAGCAAGCGAAAATGAAATGAACGAAGATTTAACGTTAGGCGAAGCAGAATTACATTTAATTAAACAAGCATTAGAACGCACCAACCGTAATGTATCAAAAGCATCGAGAGAATTAGGTATTACCCGTATGGCATTACGTTATCGGATTAAGAAATATAATCTATAATTATTGGCAGCTACCGAGCCAAAGCAATCGTAAAACGTGACTCGTGTCGTTGAGCACAATGTAAAAGCAGGCTTTCAGAGATTATCCAAAGGTGATTTTACGCCATGCCCGCCTTTGTTAAGGACATGTGTGTAAATCATCGTTGTATTCACATTCGAGTGTCCCATCAATTCTTGTACCGTTCTTATATCGTATCCGTTTTCTAATAAATGAGTTGCAAACGAATGTCGAAAGACATGTGCCGTAACATGTTTCATGATATTTGCTTTTCTTACAGCATTGCTAATCGCTCGTGATACAGACTTTGTATGAATATGGTGACGACCAATATTCCTTGTAATGGGATCAGTAGATGTTTTATGTGATGCAAATATATATTGCCATTTAAGTTGTTTCCCTGCGTTCGGGTATTTTCTGACTAATGCATCAGGCATATGTACATGCGTAATACCCTTTATTTTATCAATCTCATGAAACTGTTGCGCTTTATCGATCGCCAGTTTTAAACCGGGAATAACAAACTCAGGTAATAACGTTCTTCTATCTTTATTGCCTTTGCCTCTTCTAACTGTAATCTCACATCGTTCAATATCAACGTCTAACATTCTCAATTCAAGACATTCATTTAGCCTTAAACCTGCGCCGTACATTAAACCGACCATTGTTTTATGAGGTTCGTTCAAATACTCAAACACACGTTTAACTTCATTTTGAGTCAATACAACTGGTAGTCGTTTTGGTTTTCGTGCATATTGAAATTCAGGAATTTCACCAACGTCAATATCAAGGATTTGTTTGTACAAAAATATTATTGCACTTAACGCTTGATTTTGGGTTGAAGCAGAAACATTTTCTTTATTTGCCAGGTAATTTAAAAAACTGGAAAGCTCTTCACCACCCAACTCTTTCGGATGACGTTTTCCATGAAACAAAATATATCGACGTATCCATTGAACGTATGATTGTTCTGTTTTTCTAGAATAGTGCAAAAACCGAATCTTCTGTCTGACTTGTTCGAGTAGTTTAGGTGGGCGATTTGCATCCATACAATCTCCTCCATAAGATTAATTTCAAAATAAATGTCCGCTAAAAGGATTTTATCTAAATTTATAAGTTATTGAAATTACTTTATTAAATAGCACTTTCCCAATCGCTATAATATAGGGTAACACCCTGACACTGGATATTAAAAACAGCAAAGTGGACACCTTGGATATAGAGCCACTATAATTTGTTGACCACATATCTTGTTGAAACAAGGAGCGTTTTTCATCATGTTCACTTTAAAATATATAATACATTATCGGACAAAGTGTCCGATAACACATAGTTATAAAAAATCGTAATGATTAAAAGTTTGTACTAATAAAACTTATGCTAACGGATTAACACTAACAATGAATTACCCAATCAAGATGACGACATTCTTTAAAAAAAATGTTACTACTGAAGTGCATGATCAGTTGCGAGTGAAGCGAGCTTCCAATCGACAATCTGTCATCACTTCAGCAAAGCATTCAAACAATGTTCGCGCGTTCAGTTTATTTAACCTCGTTAAAATACACGGGGCGCATTCCTGATGAAGACGACTTCAGACGGGATTTTTATAACAAGACATTCAAATGGACGTGTCAAAAGCATAGGTCGCTTCGCGATCATAAAAGATGTCACGCCATTTAATTCAGATCGTTATAAAAAATCGTAATGATTAAAAGTTTGTACTAATAAAACTTATGCTAACGGATTAACACTAACAATGAATTACCCAATCAAGATGACGACATTCTTTAAAAAAAATGTTACTACTGAAGTGCATGATCAGTTGCGAGTGAAGCGAGCTTCCAATCGACAATCTGTCATCACTTCAGCAAAGCATTCAAACAATGTTCGCGCGTTCAGTTTATTTAACCTCGTTAAAATACACGGGGCGCATTCCTGATGAAGACGACTTCAGACGGGATTTTTATAACAAGACATTCAAATGGACGTGTCAAAAGCATAGGTCGCTTCGCGATCATAAAAGATGCCACGCCATTTAATTCAGATCGTTATGGGCAAAAAAGTGAAATGAAGATAATTCTAACACTCGTATTTTCTTTGATCCTGTTAGCTTGTGATGGCAAAGATAAAGAAGATCAATATACATATGCGCCAACAAGGTTTGATGGCAGTAATTTTGTAGTCAGTAATTCACTTGAGTCTAGCGCTCACTACGATAGAGTAGAAAAGGTATTGCAATATTATAAAGTTGGCTATAAACGAATTAAAAAAACAGAAATTGTGCTTGATAAGCCTACATCATTAGAAATGCTATTTAATTACACCAAAAAATCTGAAGATAGTGATTGGTTAGCAAGTCATGTAACAAAGCCATAACAAGTGGTTGCATTGGAAAAACATTACGCTAGCGCTCCATGTTTTCCACTGAACCAGGCGTTATACGCAAGAATGATATATAAATGCGATCACTGTTATTTGGAGTTAGAAAAATTACCTGATATAGCTTTTTGTCCGGAGTGTGATAGCCCGAATATTAAAGAAATTTTAGATCGTGATGTTATAGACAATTCACCTCCAAACAAAGCAGAGAGAATATATGCATATATCTCAGGCAGCTATTTTCTTCTAATATCAATATTCATATTCTTATCATCTTGGGTATCAAGTTCATTTTTCATCTTTTTATTAGGTTTTTTATTTTTCGTTCCGGGCATTTATAGAGTAAATCCTAAAAGCTTAATACATAGAAGAAAAACACCTTTAAGATTACCAGGCCCAATTACGCTGCCTAAACCCCCTTGGAAATTTCGCGCAATTATACTATTAGCTTTGACTCTCTTTATAATTGCTCCATATTTTTGGAATGCCCCTGTTGATAAAGCTTATTTCTTAATCATATTATGGTTAATATTTTTAACATAGCGTATAACAAGAAAATCCAGCCGACCTTCGAAAGCGTCGCTTCACTCTGCTTTCTCGGCCGGCTGATTTAAACGTTATGTGTTTCTTGCTGTCGGGTAACTTTTAGCTTCTAACGGTGCAAGGGAAATGAAAAAAATCGATTTTCATATTCATACAATCCCATCGGTACGAGATGCTCATTTCGTATTTAGCATGGACACGCTTACAAGCTATGTCCTTGAACGAAAATTAGACGCTATTGCGATTACGAATCACGACCTTTTTGATATCGCACAATTTTCCCAAATTGCAGAAATACTCGAGGTGCCTGTTTTCCCAGGCATTGAGATAAATATGCAATCAGGGCATTTGTTAGTTATTGATGACATAAACCGTTTGGAAGAATTTCAGGAGAAGGCAGATAAAATTCGCGCGATCGTTAAGAAAGTCGAAGACTATGTCACATTTGATAAATTGATCGAAATCTATGGTGATTTAGGAGAGTATTTGGTCATTCCCCATTATCAAAAGAAACCTGCTATCTCGGGAGATGAGCTTAATTGGATACTACCTTATGCATTCGCTGGTGAAGTTGATTCTCCGAAAAAGTTTGTCAGAATGTGGAACGATTCTAACCAACCCACACCAGTACTTTTCAGTGATATGAGAATAAAGGAGAACCTAACCAAGTTTTCTAGTAGGTCTACCAGTATTGATTGCGGCGAATTGACTGTAAAAAAAATAAAATTATGCCTTAAAGATAAAGCGAAGGTTCTTCTATCGCCCAAAGATGGAAACAAACTATTCGAAGCGCTTCCGAATGGCCAGATGATTTCTACCGGGCTTAATGTTGTCCTGGGAGGCCGGTCAACAGGTAAAACTGTAACGTTAGAAAAAATTGCCGAACAGATGTATGACCCACTGCATATTGAACAATTTGATTTGGTCCAAAAAGAGGAGGAGCTAGACAAACGGTTATTTGAAGAGGCCGTGACACGCGATAAATCTCATGTGGAAGAAAATCACCTGCGACCATTCAAAGAAGTGGTAGATAGTGTTTTGAGTATCGATATAGCTGAAAACGAAAAAGACGTTTCCAACTACATTGCGACACTAATGAAATCGGCATCTGAAACCGCGCTAAGAGATACATTTTCAAATACCGCTCTTTTCGAAGAAACTACATTCCCAGTCACTTCCGATGACACGTTGAAAGCGTTAATACGGTCGGTTCAGCAGCTTATTGCAAACGCGGATTATAAAAAGATCATCGAGAAATACGTCGATAGATCAAAACTGAGAGAACTAGCTTGCGAGTTGATTGAAGAGAGATGGCGCCAAGAAGATGAAATAAGTCAGAAAACTGAGGTAAATTCACTAATAAATGAGATTAAGCAAGAATTAGATCTCAAATCCGCAGTTGCACCGATTAGCTCCGTTGACTTATATGGCGTAACTCTAGATCAAATTAGGATTGATAGGTTTACTGAGATCGTCAAGCTTTTAAAATTCGAGAAGGATATACACGATGAAAAAATTCAAAACTTTAGGGTTGTGGCAAAGAGAAGCCCATTTAAAGGTGCTCAAGAATTACATGACAAATTAGCTCGCCAAGCATCTTTTTCAGCGGCGTTCAGTGTCTACAATGACCCCTATCGATATCTCCAAGAATTAAAGTGTATTTCGGCACTTCCAAAGACAGAGATTTATAAGTATTTCGCAAAAACTGACTATAAAATTCTAAATAATGATGGCATAGAAGTTTCTGGTGGAGAGCGTTCTGAGTTTAGGTTGGTCCAAAAGATAAAACGCGCCACAGTTCATGACATTCTTCTAATAGATGAACCTGAATCTGGGTTTGACAACATTTTTTTGAAATCAAATGTAAACCAAATTATTAAGGACCTTTCAAAGACACTACCTGTAGTAATTGTCACTCATAATAGCACCATAGGGGCTTCAATCGGGGCGGACTACTTTCTCCACACTTCGAAGGAATACGATGACGGCAAAGCTATTTTCAAAATTTATTCAGGCTATCCCGCAGACACTTACTTAACATCAATCGATGGGGCTAGTATTGAAAATTACTCATCAACTATAAACGCACTAGAAGCCGGAGCGGACGCTTACAAAGCCAGGAACGAATTCTATGAGAATATTAAAAATTGAAGACAGCAACGGTCACTTTAGCGTTAATGGCGAGGGGTTTGTATCTATTGATAAGCTCGACAAGGAGGGTTTACTCAATTTGGTTAAACTTGCGCTGACAGATGAGATAGAAATGGACGACTATGATTCAGAGATACTAAAGAATGAAGCTCACCGAATCATTTACAGAAGCGTACACAAAAAACTTCAAGAACTAGCTGCGCGCAAAGACGAGTTTTTTGACAAGTCAGAGAGAGAGTTTTACGAAATATACGAACACTATAAAAATTCATAGTATTGGCAGTGAGTGCTGGAGTGAAATCGCACCAGTGTTGAATTTTATCGAAGAAACACATAACAAGGGCATGCAGTGGACGCACCGCTCGCTGCGCTCGCGTTGCGCCACTGATGCCGGGCGTTATGGGTTTTTAAGCTTCGGTTCAACGTCCATACTGCTGTGAAGAACACGAGCAATAAAAACAGTGCTATTTCTATTTTCATAGAAAATAATATGGCTCTCATAACAATGCTTTCTTAAGCCTGAAATAATATAGTCACAAGTAATGCCAGAAAGAGGGTTCTCTGCTAAACAATGGAACGCCAAATCCAAACCTTTAAGATAATCTATACGCTGGCTGGTTCCCCAGGTCTTTTGTGTATATGCAGCGATATTTTTCAAATCGGCCCGCGCGGCTCTGGAAACTACAAATGAGCTCATTTACCAAGCTCATCATCAAGTTCCTTCATCAGGCTATCGTAACTATATTCAGTCGTACCGCTAGCTATGCCTTCCTGTATAAGAGTTCGCAATGTTTCAAGCTTTCTATCTTCATCTTCAAGTTTGCGCAAACCTGCACGAATTACTTCACTTGCAGAACCATAGCGCCCGTCAGATACTTGACGAGATATAAATTCATCAAAATGGTTGCCCAAACTAATGCTGGTATTTTTAGCCATAATTTACCTCACTTATACCAATATTTACTATATTTTGGTACAACACCCACAACAAGTCAATCAAGTGCGTGCGCAAAATACGCGCACTGGACACAAAGCTGCTTCGCATCTTTGTTCCACTTATTGAAACGTTAGAAGATAATATGAACTTACTCTTAATCGTGGTACCAATTTTATCTTTCATTTTGTTCGGTTCCATTGTCGCAATTGTTGCTCCTTTTAAAATATTCTCCACAATTTACACTGATCATTTTAAAAGAGAATTATCATTCGCAATTTTTACTTTTTTGGTTCTTCCGGTTTTAATAATTACATCACTAATGAACTATCAGCTGCACCATAATTTAAATAGTGACTTTCATAATGTTGTCCGCGTTGGAGGTATATTAGATACTTATATATTTACCGTCTCCCCGGTATTTTTAGTAGTTGCTGTTCTTGTAAAGGCAAGTGGAAAGGAAGGCTTTAAATTACTCCTATGGGGCTCACTTTTTTTAACGTTTACCTTGCCTTTAGTGCTAGTAATTTTTGGCGTTCCAATTGGTGAGTTTTTTGTGAATATGTTGTGGGATGAAGGTATATCAGTAAGAAAGATCGTGTTTCATTAAATTATCTTCTAACAAAAAGCTCCAGCGGACGCGCAAAAGGCGCGCTAGATCAGCGCCCGTTGCTATTAGCTGTTATGTGACACCGAGCACGTGGGAAACAGCATTCGATTAGGAGCGTTAAGATATGATTAAAAAGCCATTGGCATCTGTACTTTTTTCCATGGTGATCTAGGCTCAAGTTAGTTTCGCTCAAGATCAGTCGGAACAGGATAGGAGCATGTGTAAGTACGGCGCTGATCATATGATTGAGATAGCAAAGCAATCTCTGAATGAGAAAAGTAGTCGGCCTGAGCGTATTGAAAAACGCAGAACATTAGTCGAAGAATGGAGCACACGAATGGCTAGCGGAGAAGCCCCCTGTAGTGTTTATGCAGACATTCAAAAAGAGGCTACCACTTTCTAATGCTTAGTCAGATAACTAGTGAAGGTTGTTGAGACGGCCGTACCGGCGGCCCCAACTGCAGGCGTTATGATGACAGGAAGCAGACTAAATATAGTTTAGTGTAACTTCATCCTGGGTTTAGTCTTCTGCGTTAAGAAGTTAGCAATCGTTGTCAATGTGACGCGTATAAAGCCTTGTATTTCTACTTGATGCATTTTGTAGAGTGACCAATAAACCAGCCGTGCTAATACGCCCTCGATCATCATGCTGCCGGCTTTTTTTCCGAGTAGATTTCCCATCATGTTGCCAACAGTCGAATACCGACTTAGATTTATTAAGGAGCCGTAATCAACATACGTGTATGTGGGTAGTGGTTTGCCATCTATACGATTCGTGACGCTTTTAACCAGCATACTCGCTTGTTGATGTGCTGCTTGAGCTCGAGGGGGGACGTTATTGTCCGTGCCTACCATTGGGCATGCGGCACAATCGCCTAAGGCAAATATGTTTTCATCGCGTGTGGTTTCCAATGTCGTCTTGACGACGAGTTGATTCATTCTATTTGTTTCTAAACCATCAATTTCTTTTAGAAAGTCGGGAGCTTTAATACCTGCTGCCCAAACTTTTATTTCCGCCGGAATCAGCCCGCCTTTATCGGTAATAAAACCTTTTTCAGTGGCTTCACTGATTCGATGTCCGGTTAAGACATCGACTTTAATTTCTTTTAAGGCATTTTCGGTCATTTCAGACAAGCGTTTGGGTAGGGCGGGTAACACCCTGTCGGATGCTTCAATAATGGATATACGTACATCATCTTCTGTAGATATATGATCAATACCAAAAGTAACTAATTGATTAAATGCTTCGTGCAATTCTGCGGATAGTTCAACGCCTGTGGCGCCGGCACCGGCAATAGCGATTTTTAATTGGCCCTCACGTAGGGGTGTTGTTTGTGTATGTGCGGCATAGGCACTTCGTAACAGGTGTTGGTGAAAGACATCCGCCTCCTGGCGGGTGTCGAGTACCATACAGTGTTCTTTTATCCCCTTAATATTAAAATTATTAGTTTGGCTACCAACGGCCATGATTAATGTATCGTAATTGAATGTTCGTCTGGGAATGTATTCATCACCGTTGTCATCTAATGTCGGTGCGAGACTGATTTCTTTTTTATCTCGGTTTAAAGAGTCCATGCGCCCGAGCCTGAAGGTAAAATGATTCTTATGGGCTAACGCGAGATAACTTAATTCGTCTTCATAAGAATTCAATGTGCCGGCAGCAACTTCATGCAGTAGCGGTTTCCAAAGATGGGAGCGGGTGCAGTCTACTAATGTAACAAGGACTTTTTTCTTCTTGCCCAGTTTGTTACCAAGCATTGCGGCGAGTTCAACGCCGCCAGCACCACCGCCAATGATGATGATATGATGTAATTTGTCTTGTGTGCTCATGAGTCAGGATTATGCGAGTATTGATTTATAATTATTATTAAAATTAATTGTTGTATGAGTCCAGAGTAGGCGTTAAATTAAAATTAATCAAATCATTACAGGCATAACTAATGGATAAACAAACAGAAACCGAAATCGAGGCAGCCGCTTTTCGTCAACTGGTACAACACCTGCGCGAAAACACGGAAGTACAAAATATTGACCTTATGAATTTGGCAAATTTTTGTCGAAATTGTTTGTCAAAATGGTATCTAGCCGCAGCAGAAGAGAAAGGACTAGATATGGATTATGACCAAGCTCGAGAAATTATTTATGGCATGCCATATTCAGAATGGAAGCAACGCCATCAAAGTGAAGCAAGCGTAGAACAAAAGCAGAAATTTGATGAGGTAATCAGTCAGACGGATCAATAGACAGGTGTAACGCGATAATTCTTATCACTGAGTCTTTGTAGCAAGCCTTTCTCATCAGCTAGATGAGATGCGCCAACGGCAACAAAGACATTTCCTTTGTTGAATGCCTTTTCTATTCTTTCAAGCATTCTAATATTTCGATCGTACAACACCCGTTGCATAAAACGGTCGAAAACGGCTTCGTCATAATGAGCCTGCTTATTGAATGCAACCAATCCAGCGAGATCACGGTTGAGATAGAGATCGACCAGATTTTTGGTTCCCTGGATTATTTTATCGTGATTACAGATAGTATCTTTGAGGATGGTTAACTGGTCTTCAGTTGTTAATGCATCTAACGTAGAAAGTATTTCTTGCATTGTTTCGAGCGATTTTATTTCAAGCATGTATTGTTGTGCTGCGTTCAATAAATTGCTTTCCAAAGTTGGTGCTCTAACCGGTATTGGTCTTCCAACAAGGCTAAAAGCGGCCCAGGGTTTTAGATGTTTCAGTTGTTCTGGGGCAATACCATAGTCATTTATCCAGCGCTTTAACTCATTAAAAACGGCTGTTTCAAGCATATTATCCAGTTGTTGACCATCTTTGAAATACATCATATTTATAAAACTCTGATTAGCTTCTGCATTTGGTATGGTTTCCAGTATCAATGTTTTACTTTTGGCCAAAGCCAGTCGTACCTCAGGTGGAAATTTACTTACAGCATAATCTTGTGAATGCATGGTGCCGAATAGGTAATTAAGCTTTCCATCCGGGGTTTCTATTTTCCAAAGTAAGCCTTTATCGTATGGACTGGCTTGATTTGGCGTTACATTCTCGTTGGATTCAATGGGGAATGACCTGAAATCTTCACAGACGTCAGATAAACCGGGGGCCGCATAGCAAGTTACAGGAATTATCAACAGACAAAACAGGCAAATAACTATATTATTCATGGACATAAAAAATGTTCACTTAATCGAACCAGCATTTTATATTGCCAAGTTTGAAAGAATAATAAACACGAGTAATACGGTTCCCTTTAAACATGTCATTTCAATTAATAAGGTTTAGTACTATACCCAAGTCTATGACACAAGTTTTGAAATATTATTTCATAATATTCCTGGTTTGTATTGGGCTACAGGGTTGTGCAAAACACGTCTATCAAGAAAAGCCAGTCAATTTCTCAGAGGTGTTTGCCGAAATCAATTCCTGGACAATGGATAACCCTGAGTTAAAACGTTTCCTTGAAAAGAATGGCATGTCGGCTGATGAATTGAGGAGTAATACGTTTTCTATTAATCGTTTATTTTTGACGGGTTTATTTTATGACCCTGAAATGCAAGTGGCTTACAAAAAATGGAAACAAGCTAAAATTGCCGTTGACCATAGCGACTATAAAATAAACCCACAGGTTTCATTCCCATTAGAACATCATAGCGATAATACAGATACTTCAAATTCATGGGGTATTGGTGCTGTTTTGAGCTTTATTTACGAACGCAAGAGTAAACAAGAAGCAAGGAAATCTAAAGCAGAAGTGAGGCTGTTTAATGCGAGTTTGAAGATAAACCAACTTGCGCTAGAGCGTTATGGTTTATTTGAAGAGCGATACCATCAATATATCATCCAGCAGGCGACTATCTCTGAGTTAAGAAATGAAATAAATGTGTTAAAAGAACTATTAGCACAGTTGCAAAATCAATTTGAACTGGGTGCTGTGAGCCAGTTTGAATTGAACAGCATAAAGTTAGAGCTGCAACAAAGCGCATTTCAGTTAACTGTTCAAGAAAATAAGTTGCAAGATCGAGTGGATGAATTATTGGCTATGACCCACTTGTCGTATTCAGAACTAAAGGACATTAATATAAAGGCTATTTCGCCTTTGTTATTCGCGAATTCGGAATTTCATGAGTCGGAATATATTTCGACTGCGTTCCCGGATCTACAGAAGATAATGTTAGAGAACCATTTAGGTATGGCAATTACATTAAACCAATATGCTTTGTCTGAAGCTGATCTTCGCTTGGAGATCGAAAATCAATATCCCGATATCGTATTGTCACCGGGGTTTATCTTTGACCAATCCGATAATATATGGGCGCTAGGTGCATCATGGGTGCTACCGCTTTTTGAAAATACAGAACAAAACCTGAATATATTAACTGCGCTTGAAGAGCGCAAAATAAACCAGCAAAAAATAATTGTATTACAAAAAGAATTATTAAGTGCCTTGTATAAAGTGCACCGCTCAATATTGCGCCAGAAAAATGCCATTCAAATAAGCGATGAAATTATTAATTCGATAGAACAACGTGCGAAACAGATAAAAGCCCAAATAGATATTGGCGGAATGGATAACGTTGCATTATTGAGAAACAGGAAAGAATTTTATAAAGCAAGGCAAGAGCAAATTACAGTTTACAATAATGCGATTAATGCCATTCTGGAAATGGACCACTTATTGCAAAGCTCGCATTCAGAATTAAATATAAATGATGTTGTAGCCTTATGGTTAAAACAGATTGAAGAGAGAAACAATGATGAATTGGTTAACTAAGTACTTCCTGGTTTTTCTGGTTATTAGTTTAGCGGCGTTTCTTGTTGTCCAGACTATTGATAAAGACAATAACTTTTTGGTCAATGATCATATAGATGATGACTCTGATGAAAATGATGATGAAAGAGAAATGATTTCTATCATAGATGGTTACAAGGCAATTCGTCTTGATAAGGAGGTTGCTGAAGCGTCAGGGTTGAAGTTTGCGCCATTAAAAATTATTTCTATTAGAACAGAATTCATTGCCTATGCTGAAGTGGTTAATGTGCAGCCTTTGGTTTCTTTAAATACAGAACACAATGACCTATTAGCCGAACGTAAGGTCTTGCAAAATGATCTATATAACCATAATAAAATTTTAAAACGTGCGCAGGCATTACATAAAGTAAAAAGTCTTTCGACACGCGATCTGGAGAAAATTCGTTTTGAACGAGACCAAAAAGCATCCGAGTTAAATGCGGTTAATACGCGCATAAATAGCTTTGTTTTCAGGGTCAAGTCTAATTGGGGTGACATATTATCTAAGCTTGTTCTTGATAAAGAACAGCAGGGTATGTTTGATAAAATTGCCTTGCAGAAAAAAGCACTTATATTATTGTCGTTGCCGAAAAATAAAACGCTAAACCACCTGAATCAAACGGTATTTATCAGTGCTTTAAATAAGAGAGAGGTAGCGCAAGAGAGTTCTTATCTTGATCAAGCAAAACAGGTTAATAACCCGTTGTATGGTGAAAGTTATTTTTACTTGCTTGATTCCCGGAAAGTGCGGTCGGGAATGCGTTTGTTCGCATGGATAGAAGAGAGTGGCAATATTAGTGAAGGTTCTTTCGTCACAGATAGAGCAGTCATTTGGTATGCTAATGAACCATGGATCTACGTTAAACATGATGATGAATTGTTTATAAGAAAACCTCTGGGCGATGCTAAAAAAATAGATAATGGTTGGTTATTGGAAGACGAGGCACTGGTTGGTGATGACTTGGTAGTTATTGAAGGTGGACAAACCTTGTTATCAGAAGAATTTAAGTGGGCTATCCCTGATGAGAATGATGATTAATCATAAAGTATTATAATGTTAGCCGCGCTCGTCAGGTTTTCTATTAATTATCGTGGTGTCGTGATTGCGATTGCCATGCTCTTGATGATTTATAGTCTTTATCAATTATCTCGTGCAGGTCTTGACATCTTTCCTGAGTTTTCTCCGAATCTGATCGTCGTACAAACAGAAGCCCCTGGATATTCGACAGAACAAGTCGAAATTCTTGTTACCAGACCCATTGAAACAACATTGTCCGGTTTGATCGGTATTGATCATGTGCGTTCAGAATCTATACAAGGCTTATCTGTAGTCAATATTTATTTTGAAGAAGACACGGATATCTATCGTAATCGCCAGCTTGTCTCAGAACGACTTGCCGGATTGATTAACTTGTTGCCAGAAGGTGTCGGTCCCGCTGTCCCTGTACCGATGGCTTCATCATCAGCAACAATTTTAACCATGGGCGTGACATCCTCTAGTAAAGACCTGATGGAACTGCGCAGCATGGTTGACTGGAATCTGGTGCCAACGATATTAAGTGTGCCGGGTGTCGCTGATGTTAATGTCTTCGGTGGAGACATTAAGCAGTTACAGATTCAAATCGATGAAAATAAACTGAGGCAATATGACATCGGGATAAATGAAGTCGCCGATGTAGCGAAACAAGCAACCGGGATCTTTGGTGCAGGGTTCATTGAGAATAGTAATCAACGCTTAAGTTTAAGTTTGACTGGTTTGCCTGAAAAAATAGATGAACTGGCGCAGGTTGTCGTCAAGCATAGTGATGGTGTGAGTATTACACTCGGTGATGTTGCTAATATTGATTACGGTGCAGAACCTGCTTTTGGCGCCGGGTCAATCTTGGGTAAAGAAGGCATTGTGCTTATGGTCATCGGACAATATGGTGCGAATACATTAAACGTCTCGAATGCAGTTGAAGAAGCCATTCAAGGTCTCGATAAGATCTTTGCAGAAAACGATATCAAACTTCATCCTACTTTATTTCGACCGGCGAACTATATAGAGCGTTCGGTGAGCAGTATTACCGGACACCTCTTGATAGGCGGTCTATTTGTTGTTGCGATTCTTGTTATCTTTTTATTCAATTTTAGAACGGCATTTATTTCGGTCATGGCGATTCCGTTGTCCTTATTAACGGCCATTCTGGTCTTGTTAGAACTTGGCGTGAACTTGAATATCATGGTCATTGGTGGTTTGGCTATTGCATTGGGCGAAGTAGTCGATGATGCGATCATCGATACCGAAAATATATTCCGGCGCTTAAGACAAAACAAATTGCTCAGTAACCCCTTGCCAATGAAAGAAGTTGTTTATAACGCCTCAATGGAAGTGCGAGGTTCGGTTGTCTATGCCAGTTTTATTGTGGCATTAGTTTTTGTTCCACTATTGCACCTTAGTGGTATTACCGGGCGCTTGTTTGCACCACTCGGCATGGCCTATATATTGTCAATCATGATGTCTTTATTGGTGGCACTGACAGTAACACCTGCGTTGTGTTATTTGCTTCTGGCAAAAGACAAGCTTAAAAATATTGAGCCACCACTGATTAATATGCTGCAGCCGTATTATGCGAAATCACTGACACTAATCTCACGTTCACCATACCTGGTGATTATTTCAACAATACTATTCTGCTTATCTGGTTTGTCGGTATTACCGGGAGTTGGAGGACAGTTTATTCCCAACCTGAGGGAAGGCCATTATATTGTTCATACATCAAGCATTTCGGGTACTTCGTTACAAGAGTCAATTCGTGCCGGTAATGAAGTGTCAAAACTGTTTATGGATATACCCGGCGTGGTTTCTGTTTCTCTATGGTCGGGTAGGGCAGAGCGAGGCGCTGATACCTTTGGAAGCCACTATAGTGAATTTGAAGTTGATTTGGATATTAACCTGAGTGGTTCAGAACAGCAGGGAGTACTCGATAGCATACGCGAAACATTAAATAATTTTCCTGGCTTACGTTATGAAGCACATAATTTCTTATCTGAACGTATACACGAAACTATTTCAGGTTATACCACGCCTATCGTGGTTAATATCTATGGTAATGATCTGGATGCGCTAGATAAGAAGGCAACGGAAGTCGCTGCTGTTATGAAGACAATCGAAGGCGCAAGCAGTGTGCAAGTCCAGTCGTCATCTTCAACACCATTATTACAGATTGCATTACGGTTGGAGAAGTTAAGAGAACATGGTCTTGCCCCGCTCGAAATCGTTGATAGCATAAAAACTGCATTCGAAGGCCTGTCCGTTGCAAAGTTCCAGGAAGATAATCGCATTTTTGATGTCGTGGTCAGCTTGCCCGAGAATAAACGCCAGACACCTGATGATGTTCGCCAATTGCCGATTAAAACCGCCGGGGGGCTGTTGTTACCATTGGAAGAATTTGCTGATATTAGACAGCAAAGTGGTCGGTACAATATCTTGCATCAGAATGGACAACGTTTACAGAGCATAACCAGCAATGTTGTTGATCGAGATATTGTTGGTTTTATGGATGACCTCGAAGAAGCAGTGTTGGCACAAGTTGAGTTTAGCGCTGAAATATATCCAGAATTTACTGGTGCAGCGATAGAGCAAGCCAAGGCAAAAGAGGAATTGATTGCACTATCGATTTTAGTGTTGGCTATCGTAATGATGTTAATTTACATCGCCATTGGTAGCTTTAGACATGTGTTGTTAATGTTAATCAATTTACCGTTTGCATTAGTCGGTGGTGTTATTGCCGTATTGATTACCGGCGGGGGACTATCCGTTGGCTCTCTTGTAGGGTTTGTTACGTTGTTTGGCATTACAATCAGAAATTCAATTATGTTGGTTTCACACTATCAATATTTGGTGCAGGAAGAAGGTTTACCCTGGAACCTTGAGGTGGCCATCCAAGGTGCAAAAGAGAGATTACCTTCAATCTTGATGACGGCGCTGGTGACCGCATTGGCAATGTTGCCCATAGCGATTAATAGTGATAATCCGGGTCGTGAAATCATGGGCCCGATGGCGGCGATCATTATTGGTGGATTGGCATCATCGACTATACTTAACCTACTCATCATGCCGGCAATAATGCTGAAATTTGCCAGATTCGATAAATAAAAATTCAGATACCCCATTTAAATCAAGGGATTATCGAGAAAGGACGATAACATCTGTAAAGACAAGGAGGTTGTTTTTCAACAGATATTTACTTGTTTCTGCTCAAAAACTAAATCTTAATAAGTGTTTTTTTTTAAGAAATAACATGACTAAATTACGATAATTGATTGAATTAAAACTATTTTTTAAATAAAATATTTTTCTGTCGTAATTGACACATGCTACCTGCACAACAAATTACTCATATGAAAATTTTAATAATCGATGATTCAAGCGATTTCAGAGCCTTACTTAGGTTATATCTGAACAAAGAGTTAAAGGGTGTTGAAATCATCGAATATGACTTTGATCATTTGGGAAAGCCACCTGACAATTATGATTGGTCGCAATTTGATGTGTTATTTCTGGATTATAAACTGGGGCCTCATGAAGACGGCTTAAAGTGGTTAAAAGAATTCAAGAAGCTACCTAACTTTCCTCCAACTATAGTGCTTACTGCTGAGGGTGACGAATACGTGGCTGTTAAAGCCATTAAATTAGGTGCGGCAGATTATATCAATAAGGTTGATATCAAGCCAAAACGCATTGCTGAAATGGTTGATGAAGCCACCGAGTTTTCAAAGCGTTCTAATACAGATCAAGAAAATGAAATTAATGATGCTACCCAGATAATTAGAAAGGTACACAAGAAAGATGTGGTACCAGATACTGGCTTGGATATCGGGTATAAATTTGTTCGAATGATTGGTGAAGGAGCCATGTCAAAAGTCTATCTGGCGGAACGCGTAACAGACAAAATGACGGTTGTTTTGAAAGTGCTTGATTTGACACGGGTGCATGAGCCGAAATTAATTAAGCGTTTTATTCAGGAAGCAAATTTAATAGCCGGGTTGAGTTCTCCGTTTGTTGTCGATATTTATGAACATGGCATAACCGAAGAATATGGTTATATCGCAATGGAGTTTTTTTCCCGAGGTGATTTAAAACAACGTGCCGAGTTAGGTTTAAATCATGAAATAGCTATTATTTATGCTACTCATATTGCCTATGGGCTCGCACAAATTCATGCTATCAATGTTGTGCATAGAGATCTGAAACCAGCTAATATCATGTTTCGTGGAGATGACAGTCTTGCGCTCGCTGATTTTGGTATATCAAAAAAGATAGATGAAGTAAGCGACATTACGACAATGGGGCAGATACTAGGAACACCTCATTATATGAGCCCTGAACAAGGTGCGGGTGATGATGTTGATACACGCACAGATATTTATAGTATTGGGGTGATTTTATATGAATTACTTACTGGAGATAAACCTTACGCCGCCGCAACTGCTGCGTCACTGATCTATCAGCACATCCACGCACCCATTCCAAGATTGGCAAGCAGTTTGAAACAATATCAGGATATTATCGATGCGCTTTTAGCAAAGAAACCGGGTGATCGAATACAAACTGCAGACGAATTAATTAAATTACTGGAAGCATTTCAATAAAGTATTACTTAACTGTCTTGTGTTCTTGTTGTTTTATTCTTCAAATGCTCCAACCACCAGCTAGCTTGTTCCGCGGTCGATTTGTCAGATAATGCATGGGTAAAGGCCCGTGTCGCCTTATCCATATTTTTAGAATGGTATTGTGCTATACCAAGAAGAAGATTTACTTTGGACAATAAAACCTTGTCATCAGATTGAAATTCGACGCCAAGTACATCAACTACTTTTTCCCATTCTTCTGCTTCAATATAAAGTTGTCCTAATCGCAGCCGAGTGCGGCTATCATTAAATTTTCTAATGATTTCTTTAAATACAGGTTCAGCTTTTTGATTTTCCTGCGCAAGTAACCAACTATCTGCGAGTAGTGTCAACATTTTAATGTCTGGAGTGATGTCACCTATAGCCATTTCCTTTTCAAGTATGACGGCTGCCTTGTATGGCATTTCCAAGTATAGGTAATTACTTATTAACCGAGTGATGTCATCTTTTTGTAATAAGCCTTTCGAATATGCCAGTTCATATATAGCTAAGGCTTTTTTATCCTGTTTCAGTCGTTGATAGATCTCTGCTAATTGCAACCAGTAATTTGTTTTCTTCGGGTACTTGTTGATGATTTTTTCAAGTAGCGCGACAGATTTCTTGTATTCTTTGGTCTCATAATAGCCAGCTAATAGTAATTCATACCAGTTTAGTGGTGGTTTGTCAGAGAGCGCTAGCGCCTTCTCTACGTGAATAATAAGTTGTTTATAATTTTTCAGATAATAATACGCTGTCGCAGCTAATATATGTGCGTCTCCACTGGCTTTAGGCTCATTCGCAAACCATTTAGCCAGGTATTTTAAACCTTCCTTTGTTTTATCTATATGAATTAATAATTGCGCAGTAGAGTAATTTAATTCATGTGTGACATCTTCTGGTAAAGCATCAAGGGATAATGCCTTGATGAAATGTTTTGCGGCATCATTGAACTCACCAATGTTACTTTTGGCGTAACCCATAGTTTGATAGATAACAGCGGAATCATACGATTTAAGGTTATTTGATGAGATCAATTTCTTTAGTCTTTTAAGTGCTTCACCATTTTGTCCTTCATCAATTTGTTTATGAATTCCAATTAATTCGGCATGCATATTAGGGTCTAATTGATAATTCTTCTTTTTTTCTTCAGCAAAAAGAGAATTACAACAAAGCACAAGCATTATGATTAAAATATTTTTAAATATTGATTCTTGTGCGTATATGTTCATCGTTTTAATTTGAATTTTACGTCTTGACGCGCACGCTTTTCAGTAGGCTTCCCATCAATAATATCCGGGTTGTATTTCCATTTAGATATTGCTTTTAAAACAGCACTATCAAATATTTTAGGTGGTTTGGCTTTTACAACGACGGCATTTTTAACTGATCCATCAATTGCTATCGTAAATTCGACAGTAACAACTCCTTCTATTCCGCTACGTAAAGCACGCAGTGGGTATATAGGTGGAATTCTTAAGGTTGGAACAACATTAGCGTCAATTTTAGGCCTTGCAGGTTTACCACCAGGCTGGGCTTTTATGCTGCGCTTCATAAAGTCGCCTAGATAAGGTGTGCCGGATAGGGATAACGGCATGTTTATATCAGGCGGAGCTAAGTCCGCTTGCATTGGTTGAGGTGATTCAATTTGAGGTTCGACCATTTCTGGTGGCGGAGGTTCTTCTTCCAGAGGAGGTGGCTCAATCTCCTCAATTTCTTTTTTCGGTTTGGGTGGCTCTGGTTTTTTATCTAGCCGTATAAATTCAACAAGGCTGACATCGGATAAATTTAAGTCTGATGTATGCTCGTTACTTACTAACTGCTGTATCAAGATGAATATCGCAATGTTTAAAATTATTGCAATAACAATAGTGGAAGGGAACTTCGCGGCATCCAGGATATTCAGTTTTGGAAATTGCATGATTCACACAATGGAGAAGAATTAATTACTCATTTGCTGCGGCGATTGATACATTAGCTACACCAGCAAGGCGAACTTGATCAAGTACCTCGACAGTTGTTCCAGTTCGCGCATTTTGATCAGCAAGAATGATGACAGTTCCCTCCGGATTTTGTGCATGAAGATGTTCTACATGTGCGCGAACAGCACGCATATCAATCTTTTGACTGTCAATCCAGATCTCACCGTCTTCGCTGACGCCAATGATCATGCTGCCTTGTTCTTCCCTAACGGCTGTTTGTGCTGTTGGACGGTCAACATCAATCCCTGATTCTTTGGTGAAGGATGCGGTAACAAGAAAAAATATCAACAAGATAAACACCATATCGATAAGCGGAGTCAGGTTTACGCTTTCGGCGGCTGATTCTTGTTTCGTGTGTGTATGTCTCATAATTAGTTATGTGTTAGTAGATCTTTCGCCATGAGTTCTTTGGTTTTAGTCCGCTTATATAGATCGGCACTAAAGTATATGCCAATGATAGAGGTCACCAAGCCTGCGGTTGTTGGTAATAGCGCTCTGGATATACCTTCTGCCATACCACGAGCATTGCCATTGCCAAAAACGTTTAAGACTTCAAATATAGCAATCATGCCGGTGACAGTGCCAAGTAAACCCAGTAGCGGTAATATTCCTGTTAATGCCTGGATGGGGATTAGGTTATGTTTTAATTCAATTGATATTTCGCTGAGTAAGCCATCCCTGATTTTTAATGCAAACCAGGAAGATCTTTCTCGTCGCCGTTGCCATTGTTGGACTATAGCCTCAAGTCGTACTGGATAAACCTTATATAAAAAGTAATAACGCTCAATTATTAATGCCCAAAGAAATATTGATAAAACAAAAACGCCAGTGAAGACAGGGCCGCCTTCAGCGAAGAATTCTCTCATGATATCTATTTGATCAAGCATTCTTTTTGATACGGTTTATCTCGGCGAGTAGTGCAACAAATGCTGTACTCTTCTCGTCCAGTATCTGAATTAGGGCATTACTTTTTGAAGAAAGAAAACTATGGGACAACAATAAAGGAATCGCTACTAGCAAGCCCATTACAGTTGTTACTAGCGCCTGTGAAATGCCTCCAGACATTACCCGCGGATCACCTGTCCCATAGAGTGTTATTGATTGAAATGTCTCAATAATACCGGTCACCGTTCCAAGTAAACCGAGCAGGGGAGATACTGCTGCAAGTAAAGCAAGTGCTCCCAATCCTCGTTGGATTTTTGGCATTTCCTTTAAGATAGCTTCATCTAGTTTCAACCCCAACGTTTCGGTATCAATGTCAGGGTTCTTTTCATAGACTTGCATAATGCGACCGAGGGGATTGTCTCCAGGTTTTTTACTTTTGAGTTGTTTTTTAACTTTGCGACTCGTTGTTACTAAGAGTATTAAGCGTTCTAGAGATATTAGAATGCCAATAAGTCCGATAAAGATAATGACGTAACCTACGAGCCCACCTTGCTCAATTCGATTTTTAAGATCAGGCACTTGAACCAGGAGTGCCAACATGGCCCCGCGTGTAGGATCAATGGGAAATGCGTGTATACCTGAACTGGTGGTTTCAATATTTTGTGCCATATTTAAAAAGCGTTGCCTTGGTTGCCGGCCAGGCTCTATCAGTTTTCCCGTCTCTGGTAAATTCCTTAAAAAACGACCTGCGGAGACAGCGTTGAAAACACCAATGCGTGTTACGTTTTGTTCGATCTCATTTCCGGCCGCGGTAACAATCTTTCCCGGGAAGGTCACTATTTTTCCAGATTCGACCATTTCATCCATAGCCAATATCCATAGTTCTTCCAGTTCTTCTAATGAAGGCAGTTCTTTGCGATTAGCTAAAACATCAAGAATCTCGTCGCGGTTGGGTTTTTGAGCTGAAACGAGAGAGGTGTCGATAATGACATCCAGATCCCCTGCTATTTGCTTGACGATGCCATCAAGTTCACCAAGAGCCCCCATCTTTTCTTTTAAAATTGCATTTTGTCGGGAAATTTCAAGATCATAAGCATCATAATGTTTTCTTAGTGATGCGCTGCGAGCTTCTTCACTCTCCAATTTCTTTAGTGCATTGTCTAATAACCCTTTTTGTTTGTTGTGGGCATTTTTAAATTTCAACTCTCGTTTTGCGAGCACCTCTTTTTCCTGAGAACGTTCTTTTTTTACTTGTTCTAATAATGCTTGTAAATCAGTGGGTTCAGCAGCAAAAACTGACGGCAGGAAGATGAATAAGCTTAGCAAAAATAATTTATTCATTTTTCTTTCCCAGCCATATTAATCGGTAGTTTAATCAATTCAGGTGGTGCCTGTTTTTTTGCAATTTGTATACCTTGTTTAATAGAGCGGTCATATTCAGAAGAGACTTGTTCCCAAGACTTTGATTCCTTATTCCATATACCACTCATTTTTCCATCCAGTGTTTGGAAGCTAATCAATAAGCGGCCGACACGTAAAATATCGACGGTATATTCCTTATTGTCGATATTCACCGTATCCGAATAGGCTTCTATTGTCCGGCCATATTCCATTTCAATTTGATAGGCTTGCATAATGCGACGGTATTTATCTGGCAGCGCTACATCAGGGCGGTCCATTACGCTTTTTAAATCAGCCACGCGTTGTTGGCGTTCTTGTATTAAAAAAGGTAGGTCAAGTTCTACAAATTTTTCTAAAGTATCAATCATCTTTATCATCAAAGGCACTATGTTTCGTTGAGTTTCTTCGACATTGTCAAGTTGACGTTTAATAGAATTCAGAGAGACTTTTTGTTGTTTAATTAATTTTGATAGTTGGCCATTATAGGTTCCAAGACTGTCTGTCTTACGAATAGCATCATGGTATTCTTGAACCAAGTCTTTGGTTTGATTTACCAGAGCGTCCACCGTGCCCTGTGATTTTACGACATCATTCTGAGCCTGCAGCTTGGTTTCTACTGCTGAATCCAGAGGTGTCGTCTCTGCATTCGAAGTACTCAAGAGCGTTAGACCTAAAATAAGAGGTAAAATAAATAATTTGATATGCTTATCCATCAGGAGTTTTTCCTAATTCGTTAAATAGTTACTGAATAATTATTAGCTGTATTGTAAATTCACAATTTACCTTAAGAATATAACTTTTAATATAGTTTGTTCAATATAGAATTATATTACTATCAGTTAGATCGGCTTAATTCCTGAAATCTTTAATCAAGAGGTTAAATTTTAATGAGCCTTAGAATCAGGCTTAATCTGCTGATAACACTATTATTTATTAGCTTATTTATCTGTAGTAGTTTTTATATTATCGCGAATGCGCGTAATGCCGTTCAAGATGAAGTTGAGTCGACTGCAAACCTTGCCCTGCAATTGATCGAGATTGCGTTTACATCAGCATCATTGGAGTCGGACGAACAACAGCAGATAGAAGTGTTGCAAAGGCTTTCTGAACTAGATCTAACACGCCATCTTCATATCGACATTCACAATTCAAATGATGCCCTGGCGCCCGTTGAAGGATTCTCCTCCCTAAAAGACATAAATGCACCAAATTGGTTTGTTATGCTTGTAAAACCACCACCAACAGAAGTGCGGCACTGGTTATATAATTCTGGTTATCCGCCCAAAGGTATAATAATTCGTGCGGATCCTTCTGATGAAATTGATGAAAATTGGACTGAAGTACAAAGCATATTAATATTCTTATTAGCGTTTATTATTTTGGCAAATATATTGTTGTATCTGGCTATTGGAAAATATTTGGCTCCTATAGATACAATATTGGCAGGTTTGTCAGATATCGAGAAAGGGAATTATCAATTGGAATTACCACACTTTCGCTTGCCTGAATTAGACCGAATTTCTCAACAATTTAATCATATGGCGAAAGTTTTGCTGGAGAGTAAGGCGAAAAATCAGTTATTGACTCAGCGCTCATTAGAAATCCAAGAAGAAGAACGTCGACACCTTGCTCAAGAACTACACGATGAACTCGGCCAAACCATTGCCGCTATTAAAGCCGTTGCCGCGGCTGTTATGAATGATAAGAACCCAGATAAAGATCAAATCAATTCTAGTGTAAAAACAATAATCGAATATTCAGACCATATTTATCAAGTTGCAAAAAATATGATGCATCGATTAAGACCATCGGTTTTAGATGAGTTTGGGTTGGTAAAGGCCTTGCAATCGATGATTGATGACTGGAATAGCCGACAAGATGATGTTTTTTGTCATTTTTCTTTTTCAGGTATTCCATCTGATTTAACAGATCTATTGAACATAAGTCTCTTTAGAATCGTTCAAGAAAGTTTGACCAATGCATTAAAGCACTCGTCTGCCAGTAAAATTCTCATAACATTGAATAAAGTTGATTCTTCTGGTTTAGAATATATAAACCTGAACATTCAGGATGACGGTGTCGGTTTAGACTTAAACAAAGACAAACTAATGACTGGTTTAGGCTTGCCTGGAATGAAAGAGCGAGTTGAGATGAATCAGGGTACGTTTGAACTTGTTAGCGAGCCTAATTGCGGGCTAGGGATTAATATATCTATTCCAATAAAATCATAAGAGATATTTTATGAATAATACAATAAGTGTAATGTTAGTTGATGATCATGCCGTGGTTCGCGCTGGCTATAATATGTTATTAAAAAATTCATCTGAGATAACGGTTGTAGCAGAGGCAAGCAGTGGAGAGGAAGCTTATCAACTATATAGTGTCACTAAACCAGATGTCGTTGTCATGGATTTGTCTCTACCTGGCATAGGAGGCATTGAGGTAATAAAGCGTATTTGTATCCGCGACAATGGGGCTACAATCCTTGTATTTAGCATGCATGAAGAAGTTATTTTTGTAGAACAAGCACTACAAGCAGGTGCCCGTGGGTACATTACCAAGAGCACCAATCCTCAATTACTTGTTGAGGCAATAATCCGTCTCTCTAAGGGGGAGAAGTATATAGATGCTGAACTTGCACAGAGAATAGCCTATGAAAAATCTCGGGGACAAGACTCGTTGCTTTCCGATCTATCTACGCGTGAGTTCGAGATATTCTGCATGCTAGCCGAAGGCTCGAACACCAGTGAAATAGCAAAGCGACTGTGTCTAAGCTATAAAACAGTTGCGAACTATAGCACTCAAATAAAAAGCAAGCTTAATGTTACAACCATCGCTGATATCGCACGTCTTGCGATCAGGCATAAGATAATACAAGCATAAAATGTGGGGCAGCTTGAATGCCGCCCCATTCTTATACCCTAATCGTTGACGACGACGCCCCAAGGGAATTCACCAACTTCGATAGTTTTAATTACTTCATTTTTACTGGTGTTGATTACTGAGACAGTACCGCTGACGCCATCTGTTGAAAATAGTTGCTCACCATTTTTGCTCATCGCTAGACCCCAAACACGTTTTCCTACAGGAATACCTTTAATTATTTCAAGAGTATCAGCATCCATGACGACAACTTTATTAGCTCTGCCTCCTGCCACATAGATCACAGACTCGTCCTTGCTTAAGAGGACATCTTTAGGTTTTGATTTACTATCACCTGTACTTCCTTTCTTCAGGATCTCTCCTGTGTTCATGTTGACTTTGACAACTTCACCGCTAATCTCGGCTGTTGCATAAGCAATATCACCAGATTGAGTGAATGTTGCTGCACGTGGTCGTGAACCAACAAGAATGTTATTTTCGATGGTGTTTTCAGGTGCTTTGATGACGTGCAGCATATTAGTTGATTCGCTAGTAACAATGACGCGTTTACCATCAGGTGAAATGGCAACACCTTCTGGTTCCAGGCCAACATGTATTTCTGCTAATTGTTCACCAGTTTTTGGGTTAAAGACGCTTGCTTTAGCATCATCTTCATTTGAGATATAAATATTTCCATTAGGGTGAACCGCAAACGTTTCTGGATCAGAGCCAGCTTCGAATTCTCTCAGGATCTGGAGTGATGTAGGGTCTATAACTTTAATTTTATTTTCCTCACTCACCGCAACATAAAGTTCATTGCCATCTGGCGAGATACCTATTCCTCTAGGACGCTCTCCAACATCAATAGTCGCTTCGACTGATAACGAGGCGCCGTTAATAACGGAAACTGAGTTGCCGCGCTCATTTGTGATAAAAATGCGTCCAGTCGGTGCAGCACTAACCGAGTTACAGATCAAGGCGAAAAATAATAATGGTGCCAAGTATAATTTCATTTAAAAACTCCTGAGGTTGTTAATTTCATATGATAGGTAGACTATTTTTCGCAGCTTAATATCCCTAAGCTGTCTAATGTTGGTGGTTGGGCAATGCCGCGAACCGGTGCTTCTGCAACTATTTTATCGTCTTCAATTAATAAAATAGGTTGTCGTAACTGTCCTGTTTCTCTGAAATTCATAACACTGCCTTTTTGACCATCAAACGCAAGTTCTGTTTTAAGGTAATGTAACATCTTCACCGGGTCATTTATTTTTGTTCTTGCAACGGTATCCGATGTCATCTTAACCGCTGCCCAACCAGCCCATGAATTATCATTCATTAAAACTTTTTGATTCTTTTTAAAACGTTTATTGAGATCGCGTGCCGCAAATTTAACAAAATCTGGATGCCATGCTTGAGGTTTTACATTGGCACCGGGTATTTTCTTCTGCCACTGGGCTTTGGCATCTGCTTCCATGGTATTACTTGGAATTATGTGTAATGCATTCTTTATACATGCTGACCTTAATTCGTTATCTTTGATAGATAAGTTAAATAAAGGCATATGGGGGAGAGTAGTCGCGAGATTAGTGTATGTGGCGGTATCGACAGCTGTAAGGACTGCTATGTAAGCAGAAAAGTCGTGCGTATCTACATTCTCAAAAGCAATATGCTTTAGCTCGTATTTTTGATTGAGGAATTGTCCTTGCAAGTTAGCTTCGTTAAGGCCTTGTCTCGCGCCAAGCAGGGCAGGGTGGTCTTGTGGACCGATATAAGCGAATTTTACGTCGATATTTTCCGCAATAACTGTGCTAGAAACTAAAAGCATAGCTATAAAGATCGACTGAACTTTCACGATGTGATTTTTCAACATAGAAGTATTGCCTTTAATGGTAGGTGCGTAATTATAATGTGTCATATGTGTCATATGTGTATAGCTGTAGTATCTGGCTATTTCGACAATGAACTATATGATAAATTCCATCGAAAATGGATAGGAAAATTGCCTATATTCTTGAAGAATATATTTTAAGCTCACATTTTATTATAAGGTGATACTTACTCATTGCCACTTTTTGCGTCGACGATAAATCGTTGTTCTATCTATATTTAAAATTTTCGCTGCCTTGCTTATGTTGTTGTTTGTGTTGAGAAGAGTATTTCTTATCAGGTCGTCTTCTTTAGAACGAAGGCTTGTAAAATCATTAATAATATTATCACCTCCAATAACCATGACAAAACAACCTAGTACCTTATTGTCCACTTTGATGGGCCTTAAAAGAAGACGCGCTATTCCAGTCACAATTTTTGTTAATTCTACATTAGTTTCGTTTTCAGAATCATTAGCCATACAGGCTTCTATATGAGGCATGATGTCGGGGAAAGAATTATTGATCGGATGATTTATTAAAGAGGAATGAGGGTTAAGCAATGTATTTGCGTAAGAATTCATATCAACAATATTGCCACACTCATCCACTAGAAGGGATGCTTGGTTAGGCCAGATTAATTGTAAGTTACAATAGGCTAATCGTAATTTTTCACGATTATTAAGTTGTATTACTGATAACTCTGATTCAATTGATTGTGTAATTGACATGGCTAGGGCCATTGCTTCTATGCAGACTTTGTTTGCAGGTCCAGTGATATCTACACATCCTAAAATAGTGTTATCACATGGATTGTGTATAGGTGCGCCATAGCAAACCCAAGGTTGCCAACCTCTGCAAAAATGCTCCGAGCCCAGAATGAGTTCGGGTTGACCAAGTCCTATGGGCGTACCTATACCATTTGGGCCAACGAAGTCTTCATTCCAATCGCTGCCTGGTTTGAAGTTGATTTTTTCGAGTTGTTCCCGTGTATCTTTATGACCCACAGAATACACAATCTTTCCTGAACTATCGGCAAGTATTATAGCGTGCCCCGTACCTTCAACAGAACTTGTCATTTTATCGAGTATCTTCTTACCTGAAATGCATAAGTTTTCCGTATGTAATCTTGATTCCAATTCTTCATCAGAAATAACAGTTTGTGCCCGATTCTTGAAAGGGTTAATCGCTAGTTCACGGCAACGTTGCCAACGATTAGCTATAACAGGGCGTAATTCCTTGTAATTTAATTCTCCTTTGCCAACAAAGTTTTCCCAGTTATTAGAAACGACATTTAGTGCTTTATGCGTATTAGCAGGGAGAGAGCTTTTGATGGTTTCCAAAGTTGACATTTAACTATCCATTACTAGCTTTTAAAGATATTTAGTATTAATTTAGTTAAGTAAATTTAAGGCCGTTCTCTTAAAAATTAAAGTGTTGCATTTTGCAACACTTTAATTTTTAAAGAAAAACTCATTTAATGATGAAATATCATATATTGGAGATATCTATATAATTAGAGTTTATAATTTGCTTTCAAATATGCAATTATATTCATGTATGATAAGAATTATAGACGAATTCATAAAAGTTAGCTTGAGATTGAACTGTCAAGAGTCCAAAGCTAGACTACATAATTAGAGGGGGTATTCTAATGCTCAGATCGTTACAGATCGAACCGGAAAAATGCACTGGCTGTCTGCAATGCGAAATGGCTTGTTCCTATCAAGCAGAAGGGGCTTTTAATCCTTCAAAATCACGAATAAAAATATTTACTTTTCATGATGAAGGGCGCTTCGTTCCTTATACCTGTACACAATGCACAGAAGCTTGGTGTCTGCATGCTTGTCCTGTTGAAGCAATTGTTATAAATGAAGCCACCGGAGCAAAAGAAGTTATTGATGACATCTGTGTTGGTTGTAAGGTCTGCACCATAGCCTGCCCATTTGGAACAGTTAATTACAATCAAGAGGCGGGAGTAGTTCAAAAATGTGATTTATGTGGCGGCGATCCTGAATGTGCAAAGGCTTGTCCTACACAGGCGATTACCTATGTAGATTCCGATCATAGTGGATTGGAAAGAATGCGTGCCCACGCAGCACAAAACCTCCCACAAGATAACGCACAAGCGTAGGAGAAAGAGAAATGGCTTGGACTAGAAATGTACTACGTGTGAATCTCTCCAAGGGTTCAATTACGACTGAAGCCCTTAACATGCAATGGGCTAATGATTATTTAGGTCAGCGTGGTTTGGCAACCAAGTATTTGGTAGAAGAAATTGACCCAACTTGTGATGCCTTAAGCCCTGATAACAAGATGATTATGACTACTGGGCCATTGACTGGGACTATGGCGTCAACTGCAGGACGTTATTCAGTGGTAACTAAAAGCCCTTTAACAGGTGCGATAGCTTGCTCTAACTCAGGTGGTTATTTCGGTAACGAAATGAAAAATGCAGGCTGGGATATGGTGATCTTTGAAGGTAAATCACCCAAGCCTGTTTATCTGTATATTGAAAATGACAAGGCTGAATTAATTTCAGCAGATGATCTTTGGGGGAAATCGGCCTGGGAAACAGATGAACTTATTCATGCCCAACATCAAGATCCATTATTACGAATTGCAGTAGTTGGCCGTGCGGCTGAAAAAGGTTGTTTGTATTCTGCCATTGTTAATGACCTGCATAGAGCTGCGGGACGTTCCGGTGTAGGTAGCGTTATGGCGTCAAAGAATCTCAAAGCAGTCGCAATACGCGGGACTCTTGGCGTTGGATCTATTAATGAACCGTCAAAATTCTTCAAGGCAACTCAGGATGGCAAAAAAGTATTGGCAGAAAATGCCGTTACCGGCGAAGGCTTACCTGCATTGGGAACACAGGTTTTGATGAATGTAATTAATGAAGTTGGTGCTTTACCGACACGCAATCATCGAGAAGTTCAGTTTGAAGGTGCGAATAAAATCTCTGGTGAGGCCATGCTCGAAGTTCGAGAAAGTGATGGAAAGTCCAACTTAACAACAAATGGGGCATGCTTTGGTTGCACTATTGCCTGTCAGCGTATATCTACCGTAGACAAAGATCATTTTTCTGTAAAAGATAAACCTCAATATCATGGTAATTCTGGGGGGCTTGAGTTTGAAAATGCATGGTCTTTGGGGTCTGATTGCGGCGTTGATGATCTTGATGCAATTACGGCGGCTAATTTCTTGTGTAATGAAGATGCCGTTGATCCCATTTCATTGGGTGCGACTATAGCGGCTGCTATGGAGTTGTTTGAAGAAGGGGCTATTACAGTGAAAGAAACTGGTGGTATGGAACTGAAGTTTGGTTCTGCTGAAGCCCTGCTTTGGGCAACAGAAGTCACCGTAAGGGGTGAAGGTTTTGGTAAAGACCTGGGAATGGGCTCAAAAAGACTATGTGAAAAGTATGGACGTCCTGAACTGTCAATGACTGTCAAAGGTCAGGAGTTTCCTGCTTATGACCCACGAGGGATACAAGGTATTGGCTTGGCCTACGCAACTTCAAACCGGGGCGCATGTCATCTTCGAGGATATACTGTGGCATCAGAAATACTAGGCATTCCTGAGAAGACAGATCCGTTGACTACTGATGGGAAGCCAGGGTTGGTCAAAGCATTTCAAGACGCAACAGCCGTCGTGGATTCTGCAGGGATCTGTGTATTTACAACATTTGCCTGGACACTTGAAGATATTGCTCCTCAAATAGATGCCGCTTGTGAGGGAGATTGGAGTGCAGAACGATGTTTGGTAGTCGGTGAACGTATCTGGACCATGGAACGCGACTTTAATTTAGCTGCTGGGCTTACCGGAAAGGATGACACATTACCCAAACGACTCCTCAAAGATGCTGCGAAAACAGGTCCTGCAGAAGGAAGAGCTAATGATTTACATAAGATGTTACCCGAATACTATGAGGCACGAGGTTGGACGCCAGATGGTGTGCCGACAGCTGAAACTCGTTCACGGCTAGGCTTGTAGTCTCGGCTTAATAGTAGGTTAAACATTAAAGGGGTAAAGAGATGAAGCATGTGATTGTAGGCGCTGGTCCATCAGGTGTTATAGCAGCAGAAACATTACGCAAGGTTGATCCGGCATCAAGCATAATTATGATTGGAGATGAGCCTGAGCCACCATATTCTCGTATGGCTTTACCATACTATCTAATTGACAAGATAAAAGAAGAAGGTACATACCTCAGGAAAGAGGCATCACATTTTAGTAATAAAGAAATTGATGTTATTAGAGATAGAGTAAGTACCGTCGATCCTAAGACAAAATCATTAAAGCTTGAACGACATGATGCAATCAATTATGACAAGCTTTTAATTGCAACGGGCTCTCATCCAATTAAGCCACCCATTGAGGGCATGGATTTACCTGGCATCCATTCTTGCTGGACACTTGAGGACGGCAGAAATATTGTCAAAAAAGCCAAGCCTGGAACCAATGTTGTTTTAATGGGAGCCGGTTTTATTGGCTGTATTATTTTAGAATCTCTTGCGCTAAGAAAAGTAAACCTTACCGTTATTGAAATGGGTGACAGAATGGTCCCCAGGATGATGGATCAAGTAGCAGGGAATATGATCAAGAGTTGGTGTCAGGATAAAGGTGTTTCCGTGCATACTTCTACCCGCGTTGATGCAATCGAGAAAGGTAGCGGCGATGCACTTAAAGTAAAGCTTGATAATGGTGAGGTTCTAGATGCTGATTTGGTTATTTCTGCAACGGGTGTTGCCGCTAATATTCAATTCCTAGACGGGAGTGGATTAGAAACTGATTCTGGTGTGTTGGTTAATGACCGACTGCAATCAAACTTTCCCGATATCTATGCTGCGGGTGATGTTTGCCAAGGAAAAGATTTTTCTACAGGAGAATATAGCGTGCAAGCTATACAACCTACCGCAGCAGATCATGGACGAATAGTCGCCATGAATATGTCAGGTAAAGATACTGTCCATCAAGGATGTGTCAATATGAATGTGTTGGATACCATGGGGCTAATATCAAGCTCTTATGGTTTATGGATGGGTATCGATGGGGGAGAATCTGCGAGGTTATGTGATAACGATCGTTACCGCTACCTGAATCTTTCTTTTGAGGATGATGTTCTGATCGGAGCACAATCACTGGGTTTAACACAGCACGTTGGAGTTCTCAGAGGCTTGATACAAACCAAACTTAACCTGGGTAAATGGAAAGATCGTTTAGTAAAAGATCCTACAAGGATTATGGAAGCTTATCTGGCAAATACCCAAGCAATAGGCCATAACGCCGGAGTTATTTAACTAATTAATGGAAATCACATTGAAGTTATACGCTGGCCTAAGCCAGTATTTACCGAAAGATTCCGTAAAGCATGCTACAAAACTAGATATTCCTGCTTCAGAAACAGCGTATTCAATTCTTGAGAAATTCAATGTTCCTAAAGAATCAGCGCACCTTGTTTTATTAAATGGTGTTTATCTTGACTCTAATCAGAGAGAAAACGCTACATTTAGCGAAGGTGATACACTTGCAGTTTGGCCCCCTGTAGCAGGCGGCTAAAATAAAACTTAATTGTTTCTCGTTTTATCATTCTAGGGATGAAATTCGTTAAACCACAATGGTAGGGCGTGAATGTAATGACGGGCTTGAGTGAATTGAAACGAGATATGGCGGTAACCCATGATGAGTTTTATCGATTGATAGCCAAAACAATAAGTAATAGTGAGCTTATAATATTCGACAAAATTAATTCATCAGTTAGTTTTCCATTCTCAAAAGGTGAAATACACATCTCTTTAGAAGAACAAAAAATCAGACGGATAGCTTCAATGAAGATTGATTATACGCCGATGAATTTCATATTTAAGAATTTAAGTAAGGGTGAGAAACAATCGTATCTACAAAAATTTGATATAACTTTCCAGAAAGGCGGTGGCTGATTTCTGAACGTTAGGCCCCAATTAAAGAAAGTTAAGGATAAATATCAGTACCTAGTTTTTGAATGATTTAAGTTCTAGAACTGAATTTCCACCTATAAAGATCGGTGTATTAAAAATATCAATCATGTCTCCATCAAGTTCACGGCGTATTTGTTTTATCAAGCCTACACCTGGTGCATACCATTCCTCAACAAACATAGGTATTTCCTTTTCTCCAGTCACTGCGTCAGTATAGGTTTTAAAAGAACCTTGTCCGGCAACTTTAATGCAGTTTTCAAATGTGCCGGCTGGAACTGTAATAGTTTCAGACACCGATTCAATCCTATAGTTTATTGGGACCTGGGCATCTTTTCCAACGCGAACACGGAAAGGATAAATCCGCAACAAGAGTAAAGGTCGGCTTATCTCACGCCATTCGGTACCAATTTCTAAAGGTAATTTTAACACGTAGCGCTTATTTCTATCCATGCGTGGCTTGGACTCAACAACTGTTCGTAATGCTTCGCGGTAAAGCCCTGAGTCATCATAGTTATGATAGTAATCAATACCTGAGCTTGTTCTTCGGACGAAGAACGACTTTTTGCCAGATTTCTTGGTGCCCAAATTAGTAATGGTTAATTGTTTATTAACCGATTCAATCTCATTGTCATAATCTATATGTAAGTTGTATGTCCAACTCCAATCTTTATTTAATGGGAAATACTCATTGCCTATTGGTTTTTCAGAACAACTGGCCAGTAAAAAGACCAGTAACAATGTCGTTAGTATGCAATTGATTTTTTTCATGTTTAAAAGTCTTGTGTTTGTATGAGCTTACTTTTCAGGGACTTCAGGATCAGGCAGATCAAAAAATTCAACTTTTTCACGTGTTTCGCCATATTTTGATAAGTCTTTTGCGATTTCGTCTGTTGTATCGCTTTCTATTCTTTTGCCTAGTTGTATATTACCTCGTCTTTGTTCTTTTAAAGCGGCTTCTAAAGCTGAGTGCATGTCAAGATCATAAGGTAGTTCATAGGCTCGTGGTTCTTCTGCTGGTGCATTATCAACAAATGCCGTTGCCCATATATGGATGCGACCGGGTGTGCCTTCTTCCTCATCTGGTTCTGTAATAGATGAAGCCATTAGTTGAAATTGATCGGGCAAGGTTTGTTGGGTCGGCCAACCAAGCATACCTTGAAGACTATAGAAGGTGAGGTAATAAAACCCACTGACAGTAAGTACAAAGGCAAACTTTATCCATACAGGTAAACGAGTAAGTAAAAATATTGCCAGCACTAAGGCCGCTAATGCGACATACGTTAGTGTGAGCCCTAATACAGCCTGATTCATAATTTGTTAACCTCGACAATGGATTTAAATAATGTATTAACATTCGTTACGTTTCCTTCTGCATCAATAGTGAAACGCACGGCTGTTTTTTCATCACCTTTATTTTCTAAAATTAGTGTTCCGTAATATACAACTTCTAATTGAGGATTTACTTTTATCGCTCGAACCTCAACATTTGCTTGTCTTAATGATTTACTATTGTAGTAATGGACATTAAATATATATTCTCCAGGCACATTACCTCGAATGGTAACCACTTCCTGGTTTAGCGGATTGACGATTGTTTCACCATTCACTAAAATGCTATCTTTAGCAACCCCTCGGTCATCACGATCTAAATGTATTAATCCGACCTCGGAATTACGAAACCAAACAGTTCCCCCGCTAGGACCTTTGACCCATGTATCTACATCGTCAGGACTATTGTCATCCCATTTTATAGTCACAATAAACTCAGCTTTTGGGTCAATTATGCCTTTCTTGGCCGGTGGGTTTAAAAATAAGATCGTGATCAAAAAAAGCAAAGTGAATGCTAACAGAGAATTAAACAATAGATCTGTAAACGGATCCTGCTCGAATTGTCGAGATGAGCGTCTTATACTCACTTATTAAGCCTTTTTGTGTTGCTCGGGTATTAGTTCAGTCTCCATGTAATGAACAGTTCTCGCTACGACTTCATCTGCGCCTCTATCCAATAGTAAATATTGAAAGCTGAGTAACATACTCCCCAATAATCCAACCAGCGTTGTATTGAGGGCAACTCCCATACCTGCAGTCATGGAAGTAAGAATGCCTTGAACATCGGCAATATCAAAAGATTTTAATGTAGAAAGCGGCCCGAGCATGAGCACAAAGCCAATGACAGTACCCAATAACCCCAACTTGACTAATAAGCTGGTAAAAAACCAACCCATCTCATGTTGGGCGTGAGCTTGATCCGCAAAAACATCCGCAAGTAATGCATTGTCAGCAGATTGCTCTCCATTTAAAGTTTGTCCTTCCAGGCTTTTAGTAATGGTTCTCAAGAATTGAGAGGGCAATGAATTACCGTCCTCCCAAGATATTAATTTAGCCTCTATATCTGCAATGGCATTAAGTTGATTGGATAAATAATTTGCACGAATACCACAATGGATTGTTCCACCAATAAAAAACAATGCGATCAAAAATGTAATTTTAGTTGGATCGTTGATAAATATCTGAACCAGGATGTGAAGCTGCCAACTGAACCAAAGTAGGAATAACATGACGCCGGTATAGATAGTCCATTGCAATATCAATCGCGATTTATAGGTCTTTGTAAGCATAGCAAATTCAGTGCACCTGATTTATTGAGGTTAAGATTGAGGTTAAGTTCGTATTGCTATAATTATTATTGAATAATTTGTAAACATAAACAATTAAAGTTTTAAATTAAATTCACGCTGTTGCTTCTTGACTCGGAGTGATAGTTTCAGCGCAGAGTTATTGAAGCTAACTTCTTTATAATCATTAACTAAGCTAGAACTACTTCAAAAAGATGATGAATACCTTTTCTTTAGATGCGCGCGATGAGATTCGATGAAAATTCTTACTGGTGTGCTAAATAATTGACCGGTGTTCGACCGACCGGATGAAAATCGTACGCTTGTTTGCCTCATTACGCTAAGTTGGATTTTGAACTATCTATTATAAATACAATGAGGTAGAGAGCTTTTTGGTGCTTTTGAATGTTAGGCATGACTATTGCTCATAGTATCGCGGAAACATAATAAATAATCTGGTTAGTTTGCCAAGACGGCTTACAAACCAATGTCTAGGAGGAAGAAATTTTGAGTTCAGATAATCCTATAGAAGTACTGGGAATTGATGCCGGCGGCACAATGACAGATACTTTTTTCGTAGCGGCCGATGGCCAATTCATAGTAGGTAAGGCGCAGAGTAGTATCGATGAAGCTCAGGCCGTTGTCGATTCAAGTGCAGATGCTCTTGAAGGATCTGGTCGTGGTCTTGAAGAAACCTACAAGCAAATGACCACGTGTGTCTATTCTGGGACAGCTATGCTGAACAGAGTGGTTTCACGTAACGGTATCCGTACCGCCCTTATCTGTAGTAAAGGTTTTGAAGATAACCATCGCATGGGTCGTGCTCTACAATGTTATCTTGGGTACGCATTTGAAGATCGTCTTCACTTGAACTCTCACCGTTATGATGACCCATTAGTAGCCATTCAAGATACCCGTGGTGTTACCGAGCGTATTGATTGTCAAGGCACAATCGTTATTCCAGTACGTTTGGAAGAAGCTAAAATAGCTGCAAAAGAACTACTAGCAACTGATATAAAAGCTATAGTAATCAGTTTCTTAAACTCTCATGCTAACCATGAACATGAAAGAGCTGTAAGAGATGTTGTCCTTGCTGAAGTTAAAGCATCAGGTAAAGATATTCCTGTGTTTGCTTCTTGTGACTATTATCCTAGCCGTAAAGAGAGTCATCGCACCAACACTACTATTCTTGAAGCCTATGCTGCTGAGCCTTCACGTATTACGCTGAAGAACTTAAGTGATAAGATGAAAGGCTTAGGTGGTAAGTTTGATGTGCGCGTAATGGCAAGTCATGGTGGTACTATTAGCTGGAAAGCAAAAGAATTGGCCCGTACTCTGGTATCAGGTCCAATCGGTGGTGTTATCGGCGCAGCTTACCTTGGTAAGCAACTGGGTTATGAAAATATTGCTTGTTCAGATATCGGTGGCACAAGCTTTGATATGGCCTTGATTGTAAAGGGTAACTTTGCAATTGGCCGCGATAAAGATATGGCGCGATTGGTATTATCATTACCACTCGTAGGCATGGATACCGTTGGCGCTGGTGCAGGTAGTTTTGTACGTATCGATCCTTATTCAAATGCAATTAAACTTGGTCCAGACAGTGCTGGCTTTAGAGTGGGTACTTGTTGGGAAGAGGGTGGCGTTGATACTGTTTCAGTAACTGATTGTCATCTTATGCTGGGTTATCTGAACCCTGATAACTTCCTTGGTGGTGCGCTGGAGTTGAACGTAGATCGTGCGCGTCAATGCATTCAAGAACAGCTCGCAGACAAACTAAACATGTCTGTTGAAGATGTCGCTGCTGGTACTATTGAACTACTAGATGCTTCTTTAAAACAACATCTTGCTGACATGATCTCAAGTAAAGGTTATTCACCTGCCGATTTTGTCTGTTTTTCTTATGGCGGTGCTGGTCCAGTACACGCCTATGGTTATACACAAGGTGTTGGTTTTCAGGAAACGATTGTTCCTGCTTGGGCTGCTGGGTTCTCAGCGTTTGGTTGCGCCTGTGCAGAGTTCGAGTATCGTTATGACATGAGTGTCGATGTGGCAATTCCGCCAGATAGTGATGACGAGTCTAAAGCTGAAGCTGTTGCAACATTGCAAGCTGCGTGGGATGAGCTCAAAGTTAAAGTGCTCGAAGAATTCAAAATTAACGGTTTTGACGAGAAGCAAGTCACGCTTGATCCTGGTTTCAGTATGCAATACATGGGGCAGTTGAATGACCTTGAAATTGTGTCTCCCAAGAAATCTATTAGCGGTGCGGCTGATTTTGAAGTTCTGACCGAAGCCTTTGAAGAAACCTTTGGTCGTGTCTATGCAAAAGCGGCGCGCTCCCCAGAGCTAGGTTATGGCGTTACCACAGCTATCATGCACGGGACGGTAGAAGTTAAAAAGCCTGAGATTCCTTCTGAAGCAGATGCAGGGCCTACCCCTTCTGATGAAGCGAGATTAGGTAAGCGTAAATTCTATTTCAAGAAAACTTGGCATGAAGCAGATCTCTACCTTATGGAAGCGATCATGCCCGGCAACAAAATGCCTGGGCCATGTGTTATTGAGTCTGATGCAACAACTTTCGTTGTACCGCCTGGTTTCGAGACCTTTATGGACAAGCACAGACTTTTCCATTTGATCGAAGTATAGGTTCAAGCTTTAAACTTAATTAGATTTAAGAAAGAGGAATAAAATATGAATAAACCAGAATCAATATCAGGCGGTTCTTCAACTAGGAAGTCTATTCTTGCTAACGGAAAGACCCTTGCGCAGAATCGTGCTGATATCTACAACACGTCTAAAGAAACCGGGCATTATGACGGTTTGACAGAACTTAAATTGAAGTCATCTGATCCGATTACTTACGAGAAGATCTTTTCAAAATTACGTGCAGGTGTTGTGAATGCACGTGAAACAGCGAAGAAAATTGCCGCATCTCCAATTGTTGAGCAAGAGGGAGAGCTTTGTTTCACTCTATACAACACGGCTGGTGATTGTATCTGTACTTCTACAGGCATCATTATCCATGTAGGTACAATGGGAATGTGCATTAAGTACATGATTGAAAACAATTGGGAAGAAGATCCTACAGTTAACCCTGGCGATATGTTCACTAACAATGATTGTCAAATCGGTAACGTGCATCCTTGTGATATCGCGACTATCGTCCCTATCTTTCACGAAGGAAACTTAGTGGCATGGGTTGGTGGTGTAACGCACGTAATTGATACCGGTGCTGCAGGCCCTGGTTCTATGTCTAATGGTCAAGTACAACGTTTTGGTGATGGTGTTCAAATTACCTGTCGTAAAACGGGCATCAATGATAAGCCTATGCGTGATTGGCAGCATGAAGTACAACGAAATGTACGTACCCCAAAATACTGGATTCTTGATGAAAGAACTCGTATAGCGGGCGATCACATGATTCGTGATATCGTGGAAGAAGTGATTGCTGATGTTGGTGTTGAAACCTTCATGCAATTTAGCCATGAAATCATTGAAGACGGTCGTATTGGTTTGGTTAAGCGTATCAACGATATTCTTATACCAGGTAAGTACAACACCGTAGCGTTTGTTGACGTACCTTACATGCATGAAGATGTACATGTGCCATCTCCATTTGCAAAGGTCGATACCATTATGCACGCACCTTGTACTATCACTGTTAAGCCAGAAGCGACATGGCGCCTTGATTTTGAAGGTTGTAGTCGCTGGGGTTGGCATACGTATAACGCAAACCCAACCGCGTTTACCAGTGGCATTTGGGTAATGATGACGCAAACCATCGTTCCGACAGAACGCATCAATGATGGTTCTCTCTTTGCTTCTGAATTCCGCCTACCTAAAGGAACCTGGACTAATCCGAATGATCGAAGAACAGCTCACGCTGATGCTTGGCATTTCTTGGTATCTTCCTGGAGCTCTTTATGGAGAGCGGTTAGCCGTGGTTATTTCTCACGCGGTTACTTAGAAGAAGTGAACTCAGGTAATTCAAATCCATGTAACTGGATGCAGGGTGGTGGTTTCAACCAAGAAGAAGAAATTCACGCTGTGAATAGCTTTGAAACCGCAGCTTGTGGTACTGGCGCCTGTGCGATGAAAGATGGTCTTAACCACGCTGCTGCTATCTGGAATCCAGAAGGCGATATGGGTGATTGTGAGATTTGGGAATTAGCAGAACCATTACTGTACATGGGGCGTGCTATCAAATCTAACACCGGTGGTTATGGTAAGTATCGTGGCGGCATGGGTTTTGAAACCCTACGCATGGTACATAACTCTGCCGATTGGTGTATGTTCTTTATGGGCAATGGCTACATGAACAGTGACTGGGGCTTACACGGTGGTTATCCATCAGCAACCGGTTATCGTTTTGAAGCGCACAATACTGGCTTGCACAAGCGTATTGCTGAAGGTAAATCATTACCAATGGGCCATGATTGGAACCCTGACGAACCAGACTTTGAAAATCATCTGGAGCCAGGTGCAATCGTTAAACGTGATAGCCAGTGTATTACTACTGAAGAGATCTTCGAAAACGGTGATCTTTACTTGAACTACCTTCGTGGCGGTCCAGGTTTTGGTGACCCACTTGATCGTACGATAGAAAACATTGAGAAAGATCTTAATGATGTTGTTCTTCTCGAAGAATATGCAGTAAAAATCTATGGTGCTGTATTCAGCAAAGATAAAGAGGGCTACTACACTGTCGATGCTGATAAAACCAGGGCTCGCCAAAAAGAAATGCGCAAAGAGCGTCTTTCTCGCGGTACTCCTGTAAAAGAATGGATGAAAGGCGAACGCCAAAACATTCTTGATAAGAAAGCATCAGTACAAGTTCAGCAAATGTTTGCGTCATCTTTCGAGTTGTCACAACCTTTTCTGGATAAGTTCCGAGCATTCTGGGATCTGCCAAATGATTGGTTAGTAACAGAGAAAGAATTAGGTGTTCCTGCATTTGGTGCTAAGCATCATATGGATTTGAGTCAGATGCCAGACGTTAAGACTGTTGTCTTAGTCGAGGAATAACACATTCTATGTTTGTGGGCGTTTAGATACGCCCACATGCTTGAACAATAAATTATTAGAGGTTTTAAAAATGTCTACAACATATACAAAAAAACAGGTTGCCGACTTAATCGACGGTGAACTTGACTGGGAAACAGTCCGACGCATGTTATTCATGCCGAAGGATCCATTACGATTCGCTATGTACATTGAAGTCCTTCAAGACAGGGCACAGTGGGAAGATAAAATTGTTCTGCCACTAGCTCCACATTTGTACATCGTCGAAGATAAAAACGGTGATATTGTCAATAAATGCGACTGCGGCTATGTCTTCGGTCCATATACAGAAAACTGGAAGTTAAATGCACTTATCTATGTTCGTGATAGTGTCGAAAAATTTAACGAAGTCTATCCTAAGTTGATGTCTCCCGATGCGGAATGGCAGGTTTATCGTGAGTACTATTGCCCAGAGTGTGCATGTCAACATGATGTTGAAGCGCCAACACCTTGGTACCCAGTAATGCATGACTTTGAACCTGACATAGCTGCATTCTATAAATGGGTAGGTTTAGAAGTGCCTAAGAAAATAGCTGCTTGAGACCCCTCCCTCATACATAAGAAGTAGCTTAGTTAAGAGAAGGCCACCTGTTTAAATTCAGGTGGCCTTTTTTTATTTCGTAAAGATTATATTTCTTCAAATATAAAATACACCTTTTCAAAACAAATAAACCTCAAAAACATCATTTTATAAACATAGCCGCTTTGGCCTGTTGCACTTTGCATCACATTAATTTTAAATAAGAAATTTAAAACATTATTAATGTTTGTATTGTTTGAACAGAAATTAAATGTTAGTTTTAAGGAGAATCAGCAGTTTTATAATAAAACGTTCGATAATAATAATTCGTTTTAAAATCGAACGCTTATGCATTTTAACAAGTACTTATTGAAACTTTGATAACCACTTGTATTTAATGGGAATTATATTAGTGTTACATGCTGTTTCTATAGTGGTCCATGCATTGCATGCTAGGAACTTGGTTTATGAACAATTAATTTTATAATTGACTATAAGCCTAATTAGCAAAGCAATAATGTAATTGTGTTTTACCCATGGCTGGGGGTAACAACCAGCTAAATAACTAGACAAAGAGGGGTGTATATATGAAATATTTATCAGGTGCCTGCGAGTCAGGAATTCTTAAAACTATAACAATAGCAGGCGCATTAATTGCGTTGCCTATGACTAGCACCGCTGCTGGCGTAACTATGGATGATATCAATAACGATGCCAAAACTACTGGTGATGTTGTCTCTCATGGTATCGGTAATCAAGGCCAACGCTATAGTCCATTAGCTAAAATTAATGATAAAAACATTAGTACATTAGCTCCCGCATATACTTTTTCTTTTGGTGGAGAAAAGATGCGTGGTCAAGAGGCTCAACCATTGGTACACAATGGTGTTATCTACACAACAGCTTCATACAATCGCGTGTTCGCGATCAATGCTGAAACAGGTATGCAAATCTGGAGCTATGAGCATCGTCTACCAGAAGGTATTCTCCCATGTTGTGATGTAATCAACCGAGGTGGTGCTTTATATGACAATCTCTTTATTTTCACTACCCTCGATGCCTTAATTGTTGCCTTGGACACTTCAAACGGTAAAGTTGTTTGGAAACAATCACTAGGTGATTTTAAAGCGGGACATTCTGCAACGTCTGCTCCTATCATTGTTGATGGTAAGGCCATTACAGGCGTTGCCGGTGGTGAATTTGGTATTATCGGTATGGTTAGAGCATACGATGCCAAGACAGGTAAACTGATTTGGGAACGACCTACTATTGAAGGGCATATCGGTACGTTAAATGGTAAACCAAATGGTATGACGGGTACATTGAATGCAACATGGCCAGGCGATCTTTGGAAAGTGGGCGGTGGTGCACCATGGAATAATGGTACTTATGACCTTGAAACCGATACCATTATGTGGGGTGTAGGTAACCCAGCCCCATGGAACTCTCATATGCGTCCTGGTGATAATTTATATGCTATTTCCACTATTGCTCTTGACCCAGCTACTGGCAAGATCAAATGGCATTTCCAATACACACCAAACGAAGCTTGGGATTATGATGGTACTAATCACACAATTGCATTCAATAAAGGCGACAAAAAACTGGCCGCGCATGCAGACAGAAATGGTTTCTTCTATGTCCTAGATAGAACTAACGGTAAGTTGGTAAACGCTTTTCCATTTGTTGAAGGACACAGCTGGGCTACTTCAATCGATCTGAAAACCGGTCGTCCTATTGAAGCGGGCAAACGCCCAGGCAATCCAGCAGACAGTGCCGATGGTAAGAAAGGTTCAGTTGTAACAGTTTCGCCTTCTTTCCTAGGTGGTACTAACTTTTTTGGCCCTACCTATAGCCCGGATACAGGCCTGTTCTACGTGGCTTCTAATGAATGGGGTATGGATCTCTGGAATGAGCCAGTAACCTATAAGAAGGGTGCTGCCTATATGGGTGCTGGTTTCAGCATTAAGCCATTGTTTGATGACTACATCGGCGCAATGCGAGCAATTGACCCTATGACTGGTAAGAAAGTATGGGAAGTTAAGAATAAAGCGCCTCTTTGGGCTGGTGCAATGTCAACTGGTGGTAATCTAGTGTTTTACGGTACTCCAGAAGGCTATTTTAAGGCTGTTAATGCAAAAACGGGTAAGGAAGTTTGGCAGTACAACACCGGTTCAGGCATTGTCGGTTCACCGATTACTTGGGAACAAGGCGGCGAGCAGTTCATCGCAGTTCCATCTGGTTGGGGTGCAGCTGTACCTCTATGGGGTGGTGAAGTTGCCAAGCAGATTGAAGGTATTAACCAAGGTGCAAGCTTATTCGTCTTTAAGCTCTATTAATATTTTCTTGTAGTAATTATCGGGTATTTTCTACCTGATAAAAGTATTGATAACGAGGCCAACGTAAAAGTTGGCCTCGTTATTTTAAAAGTTTAATAAAGTGGTAGTTCTGTCCGTTATTATCTTAAAAATTCCAATTTGAAAGTTACCAAACATGGTCTTGTATAATGAACTCAAGATAGTGAGTACGGTCAATAATGTATTATCATACTAAAATTAAGAGAATCGTAACTTATGAAATATATCAATAATATTCCTTCTTCTATTGCCTTGATCAGCCTAATGGCATTCTTTTCAATTAATGTTTTTGCGCATGGTGATATAGCACCGCAACCGATCGACATCGAAAGTTTGGAAGATCTTGGGGACGAATGGCTGGAAAGAAACCCTTATTCTGGTAATGAAACAGCCATAAAAGTAGGTGAGGCTGCCTATGGTCAGAACTGTGCGCGCTGTCATGGTATCGGTGGTATTTCAGGTGGTATAAACCCAGATTTAAGAAAAATGAAACATGATGCTGAGGACGATGCCTGGTTTGTTATGCGGGTTCGTAAAGGTGCTATAAGAAATGGTATTACTTATATGCCTATATTCGCGGAGACTGATGGTGGGCCATTTAGCCAAGAAGCATTATGGGCGATATGGGCATGGATTGAGACTATAGCAATAGAGGACTAAACGAACATGTCTAGACTAAACACTAAATTTTTATCATTGTTTTTTTTCGGATTATATCTTTTTTCGTTTCAAACTTTTGCGGACACGAATACTGGTGGCATTCTCAAATTTGCTGCTTACGATAATTTTCCTCCATACTCGTATCAAGCTGAAACTGGTAAAGCAGAAGGTATTGATGTCGATATTGCTAGAGCGTTAGCAACGGAATTAGGAATGAAAGCAAGTATCCGTTTGGTTTTTGCAGATGAGTCACTGGAAGACGATCTAAGAGTGTATGTGTGGAAAGGACATCATGTCACTGGGCCAGCATCGGATGTAATGATGCATGTACCTTACGATGACATTCTTATTAAGCGAGAAGATAAGGTTAATTTTATCTCACCTTATTCTGAAGAGCAGGTGGTTGTTGCCGCCGATCCAGAACAGCTTGGCAATAATCCTCAAATAACTGCGTTCTTCACCAATAAAATTGGTGTAGAACGTGTCACTATGGCAGATGGTTATTTATTAGGTGCATTTCGTGGTCAGATTCGAAACAGTATCGTGCATTTCCATTCAATAGGCGAAGCGGTTCAAGCAATGCTCAATAAAGAATTGACGGCTGTCATGGGCACGAGAACTGAGATTGAAGCAGCATTGGGGGATGCCAAAAAGAACTATCAGATCGGTCTTATGGCGATGCCTGGCATCGCAAAACCATCTTGGGATCTGGGATTAGCCGTTAAAGCGACCAATATAAAATTAAGCAAATCACTGGAAACGGCGATGGATAAATTGATCTCTGATGGAACAATTAAGAATATTTTTAACAAGCACGGTACTAGTTATCACATTCCTGCAGCGCTAATAAACTACCCACAGGAGTAATTGCGTTCACTAATTGGACGCTTTTTAATGACCGTCTCTCACTCAAAATGTGGCTTGCAATACAGCGAGCCACACACGTTCTTAGTATCAATCTCCAGAAGCATCCGAACACGTGAAATGATGCGATCAAAAAGCTAGTTACACGCAAAAACATCAATTTACAAACACACCTCCTTCATTTCTCTAGTCAGTGTTACGAAACTGATAGGGATGTGCTTGATAAACGTCGTTTCGAGGTGTACGATAATCGTACGTTTTGACCCCTAAGGTTGAGCAGCCAAAGAAGCTGCATGGATTAAGCGCTAGCGGTATTTCAGAAATCTGAATGACTTGATATGAGGTTATTTAGATTTTAAGCATACGCAACAAACCACCAGATTAAGGCGAATCACGCATGAAGAATTTTAATAAACATACGCCATATAACATAAATCCTGGAAAGGTAGATTTGGCTTGGGATAGATATGTTAATTGTGGAGAACTCCCCAAAAATTCAATACGTAAAATTGTAAGCGATTCATGGGCAAGGTGCTTGGAAGATGGGGTAGACCCTTCAAGTAGTAAAACGCGCTTAAGCGTTAACGATAAAACCTATAAAACACTTCTTAAAGACAATGCTCAATTGGTGGAAGCGGCTAAACCGGTAATGGAGCATGCGCGTAACCTGCTTGCGGGTTCTGGTTCCATGATGATTTTGGCTGATAAAAACGGTATTTGTCTACATGTAGAAGGCGATCGAAAAACTGTCGAGGATGGTCATGATATTCGACTCGCAGTTAGAGCAAATTGGAGCGAGCGTGCTGCCGGGACAAATGCAATTGGTACTGTTTTATCAGTTGGCATGCCAATACAAATTAATACTACTGAGCACTTTTGCGAAGGGATAAAGTCCTGGACTTGTACTGCAATGGTTATTAGAGAACCAGGCAGTCAGGAAATAATAGGCGCTCTCGATCTATCAGGATTAACCAGTGATTTTAATTACCATACTCAAGCACTGGTTGTTGAAGCCGCTGGCAGAATAGAAAGTAGACTTGTAGGTATAAGGTTGGAAGAAAAGAATCGTTTGTTAAATGCGGCAGTCTCGATTTTTTCTTCTCCTACAAATGATGCGTTGATGTTATTGGATAATTACGGTTGTCTGGTTAAAGCCAATGAGAATGTTGCTTCTAATCTCGCAATGCGCGGAGTTGACCTAAAGAATAATGGAAAGAATTTTATATACGATATCAATAATCGAGAGTCAAAAATGCTAGAGGCTGAATGGTTGCGTAATGAATGGATCGAACCTGTTATGGAAGGGCAGGATCAACTAGGCAATATGCTAATAATTCCCTCGCCTCATACTGTATATGTTGGGTCATCAAAAAATACAATTAATAACAGTTCACCATTGAGTGATGATAGAAAATATTTTGAAGACATTGTTGGATCTAGTGCGGCTCTGAAAAAAACAATCAGTAAGGCACAACGTCTAGCTACACTTCCAGTACCAATATTAATACAAGGTGAAACTGGTGTTGGTAAGGAGATGTTCGCTAAGGCTATTCATGCAGCAGGACCAAATAACAAGGGACCATTGATAACATTAAACTGCGGTGGGTTATCGCGGGATTTAATTACCAGTGAGTTATTTGGATATGTCGAAGGAGCTTTTACCGGTGCTGTTCGAGGCGGCAAGAAAGGTAAGATAGAAGCAGCGGACGGAGGCACTCTTTTTCTGGATGAAATTGGTGAGTTGCCATTAGATATTCAAGCTAATTTCTTACGTGTTCTTCAAGAAGGTGAAATATGTCGACTTGGAGATCATCAGCAACGTAAAGTAAATTTTCGAGTATTGGTTGCAACAAATCGTGATTTAAGTCTTGATGTGAAAGATGGACTCTTTCGCATGGATTTATTTTATCGCATCTCAGTAATAACCCTTACTATCCCCAGTCTACGTGAGCGTGAGAAAGATATTGAAATATTAATGCACTTCTTTGCTGAGGAGATAGCAAAGCGAGACGGCGTCGAACAAAAACAGTTTTCCCCTGCTTTTATAAAAGCATTAAGAAGTTATGAATGGCCGGGTAATATTCGAGAGTTGCGCAACATCGTAGAATGTTCAGTCCTAATGTGTCAAACAGATACAGTGACACTTGAAGATTTGCCCGGAGAACTTCAAAATAAATCGGAAGTGAATAATGAGCAAGGAGGGCTAAAAAGTATTATTTCAAATGATAGTAATATTTCCCTTGAAGATGCAGAACGGCTTATTATTATCTCGGCAATAAAATCTAATAATGGAAACCTTACGAAAACTGCTAATCATCTAGGTATGGCAAAGAGTACCTTATATTTAAAGTTAAAAAAACATGGACTAGATAGGAATTCAAAGGTGATAGATAATTAGAGGTTTATATGTTAGTTTTTCAAGTAGTTAAAGCTCAAGAACTATCGTATGTGCTAATAAATAATCAAAATAATAACTAACTTTGGCACGCTGTTTAGTATAGTTATCGATAGAGAGCTTCGCTCAGAAATTAGGTTGGTATTTGGTATGATTGTTATTTCGTTTTATGGGACTGCTATCAAGTATTCATCAGGTATGGGTAATGAAAGTCTGTCAAAGTCAAAGTGTTTGCAGCCATGTTCTAGTGTAGTAGTATCAGAGTGTAAAATGTTAATTCAACGATTGTTGGGCATTAACAGTTAACTAGGCTTACTAATCGCACATGAGAAAACTGATTTTTATTTTTAATCAATAATGAAACTCTCAACAATATAGTCTGACTAACAAAGAAAGACGAATATAAAATAATTTAAAGAGGCATTACGTGAATAAACAAATCAAATCATTAAATACTGGTTTTAAAATTGTTCTCAGTTTTTGCTTCATAATTAATATGAGTCTTGTTTATGGGCAGCCATTAGTGGATCCTCTTAATTCTCCCAGTTGGAACCTTGTGCATAAACTAATCTTATCAAATGAAACTGTTGTGTTTGATGAGAGGGTAAAGGTTATCGTTCCTGATATGGCTGAAGACCCGATGAATGTTCCTGTTTCTGTTAATGTTGATGGTATAGGTGAAATTGAAGAAATCAGGCTGTTTGCAGATCTAAACCCCATCAAAGAGATCCTGAATTTTCACCCAGGTAAAATAGAACCCTTTATAGCTTTTCGCTTCAAAGTCCAACAATCCACACCAGTGCGAGCAGCTGCCCGTACAAAAGATGGCGTCTGGCATGTTGGCGGGAGTTGGCTGGATGCTACGGGCGGCGGTTGTACAGCACCTAGTGTTGGTCGTGCATTAGATAATTGGGTAGATACCTTGGGAGATGTTAAGTCACGTCTCTGGTCTAGAGTTGATCGACCCGACAGACTACGGTTCCGCATCATGCATCCTATGGATACCGGGCTCGCTCCAGGAATTCCTGAGTTTTACATTGAAACGTTGGAGTTAAAAGACAAACATGGTGAATTGCTAGCGCATATTGAATCCTATCAGCCCGTTAGTGAAAATCCGTTCTTCAGCGTAGATCTTGAAAGCAAGCTATTTCAGGGCATTGTCTTGTCAGGTCGCGATAATAACGGGAATCTGATAAATCAAGTCTTACAATAAATCCGTTTATTTAAGGCTCTTCCGCTTTACCACGCAATATTTTTCGAGTTAATTTCAAAATGAATATTTTAACCAAGCTATCTTCGCCCAAAAAAATGTATGTTCATTATATAAAACGGTACCTTGAAAGAAGTCTACTTGTATTAGCATTGAGTTTATCTAATTTGCAATTGATCAATGCTAATGAGCTTGATTATAAATTGGTGGCTGAATCAGTAGGACAGGGTACTTATGCCTTTATTGGCTCGACCAAGTACTTTTCAAAAAAGAACGGTGGAAATATAGCTAATGCTGCTTATATTGTTACGAACAGCGGTGTAATTGTCATTGATACTGGTTCATCATATCAATACGGTAAACAGATGCGCCAGTACATTGAGTCAACTACAGGGTTGTCTATTATTAAAGTATTTAATACGCATCATCATCCTGACCACTTCCTGGGTAATCAAGCCTTTAAAGACGTTCCGATTGCCAGCTTGCAAGGAATAGTAAATGCGATAGATTCACAAGGCGAGGCATTTAATAACAATCTGTACACGTTGGTTGGTGATTGGATGAAAGAAACCGAAGTTTACACACCAACGGAAGTGATTACTCCTGGAAAACTTACGATTGGGGGGCATGAAATTGAAATAATTGCTCTGAACGGTCACACTGATTCCGATATGGTGATCTATGATCATACTACTGGAGTATTATTTTCAGGCGATCTGCTCTTTCATAACCGAACTCCGGCGGTGCCTAATGCCAATATTGAAAACTGGTTAATGAGCATCAGGCAATTACAACAAATCGACTTTAAATATTTGGTGCCAGGACATGGGCCAGTGACGGAAGACAATCGCGCTATAAAACAGACGCGTAACTATCTTTCCTGGTTGTATGACAGTTTACAGCAAGCTTTAAATGATGGTTTGGATATAAGTGAAACTTTTAAGCTTGAATTACCAGAACAATTCCAGGACTTGGATATTCTGCATGAAGAATACAAACGGGCTGTTTTACAGCTCTATCCGAGTATGGAACAAGCTTTCTTTAATTGATTTCTTTCAATGTAGATCAACTTGAAGAGTAACTTGACTAAACATGCTTGCAATTCACAGATGGGTATGCACGATATATTTATATAAAAGCATGCAATGAGTATCAAAATAGATTTTATTGATAAGACCGTGTTGGTGATCGGTGGCACTAGCGGTATTAATCGTGGCGTTGCAAGTTTATTTGCCAGGCACGGTGCTCGAGTTGCGGTGGCCAGTCGTACTCAAGAAAAAGTGAATGATACGGTGGCAGAACTTAAAAACATAGGAGCTCAGAGTATGGGCTTTACTGTGGATGTTCGAAATGCACAAGCTGTTAAAGACGGTGTAATGGAAGTGCATGAAAGTTTTGGTGAATTTGATGTTGTTATCTCTGGTGCAGCCGGAAATTTTGTTGCAACAGCAATGGGTATGTCAGCCAATGGGTTTCGCGCTGTGATTGATATTGATTTAATGGGAACTTTTCATGTTATGCAGGCCGTTTATCCCTATTTGAAAAAACCAGGTGCATCGGTTATCAGTATCTCTGCACCACAAGCGTTTATCCCTATGGAAGCTCAAAGTCATGTCTGTGCAGCTAAGGCAGGCGTGGATATGATTACGCGAACGCTCGCTATGGAGTGGGGGCCTGAAGGTGTGAGAATTAATTCCATCGTGCCTGGGCCGATTGATAATACTGAAGGGATGAAACGCTTGGCACCCACAGCTGAAATCCTTGAAGGAGTAAAGCAATCTGTACCCTTAAAACGATTGGGAACGGTTGAGGATATTGGCAACGCTTGTTTATTTCTTGGTTCTCCCATAGGTAATTATATCAATGGCGCTGTTATTCCTGTGGACGGAGGGTGGTCACAAAATGGTACCGGTGTAATGCGCTCATCCTTATCTGATTTTGCCCAAGGAACTAACAAATAATATTGGTTAAATTGTTTTGTTTAAACCATCTTCAATACTAACTCACCGGGTTATGAAATAAATTTTATAAAAAAGAACAAGTGTTTTTAATTCCCTGCTTAGAAGAAACAATAAACTAAAGGAAATGTTGATGAGCGAATACATAAATATAAAAAATGAAGGACGTATTAAAATAATATGTATTAATAGACCAGATAAAAAGAATGCATTGGATTTGGCTATGTATTCAGCATTAGCACAAGCACTGCGTGATGCTGATGAGGATAATAATATAAGAGTGTCTTATCTGACCGGTATTGCTGATTCATTTTGTAGTGGCAATGACATCAATGATTTTTTGAAGAACCCACCAGCAAATGAATCCAGCCCGGTTCTCCAGTTTATAGATGTAATTGTTAATGCAAAAAAACCAATAGTAGCTGCTGTCAATGGGATAGCTGTAGGTATTGGAACGACGATGTTATTACATTGTGATTTGGTCTATGCCAGTGATGTAGCCCAGTTTCAGTTGCCCTTTGTAAATATTGGTTTGTGCCCTGAAGCAGGTTCTACCCATATTCTGTCTGCTTTGATGGGGCATCAAAAAATATCGGAATTAATATTATTGGGTGAGAGGTTTAATGCGGAGCAAGCAGAAAACTTTGGTATAGTTAACAAAGTTATTGCAGCGAATGAGTTGGAGACAACGGCGATGGAATCAGTAAAGCGGATTGCAGAGCAACCACCGAATGCAGTACAGGCGAGTAAAGCATTATTACGAGCCGCCATGCATGATCAGATTGTCGAAGCGAGTCAACGTGAAGCAGAACGTTTTATTTCAATGCTGAATGATGAGGAAGCAAAAGAGGCATTAACGGCATTTATGGAAAAAAGAAAACCGGATTTTTCCCGTTTTTAATAAAACACAAGCCAAAGACAGTTAGGTAGCACTAATATTAACTATGCGACTATTACTCTAATGATGGATTAAAAATTGTTGAAGTATTAGTCATCGTTTTTCTTTTATAGGTATTGTTTTTTGGAGATCATAATGTCTGCGAATATAAATAATAGTTTTAATGATGAAATGTTACTGCTTGATGTTGATGCTGGTATCTGCAAGATAACCTTGAATCGGCCTGGGCAATACAATGCATTATCGGTTGAATTTTTAACAGTATTACAAAATGCATTGGATGGAATTGCAGCTAATAAAGCGATACAAGTTGTTATAATTGCGGCTAATGGTAAGGCATTTTGCGCAGGTCATGATTTGAAAGAAATGCGATCCAGTGACGATCGAGAGTTTCATCAATCATTGTTTTCTCAATGCGGCCGTATGATGCAAACCATTAATAAATTACCACAACCTGTTATCGCTCAAGTTAATGGCATTGCCACAGCAGCAGGTTGTCAGCTAGTAGCGACATGTGACCTGGCTGTTGCAGCAGATAATGCTCGCTTTGCCGTATCTGGAATTAATGTTGGTTTGTTCTGTTCCACACCTGCAGTACCACTAAGTCGAAATATGCATCGAAAACAGGCAATGCAAATGTTGTTGACCGGTGAATTTATCGATGCAAAAACTGCTCAGCAATATGGATTAATAAACGAAATTGTCTCTGTTGATCAATTGGAGTCAGCGACGCTTGAGCTTGCCAGAAAAATTACCGGAAAATCACCATTGGCAATTGAGATGGGAAAAAAACTATTTTATCAACAATTAAATTTAGACTTGAATGCAGCGTATGAAATTGCGAGCGAGACTATGACTTGTAACATGGATAGCGAGGATGCCCGTGAAGGGATTGATGCTTTTATTGAGAAACGACAACCTGAATGGAAAGGTCAATAGACATTTAGAGGTGAATTTAAAATGAAATCAGATGATATTTATGAAGCTGGCTTAGGTAAAAATAAAGCCAACTATACTACGTTATCACCGTTAACCTTCCTGAAAAGGGCTGCGTGCATTTATCCAGACAAGGTGTCAGTTATCTATGGCGACACACATTATAAATGGTCTGAGACCTACCGCCGTTGCCGTCAATTAGCCTCCGCATTACAGCAGAGAGGGATTGCTCAGGGTGACACAGTTGCCGTCATGTTGCCTAATATCCCCGCTATGTATGAAGCGCATTTTGGAATCTCTATGGCTGGAGCAGTGCTCAACGCACTTAATTTTAGACTCGATTCTGATGCAATTGCCTTTATGTTACAACATAGCGAAGCAAAGATACTTTTAATCGACCGTGAATATTCAAAAGTTATCAAGGGCGCATTAACGCAACTCCAAGACAAACCGGTAGTGATTGATGTTGATGACCCTTTGTATGAAGGTGGTGAGTTTCTTGGTGAGACTGAATATGAAGACTTTCTTAAAGAAGGAAATCCTGATTTTGATTGGTCCCTGCCTGATAATGAATGGGATGCTATTTGCCTTAATTACACTTCGGGAACAACAGGCGATCCCAAAGGTGTGGTTTCTCATCATCGTGGTGCTTATCTTAATGCTGTTTCAAATATGATGGTGTGGAATATGCCAACTCATCCTGTCTATTTATGGACGTTACCCATGTTTCACGCTAATGGCTGGTGTTTCCCCTGGACAATTGCTGCAATGGTTGGCACTAATGTATGCTTGCGTGCGGTTCGGGAAGATGCGATATACGAATTGATCAAGAAAGAAAAGGTTAACTATTTGTGTGGTGCTCCAATTGTATTGAACCTTATGGCAAATGCTTCTGATCATTTAAAACAAGGGATAGAACATAAAGTGAATGTCATGACAGCGGGTGCTGCGCCGCCAGCTGCTGTATTGGAAGCGATACAACAGATGGGTTTTGAAGTTATTCATGTTTATGGTTTGACGGAAACCTATGGTCCGGCAGCAGTATGCGCCTGGCATGAGGAGTGGGATGAGCTGTCAAGTATCGAACAGTCTGAACTCAAGTCTAGGCAAGGTGTTTGTTATCCCATGCTGGAAAGTATAATGGTGGCCGATCCTGACACACTGGAACCCGTTGAAAAAGATGGTGAAACTATGGGTGAGATATTTTTTCGAGGAAATATCGTTATGAAAGGTTACTTGAAAAACCCTGTCACAACAGAAAAAGCGTTTAAGGGCGGCTGGTTTCATAGTGGGGATCTGGCAGTGTGGCATGAAGATAGTTATATCCAAATCAAAGATCGTTCCAAGGATGTCATCATTTCCGGAGGTGAGAATATCTCCAGTATCGAAGTGGAAGCTACTTTATATCGGCATCCCCAGGTTTTGGAAGCAGCTGTAGTCGCTCGATTGGACGATAAGTGGGGAGAGACTCCCTGTGCTTTTGTGACGTTGAAAGATGGAGAAGAGTTGACCAGTGCAGATCTTATTGAATTTTGTCGCAATAATATGGCTCATTTCAAAGCGCCAAAGACAATTATCTTTGGTGTTTTACCGAAAACCTCTACTGGTAAGATTCAGAAATTCAAGTTAAGGGAGCAGGCCAATCTACTTAAATAAAGAACCATATATTTACGCATGGGCCAAGAAGTCAACGCTACAGTCCATCTAAACTTTATTGCAACACAGTTATAATGAAAACATTAAGCTAACCCGAGGTTTTCCTGATGCCATTAACCAATCCTGTTGAACGTGAATTGATTCATGAGCGAACTATCGAATGTAAAGGATATAAACGTAAGGATGATCTATGGGATATAGAAGGCCATCTCGTTGATATAAAATCCTACGAATTCCCTAACTATGACCGAAATGGAATTGCAGCTGGCGAACCTATTCATGATATGTGGTTACGAATAACAGTTGATAATAACATGCTCATTCACGAAGCCGAAGCTGTTACAGATGCGTCTCCCTTTAATATTTGTCCGAACATCACTTCTAACTTTACCCAACTAAAAGGCCTTCAAATTAAACAAGGCTGGCGCGGGTCGGTTAATAAAATTGTCGGAGGAACTCAAGGGTGCACACACTTGGTGGAGCTATTGAACCCACTTGCTACCACCGCGTTTCAGACTATATACCCATTAGTGTCTCAAGAAATGACCTCGTCTATCCCAGGCAAAAAGCCTCTGCTTCTTAATAGTTGCCATGCTTATGCTGCTAACAGTTCGGTAGTGAAAAGGCAATGGCCAACATTCTATGAGGGCGAAGAATAAACCTAAAATGCAGTTAGCCCGAGGATAATATCGGTAAATAACAATCCAGTAACACGAGTGATTAAATAGTACTTTCAGGATACTAATTGCCTGAAAAGATTGGTCTCTTCTTCTCAATGAAGGCGTTCACACCGGTAGCGTAATCCTCCGTTTTAAAAAGTTCGGAAAATAAGCTTTGTTCCAATTTTAATCCATCTTCGATAGAGAGTTCACGCATTGCATTGATAGATATTTTTGCATTTGCAACAGCAAGTGGCGCACGTTGGGCTATTAAGGTTGCAATCTTTATTGCTTCCTCCAACAATACATCCGGCGAGTATAATTTTGATACCAAACCCCATTCATAAAGCTCCTGTGCAGAATAAATATCGCCTGAAAATGTCATCATCTTTGCTCGGTGTACACCAATGCTTCGAGCTAATCGTTGTGTTCCACCATACCCGGGGATTAGCCCGAGGCTGACTTCGGGCAAACCGTACTTGGCTTTGTCACTCGACAGAACAAAATCGCACGCCAGAACTAACTCCATTCCACCACCTAAAGCAAAACCATTGACGCATGCGATGACAGGGATAGGTAGATGTTCTATCGCATTAAAAATTTCCTGTCCGCGGTTTGATAATATCCTGGCTTGATCAGGAGATATGTTTTGCATTTCTTTTATGTCTGCACCTGCAACGAAAGACTTTTCTCCCTCGCCAGTTACAATTAGGCAGCGTAAATTATTATCTTTGAATATATTGTCTATAAAGTCCTTGAGCTCATTTAAGAGTTCTTTATTCAGGGCATTTAAGGCTTTTGGGCGGTTAATCTTTAATAGTCCAACGCCATCGACACAGGTTTCAAAGTTCAAGGTATTAAATGTCATTTAGACTCCTTAACGGTCGTTCCAGTAAAATGGATTTTTTAGTAGTTATAAAAACCACGGCCTGATTTTCGACCCAACCAGCCTGCTTCTACGTATTTAACTAATAGAGGGCAGGGCCGGTATTTGCTTTCGCCAAGTCCTTCGTGCAAAACATGCATTATTGCAAGACATGTGTCTAAACCAATGAGGTCCGCTAATGCTAAAGGCCCCATCGGTTGGTTGGTTCCTAATTTCATAGCCTGATCGATATCTTCTTCGTTAGCAATACCTTCGCTAAGGGTAAATATTGCTTCATTAATCATAGGCATCAATATGCGGTTCACGACAAATCCAGGGCGATCATTAGCTTCAACAAAAACTTTTTCCAGGGTTTCTGTGAGTTTCCTTACTTTTTTGAAAGTATCATCAGAAGTTTGAAGACCACGAATACCTTCTACCAGTTTCATCACGGGTACGGGATTCATGAAATGCATACCACAGACTTGTTCTGGGCGTTTTGTTACTGCAGCCATTTTTGTGATAGAAATCGATGATGTGTTCGAGCAAAGCAAGGCTTCGGTTTTACAAATATCATCTAATTGTTTGAGGATATTGAGTTTTAAGTCTACATTTTCTGTGGCTGCTTCAATTACACAATCACATTGGGCTAGATCGTTTAGTTGGGTGGTGATTTTAATATTGTCCAGAAGTGCTGTTTTCTCCTCTGCATTCATTTTTTCTTTTTTTATGAGGCGATCACAATTTTTGCCAATGGTATTCAACGCTAAATCCAGGGCATCTTGACTAATGTCTGACAATATAATTTGGTAACCTTTTTGTGCCGCAACCTGAGCGATACCATTGCCCATTTGTCCTGCACCTACTACACCTATTTCTTTCATGGTTTTCCTGTCCTTAAATACTATTTTTATTGTGTATAAATAATGTTGGTTTTTAAATTAACTGAAAAATTACTTTTTGTTACATATTTCCATAATTGGGTCCACCGCCGCCTTCGGGAGTAAGCCAGGTAATGTTCTGAGCAGGATCCTTGATGTCACAAGTTTTGCAATGAATACAGTTTTGGGCATTAATCTGAAACTTGTTTTCCCCGTTTGCCTCCTTGATAACTTCATAAACACCTGCTGGACAATAGCGTTGAGCTGGTTCGTTATAAAGAGGTAAGTTCATTTCAATCGGAATCGCTGGGTTGTTCAATTGTAAATGGCAAGGCTGGTCTTCTTCATGATTGGTGCTCGATAAAAATACCGATGACAACTTGTCAAATGTCAACACGTTATCGGGCTTTGGATAATCAAGTTTAGAACTTTCGCTTATTGGCTTTAGCGTAGCGTGATCCGGGGTGGTGTTATGCAAGGTGAAGGGTAGTTTTCCAGATAAAATATTTTGATCAAACCATGCAAAAGCGCCACCGATAAGTGTGCCAAATTTATGCAAAGCTGGACTAAAATTACGCGTTTTATACAACTCATCATAGACCCATGAATTACGATAGTTTTCGTTCATTGCTGTCAATTCCTTACCAGAAACATTTTCAGCTTGCATTGCCCCAAAAATTGTCTCTGCCGCAAGCATCCCGGTTTTCATTGCCGTATGATTACCTTTGATTTTGGCTCCATTCAAAAATCCTGCATTGCATCCGGCAAGTAAACCGCCTGGAAAACTTAATTTAGGGACGGATTGCATTCCACCCTTATTGACTGCGCGGGCGCCGTAAGAGATTCTCTTGCCACCCTTAAGAAAATAACTGATTTTTGGATTTAATTTCCAGCGTTGCATTTCCTCAAATGGATTCAGGTGAGGATTGCTGTAGTTTAATGCGACAATAAATCCAAGAGCGATCTGATTATTTTCCATGTGATAGAGAAAACCGCCGCCCTCAGTTTGATTGTCTAGTGGCCAGCCAGCAGTATGCACGACCAAACCTGCTTGATGTTTTTCAGGTTCGATTGACCATACTTCTTTTACGCCCAAACCATAATGTTGTACATCGACATCTTTGCGCAGATCAAACTTTTCCATCAACTGTTTGCCAAGATGTCCACGGCAACCTTCTGTAAATACGGTTTGCTTAGCCAGTAATTCCATCCCCGGCATATAGCTATCTTTATGCTTACCTTTTTTGTCCACACCCATGTCACCAGTCAAAATACCTTTTACACTATCATCTTCGTTGTAAAGTATTTCTGCCGCTGCAAAACCAGGGAATATATCAACACCCATCGCTTCGGCTTGCTCTGCTAACCAACGACAGACATTAGCCATACTGACAATATAATTGCCATTGTTGTGCATCGGTTTTGGGACAAGAAAAGACGGGGCTTTAATACCTTCATCTTGTGTTGTTAGATAATAGACTTCATCAGAGCTGACAGCTGTGTTTAACGGTGCACCTTTTTCTTTCCAGTCAGGAAAAAGTTCATTCATTGCCGTTGGCTCGAGTACTGCGCCAGACAAGATATGTGCTCCGACTTCGGAGCCTTTTTCAATGACACAGACCGTTAGTTCAGTCTTATCTTTTTTCGCGAGTTGCATTAATCGACAAGCGGCTGATAATCCTGCTGGACCGGCACCTACTATAACAACATCAAACTCCATCGATTCACGTTCCATACCGGATTCCTTCATAGTTTTTCGTCATGTCCGATCTAGCTCAACGCTTTTTCAAGCTCAGGGATAATCTCAAACAGATCACCGACTAGACCAAAGTCAGCAATTTCAAAAATCGGAGCATCCGGATCTTTATTAATGGCAACAATCGTTCCTGCATCTTTGATCCCTGCAAGATGTTGGATCGCGCCGGATATCCCAAAGGCCATATACAATTCGGGAGCAATGATTTTTCCAGTCTGGCCGACTTGATGGTCATTAGGAATAAACCCTGCATCAACTGCAGCACGTGATGCGCCAACTGCAGCTCCCAGTTTGTCAGCTAATGCATAGATTGTTTTAAAGTTCTCTTCGCTACCTAAGCCGCGTCCGCCAGAAACTACTTTTGTTGCCGCTTGCAGATCAGGACGATTATCGCCGCCATTTGTTTCCAATTTTACAAAACGGGTATGCGATGGTAATTCGATATTGATTTCACGCTTTTCGATGATCGCTGACCCCGTCTTTTCTGCTTCTGGGAAAGAGGCCGTTCTAACTGTTGCGACGACGACCCCTTCAGGCACTTCAACGGTGACAATTGCATTCCCGGCGTAAATAGGGCGGTCAAATATTCTTGAGCTTTCGACGCGCATAATGTCGCTGATTTGAGGAACACCAAGCTGTGCAGCAATACGTGGTGTTAAATCTTTTCCGAATGTTGTGCTTGGTACTAGAATATGGCTGTATTCACTCGCCAGCACTTCAATCTGAGGGGCGAGGATTGCCGCTAAGGCATGCTCATTAGCCGGGTTTTCGATCAGTAACACTGTTGTTACTCCGTTTAAAGTAGCAGCTTGTTCTGCTACGTTGCTACCATCGGCGGCAAAAATAGCAAGTTCTACTGATTCTGCGGAAAGTCCTTGGGCACATGTTACGGCACGTGCGGTTGATCCGTTTAGATGTTTGCCATCATGTTCGGCAATGATTAATACCTTACCCATCAAATCACCCCTTTTTCTTGTAGTGCTGTAATCAACTCAGCTACAGTTTCAACTTTGATTCCCGCCTGTCTTGTGGCCGGTAAGCTTGTTTTTAATACTTTTACCGAAGCCGCTGGTTCAACACCCAGATCTGCAAGTGTGAAAGTATCGATCGGTTTTCGTTTTGCTTTCATGATATCGGGCAGTTTAACGTAGCGTGGTTCATTTAAACGTAAGTCAGTGCTGATAACGGCTGGTAGTTCGACCGCTAGCGTTTCCAGTCCAGCATCAACTTCACGAATGACATTGGCAACATTGCCATCTATATCAATCTGGGAAGCAAAGGTTGCCTGAGGCCAATTAGCCAAGGCAGCTAACATTTGAGCCGTTTGATTATTGTCATCATCAATCGCCTGTTTGCCGAGCATTACAATCTTCGGTTCTTCTTTCGCAATGATAGCATTTAAAATACGAGCACCAGTCAAAGGTTGAACATCTTCATCAGTCTCGACGTGTATTGCGCGATCTGCGCCCATTGCCAGCGCGGTGCGTAATTGTTCCTGACTTGTTTTTGTACCAATAGTAATGGCTATTACTTCATCGGCTTTACCTGCTTCTTTAAGTCGCAGTGCCTCTTCAACAGCAATTTCGTCAAATGGATTCATACTCATCTTGACACCATCAGTTGCAACGCCTGAACCGTCAGCTTTAACCTGAATGCGAACGTTGAAATCAACGACTCTTTTTACACCTACTAAAATTTTCATAATTTTATTCTCTCAAAGTCTTTTATAGCCAATCTTCTTCAGCACTCATAACCGATTCTGAACCTGCCATAATTATCGGTGCAAGCCCATAAATTCGAGGTAAAATTTTGTTTGCAAAAAACTGTGCTGTTACTAATTTGCCTTTATAAAAATCGTCATCCTGTTTACCCAATGCAGCCTTGGCCGCTTTGACCCAGAAGTGACCATGTGTTACCAATGAATACAGGGTCAAGTATTCAACGGCAGTAGCGGCAGGATTTTGTGGGTCTTCCTGAGCAGCTGTAGTTAACCATTCTGTTGTCTCATCAAGTAGTTTAAGTGCTGTTTTCATTGGTTCGACAATGAAGTTCAATTCATTATTGTTTGATTCTGCCGCAAGATCATTAACCATTTCTTTGATAAAGATTTGGGGAAGATTCATTTTCATTTTTCTGCCAACCAGGTCGAGTGACTGAATGGCATTGGTGCCTTCATAGATGCAAAAAATCTTGGCATCACGGATATATTGTTCCATTCCAGACTCACGAATATAGCCCGCACCACCGAGGACAAGTACACCAAGGTTAGCGACTTCACAACCCACGTCTGTAGCAAAAGCTTTACAGATCGGGGTCATTAACTCGACACGATCGTTAGCTGTTTTTCGGACTGATTCATCTGGATGTGCTTTGGACATATCGTATTGTTTAGCCGTGTCGTATGCGACCATCCGGCAACCTTCGGTGAGTGCCTTCATTGTCATTATCATTCGTCGAACATCTGGGTGGTGAATAATCGTAGCGCCACCGTTAATGGCTGTCGCCTGCTTGCGTTCTTTTGCATATTCAATGGCTCCTTGCGTAGCGCGTTCTGCAACCCCAAGTCCTTGTAGTCCAACCATTAGACGCGCCAGGTTCATCATAGTGAACATATAACGTAATCCTTCATTGGGATTGCCCATCAGATAACCAGTTGCATTTTCAAAGTTCATGACGCAGGTAGATGAGCCATGTATTCCCATTTTTTCCTCGATGCTGGCACAAACGACCGGGTTTCTTTCTCCCAGATTTCCGTCACTATTAATCATGAATTTGGGTACCAGAAACATACTGATGCCTTTAACACCTGCGGGTGCATCAGGTAGACGAGCGAGTACCAGATGAATTATGTTGTCAACAAAATCATGCTCTCCACCTGTGATAAAAATTTTGGTTCCCTCAATCAGGTATGTGCCGTCATTTTGGGCTATTGCCTTGGTTCTCACCTGACTTAGATCACTTCCAGCCTGTGGTTCCGTTAGACACATGGTTCCTGTCCATTCGCCGGTGGTAAGCTTTTCCAGGTAGGTTTTCTGAAGTTCCGGGCTGCCGTGCTCTATAAGTGCTTCACAAGCGCCATTAGTCAGACCCGGGTAAAGTGAGAAGGCATCATTGCCCGCACTCAACATATCAGAGACTGCTGTTGCGAGAGTGTAGGGCAGGCCTTGACCACCAAAATCAGTCGATTTATCAAGCCCGGTCCAGCCACTTTCAGCATAGAGTTTATAAGCTTCTTTAAAACCAACAGGTGCTGATACGCTACCATTATCAAACTGGCAACCTTCACGATCTCCGGTCTCATTTAAAGGTGCAATCGTATTTTCGATAATTTTGGCTGCCTCATCAATCACACCTTGAACGATGTCTGGTGTGGCATCCTCAAACGCTGATAATTGGGCTAACTCAGAAACATTGATCACTTCATTTAATACAAACATCATGTCTCGTTGAGGGGCTTTATATTCTGGCACTGGTTTCTCCTGATAAAATACTTAATAACGCTACTAAATTATAAAAATATTACACAATACGACTATGTGGAAATCATATACTTAACCTTTCATTGATGGAATTTGGCGACAGCCTCTTTCAACAACCTGAATCCCTCAACTAATCGCACAGAAGGCCTGCCTAAAAAAGCTTCTGAAACAGGAATGATTCGCTGATGTTTAACCGCAGAGACTGAAGATAATAACGGATTATCACTAATGACAGAGGAACGGTATTTTTCTTCTCTTACTCCGCACCATGACATGACGATTATATCCGGATTCAATTCGGCAAACTGAGTAAACTCCAGAGGAGCACTGGTTTCTTCAAATGTTTCTAAACTATTGCGACCACCGGACATTTCAATAAGATCATGAACCCAACTCTTTTTTCCTGCAATAATAGGCGGTTTTGGCCACCATTGTATGGCGATAGAAGGGGGCGAATTTTGTTTTTTTACCGGTTGGATGTGTTCGCGCATCTCTTCGACCAGCCTTGACCCACGATCAGGCACATCTAGTAATTCTGAAATATCGATAATGTCATCATATACGGCTTCAAGTGATTCTGGCGCAGATGATCTGTAGGATAACCCTGCATTGATCAGAGAATCGATTACCTTGTCATGTCCTGGAACAGTTAAAGAAGCCAACACCAGATCGGGCTGTAGCTGAGAAATGACTTTCGTATCGACGTGTAGGTCGGGTCCGACTTTCGGCAAACGGGAAACTACTTCAGCAGGGTAATCTGAATGATTGTCAACACCAACGAGATATTGTGCGCAATCTAAAGCGCAAACAATTTCCGTGTTGGAACAGGTAGTAGAAACAATTCTCATCATTATTTATTAACTACATATTTCGGCGATACTGACCACCGACCTCAAAGAAGGTGTCAGTAATCTGCCCAAGCGAGCAGTGTTGTACCGCGTCCATTAGTGCAGCGAATACATTTTCGTCGTTTTGAGCGGCTCTTTTTAGTTTCTCTATGTGAATTTCACTTTGTTCGCGATGACGCACATGAAAATCATCCAATCGATTTAACTGATTTTGTTTTTCTTCTTCTGTGGATCGCGCCAATTCGATTGTTGTTTTATTTTCACTGGCATCGGGATTCTCGAAAGTGTTCACGCCGATGATAGGTAATTCGCCAGTATGTTTCAGCATTTCATAATGCAATGATTCATCCTGAATCTTGCCGCGTTGATAGCCCGTTTCCATCGACCCGAGTACACCACCACGTTCTGACATTCGATCAAATTCCTGTAATACAGCTTCTTCAACAAGGTTTGTCAGTTCTTCGACAATGAACGAACCCTGAAGTGGGTTCTCATTTTTGGCTAAGCCGTACTCTTTATTTATGATGAGTTGTATGGCCATTGCGCGTCGAACCGATTCCTCTGTCGGTGTTGTGATCGCTTCATCATAAGCATTAGTATGCAGGCTATTGCAATTATCGTTAATCGCAATCAAGGCTTGTAATGTAGTACGAATATCATTGAAATCCATTTCCTGTGCATGCAATGAACGTCCTGACGTTTGGATGTGATATTTCATTTTCTGTCCACGTTCATTTGCACCATATTTAAAACGCATTGCGGTAGACCAGATGCGGCGAGCCACACGACCCATCACGGTATATTCAGGATCCATCCCGTTTGAGAAGAAGAATGACAGGTTAGCAGCAAAATCATCGATATCCATTCCACGCGACAAATAGGTTTCAACGTAGGTAAAACCATTCGCTAATGTAAAGGCTAATTGGGAAATAGGATTCGCACCGGCTTCTGCGATGTGATAACCCGAGATTGAAACAGAATAGAAATTCCTGACTTTTTTGTGCACGAAATATTCCTGAATATCGCCCATTAATTTAAGGCTGAACTCAGTGGAAAAAATGCAGGTATTCTGCCCCTGATCTTCCTTAAGGATATCGGCCTGAACGGTTCCGCGAACGTTTTCCAATGCCCAGTCCTTGAGCTTCAGTTTTTCGTCATCAGTAGGTAGCCTGTTGTTTTCTTTCTCAAACTTGAGGTATTGCTGATCTATGGCCGTGCAAAGAAAAAAGGCTAGAATTGTCGGTGCCGGACCATTGATTGTGAGTGATACCGAGGTTGATGGAGCACATAAATCAAAACCATCAAACAGCACTTTCATATCATCGAGCGTAGCAATAGATACGCCGGAGTTTCCTATCTTTCCATAAATATCAGGTCGCACACCAGGATCATTTCCATAAAGTGTTACAGAATCAAAAGCAGTTGAAAGACGGGTTGCTTCTGAATTTTTAGAGAGGTATTTAAAACGTCGATTGGTGCGGAATGGATCGCCTTCACCAGCAAACATTCGAGCCGGATCCTCTCCCTCGCGTTTGAAGGCGAATACACCTGCGGTATAAGGGAAGCTGCCCGGAATATTTTCTTCGAGCAACCAGCGTAAGATTTCACCTTCATCCTGATAACGAGGTAATGAGACTTTTGGAATTCGGGTATCAGATAGCGAACGACTTGTTATCTTGGTATGTAATTCTTTTCCGCGGATATTGACGACATATTCATCGCCAGAATAATCTTTTTTAACTTGCGGCCATAACTCAAGTAATTTTCTGCAACGGACGTCAAGTTTATTTTCACGTTTTTCGATTAGCGCATCCAGATTACTGCTCTCTTGTTCAGCAGCATCGAGCATTTTTTTTGATTCAACTAGATATTGTCGTTCACGAGCAATGTTGACTTGTTCCTCTGATGTTTTGTGATAGTTGCGTACAGTTTCTGATATTTCAGCCAGATAACGTTGGCGTTCCGGAGCAATAATGACAGTTCGTTTGCTTGAAAATTTTGTTTCGATCGGCGAAAAGAATGAACCTTGCCAGTTATTGAATCCCTTCTCTTTAAAAATAGCGAGCATTCCCTGATACAAGGCGGTTAGACCATCGTCATTAAATTTGGAAGCTATTGTTCCATAAACAGGTAATTCCTCTGGCATCGTGGTAAATAATTCACGGTTACGCTGATATTGTTTACGAACGTCACGTAAGGCATCTTGACCACCCTTACGATCAAATTTATTGATAACTACCAGGTCAGCAAAATCAAGCATGTCAATTTTTTCAAGCTGACTTGCGGCACCAAACTCAGGCGTCATTATGTACATCGACACATCAACGTAAGTGACGATGCCTGCATCACCCTGACCGATACCCGGGGTTTCTACGATGACCAAATCAAACTCAGAGACCTTACATAGGTTAATAACATGCGTTAGAGAAGGCGGTACTTCGCCTGATGTTTCGCGCGTCGCAATCGAACGAAAATAGATGTTGGGGCAATTCAAGGAATTCATTCGGATACGGTCACCCAAGAGTGCTCCGCCGGTCTTACGCTTGCTTGGGTCGATTGCAATAATAGCAATCTTCAGGTCTTTAAGATCAAGACTAAACCGACGAATTAATTCGTCGGTTAACGAAGATTTGCCCGCACCGCCAGTTCCGGTAATACCTAAGACGGGTGTTTTGCTGAATTTTTGAGCTTCTTTGGCAAGATGTTCAAGACGATTATTCGCGATTGTGTTTTCGTCCAAAGCGGTAATTAAACGTGACAGTCCTCTATAATCTTCGTTTAATCCGGTATTTTTATCTGGAATATCTTTGACTGAAAGATTGACGTCAGTCTTCTTGAGCATATCATCTATAATGCCCTGTAGCTGCATGCGTTGCCCATCTTCGGGTGAGTAAATACGGGTGACACCGTATTGCTCAAGTTCAGCAATTTCTTCAGGTACGATCACACCGCCGCCGCCGCCGAACACCTTGATGTGCTCTGCGCCGTTTTCCTTGAGCAAATCGACCATGTATTTGAAATATTCAACATGACCACCTTGATAGGAACTAATAGCGATGCCTTGAACATCTTCTTGAATGGCGGCATTGACGATTTCGTTGACGGATCGGTTATGACCCAGATGGATCACCTCTGCTCCTGTTGATTGTAATATGCGACGCATGATATTAATGGCTGCGTCGTGTCCATCAAATAGACTGGCTGCGGTGATAAAACGTACGTGATTCTTCGGCTTGTATTTTTCAGGCTTTATATTTTCACCAATCATCTTTGCTGCTGTTGCCATTTAGTTCTCCTGTTCTCTGTACAGTTTAGGCTAAATTAATTCAAGACGTTTTTTACTTGAATTTATAATCACCATCTTTTGTTTATCACTGACATTGTTCCAATCTGATATCTCATCAATTACTCTCCCACAACCGATACAAATACCATCCTTATTTAAAGTGCACTTGTCGATGCATGGTGAAACAATTTCCTCCACTTACTTACCTTCTTCGGTCCTGAGTTCAATACGGCGAATCTTGCCAGATACTGTTTTAGGCAATGTTTCTCGATACTCGATCTCACGCGGATATTTATACGGTGCAGTTATTTTTTTCATGAATTCCTGAAGCTCTTTCGTTAAAGCTTCGCTCGCTTCATAATTTGGGGCAAGCACGATAAAAGCTTTAACGATCTCTCCGCGGATTTCGTCTGGTTTACCTATGGCGGCTGACTCTTGAACCGCAGGATGTTCTAGCAGAGCGCTTTCAACCTCAAATGGACTGATTCGATAGCCAGATGATGTTATGACATCATCTGAACGACCAACAAACCAGAAATAACCATCTGCATCGATCGTTCCGGTGTCTCCCGTGTAATACCATCCATGTTTGAAAACCCTTTTTGTTGCTTCGTCATCTTCCCAGTAACCTGCAAACATACCTGGTTGCAGGGGGGCAGTAATGCGTATAGCGATATGTCCAATGGAGTTGATTTCAACCGGATTACCATCTTCATCAACAATCTGTACATCAACTCCTGGGACGGGCTTACCCATCGAGCCTGGCTTGACTGATAGAACGGGATAATTGGCGACGATGTTAATTGTTTCAGTTTGACCATAACCATCATAGATGTTCGAACCGGTTGCTTCACGCCAAACTTTGATTACCTCTGGATTAAGTGGTTCTCCAGCGCCAATCGCATGACGAATTGAACTCAAATTGAATTGAGAAAGATTCATCTGCGCAAAGACACGATAAACTGTAGGCGGTGCACAAAAAGTAGTGACAGCTAGTTTTTCAATCAAATTCAAATGTAGCTCAGCGTCAAACTTTTCGCCATTGTGCAGCACCATAGTCGCGCCCATTTGCCAGGGAGCAAATAACATACCCCATGCTGCCTTGGCCCAGCCAGTATCCGAAACTGTCCAGTGCACATCATCTGCATCAAGATCCATCCAGTAACGACCGGTAATCTTATGGGCAAATGCATAAGATTGATCTCGAGGAACCATCTTCGGCATGCCTGTTGTGCCAGAGGTAAAGTAGATAATCATCAGATCAGATGAACGACTCGGTTCGAGTTTCGATTTATCAAGAACGCCGGAAGATGCAGAGGTTATTTCTGAATATGTCAACCAACCTTCTCTTGGTTCACCTATGACAATAAACGTTTCCAGAGTAGGGCATTGATGTCGAATTTCATCAACTTTATCAGCATTCTCTGAGTTCACAATAACCAACTTTGCCTTCGAAATATTGATACGGTATTCAATATCTTTTGCAGTTAGAAGGTTAGTCCCCGGCATGGTCACGACACCTAATTTACAACAGCCAATCATGATGAAATACCATTCAGGGATGCGCGGCAACATAACAAAGGCAAAATCACCTTTTTGTGTGTCTGTTGAAAGGAGAGCGTTTGCAAACTGATTGGAAGCTAAATCAAGATCGCTAAACGCATAATGTTTGATGCTTTCGCCTGGTCCATCGACAGCTATAAAAGCGGTCTTGTCTTGTTCTATCGCTCGTTTTTCAATGACATCAAAACCAAAATTATAGAATTCAGGAACCTTTAGTTCTAGCTGACTCTTGATTTCATCATAATCTCGCATTTCAGGTAATTGCATTGTTTATTCTCACGTAATGTTTTCGTTGATTGGATATATAATTAATTTATTAATTCTGGTATCGGTACAGGCATAAGGAGTGTTTCCATTGTGCGTTTGAGTCCTTTATGCAGTTCTTCGATTTCATTCATTGAATCAGGGCTGACCAACCATTGATAAACGATGCCAACCAGGGCGGAGCAAAATTGCGCTGCGACAGCTTCTATATCGTTAACATGAATAGTAATCATTTTTGTTTTTATACCCCGATGAATCCACTCAATCACATCACGTTGCCGGCGCTGATGAATTGCGGCAATAACTTCTTTTGTTTCAGAACCCGGGGTGATAGATTCAAACCAGAGAATATAAAATGCGCGCACATGATCTGGTGCCTCCAGACAAAAGCGGTAATGGGCATCGGTGGCTGCTCGGATTGCCTGAATACCGAATTTTCCTTCGGTTACTTTTTTCAATTCCTGTAACCACTCTTCGCTAATAGCATGAACGACAAAACTGAATAGCCCCTGCTTTGAACCAAATCGATATCCTGCTAAACCTCTACTATAGCCAGCAATTTCACCAACTTCTTTTAGGGTGGTTTTTTCAGTACCACGCTCGATGATTAATTTGATTGCAGCTTCCAACATACGTTTATCTGACAATGCGGTGCGTTCCGTTTGTGAGAGTGAAGTCTGTTTTGGATTGATAACCTTTTTATGGGCAGTTTTTGACATAACGTCACAGTATATATACTTGTTTGCGACAAGCAAGTGTATATACTGTGACGTTATTTAATTTATTTTTTAACATTAATTGAGAAACCAAATGAATATAACTGAGATTATACGTGATCGCATTTCAACTCGTGCCTATGTCAACAAAATGGTTTCCAGAGAAACTATTACACATATTCTCGACACAGCTCGCTGGAGTCCCTCAGGCACTAACACACAACCATGGAAGGTGGTCGTTGTACAAGGCGAGACCAAGCAAGCGATAAGCAACGCGCTTCTGAATGCTCAAAAGCAGGGTGTTAAGCCCAACCCCGATTATGATTATTATCCAACCGAATGGGTAGAACCATTTAAAAGTCGTCGGTTTGAATGTGGTATGGCATTGTACAAGGCATTGGAAATTGGTCGTGAAGATAAGGAAAAAAGACTAGAGGCCGCATTGGCGAATTATCGTTTCTTTGGCGCACCAGTCAGTCTTTTTTTCTTCATTGATAAAGTAATGCAACAAGGATCCTGGTTTGATATGGGTATGTTTTTACAAAGCGTGATGTTAGCGGCGGAAGAACAGGGACTCGGTAGTTGTCCACAGGCGTCTACCAGTGATTATCCTGATTTGGTGAGGGAAATTTTAAGTGTTTCAGATCAATTTTCCCTGATATGCGGTCTTTCTTTGGGCTACCCAGACACTGAGAATCCAGTAAATAATTATCGTACCAGTCGGGAAGAGGTCGATACCTTTACCACATGGTTTGATTAACTATGTATATCGAATTAGTGTTCAGCGAGGGTACTTGAGTCGGGCAACGCAAATAGGGTGGTTATTTTTATTTTAACTCAACCAAAGGAATATCATGCTCATTCGCCCAGCTGACCCACTCTGTGGCAGTACGCGTTTTCATTTTTTCCGCTAAAATCGCTTTTGTCAGGGATTCCAGTTCCAGTTTTTCCTGTAATCGCTTGCGAAAATGAGGTTCAAGTGCAGCAATGGCTACCCAACCGGACTTTGTTTCATATAGAAAATACTCAGGAAGTTCACCAGCCAGAAGCGCGCCGTCACTGGTCAATCCGTATTTTATTGGTTGAGCCATGTATTCCACCGCATCTGAAAGCGCGACCAGTCGCTGTTCCCCTTGCTGCCCCGCTTTCCGCCCCATTAATAGCGCAAGCGACTGAATTGTTGTTTGTTCAGCCCCGGCTAGATCCGCAATCAGTGTTTTTGGCATATTAGGTGGGATAATTAATCCTTGGGTTGCTTGATAAGTCAAATCATGACCAGCATGTTCTTCCATTGGTGAGGGATAACCGACAATGGCAACATTATTCAATTGAGGATGACATTTATGTAATGTTTCCCAATCCAGATTCAGTCTTTTTAATGCAGCAGGTCGTTGGGCAGTTAATAATAGGTCTGCTTCGGACAATAATTCGGCAAGTTCTGTTTGTCCTTCGCCTGATTTTAAATCGATCATCAGACATTGTTGTCCGTCTTTCATATCTCGGTACCATTCTGCACAATATTGCGCAAAAGGATCACCCGATGGCGGTTCAATTTTGATGACGGTAGCACCTAATTCACAGAGGCGTTGTGCGGCAAGTGGGCCGGGCAAGTTTAGCGCGAGTGTCACAACCCGCATATCGGTTAATGGTTTATATATAGTCATAATGAGTTGAAGAATCTACTATTTGTCATATTTAGTAAATAACGTAACGAGATTTTTTGCTCCTGCTATCGTCAAATTGGTGGTACATATTTCTGAGCAACATTTTCCTTAATGACTGTGAGGTTTTAAAATGGATAGTGTTAAGCAACGGCATTGTTAGCGGTTCTAGGAAAAGTATGACAGCACACTATACATGAATAAGAAAATGTAACACATTGAATATAAAAGAATATTTTTGGTGTCGTATAAATACAACAACTTAACTTCGTTTTCTTGCTGTCTACATAAAAGTCAATATAATCCAAGCAATGCTAATACATATACAATACAGGTGCTTAGCAAACAGATTGTTGTATAAATGATACTTTTTTGTAGGATTCTCCAGTATGTTGTAAAAAAATCAAATAATGTTTGCAAGGCATGGAATTCTGTAGTAATTTCGCGTTTATCTTATCAATGGCTTCTATAGAGCTGTGTAAGGTATAGCTTCAAAAGACTTGTGGAATCTAAAATGTTAGGGGAAACGAGGCTGGGGAGGCCGATTTTTATCTCTAGAGATGTAAATTATAAATAAATTGTATTTTCTTAAGGAGGATATACAACGTGAATAAAACAATTAAAGGGGCTTGTCTTGTTGCTGCGACTGCAATGCTTCCACTATCACAAGCAGCGACAGCCGGGGAAGTGAATATCTCAGGTTGGATTAACGAAAGCATGATGTATTACGATGATGGTCAAGGTAGTGATATCGTTCAGTCTGTTGATAATGGTACGACACTGAATAGTCGTCTCAGCTTTACCGGTAGTCATGAATTGCCGAACACAGGCTCAAAGGCCGGATTCGAAATCACCATCGAGCCAAACAGTGGTTTAAATGGTAACAATGCTTTCGGTAACAGTAACTCTCCGCTTGCCACAAGTCCTAGCGGCGCGCTAACGGGTTTATCAGGAGGAGCGTTTGGCGATACCAACGGATTTGGTTCCGATGTTGGATTACTGGCCAGCAATCTTTGGCTCGGTGGTGCCTGGGGTAAGGTGACCATGGGTACGCAAAGTATGCCGACTGATAATATCGCGGTACTGGAAGATCCTTCCGTGACCTTGTGGACTAACGTTGCCCCCGTGTTCCGTGGAGGTTTCTTCGCAATTCAGGGCTTAACAGGCGCTGCGGCCGGACAAAGTTATCAAAGCTTTTTACAATGTCTAGGTGTAAACGGAGCGGGTCTTGGCATAGATTGTAATGGTGTTTATCGTAACGGTCTTCGTTATGACCTGCCTACCTTTGCTGGAGTCGATATTGCTGTTGGTTATGCCAATGATGATATCTATGACATCGCCGCTAAATACAAAACCACCCTCGCCGGTTTGAATGCTAGTCTGGCGGTAGGTTATAGCATCAACCAAGGTAGTGCTGGCGTTGGTGCAACCGAAGCTGAGACCTTCCAGACGGCAGTAGGCTTGATGGATCCGGGTACCGGTATTTTTGGTTCATTCTCTTATCAACATGAAGATGGTGAAGGTGCTGCTGCTGGTGCCGGTGATGACACCGCTGCCTATTATGTAAAGGTGGGTATCAAGAGAGCATTTAACAGCCTTGGTGATACCTCTATTCATTTCGCTTATGGCAGTTATAACGACCAGTTCGGCACCACCAACGCCGGTGCCACTTCTTTCGGAGCTACTGATGTTACCGGTTCTGAAATCGAGCGTTTCGCTTTCGGTGTGACCCAGTACTTCGGTGCTGCTTTCCAGATCTACGGTAACTGGGAACAGTTGGATTTGGATGTTGATTGTACCAGTTTAGCATGTACGAATGCTTATGCCGGTGCAGAAGAACTCGACATGTTCAACTTGGGTGCAGTCTACTTCTTCTAAGTCTTTATCAGGAAGAAATAAGGCAGCTTTATAGCTGTACATAAAAGGGCCTCTTCGGAGGCCTTTTTTATTTGTTTATTATAAAGACAAAAGCCTTAAGGCTTTCTCTTAGCAAAGATTTCATTAGATGTCTATTTGTTGTAAACTTCCTGCCGATTAAACACTCAAAGAGTGTACATTTTCTAATTCCAGTAAGGTCACAGAAGCAATTCTCCGTATGATGAAATTATTTAAATACCAAATTTTTACCTTGTCTTTTGCCATTTTTTTTTCCAGCGCGATTTTCGCAGCGGGACTTTTTGATAAAGAAGAAGGGGTTCTTTGGGAAGCGGGATATAATCATGTCATTAAATACGACAAACAAGATTCCACCAGTTTTGGTAAAAACGATCACCCCGTTGATCTGGCTGAAAAAGATATCATTGCTGCATTAAAGTCACTGGAATTCAAGGATAAAGGCTTGCTATCAGGCGAAACGATAGATTCCGTCTTTAGCTATCGGCAAATAGTATTGCTTGGCGAATATCTTGCGAAAGGCTTGAAAAATGCAGCACCGGAGCAGGATATTATTTTTGTCTTGCCCGGCTCAAGTAAATCATTACTTATCTTAACCAAGAGGTCATTTATTGCCGGCCGTGCATTTTATAAAGAAGGCAAACTTAATATTATTATTGGCGAATATGACCTGACTCGAAACGATGCAGTTGAAAAGGTCATCGATCCTTCTGATAAGGGTCGGATAAATTACTCTTTCAATCACGGCAAGCGTTCAACAAAATCGAATCGTTTTAAAGGTAATATTATTGGTATTCCCGGTGTTACGCAAAATAGTGCAAAAGGAAAACTACGTCACGACTGGCTCATCATAGATGTGAACCTCGCCGCAGAAGCCTATATGGCCAAAATAAAGCATGAAGAAAATCCCAACTTAAAACAAGAACAGGCCTTACAGCTTGAAGCAGCGAAGATGGCTAAGCAACGTCGCGAAATGCGCGCTGAAATGGCCCGCATGCGAAAGGATATGAATAAGCAAAATAATGCTGCTTCTACAACTAGAAGTATTGAGGAGCGAATTACAACATTAGATGAGTTGCTCGCAAAAGAATTAATCTCTAAAGATGAATATACTGTAAAAAGAAAAGAAATACTGAATGATATATAAGCAATTTAATTATTAATTCTATTTGAATTGAAAACACTTTATCCTGAAATAGAGCCTTTTAAATCAGGTTATCTAAAAACAAATTCATCACACCAAATTTATTATGAACAGGTGGGCAATCCAGATGCGCCAGCTGTAATATTTCTCCATGGTGGACCGGGCTCAGGTTGTAATGAGAATCACCGTCGCTATTTTAATCCAGATAAGTATAGAATAATTTTATTCGATCAGCGTGGAAGCAACCGATCAACACCAAATGGTCATGTTGAAAATAATTCAACACAGGATATTCTCAATGATATTGAAGCCATACGAAAAACGTTAAATATTAATAAGTGGTGTTTGTTCGGTGGTTCATGGGGAGCTACTTTGGCACTGCTCTATGCAGAACAATATCCACAGCATGTTGAAGGCATTATTCTGCGAGGCACCTTTTTAGCAAGACAATGTGATTTTGACTGGTTTGCAAAGTCGGGAGTAAATAAAATTTTTCCTGAATATTGGCATGAATTTGTCACGCTCTTTGGTGAAGCTGAAAAGAAAGATTTATTAGGTGCGTTGTACCAACGTATTTTTTCCGACAATCAAGAAATACAACAGGAGGCCGCGAAGGCATGGGCTTTATGGGCGGGCAGGGTTGTCACCCATAGTTTTGTTGAAGATTACGTGCTTGATGCTGAAGATATCAATAAGTTAATCAACGAAACTAAGATAGAAATGCATTACGCCAAGAATAAGTATTTTATTAAAGAAAACCAAATTATAGATAATATTTCACAGATACCGGATGTGCCCATTTGCATAATCCATGGGCGCAAGGATCTTACCTGTCTTCCTGAATCATCCTGGTTTGTGCATCAAGCGCTTGGAGTTTCAGATCTAGTTATTGTTTCTGCCGCAGGGCATTTAGCAGGTGAGCCTGCAATGATAGATGCACTAATAACAGCAACAGATCAAATGATTGGCAGCATTAGATGAGCATTCTGCATCGTGATGGACCATTAATCATGGGCATACTTAATGTCACTCCTGATAGTTTTTCTGATGGTGGCCAATTTAATAATATTGCAGCTGCAATTAATCATGGTAAACGGATGATTGATGAAGGTGCTGATATTATTGATATAGGGGGAGAATCAACGCGACCTGGTTCTAAACGCGTTAGTGTTGAAGAGCAGATTAAAAGAGTAGTGCCTATTATAAATGCTATTAGCGAGACACTACCTAGTCATGTTGAAATCAGTATCGATACTACGCAGTCTAAAGTAGCGGATGCAGCGCTTAGCGCAGGTGCTTCTATCGTTAATGATGTATCTGGCGGTAACGATGATGCTGAGATTCTTAAGTTATGCGCAGATAAGAAATGCCCTTATATTCTTATGCATATGTTGGGTTCTCCTGAAACAATGCAGTCTGATCCAGTTTATAATGATGTTGTTTCAGATATAAAATTGTTCTTGGAAGCCAGAGCAGAAGATTGTGTAAAAGCTGGTATTGATAAGGATAATATTGTCATCGACCCCGGTATTGGTTTTGGTAAGACGCGTGAGCATAATTTAGTTTTGTTGAAAAATTTGCAATTGTTTGTAGATACTGAGTATTCAGTTTTATTAGGAACCAGCCGCAAACGATTCATGGGTAGCATATGCTCTGTCAATACAGCCGAGGAGTTGATAGGTGCGACGGCTGCAACAACAACGTTAGGTGTTCAAGCCGGTGTTAAAATATTTCGAGTTCATGATGTAAAACCAAATAGACAAGCAGCAGATGTTGCTTGGGCTATTTCAAATAGTTGAGACAAGCTGACTCTCAATTCGGTTCTGTTTCTTTTGTTGTAAGTTTTTTAGAATTTTTCATATTCCTAAATACAAGAGGTTTTGCTTCGGTTGTTTGTGTCGACTCTTCTTTCGCTAGTTTAGCTATTCGTTCAACATCATCGATTAACTCCTGATGGTGTGGCGATTTATCACACACTGGATCGGTATTTGCTGCATCACCGGTCATCATGAATGCCTGACATCGACACCCCCCAAAATCTTTTTCTTTTTCATCACAGGAGCGGCAAGGTTCTTTCATCCATTCGAAACCGCGGAAATGATTAAAACCGGGTGAATCTTTCCATGCTTCTTCAACACTGACATCTTTCACATTAGGAAAATCTATTGGTAATTGTCCTGCTTCGTGACAGGGCAGAGCAGTACCGTCTGGCGCGATAGTTAAAAAGATTGCTCCCCAGCCATTCATGCAGGGCTTAGGACGGCTTTCAAAATAGTCAGGAATAACATAGATGATTCTAGACTTTCCTTTCATTCTCTCCTGATATTCTTTAGCAACGATTTCAGCTTTAGCTAATTGCTCTCGCGTCGGCAGGAGTTGGTCAACATTGATTCGTGACCAACCATAATACTGTGTGCTGGCTAGTTCAACATAATCTGCCTCTAGCTCAACAGTCATTTCAAGAATATCTCGGATCTGGTCGATATTTTTACGATGAATAACAATGTTTAAAACCATTGGATATTCATATGCCTTAACAATACGCGCCATCTCCTTTTTATGTTGAAAGGTTTTGGTGCCGCCGAGAAAGTTATTTAACTCTTCATCACTAGCTTGAAAGCTAATCTGAATATGATCTAATCCTGCGTCTTTAAAACGTTTAATTCGTGCTTCATCCATACCAACGCCAGAGGTAATCAGGTTGGTGTAAAAACCAAGGTGTCTTGCTTCTTGAATAAGCTCTTCAAGATCAGGACGTACTAATGGTTCTCCACCAGAAAAACCAATTTGAGCAGCACCCATCTTGCGTGCCTGTTGCATAACACGAACCCAGTCTTCGGTAGAGAGTTCATTTTGATATTTGGCTATCTCAAGGGGGTTTGAACAATATGGGCATTGTAACGGACACCGATAGGTTAGCTCTGCGAGCAACCATAGCGGTGGTTTCACATCATTTTTTGTTTCTAATCCAGCCGGTGTCATAGGCGACCTCCAGGAATTTTATGACGTCATCTTCCAGGTTGTTTTCTGAAAATGTGATTTCTAAATCTTTAATTATGGTATCAATGGATTGCTCTCCATCAACCCTTTTCATGATTTCTCCAGCACTTCCGCTAAGTTTAACCATGCCTTCCGGATAGAGCACAACATAACAATCTTGTACCTCTTCCCATTGGACACGAAATGTTGGTGCGACTTCTGGTATATCAGCTTTATTTATAGTCATAGAGATAATCTTAACAATTATGAAAGGGAGGTTTTTTTTCTATATAGGCCATCCACATGCAATCAAGCATAGTCCATAGAATATCCAGTTTTAATTGTAAAATATCTAAGGCCCGTTCTTGGTCTTCGCGGGTCTTAAAGTAATCCAGAGTGATTTGCAAACCATGCTCAACATCACGGCGAGCTTCACTAAGTCGTTTCCTAAAATAGATATAACCGTTTTGGTCGATCCATGGATAAATTTCTGGCCAATTATCTAATCTTTTTTGATGGATCTTTGGTGCGAATAATTCTGTCAATGAAGAACAAGCCGCTTCTTGCCAAGTGGCTCGCCGAGCAAAGTTTAAATAGGCGTCAATTGAAAAACGGACGCCAGGCAGCACATGTTGATAAGATGTTGTTTCTTCTCGACTCAAACCGACTGCTTCAGCCAATTGTAACCAAGCTTCAATACCGCCATCTTCACCTTCAACGCCATCATGATCAATGATTCGCTGAACCCATTGGCGACGTACATCACGTTCAGGACAATTAGCCATGATAGCAGCATCTTTGATGGGAATGGTCGTTTGATAGTAAAAACGATTAGCAACCCAGCCCTGAACGGCTTCTTTATCCAGGCCGCCTTCATTCATCAAATGATGAAATTCGTGATTAATATGATAATACTTTTCTTTTGCACGAAGTTGGGCTTCAAATTCATCACGTGACCAAGGTGTTCTTTGTTCTGTCATTTATTAGTCCTCCAAGTCTTATATATGAATATCCATACCATCGAACGAAACTTCTATTCCAGCTTCATTTAATTGTTTTCGTTCAGGTGAATCTTCATCTAATATTGGATTAGTATTATTGATATGAATCAATATCTTGCGAGGTTTTTTGAGACTACTTAGGGTTTCCATGATGCCGCCTTTACTAGATTGATCAAGATGCCCCATTTCACTGGCTAATTTATCGCTGATTCCATGTCGTGACATTTCGTCATTGGTCCAGACTGTGCCATCAACCAATACAACATCGGCATTTTTCATATATTCATAGACATGATCTTCTATTTCACCTAAGCCAGGGGCATAAAATAGGTTTTTTCCTGTAGCGGTGTCTTCAACCTTATAACCGACGTTATCACCGGGAACGGTGTTATGTCTGTGAGGAGAATAGGGTGGTGCTTCGCTTTTTAATGGCACCGCCGTAAAAATGAGATTATCTGCTTTTGGTATAGTGAATGATGTCTGTTCAGTACTAACTTCGTGCCAATTAACACCACGAAAATGTCCTAAGATATTAAATATTGGATAACCTGTTGTCATATCTTCATAAACACTTTCTGTACAATAGACGTCCCAGGGCTTGTCGTGTTCACGAAGAATAATTAATCCAGTTGAGTGGTCAATTTGACCATCACAGAGAATTATTGAACAAATCCCGGTATCGCGAATTTTTCGAGCTGGTTGCAGCGGTGGAAAGGATTCGATCTGTGCGCGTATATCGGGAGAAGCATTAAATAATACCCAGTCTTCACCATTTCCACTAATCGTAATAGATGATTGTGTTCGTGCGGAGCTTTTTATTGTGCCTGATCGTAATCGTTTGCAGTTGTCGCAGTTGCAGTTCCATTGAGGAAAGCCGCCACCAGCGCCAGTGCCTAATAAATGTATATGCATAGTTTTAAAGTGATTTTTATTTTATAAAAGTATCGGGATGATAAGCGTGTTGCTTGGTTAGTGCGAGTACTGAAGCCGCGCAAATACAACATAGTAAAAGATACTGGTTTGCCAATATCTTTAAACACTTAGATAACGAATTTATTTGAAATTAATTTTGAGCAGACTTATTTATTATTAATATACATGGTAACTTCAAAGCCAAAACGGATATCGTTATATTCGGGTGTAGACCATTTCATTGTAGTTCTCCTGAAGGGTGAAAGTATTAATCCCTTATACAGAGCTATATTCGTGCCAGTCTATATTAAACGTTGAAATTATATTAAAAAATAATAAAAACAATGAGTTATGTCAATAACTTAAAGTTAATAATAGATTTGTTTAACCTGTCATTAGGACATCTATGGATGTTATTATTCGTCCATTATGGTTCATATTAACCATATTTTTAAATAAAAATAGTACTCTCAAATCACGGAACAGCTGCTTATAATGCTTCGCAATGCACGAATCTAACCAAGAACACATCTTGTTTCTCACTGGAAAGCTCGCGCAAAAGCGTCTGCAACGAATCCTCGAGGATATGGCACCATCTGAATTTACATATGAGATTAGAAATATTGGTGTCAGTGTCGCCGCTTTGATGACAGCGCAGATGCTCACGCGGCGTCTGTCCAATTTGGACGACGTAAATCGTATTATAGTGCCTGGTCTATGCCGTGGTGATTTATCTGTTACCGCAGAAACATTGGGAGTTGAGTGTTTGCGAGGGCCAATTGATTTAAAAGATCTACCAATGTTCTTTGGGCGTGACTGTAAGCCGCTTGATCTCAGCCAGTATAGTGTTGAGATATTTGCTGAGATTGTAGATGCTCCCATGGTTTCGGTAGAAGAGATTTTGAAACGAGCAGAAAAATATCGGCGGGATGGCGCAAATGTCATCGATATAGGTTGTTTGCCTGATACCCCTTTTCCTCATCTGGAAGAAACTATACAAGAATTACAGGATGCAGGTTTCAGGGTGAGTGTAGATTCGCTTGAAGAGGACGATTTATTACGCGGTGGTCGGTCAGGAGCCGACTATTTGCTTAGCCTAAAAGAAAGTACGCTTTGGATAGCTGATGAAGTAGCATCAACCCCCATATTAATACCAGAAACACATGGGGACATGCCTTCTTTATATCGTGCTATTGAACAATATGCAGAAAAAGATCAACCTTTTTATGCAGATGCGATATTAGATCCTATTCATTTTGGTTTTACTGAATCCATCATTCGCTATCATGAATTACGTCAAAATTGTCCAGATATTAAAATCATGATGGGTGTTGGTAATTTAACAGAGTTAACTGAAGCAGACACTACAGGCATAAATGCGATGTTGTTTGGTTTAATTTCTGAAATGCAGTTGGATGCAGTATTAGCGACAGAGGTTAGCCCACATTGCCGTTCTGCTGTTAGAGAAGCTGATAGAGCGCGTCGTATGATGTACGCTGCGAGAAGAGACAGTAGTTTGCCTAAAGGTATAGATAGCTCATTATTAGGCATGCACGCACGCAAGCCTTTTCCGTATAGTGAAGAAGAAATTAATGAGATTTCTCAGGAAGTGAAAGACCCTAGCTATAGAATTCAGGTGAGTGAAGCAGGTATACATGTATATAATCGTGACGGTATAAATACAAATGAAAACCCTTTTGAGTTGTTTCCTAAACTAGACTTATTACAGGATGATGCACCACATTCATTTTACATGGGCGTAGAGCTAGGCAAGGCTCAAGTTGCCTGGCAACTAGGTAAGAATTACATGCAAGATGAAGAACTTGATTGGGGCGCCTCTGTTGATAAAAAAACAGAAGAACAAAAAAATGATGATTCGCGAGCTGCGCACGCAATGAAAAAGTTGTGTAAAGAGACAACAGAATATAAAAAAGCAGGTAGCACATTAAAAGCGAGCCGCATAAAAAAGAAAGAAAAAAAATGATCCAGGAAATTATAGTTACGACTACTAATAAAGATGGTTCTACTCATATAGCGCCAATGGGTATTAGAGAAGAATCAGATTTGATAGTCATCGCCCCATTTAAACCTTCCGCTACTTTGAAAAATATCCAGCGTAATAAAACAGCCGTAGTCAATCGGATTGATGATGTTCGTGTTTTTGCCGGGTGTCTGACTGGCCGAAAAAATTGGCCATTAGCTCCAGCTGAGAAAATAAAAGAGCATCGTCTAAAGGGAGCATTGAGCCATCTAGAACTGGGGCTGGAGAAAATTGAAGATGATGAGTTGAGACCTCGCTTTTATTGTAAGCAGATTGTTGAAATGAATCACAAACCATTTCAAGGTTTTAATCGTGCACAGTTTGCAGTGCTGGAAGCAGCAATATTAGTTAGTCGACTAGATATGTTGCCGCAAGAAAAAATAGAACAGGAATTGGAATACTTAATGATTGCTATCGATAAGACTGCTGGGGAAGATGAGAAAATCGCCTGGAGTTGGTTAATGGAAAGAATAGAATCATATAGGCAAGAATCTGCTAAGGAAAAAATAACATGACCGGTATGCTTGCAAGTGTGACATCGATAAAAGAAGCGCAACTTGTCCATAAGAATGGAGTTGATATTATCGACTTGAAAAATCCTGAGCTAGGAGCTTTAGGTGCACTTGATACAAGTGTTGTTTCAAATATTGTTGACTCAATTTCAGATGTGATTCTTACCAGTGCAACCATCGGAGATATTGAACCTAATGATCCGTTGTTATACGAGCGTATAGTCAGTATGGGGAATACTGGTGTTGATTATGTCAAAGTAGGTTTATTTGCTGACTATGCAAATGAGTATTTCATTGAAGTACTAAATCAAGCCGTTAAAAAAAATATAAAGATAATAGTTGTTCTATTTGCTGAAGACTATGTTAGCTTAACTTCATTAGAAGATTTGATGACGAGCGATATAAGTGGCGTCATGTTGGATACAAAAAGTAAAACAGATAAAAATTTACTTTCTTTATTAAACCGCCAAATATTAGATGGGTTTGTTCGGTTAGCAAAATCATACGGCTTATTAACAGGGCTTGCGGGATCTTTGCAGTATGAAGATATAAGTGCATTGTTAGATATCGACGCTGATTATTTAGGGTTCCGTGGAGCATTATGCGCTGAAAACAATAGAGTGAGATCAATTGAGATTAAAAATCTTGTCAAGATAAGAAAAGCAATTCCGCGACAAAGAAACATTGATTATGGTGATGAAGAATATAGAGAAGAGGTGTTAAGCAATGGCACAATGGCGTAAAGCAGGAAAAGATGAAACCTACACCGAAGAAGAAATAGAGGCGCGTTTGAAAGAAGAGCTGCCTGAGTGGCATTTCGAAGGTGGTTGGATACGACGAAAATATAAAACTAGTGGTTGGAAATCAACCTTAATGGTTGTGAACACAGTTGGTCATTTAGCAGAAGCTGCCTGGCATCATCCTGATTTAACGGTTTCTTATGCCTTTGTTACGGTTAAGCTCATGAATCATGCCGCAAAAGGTATAACAGACAAAGATTTTGAATTAGCCTTGAAGATTGAAGAGGTGGTCCAATGGCAACCTGGCAAAGAAGAGGCTAGCGCTCTTGATGGGACACCTGAGGATCCGAGATTTAAATACATTAAATACGATTGATGTCCGCCAACTACTAGGACATCAATCGGTAGTAATAGAACAGCGAGTTTAATTTACTACGCTATTTCCCCGCGTTCAAAATTGTATTCTGTGATAGCGCCTACGTTGTTGATCATGAATGTGCAGTTGCTGTTGAAGGTAGTTGCTGATTTGGTAAATTTTATAGCTTTAGCACCGCCAGTTAAGTCTACTTCGTCTTCTGGCACACCGAAATGTGCGACTGCTTTTTCTATGTGCCTGCCAACAAAGTGATCCAATATATTAATAAATTCGACTTCAGTACGAGGATATTTAAGAATACCGTGACTTCTATTAGTACTGCTATCGGTTTTATATGTGCCCATTATTTAAAATACTCCATACATATTTCTAACATAAAAAGTGTCAAGTGTTATTACCTGACTTTTGATTCTTTATGAGGACACTCTAAAGTGTAGAACATTATTGTGTCTTAAAAAAACTACAATAATTATAGTTACTTACGTTAGTTTTAGTCAACTACATAATATGCAATCAGGCAATGTTGATTATTAACGTTTCCAAGTCCCTGATTTACCGCCCGATTTTTTAGTTAATTGGATATCAGTGATAGTCATACCACGATCAACCGCTTTACACATATCATAAATGGTCAGCAAGCTAATTTGAACGGCAGTTAACGCTTCCATTTCTACGCCGGTTTTGCCCTCTGTTTCTGCCTGACACACGCAGAGAATTGACGAGTTTTCTTCATTAACGGTTAAGTCGATATTGATGTGCGTAAGTGAAAGAGGATGACAAAGTGGAATTAGCTCAGAGGTTTTTTTTGCACCCATAATACCCGCAGTTCTTGCTATACCGAGGACATCCCCTTTTTTATGACCACCTTCTTTGATTAGTGACAATGTTTCTTTATGCATAGAAATGGAACCGCTCGCTACCGCAATTCGCTGAGTAACGGGTTTTTCTCCAATATCAACCATATGAGCTGCACCCTGATCATTAAAATGCGTTAATTTAGACATATCACTATTATCTCTTTGGTATAATTGGTTAATACTACTCAAATAAAGACTTTAATCAATAATATGCAAGTATCTGTTAAATATTTTGCCAGCCTGCGTGAAGTGATAGGCGAGGCCGATTCGATCTTGGAAATTGAAGAAGGCACTTCGGTAAGTTCTCTTTGGCAGTCTATCATTGGCAGGAAGAGTATCGAGTTCGATAACGTCATGATGGCAGTAAATATGGAGTATGTGAAACCAGAACACCAACTTAAAACCGGGGACGAGGTGGCTTTTTTTCCACCGGTTACTGGAGGTTGAACTATGTTGATCGAGGTTCGAAAAAAGCCGTTTCATGCCTATGCGGAAATGCAATATTATTTGGATAGTCTAGATATCGTTGGAAAATATGGGGCAACGGCAAATTTTGTCGGTTCAATGCGTGATTTTAACGAAGACAAAAAAGTAACACATATGACGCTAGAGCATTATCCCGGCATGACAGAAAAACATCTGGAAGCGATTGCTAAAGAATCAATTGAAAAATGGCAGCTGCTTAATGTATTAATATTGCATCGGGTCGGCAAGGTAAATATAGGCGAAGATATTGTTTTAGTTGCAACATGGTCTGCGCATCGCAAAGCTGCTTTTGAGAGCTGTCGTGCAATAATGGAACAATTAAAATCCGGAGCGCCATTTTGGAAAAAAGAAGAAACGAGCTCTGGTACAAAATGGGTCGAAAAGAACACTCCTGGTTATTAAACCCATATGACATTCAATAAACACCCTGATTTTCTAATTATTGGGGCGGGCATTGTCGGGCTTACAATTGCCTTGGAAATTAAAAGGCAATTTCCAGATGCAACAATTTCTATTATTGAGAAAGTAAATCAACCAGGCATTCATGCTAGTGGTCGAAATAGCGGTGTATTGCATGCTGGTTTTTATTGCACAGCAGATTCATTTAATAAATATAAAAACCAAACAATTGGAAATGGATTTTAAGTATGAAGGCGATGATAAATCATTTCATGTGCTGAACGCTGTATCACCTGCATTTACCTGCGCGTTACCATTTAGCAAATTACTGGTGAGTGAAATTAAATTAAAAGTTAATTAAACAAGTCCATGAAACAATTGTACGTCAACCAGATCTTCTGGGCTCACGCCATTATTTTCCAATGGTAATATAATAAAACAATTTGCATCAGCCATGGAACGTAGTATTCCTGAGCCTTGAGCACCTGTCTTACGCACAACCATGCGGCCGTTCTTATCATGTTCAAGTATGCCGCGTTGATATTCAACTCTGCCTGGGCGTTTCTTTAGAGTTGATACACAAGGCACCTTTATCATGACTGGCATGGTTGATCTTTCACCTGCCATTTTTTTCAATGCAGGTTGTACAAATTGGTAAAACGTCACCATGACGGAGACGGGGTTACCAGGTAACCCAAAAAAATAAGTCGATTCTAGTTTTCCAAAGGTAAGAGGACGGCCGGGTTTCATGGCAACCTTCCAGAAATCTACCTCGCCATGTTTTAATAAGGTTTCTTTGACGTAATCGGCTTCTCCAACCGAAACGCCACCCGATGTAATTAAAATGTCAGAATTACCTGTCGCATCTAAAAAGGCTTTGTCCATTAATTTTTGGTCATCCTTAACAACACCCATATCAATAATATCGACGCCTAATCGTGATAGCATTCCGTATAGAGTGTAGCGATTACTGTCATAGATCGCGCCGTTATCCAGTTGCTCACCGACCGAACGTAATTCATCGCCAGTAGAAAAGAATGCGACTCGGAGTTTTCGGTAAACATCTACTTCAGCAAGACCCAATGATGCCAATAGCCCAATATCTGCGGGAGTAAGTTTCATTCCTTTTTCGAGAACAAGATCACCAACCCCAAGGTCTTCTCCTGCTTCACGAACGTTGCTCCCGGGCTTAGTATCAATACCAATGCTAATTTGGTCTCCAGATACTTCAACTAGTTCTTGCATGACAACAGTATCAGAACCATCAGGCAAAATTGCGCCAGTCATAATCCGGATGCATCCTCCCTTTTTAAGTTTTATCTCAGAGGGTTTGCCAGCAAAGCTTGAGCCTATCATTTTTAGAGTATGTGTTCCTTCGGTGGGGATGTCTGCCGCATTAATAGCATACCCGTCCATCGCGGAATTACGCCCTGAGGGGACATTAATCTCAGAAGTGATGTTTAGAGCAAGTACACGACCCAGTGCTTCGCGTATGGGAATAGACTCTGTTTCAGTAGTGGCGGATATGGTGTTAAATATTCTTTTTAATGCTTCATCAGGCAAAATAGAGTTTGGATCGTAATCGTCCATGCAACTGTAATCTTTGTTGATATTGTTTTCAGACATGATGAATTCCGTTAGTTATTAATAGCAGCGTTATGAATTTCACTATCGCAGTATGATTATCTAGATCAAGAATAATCAAGTTTAATTTTTCAGTGATTGCAGCATCCGTAGTAAGCGTAATGGCACTCTCACCCGAATTGCAAATCAAAGTCTGACCCAGATTCGAATGGTATAATTCTATTTTTGGAATTGACTCTGGCTTGAAGCCTTCAACTAAAACAAGGCTTTGCTTAGACTGATCTAAATGGGAAATATGTTCCAGTAATCGCATTGTTTGTTCTGTTTCTTTTTGCTCTATCATCAAGGGACTTCTCTTTTTTGAACCAATTAACATTTGGTCTGAGCCAGTTTTTTTATTTTATGACTATCTTTGCTGACTTGATCTATCTTAAAGGTATGGTGCGCATGTTTAATAACGCCGACTTCTAAACCATGTTGTTTTAATAAAGGTATTAAGTTCACTAATAAGGTCGTTTTCCCCGTTCCACTATATGCGGAAAAACCTAAAATAGGGACATCAGATTTTATTTTCATATTCAACGGCTACGTAATTTTGACAGTGCACTCTGAACATCTTCATGTGTGTTGATATTCTCAAATGTTTCCGGCTTGTCTGAAAAATCGACCATGGTAAAGTCATGTTGCTCAAACCAGCGATCAATTTTTCTATCTCCAGCAGCTAAATAATCTACCAGTGATTGCAAGAGCGTTTTTTTTAGCATGCAGAAGACAGGTTGAATACGTTCGCCATCATGAGCAACACTAATATCAACTGATTTATTCTTAAGCGATTCGGATAATCTATGAACCAAATCAAGAGGTATGAAAGGGGAGTCGCAAGGTGCAGTAACCATGTAGCCAGTATTTATTATCTTTAGCGCGCTTGCCATTCCAGCGAGTGGACCACAAAAACCAGATAATTCGTCTGCAACCAATTCGAGGCCATATCGTGAATAAAGATCGTGATTTCGATTGGCATTAATAAGTAGTTTGGCAGTCTGCGGTTTAAGTATGTCAATGATGAGCTCAATCATGGGTTTTCCATCAAGCATTACCAGCCCTTTGTCTTGCCCGCCCATCCGCCGAGCCTGTCCGCCTGCGAGAATGACGCCTGTAACATCTGATTTAATATTCATTCTTCTTGCTCAATTGGCATGTCTAGTTACAACGATGTTGCGGAATTATAAAATGATGTTTACTTTACTACATTAGCGACTTCTCGTTTGGGGGGAAGTTCGACATCAAATTCAATATTTTCTGCGCCATTGTAAACCAGGAAATGTTTGCTCTTAGCTCTGGATAGTAGCGTGATATTCATGTCACGAGCCAGATTTAATCCCATCTTGGTGATGCCTGAACGAGACAATAATACAGGGATCTCCATTTGCGCTACCTTTATAACCATTTCCGAGGTTAGTCTGCCAGTGGTATAAAATATTTTGTCGTTACCAGAGATATCTTCTAACCACATCTTGCCAGCAATAGCATCAACGGCATTGTGACGACCAACATCTTCGATGAATATTAGTGGTTCGGTATCATGGCAAAGTGCGCAACCGTGAACGGCGCCTGCATTTTTATAGACATCGTTATAGACATTCAAATTTCTTAATAAGGTATAAAGATGGGATTGTTTTATTTTTATCGATTGAATATCGAGGGCGTCTAGATGATCCATGATATCGCCGAAAACAGTGCCTTGGCCACAACCCGTTGTAACGATTCTTGGGCCTAGTTTATCTTTCCAGTCGTCGCGATTTTCGTATGTTGTGATAGCAACGGCGTTGACATCCCAATCAACTTGTATGGATTTTATTTCAGACAGCTGTTTTATTAAGCCTTGATTCTTTAAATAACCTAAAGCAAGCATTTCAGGTTGTGTGCCCAGGGTCATTAACGTAACGATTTCAAAACTGTCAATATAGATCGTGAGCGCGCGTTCTTCCGCAACATGGAGTTCACGAGTGTTCTGATATTCATCTGTGGCGAGAACAGCTTGAGTGGGGGAGAGACCAGCTTCCGTCATATCCGGACGATAATTCCTGGACACAGCTACCCTCCAGTTACATTCATATGCCGGAATATGATTGGTTTTTCCGTTAAATTGAAATCGTGCCCTTTAGGTTTGATTAGCATGGAGTCTCTAATGGTTTGTTTGAGTTTGTCCATGTCGCCCGGGTAGGTGCGGAGCGTTTTGCGCAGGTCTACAGAATGCTCCTGACCAAGACACAATAGTAATCGTCCTTCGCAAGTTAGCCTCACTCGGTTGCATAATTCACAAAAATTATGGCTGTGCGGTGAAATAAAACCAACACGGGTGCCGGTCTCTGTTAATTTGAAATACTTTGATGGACCACCTGTTGTCTCAGTTGTTGGTACCAGAGTGAATACTTTTTCCAGATCCTTCCTGATGTCATCACTAGAATAAAAAACCTCAGCTCGGTCATGATCACCAATAACGCCCAACGGCATTTCTTCAATAAAGCTGATATCCATACCGCGCTCACTGGCATATCGAACCAAGTTTATGATCTCATCGTCGTTACGATTTTTTAATATAACGGCATTTAATTTTATTTTTTCAAAACCAACGGCAATCGCAGCATCAATCCCGGAGATGACGTTATTTAATTCACCGACTCGTGTAATGCGTTTAAATTTTTCTGCATCAAGAGAATCCAGGCTTATGTTGATGCGTTTAACACCGGCATCTTTTAATGGTTGGGCCAGTTTAGTTAATTGTGAACCATTTGTGGTTAATACTAGTTCATCTAGCCCGGATAATTGACCTATGCCTTCAAATAACTGAATGACGTTGCGACGAATAAGAGGCTCCCCGCCGGTAATTCGAATTTTTTTCACGCCGAGTTCGGTAAATGCCTGTGCTATTTGTGATATTTCTTCCAACGTTAAAAGTTGTGCGCGAGGCACAAACTGCATTTCATCATCCATACAATAGACGCAACGAAAATCGCAGCGGTCAGTCACTGAGATGCGGACATAATCGACAACACGGTTAAATTTATCGATTAGTACTTCTTGGTGATTATTGGTTTTAATGCTCATTTCTTCAAGATTTAGAAAATATTGTATTTTAACGATGGTACTTTCTGAAAAGGATTATCAACAATTATAGCGTACTCGTATATTTAAACATATGTAAATACTACGATTCCATATGTGAAAAACAGTATAAAATAGAATACTGTAGGATTCTGCAACATAGTATGTGTCACCAGGTTTTATAGGGGTGAGTGACGAGGCAAATGTTGTAATAACGATAATCCTCTGTGACCTCTGCACCTACCCAGTTGGGTAGCGCAAAGGTTTCGTCGGCAGTGGTTAATTCTATCTCCGCGACTACTAAGCCTTCATTTTCGCCGGCAAAGACGTCAACTTCCCATACGTGTCCTTGGTGATTAACGCGATAACGCGTTTTGTTTATATAAGGGCGATCACATAATGTTGTAAGCATTTCATTTGCTTCATCTAATGGAATAGCATATTCGTATTCACTGCGTTGAGTGCCAATGGTCATGCTTTTGATGTTGATGTTGGCAGTTTTACCATCAACTCGGATGCGAACCGAGCTTTTCTCATTGCTGCCCATATAACCTTGTGTGATCTGAATGCCTTCATCGGCATCATGTCGCCAACCATTATTAGAGATAAGAAATTTACGTTCTATTTCGATTGCCATGATAAGTAATGTGTTACTCGAATTTTAAATGTTTGTTAGCGAGATAAATAATGACTAAGACAGGTAGTCCCAGCAAAGATGCAAATAAAAAGAAGTTTGTATAACCCACATTTTCGACAATGGAACCGGAGTATCCTCCAATAATTTTTGGAAAGAGTGTCATTAAGGAACTGAATATTGCGTATTGCATAGCAGTAAAAGAAATATTTGTTAATCGTGATAGAAAAGCGACAAAAGCTGCGCTAGCAATTCCGGCGGATAAATTGTCTGCGGAGATAACAAGATAAAGTAATTTAATATCATATCCTTTGACGGCTAGAAGCATAAATAACAAGTTTGTTAAAACGGTGAGTAGCGCACCTAGAAACAAGACCTTCATTACACCATGCCGTATTGATAAAATACCCCCTAAAAAACCACCTGCGATGGTCATAAACAAGCCAAACGTTTTGACCACAGAGGCAATTTCTTTCTTACTGTATCCGAGGTCTTGAAAGAAGATGTTGGCAATCACACCAAGAACAATATCGGATATACGATAAAGCCCAATTAAAACTAATAATAATATTGCGAGCTTAATACTGTAACGTTGAAAAAAATCGAGGACAGGTTCTAGATAACTTTCAGCGATGATTTTGTTTTCAATAAATTTAAATTTTATGAGTGTAAATACAATTGATATAAATACTCCTGTTCCAAGAAAAAGACGAAAGAACTCAACGCAAAAATTAGATAGTGTTTTATTATTTAATATTTCTGATAGATTATTTTTCCAGGATGCAGCAAATTCAGAGCTAAGGTGAAACGAAATTACAAAGCCGATTACCGCAAGAATAAAAGTCAGAAAAAACTTAATGTATGTGACATTCGAATACTTATACTCAGTGATTCTGTTTTTTTCTGGTTCTTTTATACATAACGTCGTAATAATGCCGGTTAGCATTGCTACGGCCATACAACTATATGTGATTTGCCATGCATAGTAATTATATGAATTTAGTTCTGAACCCAAGGAACCGGCAATAAACAAACTACCTGCACCAGAGAACAACATCCCGATACGATAGCCTGCTATATAGGTTGCAGACATCAGAGCTTGTAGTTCAGATGAAGCCGATTCAATCCTGTAGGCATCAATAACAATGTCCTGTGTGGCAGCAGAAAAACCAAGCATGACGCAGGCCAGAGCCATTATTTTCAGGTGCGATGTACTGTTAGCAGGATCAACAAATGCCATTGATAAGATTGAACTGATGATTGCTATTTGCGACAACAACATCCATGCACGTCGTCTGCCCAATTTATGGGTTAAAAAGGGGATAGGGAGTTTATCTGCTATAGGAGCCCAAACAAATTTGAAGGAATAGCCTAATGCCGCCCAACTAAAGAAGGTGACAGCAGATCGTTCTATACCTGCTTCTCTTAACCAAAGACCTAGAGAAGAAAATATCAATAACAACGGGATGCCGGCAGAGAAGCCAAAGAAAAGCATAGTGAGCACTCTTGGATGCAAGAATGCCTGAAAACTGTTTTTCCAATTCCCCATGACAGATCGATTAGAGCGTTGTAATTATAATCAGAAGGAGGGGATTATACCATTGTAGGCTGTTTTAAATTGAATTTTGTTTATATGCTTTATCGTAGTTTAATTATTATGAAAAACAGGTAGCAATAGATTGTTAATTCGAACTCATTTTTAAAGTTTGATGCATTTCATCTATTTCTATTATTCCTTTTAAAGCGTCGTCCGTCATTAAAACCCTGTGCATAACCCTGTTGGTAGCGCCGATTATTGCTACGGCGAGAGTTAGAGTAGTTTTTCTGGTATTTATTACGGTAATAATTAGCACGATCATACGCATGTTTATTACCATGACGACTGTATAGATCGGAGAGATTATTGTATCGGCGATTTGAATAGGAATTGTTGTATTTATAATCAAGGTTATTCTGTCTTTGATAGTTTTTCTGTGGGTAGTAATTATGTTTGTAATGGCTATAAATGGGCACCCCCAGAATTATTTTTATCTCCGCCTGTGAACTCAGAGGCAATAGCATTAATATAGTAGAATAGAATATTGTTCGATAGGGTAGTGACATATCTGCCTCCAGCAACTGGGATTTAAATGATTAGAGGTATTTAAATAGGAATGGTTGCAAAAATAAATACTCCAAGGTTAGAAATCCATTACTGCACTCAGTGCCGTTTTATTCTGAGGGCAAATTGGATGGCCCAAGAACTGCTAATGACATTTGGTGAGAAGCTGGGTGAGCTTGTGCTAGTGCCCTCTACTGGTGGTGTTTTCACAGTTTTATTGGATGGGAAAGAAATATTCTCTAGAAAAACAGAAGAAAGATTCCCTGAGTCTAAAGAGTTAAAGCAACTAATACGTGACAGGATTGAACCTGACATGTCGCTTGGGCATAGTGACAATTAACGCTAAAAGATAAGCAATCGTAACGAAATCAGGGGACTTCTCTGACAACACGGATACCTATGTGGTCATAGGCCTTATCAGATTTGAATTTATCTCGTTTTGCACTACGTGTTGATTGTGGCGGTGTGCTATATGCTCCACCTCTAACGACACGGTAAGAACAATCTCCACCTTCCCAAACGTCGGCAGATTCTGGGGCGCCTTTGTAATTGTCATGCCAGCAGTCATGTACCCATTCTCCGACGTTGCCTGATGTGTCATAAAGACCAAATGGGTTAGCCTCGAAGCTACCTATCTTAGTTGGTTTTCGGGGATCGAGGTTAGTACCACAACCGAAGCAATGAGCGCGATTAGGTTCTTCATCATAGCCCCACCAAAAGGTGGATTTTTTACCTGCTGAAGCCATGTATTCCCATTCTGCTTCAGTTGCTAATCTATACTTCTGGCCGGTTTCTTCTGAGAGCCATTTTGTATAGTAGTAGGCATCATCCCAAGAGATAAAGATAACAGGATGCGTTTCTCTGTCTAGATAAAGCGAATCTGGTATTTTTTTACCTTCTGCTTTGGCAAAAAGGTCATATTGCGCAAAGGTGATTTCATATTGGCTGGCAGCAAATTGTCTTACAGAGACATCATGCCGCGGTCGTTCATTTGAATTTTTGGAACTAGTGCTACCCATGGCGAATTTGCCCGCGGGAATGACGATCATTAGCGGACCCTTGCCACCGGATTTCAAGTTGTCTTGAATTGTCTTGCCAACAACAGTCGTGGTCTTCTCTGGTTTTGGTTCGATAACTGGCGCTACGGGTTCTTCAATGACAGCCTCTGGTTCTGAGGCGGCTAAAGATGTTTCATCCTCTTCATCAACAATGGCTTCTTCTATGACTTGCTCATCAACGGCTTCAACTTCAGTTTTTACAACGGCTGGTTCAGGTTGTTGTGCTGGTTTTTCCCCCATCATAGTGAAGGCTACACCGCCAATAATCAGAATAACTGCGGCGGCTATGCCAATCATCATGCCCGTTTTGCTTTTGGGTTTCTCAGCAAAGCTATCTGTTTCAGGTTCGACAAAAGCAGGCTGCCCTGTCTGTTGCTGTGGTTCTGGCGCTGGTTCTGGCTCCACTTCTTCCGTTGAGACATCGGCGACAGACATTTCTGCAGTCGATTCGAGTACATCTTCAGTTACAGTTTCCGCTGGTGCTGCTTCCGCAGTGTCTTTTACGTTTACAACAACAGCAGTGGTATTGTCCTGACGCGGCATATTGGCTTCTTCAACTGCTGTCATTAACGCATCAGCGCATTCCTTAGTGGCTTCAGACCATTCAGAATATTGAATAATCTTACCGGCGCTTAGGGTATCAAGCCCGTCACTGCATAAAATAATTCGGTCACCGGCCTGAAGTTCGAAAGGGTTGGCAGGGACATCTATTTCATTGATGTCTTCGCCAGTAATGGCACTCATCAACATATTGCGGGATAGGCCCGGTTCTGGTTCTACCGGTGTGCCGTCAGCTTCCATTCTGTCGAGAAAACCACCATAGCTATGGTCAGCATTCTTTTTTGTTAATTCTCTATCTCGAACAAGATAGCAATGACTATCGCCAACGCTAGCCCACCACATTTTTCCATCTTCAAGAATGGCAGCCACCATGGTGCAACCCATGCCCGCGAGGGCTGGTGTTTCTGCTACGGTTTCCTTAATGGAGTTGTTGGCTTTGACTACAGATTGTTCGAGAATCTCAGACGGGTTTTCAGTTGGGTAGTTTGCGGATACATGTTTGTTAAAGGCTTGTACAGCCATATTACTGGCGACGTTGCCCGCTGCGTGGCCACCCATGCCATCGGCAATAACAACGAGAGCGCTAGGTCTGCCATTAGCATCAGTCAGGTGGGTGATAAGGAATGCATCTTCTTGATAGTCTCTTGCGCCATCAATTTGTGAACCGGCTAATTCAAATTCAAGTGCCATACGCTAAGAAAACCCCATTCGTGAAAAGTAATATAATCAATTTTATCGTTTATTATTTGTAGTACTTAACGCAGAAAATACTGTCTGGATTAATTTAATATTTTATGTTTGATTATCCTACCAGTCCATCAATAAATTACAAATAAATACTTGATTCGAGTCAATAAATTGGGATTAGTTTTATATTAATGCATAGTCTTAATATTGCTGTAAAAGACATGAATAGGAAAGGCATGACATCGTTAGAATTAAAAAATATCTATGACCGTTTATCAGAAGCGCGTTCTTCAGAACAGTTTCGTTTAAAACGTGACTTTAATTGTTTAAAAAATATCAACAATGAGAATAAAGCTGAATGGGAAGCCTTAAAACGAAACATAGAATTATCAGTCAAGAGCAAAGCAGATAGAGTAAATCGTCTCCCGGAATGTAATTTTGATGATAATTTACCGATAAATCAGCATGTTGATGAAATATCTGATGCCATTTTAAATAATCCCGTTACGATTATTTGCGGGGAAACAGGATCGGGTAAAACAACCCAGTTGCCAAAGTTATGTCTCAAGTTGGGACGTGGGATCGGAGGTGTTATTGGACATACGCAACCGAGGCGACTAGCCGCAAAAACGGTCGCGGTGCGAATTGCTGAAGAACTGGGAAGCGAGTTAGGCGATGCTGTTGGCTATAAGATCAGACATCAGGATGTAACTAACAAGCATTCTTACATCAAGTTGATGACTGACGGTATCTTACTTGCTGAATTACAGCAGGATCGATATTTAAATCAATACGATACATTGATTATCGATGAGGCTCATGAGCGTAGTCTTAATATTGATTTTATTCTGGGTTATATAAAACAACTTTTGCCAAAAAGACCTGATCTCAAGGTCATTATTACCTCCGCTACAATTGACGTTACTCGTTTTTCTGAACATTTCGATAATGCACCCATTATTGAAGTCTCTGGTAGAACTTGGCCGGTTGATGTTTTGTATCGACCAGTTGAAATCAGTAATGAAGATGAAGACCCAATCAGTAGGGAAGAAATTATCTTACAAGCAATTCGAGAGCTTACCTCATATGATATGGGCGATATCCTGATCTTCATGGAAGGGGAAGGAGAAATTCATGAGACTGATAAGTTTCTCCGCAAACAAAACTTACGCGATACAGATATTTTACCGCTATATGCTCGGCTCAGTTCCTCGAGACAAAATAAGATCTTTGCGCCACATAAACGCCGCCATATCGTGTTGGCAACTAATATTGCAGAAACATCACTGACCATCCCCGGGATACGCTATGTCATCGATACCGGTATGGCGCGCATCAGTCGTTATAGTTATCGCAGTAAGGTACAGCGTCTGCCAATAGAAAGGGTCTCTATGGCGGCAGCCAATCAACGCAAGGGTCGCTGTGGCAGAACTAGTGAAGGGATATGCATTCGTTTGTATAGTGAAGAAGACTTTTCTTCACGCGGGGAATACACAGAGCCTGAGATCCTGCGTACCAACCTGGCATCAGTGATCTTACAGATGAAGGCATTAAAGATTGGAAATATAGAAAAATATCCATTTATCAATCCCCCTGACAAGAAATTTATCAACGACGGGATGCGCTTATTGCGCGAGATTAACGCCCTGGATAAGGAAGAAAAATTAACACCGGTGGGTAGAAAGTTGGTGCGGTTTCCGCTAGACCCGAGGCATGCAAGAATATTATTGGCAGCGCATGATTTTCATTGCGTGCATGAGATATTAATTATCGTCAGTGCATTAAGTATACAAGATCCTAGAGAACGACCGATAGATAAAAAACAAAAGGCGGATACATCGCATCAACAATTTAGCGATGATGACTCAGACTTTCTGTGGTTTCTAAATCTATGGGGTTTTTATCAAAAACAAATCAAACAACTCTCACAGAATAAGCTAAGAAAATTGTGTCAAACCAACTTCTTGTCTTATACGAAGATGAGAGAATGGATTGATATCCATAGACAGTTGCGTCACGTGTGTACGGAGATGGGTTTATTGTTGAATACAGAGCCTGCTAGTTATCAAAATATACATTGTGCAATCTTGAGTGGCATGTCGAGTCATGTCGCGTTCTTGTCTGACAAACATGAATATACCGGGGCTCGTGATATTAAACTAAACCTGTTTCCCGCATCGGGGCAGTTTCATAAAAAACCAAAGTGGGTTGTTGCGGCTGACTTGGTTGAGACCACTCGATTATATGCCCGAAATGTAGCACTCATTGATTCCGCATGGTTGATTAGTGTGGCAAAGCATTTATTGAAACGCAGCTATTCAGATGCGCATTGGGATAGCAAAAGTTCTCGTGTCGTTGCCTTAGAGAAGATTAGCTTATATGGCATGAACCTGGTTTCAGGCAAAAGAATTAATTACGGTGCTATTAACCCGGTTGAATCTAAAGCCTTGTTTATCAGAAACGCATTGGTAGAGGGTGATTTAGAGTCGAGTGCAAAATTCTTCAAACACAACAATCAATTAATAGCGGAAGTCAGACATTTGGAAGTAAAGTCACGGCGCCCTGATATTCTGAATGAAGGAGCAGTCTATAAGTTTTATAGCAAAGCATTGCCAGCCCATGTTTATGACGGACAATCATTTGCTGCATGGGTCAAGCAACTTAACAAAGAACAAAAACAAACTTTATATCTAACGAATGATTTAATCATAAATCGTGAGATTGATGATATTACGGAAATGACGTACCCGGATAATATCAAGTTTAATGGAATGCAATTGCCGCTTGAATACAAGTTCCTGCCTGGCACTAAAGAAGATGGAATAAGTGTTGATGTTCCGATTGAGGTATTAAATCAATTCGATCAACACCACATGGATTACCTGGTGCCGGGCCTGATAGAAGAAAAGGTTATCTTGTTATTAAAGTCATTACCAAAGCCTATTCGCAAGACATTAGTGCCGATTCCGGAAACGGCAACGGAATGTGTAAATAATATTAAAAATCATTCGATCTCATTAAAACAAAATCTGATTGCATATTTATTCAAAACGCGAGCAGTAGATATCGCAATCAACGATTTTACAGAGGGCGCTTTACCCGAGCACCTCAGGACAAACTATCGAGTGGTAGACTCTAATAATGAATTAATAGCCGAAGGCGATGATATTGTCGAACTGAAAAATAAATTGGCGACACAAATCGAACATGCGTTTACTGATTTATATCAGGCGACATTTGGCGAAGAAGAGATTACCTCATGGGATTTTGATGATTTGCCGATAGAACAGAAAGTAACAACTAAAGGAAATACAATAACAAGCTACCCGTCCTTATTAGAGGAAGATGGTAAGGTTTATAAATATGCATTCGATAACTTGCGCACGGCCGAATATTATCTGAAATTTGGTTTGCGCGGATTACTGAAAAAATCATTGTCAAAAGAGATTAAGTATCTGCGCAAGAACTTAAGAAACATAGATAAGTTAGCGCTGTTGTATGCTGGGTTTGGCAATAAAGAAGAATTAGTTGGGTCGATTATTAACCTTGTATTAGATGAAACATTCTTATATGAAAAAGTCTTGATTCGTAAACAAGGACATTTTTTGGCAGCACTCGAGCAGGGTAGGTCAGAATTAATCGGGAATGCAGACAGGGTTTGTGTGGTCTTGCAGAAAATACTGGAAATGAATTTGCAAGTTCGAACATTGCTCGCCGATCAAGCCATGCTGAAATATAGTCATGCGGTCAAAGATATTGAAGAACAACTGGAATATATGATGTTTCACGGTTTTATCGAAGATATTGAAACGGAATATTTAAAGCAATATCCGCGTTATCTGGAAGCTATAATTAAACGTATGGAAAAACTTGAATATGGGCTTGATAAGGATCGTCAATCCACAGAGCAAATTCAACCTCATTGGGACAGAATAAAAAAACTGGTGGATCATGCATATGAAACAGACGGTAATACAAGCTCATTTGACGAATACCGTTGGATGTGTGAAGAATTACGTATCTCGTTATTTGCACAGGGATTAAAAACACGAATACCAGTATCATTGAAACGATTAGACAAGGCGTGGGAAAGATGTCAAAAAGAAAACTAAATAATGGAATACTACTGGGACAATAAATGACTGAGCAATCAATTCAATTTTCAATATTTTTAATCTTTACCGGTGCTGCCATTTTTGCCACGTTTGCCTTATACGCAAGACAAGCAATGATTGTCGCCTATATCGCACTTGGCCTAATCCTGGGGCCATCCGGGATGGGTTTCATTGATGATGCAGAATTAATCAGTGATATCTCTAATATTGGTATTATATTCCTGCTGTATTTACTGGGACTGGATCTATTACCTCAGCAATTATGGCAAATGCTACGTGAAGCCACAGTTGTTACCTTACTGAGTTCAGCAGCATTTTGTCTGATTGGCTTTTCGATTGGTTTTATCTTTGGCTACGAATTATTGCAAGCAATGTTAATCGGTGCCGTCATGATGTTCTCCAGCACCATCATTGGTCTAAAGTTATTACCAACCACAACGCTGCATCATAAGCATACGGGCCAGATCATTATCAGTATTCTATTAATTCAGGATTTGATCGCTATTGTGATTTTATTATTGCTGCAAGGGTATGGTAAGGGCGGTAACCTGATGGTCGATATTGCGATGCAATTAATTTACTTACCTATTTTGGTAGGGGTTGTTTATCTAATAGAACGATTTGTACTCATCAAGTTGATCCAACGTTTTGATGAAATACATGAATATATATTCTTGTTAGCCATTGCCTGGTGCCTTGGTATCGCCGAATTAGCGCATTATGGTGGTTTATCGCATGAAATTGGTGCGTTTGTCGCAGGTGTAACATTGGCCTCTAGTCCAATTGCATTGTTTATTACTGAACGTTTGAAACCGCTGCGAGATTTTTTTCTCATCATCTTTTTCTTTTCATTGGGAGCAGGGTTTAATATATCTGTCATTAGTGAAATTTTTATTCCTGGAACAATCCTTGCTGTTCTCGTGCTTATTTGTAAGCCACTTGTTTTTGGCTGGTTGTTACAGAGGGAAGGAGAAAAGAAGTATGTCTCTTTCGAAACCGGGTTCAGGTTGGGCCAGATCAGCGAGTTCTCATTATTAATCGCTGTACTGGCCGTCAATTCAGGTTTTATAGATGAAAAGACATCCTATTTAATCCAGTTTGCTACACTGCTAACCTTTATTGTGTCGTCATATATTATTGTTTTGAGATATCCAACTCCCATATCGGTAAGAGATCGTTTACGCCGAGACTAATCGAGGAAGTTCTGGTGGATAAGAAGAAGATAAAAATATTTTCAACGATTATTGTTGCTGTTCTAATTATTGCAGTTGTATTTATAACGACAGATTACTTTGAGTTGTTTGGAGCAAAAATTGAAAAAAAACTCAGTTTTGCTGAAATTCGATTTCGTACACTAGATAAAGAAACCAGCGCCATAGTTTCCGATGTCGGTGTGCGTTGTTTCCAAAAACAGAACATGAATGCCTGTACCAGAAAAGATAGTCATCAGCTTGGTGTTGTCTCAGTGCACATACCGGTACAACGTGCAGTTAAAAGGACTCTCTTATTTAAAAAAGAAGAAGAAATTTATAAGTCGATTGATCCAAAAATAAATATCATGTTACTACATCAGAATTACCACAATCCAACAGTAACGTTAATGATGGAAGATATTTATTCAAATAAAATAGGTGAACAGACAGTAGAAATGCCACCCAGACATTGGGATGAACCAACGGAAGAAACAGATGAGTGATGCACTAAACTATTTATTAAAGGTACGGAAAGACGCTGTCGAACCCTATTTTAAGGCACTAAAAGAAGGTGGCAAACACCTTGATGTTAAAACACGGTCGTTGTTATCAGTTATCACTAAGGTCGATGGACAAACCGAAGCGGGCTTAAAACAATACCTTGTTCGTGCATTAAGAGAAGGCAATAGTGCCGATGAAATTTTAGATGCGATGTTGGTATGTCTACCAACACTGGGCATGAGTAAGATCATTTGGGCGGTCGATATTATATTACAAATGGATCTCCCTGATTTTAATCCTGAACTAATCGGAAAGGAAAAACAGTGGCATAAATTAATAGCGGTGAATGAAATAGAAGAGGGTGTATCTCGTTACGACTATGATGGTCGAGCCTGTTTTATAAATAAAAAAGGTAATGACTACCAAGTCTACGATAGTCGTTGTCCACATCAAGCTACGGATATACCGCTGTCAATCCTCGAAGGGACAACATTGACTTGCTCAAAACATCAATGGAAATTCAATGTTGAAAATGGTGAATGTATAGAAAACGGTAATCGACCGCTTAATAAAATTAAGCACAAAATTGAAGATGGTTGTTTTTTTATTTATTCATGATGTTTTTTGAAATTATAAGTTAATAAGCTGGAAGCAATAGAGTTTTACGTCTGTGAATCCAAGGTATCACTTATCCGTTTTTTTTCTGCTTTTTTGTCACCAAGTGGGTTAAATCGATACGCATTGTGTAGTGTAATTAAAGGGTAATATTGCTCAGCCTTTGTGTCAGGCAATATTCGCTTTATCCATCGTGTTAATGTTTCCCCCGGCTGTCGACCGTCTATCTTTAGCTCCAGTTTTTCTATAAGCGGGTAGAGTGGTGAGTCAGTTCCTAAACGATCAATTTTTGTATGAACATTGTTCGCGTTATCTTTATTTTCGACTCGCTGTTTCGTATAAAAACGCCAGATTAAATAGGCACCTAATGGGATTAAGAACCACAACATCCAGTTAGTTGTTTCTTCTTTTTTAGATTCAATCGTTCCGCCAGTCGTTTTGTAACGCAGCCATGAAAGGAGATCCATTAGCGGCTCTAATAGTGTGCGATCTTCTGACTCCATAGGGGCCCATACTGACGGTGTTGTGTCCATGTTGTGCCATGCGCCATTGATATAATACTTTAGCCAGGCATGTGCATGTCTTGCGCGTACCAGATAGGAGCCTTGCCAGTGACTATATTCCTGTACGGAGTAACCTACCGTATAGCGCGTTGGAATGCCTGCTTCGCGTAATAATAAGGCCGTTGCCGTGGCAAAGTATTCACAGTGGCCTTTTTTATCTTTAAATAAGAATCTTGTCAGGTATTGGCTTTTTGTATAACGTTGATTTTGTGTGATTGAATAATAAAAGTTATCTTTGAAATACTGCTGTACGGAGCCAATGATTTCCTCGGGTGCTTTTGAGTAAAGGTCTAACTTGGTAGCGATCTGTTCAAAGTCAGTCTTATAGTTGGGTGGTATTTCAAGATCTTTAGGGCTAGGCGACACTTCTACAAAATCATGATCGGAAACCCCAAGGCGATAATTAATCCAGCCTTCGCGCGCTTCAATTCGTGTTGAACCATACACGTTGGTTTCAACCTGAATTAAATCTTTCCCTGCTAATGTATTGATGTTGTCAGGTACGGGGATAATGGCAGCTTGATCCTGTAGGTAAATCGCCACATCCATTGTTTCTTTGTCGAATTTATTGTTATTAAGTCGCCATTCATTTTTATTCGATGTTTTACCAATGATATCAAATTCAACTTTTGGATTACGCCAGCTACCATACTCATAAGTACTGTAAGAGGTCTCTCGAAAATAGAGTGGGGTTGACGAAGGATTGTTTGCCTTAACGCGGAAGATAATACGGTCTGATAACTTTAAACGACCTAATGAACCTATTGATGTCGACGTGCGTTCCGGGTCGGTGCTTCTCCATCCATATTGTTCGAATAGCTTAAGGAAAAATGTCTCTGAGCTATTTTGTAATTGCTGTAATCCGTTTTGAGCAAGATAGGAAAAGAACAACACAAATACGATAGAGGCAAACCAGGTGATTTTAGAAAAATGTTTAGCTCTTTGCGTTAATAATAGCCAGCCAATGATAACTGCGCATGCTCCAAAAAAGTAATCGCTATATTGGTTGCCTGAACTTGCCGATATCAGACAGATAAAGACATAAGGCATGCCAATATTTGTCGTATATAAGATGTCCGGGCCTGCCTTTTCTCCCAGACGGCGAATACTGATAAATAGAGCAGAGGTCTTTATCCCATTCTGGATGCCGTAGCATTGCACCAGCATGAGTAGTAATAGTACGAACGGTAATAGCTCAAGTATCTTATAAATGCCCTGGAATGAATAATTTACGAATACATAGATAGTTAAAATAAAAAAGATAACGCCACTTAGATCGGCGAGTTGGTTGGTGTCTTTGTCACTAAAGTCTATGCGCCATTTAATAAACAGAGGTAACTCAAGTAATATCCCAATGACGATGGCATATAGCATAAACTGTGTTTGCCATCCCCAGACTAACAAGCCAGCCATGATTAAGCCGGGAGGAGCCGGGCTTAATTTAGTATTTAACGTATTGTCGTTTAAGTTGTCCACAGAGCATCAAGATCTTGTTGCAGGTTGTCGTGGTGAATCACATGAATTTCATTTTCTGTTTCAGCACTAGCTGTATTGCTTGATTCTTTTAATAAAAATAATTTAATAGGAATGTTTAATTCGGACAAAGCCTTAATCAATTTTAGCCGCTGTTCATCCAGCTCCAGCAGTATGCAAATGAAGGCGCTACATTCTCGACTATATCGATGAATCATGAGTTCAACTTCGGGTATATTGGATTCATAAACCGGTTGTACGCAGGCCAGTACTTCCAGAATATTTTCTGCCCCGGCAAGTCCTCTCCCGGATGTGAAACGATAAGACTTATTGCCGACAAACATCAAGTCGAGTAATGCATCTTGTTCTTTTTGTGAAGTCATAAAAGACGCCGCGATAGATACGGCATCTTCAAATATCAGCTCCGGTTGTTTATCCAAAAATGTATCGAGTATCAAGCCATATCGGGTAAAGTATTCATCCTGATATTCTTTAACAATCGGTTTGTTGAGTTTCGCAAAGCTGCGCCAATGTATTGAGCGGATAGGGTCGCCGGGATGATAGTCGCGTAGAGAAGTGAATTCTTGTGAGTCACCTACGATAGAGGCATTGTTTACGCCGCCATGATGATAGCTGCGCTTGCCCTGCAAGTTTAATCGAGGTGTTTTGTAGAGCTTTGGCAATATCAGCAATCTGTCTTTATTGTGAATGATTTTTTGTCCTTGAAATAAACCTAATGGGTCAGCCATTGCCAGTCTGGTTTTATCGAATTGTAAATAACCCCTGCGCAAGGGTGTGAGTTGTAGTGTTGCCTCTATTTCACTTTTTTCCGCGATATAATCAACAGCGATCGGTTTGATTGTGCCTCCACGTAGTTTTTGCATCGCATTAACAAGGCGTGGATAGCCAATGAAACGATCTATACGATTTCTGTTTTTATCAAGTGGGTCTTTTGTTTTGGAAAACATCTCTATGCTGGGAAATTGATTCTTCAACTCATCGATAAGCACAATTCCTCTTTTTGCTGTTTTATTTTCATTGCGAATGATGCAAGCGTAGTTGAGCGGGGTTCCAACGCTACCATACTCGGGTAGCTTTCTATCGATAGAAAATTTACCTCGAAAAAATACAGCAAAGAACATCGAGGTGATTAGCAATGTCAATGTGATTGAAAATATCTGAAAAGAAAGTGTTGAACGCGTATCAAAACCAAATACCCCTGCAACCGGCATGATTAACAATATCAGCATTCCGGTTGAGGTAAATCGGCGACGTGTCCATTGGTTAAAACGGTAAACCCGTTTGAAGCTAGCCAATATGAGTTTACGTAACATGCTTAACGACGATATTAAGTGTTTATACCGGCACAGGCGTTTTTGCTAAAATATCTTCAATGATCTTATCGCTGCTATTGCCTGAGAAGCGACTTTGTGAATTCATCATCAAGCGGTGAGAAATAACAGGGATGGCGATTTCTTGCACTTGATCAGGGCTGACGTAATCCATACCGTCAAACAGTGCTAGAGCTTGTGCCGCCTTCATCATAGATAATGATGCGCGTGGGCTGGCACCATTTAATATACCTTCTGTCTCTCGGGTCGCTCTGATAAGACTCACCATGTAATGTTTTATCTCGTCACTAACGTTAATATTTGTGACTTGCTGTTTAACCTTGATGACATCTTCTTTATTTATGCAGGGTTTAAGAGAGTCGAGAGGGTGTCGCTCGTTTTGTTTTTCGAGGATCGATACTTCTTCGTTTTGAGTAACGTAACCAAGACTAAAACGCATCGCAAAGCGATCCATTTGTGCCTCCGGTAGCGGGTAGGTGCCGTGGTATTCCACCGGGTTTTGTGTCGCAATCACAAAAAATAAATCGTCTAGTTGATAATTGCTTCTCTCAATGCTTATCTGGCGCTCACCCATGGCTTCTAATAATGCAGATTGTGTACGTGGTGAGGCGCGATTGATTTCATCAGCTAATAGTATGTTACTGAAGATAGGGCCGGGGTGAAATTCAAAATCTTGATCACGTTGATTGAATATGGAGACTCCGAGAATATCCGTAGGTAAAAGATCCGGTGTGAATTGTATGCGTTGAAACTCGACATCGATCGATTTTGCCAATGCCTTGGCCAAAGTTGTTTTACCCGTGCCCGGTACGTCTTCAAGCAGCACATGACCGTCACTGAAAAAAGCAGCAAGCAGTTTACGTATCGCAGGAGATTGACCTTGTATTACTTTTTCAATATTACCGAAAAGCTTTTGATATATTTCAATGTCTGACATGATGTTTATTTTTTGGGTGAGTCTGAAAAAGTCATCTTTCGTCACTCCCGTGAAAGCGGGAGTCTATGTTTCTAACACATGTATGGATTCCCGCCTGCGCGGGAATGACGAGAATCAGAGCTTACCGAGTTATTATTAAGTGTATTAATTGTGTCAAGCCTATCAAATCAGGAGTTGTATAACACATGTTTAATAAAGATATTGAGACAAAAGTAACGATTCATGAGCTTATCGCCGCGCGCTGGAGCGGGCGTGCCTATGATCCAGAAAAAATAGTCAGCCGCAAAGAGATAATCGCCTTAATAGAAGCCGCACGCTGGGCCCCATCATGCTTTGGTGATCAGCCTTGGCGATTTATCGTCTTCGATAAGACGACCAATAAAGCAGCTTGGGAAAAAGCATGGGCTTGCCTTGCAGAAGGCAACCAGAGCTGGGCAAAAGATGCCCCTTTATTATTGTTGGCATGTGCCGATTCTGTGTTGTCGCAAAATGGAAAACCGAACCGTTGGGGACAGTACGATACTGGTGCGGCATCAGAGAACCTATGTTTGCAAGCAACCGCATTAGGTTTAATGGTGCATCAAATGGGCGGCTTCGATGCAGATAAAACAATTGCAGAGTTTGCTATCCCCGAGCAATTTACCCCGATGGCGATGATGGCCGTTGGCTATCAATTACCAGAATCGAAAATACCCGAGGAGATTAAAGAACGGGAATACAATGCTCGTGCCCGTAATACGTTGGATGAGAATTTCTTTGAAGGACATTGGGGAGATCCAATATCTACAGTAGTATAGATAGCATCAAGACGCATTGTTGCTTTCCTGAAACCCTATATAACACCGCATGACTATTAATAATCAACATCGCGCCTTTTGGTTACTCGCGGGGCCGATGATTATTGGCAATGTCAGTATGGCCTTATTAGGTTTGGTCGATACTGCTGTTATTGGGCATTTAGACAGCGCCGTATTTTTAGGTGGCGTTGCTGTAGGCTCAGTTATTTTTGATTTCTTATATTGGGGCATGGGTTTTTTACGCATGGGCACGACAGGGATAGTCGCCCAAGCGCACGGTAAAAAAGATGCCACAGAAATCAGGACACTATTAATTCAATCGATTCTGGTTGGTTTAAGCATCGCAATATTTTTTCTGTTATTTCAAAATCCGATCTTCAATTTTGGTTTAACCTTGCTCGAAGGCAGTACCGAGGTAAAACACTATGCTGAGGTGTATTGTCGTTGGATGATCTGGGGCGCACCGGCCTTGATGATCTTGTTTTCAGTCAACGGATGGTTGTTAGGCATGCAAAATGCGATGGCCAGTTTAAGACTTGGTATAACGGTAAACGTCATTAATATTATTCTGGATATTATATTTGTCGTTTATATGGACATGGATGTACGCGGAGTTGCTTTAGCCACGGTTATCGCACAGTACTGCGGGGTGTTGTATGCGTTTTTTATTGTGAGAAAACAACTCGGCGGTCAGGGTGGGGAATGGCAGCTTGCTGAAATATTACACCTTGAAAAAATGAAGATATTTATGCGTTTAAATAGTGATATTTTTATCCGGACAATATGTTTGATCCTCGTCTTTGCCTTCTTTACACGAGAAGGAGCTAAATATGGCGACCTGACGCTTGCGGCGAATTCTATTTTGATGAAATTTTACTTACTCATGGCATTGGCGCTGGATGGTTTTAATCATGCTGCTGAAGCCTTAGTCGGAAAAGCTATAGGCGCCAGGAGTAAAGCCTCGTTTAAGAATGCTGTAGAGCTGGCGTTAAAATGGTCTTTAGCCTTTGGTTTGGCATTTACTTTGTTCTATTGGCTTGCTGGTGAGTCATTGGTGAATCTATTAACAGATCTTGAGGAGGTGCGAGAAACAGCATTAATCTATTTGCCGTGGATGATAGTCTTGCCGTTAATCTCTGTGTGGTGTTTCTTGCTTGATGGTGTCTTTATAGGTGCAACTCGGGGTTCGGAGATGCGTAATGCCATGCTGATCTGTACCTTTGTCTTCTTTTTACCGTTCTGGTACGCCTTTCAATTTATGGGCAACCATGGCTTATGGTTAGCGTTTACTGTTTTCATTGCGGTACGCGGCGTGGTTTTGGGTATTTATTATTTTTGGATCGAGCGGCAAGATAGTTTCGTAGAGATAAATCGATAAGTTTTAAATTGTCTTAATATCTTCTAATAAAATAACTTCGCAAGAATGACTCCCTGTGTCTTCGCGGGTCAGAGAACTGGTCCATGTCCAACCATTTTTGCCATCGACATGTACGAGATAACCTATCAATTTTACGGTATCACCAGTCTGTATAGACTTCAATTTTGCTGCAACCGCACTATTGGCGGGAATGAAATGCATGTTTGCGCTGTTTGTTTCAATGTCACGTCTTGGTATAGGGAATTTATCTGTTCGCCAGTGATACCAGCGATTTGACTGTGTGATAGTCAGTTTGTCTAATGTAGCTGGGTTTGCCATTGGCCCCCAACCCAGTGCTAAGTCAACAGGCGAGAGTCTAGACTCGCGATCAGCTCGATAACGCTCTGCACCAAGAACGCGCGCAACAAGTTGGAAGTTGGCTAGTGGTGTTATTTGGAATTCATCAAATTGAAATGCTTGTTTAGACTTATTAATCTTTTTTTGTATAGGTGACTTATCAATAGACAAAGTAGAAGCATATTGAATGGGAAAAGAATCTGAAATATTTGAATCAATGGGTACGGGACTAGTACCTTGCCAGTTGTAGATAACAATCGTGGTAATAATGATTAGAATTAATTTCCACATAATGGATGCTTCTAGAATGCGCAGTGCGAGATCAGAGTGTCACTTATTTAAGGTCCATCGGCAATACTATTTCTCATTGTCATCCCCCGCAAGTGGGGATCCAGTGAAAATAATGTCTCTTGCCTAACTGAATTCCCGCTTACACGGGAAAGTCGGGCTTAAATAAGTGTCGTTTGAGTCAGGCCAAACTTTTCAAATAATATCTACCGAGTAATTATTAACGCTTTTTAAATCACCGACGCAAGTGCAACACCAGAACGAAGGTTAACTTGCGGTCCAACGGGCGTAAAGTGTCCTTCTGTCGGCTGATTCCATGCCAGAAAATATCCGTCCTTAAAGGCTTGCACATCCAAAGTGTCACTAAAGGCTGGTAACTCACCAAGACGCGTAAGATAGTCGGTTATGTTTGGATAGTCTCGAATAAAGTGTTTATTCAATCGATAGAGAGAATGATAGGCCGCATCGAAGCGAGATAAATGCGGATAGGCATGTATATCCGCGAGTGTCAGTTGTTCGCCTGCGATGAAAGGGCCTGTCTCTCCGAGTCGTTTGTCGAGCGCAGTCAAACTGGAAAATACTTTTTCAAAATATAAATGATGGGTTTGTTGATCCTTAGCGAAGCCTGCACGATAGATAGGGGTGATTAATTCATCAGCTAGTTCATTTATCAAGCTATCTATTAGCGATTTTTTGTTTTCTGGATACAGTGTCTTGTGATCAAAGTGTTGCGTTGCTACCTGATCGAATTGGCGGATTATCTCTGATGATTCATTATTAACAATGGTATCAGTCTTGGTATCAAACAAGACAGGTACCGAGGCACGTCCGATATAACCCGCTGCTGCGAGTTTATAGATATCGGGAAGCCTATTTATGCCGGCAACAGGGTTGGCTGCGCTGTCCGCGCTTACATAACGTCTGTCGAGATCCCACCCTTGTTCCGTCTGTACTGCTCCGGCTATGGTGAGACCAATATGATCGGTAAGCCCAGTTAGCGCACGCATAATTTCGGTTCGATGGGCAAAAGGGCACACTTTTGAAGTGAATAACCAATAGCGATCTTTTTCATACGGATAACCTTCGCTTCCTAATATATTATGGAACGAGGTCATTTCCACATGACATATTTCATTAGCGCTCATTATTCATCTCCACTATTATTGACAGATATAGTTGTAATTTACACATTTTATAGAGTTGGGCCGGGTCAGTTTGTTCAAATTATTCCTCCTTGGATATTCGTGTAAATCGAATAATCTCCCTTCGGTCCCGTTTAGTGGGTCTACCTATCGTCCTTGGGAAAGATGCTGCATCGGCTTTCATTTGTTTAGATAAATCTTCTCGTGTTTTGATGCTTTCCAGATCTTCCTCAAATAATAGCGCCGCCTGGCTTGCGGAGGCTCGGTTATTGATCAGTTTTAATATCGTGATGGTATATTTGAAAGGAGTCTTACGGATTTCTACCTTGTCGCCGACCTTGATACTTTTTGCAGCCTTTATAGCTTGATCATTAACCTTTACTTTATGTCCTTTGATCGCGGATGCTGCGAGTGCGCGCGTTTTATAAAAACGTGTGCACCAGAGCCATTTATCCAGACGCATCGATTCTAGCGGCTCGCCCCGTCTAGCCACCACATTTCACCTGTGTTTTTGCTGCCGCCTGCATTATTATTATCTGAAATTAATTTAGAAGTAATATTATGACTGAAAAGAAAACTGAAAGAGAGTTTATTCCACTGAATATAGCGGTGTTGACTGTTTCTGATTCACGTACGGAAGAAACGGATAAGTCAGGGCAGCGCTTAGTCAACCTACTTGAACAACAAGGTCACATCCTTTATGAAAAGAAGATCGTGCCAGATGATAAATATGCGATTCGTGCTGCAGTATCGCAATGGATTGTCGATGAAGATATACAGGTGGTGTTGACGACGGGTGGCACCGGTGTGACCGGTCGTGATGGCACGCCGGAAGCGCTCAATGTCCTTTTTGATAAAACAATTGATGGTTTTGGTGAGACCTTTCGTGCAATTTCATTTCAGCAGATCAAGACTTCGACAATACAATCGCGCGCGATTGCCGGCGTTGCTAATGGAACGTATATATTCTGCATGCCCGGTTCAATGGGCGCTTGTGTTACTGCATGGGATGAGTTGATTCGTTTACAGCTTGATTATAGAACTCGACCCTGTAATCTGGTTGAATTGATGCCGAGGTTGAGAGAAAAATAATTAAACTCATACAAAGTCTTATTTTTCCGAAGAGTCCAGGCTAGGTATTTCGAAGTAGACAAGAAGGGTGCGCTGAAAAATATTATCATTGTCATCACTGATCATAAAAAAGCGATTGTCTTTATGCCATGCAATGCCTTCAAAATTTTCATTAAAGTAACTAGCTGAAGGGACAAGCTCCGATAATTGTTGCGCTTGTATTGAACCAGCTTCAAGTGTAATCAAATGAATAACACTAGCTAGGCCAGAAAAGATACTGGAATAAATACGTTCTAATGCAACAAGGCGATTATCAGGCAAGGTAGTTAATCCGACTAAAGAGCCATAATTTTCACTATTAGGTTTAAAGTTCCAGATATTCTCATTAATTGTATGTAATGACAGCATGTTGTTATTCGTATTTTTTAAAGGACGTTCGGGGCCTGTAATTATGTTGAATATTGGATGAAGTGTAATTGCTTCTAATGATTTATTGGCTCCTGCGTAGTTGTCTATATCATCCAGCATATTAGCGAGTATATATTGCGAAATATAATTTCCTTCAGAGGTGAACTTAATAATTCTTGGCTTGCGCTCAAAACTGATAACTAATTCTGTATCTCCTGCAATACCATTTTTTGCATTGTTCAATGCCAGACCTTCACTATCAGAAAATTTATATTTTAGCTGCTTTCCATTTTTATCTTTTAAGAAATGATAAGAATTGAGAACAAGGTTTACTAATCGGTTATTTTCAAAAGAGGGTGTTGTGTGAATGATGAAGCCACGATCAGATAGAATCGTTAACTGTTTTTGATCGTGATCCCATGCCAATCCGGAAAATTCCATGAGGGGGAAGTCCGGGCCTGCATTTTGTTTGAGTTGAACCAGCCCTAAAACTTTGAAATTGTTTTGCAGAAGTTGCTGTAATTGAGCTTGCGGTAAATTAATTGGGTCAGCAATATCTCGAGCTGCTAAGACGTGGCTTAGATATGTGCAGCAGAGAAACAGTAAAAACATCCTGGCCCATAAGGCAGAGACTGTTTGGTAATGAGTAAACCGGCTGCAATTGCCGTTTTCCTTTCCATTTTTATCAAACAGATTATTAAATAACATTATATAATGCTGTGAACCTTTAAAGTGTTAATAATCAAATTAATGAGAAACATTAGTTTTTCTAAATTATAAGAAGATGAATACGATGACGAGTACATTTTTTACACTAATATTATTGCCAAATTTGTTGCGTATTGGTAAATCTAAACGTGTTGTTATGAGCTGAGAAGACTATTATTACCGTTATGATGTTTTTTAGAAAGAATAGAGAGATGAAGAGAACTGATAAGGTTGTGATTTTACTTGGACTGTTAATCTGTTCCTTACCTAATGCTCATGCTACGAGATATGTCCTGAGTGATTCAGGTGATACGCTGGTAGGCGAAATCATAAAAGTCAAAGCAGACCAAAGTGAAACATTATTAGATATTGCTCGTCGTAACGGTTTTGGTTATCAGGACATGAAACTGGTTAATCCAGATGTTGATACGTGGTTGCCGGTTCATGGAGAAGAGGTCACCCTGCCAGCACAATTTATTTTGCCGGTTGCACCAATGAGAGGCATTGTCTTAAATATCCCTGAAATGCGCTTGTATTACTATCCTCCTAAAATGAAGGGTAAACCACAAGAAGTAATCACATATCCGTTAGGCATAGGCAGGGAAGGTTGGAGCACGCCTTACATGAAAACAAAAATTATAGAGAAAAAAACCAACCCAAACTGGTATCCCCCTGAATCTATCAGGAAAGAACATGAAGCAGCAGGCGATCCACTCCCTAAAATTGTTAAGGCCGGCCCCGATAATCCATTAGGTGCTTTTGCTATGCGCTTGGGCAAGCCTGATTATCTTATCCATGGCACGAATAAACCTTATGGCATTGGAATGAGAGTCAGCCATGGCTGTATTCGTTTATACCCGGAAGATATCGAAGCCTTATTTTCAGAAGTCTCCCTTCGGACTCCGGTCAATATAATTAATCAACCCTATAAGGTTGGTGTAAAAGACAACATAATTTACCTTGAAGCACACCCTTTTCTGGATGAAGACATAGAAAAATACGAAAATAACCTGACTAGTGTTGTCGCATTAATTATTGATATGTTAAATGATGAAGATTATGAGCTTGATTGGTCTGCTGCATATGACGCGATAAACAGCCCTAGTGGTCTGCCCATTGCAATAGGAAGACTATTACCGAAGGTGATGCAGGCAAAAGTTGGAGAAAGATTGAGCAAAGTACTGACTCAGGCAGAAAAGTTTAATTTACAATTGCAGTTAGATTCTCAGATCATTATTTCTGATTAATTAAGAACGTCGTTTTTATGCGACGAAATATTGTTCGGTTCGAATTTTGTCATTTAAGAACGTCACTACTGCGCATTTATGCGTTCACAGCAGACAAGTAGATCCTATATATAAAAAAAGCCCTGATTGAATCCAATCAGGGCTTTTAAGTATAAATTAAAGGTTTAATTTATTATTTCATCATCGCTTTTTCAAACATACGATCAATCTTTGCTGAATTTGCATTACAACATTCTAATGCCGAATCAGCCGTAGCCTGTGCCTTTGAAGCAGCAAGTGCAGCTTCCGATGCTATACCATGGCCTTTTGAAGCCAAATTATAAGCTTCCGTTGCCTTTGACATTGCCGCCGAAGCTGCAGTGTTAGCCGCATCTATATCAGCTTGCATTTGTTTCATGTTGCCACAACCACCAAGCATTGCGAGTGAAAGCGCAAGTACGCCAACTTTGATTATTTTTGTTTGCATTGTTCGTCTCCAGTTAAACAATTGCTGAGGTCATCCCCAGATAAATAGATTTCGTCATATGATAATGAACCATTTCAGAGTGTTAATCAATTTCTAAAAGCAAAAAAATGAGACCAATTTTACTTAATTAATGTCAGTTTATTAAAGCAAGAAAAGTTTTAGCGACCAGCACCTGATCCTGAAGTCTTCATCCGTTTGTCATAGTGGTCAAAGGTAAAGCTGATTAAAGCATTTTCCAGACCTGACATCGGGTTTTCTTCGCAATATTCGGTAAGCCAGCCGATGACTTCATCTTCTTTCATTCTTCCTGTAATACTATAAGTTTTTTCTGTAAATACATTGTACGCTGTTAAAAAACCTTTTATGTAATGTTTATATTTATCGTTTCCATCTTTTGTCATCGCCTTATTAAAACCGAAACAGGATTTTTTGCCGACCCCCCATACTGCATAATTCCCACTGCTATCAACAGCCAATGTAATAGAGGGCATCAATAAGAGACTGATTAAAATTGTTATAGATTTCATGAGTATTTCCTCATTAATTGTTATCATTCATCATATACATTTCTGTGTCCGCTCATCTAATGATTCCTTTGAAACCAGCCAGTAAGCGTTTAATCCCTGTCTCAGATGCCCCCTTGTCCAGGGCCCCGTAGGCGATACGACAATAACAGCCGTCATTCATCCCGAAGGCTTCACCTGGGATTACTGCTACTTTGTATTCTTTGATTAGTCTCTCAACCACTTGCATGCCTGTCAGTGTCGTATTGAGTTTAACCAGAGAATAAAAAGCACCTTTGGAATCAGGTGTTGAACAGAGATTATTTATATCTTGCAACGCTGAAAATAAGATACTTCGAGTACGATCAATTTGTTTTAAATGTGACTGAGTATATGAACGTCCTAATTGCATGGCCGTAATCGCTGCATCTTGCGCAATACGGGTTGGGCAAATAAGGTATGTATCTTGTGCTTTTTTTACAGACAGCAACAGGTGTTCCGGACATATCATATAGCCAATGCGCCAACTTGCAAAACCAAAGGCCTTAGATAAGGAATAAAGTGAAATAGTGTACTGTTCTGAATTAGGGATACTTGCAACTGAAAAATGTTGAACATCGTCATAGGTAAAGTATTCATAGGCTTCGTCAGAGATATGATAGATGCCGTTATCCTGGCATAGTTTATTTATCTCACGTAATGTCGACTCTGAATAAACCACACCAGTAGGATTATTAGGGGACACGGTAACAATCGCTTTTGTTTTTGGTGTTATAGCGGCAGCTATAGCTTCTAGAGAAGGCTGGAAGTCGGTCTTTGTTTCGACGGTAACGGGTGAACAAGACAGCATTTTGATAGCCATTTCATGATTGAAATAATAAGGGCGCAATAAGATTACTTCATCCCCGGGATCAGTAATCGCCATTAAGGCGTTCATGAAAGCCATATTTGCGCCCGCAGTAACAACTAAACTCTGAGAGTTATTGAGATGTATATCATTATCTTGTTTAAGTTTTCTTGAGATACAAGAACGTAATTCCGGTGTGCCTTCGACCTCAGAATACCAGTTAAAATCAACTGAATATTTTTGAGAAGTCACTCTATCGAAAACGCTTTGTGGCGGTGAGTAATAAACAACGCCTTGACCCAGAGAAATCGTCCCAGGAGTTTTTTTAATTAAATTAGAAACAACGGGGATAACGGGTGATTGTATTTCCAGCATTCGATTACTGGCGGTAAATAGTTTACTTGGCATTGAGTCTAAGAACTAAAATCGAAAGATTATCAGAGTTCAAGCATCTTATTCGCAGATGAAAAATTAATTATGGTGAAAAAAGCATTTTTCGGCCTGAAAACTGACTTTTTAGAAACTCCATCTGATCCGCAAGAATTTTTCTATTTGATAAGGCAAGATATTCAGCCCAGTTCGGTACATAAGGTATCGCAAGTAAAGGCATGTTAGCGCGTTCAGGCGTTCGATTCCCTTTGCGGGTATTACAATGGCGACATGCTGTCACAACATTTGACCAACGATCCCTGCCGCCCTTGGATATTGGAATAATGTGATCGCGTGTTAATGCCGCATCATTAAATTTGTGTCCACAGTACATGCATAAAGAGGCATCCCGCAAGAACAATTCACGGTTGGTTAACGGGGGAATAATACGCTTATTGTGTTTGGCTGGGTTGGAACGTTTGACGGCTATTATTGAATTGATCTCAACGGTTGAACGCTGGCCAGTTAATCGACTAGTCCCACCATGAAACGTAAACACGCTATCACCAGCAGTCCAGGCAATCATTTCTCTGCTATAAAGATTGACCGCATCTTGCCAAGGGATCCACCTGACGGGAGAACCTGCTATATCAAGTCTTAATATTAATGGTGTCATATCGCTTTTGTTATTGGGTAGACTTTTGTAAAGTCATTCACCATAACATCCTTTCGGGATGAAACTATAGTGTGATTGTTTTATGCGAAACATTAACCAAGGTCAAGCCTTTAAATAAAAATCTAATGAAAGAACTGGAAAGATTACTCGACATTATGAAGTTACTCCGAGATCCAGACAATGGGTGTCCGTGGGATAAAGAGCAAACGATTGATTCGATAAAGGCATTTACTCTTGAAGAAGCATATGAGGTGGTGGATGCCATTGAGCGTAATGATATCGAAGGGTTACGGGATGAACTGGGGGATCTATTGTTTCATATTGTTTTTTATTCTGAAATGGCCGATGAGAGTAAACATTTTAATTTTCATGATGTGGTAAAGCAAGTGAATCAAAAACTTGAACGCAGACACCCGCATGTATTTTCAGACTTCAAGCTGGATAGTGTTGAAGAAGTTAAAACGCTTTGGGAACAAATAAAACAGCAAGAGCGTGATGCCGCCGCCAATGGTGCGGATAAGGAGCCAAACCATCTGCTCGATGATATTGGCAAACATATGCCGGCTATTAAAAGAGCTGAGAAATTACAAAAACGGACAGCGACTGTTGGTTTTGACTGGACTGATAGTCAAGATATCTTAAATAAGATAGATGAAGAATTAAGCGAGCTTCGACAAGCACTCCAAGAGCCGGATAAAATCGACAATATTTCTGAGGAATTGGGTGACTTGATGTTTTGCTGCGTTAATCTTGGCCGTCATTATAAAATTGATTCCGAGGTTTCACTTCGAGATACGAATGAAAAATTTGTCAGTCGTTTTAATTACATAGAAGCAACCTTAAAAAAACAGAATAAATCGCTTGCTAATGCGACTTTGGAAGAAATGGATGCGCTTTGGGATGAAGCGAAGGCACTTGCTAGAAAGTAAGTGTTATTTAATGCGATCTCGATCCAGATCTATGATTTTACCGTTTGAATCAAACTTTATCTCAGTAATCCATTTATCAGAACTCTGAGGTGCAGGTATGAAGAACCAGCTTTTTCGTAATATATTGTGATGATAATCAGTCTTTAGTGTTTCGTGATCTGGTGAGCCTAGCCTGTAGAGCACCTCTGCTTCTGACATCCCTTTTCTAAGCTTGATGTAATCTCGCATATCAATCGCATCAGCAGAGGCCAAAGTCCCATAAAGTAGAATTAAAGTGAGGAGGAGGAGTTTCTTCATGGTGTATTTATATTTATAAATTGCCTTTACGCCTAATAGAGTGACATTTTCCCGAGTGGTTCATTATTTCGGGATAAAAAAAGGGTGCGGTTTTGAGCGCACCCAATAGTCTAAAGGGGAGGAGATAGTCTACTATCTATCCTAAAGCATTTGTCATGCCATTTACGACATACTTTCATACAAAACAATGATTTATGAATATTATTGGCGTTTATCCCTTTGACTCACGTACATTAATTTAGTATACTGGTTATACATTAACTAGAACAAGGTTGAACTAAACAATGGATGTACTTAATTTCTTTAAAGAATTTTCTGATGATGATAAGTGTTTACATCATCTTATGGTCACTCGCTTCGGTGAAATCCTAGATTGCCCTAAATGTGGCAAAAATGGGAAGTTTCACAGGGTAAAGAGTCGTCCTGTCTACTCTTGCCAGTTCTGCCGTCACCAGATCAGCCCAATGAAAGACACGCCTTTTGAGCGATCTCGTACTCCTTTGCAGAAGTGGTTCTATGCTATGTATCTTTTCACTACTTCCCGTCACGGCGTACCCGCTAAGGAACTACAACGCCAACTCTCTGTTACCTATAAAACAGCTTGGAGAATGGGGCATGAAATCCGAAAATACATGGCTGATGTAGATGGTGATTCCAATATGTCAGGTCATATTGAAGTCGATGAGTCTTTTCATGGTGGAAGAAGCGACAAAGCAGGCTTTCCTATTGAAAAGACAGCCGTATTCGGCATGATCCAACGTAATGGTGACGTTATAACTAAAGTCATTCCAAGACGAGCAAATGTACATATTCGCCCATTAATTAAACAGTACATTGATAAAGGCGCGACTGTTAGCTCTGACGAATGGGGCGGTTATCGTAAACTTAAAGAGCTTGGTTACAATCACGGTATGGTTAATCATAGCCGCGAACAATGGAAAAACGGCGTTCATCATACCAATTCAATAGAAGGTTACTGGTCACGTATTAAGAACTCTATTCGTGGTACACATGTACATGTATCAGGTAAACATCTACAAAAATATCTAGGTGAGTTCGAGTATCGCTACAATATGAGAGCTAATCCTTCTTTGATGTTTGATCTTCTTTTAAGGGCTTTTGCGTCATGCGGGACAAGAGCGAGTTAAACTTCTTCTTGCTTCCTTTAGTAGGATGTTGCTCTGCAAACTCTTTTAATTTGCCCTGTTTACGCGCTTCCTCAAGACTTAAATATTTGCCAGTAGACATGATTATTTTTTATTCATTAATTCATTTAACCCAACAAGTTTATTTATTGAGCCTTCTAAAATTACAATATTTTTATTTGTCTCTACGTTTTGCCTAGAAATAGATTCAAGTTCATTATTAATTTTATTAACATCATTCGTTATAGATATATTTAATACATCAAATTTATCATCCAATTCCTTTGATTCGTTTCCAATATGAACATATAAGCCAAGTAAACCCAATAAAATAGTGATGGCTACGCCTATACCTATATTCCTCATATCTCTAACATCGTCTTTAATAGACGTAATATCACCAAGTATATGCTCTACTCTAGTCTCTAAAACGGTCACTCTCTTGTCCAAATCCCCGCTTCCTCCTCCGCCTGTTGAACCCAAATTAGTGGGCGGATTCCAGTTACCCCCACTACCATGAATCTGAGTTACAGGAGAATAGTTACTACCTGCTCCTGTAGAATCTACATCAGGATTTGTCATCTTAATTATCCTCGTCCTTAATCTCTGTAGCAGGGTAAGTACGATTTAATAAATCCCTAAGCTGAATTAGCGCACCATGAGGCATTGTTATTCTGGCTTTATTCTCTCTAAACGACTCGGTATCATCTAGTTCAACAGTTGTTTGATAGCCAGCCAATACGCCGCCTTCATGCTCTTTAACATCGCCATCAACAAGCCTTGCCGTTTCACTAATAATTCCCACAACATCAGCATAAAAAATAATATGGTGCATACCGTCGCCAGTTGGGCCGGTTACAATAGCATTTGTAGCAAAATGACTAGCAAAATGCGGTGCTCGATGATGCGGTATTTTCATTTCTTTTGGAACTTCGCCATCGTCTGGCATTTTGCTCCTAACTGACGGCCTCTTATCTTTCTCTCCCATTGAAACGCCCCTTATAAAAACTCAGGCTAATTATACATATTTGAGTATACATATGGCTAAAATTAACTACGTGGCTCAACGGGATAATCGCCATATTATTTAATGTATTATATATTCAGTAACCATAGCAAAATATGAACAAAGAGCCAAAAACGCCGTTTTTTGACTACAAAAACGGAGCTTAATTAAGTGGAAAAGAAAGAATCAGGGTTTTTCTGTGTTTTCTTTTTCTTTATCGCAAGAAAGCATAGCGTAAGCAGAGTGATTATGTATGGATTCAAAATTCTCTGATTCGATCGTATAGCCTAAAATTCTGTCATCTTCATTAAATTTTACTGCGACATCACGAACGATATCTTCAACGAACTTAGGGTTATCGTATGCTCGTTCAGTGACGTACTTTTCATCAGGTCTTTTTAAAAGACCATATAGTTCACATGATGCAACTTTTTCAATCACATCAATGAGTTCTTCTATCCAGATAAAGTCAGCCATTCTAACGCAAGCTGTTATATGTGAGCGCTGATTATGCGCGCCATAATCAGCTATACTCTTCGAACAGGGGCATAAGGAAGTGACTGGAACCAGTACTTTTACTAACACCGCTGGTTTTGCGTCCTTAATCTGACCGATAAAAGATACTTCGTAATCCATAAGACTTTTGACCCCGGATACCGGTGCCGCTTTATTAACAAAGTATGGGAAGGTCATTTCTATATCGCCCGATTGAGCGTTCAGTCGTTCGGTCATTTCTTTAATCATGCGTTTGAAAGATCGAACGGTAATCTCATACTCATGGTGATTGAGAATTTCGACAAAACGTGACATGTGAGTGCCTTTATATTCTTCAGGCAAGTTTACATACATGTTGAAATTAGCAACGGTATGTTGCTCACGACCAGAACGATCACTCACCACAATCGGGTGCTTGATGTCTTTAATCCCAACCTTATCTATGGCTATGTGCCGGGTATCTAGACTATTCTGGGTATCCGGTATTTCTGTAGTTGCGGGTACTGGTTTATTCATTTGCTTAAATTCCAATAACTTAGGTTAAGAAGGTGAAAGTAATAATAAGAGAAATTAACTAAGTTGAGTGATTCTACTCTAATTAAAGCTCATATCCATCCTACTAGGATGCGTTGTGTGGTGATAATGTTCCGGTTATTTGTTGCGTTTAACGATGTAATCCGCAATTGCTCTCAGCATGTCGGCTTTATTGTCGAAGGAGTCAAGACACTCAAGTGCTTCATTGTATAAATCATTGGCAGCTTTTTTCGCACCTTCCATTCCAAGAAGGTTGGGATACGTTGGCTTATTCATGGCGATGTCTGAACCCTGTGGCTTACCTAATGTTTCGGTGTCACTTTCAATATCAAGAATGTCATCCTTGATTTGAAAGGCCAAACCAATGCATTTTGCATATTGCGAGATTCGAGATAGTAATTCTCGATCAACATTATCAACTGATAGTGCCCCCAATTCAGCACTTGCCCTGATTAAAGCCCCTGTTTTATGGATGTGCATATTTTCAAGTTCAGCAATAGTCAGAGATATACCAACCGAGGCTAAATCAATAGCTTGTCCTCCAGCCATACCTCTGGACCCACTGGCAATAGCAAGTGTTTCAATCATGGATAAACGTTGTTGATCATTTACCTGTATATCAGGGTCATGAGCCAGTATGTGGAAGGATAATGCCTGTAAGGCATCTCCAGCTAATATCGCCGTGGCATCATCATAGGCCTTGTGGCAGGTTGGACGACCACGACGCAGATCATCGTCATCCATTGCCGGTAAATCATCATGAATTAGAGAATATGCATGGATTATTTCAACGGCACATGCGGGCCCATTTAAAGCGATTAAATCTATGCCAAAAGCTTCCCCAGTGGCATATAAGATAACGGGACGTATGCGTTTACCATTGCCCAGGACTGAATAGCGCATCGCTTCATGCAATTTTTCAGGTTGAACCGAGGCTTCGGGTAACCAACGATCAAGCGCTGTTTCCACAGATTTTTGATAAACCTGCAATCGTTCAGTAAAGTCTGTCATTTATTCTTCGTTATTATCTGGGTTAAAAGGCTCTAATTTAGCGTTTCCGTCTTTTCCCAGTAATATGCTAACTTTTTGTTCGGCTTCACTCAGAGCTTGTTGGCATGTTTTGGTTAATAAAATACCGCGTTCAAAATGTTTAAGAGAGTCTTCCAGCGATAGTTCACCTTTTTCCATGGTCTGCACGAGCTGCTCAAGCTCAGCTAATGTTTTTTCGAAGTTGATTAAACTGGTTTTCTTTGGCACAAGAAATCTCTTAAATTAATAATGAGTTATAGTACGGGATGTCGCTAAAAAAGGCGCATATATTATCATCACTTGGCCTCATTACCAGTATGGAAAATATGAAAATTTTAATTTCAGATCGTGTTTGACAGTGATTTGAGGCTAGGCTAAAGTTTTAGAAACTTAGACTAAGTCTAAGTTAAGGCGAATACAATATTATCGGATAGAAACTTGGAGGAGATGTATGGAACTTAAAGGCTCTAAAACCGAAGAAAATCTCAAAGCAGCATTTGCTGGTGAATCACAGGCAAATCGCCGTTATCTTTATTTTGCACAAAAAGCAGATGTCGAGGGTTTTAATGATGTTTCTGCTGTCTTTAGATCAACTGCTGAAGGTGAAACAGGTCATGCCCATGGTCATTTGGAATACCTGGAGGCTGTAGGTGACCCAGCAACTGGCGAACCTATTGGAAGCACAGATCTTAATCTCAAAGCAGCAATTGCTGGTGAGACGCATGAGTATACTGACATGTATCCTGGTATGGCTAAGTCAGCTCGTGAAGAAGGTTTTGATGAGATTGCCGATTGGTTTGAAACCTTGGCAAAGGCAGAACGTTCTCATGCGAATCGTTTTACCAAAGCATTAGCTAACCTCGGTTCATAAGTATTAGTAAAGTTATCAGGCCAATTGAGCCGGTTAATGTCGGCTCAATCTTTTATCCTGTGTTAACTTGAATTGCTAGCTTATGAGTGAAGGGCGAGAAGGTAGTCTTGAAGCACCAACCAGACATCCTATAGATTGGAAGTCGGGTGAATTTTACGACGAAACCACATTGTTTGATGAGCTTGAGCGCGTTTATGACATCTGTCATGGCTGTCGGCGTTGTGTCAGTCTTTGCAATTCGTTCCCAACCTTATTTGATCTGGTTGACGAGTCAGCAACCTTTGAAGTCGATGGTGTAGATAAAGAAGATTATTGGAATGTTATTGATCACTGTTACTTATGTGATCTGTGTTATTTAACAAAGTGTCCTTATGTTCCACCACATGAGTGGAATGTGGATTTCCCCCATTTAATGTTGCGCGCAAAGGCGCAAAAATTCAAAAATGGTGAGAACAAATTACGGGATAAAATACTGACCTCAACAGATGCCGTAGGTTCACTTGTGGGCATCCCTGTCATCGCCCAGACAGTTAACATGGCTAATTCGATTAGACCTGTGCGTAAAGTATTAGAAAAGACGGTTGGTATACATGCCGACGCGGTTCTTCCTGACTTCCATAGCAATTCATTGCGTAAACGCCATAAGAAACAAGGTTCATCTAATGCAACCGCAGAAGAAGCTGGCTTATTCGAAGGTAAAGTTGCGGTTTTTGTCACTTGTTACGGTAATCGTAATGAACCGGATGTAGTAGAAGATCTTATCGCCGTACTAAGACACAACAAATTAGAAGTACGTTTGGTAGAGCAGGAAAAGTGTTGTGGTATGCCTAAAATGGAACTGGGTGATTTAGAGTCCGTCGAAAAATTAAAAGATTTTAACATTCCGCAATTAATAAAAATGGTGCAAGCAGGTTACGACATAGTTGCGCCGATCCCTTCATGCGTCTTAATGTATAAACAAGAGTTGCCCTTGCTGTTTCCTGATGACCCCGATGTACAAAAAGTACAACAGGCTTTTTATGATCCATTTGAGTATCTAATGTTGCGCAACAAAGATAATAAACTAAATAGAGAGTTTAAAAATAAGCTCGGCAAGGTAGCCTATCATGTTCCTTGTCATCAACGCGTCCAGAAAATCGGTCCAAAGACCAAGGAAGTATTAGAACTTATACCTGATACGGATATCACTTTGATAGAACGTTGCTCAGGACATAATGGAACCTACGCTGTTAAAACTGAATACCATGAAACCTCCATGGAAATATGTAAGCCTGTTATAAATAAAATTAAAAATGCCGCACTAGATCATTATATAAGTGACTGCCCGATGGCGGGACATCAAATTGATAATGGTATGGACGATAGAATAGAAATCAGGGCAGAAAGTCCTTTCTCATTATTAAGACAGGCATATGGGATCTAGTATGAAAAAATTAACACGAGATGATCTCTATTCATTAGAAAAATATGCAGAAGTACGCTCAACATTTCGCGCTGAGGTAATGAAACATAAAAAGAACCGCCAATTAGCGGTTGGTCCAAATGTGACACTTTACTTTGAAGACCACACAGTAATGCACTATCAAATTCAGGAAATTCTGCGGGCTGAACGTGTTTTCGAAGCAGAAGGTATAGAGGAAGAATTGGAAACATATAATTTAATGATTCCCGATGGTTCAAATTGGAAGGCCACCTTTATGATCGAATTTACGGAGGAAGTTGAGCGGCGCGAGGCATTAGCCAAAATGACCGGTATCGAGAGCCAGACATGGGTAAAGGTGGATGAATTCGCTGAAGTGATAGCTGTTTCGGATGAAGATCTTGAGCGAGATAACGAAAACAAAACATCTTCTGTTCACTTTATGAGATTTGAATTAAATCCTGAAATGGTGGCTGCATTAAAACAGGGCAGTAGATTATCTGTAGGCATAAACCATTCTGCGTATGAACATGTGGTAGATCCTGTGCCACAGCATATTCGTGATTCACTAGTTTCGGATTTAGATTAAACAATCAACTTCCTTATATTCATCTCAAAAGAGTATAATCTGCCAACTTATATCGATACTGTATTCGATATTTTCCTGCTCCTATAAATAACAGTGAGATAACTACTTTTGTCATCTAAATATGATGCCTCTGATATTGAGGTATTGACCGGCCTTGAACCGGTTCGCAAACGCCCCGGCATGTACACGGATACAAGTCGTCCAAATCACCTGGTTCAGGAAGTCCTGGATAATAGTGTTGATGAAGCTATTTCCGGCCATGCTTCAAAAATTGATGTCATCTTGCATAAAGATGGTTCTGTCAGTGTGGCCGATGATGGACGTGGCATGCCTGTCGATAAACATCCCGGTGAAAACCTTCCTGGCGTTGAAGTTATTTTTACTCGATTGCATTCGGGTGGTAAGTTTTCAAATAAAAACTATAAGTTTTCTGGTGGCTTACATGGAGTAGGTGTGTCTGTGGTCAATGCTTTATCAAAAAACCTTGAGGTTTGGGTTAGGCGTGATGGCAAGGAATACAATATGTCGTTCAAGGGTGGAGAGAAGCATTCCAAACTTGAAGTGGTAGGTGATGTAGGAAAAAAGAATACTGGCACGACGATACGATTTTGGCCGGATGCAAAATATTTTGATACAACAAAATATGCGGTGACAAAGTTAAAACATTTAATGCGCGCGAAGGCTGTTTTATGCCCTGGTGTCACTATACGTTTGAATGATGAAGCAACAAAAACAAAAGAAGAATGGTGTTATGAGGATGGTATCAAAACCTATCTTGCTGAAGAGTTAATCGGTATAGAACTCTTGCCCCCCGAGCCTTTTTTGGGTTCCATGCAAGGTGAACATGAAGCAGTCGACTGGGCGTTGCATTGGCTACCAGAATCTGCTGACATGATTACAGAAAGTTATGTCAATCTTGTTCCAACTCCGCAAGGTGGAACACATGTCAACGGCATGCGACAGGGGCTATTAGATGCTATTAGAGATTTTTGTGAATCCAGAAACCTGTTGCCACGAGGCGTTAAATTAGCTGCTGACGATGTTTGGGATAATTGTTGCTATATATTGTCAGTGAAAATGGATGATCCGCAATTTGCAGGACAGACTAAAGAGCGACTGTCATCAAGAGAATGCACGACATTCGTTTCCGGGGTTGTTAAAGACACATTGAGCCAATGGTTGCATAAGCATGTTGAAATGGGTGAGCGTATTGCTGAACTTGTTATTGCAGCTGCACAGAAACGGCTCAAGTCCAGTAAAAAAATTGTCCGGAAGAAAATCAGTGGTGGGCCAGCACTACCTGGTAAGTTGGCGGACTGTTCTATGCAAGATATTAATGTGTCTGAGTTATTTTTGGTAGAAGGAGACTCCGCGGGTGGTTCAGCCAAACAAGCACGAGATCGAGAATTTCAGGCGGTAATGCCATTACGAGGCAAAATATTAAATACTTGGGAAGTTGATTCCTCCGAAGTACTGTCTTCTAAGGAAGTGCATGATATTGCCGTTGCCGTTGGTGTTGATCCGGGTTCGGATGATCTTTCTGGTTTACGCTATGGCAAGATTTGTATTCTTGCGGATGCTGACTCAGATGGGGCGCACATCGCAACGTTAATTTGTGCCTTATTTCTGAAACACTTTAAGCCACTCGTTGAAAGCGGTCATATTTATGTTGCCATGCCTCCTCTTTATCGAATCGACGTGGCAAAAGACGTTTATTACGCTCTGGACGATGCTGAAAGACAAGGTGTTCTGGATAAGATTACTGCTGAAAAAAAACGTGGCAATATTTCAGTGCAACGTTTTAAGGGTTTGGGTGAAATGAATCCGATTCAACTACGTGAGACAACAATGGCAACCGCAACGCGACGGCTAGTGCAACTGACGCTACCAAACGCAAAACAGGCGGAAAAAGTAATGGATATGTTGCTCGCTAAGAAACGCGCTGCTGATCGAAAGAAATGGCTTGAGACTAGCGGTGACCAAGCGGTTGTTATTTAGAGCAAGCATTGTTCATGTGGACAACAATATAACCGTGATAAGAAAACTCACTACCCTCAGACATCGTCCCGTTCTCAGAGTAGATGAGTTGATCAATTTCATCGATATTTAAGGCTGAGCGATCTTTTTCCGTGAGTCTGAGGTAGATTTCTGATGCATTGATGAACTGGTTTACTGCTGGTTTAGACATGACATTGCCCCCATTTAATTTAAGTATTGAGCAATGATCTAATAGATAGATTAAACACAAATGACAATTAAATTATCATTTAATGTCAATAGTTAAAGTAAATAATATAAATTTATATAAAACAATAGGATACATGCAATACCTAATGTTAATTAGAGGAAAGTGTAATGCCTGATTCAATGAGTTTTGACTTCGAGCAAAACGAACAACGACCACTACAAGAATATACCGAGAAAGCGTATTTGGATTATTCAATGTATGTCATTCTAGATCGTGCTCTACCGCATATCGGAGATGGCTTAAAGCCTGTGCAACGTCGAATTATCTACGCTATGTCGGAGTTAGGCTTAAAGTCTTCGGCAAAATATAAGAAATCCGCGCGAACAATTGGTGATGTGTTAGGCAAATTCCATCCACATGGTGACTCAGCGTGCTATGAAGCCATGGTCTTAATGGCACAGGGTTTTTCCTATCGTTACCCGTTGATAGATGGGCAAGGTAATTGGGGTTCGATGGATGATCCTAAGTCTTTTGCTGCGATGCGTTATACAGAATCAAAGCTAGCACCTTATTCGGATGTGTTATTAAGTGAAGTTTCACAAGGAACTGTTGATTGGGTACCTAATTTCGATGGTACTTTAGAAGAACCAAAGATATTGCCTGCTCGATTACCAAATATCCTACTCAATGGCACTACAGGTATTGCTGTCGGTATGGCGACTGATATCCCGCCGCATAATTTAAAAGAGGTGGCTAGTGCCTGTATCCGATTATTAGAGTCGCCAAAGAGTACAGTAAAAGAGTTATGTGAGCATATTAAAGGGCCAGATTATCCGACCCAAGCTGAGATTATTACCCCAAAAGAAGCTATTCAAGAGCTGTACGAAACAGGTAATGGCTCGATTAAAATGCGTGGAGTGTGGGAGAAGGAAGAGGGTAATATCGTTATTACGGCACTACCACATCAGAGTTCTGGTAGTAAGATCCTTGAGCAAATTGCATCACAAATGCAGGCAAAAAAATTGCCCATGCTTGAAGATTTACGTGATGAGTCCGACCATGAAAACCCCGTCAGATTAATACTTATCCCGCGTTCCAACCGAATCAACCTTGATGAATTAATGCTGCATCTCTATGCAACAACGGATCTTGAGCGCAGTTACCGGGTAAATCTTAATATTATCGGGCTCAATGGACGACCTCAGGTAAAAGATCTGAGGGGCATATTGAAGGAATGGCTGGAATACAGGGTTGAAACTGTGCGTAAAAGATTGCAGTTCAGACTGGATAAAGTGCTTGCCCAGATTCATGTCCTTGAAGGTTTAATGATTGCCTATTTGAATATTGATGAAGTCATTCAGATTATCAGAGAAGAAGATAAGCCTAAAGCAGTCTTGATGAAGCGGTTTAAACTGAGTGATATACAGGCTGACGCTGTACTCGATTTGAAGTTACGTAAATTGGCCAAGTTGGAAGAAATCAAGATTAAGGGCGAGTTGGATGAGCTAAGTGAAGAGCGAAAACAGCTGGATACTACCTTAGGATCGAACCAACGTTTAAGGACATTAGTTCGTAAAGAGATTCAAGCTGATGCCACAGAATATGGCGATGAACGAAAATCACCTTTAAAAGAGGGTGTTGAAGCAAAAGCAATTGATGAAACAAGTTTGGTTCCGACAGAACCTGTCACCATTATTCTCTCAGATAAAGGTTGGGTACGTGCCGCAAAAGGTCACGAAGTTGATCCGGAAACGTTGAACTACAAGAGTGGTGATAGCTATAAGCAAGCAAGTCTGGGCAGAAGCAATCAGTCTGCTGTTTTTCTTGATTCTAGTGGTCGTTGTTATTCGTTGCCGGCACACTCATTACCATCGGCACGCAGTCTGGGCGAACCTATTTCTGCACGACTGACACCACCCGATGGTGTAACATTTGAAGGTGTCATGGCAGGTGATCCAGCTTCTGTATATCTTGTTGCTTCGGATGCGGGTTATGGTTTTATGCTTAAGCTTGAAGATGTTTATACGAAAAACAGAAATGGTAAAGCAGTTATTTCGGTACCGAGTGGAGCAAATGTCCTGGCCCCGAGTAAAGTGAATGATATCGAGAATGATTGGGTCGCCGCGGTAAGTTCGATAGGGCGTATGCTAATGTTTCCCATTAGTGAATTGACGTTATTGCCCAAAGGAAAGGGATTGAAGATTATTCAAATACCACCGGCCAAATTAAAAACACGAGAAGAATATGTCGTTGCTATGACGACAATGTCGGAAACCGATAATCTGTTAATTCATGCAGGTAAGAAACACATGACAATGAAATCTACCGATCAAGAATACTACATCGGAGAACGTGGCAGACGTGGAAATATGCTCCCTCGTGGGTATCGGAATGTTGATAGAATTGTAGCAGTACCCAAAAGCTAATCTTTTTAGCACACTGAGCAATGTGGTGATTTAAATCAATGTCTATGACACCTTCGATAATCGTCGTAACTGACCTAGATGGGACATTACTGGACCATGTTACATACCAGTATAATTTGGCGCTAGATGCGATGAATTGCTTAAATAGATTAGAGATACCGCTTATTTTAAATAGTAGTAAGACAGCAGCAGAAATAATAAGCCTCAGGCAGAAAATGAATAATCATCATCCATTCATTGTTGAAAATGGTGCTGGTGTTTATCTTCCTTCCAAAGAACAGTCTAGTGGTTTTGAGATTCATTCATTCGGACAAAAGAGAGAATTTATTCTTCACGCTTTAAACCAGATACGTGAAGAATATAGACTGCCTTATATCGGTTTTGCCGATATGAATGAAGAAATGTTGCTTGAAGAAACTGGCCTTACAACAGAACAGGCACAAAAGGCAAAACAAAGAGAATTTACAGAGCCATTAAAATGGTTGGGTAATGAGCGTCAATGGAGCGTGTTTTGCACCGAAATAAAGCGTTCGGGTTTAATTGCGGTCAAAGGTGGCAGGTTCATAACGGTGTCAGGTCGTGTAAATAAAGGTGAAGCTATGAAATGGTTACGAAATTATTATCAGCAAAAAAACGGCGTTGAGCCTACCATAATAGCCTTGGGTGACAGTGAAAATGATAAACAGATGTTGGAGTTTTCCGATCAGGCCGTGCTGGTGAGATCATCGGCACACGAATTGCCTAGTATAGATAAAAAAGAGCTTATTATTACAAATGAGGTCGGCCCCAAAGGCTGGAATAATAGTGTTATTAGTCTCTTACAACAATATAACTTAATCGATTAAAAAATAATGGGTGATTTTTATCAAAATGGGGTTATTACGACCCTACACAATCTATCTGATCGTTCTGTTGAAGATCTTGAGAAAGATTTATTAGAGTTTTCATGTGTACGACCGATGTCTTTAGTGTTGCCTTGTCTCTATTCTGAATTATCCAGGCCAGCATTGACGAATATAGTCGATGAACTTTGTAAAGTACCTTATCTTTCACAAATTGTAATTGGCCTTGATAAAGCGACAGAAAATGAATACAAACATGCGTTAAAATTTTTTTCTCGTTTACCTCAAGAACACGTCGTTTTGTGGAACGATGGACAGAGATTGAAAAGTGTTGATTCGCGATTAAAGAACCGGGATCTGGAACCTAAGGAGATGGGGAAGGGACGTAATGTCTGGTATTGTCTGGGTTACGTTTTATCATCGGGTCGATCGAAATCAGTTGCATTACATGATTGTGATATAACGACTTATAAAAGAGAATTGCTCGCGCGCTTAATCTACCCTGTTGCCAACCCTAATTTTAATTACCAATTTTGCAAAGGTTATTATTCACGCATTGCCGATGGCTCCATTAATGGAAGAGTTAGTCGTTTATTAGTTACTCCGCTATTACGGGCATTGAAAAAAGTTTTTCCGACAGATAGCTTTATTGAATATTTAGATAGTTACCGCTATTCACTTGCGGGTGAGTTCTCGTTACGTACAGATGTAATTAATGATATTCGTATTCCCAGTGATTGGGGGCTTGAAATTGGTGTGCTTTCTGAAATGAAACGGAACTATTCGACTAACCGCTTGTGTCAGGTAGATATTGCCGATCAGTATGATCATAAGCATCAAGACCTGTCCCTGGATGATGATAATAAAGGTTTGTCAAAAATGTCGATTGATATTAGTAAATCCATTTTTCGTAAGTTAGCTACAACGGGGCTGGTTTTTAATACAGAGACATTTAGAACTATCAAAGCAACCTATTTTCGTATTGCATTGGATTTTATTGAAACCTATAACAATGATGCGGTAATAAATGGTCTCACACTTGATATCCATGCCGAAGAACAAGCTGTCGAATTATTTGCCGAGAACATTATGAAAGCAGGATTACATTTTCTTGATAACCCAATGGAAACGCCATTTATTTCGAGTTGGACACGAGTCAACAGTGCCCTACCGACACTTGCCGAAGAATTTCTTGATGCAGTAGATAAAGATCTCGAACAATACAAAACATAAGAGACAGATACATTCATGCCTATCGATGGGTTACAGGCTCGTGTCCTCAACCATATTGCGCAGGTTTATCCTGACATCAATGCCCGGGAACTTAGTGCTCGTTTAATAGCTACTATGGGGTTGTATGAAAAACACTCTGAGCCGGAACAATACAAAAACCATTGGGACGAAGAGGACATCGCAGTTATCACTTATGGCAATACTTTCACAAGAAAAAATGAAACACCGTTAGACACGTTATACAACTTTTTATCGGCTTATCTAAAAGATTCAATAAATATCGTTCATCTATTACCTTTCTTTCCTTATAGTTCCGACGATGGTTTCGCTGTATTGGATTATACACTAGTTAACGATGCTTGCGGTGATTGGGATGATATTGTACATATCGCAAATGAATTTAAGTTAATGTCTGATCTGGTGATCAATCATTGCTCTGGTCGTAGTCGTTGGTTTGAACAATTAAAAGCGGGTGAAGCGCCGGGCAAAGATTATTTTTATTGTGTTGACCCTAATGCAAATCTATCCAATGTGATTAGACCAAGAACGAGCCCTTTGTTAAGAGAAGTATCGACGCCGGAGGGCAGCGTTCATGTTTGGTGTACATTCAGTCATGACCAGCCAGATTTAAATTTTGAGAACCCGGAAGTTTTATTAGAATTTGTCAATATAATTCGCCTGTATCTTGAGCGAGGGATTAAAATATTTCGTTTAGATGCAATTGCATTCTTATGGAAAGAGGTCGGAACAAATTGTATCAATCTGCCACAAACACATGAAATTGTGCGTTTGCTAAGGACTTTAATTGAATACCACACGCCTGATGCGATTATCATTACTGAAACTAATATTCCGAATCGAGAGAATCTGGCTTACTTTGGTAACGCGAATGAAGCACATATTATTTATAATTTTCCACTACCGCCTTTACTATTAAATATGTTGCTTACAGGGAGCAGCCACTATTTTAAGAATTGGTTAATGAGTATGCCGCCTGCGATGATGGGCACAACATATTTAAATTTCATTGCGTCACATGATGGTATTGGTCTGAGGCCAGTTGAAGGTTTATTGAATGAAGAAGAAATAACAGAACTTGTCGCTACAATGGAATCATTTGGTGGGGAAATATCCTGGCGCGCCCTTGATGACGGGAAAAACAAGCCGTATGAAATAAATATCACTTTATATGATGCATTAAAAGGAACCATTGAAAATGGTGTAGATCAATGGCAACAGGAACGTTTTATTTGTGCACATACCATTATGCTAGCATTAGAAGGTTTGCCGGCTTTTTATATTCATAGTTTGTTTGCTACCGAAAATGATTACGATAAATTTAAAAATACAAATAACAAAAGAGCCATCAATCGTCATGACTGGCAATGTGACGAGTTGGAAGCCTTGTTAAACACTGAGAATCATCACTCTGCTGTATTTACTAGATTAAAAAAACTCATCACTATTCGCAAAAATCAAGCCGCCTTTCATCCGAATGCAACTCAATTCACTTTGCACTTGGGAGATACTGTTTGTGCTTTTTGGAGACAAAGTTTGAATCGGAATCAAAGTATATTCGCCTTGAATAACGTCACTGATGAAAAACAAGAAATAACATTAACTAATATCAATCTAATTGAAATGGATGATTGGGTGGATTTAATTAGTAATGTTAAGTTGCAACAAGGTCAAGAGACTTTGGTGTTAGAACCTTATCAATCTGTATGGTTGAGTAATTAGTTTATCTTAATTTTAATTTACGAAATACATTTTCAAGTGACGAGCGCTTTTGCATTAAAAGTGATTGATAGTAATGAAAAACATTACTGCCTAAAAAAGCTAATAACTATAAAGGCTATGTTACTTGATTCCATAAACTATTTGTTTTAATAGAAAACAATAAGTTTCAGCTAAATTACTTGCTTGTCCAAATGGTTCAATTGAAACTAATTCATTTTTTCATGAATTCAGAATAGTTGTTTTTAATGTTGTCTATGTAAGGTTGAGGAAATAAAGGTATCTAGAGCGACGGAAGCCATATCGTTATGAATGGAGCTTACTTAAACTTCATAGAGAATACTTTTTATCGTTTATGATCTTCGTACAGGCGTTGCTCTAGTGAATATAGTGCGTCATTCTTAACTGGATTCCCGCCTGCGCGGGAAGGATAGTTTAAGAAAGTGTCATTTAAGTCAGGTTCGGCTTTTCGGTATTAAGCTAATGAATTAAACATTTCCTACCAGTTTGAATATAAGAAATCAGGCCGGGCTAGAATTAATTTTAATTGTTAGAAATCATTAAATCGAAGGTCTGCCCGCTTTTTTCCAGGCTACAAACTTAAAATATCTTTGTTTCACCTCTATACGGCACTTATAAGTATATTGTATATTGCTCATTGGGCTAAATAAACTTAACTTATTCATAAAATTGGGTCACACATAAGATCATGAAAAATTATCATTCAACACGATTTCTAAAGATTACAATTTTCATATTTTTAATATTCTCTTTATCAGCATGTTCAGACAAAGAGGAAGCTAAAACTAAAACACCTAGTGCTGAAGTTACAAAACCAAGTGCTCCTGCTACTGTAGAAACAGAAGAAGCTCCGGTTGTTAGTGTCTCAGATGAGAATGACTCAGTTGATTGGGCAAAGTACGGAAACAATTATGCAAATCACCGCTTTAGTGAATTGAATCAGATTAATATAGAAAACGTAGATCAGTTAGAACTCGCCTGGACTTATCAAACGGGTATCAAAAAAACTTTTCAAACGAGTCCTATAGTAATTGATGGTGTTATGTTTATCACCACACCATTAAATGACGTTATTTCAATGGATGCGCTGACGGGTAAAGAAATATGGCGTTATAAGCATGATTTGCAAGGCGATAAGTTTTGTTGTGGCCCTTCAAACCGTGGTCCTGCTGTTTCTGATGGCAAAGTGTTTACGGTAACGATTGACGCTCGATTAATTGCATTAGATCAAAAAACAGGTGAAAAATTATGGGATGTTCCTATCTCAGATCCTGATTCCGGTATCGATGAAGAAATGAACCCGGTTACGAATATGGAAGAATTGAAGGGAGCTGTAATGACTGGCGCTTCCGGGCACAGCGCTAGCCTTGCGCCACAAGTTTATGACGGTAAGGTGTTTGTCGGTATTACGGGTGCTGGCTATGGGCTACATATGGAGGTTGAACAGGATGGTAAACCAACTTTAGCAGTAGGTGGGCTTGCCGGTGGCGGTCATGGTCTGCGAGGTTTTATGGTTGCGTACGATGTGAATACTGGTAAAGAAATTTGGCGTTGGTATAGCTCATCGGAGGAAAATTGGGAAGGAGACTGGGTTGAAGCAGCTTCAGGTGGTGAAAGTTTTAATCGTGATATTGCAAAAGAAAAAGCTAACGCGGAAAAATACAAGGATTCCTGGAAATTAGGAGGCGGTTCAATCTGGACTACCCCGGCTCTGGATACTGAACTAGGATTACTTTATTTTGGTACGGGTAATCCTTCTCCAAACATGGAAGATTCTACCCGTCCGGGTGATAGTTTAAATACAGTGAGTTTGATTGCGTTAGACGTTAATACGGGTGAACTCAAATGGGCTTATCAACAAGTACCGCATGATCGTTGGGGTTATGATGTTGCTAGTCCACCCGTATTATTTGATTTTATTAAAGACGGCAAAACTATCAAAGCGGTATCTCAGGCAAGTAAAGTTGGCTGGTTATTTATTCATGACAGGGCAACCGGTGAGTTGTTATTACGCTCTGATGCTTTTGTTCCGCAAGAAAATCTATTTGCCATACCAACAGAAGAGGGTGTGCGTATTGCGCCAAGCACTTTTGGTGCTACCACATGGTCGCCTACAGCGTATTATCCTGAATTGAATTCAATGTTTATTGCGGGCATCTATACAGCGGCAAAATTCTACTCAAAAAAATTAACCCCTGAACCTGGTAAACCCTGGGAAAGTTTTACCTTTTTTAAACCGACTTCAGATCCTACCTGGGGCAACATAACATCAGTTGATCTGGCCACAGGTAAAATCAAGTGGGAGGTCAAAACAGAACAGCCTATGGTTGGTGGTGTTATGGCGACTGCGGGCGGACTTCTCTTTGCCGGTGAGGGGAATGGTAATTTTAATGCATACGAAGCCGTGACGGGTAAACTACTCTGGCAATATAAGAGTCAATACGGCGTAAATGCACCGCCCATCACCTACAAGCTTAATGGCATACAATATGTAGCGGTAGCTTCTGGTGGCAGTGGCATTTTCAATTATACAATGGGCGATGAAATACTGGTCTTCAAGCTTAAACAGTAACGTGACTACAATGTTGATAGTAACTCTAGAGTTCTAGCAACACATTGTTTGAAATATTAAAACGGGTGCTAAAAGCACCCGTTTTAATTTAAGACTTACTTTGTTTTTTCTAGTATTTCCGCAAGGCGTTCTTCAGCTTCATCGCGTCGTCCTTTGTCGGCAACTTCACGGTCCGTACGAGTAGGAGAAGACAATGCTTTTTTATAAAATATTTCAGCTTGCTGATATTTTTTCTGTTTCCTGAGAAAGTCTCCGTAGTAGAAATTAGCGTCAATATCATCAGGGTTAAGGGCGATTGCCTTGTCTAGGTATTCTTTAGCAAGATTAAGGTCACCGAAGGCGATGGGCCACTCTGGGACGAGAAAGTATAGGGTGCCAAGATAAGTGTTAGCGGCGCCTTTTGATGCATCAGGATCAATTTTGAGAGATTGTTCTAAAGCATTTCGAGATTTGGTGACTGCATCTAATGCTCTTAAAGTGCCTATTGCGCCAGCATAAGTCGATAACACAATTCCTTCCCATAGATGAGCTTCAGCATTGTCTGGTTGAAGTTTACGAATTGCTGTGGCTTTTAATGACAAATTTTTCAAGGCATTTTCTTGATTCTTTTTAGCCACCGTATACTTTATGGTGGCCCATTCTTTTTGTACTTGCAGTATTTCCGCATTGATTTCTGCTTTAACTACAATGGAAAGAAGCATGAGCCCAATAAAGATCGGTAAAGACAGGTGAGAAAATCTTTTCATGTTTTATTCCTGCTGATTATTTCGATTATGGTGTTTACTATTAAGGGAACAATTAAGTATGTAAATGGGGGTTTAAATATTATTTTTGAAGTGAATATAATAACCAGTATACTCGACAACCTGAAATACGGATTATCTACGGGGACGAGCTATGACGCAAATATTCACAGATGGAGAATTAAAACAATTTAAGTCCGCGCAAACAGAAGCATTCCCTTCTCCCGTACCAACCCAAATTATATCGAATGGAGAATTCACTCCGTCACCGCAAACAAAACAACAGGCTCAAGTTGAAGCTCGAATAAAACAATTAGCTGATGAGTATGGAAAAAAACAAGGTCTTAGCCGTCGACAGTTTCTAGGTGGTGCATCTGGTATGGCGGCGGCTTTTTTAGCGATGAATGAAGTTTTTGGTTCCTTATTTATGGTCAATAAAGCTGAAGCAGCAGAACCAGAACGCGCGGTAGCGCGTGCTACTTCACTACAAGATCAATTTATTTTTGATGACCAAACTCACTTTGTTCATGATGGTTTTAAACACGATGGCTTATTAAATATACCGCGCTTTGCGGCTGACCACTGGGAATCGGGACTATCCAGAGAGCAACTTACGTTAAGTGATATGAAATTTCAGAATTATATTCGACAAATATTTTTGAATAGTGATACTAAAATTGCGTTATTGAGTGGCGCACCTTTTGATGATCCTACCTGGTGGTTCTTGGCAAATGATCAGATTCGTGGTGCAGTGGAGTCTATTAATAAGCTTGCAGGGTCTCGGCGTATGTATGGTCATTTTGTGATCACACCAAAACAAGCAGGTTGGATGGAAGAAGTTGACAAAGTTCTTGAGACGGGACACACAGATTCATGGAAGGCCTATACTATTGGCGATCCTCTAACGTCGACTACAAAATACCCATGGAGACTGGATGATGAAGAGTTGATGTATCCATTTTATGAGAAAGCAGTAAAGGCTGGGATTACGAATCTGGCGGTACATAAGGGTTTGATGCCAGCGGATTATGAAACGAGTTGGCCCGAAGTCTGGAAACATGCATCTGCCTGGGATATTGGTAAAGCGGCAAAAGATTGGCCAGAAATGAACTTTATTATTTATCATGCTTGTCTGAGACCTGCTTTTGAATTACCTGAACAAGCCTTGGCGGAGTTTGAAGCAACTGGAGAAATAAAATGGGCTAGCGACCTGGCGCGAATCCCTGAAGAATATGGTGTTGATAATGTCTATGCTGATTTAGGTACTTGCTTTGCCAATTCAGCGACGGCGAATCCTCGTTTTGCTGCAGCCTTGTTAGGTACACTCATAAAAGGACTTGGTGATGATCATGTTGTTTGGGGAACAGATTCAGTTTGGGCTGGTTCACCACAATGGCAAATTGAGGCACTACGTCGTTTAGAGATCCCTGAAGATATGCAAAAGAAACATGGTTTTACCCCACTAGGTCCGGCTGATGGAGTAGTAAAAAACAAGATCTTTGGCTTGAATACAGCAAAGCTTTATCACCTTGATCCAGAAGTAATAATGAATGTAGTCAGAAATGATGTCATTACTGGATTGAAACAAGAATTTACAAATAGTATGACCCTGCGAGATAATGAGCGTTACGGGTATATAATTTAACAATAACGATAAACAGCTTACAAGCAGTCATGCATATGTGAAGTTGTTAAAAAAACTTTTTAGTATAGATTTTAGAAATGGACACTTTTAAAAAACTGCGCACCTTCATTCCTTTTTTATTCCGTCGAGGTATTTTTTGGTTTGGTTTTTATATCAGGCCACCTATACATTGGTTTATCGGTTTGTTTTCAAAGGTAGGCAACCCGCCGGTATTCAAAGGCGATGTCTTTCCCTGGACTAAATCACTGGAAAGCCATTATGACGAGATACGAGCGGAAGCAACGAAGATGTTGCTGGAGCGCGATAAGATACCTCCGTTAAGAGATGTTTCTCCGGATCACGATCGCATTGCAGTTGATAATAAATGGCAGTCCTTATTTATTTGGGGATACAGTTATAAGTTTCAACGCAATGCTGAGCTATGTCCGGTAACAACATCTGAGGTAGAAAAAATTCCAGGGCTGATCTCTGCTTTTTATTCGGTACATGCTCCGGGCACCCATTTGCCGCGACATTATGGACCTACAAATGGCACTATTACATGTCATTTGGGTTTGATTATCCCACAGAAGAAAGGTTGTCGTATCTCTGTAGATGATAAGGAATATGAATGGCACGAAGGTGAGTGTTTTGTATTTGATGACACTTATTACCATGAGGTCTGGAATGATACCGAAGAAGATCGGGTTATCTTACTTGTTCAGTTCGAACGACCACTACGCCAACCCGGTAAGGCAATTGCGGACAGCTTTATGTGGATGATTAGACGCAGCCCATTTATTCAAACCACATTGGCTCGCGTTAAAGAATGGGAAGACTTGATTACCGATGGACACACTGACATCCGAGATAGGGCAGACGGTTAGGCTTTATAATGATAAATAAGGCTTAGTTTTTAACGCACGGGGACATCTCCCATAATTCATGCTCTTTGAAACAGTAACTTATTCAATAGTTGCAATAATATCACCTTCTTTTAATACCGCTTCGCATTCTTTTTTAATCGTTAATTTGCCCGAGCAGGGGGCTGCAAATTCTAACGAAGCTTTTTCAATCATAATATCAGCTAGTACGGCATCCTTTTCTACATCATCACCATCTTCAAAGTACCAGGTAACAATGACCGCTTCTGCTCCATCTTCAAGAATATCGTTTGTAATTATTATATCCACGTTATTAACCCTTAATCATTTTTTTGACGGTATTAAAAATTTTGTCTTTGTTAGGTAAAGCAAACTGTTCCATTGGTCTGGCAAAAGGTATTGGAATGTCAGGAAAAGCAATTCGTTGCGGAGAGCTCTTGAAAATACTACTGTCTCGTTCGGCAACAGATGAAATGATTTCACCACTAACACCATAACTGATGTAGTCATCATCAATAACTAGTAAGCGACCAGTCTTGGAAACTGAATTAAATACTGTCTCACGGTCAAGTGGTACCAGCGTCCGTAGATCAATCACTTCAGCTTCAACACCTTCTTTAGCCAAGGTTTCTGCTGCATCAAGCGCCATGTGTACTGTGACACCAAGTCCAACCAACGTAATATCGCTACCTTCACGAACAATGGCAGCTTCACCAAAGGGGACACCATAGCGCTCTTTGGGCACATCAACGATCGAACTTTTAACTGTGCCTAGCCAACCCATGCCTTGCAGGTTTTTGTGCAACATGAAGATAACGGGATTTTCGTCGGCGACAGCAGTATGCATCAAGCCTTTTGCATCATAGGCATTGGATGGTATAACGACCTTCATACCAGGCAAATGTGCAAAGGTGGCGTATAGACATTGGCTGTGCTGTCCTGCATCGCCATAACCACCACCGACAGAGGTCATCAGTACCATAGGGATGGGCTGAGTCCCGCCAGAGAAATAACAGTTTTTAGCTGCAAGGTTATAGATAGCGTCCATGCAAACGCCGAAAAAATCGACAAACATGAGTTCCACGATAGGTCGCATGCCTGCAGCAGCGGCACCTACTGCAGCGCCGATAAAAGCGGTTTCTGAAATAGGAGTATCGCGTACCCGGTCAGGACCAAATTTATCTAATAAACCAGTTGTTGTACCAAAGACACCGCCGAGTTTGGCTACATCCTCGCCCATGACGAATACATTCTTATCGGCATCCATTTCCAGGGAAATGGCTTCACTGATTGCCTTTGCTGTAGTGAGTTTGCGTTTAGGTGTGGTCATAATATTTTTATCCTTCGGCAAAGACTTTTTCTAGTGCTTCAGCGGGCTCAGGTTCAACCGCTGCTCGGGCATACGCAAAGGCATCATCAACCTCGGAATGCATAGCATCTTCAATTTTTTTTAAAGCAGCTTCATCTAAAGTGCCGCTTTCTATTAAATGAGCTCGAAACTCTGGGATGGGATCTTTCGAGAAAAGACCGTCTTTTTCACCCTCGGGACGATAGGCTTCAGCATCACCCATGAAATGACCGGCTAAACGATAAGTTTCTATTTCAATGAGGCTGGGCCCATCTCCCGCACGAGCTCTATCAATAGCCCGTTCTGCGGCAGCATAAATTGCCAATGGGTCATTGCCTTCTACGTATTCTCCGGGAATGCCATAAGCAGCCGCACGCACATCGTTTCTGGGAACCGCTGTTGCATCCGTTTTTGCAACAGAGATACCCCAGGCATTGTCTTCAATGATACAAACAAAAGGGAGCTTCCAAACAGCGGCAAGATTCATAGTTTCATGGAAACCACCTTGATTAGCCGCACCTTCGCCAATGAAGGCGATAGCAATGCCGGGCTCATTACGTAGTTTTCGCGCTAGCGCAAAACCGGCCGCTGGACCCATACCTTCAGCGATTATGCCGCTACAGGCAAAATTCACCTTGGTATCAAATAAATGCATGTGGCCACCACGTCCGCCGGATAGACCTGATTTTTTGCCAAATATCTCCGCAGTCATTGCTTTTAAATCAACACCTTTGGCAATGGCAATATGGTGTGGACGATGGGTTGCGAAAACGGCGTCTTCGGTGTTGAGATGGGCACAAACGCCTACAGCGCAGGGCTCTTGACCATTAGACAGGTGCATCTCACCAGGAACTGGGCCGTTGGCCATATTGAATACGGGTTGTTTGCCCTCTAGATAGGCCGCTTCCATGCATTCTTCGTAATAACGACTTTTGAACATATTTTCATACATCCAACTCTGCTTAATAGCATCGGCTTGCATCTGAAGAGCCTCCTAGGTAATTTAATCAATACTAAACAGTGCTGCATCTAAAACACATCATATAAACCTCTGGCCTTATTTACAAACCCGGAGATTTTCAAAGATATAAAGCTCTATATCACTTTGAGCATACTCACATAAATCCATCTCTGGCCGTTCTCATCCTTCAATGCTTCTTGAATTGTGACACTAATTTTCTTCGATTCTTGACTGAATATCACATACTATAAAGCATTGGCCTGTTTTGCTTAATGACTTCCAATGAGAATGAAAAACAATGGTTGTTGGAATCATAAATGCATGGTCTCCTAAATCGCAATAAGAGGAGAAACTAGATGTCTGATCGAATTTTAAAATTACTCGTTATTGTTTTGTTTTCTTTTTATTCCTTTTCACTCCCCGCTGAATCTACTGAACCTAAGAAAACAAAGACATGCGATATGGATAACAATGGGATAGAAGATATTATTCGTCGATTAGACAAGACGCCTGAAGGCAGCAATGGAATGTGGCAATTAAAGGTGGGCAATCATGCTGTTACTGTTATTACTGATGAGGAAGCTGATCGAATGCGCATTGTTATTCCCATCACCGAAACATCTGAACTTACGGAAAAACATTTGTACCGAATCATGCAAGCAAACTTTGATAGCGCTTTAGATGCACGATATGCCATTGCCAAGGAAATATTATGGAGTGCTTACATACATCCGTTATCAACATTGAGTGATGAAGACTTCTTAAGTGGACTTGGACAAACTATCAATCTGGTGGATACTTTTGGAGGTACTTTTTCTTCTGGTTTTAGTACTTTTATAGGCGGTGATAGTCAGGGACTGAAAGAAAAAGAATTAATAAAAGAGCTATTAGAAAAAGGTAAAGCGATATAAAGCTACCACTAATTTAATATAAAGAATTATGCGTAAAAAACACAACTGATGTTTGATGGAGCAAATGGATAGCTTGCATATTAAAAAAGTATAAGCATTCAAATAGAGACCAGTATTTACTGGGTGCTGAAATCAGCACCCAGTCACCTCAAGTTCGGCAGCAATGCCAATCCTTGATAAAACTACCAGGAGAGTATTCTTTAAACGTAGTTGTGACAGGTAATATTGTGATGTATGACAGTAGCGCTAAGTATGCTGGCTAGGCACCGCATACATCATGTTTGGCAAAGAGAATTATTTTCCAGCTCACTCGAAACTGTACTGAAAACTCAAGTACCGTTAGAATCCGGCTGAAAATATTAAAAATTTTGAGGTTTAAAGATAAGTATGACCATATTGACGTCATTTTCAGAGGCAGAGTTTGAGCAAGTAGCCGGGGCACCGATTAAGGGTGAAGAAGAAGCACAAGTTTCAATGTTCATAGATTTTGTGCAAGAGGCTATACAGTTTTGTATGGTGCAAGCAGATATTGAAGAAACGGGGTGTTCATTACGTTATTTATCTATTGATATCCATCCCTTCAAAGATATGGGAGACCTCTATGATCTTGCCTATATCGATTTCGAGACAATACTTGATCTCCCTGAAAAGACAAAAGACAGGCTTAAAATAGAATTACCTATTATAGAAGAAGGTGTTGGTAGAATAAGTGAAGTTGCAAAAATACTGGGTGTGCCTTCGACTGAACCCGCCGATGCCATTTTGGCTTTTTTTAGAATTCGTTTAGCGCATAAAATGTTAGAAAACACACTGGATTTTGAGAGTATCAAAACAGTCATACGAGGCACCAAAGATTCAATGGCCATCCTCAAAAAGAAAGGGCTACACCCAACCAATATGGGCGGCATTTTAGATTCAGTAGAGACGGTAAGAATGAGTGAAGTTTGGGGGTTGGAAGATGATGCTCCTGAAGAAATGCCTCAGTTTTTTGTGTTTGAGTAAAGTGTGTTCTGTTTTTCTTCAACATTCTGGATATTAAAGCAAATTGAAACCGATAATTAATTATAAAACTTTAATTATAAGGAATAATTATGGACGAAAAAGTTAAAGCATTATTAACCCAGATATCTGATATAGAAGATGAAATAGAAAAAGTTCTTAGCGAACAGCAAGAAAAAATACTTTATTTTTATGAAGATGGAAAAGTAAAGTTTAAAGAAGGAGTTGAGGACGCACATAGAAAATTGAAAAAAAACTTATTCAGATTCTTTTTGGATAGCAAGCTAAGAAACCTTCTCTCCGCCCCTTTTATTTACAGTATGATAGTCACCTTTGTAATACTTGATCTCACTATGACGTGTTATCAACATATTTGTTTTAATTTGTATCGAATCAAAAAAGTTAAACGTTCTCACTATATCGTGATTGAACGTCACAAGTTAAAACACTTAAATAGCATTGAACGTTTTAATTGTGTTTATTGCGAGTACGGCAATGGTGTTATTGCCTATGCAAGAGAAATTGCCGCACGAACAGAGCAGTATTGGTGTCCAATAAAACATGCAAGAAAAGTCATCGGCAGGCACTCTCGCTATCAAGACTTTATTGATTATGGTGAGGCGACTGATTATCACGAGAAACTTGCAGAATTTAGAAAAAAACTGGCTCTTTCATAAATCATATTTGTTGTGCGAGAAGGACGAGCTGGTTTTTAACGTGACTGATTACATGGGTATAAAAAAGCCGGGTCATAAGCCCGGCTGAAAATTCACGAACGGATTAATTGGGGATAGGAGGGGAAATCCGTTCTTATCTCGCTTATCGACCGTGGTAAATTAAACTTTAGTCTAAATTGCTTGCTAAGGTTTTGCTGGAAGCACCAATTTCCTCTTTTACTAATTTGGGAACAAGGTAGCCCGATACACGGGCTTGCATTTCATCTATCAGTTTTTTTGCCTCATCTAACGGGACATCGTAATGTGCTGCGCCAGCGACTGGGTCTAATAGATGTAGGTAGTAGGGTATAATATTATCTTTAACCAACCGTTCAGATAAGTTGATCAATGCTTCGACAGAATCATTTATTCCCTTTAGTAATACGGATTGGTTTAAAACCAATATGTTAAATTCTTGCAGGCGTTTAATAATTTTTGAAACTGAATTATCCAGTTCATTGACATGGTTTGTATGAATAACAAAGATGATTGACTTATCGTTGTCTGTTACTTGTTTTAGTAGCGTAGTCGTTATGCGAGCCGGAAGGACAACGGGTAGTCGCGTGTGAAAGCGTATGCGTTTAATGTGTTTGATTGTTGCAAGGGATGAACAAATATCTTGTAAACGTCTATCTGATAATGTTAACGGATCTCCACCACTCAGTATTACTTCTTCAATACTGTTGTCATTTTTGATGAGGTCCAATGATGCTTGCCAGTGTTTGTTTGAAGAGGAGGATTCCTGATAAGGATAATGTCGTCTGAAGCAATAACGACAATGAACCGCACAGGCACCTGTCGTTATTGACAAGACACGACTCTTATATTTTTGTAACAGACCTTTTAAGGGTTGAACATTTAGCTCAGCTAGCGGGTCATTAATGAACCCGTTAGCTTCAGCGTCTTCGGCTTTATACGGGAATACCTGCCGCAGTATGGGATCGTTTGGGTCATTCTTCTTAATACGATTGGCGAAAGCATAGGGCACCCTAACCGGAAATTGCGCTATTGCTTGCTGGCTATAACCGATTGATCCGGCCTCTAAACCGACGAATTCAAGTAAATCAGCGGGTTGTCGTATGGCTTGCGCCAGTTGTTCTTGCCAGGATAAAGACTGCATTATTTGTTCAGTTCCATGTATTATTGCGCTTTTTTTGTAATATCAAGCTTCAAAACAGATTTATCATATTGGAAAGAGGACATCATGGCGACTTATAGCACCAACGAATTTAAATCAGGCCTTAAAATAATGATTGAAAATGACCCATGCTCAATCATTGAGAATGAGTTTGTGAAGCCGGGGAAAGGCCAAGCGTTCAATCGAGTTAAAATGCGTAATCTCAAGACAGGTCGCGTTCTTGAGAAAACTTATAAATCGGGTGAGTCTGTGGAAGGTGCTGATGTCATCGATTTAGAACTACAATATCTCTATAACGATGGAGAGATGTGGCATTTCATGAACAAAGACAGCTATGAGCAATGCGAAGCTGATGAAAATGCTGTTAGTGAAGCAAAGCAATGGCTAAAAGGTGAAGAAATGTGTCTAGTGACACTTTGGAATGATGTGCCCTTATCAGTGGCAGCACCTAATTTTGTTGTCTTGCAGGTAACTGAAACCGATCCAGGTCTAAAAGGTGATACCGCACAAGGTGGTTCAAAACCAGCAACACTCGAAACGGGTGCAATCGTGAAGGTGCCACTTTTTGTTGAAAACGAGGATTTACTTAAGATTGATACGCGTACCGGTGAGTATGTCAGCCGCGCTAAAGAGTGATTAAACTAATCGATGCGTCGAACATAAATTTTGTTGTTGCTTCATTAAAACGGTAGCTGAAGACGTCCTTTACATTATCAAGATTTAAGGAGAGCACTATAGCTTATAGATTTGTTGCTGCTTGGTTTTGGTCTTGAACAGTTCAATGTGTTCCATTAATGAGTGGTTCCTTGCTCGTAGCTAAACCTCGAATATCTTCAACAACCATAAATAAACAGGGCACGATTAAGAGAATGATCGCGGTGGCAAAGAGAATACCAAAACCAAGCGATATCGCCATTGGAATCATGAAGCGAGCTTGACGCGAGGTTTCAAAGATCATGGGTGCCAAGCCGCCAAAAGTGGTTAACGTCGTCAATAGTATAGGTCGAAAACGTCGCAATGCTGATTGTGTAATTGACTGTACAGCATCCTGATTTTTTTTGAACAGGCGGTTAGCGTATTCAATCATGATTAATGAGTCGTTAATCACAACGCCAGATAATGCAATAATCCCCATCATACTGATAATGCTGATACTGTAACCCATGATCATGTGACCGAGTATTGCACCGACAATACCGAATGGAATAGCGGAGATAATAATAGTTGGTTGCATATAGCTACCGAGCGGTATGGCGAGTAGGGAATATAAAATTATAAATACTATCAAGAAGCCATAGCCCAATGCCTTTAGTGAATCACGAAAGTCTGCTTGACGCCCTTCGAAACTAAAATTCAAACCGGGATAATCCTGTTGCAGTTGTGGTAGTACATCTGCCTTTAGACTGTTGATGATTTGTTCACTTTTATCTTGTGGCTCGATTGCCGCAGTGACATTAATACTGCGTCGACCCTCATGGCGGATGATTGAGGAATAAGCTCTACCTCGTGACACGCTGGCAATTTCATACAAGGGCACATCCGTGCCAGCCGGAGTTCGGATTAATAATTGTGCTATGTCATATTCACTGATGCGTTCTGATTCTGGGCGGCGCACCAGCACTTTTACTTCGTTTCTGCCACGCTGCTGCCGCAATGCATTAGCACCATAAAATGCATGTCGTATCTGTTCAGCTACATCACGTGTGGTTAATCCTAAACTTCTGCCTTCAGGTTTTAGTTTGAAATCAAGCTGTTGTTTGCCATCGGAGAAACCATCATCAATATCTTTAACAAAATCATAACCTGACAAGGTTTCAGCGAGTGACTTACCAGCACGGTCAAGCACGTTGATGTCGCGATGATTAAGTTCAACAGTCAATGCAGGGCCACGTCCGGGACCGCCATGATCTGATTCAAAACGTAGTATTTCAACACCGCTGATCTGACCCGTACGATCACGCCATAGACGCGTTACTTCACCGGTGGAAATGGGGCGCGTGTCTGGTGGCGTTAAATACACAGTGACTTCAACCGTGTTTTCATTGATGTCAGCGTAGATGCCCATAGATAGCTTTTCAGCACCATTTTCATCAATGATTTCTCTAGCGGATTCGATCAATCGATCACGCACTGCGATTACTTTGTGGGATGGGCTGCCGTAGGGGAGCGTGGCGGATACGACGGACCTGTCTGATTCGACCTTGGGCATCAGCACCATGCCCATGCGGCCGCTGGCAACATAGGCCAATAGGCTAATCAGAATGCCGATACCGATGGCGAGTGTCAGGTAACGAGCACGTAAACAAAGTGTCAATAGCGAAGCAAAAATATGTTGTACAAAATAATTAAAAACAGCATTAAATTTCGTACGTTGCTGATGTAAAAAGCGTGTTAATGCATACTTTGGTTTCGTCTCGGTGCTATATGCCAAGTGTGCCGGTAGAATAAACAGTGCTTCAATCCAGGAAATAATAAAGACGCTGCCGACCACCAATGGAATCACAAACCATACCTTGCCGATAAAACCAGGTACAAATAGCATTGGGGAAAAGGCCGCAATATTAGTTAGTATGCTAAAGCTGACAGGGCTAGCTATATCTTGGGCACCTTTGATTGCTGCGTCGACTGAGTTCATGCCGGATTGCCGATATTCAAATATATTTTCACCAGCAACGATGGCGTCATCCACGACGATGCCGAGTGAAATGATAAAGGCAAACATAGAGATCATGTTGATGCTGGCACCAAATATCGGTAGTAGTAAGAATGCACCTAAAAATGAAGTCGTGATACCCATGGTGACCCAGAAGGCGAGCTTTAAATCGAGAAATACGCCGAGTAAGACGATGACCAATAGTAATCCTAGAAAGGCATTCTTCAACAACAGGTCCAGACGTTGACGGTAGATGTCAGAGCGATCACGATTGATGCTGACGCTAATACCTGGTGGTAAGTCCTGTTGTATATCAGCAAGCATGGATTTTACGGCGTCGGATATGCTAATCGGTGTTTGGGCTGCGATTCGAAACACCTCGATCTGTACTGATGGTAGGCCATTAAAAGATGCAAGACGGTTTGAGTCCTCAAAACCTTCGCTGATATCAGCAATATCACTCAGATTAACTCGGGTTCCATTTGCTGTTGTTATAATTGAAATTGATTCGAATTCAGCGGCCCAATCTTTACGTTCACTCAGGCGAACCAATATCTCTCCAGCTTCAGTTTTAATACTACCTCCCGGTAGTTCTATCGCTGTTTGTGAAATATGCGCTGCCACTTGTCCTAGAGTTAATCCATAGGCGCGCAGGTTTTCCTGCGAGATCTCTATGTGAATTTCATAGTTACGTGTGCCAGACATTTCTACCTGAGTGATCTGCGGTGATTGCAATAGGTTTTCTCGTACCTGTTCGGCTACTTCGCGTAACACCCATTCACTGGCATTACCATATAACTGTATAGCAAGCACAGAACGCTTACGACTCGACATATTGATTTGAGGTTCTTCCGCATTAAGTGGAAAAGTAAGTATACGGTCTACGGCTTGTTGCACGTCTTGATAGGCTTTTTGTTGATCAGTACCGGTGTCTAGATCCAGAATCAGGTTAGCAGAACCTTCATTGGCTGTAGCGGTCGTTTCATCAATACCTTCAATGCCGCGCACTGCTTCTTCAAGAACCAGAATGATGCCCTTTTCGACCTCTTCCGGTGACGCACCAGGGTAGGTTACTGATATAGATATGCTATCAGTACTAAATTCGGGAAATACTTCTTGCTTGATTTGTGTCGTCATTAGTAAGCCACCAATAACAAACAACAACATTAACAGGTTAGAAGGCACTCGATTGTGCACCATCCACGCAATGGGGCCATGACTCACTTGGCGTTTATTCGGTTCGTTAGAACTAGGCGTATTCATTGAGCAGATACTTGCGTACTACGTTGTTCAACTGCGCGAAGCGGCATACCTGCTACGGCAGCAGATAAATAGGTAGTAATTATGCGGTCTTCTGTGGTGACTCCAGCAGTGACCAAAACATAATCTACACCTTCATAAGTCGTCTTGATTTGGCGTATTTCCAATTGGTCAGCATCGTTCAATACCCAAATAGTGTCGCCGTCGCGTAAAAGTTTTCGATCGATGGCGATGCTGTCTGGCAGGTTTATTCCTTCGATTTGTACGTGCATAAAGCTGCCAAGAATTAAGCTTGGTTGTGACTGATTTTCGGGTAGCAGTGACATTGGATCATCAACGGCGACTAAAAGCCGTGCCAACCGTCCTTCAGTTTCCAGGTCTGCTGCAAGGCGGATTACTTGTCCTGTACGTTTAGTATTCTCGCCCCACGCGTTCTCATCAAAAATATTAACAATTGATCCTGGTTCCGAACTGTTTTGCGGGATTTTGATCCATTTGAGATGGTTGACCGGCACCGTAAGCTCTATCCAGTATTGATCCGTGCCGCTGAGTACAGCGAGGCTATTTGCACTTGTTACCTGCAAACCAAGGTCTGCGTCTCGAGATCTAATCCGGGCATTAAATGGTGATCGAATAACGGTGCGTTGCAAATCTAGCCTAGATTGTTGTAGTGTCGATTCAGCCTTATCCAGTTCTGCTTTGGCAGCTGCTAATTGAGGTTTGCGAAGTACCAAGGAATCATCATTTTCATCAACCTTCTTCCCCAGTAATTCAAATTCTTTACGGGCGATGGCTTGTTGTCCTTGCTCGAGTTCTAGCGCACTTCTAGCCATATCGACATTAGCTTGCGCCTCGCGTACTACCAATTCAAAATCAGCTGGGTCGAGTTTTAAAATTACTTCATCACGTTTGAAATATCCACCAGGGATAAATTCTGGACTAACTTCCATTATTTGACCATTAACCCGAGGCTTTAAATTGATTTGTAGTGCTGGTTTGACAACACCCATAGCCTCTATATTGACTTTGTGCGTAGCCCTCTCAAGTGTTGTTGTTTCTACTAGAGGCGCTTTATGTTTTGGCGGGACCCGTTTAGCCGTGGGTGAATCTTGCAGATAGCTATATGCTATCCAGGCGGCGATGATTAATACCAAAACGGGCAGAATAAAATGTAATATAAATTTCATTAACAAAAATCCATTATTTTGAATGTATGATTTTGAATATAGTTTTAGCTTTTCCTGCAATTTCGAACCACCCTTAATCTTGCCATCCACGGGCTAAAGCGCGGTACAGGGCAATACGAAACTCGATGATTTGGCGTTGAGCTGCAAGCCTGGAACGTTGTAACTCTTGATCGCTTAGTTCTGCAGACAATACACTCAGGTAATCTTCGGCACCATTGTTATAGTTATCTTTAATGCGTTGGATGATTTGTGTAGACAGTGTCAATCGTTCGTCCAGATTTGCAATTAAACGCCGTTGATGGCTTTCCTGTTGTAAGGCATTTTCTACTTCCTGCATGGCATTTAAAATATTCTGTCCGTAGTCGTTAATACGTTCTTGTAATAAAGCTTGCTGTTGTTTAACAGCGGCCTTGCGGCTTCCAGCATCGAATAGCGGGGCGATCAGATTAGCAGCGATACTCCCCAGCCATTGTTCAAATACACCTCCCAGAGTTTCATTGCTTGTCCTGATGTTCGCTGATAATGTCAGACGTGGATACTGGTTGGCTAACGCTGCCGCTACTCTTTGATCGGCTGCCTTAACTCTCAACAAAGATTGCTGTATATCAGGCCGGTTCTGTATGAATTCACTCGGTACACCCGTTGCAGGCAACGGGGGTAAAGTTTTGAATTTATGCACATTTGCTAAATCCAGATTGCCGGGAGAGACACCACGTAGAACAGCTAGACTATGTGCAAGTACGGCTGCGGAAGATTTAGCAGAGATTATTTCACCACGACGGTTTTCTACTAATTGTCTTTGTTGTAACACATCGGTGGCGTTTACCTTGCCTTGTTTAAAACGAAATTCGATAAAGTCCAAAGTTTGTTGATTGTTAGCAAGTTGTTTTGATAACAGAACGATCTGGGCTTTTTGCTCTACATATCGATACCAGGTGTTGGCGACTTCAGCGCTAAGAGTGATACTTGCGGCTTTAAAGGCCGCTTCACTAGCAAGTGCTTCAAGGTTTTGTGCTTCAGCAGTGGCCTGAATTCGTCCCCACAGATCTATCTCATAACTGGCAGCCAACCCAAGTGATGTATTACGTGTTTCAAGGATATTATTGTTTGCTTCAGTGTTACTAGTAGAGACTTCACCATCTAACGCAGGGTAGATGTCAGCCTTAATCTGGGTGAGGAGTGCACGGGACTGTTGTAATCGTTGCCATATACTCTTCAACTCTAAATTTGACTCTAGAGCACCTTGTATCAACTGGTTTAACGGCTCATCTTTGAGATCCAGCCACCATTTTGATTGAGTAGGGTTGGTTCCCTTGGCGGAGAACGTCTCGGGTAATTCGACAGGGCTGGAGGTGTCCTGGTTAGATAGATGCAGGCAAGCTGTAAGTAATAAACAACTGAATGATGTGAAGGCGAAACGTAGGAATATCATTGAATAGCGTGTGATTAACTTACTGCAATCTGGTGAATAATAGTATTATTAGCAATGCATTGTGACCTTTATTATGCATAAAAATTCAGTTAATCATAATAAAGCGAGTTTTATGTTATATGACTTATTCTGCTTAAATCTATGAGTACATATTTAAATGTTCTTTAATTTGACCTTATCTGTAATCTTGAAACTTGAGTTTTACTGTCTACACTTAAAATATAAATCAAGAAAACTCTATAACTGGATGATAAAATGGAAAATACAAGCCATACAATGAATGATTTATTTGCACAACTAGGATTGCCTAACAGTAATAGTGAAATCGATCACTTTATTCATACACATAACCCTGTACCTGGCACAGTATCCTTGGAAAAAGCTTTATTTTGGAATAACGGACAAGCGCAGTTTATTCATGAAGCACTTTATGCTGATTCAGATTGGACAGAACTGGTTGATCAATTAGATATACGATTACGTGGATGAAAATGCCTTTGATGTTTATGGTTTAATTAAAAAATGTTTTGCTAGAATTATTCAACAATGAGCTAGTAGTTTTAGTCGACAATCCTTAATATCAGCAGCCATTATGAATCAAGTCAAATGGCAACCCAGTGCGAGTTTGGAAATAATAAAAAGGCGAGCGGTGTTGTTGCAACAAATCCGAAACTTCATGCTGTCCCGCGACATTATGGAAGTTGATACCCCCATACTGAGCCATTTTGGCATCAGCGATCCGTATATTCAGAGTATGACAACCTCCAACGCATCAGAGGGAGATGCCATGCTTTATCTGCATACCTCACCAGAATTTTGTATGAAGCGTTTACTTGCGGCAGGTTTGGATTCGATTTATCAAATTACACACGTGTTTCGTAATGAAGAGTCTGGGAAAAGGCATAATACCGAGTTCGCTATGTTGGAGTGGTACCGAACAGGGTTTGATTACTATCAACTTATGGACGAAGTCGCTGAGTTATTGGTCAGTATAGGATTAACTGCCCCGGAGAAGATGACCTATGCTGAGGCATTTATGCTAACTCTCCAGCTTGATCCGCATACGGTAGGTGTTAAACAGCTACAAACCTTGTGTCAGGATAATGGTTGGGATGCGGATGAAAATGATCGTCACGGCTTGCTAGATTTTATTTTTTCCGAATTAGTAATAAAGAACATTAAAAATACCAAACCACTCATTATTTATGATTATCCTGAATGTATGTCGGCTTTGGCATCATTGAAAGCGGGTTATCCTGTTGTGAGTGAACGCTTTGAGTTATTTATTAATAATATGGAAATCGCTAATGGTTTTAATGAATTGACCGATGCCGATGAACAGTCAAATCGATTTGAAGCAGATCTGGAAACCAGACGCAATAAAGGCTTGGCAGAACCAGCCATAGATAAAAACTTTTTGGCGGCGCTTCAATCTGGTATGCCTAAATGTGCTGGTGTTGCTATTGGTGTTGAGCGTTTATTGATGGTTTTATCCGGGAAAGATGATATAAATGCGGTTAGCACGTTCACCTTGGGGTCTAATTAGTTTATGGGTATTTATTCAGTTAATAAGTTAATTGCTGAGACCCGTCGCATTGCTAAAGAATATCGTCTAGCTACCGGTAAAACGCTACCCGTTACACCGGAAATCGCAATTAACGATGCTATTTCTATTCTTGAATTGACAGCAAATGATGAAAATAAGCCGGGTTATGATGCAATTTATAATATCGGCGAAGAACGATTGAAGGTTCAAATAAAAGGTAGGGTAATCTTCAATGAAAAACGACAGGGACATCGACTTGGACAGATTAAAATAGAACAAGTATGGGATGCGATACTCCTGGTCATAATGAATGCTGATTTTATGCCAGATGAAATCTATATGGCAAAAAGGGATGACATCATGGATGTGCTAGAAGATAAAATAAAAAATAATAAGAAAGGTGCGATGACGATTGCACAGTTTAAATTGATATCAGAACTACTCTGGACAGAACAGAATGGTCTAGAGCAAGACGCGATTTAGTTAATCACGTTATCATACCTCTATATCGTTGCTTGCGATAAGCTATCTTCATCTCACATACACATCATCTTTTTTGGCTTTATTTATGGTTGATTGCGCTGGTAATTTATGAAAACAGTTAAGGAAGTTTTTTCTGATGGTGGATCATTAGCGAATTTGATTGATGATTATCAACATCGACCAGAACAAGAAGATATGGCGCATAAGATATTTTCAGCTATATCCGAAGGTCAGAGTCTGGTGTGTGAAGCAGGCACTGGTACCGGCAAAACGGTAGCGTACCTGGTGCCGACCTTGTTATCCAGGCAAAAGGTCATTATCTCTACTGGTACTCGTCATCTTCAAGATCAACTGTACCAAAAAGATTTGCCTCTTGTGCTTAAAGCAGTCGCGTCACCGGCAGCAACAATGGTGTTAAAGGGGAGATCAAATTACCTCTGTTTACAGCATATGGATACTGCTATTCATGACAGCAAAGACTTGAATTACCAGAACATGTCTGATCTACAAGAAGTTGTGCAGTGGTCTTCTTCCACTAAAACGGGAGATATTAATGAGCTAGGCATGATTGAAGAAAATTCAGTGATTCGCTCCAGAATAACCTCTACAACAGAAAATTGTCTTGGCCAATCATGTCCAAGCTTTGATGATTGCTTTGTTTTTAAAAACAGAAAGGCTGCGCTAGAGGCAGACTTAGTGATCACCAATCATCATCTCTTATTGTCTGATATGAGTCTGAGAGAAAAAGGTTTTGGCGAAGTCTTACCGTTAGCTGATGTGATTGTGTTTGATGAAGCACATCAATTACCTGAATTAGCATCTACTTATTTTAGTCAAACGATGAGCAGCCGGCAATTATTGGAATTGATTAGCGATATCAAAACAGCCGACCATGAAGAAGCTGGTGATATAGAAGAATTAGCAGGGGTATTAGCAAAATTTGAAAAATCGATACGCGATGTGCGTTTAGTGTTTGGGCGAGAAGACCAGCGCCTTAATTGGCTTGAAGTATGGGAGAAGTCATTGTTATCAACGGAGCTTCCCAAGATGCTGGCTGCCTTTCAAGTTGTTATCGATATACTTGACACGGCTTGTGGGCGTGGAAAGTTATTAGATAATTGCTGGCAGCGCGCTAAGGCCCAGTACAACTATATTGATACGTATATCGAAACGAAAAATGAAGAATCGATTCGCTGGGTGGAAATACGCGGGCATCACCTCTATTTAAACCAAACACCAGTTAATATCTCTGAAACATTTCAACAACGGCTCAGTGAATATAACGCGACGAGTATATTTACCTCAGCGAGCCTGGCTATAAACGATGATTTTAATTATTACAGCCGTCAGCTTGGTCTTGAAACATGTCAGACGCAGGTCTGGAATAGTCCGTTTGATTATCCAACCCAAACTTGCCTGTATGTGCCACTTGATTTACCAGAACCGAATCAATTTGAGTTCTTTGATGCCTTTATAGAAAGAACTATCAAGTTGCTGTCCTTTAGCCAAGGACATGCCTTTGTTTTATTTACCAGTCACCAAGCGCTGAAAAAATCAGCAGATATTCTATCGAAGGAGATCAATTACCCCATTTTTATCCAGGGACAAGCGCCACGATCAGAATTATTAAATCAGTTTCGTCAAACAAAGCATGCCGTTTTACTGGGGACTAGTAGTTTTTGGGAAGGTGTTGATGTTAAGGGTGATGCATTGTCATTAGTGATTATTGATAAGTTGCCGTTTGCTAGTCCTGATGACCCTGTATTGCAAGCACGCTTGAATCACTTCAGTAAGCAAGGGAGTAACCCATTTATGGACCATCAAGTACCTCAAGCTGCTATAAGTTTAAAACAAGGAGTAGGGCGCTTGATTCGTGATGTGAATGACAGGGGAGTTTGTGTTATTTGCGATAAACGTGTTGTAAGAAAAGCTTATGGCAAACGAATAATCAAGGCATTACCGCCAATGCCGATTACCCATGAACTGGATGATGTCAGAGACTTTTATAATTAATTTTTCAATATCAGTGTGATTCCGTCGGCCACTGGCAACATGCTGATCATGACGCGATCATCATTTTTTATTTGTTCATTAAATTTGCGTATGGCAACAGTATCCTCATCTTGTATGTTTTTATCAGCAGGACTCCCCGACCATAATACATTGTCTACCATAATTAAACCGCCTGGCCTGATGAGTCGTAGTACACGTTCATAGTAATCAATGTACTCAGGTTTGTGAGCGTCAATAAATGCAAAATCATAAGTGTTGCCTTGGTTTTCTTTCAATAATTTATCCAATGTTTCAATTGCGAACCCGATGTGTAGATTAATTTTTTCTGACACCTTTGCCTTGCCCCAGTATTTCTGCGCAACCCTGGTTACTTCAGTGTCATTATCGCAAGCGTCTAAATGTCCGTCCTTGGGTAATGACATTGCGATAGCAAGACTGCTATATCCGGTAAATACACCAACCTCTAATGCTTTTTTGACGTTTAATAGTTTTATTAGAAATGATATGAATTGACCTTGCTCAGGGGCGATTTGCATCCTCGCCATGGGATGATTCGCTGTATCGTCACGACATTCTTTAAGTATTTGGGGTTCTCGTAATGAAACTGACAATAGATAATTATAAACTTGCTCATTAAGCTGGATGCTTTGTCTTGACATATGGGGTTAACCTGAAAATTTTAGTTAAAGGATATTATGATTGAGTCGATTGAAGCAATGACTAAGCGTAGCACCAAAGTGCCTGACAGGATCAATATTATACAGATTACCGATACACACATACTTGATGATGGCGCACCGTCATTTAATGATTATGATACCTCCGCTAGTTTGATGTGTGTAGTAAATAGAATTTTAGAGTCTGAGTCTGATGCAGATTTAATTTTATTGACGGGTGATTTGGTTCATGAACCCACGGAAACGGCGTACCAAAAGCTGGCAGACCATTTGTCTGTTTTGACAACGCCCATTCTTAGCTTGCCTGGCAATCATGATTCTCCGGAATTAATGAGATATGTCATGGGTGCTAATGGACATGACACGGGTAATCTCGTCAAATTTGATGATTGGCTGATTATACTTCTAGACACCTGTGTAAGAGGTGAACATAGTGGGCGACTATCTGCTACTGAACTAGAATTTTTGCGAACAAGTCTTGAAGCTAATATTGACACTCATTGCTTGATAGCACTTCATCACCATCCGGTATCGATTAAAAGTAGCTGGATGGATGCAATGTCTTTAGTTAATGCGGAAGACTTTTTAAATATTGTTGATGAATTTAAGCAAGTGAAAGGCATTATCTGGGGGCACATCCATCAGGCATTTGAAGATGAAGTTACTAGTGTGAAATTACTTGGCACACCGTCAACCTGTTTGCAATTTAAACCAGGTAGTTCTGAGTTTGCTATTGATGATAAAAATCCCGCTTATAGGAAATTGACGCTTAAAAAAAATGGGATGATCAGTTCAAAAGTTATTTATTTGAGTAATCAAGCTCTGCAAACAGGCTTAAAATAAGGTTAATATTATTTATTGACAACTTTATTCCTTAAATATACAGGCATGGCTTCTTCGACGGGGATTGCCTTGCCTTCAAGGTAAGCTGGTTTTGCCAAGGTGATGATATCTTTTGCACTAGGGAACACATCGCCGTTGAAGCCGGTCAGATTTTGATTGAACTGTGTCTGAAGTTCTTCACTATACGTATTCCAGCCGCTCCCGACACCGAACCAGTTTCCTATTGAAGGGCTTGAAACATCTGAAGGCGAACATACTTTTTCTTCAACAATTTTCTGCATTAGACCTAAGTCATTTTTCTTGAACAGGCCCCAGTAAATTTCTTGCATGCGCGCATCAATGGCTGTAGCAACGTGAGTGTGTTCGTCAGCATAGTGTTGAGCCAAAGCATTTAATGATGAAACAGGAATAACGGGAGTATCGTGAGCAAAAGCAAGACCTTGTATAACACCAACAGCAATACGCACACCGGTAAATGCCCCGGGGCCTTGACCAAAGGAAATAGCATCAAGATCTTTGGTTTGTATATCCGCTTCCCGAAGTAGATCGTCAATCATTGGTAGTATTAATTCTGTATGTCGTCTAGGGGAGACTTGAAAACGATGCGTACAACTGTCATCTATATCAAGGGCCGCAGAACATGCTTCTGTAGCAGTTTCAATCGCTAAGATTTTCATTGTTTTATTTTTCAGAACTCCTTTTCCTGATCATAAGTTATTTTTAAAATACAGTGAGAATTGCTCAGGATCAATTAAGTTAAGTATTCTAAATTGACAGGTTAGTTTCTTATATTAAATCGAAATTAAATTTTTAATAAGTAAAACATCAATAATATTACGTTCTCAAAATTTATATCTAAAGCAATTCATATAAAACAAGTTCTCATATTTACGAATTCATCAATTAATATTGTCGTTCTGAGTAGACAAAACTTAATTTCAACATTTTTTGAGTTCTGGCAAAACTAATGGCGTACAGTATTATTGGTATTGCATTTAGTTTTGAGACGATAGCACAAATCATTCAGAAAATTTTTATGGTTATTATTCAGAAATAAATAACAGGCTTTGACTGTATATGAGCAGGTTTATAAAACAAGTCCTGAGTGTTGTGATATGTAAAATGAATCAATCCTATAAAGTTTAAGAGCAAAGAAGCCCCGGTTTTTCCTATATATCAAGAGAAGATATGATATTTATAGCAGTCTGGTCGTTTAAAAGTTAAATTAATTTAGTTTAAAGCATCGGCCAAGCACTCTATAATCCGTTTCCATGTTAAATTCATTTGAAGCCCTGATTGGCTTGCGTTATGTTCGCGCTCGTCGTCGTAACCATTTTATTTCCTTTATCTCTTTAACCTCCATGCTTGGCGTAGGTTTAGGTGTAATGGCTTTGATTACGGTTCTATCTGTAATGAATGGTTTTGAAAAAGAATTAAAAGAACGTATTTTAGGAATGGCTTCACATGCTACGGTCATTGAAGACGGAGATGTCTTGAATGATTGGCAGCCAATAGCAGAAGAGGTCATGCATCATCCGGATATTCTTGGGGTTGCACCTTATTTTCATGCGGAAGGTATGTTAGTTAAAGATAAGCGTGTCAATGGCACGATAATCAGGGGTATTTTGCCTGATGAAGAACCTAAAGTTTCCACCGTCACGGAAACTATGATTTTGGGTGATATTAACGAACTTAAAGCGGGCGGTTTTAATATTGTTCTCGGGAAAGAGCTCGCACGAAAACTAGGTGTGGCTATTGGAGATAAAGTGACTTTAGTTGCACCGCAAGCGAATGTCACGCCTGCAGGTATTTTACCAAGACTTAAACGGTTCACACTGGTTGGAATCTTTGAAGTCGGGATGCATGAATTTGATAGTGCATTGACACTGATTCACATGGAAGATGCCTTCCGTTTATTTCGAAAGACAGGGCCTACAGGGCTGCGCTTGAAGACGAACAATATTCTTAAAGCACCAATCATTAGTCGCGAGATTGTTGCTCAATTACCCGGTCGGTACTGGGTCGTAGACTGGACACAACGGCATGCTAATTTTTTTCGGGCATTAAAAACTGAAAAAACAGTGATGTTTGTCATCTTGTTACTGATCGTAGCAGTTGCAGCATTTAATATAATCTCTACGTTGGTGATGATGGTCTCTGACAAACAAGCAGACATTGCTGTATTGCGAACACTCGGCGCCAGCCCTGGCAGCATTTTAAAGATATTTATGATTCAGGGGACAATCATTGGTGTTGTCGGCATAGCTATGGGCGTCATAGGAGGTGTCTGGTTGGCAACTAACGTGGAGACAATCGTGCCTGCTATAGAATCAATGATAGGACAAAAGTTCTTGTCAGCAGATGTTTATTACATCAGCGATCTGCCTTCAGACATGCATTGGAATGACGTAATTACCATTAGTATTGTTGCATTTATATTATGTTTATTAGCCACGATTTATCCCGCATTACGTGCAGCGAAGACGCAACCTGCGGAGGCACTACGTTATGAGTGATGCGCTAATCGAAACACGACAACTCACAAAATGTTTTAATGACGGAGAACTTCGCGTAGAAGTTTTGAAAGGTGTTGATTTCAGTATCAAGCCAAACCAGAGTGTTGCGATTATTGGTACCTCAGGTTCTGGTAAAAGTACTTTATTGCATTTACTCGGTGGCCTTGATATCCCAGATAAAGGAGAAGTTCTGATTCATAATAAGGACATGGGGAAATTAAACGATGAGCAACGAGGTGACTTGCGAAATAAACACCTTGGCTTTGTTTATCAATTCCATCATTTGTTGCCTGAGTTTACTGCGCTTGAGAATGTTGCAATGCCATTATTAATAAGGCGGGGTAATCAAAAGGAAGCTTTAGATAAGGCTACAGATTTATTGAATAAGGTAGGCTTGTCTGAACGTGTACAACATAAGCCAGGTGAATTATCCGGTGGTGAACGACAACGTGCCGCAATTGCCAGAGCATTAGTCACCGAACCAGCTTGCATATTAGCGGATGAGCCAACGGGTAATCTGGATGAAAAAACTGCTGATCAGGTCTTTGACTTGATTCTGGAGTTAAACCAAAGTTTGGGGACTAGCTTGATTATGGTTACCCATAATATGGATCTTTCACGTCGAGTAGATAGTGTGATGGAATTGAAAGAAGGTGTATTACAGGAAAAAATATAAAGTTATTTGTTTCCTCTTTTTCCAAAAATAATGTGATAAAGGAAAATGAAAAGGATTATTACACCCAGCAGGAGATGGGTGACGCTAGATATAATAGAAGCCATATCATTACCAAAATAAAAAATCCCAACGCCTGTAATCGCCAATATAATGAGTGTGCCTGTTAAGGCTAAGCCGCTGTATAAATTTTCTTTCTGTTTTATTCCTACTATTATATGTATTCTCCAAATTGCACCAAATAAACATAACATTACGTAAGAAAACAAGACATGAGCTGCAACTGTATAAAGTCGTTGGTCTGCCGTTAATCGCCATGGCATATCCCATTCCAGCCGTAAATCCAGTGTCGTTGGCGTAAGTAAAAATCCAGAGAGGAACAAAACGGTCATAGTGGTGATAATAAAACCCTTGAACCAATTGGGATATCCTTTCATACAGCGTGTTTAACCTGAAACTGGTTGAACGAGTTTTCCCCCAAGTTGTTCAATTAATATAGAACGTTTTTCTTGTGTTACTAAGCCTGCAACTTTGGTTAATGCATCGGCTAACCAGCTTTTTTTTGCAAGGATGCTCCAAGTGCCTTCAACAGGTTTCCCTTTATTTCCAGCAACAATCCAACTTGGGTAGCTTTGATCATGATGTGGTTTAATCCATGAAGTTGATAGAGCAGCATTATGAAGGTTCCCCAGATTAGAGAAACCACCTGTTAGCTCTCTTCTTTGAGTGGGCAATAGAATATCTCCATAAACACGTAAATCACCACCTGCATTTACCCAGCCTGTTTCTAACCCGTGTTTTTTCAGGGTAAAAATTGCATAGTCAACTGCGTAACCTTTAGCAATACCATCAAGCGAAATTAATACTGGCCTACAAAGGCGGGCATGATTTTTATATAGTTCAATATCGTTGCAATTTCCGCTTTTTAAATGATCAGAATCAAAATGATTCGGTAGGACTCCTTTGTCTACTAGAATTCCGGCAACCGTGCAATTGAATAAACCATTGCTGTATTGGCCTATTAATTTAGCCAGTTTCAGAACGCGCATGCTTATTGGATGTAACTCTATCTCTTTCCCATATGAATTATTTAACCGGGATAATTCACTATTAGGATTATGAAAGCTTAAAAGCTTATTAACTCTTGCAACTGCATTGAATGCCTCATCAATTGCGCATTCCTTATTAACACTCTTTTCACGTGTTCCAATTTCCACAAAGGTGCCGAGTGATGGGCGTAGGCGTTTATAATATTTCATCAGAGAGTACAACTTGTTGCAATGACAATAGTCTTTTTACGCCGTCCATTACATTTCGGCATGATAATGTTGCGCCACTGATGTTAGGTACGTCCTCATCGAGTTTAAATCTATCATCAAGTGTTTTGCCTTTTAGATGATCGCGCCAGCTTGCTTCTCTTATTTCATCCCCATGCGTTTCACGATAACTCATAATATCTATCCCTATAACATGACCATCAGGAGATAGGGCAGCGGCATATGTTATGAACTCATGTTTCCCAACGACATCGTCAACAATAAACCATCCTACAAAGGTGTTATCCTGTTTCACGCGCCATACTGCTTGTACTTCCCATCGCTGACGTAGTCCGGATAATGACTTTATTTCCTTTTTTTGTTCTTTAGTCAGTTTAATAGGCTGCGCAATAAATTTATCTGCTTCAGGAAATAAAGTCTTTTGTGCCTGTTCAGCATTTAGATATTCAGCAGCATAAGTTGAACTAGGACCTGCTATTACTACAGCAGGTAGTAATAGCAACGAAGTCCACTCTTGTTTATCCATGATTATTCCTAGAAATCAATTCCAAATTTTATCTGGAATTCTTGCTCGGTTTTTTCGATTAAATGCAGATTCTTATCATCCTGCGCCGGAAACATTTCTCCACCGCCAATGACTTGTGGAAACCATGTAAATGTTCCCCACCAATTACTACCACCATAATGTAAACTTGGCCCCACAAATATTGTCCATCTTTCCTGACTTACTTCAGTTTCATATTCAGTTTCATAAAGGGCTTGTACTCCAATAAACCAGTTAGGGGCGAAACGATAAGACACACCTGTGCCAGCTTTTAACTCAATCTCCATTTCAGCATTTGTCGGCCAATCAAAACCAGCAGGTAGTCCAGGAATATCTGCTCTTCGTGCATGCGTTGTTTCTAAACCAAGATTTCCCATCCAGATTACCTGGCCCTCCATGAAGTATTTTTGCAACAACAATTCCGTTTCCATAGATAGACTGTCTTTATCTTGCCCAGAATGAGTATCTAACCAGTCATACCCAAAAGACACATAGCCAGATAATCCAAAATCATCTTTAGCCGGACTTAGAAAATTATATTTTAAAGATAACTCAGTGCCTGAAGGTTCTAAGCCACGATCTTTATCTTGGGGTAGGTAACCATCAATGATGATTCCGGAGCTATCAATAGCTTGTGCTTTAAGATAGGCAGATACAGTAAATCTATTGCTAACACCATACTCTATCTCCGTTTTAGTATTCCATGCTTCATAATCACCGGCGCCTTTGCCTTCTCTAAAAGTAATAGTCTGATCAAACTCCCAGGCACCTTCAGGTAATGTTTCTGAACCTTTCACATAACCTAAAACACTTTCATCAGCATACGCCACTGAACTTAGATATAGTGAAAATAAAATTGATATAAATGATCTAAATATTGTTTTCATACTGCAGTTTTATCCCCATAAGACTTCATTAAAGAAAACCACTCTATACAAATCTAAAACAAAATACAAATGATAATCATTATCAATTAAGATGCATGAAGCCCTATAAGATGTAAAGCATTGATTTAAATAAATATAATAAAAATAGGTTATTTAGACTTTCGTCTCTTTTCCCATTTTGATATGGCTGTTAAACGCCAAATTAGACGGATGATTGAATAAGTAAGGATGGAAGATATTGTCCCCATAATAAAACAACCTAACAATAAAGGTTCCCAAATATGCACAAGCGTATTTGTTATCCATTCCCAGGAGAAGGAGAATTTCACATCTTTTTCATCTAAGCCAAGCAACATAGCACCTATTTGATAGGCGAAAAAGAATAATGGCGGAATTGTTACAGGATTGCTGAAAAATGAAAAAACGATTGCCAAAGGCAGGTTAACTCTAAACAGGATCGCTAATGCTGCTGATATTATTGTCTGAACAGGAAAAGGAATAAACGCACAAAACATGCCGATAGCGGCGCCGGCTGCGGATGAACGACGATGCAGGTGCCAGATATTGGGGTCATGTAAGTAATCAGAAAGAAGATGTAATCCGCCGTGCTTGTGGATATGTTCCTTCTTCGGTAGATAACGTTTTAAAAAATTCCGTAAACTCATTATTCTTGATATTTTTGTAATGCTCAAAAAAAGCGCGCTATTATAGCTTAAATAATTATTAGAGGGAGTTAATATAATTATGCTCGCAGGGACGCTAGCATTTGCTGCAGGCATCTATTGCCTGTTGCAATTTTCAGTCATGCCCAATTCATGGGTTTTTCTCATCTTGCCAATATTATTTTTCCTGAACAGATACTCATCAGCATTTAACTTGATTTTGTTATTTTTCATTGGTTTTAGTTGGGCGTTATTACGCATAGGCAATGACGTTAATCATTCACTTAATCCTGAGCTTGAGAGCAAGGTCGTTCAGTTAACTGGTAGAGTAACTTCATCGCCAGTGATTTATGATGATCATGTTAAGTTTTTATTCGACGTAAACGATATCGTCGATGATCAAAAACATCATTATACATCGCCAGGAATAGTCCGTTTGAATTGGTATAAAACCAATGTGATTCCTGTGCCGGGGGAAATATGGTCATTAAATGCAAAGTTAAAACGACCGTACAGCTTTATGAATCATGGTGGTTTCGATTATGAAACATGGATGATGAGGCAAGGAATTAAAGCGACGGGTTATGTGAAGAAAGGTAAAAAGAATAAAATTTTAGAAAAAAGCAATGGGTACTTTGTAGAAACATTACGTTATAAACTATCGCATGAAATTAAAAAGCATGTAGATGAACCATTACTTGGGTTGGTGCTGGCATTAAGTCTGGGTGACCGCAGTCAACTCGAGTCAAGTCAATGGCGTGTATTGACAAATACTGGTGCAAATCATTTGATCGCAATATCTGGTTTGCATCTAGGGTTAATAGCGGGGGTTATTTATTTTCTAACGCGAACGCTCTGGCGTCAGTTTTATTTTGCTACACAATTCATTCCAGCACCGATAATTGCTTCAATAATAGCCTTTGTTAGCGCTTTTATTTATGCAGCTCTGGCGGGATTCTCGTTACCTACACAACGTGCCTTGATTATGATTGCTGTCTTTTTGTCAGGGTTGCTTTTGTCAAGAAAGCCACTAACCATTAATGTTGTTTGTTTCGCGGTTGTATTGATATTGTTACTAGATCCATTTTCTATACTGGCGGCTGACTTTTGGCTTTCGTTCACTGCAGTAATATTAATACTCTATATAACGCGTCATAGGGTTAGTAAGCAAAGTTCTTTGCGTCGCTGGCTACAATTACAATGCTTGTTAAGTTTGGCCTTATCTCCGTTTTTGATATTCTGGTTTAAGCAGTTTCCGCTATACAGTGTCTTCGCTAACTTAATTGCTATACCAATGATTGGTTTCATTATCGTTCCTTTGATATTGCTGGCGATGATTATGTTGTTGCCTTTCCCTCGGCTCGCAGGGAGCATTTATGATTGTGTCGATAAGATAAGTAGTTTGCACTGGTCGTATCTTGATTTCTTATCGCAGCAATATAACGCAATTATTCCAGTCGCCGTTTATAATAAGGGGTCATTAATAATAGCAATTATTGGTATTGTCATTTTATTAATGCCAAAAGGGTTGCCGGGTAGATGGCTAGGTTTATTGTTTATCTTGCCATTGCTATTCCCAAAAACGGACAGCTTAAAAACAGGTGAATTTAATTTTACGCTGTTAGATGTCGGGCAGGGCTTATCTGCGGTGATACAAACGGGACAACATACCCTTGTTTATGATGCCGGCGTCAAGTTTTCAGAACGTTTCAACATCGGAGATGCCGTTATAAAGCCATATCTTCGAGACAAAGGAATCACAGAACTATCGATGTTAATGATCAGTCATGGTGATAATGATCATATCGGTGGAGCAAATACCGTAATCGAACAATTCAATATCAGCAGGATATTAAGCAGCGTCCCTGAAAAATTATCTACTAATCGCTCCGAGTATTGTCATGCAGGACAACAATGGTCATGGGATGGCGTTAAATTTGAAGTACTGCATCCGGCTTTAAAAAGTGATTTCGTTGGTAATAATGCGTCATGTGTGCTTAAGGTATCTTCAGATTATGGTTCCGTGCTTCTAACGGGTGATATCGAGCAACAAGCTGAAAAAAGTCTTTTAAAGAGCATGCCAGATGAAATTAAAGTAGATGTTTTGTTGGCACCACATCATGGCAGTAAAACCTCGTCAAGTAATGAATTTATAGCTACGATAACGCCTAAGTATGCCGTTGTTTCGGCAGGGTATAGGAATCGGTTTGGTTTCCCAAAGCAAGATATAATGACTCGCTATGAAGCTCACGGGGTTGAAACCTTGGTAACTTATATGGCTGGCGAGATTTCTATGAAATTTAGTGCCGCAGGTTTGATAATTGAACAATTTAGATTAAAAAATCGGCGTTTCTGGCATCACTGATAATGATATCATGCAGGTTCTTATGAGTAAGTGCTCAATTAATAATAAAAATTTGGAGTGAGATAACGTGCTTGAATTAATCAAGGCCGGTGGTTTACTTATGTGGCCGATTATATTGTGTTCAATCATAGCAATGGCCATTATTGCTGAACGCTTTTGGTCTCTACGAGAAATGAAAATTGTCCCGAAAAACCTGGTTGCCAAAGTTTGGCAATGGCAAAAGGTTGGACACCTGGATAAAAAACGGATTCAGGGACTAAGAGATAGCTCGCCTTTGGGGATGGTCTTGGCGGCGGGCTTGGTTAATCGCAATCATTCGCGCGAAATCATGAAGGAAAGCATTGAAGAAACTGGCCGTCATGTTGCTCATGATCTGGAACGATTTCTGAATACACTGGGAACGATCGCCTCTATAAGCCCGTTATTAGGTTTATTAGGAACGGTAATCGGTATGATTAAAGTATTTACAGTTATCACTTCACTCGGTGTTGGTGATCCCAGCATTTTATCAGAAGGCATCTCCGAAGCGTTGATAACAACAGCAGCTGGTCTGTCTGTGGCAATTCCCAGTTTGATGTTTCATCGTTTTTTTCGCGGAAAAATTGATGGTTTAATCATTACTATGGAGCAAGAGGCATTGAAAATGGTTGAAGTCATGCACGGAATTCGTGAAAACGAAATTGAAGCAGGTGCTAAATAATGAATTTTCGATCTGAAAGACGTGACGAAGTAGATTTAGATATAACGCCATTGATTGATGTGGTGTTTTTATTATTGATCTTTTTTATGGTCTCGACGACATTTGAGCATAATTCAGAAATCAACATCACCTTGCCTAGCTCATCAAAAGAGGTGACAGATGCAAAACCTGATGCTGTGAATGTTGGACTGGATGCACAGGGTAATGTCTATATAAATGACAAATCACTGGTGAATGCCCAACTAGAGACGATCAAAGCGGCTTTATCCGATGCCTTGGTAGGATTAAATGAACCCCCTGTCATTATCAGTGCAGATTCAAATGCGACTCATCAATCCGTTGTCAGGGTAATGGATGCCGCTCGCCAATTAGGTTTGGTGAAGATTACCTTTGCAACACAAGAGTTGAAGGATGAATAAACAGTTTATTAAGAGATGTGGTTTATTTTAAATCAATTCTGATTACGTCAAACTGGTTATGTTGAAGAAAGAATCAATAGAACATATTTGGTATAGCAAACATCCACTTGGCATTGTGCTCTTACCCATAAGCTGGATCTATAGCCTGATTATTATGCTACGACGACTGTGCTATCAATCGGGCCTGATAGCTGTTAATCAAATTGATGTGCCTGTGATTATAGTCGGCAATATTTCAGTTGGTGGTACGGGAAAAACACCATTAGTCATTTGGCTCGCAGATTACTTTAAGAAAAAAGGTTTTAATCCCGGGATTATCAGTCGTGGTTATGGCGGTAAACTCTCTGGTAAAAGCCAACAAGTTAGAGCAGATAGTAATCCAGAGTTAGTCGGCGACGAGCCAGTATTGATTGCCAAAAGAACTAATTGTCCTGTCGCCATTGCAGTACAAAGAAGGCGGGCTGCAGAGGAACTGATTGAATATTGTGATTGCGATCTAATCCTTTGTGATGATGGTATGCAACACTATTCGCTTGGTAGAGACATAGAAATAGCGGTTATTGATGGTCAACGTCGCTTTGGTAATGGACACTGCTTGCCGGCAGGACCATTACGCGAACCAATAAATCGATTGAGCAGTGTCGATCTTGTCGTCAGTAAATATATTGCTGGCCGACATGAATACAAGATGGAATACAGCTACGGTGATCTAGTATCGTTAATAGAGCCTGAGCAGACTATTCCGATTTCGAGTTTAAGTGGCCAGAGTGTGCATGCAATATCGGGAATTGGGAATCCCGATCGATATTATTCATATTTGCGTAATAATAAATTACATATTATCAATCACGAGTTCCCTGATCATTATCCATTTACTAAAAATGATGTTAATTTTGATGATGGTTTGCCAGTGGTGATGACTGAGAAAGATGCGGTAAAATGCGAGGCCTTTGCTACAAAAAATCATTGGTATTTGCCAATCTCTGCAACATTACCAGATTCGTTTACTTATCGGCTTGAAGCCTTAATGAAGGATATTATTGATGGACAAAAAACTACTTGAGATTCTTGTTTGCCCGGTCACAAAAGGGTCGTTGTATTATGATAAAGAAAATCAGGAATTGATTTCCAAGTCTGCGCGACTGGCTTATCCAATACGAGATGGAATACCCGTTATGCTAGAAGATGAAGCAAGAGCGCTGCGTGATGAAGAAATTGAAAAATTAAAATAGTACTGATGTCAATGTCAGGACCTTTCAGCATTATTATCCCTGCCCGATACGCTTCGACGCGACTGCCAGGTAAACCCTTACTCGATATAAAGGGGAAGCCTTTACTTCAACATGTGTATGAGACAGCTATACAAACAGGGGCGAGAAACATCACCATTGCAACAGATGATGACAGGATAGTCGATTGTGCTAACTCATTTGGCGCACCAGTAATTATGACTTCAAATAAGCATGAGTCTGGTACGGATAGAATAGCCGAGGCAACAAAGCAACTTGGCATAGATGACAATGAGGTTGTCGTTAATCTTCAGGGAGATGAATTTGGATTACCGGTTTCTTTAATTAACCAAGTCGCATCAAGTTTAAATAATAATCCTGATAAACAAGTAGCAACGTTATGTGAACTCATAAATAGTGAGGATGAATTCATTGATCAGAATATAGTCAAGGTTCTCTTTGATAAGAACAACTCAGCAATTTATTTCAGTCGTTTACCGATACCTTTTAATCGGACAGGTGGATTATCTGAAATAGCATACAAACATATTGGTTTGTACGCTTATCGCGCAGCTTACCTTCAGAAATTTACTCAATTAGCACCCTGTGCAATAGAGCAAGCCGAAGCGCTTGAGCAATTACGCGTTCTTTATAACGGGGGAAAGATTCATGTTGATATTGCAGTCGATAAAACAGGGATAGGGGTTGATTCTGTAGATGACCTGGAATTAGCCAGATCCAAATAATAATGGACTATCTGGCTCTATAGGTGATTCGGCCTTTACTCAAATCATATGGTGTCATCTCAACGGTCACTTTGTCACCGGTAAGAATACGAATGTAGTGTTTACGCATTTTTCCTGAAATATGTGCAGTAATTAAATGCCCGTTTTCCAGCTCTACTCGGAACATGGTGTTCGGTAAAGTTTCAACAACAGTACCTTCCATCTCAATCTGGTCTTCTTTTGCCATATAGCCCTCGTTAATTAAAAAGGGCGAATTCTGCACTAATTTTTGGCTACTGCAAAGTCATTAAACGATAAACTGTTGAATTTCTTCCATTCTTCACCAATTAAGCATTCTATAGGCTGGTAATCGATCTTATATTTCATTTTGTCACAAGAGGAAATCCAGTAGCCGAGATAAAGTGATGAAAAGCCATCCAGTTTTGATTGCTCAATAAGAGCAAGAATAGCGAATTTACCGAGGCTACGTTGCTGTAAATCGGTATCAAAAAAGGTATATATGGCGGAATAGGCGTCTTCAAGTTCATCGATGACAGAAACAGCGACTAGCTTACCTTCAAGCCGAAATTCATATAAATAACTATCTGACCAGCTTGCCAAAAGGAACTCTATGTAATCGTCTCTGCTCGAATTATCCATGCCACCATTGGGGTGACGTTCAGATTGATATTTTTGATAAAGCAGAAAGTGATCCTCTTTAAAAGTGGCCTTGGACTTCTCAATGGTCAAGTCCTGATTGAGTTTCCAGGTCCTCTTTTGGTTGCGACGCATCTTAAACTCATTCACTGGGATGCGGACAGGAACACATTCTGAACAACTAAGGCAATGCGGTTTGTATAGATGTTCGCCACTGCGCCTGAATCCGTTAGATACGAGTCTTGTATACAGTTTTTTGTCTTTTGGAAAATAAGGATCGGCAAAAACGCTTGTTGCTTCACGGCCATCCAGATAATTACAGGGGTGCGGTGAAGTTATAAAGAATCTGAGTTTATGTGATTGATCATCCACTAGGAGTCAACTTTTAGGTTGCCAAGACGCTATCTTTTCACGACTGCAATAATTGTCAAGAATCTTGGTAAATAACGTCCTATGTACAGGTTTTGCCCCTAGGGTTTGTAGGTGCTGGGAATGTACCTGACAATCAATTATTCTAAAATCCATACTTTCAAGGTTACGCACTAAATGTACCAATGCAACTTTTGATGCATCTGACTCACGGCTGAACATGGATTCACCAAAGAAAACCTTACCCATTGCAAGGCCATATAAACCGCCGACCAGCTTCTCGTCGTGCCAGCATTCTACAGAATGCGCGTACCCCATTTTAAATAAATTCAGATAAGCCATTTTAATGTTGTTTGTTATCCAAGTGTCACTCACCCCACCTCGGGCGGCGGCGCAGCCTTCTAGCACATCTACAAATGCTGTATTAAATGTTACTTTAAATTGAGGTTTACGCAGGGTTTTTGCCAAACTACGAGAGATTTTTAATTCATTCAGTTCTAACACGCAACGTGGGTCGGGCGACCACCATAAAACCGGTTGGCCTTCATTAAACCATGGAAAGATACCACGAGGGTAGGCGTCGAGCAGGCGTTCTTCAGATAGATCTCCTCCAATGGCGATCAAGCCATCGGGGTCACGAAGTGCCTCCTCAACATCTGGGAAACCTGTTGCCAAGAGGTTTTGTTTAACCCAATAAAGCTTATTTGAATCTTTTGGGTCATGAGTTACTGTCATAAAGTTACTCCAACTTAAACGGCAGGTGCGAGCCCAGCATTTTAATGTGTTCTTGCATTATGGGTGTCTCTCGGTCGAGATACTGTGCTATAGCATTTCGAAAGTCTTCTTCCCTAATCCAATGAGACGATGGCATCGCAATCGGATGGAAGCCGCGAGCTAATTTATGCTCTCCCTGAACACCTGCATCCAAACGCCTTAATTGCTTTTCTATCGTATATTCTATTGTCTGATAATAGCATAGTTCAAAGTGCAAATTGGGGACGTACTGGTTGCAGCCCCAATGGCGACCATAGAGTGTATTAGAATCAGACATGGCAAATGCGCCGGCAATGTATGCTTCATCTTTTTTCGCCATGACGAGCAATGTCTGTTCCGGTAGTGTTTTGCTGATATGTTTAAAAAAATCCAGAGTTAGGCGTGGCACACCAGATTTACGGTGAAAAGTCTGGCAGTAAAACTGATAAAAAATATGCCATTGAGTGTTGCTAATGTCATTGCCGTTTAAGCGTTCAATCTCAATGCCCGAACTTTGAATCTCTCGACGTTCCTTGATTATTTTTTTTCGTTTTTTTGACGTTAAAGCATCAGTAAAGTCTTGAAAATCGCGATAGTCTTTATTGAGCCAATGATATTGAATGGTAACGCGCTTTAATCCTGCGCTTTCTGTCAAAACGTCCATATCCTGTTTTTCAGGAAACAGGATATGTAATGAGGAATAAAGTTTTTCATCCATTAAAGACAATGCTGCGTTTAGTAATGTTTTTTTAATGGCCTCAGTATTATGTGATTTATTAACTAACAGTCTTGTGCCACCGACAGGGGTGAATGGGATGGCAGAAACAAGTTTAGGGTAATAATATCTGCCGGCTTGATGATAAGCATCGGCCCAAGCCCAATCAAAGACAAATTCCCCATACGAATCTTCCTTGACATATAAGGGCATACACCCAAGTAGCTTATTATCTTCTTCGATGATGATATGACTGGGGTGCCAGTTCTGATTCTTTAAACAATTAAATCTTTCAAGGCCTGATAAAAACGCGTGAGAAAGGAAGGGGTTGCCTTGGGTATTTAATGCTTGCCACTGTGCAGGTGTAATAGTGTCAAGGTCATCGACGACACGCCAATTGAACATCTGCCAAACGACTCAGGGAGTAATTGTAATGTTATTACCGAGGACGCTAAGTGTTGCTCTTTTAGAACCTGCCAGAGAAAACTGCGTTTCCATGTAGTTGCCATTGTCGAGCATAAAACGGAATGTAACGATACTGCCGTTCATTAAGGCATTGAGTTTTTCTGACGTGACATTGAAATTATTCACATAGCCCAAAACAAATTCGCTCCAAGCCGTATCAGTCAAACAAGGGGCATCGTTAATGGAACGATTATCAATCATTCTAGTGTCTATTTGATAGGTAGGACAGGTGCGTTTTGCAAACATATCTAACGCCGTATTCAGACTGAATCGAGAGCGAATTGCGCCGACACTGTCCTTGTATATTTGAAGGCTATAACCATCTTCATTTTGAGAATAGGCAACCTGGGTCTGGGTATCGTTATTTATGTCTGTATGAGTGATTACTTTCCATTCCGCTGCTGCTGAAAATGGTGTCAGTAGCAAAATGAGCACGAGCAGAAACACCAGAGAGCTATTCTGGAGTCTATTCATCACTATGTTTATACTCAAATTATTGTGCATCCTAGGCTAATAAATTGTTTATATTAAGGCACTATATACAGACTATGCCCTAAATTAACAATTATTCTATGAAAAATGAACCGTAGAACTTTCATTTCGAGTGCTTTATCAACAATTTTGCTGTCATACCAGGCACGACTCTTCGCTGGCGAAGAGGTAAATGCCCTGAATAAGACGGGCTATATCAGCGAACCATTATTTTTAGACCACCATATTTCTCCCAATCATCCTGAAAGACCGGATAGATTGAAATATATTCAAAAGGCAATGCAAGACTCAGGATTGCTTGATCAAGTAACCCGCGTCGGTTTAAAAGACAGGGTTGGAGATTGGATAAAAAGCTTGCACACCGATGCGCATATCGCTTCAATAAAGAAAAATACACCAACAGCCCATCGTGCAGCCGAGGCCTGTGTCCGCGCTTGTCTTGCAGCCGTCGATAAAGTAGCTGCCGATGAACTAAACAACATCTTTTGTGCGACAAGACCACCCGGACACCATGCACTGAATACGGGCAAAGAAGAGGGCTTTTGTTATTACAATCATGTCGCCATCGCCGCCCGCTACGCGCAAAAACAATATGGACTGAAAAAAATATTGATAGTCGATTGGGATTACCATCACGGTAACGCAACAGAAACCATGTTTTATGACGATCCCAGTGTGCTCTATTTCTCAACGCATGACCTCCATGCCTATCCTGGCACTGGGGACCCAAGAAAAAAAGGCAGCGGTGCTGGCCTAGGTTATAACATCAATGTCGCGTTACCCTGCGGCACCAATGATGAAAGGATCATCGATGTCTTTCAGAATATCTTACTCCCCGCCGCTGATAAGTTTGAACCAGACTTGGTATTAGTTTCTGCCGGTTTCGATAGCCGTGAACACGATCTCTTAGGTTGTTTTGATATTACCGATGTCGCGTATAAAGAAATGACTAAAACAGTCATGCAGATAGCGGATAAACATGCTCATGGGCGTTTAATATCTGTACTTGAAGGCGGTTATAATTTAAAAGGTATTGCGGATGCCGTTGTCTCACATGTATCAACAATGTTGGGTAAAAACTAAACCCCGATATATTTTAAAATGGGCTAAGCGGATGTTTAATGAAATTGTAAATAGTGATAATTATATGGAATCTTTCCGTATAACAGAAACAAGGAAATTGGAAAAATTAATTGAAAAACAAAGGTTTAACGAGTTTTCAAAAGTAGCGCCTAAAATTAATCGGGCTTCCTGTTAATAATATTTATAAGGAATCCTTCCTTATAAACATACTGTTAGCTTCTTATGAGCACCCACATGGAAATTAAGGCTGTATTATCAAACGACGAGCTGCTGAAGCTTCTGGAAAGCTGCGATTTATTGGTTTCAGATATAGCCCTATCTAACTCTCTTTACTTTTTTGGCTGCCATCAGAATGGAAAATTAGTAGGCGTTGTTGGTCTTGAGCATTTCGGTACGGTGGCTTTACTACGATCACTAGCTGTATCAGTAGAGCTAAGAGGTTCAGGGCTTGGTCGTACACTAGTTCAGTTTGCGGAGTCTGAGGCGCGCTCTATGGGAGTTATCGATTTATTCTTACTCACAGAAACTGCCGAGCAGTTTTTTACAAAACTAAGCTACCAACTCCTTTCACGAGAAAATGCTCCTCTGGTGATCAAAAATACAGCTCAATTTTCTACTTTGTGCCCAGCAACGTCTAGTTTTATGAGTAAGCCGTTATGAAAGCTAACAAGAAAATCAAGTCGTTCGCTACCGCTCACTGGGACGCGCAAAAAGGCGGCGTGATCTAGCACCACTTTGATGGACAGTAATTTACTGTTAATCAAGGAGGTCAA
>CAXBLT010000005.1:0-197846 GCA_963976795.1 uncultured Gammaproteobacteria bacterium
ACCGGTGACCTCTTCCTTACCAAGGAAGTGCTCTACCGACTGAGCTATATGAGCAAATAAACCAGTTTCAGCTACCTAATCAATAAATTCGACATACTGTTATGACGTCTAATGCACCTGTAGGTGTTATTTATTGGAGCGGGTGATGGGAATCGAACCCACGTGTTCAGCTTGGAAGGCTGACGTTCTACCATTGAACTACACCCGCCAAATATTACATCACCCATTTGCTATCAATATTCAATTGACAGATTTACCCCGCATCATTCACTTTCATCGAATCCGGCACTTCAAAAATACCATTACGTAAAAAACCTACTATACTTACTGCAATCCACTATAAAATTCATTTTGGTGGAGGGGGTAGGATTCGAACCTACGAAGGCTGAGCCAACAGATTTACAGTCTGCCCTCGTTGACCGCTTGAGTACCCCTCCAAAATTCAGCCGGCTATTCTGGAATAATCGTTTACCTGTGTCAATACTCGTATTATCAATAATTTAGCTTACACGAATAATATTGCCGTTTTGAGCGTCTCTAATCTCAGTTGGGCTTAAATTATTTTTGATATCTGTTGGAATAACGTAATCAAGTTCATCACCAAAATATGAACGTACTTCCTCAGTGCTGACAGCAGGTATAGAGCCAGCAGGATTTGCACTGGTAGAGACGATAGGCCCTAGTTCTCGACATAAAGCCTGTATAACCGGATGGGAACTCACCCTTACAGCCAGAGTTTTATGCGATCCTGTTAACCATCTAGGCGTCGTCTTTTTAGCCGGGATAAGCCAGGTAACTGGACCCGGCCAACTATCACGAATGTGATCTATCATAGATAAATTATCAAAATGTACATAGTCTTCAAGCTGATCTATGGATGAAGCAACTAATATCAACCCTTTTTCGACAGGGCGGAGCTTTAATTGCAGTATCCGATATACAGAGTCTTGAAGTAGAGGCATGCAACCTAAACCAAAAACGGCTTCGGTCGGATAGGCGATTACACCACCATTATTAAAGGTGATTATTGCTTGCTTCAAATGCGATGAATTCATCTGAAGTATATAAATCTTCCAAATGGTAATTTATCAACTAACTAGCTTTACTAGCTTTCTTTTTGCTAGTTTTCTTTTTGCTAGTTTTTTTCTTAGCCGTCGCTTTTTTGCTTACTTTCTTTTTTGCAGCAGCTTTTTTACGTCCTCGCCCCCGAGAAGCTGGAGCTGCAGCTAACAATGTGATGCATTCCTCTAATTCCAAAGAGGCGGGTTCTTTATCTTTTGGTACTTTGGCATTTTTGGTGCCATCAGTAATATAAGGCCCATAACGGCCATTAAGTATAGAGATCCCTTCTTCAACAAAAATCTTAATCTGTTTTTCTGCATCCGCCTTTTTCTTTTCAGCTACAAGTTCAAGTGCTCGTTCCAGCGTAACTGTGTATGGGTCTTCTTCTTTTGGGAGAGAAGTAAATTTACTGCCGTATCTAATATAGGGACCAAAACGCCCAACACTTGCTGCAACTTCCTCTCCTTCTTCAGTTTCGCCAAGTATCCTAGGCAGCTTGAACAATTCCAGTGCTTCTTCAAATGTTATACTGTCTAATTTCTGCCCTGGCCGTAATCCGGCAAACTTAGGTTTGTCTTCATCATCTTTTGTTCCTATTTGGGCATAAGGTCCATATCGACCAATTCGAACAGAGACTTCTTTCCCTGATTTTGGATGCGTACCCAACACTCTTGCTTGTGCGACTTCACTGCGACTAACATTTTCATCTTTATCTAATACTTGAGAATGAAACGGCGTCCAAAAATCTTGCATCAATGGAATCCATTCTTTCTCACCTCGTGAAATTGCATCTAAATCGTCTTCCAGCTTGGCAGTAAACTCATAGTCGACATAATCTTTAAAGTGGTTAGTTAAGAAATCATTAACTATTTTACCCACATCGGTAGGGTGAAAACGTTTATTTTCCACCTCAACATACTCACGGTTTCTTAGTGTTGAAATGATATTGGCATAAGTTGATGGGCGACCAATGCCATACTCTTCCAGTGATTTTACCAAGCTCGCTTCAGAATAACGCGGTGGTGGCTCAGTAAAATGTTGTTCATCGCGAATCTCTTTCAATTTTATTTTTTCGCCTTCTTCTATCTGGGGCAACATTTTTTCATCATCATCCCCTTTAGAATCATCCTTGCCTTCAAGATAGACTTCCATAAAACCTGCATCAGCAATAGACGATCCATTAGCTCTAAACACATTTCCTTCGCCACATGACATATCTACCGCGACAGTATCTATTGTAGCGTGCGTCATTTGGCTCGCCATAGTCCTTTTCCAAATCAATTCATAGAGCTTGAATTGCTCAACGCTTAAACTACTTTTTATATCCTGCGGCACTCTGGTTACTGACGTTGGACGAATAGCTTCATGCGCCTCCTGTGCGTTTTTAGATTTTGTTTTAAACACTCTTGGCTCGTCTGGTAAAGACTTCTTGCCATATCTAGTAGCAATAAATTCTCGTATTTCAACAAGAGCTTCCTGAGCCAGATTGACTGAGTCTGTTCGCATATAGGTGATAAGACCAACCGCACCTTCTCCAACGTCAATACCTTCGTAAAGTTGTTGTGCTGTCCGCATAGCTCTTTGCGCCGTGAAGCCTAACTTGCGTACCGCTTCTTGTTGTAATGTAGAAGTAATGAACGGTGCTGCTGGCTGGCGTTTACGCTGTTTCTTGGTGACAGTTTCAACCAGCAATCCTTCTCCGGCAGCTTTGTCCAAAGTTGCTTTTACTTCTGTAGCATGCTCGGTTTTTTCTATTGTAAATTGTTTAATTTTTTCATTATCAAACTGTGTGAGCTTACCAAGAAATTTACTTTTCTTATGTTCCAGATCAGCTTCAATCGTCCAATATTCTCGTGGTTCAAATGCTTGTATTTCTTTTTCACGTTCAGCGATCATCCTCAAAGCAGGTGACTGAACGCGCCCGGCAGACAATCCTCTTTGAATTTTTTTCCATAGTAGCGGAGAAAGATTGAAACCAACCAGATAGTCAAGTGCACGTCGAGCTTGTTGTGCATCGATTAAATTTGATGCTAATTCTCGCGGGTGTTTTATTGCGTCCTGGATAGCGCTCTTGGTAACTTCGTGAAATACGACCCTATGAACCTGTTTGTTTTTCAGCTCGCCTTTTTCTTTTAATAATTCATGAAGATGCCATGAGATGGCTTCTCCTTCTCTATCAGGATCAGTTGCAAGGTATAATGTATCGGCTTTCTTTAAAGCTTTTGATATAGCATCAACCGCTTTAGCATTTTTTTCTATGGCTTCATAGCGCATTGAAAAATTATTCTCAGGATCCACCGCTCCTGTTTTAGGCAAAAGGTCACGGACGTGACCATACGATGCCAAAACCTTGAAATCTTTACCAAGATAACGTTCAAGTGTTTTACATTTGGCGGGGGACTCAACAATTACAAGGGAACTACTCATATTTGCTAAACAATATCACTTTCTAATTAATGAAAAAAAAGATAAAAACTTTAATGTGATGAAGATATCAAATTCTAATAAATTACACTAATGAACCACAGCACTAACTTCGTCCATTATAATATCTTCCATCCAGGCAAACGCAGCTTCCTTACCAGGTCGATTAAATAATACCATGAGCACGACCCATTTTAGTTGCTGTAATTCTATAGCGTCAGTTTCAAGAGCCATTACTCTATCGATCACAAGTTCACGGTCTTCCGAATCGAGCACGCCCGATTGTTCAAGAAATAACAAAAAACCCTTACATTCAACATCAAGCTTTTCATTTTCTATATCGTTAAACACTCTTATTGAACGTGATCGTAGAACACTGGTATCCAAAACATCCTTTTGCGTCGCCAATCCTTCTAGCCAATCAATTGCTTTATCAACCTGTAGATCGGCGAAGCCAGCCTGAACTAGCTGAGTTTTCAGATCTTGTTGATCGGGGTTTATTTCAAGTTCTTCCTCGACGTAATGATCAAATAAATATATGAGTACATCTAAAACGGTTTCTTTCATAAATTACAATCTTCTATTTGGCCAATCTCTTAAGAACAGCGACTATACTTACCACCATGCTGGGCTTCAATCACTCCTTGAAGCTCTAATATTAACAGCATGGAGGAAACTACATCTGCCGTCAATCCTGTTAATTCAACAAGCCTATCTACTGAGACTATTTCGTAACTCATACTATCTAGTAGTAATTTGTAATCCGGTTCCAAATCGTTAAATTTATACGGGCTAACTTCGAGTGTGCTGGAACTATTCAAGACAACATTAGCCATCGGGGGCAACTCCTCAAGAATATCATCTACTGTCTCAACTAATTTTGCACCTTGCTTGATTAAACTATGTGTCCCACGGGCAAGTGGATTATGAATTGAACCAGGTATCGCGAAGACATCTCTTCCCTGTTCTAGCGCATAATTCGCGGTAATCAATGAACCACTTCTTTTTGCCGCCTCTACGACCAGCACCCCCATACTCATACCGCTGATAATCCGGTTTCGCTGAGGGAAATTTCCCGGGTTTGGTTTTGTGTCTGGAAGATATTCTGAAAGAAGTAATCCATTTTCAATAATTTGCTGAGAAATTTTTTTATGCCGCGCAGGGTAAACACTGCTTAATCCATTGCCCAATACCGCTACTGTCGTACCCCCTTCCTTTAAGGCACCTAAATGGCCATGATAATCAATCCCCAATGCAAGACCGCTACAAATTGTCAGGCCAGATCTTGATAATTCAGCGGCAAAATCTTCTGCTAATTTTTTTCCTCCAGCCGTAGGATTCCTGCTACCTACGATAGCAAAATGCATAAAGCCCAATACCTCACGAGAACCAATAGCAAACATGATTGCAGGCGGGGAATGTATTAACTTTAGTAGTGCTGGATAATCAGCATCAAGAATAGTAATCAAGTGATGACACGGCTGATTCAACCATTCAAGGATCCTGCTTATTTGCCCCTGATCTGGCTCAAGCAGGGATTTTATAGAATTATCATTTAAGCCAAATTGTTTAAGCGCGCTGTGGCTACTCGACAATATAGCCTTAGGCGTTTTGAATTCAATTAATAGCTTATTACACGTTGTGGGACCGATGCCTATCGCCTGCGTAAGCGATAACCAATCGATATAATTCTGAGTAGCATCCATATCCATATGAAAACTCTAAATTGATAAAACACCCCTTCAATATTACTAAAGGGGTGCATAATTATTCTGTCGGTTACTGCAAGAATTGCGCTAGAAGAAATTTATAACGCTTTAAGTATTTACTTATAAGCTTCTTACAGCATCCAGTACATGCACTGGGCCTTGTGTCTCCATTACTAATGCGTAACTCACTTTACTAAAAGTCTTAAAGACCATAACAACACCGACATATTCTTCTGGTAATGTCACATCTTCAGTCTTGTCTTGTATGTTTGCTATCGTAGGAAATGTCTCGTTGAAGGCCTCAATGCCTTGACCAACACCATAGGCAAGCTTGCTAATTACGGTGCCATTTTCAGTTATATCCTTCAACTCCGCAGCCTTTTGCGCCTCGCTCTTTTGTACATTAGGCCCAATCTTATCTTGAACAACATAACCACTTTGATAAATGCCGAGCACATTTCCTGCTTCAATACCTTGTTCTTCGCCAAGGTTTAGAACCACTATTTGATACTGCCCTATTTGCGAAACACCATCGACAACAGAAAGTATATTACCTTCCATATCGCTGCTAGGTGAACGCGGTATAAATTCTGAGCTGATCTCTTCATCAGTTTGGGGGAGCAATCGATCGCCTTTCAGAACCTCCCTGTCCACAACTGTAATTATGGCTGAAGCAGGGTCGCCGTTTTTCTTAATTGTCGCATCGCCAACATAAATGGCTTCATACCCCAAAATCTCATCTTTATCTTTTTCGTTCTTTTTAGGGTTTACATAAGGCTTGCCTTTTCGATAAATAGAATATCTGACAACATCTGAATTTTCTGGAATCCCTCGCACATAGATAGTGTTGCCCGTGGTAGCGATTAAATGTTCATCATAACTTGACACCACATAAGGCCACTGATCTATCTCATTCTCATCCAGAACAATTGGCCGCTCTAGCAATTGTTGAATCGCGTCGATAGGAATAGTTGGAATGGCCTCATCATTTTCCGTACTGCGAATAGTCGGTGACAATTTCACATTGCGCCCTGATACCACTTGACCAGTTCCCCTTTGGAGATTCAGAACAGGCTGACCGTCTTGATAGGTAAGAGAAACAATGTCGCCCGGGTATATCAAATGTGGATTATTTATTTGGGGATTAACGCCCCAAATTTCTGGCCAACGCCAAGGCTGCTGTAAAAAACGAGCAGAAATATCCCATAACGTATCGCCTTTTACGACGGTGTAACTTTCTGGATGATCTGGATTTACCGTTAATTCATCCGCTCTCACGCTAATAGTTAATAGCAAAATGGCGCATGAAATCAGAATTTTATTCAACATGTCTATTACCTTACATGATTTCCTTAATGTAGATTAGCAAAAAGTCTAACAAAATGTTAGTCGTGACGCTATTTTATTGTGGTTTAACTACAACAAATATTTTTTCCTATATACTATCAGTCAGTTATAACCATTTTGGAGTGAATATTGCTATGGCAATACTCAAAGTTTTGCACTTTCCTGACCCTCGCCTGCGTAATAAGGCAACTCCGGTCAAAGAAATAGGCCCGGGCATAAAGGAAATCGCCGAGAATATGCTCGACACGATGTACACCGAGAGCGGTATCGGCCTTGCAGCAACTCAAGTCAATATTCAGCAAAGAATTGTTGTGATTGATCTATCAGAAGAAAAAAACGAGCCATTAATCTTGATCAACCCTGAAATCACTAAATTAGAGGGTAGAGAAACTATGCGCGAAGGATGCCTTTCGGTACCTGATTATTACGATCTGGTAGAACGCGCTGAAAAAATAGAGTTTTGTTACAAAACCCTTGATAATGAGTCGGTCGTAACCAATGCTGATGGTTTGTTAGCCGTTTGCGTTCAGCATGAAATCGATCATCTTGACGGCAAACTATTCATTGATTATCTCTCATTACTTAAGCGTCAACGCTTAAGGAAAAAAATCGATAAACAAGAAAAACTTCAGCAAAGCGTACTGTGAATCACGCCAAATTAAGGCTCGCATTTGCTGGCACACCGGAAATTTCTCGCACTGTGTTAGAAGAACTGATTAGTGCAGATCGTCATACTGTTGAACTAATTCTGACTCAACCTGATCGACCGGCCGGTCGAGGACGCAAACTTAAACCGAGCGACGTTAAGCTTTGTGCCCTCGAAAACAATATTCCTGTTCTCCAGCCCGCAACGTCTAAAGAACTTCTTCCAGATAGCTTAAAGACTTGTGACATAATGCTGGTAGTAGCTTATGGGCTTCTGATTACCCCTGAAATTTTAACTGCACCCAAATATGGCTGTATAAACATACACACTTCTTTGCTACCACGTTGGCGCGGAGCAGCCCCCATTCAAAGAGCCATCGAGCATGGTGATAGTAAAACCGGCATTACTATCATGCAGATGGATAGTGGCCTGGATACGGGCTCAATAATGGAACAATTTACTTGTCCTATTATGCCAAGTGATACAGCAGGCATATTGCATGATCGTTTGGCTCAACTAAGTGCAGCAAACATAAATGATTTTCTGACTAAGGTCGCTAATCATGAAATTGATACAACTCAACAAGATAATTCGCTGGCAACTTATGCAAATAAGATAAGTAAACATGAGGCAAAAATTGACTGGTCTCAATCTGCCATTGAACTAGAAAGAAAAATCAGGGCATTCAATCCATTTCCAGTTACACATGCTGTCATTAACAACATTAATATAAGAATTTGGGAAGCCGAAATAAAACAAGGTCCAGATAATTTAATACCGGGTAGTATTTTGAACAACAGAACCAGTCTGGACATCATGACGGGAGAAGGTGTTCTTGCCATCACAAAATTACAGATTCCTGGAAAGCGTCCAATGCCCGCAAAAGATTTTCTTAACGGTCACCCTGAATTTATCAACAACCATATCGTTGCCTGCTAATTTACTTATCATGTCATCACGTTTAATAGCCATCCAAATTATTGAGCAAGTGATTGAAAGTAAATCAACACTTACATATGCATTAAGAAATAACGAATCATTCAAGCACGCGGGGAAGAATAAAGCATTAATCCAGGAAATTTGCTATGGGACATTCAGGTGGTATATCCAGCTTGAATATATCCTTCATCTTTTATTAGAAAAACGTATTAAGAAAAAAGATAGCCGTCTTAAATATTTAATTATTGTCGGATTATATCAATTACGCTTTATGCGAATTCCGCCTCATGCTGTTGTTTCTGAAACCGTCAACACTTGCAAAAAAATAAAAATGGAATGGGCTAAAGGCTTAGTCAATGCAATCTTACGTCGCTATATTCGGGAACCGAATATTTTTAATCCTGATGTTAATCATGACAACAACCTTGCGACATCACATCCTAAATGGTTTATCGAACAACTTAGACAAGACTGGCCTGAAGAATGGAAAAGTGTCCTTGAAGCAAACAATCAGCACCCCCCAATGTATCTTCGAATAAACCAGCTACATCAAAGTCGTGAACAGTACCTGGTAAAAATGAAAACAGCTGGTATTGCAGCTGAAATCACACCTTACTCTGAACAGGGAGTATTATTGGAAAAACCGATTGATGTCGAGCAATTACCAGGGTTTGATAAAGGTGATGTCTCTGTACAGGAACTTGCTGCTCAATTGTCAGCAGAACTACTTGATTTAAAACCCGAACAAACTGTCCTTGATGCTTGTGCTGCACCGGGAGGCAAGAGTTCCCACATACTAGAGTCACAACCAAGGCTAAAGTCTTTAACAGTTATAGAAAAAGATCCAAATCGCGCAAAAAGATTATCCGATACATTAATACGACTAGACCTCCATGCTATAACTAAAGTGGCAGATATTAATGATATTGATGACTGGTGGGACAAAGGTTTTTTTGATCGTATTTTACTAGATGCACCCTGCTCCGCCACAGGTGTAATACGCCGACACCCTGATATTAAGATACTCAGAACACCTGAGGAAGTTAAGACTATTAGAACATTACAAATGCAACTTTTAGAGACGCTTTGGAAAACATTAAAACAGAAAGGGTTATTGGTTTATGTTACTTGCTCTGTATTAAAGCAGGAAAACTCAGAGCTGATAAAACAATTCATTGAGAATAACAAGGACTGCATATTAAAACCCATTGATGCGGAATGGGGCAAAGACACAGGCTATGGCAAACAAATTTTAACCGGACAAAATAATATGGATGGTTTCTTCTATACTTGTCTCGAGAAGGTATAGAGTGGTGTCTTTTATGTTTGAAAACATGGCAAAAATCAGCTTTCTATTTATATTGCTATGTACCAACTACTCCTGTTTTGCATATACCACGAAGATAAATACTGCACAGGTTTATGTTGAGAACAATACTTACTATCTTGATGCATCATATGACTTTGAATTGTCTGAGGAAGCATATAAAGCATTACGTCATGGGATATCATTTGAAATTCATGCTCATTTTCAGTTGCGTTTAAAACGCACCTGGTTATGGGATGAAACGATAAGTGAAAAAACATTGCTTTATAAACTCGAACATAAACCACTAACCGAGAATTTTCTAACTATAGATTTATTAACTGGTTTACGCCATTCATATGATAACCTTGAAGCGGCATTAAACCATATAAGAACTATTTCAAAAATGACGCTGTTTGATCAGAGTTTACTGATTGAAAATCAAGCATACATCGCAAGAATTCGAGCATACCTTGATATTGAGTCATTACCTCCACCAATGCGACCTCAAGCATATTTTTCACCCGACTGGAACCTATCAAGTGAATGGTATGAATGGGAGTTGGCACGATGAACAAAGGTAGCAAACTGATATTGTTAATCGGCTCAAGCCTGTTTGTTTTCATGCTTGCTTCATTAGTAATGATGAGTCAGGCATTGCAAAATTCGGAGCTATTTGACAGTTATTATTCAGCCCTCCTTATACTAAATGCACTGGGTTTAATTAGTCTGGTCATACTGATCCTTTTGAATCTCAAACGCTTGATTCGTCAATTTAAAAACAAAATTGTCGGCTCACGAATGACCGTCAGAATGGTTATGCTTTTTTCTTTACTATCAGTTACACCGGTTTTAATTGTTTACTATTTTTCACTGGATTTTCTACACCGAGGCATTGATAGCTGGTTTGACTTACGAGTAGAACAAGCCCTTGATGATTCCCTTGAATTAAGTCGGCTCGCGCTCGATGTTCGTATGCGTGAATTGTTAAATACGACTGAAAAAATAGCAGAGGAATTGAATAAAACGAATGAGGCTGAATTGCCTTTTGATGTTGACAAAATAAGAGAACGTATCAGTGCCTATGAGCTTACATTGCTAACCAAAAAAGGCGTTGTAATAACATCAAGTTCCAGCGATACAAAAAGCCTCGTCCCTGACACCCCGGGCAAAACTATTTTATTACAATTATTACAGGGAAACAGTTACATCGGTCTGGATGTGATTAAAAATACAGACTTATTAATTAGAGTAGTTGCTAATCTACCGACATTTGATATCAATAAGGAAGCACGTATTGTGCAGGCTTTATTTCCAATCTCGGAGCGAATGAATCAATTGGCCGAAAGCGTCCAGACATCATTTATTGAATATAAAGAACTCTCGTACTTGCGCGAACAGCTAAAGGTAAGCTTTATAATAATATTAACCCTGGTTTTGTTGTTTAGTATGTTCAGTGCTGTATGGGCAGCTTTTTATTCTGCTCGAAAACTTTCAGAACCTGTTAAAAATCTTGCGGAAGGTACCAAGGCAATCGCAGAAGGTAATTATAATACCCGCCTACCTGTACCGGGGAATGATGAGCTAGGCTTTCTCGTATCATCATTTAATGATATGACTGATAAAATATCGCAAGCACGAGACTCCGTTAAACGAAGCCAGCAAGAAACCGAGTCGCAGCGTAATTTTCTGGAAACCGTTCTGTCACGCTTGTCCTCAGGCGTCATCGTTTTTAATAAGGACGGTGATCTTGAAAAATCTAATATTAGTGCCAATCAAATATTACATGTTGACGTTGAGTCGCTCGAAAAAAAGAACATATCCTCACTGATTGAAGAGCTTCCATATTTATCTGATTTCTTTGTATGCATTTCATCGAATATTGAAGAACAATTAGATGAATGGCGTGAACAGATCACCCTATCCAGTGAAACGGAGAATCTTATATTAATGATTAATGGCGCTACTCTTGTAGGAACGGATGGCGCGACAAGTGGTTACGTTATCGTTTTTGATGAGATCACCGCTTTAATTCGTGGTCAGCGTGATGCAGCATGGAGTGAGATGGCACGTCGACTTGCCCATGAAATTAAAAATCCGCTCACACCTATTCAATTAGCTGCGGAACGGTTGCGTCATAAATATTTAGCGTCAATGAATGCAGCCGACGCAGAAATGCTGGACAGAATGACAAACACTATTATCCAACAAGTAGATACCATGAAAGAAATGGTAAATAGCTTTTCAGACTATGCAAGGTCTCCCGAATTCAATCCTGAAGAAATCAGACTCGATCTGCTCATTCAGGAAGGCCGTGACTTGTTCAGCAATACGGATAATGAAAATGAAATTACGGTTGATGTCGCTCCTGATCTACCCTTAATCAGAGGCGACGAAAAAAAATTAAGACAGGTCTTTAATAACCTTTTGACTAATGCAATCGATGCAAACGCAACAGGAGAAAAACATCACCTGATAATCAGTGCTAAAGGAATCATTATTGATAACAATCACATGGTTGAAATTCGCGTAAAAGATAACGGCCCTGGTATTGATGCACAGGTTGTGAATAAATTATTTGAGCCTTATATTACAACCAAACAGAAAGGAACCGGACTTGGACTAGCTATCGTAAAGAAGATTATTGACGAACATTCCGGAACAGTCTGGCTTGAAAACAATAATGATAACGGGGCATGTGCCGTGGTAAGATTACCCGCATTGAATCAATCGATTCAATCAACTAAAACGCAGGTAGTTTAATGGGTATTCGACATATACTTGTTGTAGATGATGAACCTGATATCAGAAGCCTGGTAAAAGAAATCCTGGAAGATGAAGGTTTTAGTGTTGCAGTTGCAGAAAATGCGACTAAAGCGCGGCAATTAGTAGAGTCATTTAAACCGGACTTAGTATTACTCGATATCTGGATGCCAGACATCGATGGTATTACTTTACTGAAAGAATGGCATGAAAAGAATGTTTTATCTGCACCTGTAGTCATGATGTCAGGTCATGGGAACGTTGAAACAGCAGTTGAAGCGACGCGTCTTGGAGCCTATGATTTCATCGAAAAACCACTTTCAATTGCCAAGTTGTTATTAACAATAAAACATGCACTTGAAACCACATCATTACAACAGGAAAATTTACAACTCCATCATGTCACTTCTTCCAAGCTTGATCTGATAGGGAGAAGTAAAAAAATATCAGATTTAAGAACCCATATATCAAGAATTGCAAACCATGACACACCAGTTTTAATTCAGGGTGAATCTGGTACCGACAAAGAATTGTTTGCTCGTTACTTACATTCACTTAGCAAATATGGTGACGGTCCGTTTATATCGGCAAGCGTATCGACCTTGGGGAAAGATCATGCAGAAACTGAACTATTTGGACTGGAAACAAACCGCCAATTACAAGAAGGTTATTTTGACAGGGCCAAAGGCGGCACCCTTTATATCAAAGACATCGTTGAATTAAATACGGCGCTACAATCTCGTCTGCACGATGTATTAGAGACTAAAACATATACACATATTGGAAGCGCTGATCCGATCGAACTGGATATGAGAATTATAGTAGCCACCAGGTTTAATATTAAATCTCTAGTTGAGGAAGGGGATTTCAGAGATGACCTGTATTATCAGTTAAACATTCTTCCAATCACTATCCCTGCCCTACGTGAACACTATGAAGACATACCGGCATTACTCGAACACTTTGTAAATTATTTTATAGAGACGGAAGGTCTTCCATATCGAAAATTTAGTGTTGCCGCACAAAATCGCCTGAGGAGCTATCAATGGCCTGGCAATGTCAGAGAATTAAAGAACATCGTCCAACGACTCTTAATTCTTGGTACTAATGAAAATATAGATATCGAGGAAATCGAAGCCAGTCTGGGTAATACTGATACAAAACGAAATGGTGACACTACAGAAACTTTTGATTTTGATTTGCCTTTACGCGATGCAAGGGAAAATTTTGAAAAAGTTTATCTTGAATACCAATTACAAAAAGCTAAAGGCAGCGTCAGTAAAGTTGCAAATGCGGTTGGTATAGAACGTACGCATCTGTACCGCAAACTGAAAATGTTGGGAATTGAACTAAAATGAAAATCATTATATTGGGAGCAGGACAAGTTGGAGCATCAGTGGCTGCCAATTTAGTTAATGAGGACAATGATATTACGCTGGTTGACAATAACCCGGCGGCATTACAACTGATCAGTGAGCGCTATGACTTAAGAACGATTACTGGCATTGCGTCACATCCTTCAGTGCTGGCAAAGGCCGGTGCAAAAGATGCGGACATGATATTGGCTGTAACCAATAGTGATGAAGTCAACATGATAGCCTGCCAAGTTGCTTACACTTTATTTCATACTCCGACAAAGATTGCACGAATTCGTGAAGAAGAATATCTCTCAAGTACAGCACTCTTTGCTCAAGAGGCATTACCAATCGATGTTTTAATTAGTCCGGAGCAATTGGTTACCGATTACATAAAGAAATTGATCGAGCATCCAGGCGCACTACAAGTGCTTGACTTTGCTAATGGAAAAGCCCAGATGGTTGCTTTAAAAGCATCGTATAGTGGTATGTTAGTCGGTCATTCATTAAATAAGCTCAGAACACAACTCCCCAACATAGAATATAAAATAGCAATCATCTTCAGAAACAATCAGGCAATTATTCCCGATGCTGATACTATTATTCAGGCAAATGACGAAATATTTTTCATTGGTTCGCAAAAATCTATACGACAAATATTACAACTCATTCGTTTCAAGGAAAAACCGCTTAAAAGTATTATGATTGCCGGTGGTGGCAATATAGGTTTACGCTTAGCTGGGTTGTTAGAAGATAATTATAAAGTTAAGTTGCTTGAGTTTGATCCTGAAAAAGCACATTTTGCATCCGAGGCATTAAAAAAGACCATTGTTTTGAACGGAGATGCTGCCGACGAAGAGTTACTACACGAAGAAGACATTGATAGAACCGACGTATTCTGCGCACTAACAAATGCGGACGAAGCTAATATCATTTCTTCAATGCTTGCAAAACGTCTGGGCGCTAGAAAAGTAATGGCGTTGATCAACCGCGCCGCCTATGTTGATCTTGTGCAGAGTAATACAATTGATATCGCTATCTCTCCACAACAAGCCACTATTGGCAGTTTACTCGCACATATCCGCAAGGGTGATGTAGTCGTTGTGCATGCCTTAAGAAGAGGTGCTGCTGAAGCAATCGAAGCTATTGCGCATGGCAATACAACCTCATCAAAAGTGGTTGGTAAAACAATCGGAGACATCAACTTACCGCACGGTACGACAATTGCCGCTATTGTGCGAGGCGATGAGGTTTTGATGGGCAAAAAGAGAATCGCTATAGAAGCCGAAGACCATGTCATCCTGATCGTCTCTGATAAAAAACATGTAGCAGAAGTTGAGTCCCTGTTCCAGGTTGGCATTACCTTTTTATAGATGAATAATTTCAACTAGGAATTAATTACGATGCAATTTGCCGTAATCCAACGCATATTGGGAATATTGCTAGCCTTGTTTAGCCTCACAATGTTTCCACCATTACTTATTTCAGTTATCACAAATGACGGTACTACAGTTCCATTTATCTCGGCTTTTGCACTAATCCTATCCATCGGGTTAATTTTATGGTTTCCGGTACGCCATGTGAAAAATGAATTACGACTACGAGATGGTTTTGTTGTGGTTGTTCTCTTTTGGGTTGGTCTTGGGTTGACGGGAAGCGTCCCCCTAATATTATCCAATACACCAGAATTATCTGTGACAGATGCCGTGTTCGAATCAATATCAGGCCTTACTACAACCGGTGCGACAATCATCGTCGGCATAGATTTTTTACCTAAATCAATTCTCTTTTACCGACAGGAACTTCAATGGCTGGGAGGCATGGGCATCATTGTATTAGCAGTTGCGATTCTGCCAATGCTAGGAATTGGAGGCATGCAACTATATCGTGCAGAAACTCCCGGTCCTGTTAAGGACAATAAACTAACGCCCAGAATTACTGAAACCGCTAAAGCACTTTGGTATATCTATCTGACTATGACAATTCTTTGTGCACTTGCCTATTGGCTAGCTGGAATGAGTCCTTTTGATGCGATTACACATAGTTTTTCAACTGTCTCTATCGGTGGGTTCTCGACCCATGATGCCAGCATGGGGTATTTTGATAGTGGCTTAATAGAAGCAGTCGCCATCTTTTTTATGTTTTTCGCTGGAATTAACTTCAGCTTACATTTTATATCCTGGCGACAAACAAGTTTAAAAGCTTATTGGTATGATGCCGAACTACGTGCTTACTTAAGTATATTGTTGATGATCTGTTTTATCTGCGCAAGTTATCACGTCCTTATCGGTGGCTATGAAAGTTTTGGGAACGCACTTGAAGATAGTATCTTCCAGACGGTCTCTATTGCGACGACAACAGGTTTTACCACCGCTGAATATCAAGGTTGGCCGGGGTTCATGCCGCTACTATTATTATTTTCCAGTTTCTTCGGCGCCTGTGCTGGTTCTACCGGTGGCGGAATTAAAATTATACGTATTCTGCTACTCTTCAAACAAGGAATGCGAGAAATAAAACGGCTTATACACCCAAACGCAATCTTTATCATCAAGGTAGGAAATAAACCAATCTCTGAGCGTATTATTGAAGCCGTCTGGGGATTCTTCGCTACTTATATCGCTATATTTGCGATACTGCTATTAGCTTTAATGGCAACAGATCTTGACCAGGTAACCGCTTTCTCAGCGTTAGCAGCCTGTATGAATAACCTTGGTCCCGGGCTGGGAAAAGTCAGCCAACACTATGGCAATATTAATGATGTCGCCAAGTGGATACTCTGCTTTGCAATGTTGTTAGGTCGCCTTGAAATCTTTACCTTATTGGTTTTATTCACTCCAACCTTCTGGCGACGTTGAACGATAAAACAAAAGAGAAGTGGGATAGAAACTATGATGCCTGCTCAAGTACCTACCCTGCCCCCGCGGAAGTGTTGCGTCAAAATCAACATCTTTTACCGACACAAGGCACCGCGCTTGATTTAGCATGCGGGCGTGGTGCAAATGCAATATGCCTTGCCGAAAATGGACTATCTGTATCGGCATGGGACATTTCGGCATCTGCCCTGAAGCATCTTTCTAATGAAGCAGTAAAAAAAGGTTTATTAATTGAGATTGATTCCAGAAATATTTCAGAACAACCACCTGAACCGAATTCTTTTGATATCATCACTGTAAGTAATTTTCTCGAACGCGAATTAATCGATACGATAAGAAATGCAGTAAAACCAAATGGCCTTATTTTTTATCAAACATTTATTATAGATAAAACCAGTAATGTTGGACCAAACAATCCTGATTATTTATTAGGGAAAAATGAATTACTAAATTTGTTCAATAACTGGGATATTATCTTCTACAAAGAAGAAGGAACTGTTGGGAAAATAGACGCCGGCTTTAGAAACCAGGCAATGCTAATTGCTCAAAAATCATGAACACTTAAATATGACTCAACTTGATACATTTAAAACCTTACTCGATAAAGGCAATGACAATGAACTGCTCAGATACAGCCTTGGAAATGAATACTTTAAAGAAGGTGATTTTAAACAATCCATAATCCATTTAGAGAAAGCCATCGAATTTAAACCAACCTTCTCAGCAGCATGGAAGTTATATGCAAAAGCGCTGACTGAGAACAAGCAAACCGACGAGGCAATCGTTGCCTATGAAAAAGGCATTAATATCGCTGAAGAAAATGGCGACATACAAGCCGTCAAAGAGATGCGGGTTTTTCTAAAACGCCTTAAGAAAGATTAAACGTGTAATTCAAGCGTACCGATGAGTTCGGATACATTATGCAGATTATGTTTATTCAGATAATCAATAATACCCTTATTTAATTTGGGACAAATCAGCGGTTCATAAAATAATGCTGTGCCTATACCCACTGTAGTCGCACCAGCAAGCATAAACTCAATCGCATCTTCTACTGTGGTAACGCCACCTTGACCAATGATAGGGATGTTATGCTGTTTGGCGACTTGATGGACCTGATGCACCTTCAATAGTGCAATCGGTTTAATTGCAGGGCCTGATAAGCCACCCTGATTATTACCAATGATCGTCTTGCGTGAATCGACGTCTATCGCCATTCCCATCAAGGTGTTAATAACGGCAAGTCCATCGGTTCCTGCCTCAATACAGCGTCTCGCATTCTCGGCAATATCAGTCTGATTAGGAGACAGTTTTGTTATTAGTGGCTTTTTGGTCGCTTTGCGGCAAGCCTCTACAACCCGTGCAGACATATCAGGATCATTACCAAAGGCAACACCACCCTCTTTTACATTGGGACATGAAATATTGATCTCCATCGCATCAATCGGCGAGTCATCAAAGATTCGAGTAACCGCTTCATATTCTTCGACCGTTGAACCAGATAAGTTTGCGATAAAGCGTGTCTCAGTAAAATCCAGATTAGGAAGGTATTCATCGACGACTATTTTGGAACCGGGGTTCTGTAGCCCTATCGCATTGATCATACCCATATAGGTTTCAGTAACACGATGCGGTGGATTACCCAGCCGCGGTTCCAGCGTTGTGCCTTTTAAACAAATAGCACCCACATCAGTATTGGAAAAACCATTGATGCGTGTATATTCTTCACCAAAACCAACACAGCCTGATAATAGAACTAAAGGTGAGTTGAATTTTAAACCACAAAATTCTATCTCTAGTCGTTGCTTATCTTGTTCATTTAGCGAAGTTATTGTCATACTAGGTTTTGTCTTTCATTAATATAATTAACTTATGTTTAATATTGTTCTATTTGAACCGGAAATTCCGCCCAACACAGGTAACATTATACGTCTTTGTGCGAACACCGGGGCAAACTTACATTTAATTCATCCGCTCGGCTTTGATATGAATGAAAAAAGCCTGCGACGAGCCGGCTTGGATTATATCGATTTATCAATAGTTCATCACTATGATAATTATCAGGATTATATCGAGCAGAATGGTGTTGATGCGCTTTATGCGATCTCGACTAAAGGAACCCGGCATTATTCTGATTGCATGTTTAGTCAGAAAGATAGCTTTATCTTTGGCCCTGAAACACGCGGTTTACCCAACACACTATTAGATGATTTTGACTCTCAAAATATTTTACGTATTCCAATGCTGGAAAACAGCAGAAGTCTAAACCTATCAAACTCTGCAAGTATTATTATTTATGAGGCCTGGCGACAAAATACTTTTGAAGTCTTAAGTTAAGGTGCATCTGTAATTGATACATTAATTTGTCTGGAGACATATCCGGGACTACCCGAGGTACCTCTTGTTGCTCTTGCTGTCAGTGCATACACGTTGTAAGTACCAATACCCAATTCAGTAAATGGTGTAGGGGGGGCGCAGGTGAGTACAACCGTATAGCCATTCGTACTGCCACCCGTTAAATTAATCGTTGTTGGTGAAGCAAAACAAGCCCCTGGTGTCGACACGATAATTTGTTGTACAGCCCATTCAATACCACTACGTGCCGCAAACCAGGCCTGCATTGTTCCCGCTGACACTGTCGTATTAATTGAACTCACACTAGTTAATGTCGCCATATAGCCGCCGATTAAAGCTAGCAACACAATCAAGACCACTGCCATAATGGCACTAAAACCACGTTGACATTTTTTAAGTATCTTCATGGTTGATTATCCACATGTGCTTGCTGTAGCAAGGTGACACTGCCGCCACCTAAGCTAGCATCCTGTATCGTAATACTTAGCGTCACTAAACCGGCTCGCCTCGCTGAACCTGGAAGGTAGGCAAAACTACATGCACTCACCTGGTTGACTAATAAGTTACCTGTACCTACTGCACCACCAATAGTGTAGTCATCAAAACGGTTTATCTCACCGCTACTACAAATAAAACTTACCGGCGTATCAACAATAAAAAAACGCTGTCTGGGAGATCTAAATGGAAATGGTGGTGCGCCTGCAAAGCTAATTGAATTAGCCGTAGCACCTGTTATGTCTGCTAAATTATCATCGTTATAAGCATTTGCATTGACTTGACCCGTATTATAAATGACGAGGCAGTCGCTCGAACTATCCAAACATGTTCCTGTAGTATCTATTGAAGCAAAATTGATTAACGACCCCATTACCTCAAAGCAATCAGCCGACATAGAAAAATTCAGTACCGCAGCAGACGCGCCACCACAAACAGTTGATGCCCCATCTGAAAATGCACGATAGCGACCACCATCCAGTGTACGCAGGAATTCAACAGTTGTTCCAGCAGTGACACGAACACTATTGGGTAAGGCAAGACGAATTTCTCGCGTCATGCGTTGTAAAGCGGTATCAGCAATATCAACCAACCGTGTTCTTTTTTCTGCATCGACAAAGGCTTGCATGGGGCCACGCAGCACCGTAAACATAATACTAGATAAGATCCCTACAATCAGAATCACAACAATCATTTCGATTAAGGTGAATCCGGTTTTTCTCTTAGCGTTTATCCTGTTCATTAGAAATTTGTCTTGTAACCGCTTAACTCCATCGTTGTACCAGACGTGTGTGTAACCGTAACGTCTATACGAACAACTTGACCATTGTTTCCGGATAAACCATTTAAATTGACCCCGGCACTATCATTAACAATGACAGCGACACTGTAATCACTCAAACTTGTTATTAGACTTCCAGTTTGGTCTCTAACAAGGTTATCAGGTAAACCTGAGCCTGGTGTCGCTACGGCGGTATAATCACAGACATCATCAAATGTAGCTCTGCCCGCCTCTAAACCTCCCGTTGAGTTTGCGCCTGCGCAGGCATTAGGCGCCGCCGTATTGCATGCCGAGACAACGCATTCTGCAGCACATCCAGTCGCGGGATCACCGTCAGGATCAAAATCAGGTTCACAAAAAGAATTCAGCATGATCTCTTCAAGATAAGCACGGGCAATAGCATTGCCCTGAACACGTATCTGAGGATCAACACTATTTTTAGTCGTATTAAATGCCAGCGTTATAAACCCTGTAACACCGACTGATAGAATAACAATGGCAATGACAAGCTCTATTAGACTAAAACCTGTAGAGTTATCACGTTTATTCATGAGAAAAACCTGTTTCTGGTTCAATAGTAATTGTCCTTGATCCTAAATTCAGAGACAGATCTCCTAACGTAGCATTAGGCCGACCAATATTATCAAACTGTATTGTTGTGGGTAGATCTGCGCTTGATTCAGGTGTGCTGCTCTCACAAAAATCATTCAACCCAGTTGCAGGATTGACGACATTAGTCCCGCCGGCCGGACAGCCAACACCAACCGGTAAGCCAAATTGTATTGTACAATCTGTTGCTGTAATAAATACATTAATGCGGCAACCTGAACCGATAGCTTGCTTTTGCCCGTATCTCAAGCTGGCAGTTGATTGTTGAACAAACCCACTTTCACGAAAAGTATTGAGATTTAATCTCGGGATAGCATAGGAAACCAATATTGCTATTACTACAATAACGACGATCAATTCGATTAATGTAAAGCCGCGGTTTATTTTCATTGTGCAATTATATTCGATAATCTATCCGTTCGAATCATCCCGTTATCTTAGTTCATTAGATACTTTAATCAATAATCTGGAATCGGGATACTTCTCAAGATACTTAGCCAAGATCAACCTGGCCTCATCAACTCTTCCGACTTTCTTTAATGTTCGTAAATACGCTGCTTGAATTCTATGATGATGAGGTCGCCAAGCTAGTGCATGCTCTAACCACGCTATTATAGTGACACTAGCAACCGGCGCGCTCAATAAACCAGCGCCGTCTCGATGTAATATTGCACGATATAGTCGACTCTCCGCATCATATGGATTTTGAACCATGGCCTCTTTATAAATACTATCTGCACGATTAGCAGCCATGGCATCACTGTTTGTTAATGCTATATTTTTCCAAATATTTGCTTCAGCCAGATAATAATCCGGCACGCTTGGTGAGTGTGTTCGAGCAAAAGTAAAAAGTTCTGCGGCTTGTTCCACTTTGTTCGCTTTCAACAAAGACATTCCCGCTCTAGCACTAATTTGAGCCGCAGCATGGTTCAATAAAAAGGTAGCTATCACTAGACTAATTAGTGTCCTGATAAGCCATATTTTCTTTTTCAATATCTCTGGTAATCCAAAGCGAGTACCATCTAGCGACTGAGAAGAATCTACGCTATAAGTACTCATATTCCTCTTGCTCAAGATGTTACTTAGCACAGACAAATAAGCCGCGGCTAAAAAGATAAGTAAAGGGGCATAGAAAACATAGCTTATCAGCGCGTGTATGAAATAGGTGGTCATCGCGCAAAGGATTGCAATAACCCAGACTTGTTGTTCCGTATTTAGCTTTCTCAACGAGGCAACACCTTGCCAATACATGATTACAATTATCGATAACAGGGCTAATAGGCCAAAGGACCCTAGCTCTAGCCATAACTGCAGATAATCATTATGGACATAAAGTGATTTACCGTAGATATAATCTACGGTGTCGCGATAATTAAAATAGATGAAATTTAATAAGCCGATACCAGTTATCGCGTTTTCTTTTATATTGTTCCAGGCAATCTGTGACAATTCCTGCCTATGATTTAATGACGTCTTAATCTTATAGGGCACGACATGCTCAATATTATTTTTTACCCTATCTAGGGTGCTTTTTTCATTTAAACCATTTGAACTACTACTTAATTTAATACCTGAAAGTAATACGAAGGTAAGCAAGAAACCAAACAACAGTCGTTTACATGATGGTAACTTAAAACTGTTTCCAGCGAAGTTTAAAAACACGAATAAACTAATGAAACCAAAAATAAATGCTAACCACGCCCCTCGGCTCTGTGTCGCTATAAGACTTGCAAACAATAAGATATTAGCTACGTATAAATACTTTGATTTATATTCATCGTTGATCAAATAAATTGTAATCAAGGGGAATAATAATAAATTAATCGCCGCAGCATAGGTATTTGGGTTTGCAAATATTGTGCTGGCTCGATAACTATAATGTGATATTTGACCTATATCTAAAATAAACTGCATCAACGCCCAAACTGAAAGCAGGCTGAAAATGAAGACGATAAATTGGTAGGCGTGAATAAATTGCTTATTGTTGACGACAGAAAAAACCAAATGCCCGGCTAGAAAGTAAGCTACTAAAAAATAGGCCAAAGGCGATGTTGCTTGATTGAAGATTAGAAGGTTTAACAATAAAACGATGGCAAAGAAATAAATGCTGCTGTCTATCAACGTCCAACAAACCCTGGATTCTTTAGTTATAATCCATGCGACTAGCAGACAGGTAATACCGAGACTTTGGCCGAGGTAGTCGTGGCTACCCGCAACCGCCAAGGTGAATAAAAGACCCAGGCTGATAAAAAAAGAGGGCCCAAAGGCCCTCTTTTCTATACTAATCAAAACAACTTAACGTTAACCGCCGCATAAATCTTGGGGTATATTAGGCGTTCTCGTAGCAGCGATACCTCCTACCGTTACTGCTACAGAGTCAGCCGTTCCAGAAGCACCACAGACAGAAGTGGCAGCACCACCACAGGTTTCGGTTTGAGCGCCAAGCCCAGCGATATTGAGTGTAACTGCATCAGAACCTACATCACAATCAACATTGGTCCAAACCGTAGAAAACGAGACCGCCGATCCACTATTAGCTGCGAACTGAATGACCGCTGACGATAATATTGCACCAGCAATACCATCGGCGACAGCCGCACGTGCATCATCAGTTACGGCCGTAAATCTCGGTATTGCCGTCGAGGCAAGAATGCCTAATATCACGATGACCACAATCAGTTCGATCAAGGTAAAACCTTTTTCTTTCTTAAAAATACTTAGTTTCTTCATGAGATTTCTCTCCTGGTTACTAGTTATACGTGAGTCGCAACCCACTTAATCAATCACCCTATTCCCAACAGTCGCAACTTTTAGGCAGTCCTTTGTAGGGTTTAAATAATCAGATTCCATCCTGATAGGTATACTGGATCACTCCAGATTCGATAAATTCTATTTAACTAATAATCTAGTCTTAATCTAGATAAATAACAAGTCCTAATCCATTGATTTTAATGATATTTACAATTATTAGTTGTTCCAAATGATATAAATTGCGCCAACCGTGACAAAAAAGCCGAATATTCGCTGATTTCTGGGCAAGACCCAGTCGAATAGCTCCTTGTTCTTATCCAGTGTCTTCAATGAATCATCAGTATCGACCCAATGATTCCCCCATGCCTCGAAAGACTTTAATGCGCTTGGCCGTATAAACATAATCAATCCAAACAACAGTGACAAAAACATTGCGCCAATTAATAAATAGTAGGCGGTTACAAATAGCCATTTCTCAAATTCAGATTCAGCCACCGTTAGTAGTTTTTCAGCGGTACTGTCGATGCCTGCATAAAATATCATCATATATAAACAAGCCAATGACGTTGATACAACTAAGGCACCGAATACCCGGTGATGTCGATAAAAAAAACGTTCATTATAAACTGGGGCATTCAACTTATTAAAAAAAACATCCGTTGCAACCCACCTATTGACCTTATTTGCCAGTTTAGTGGTCTTTTCCGGGATCAACATAAAGCCCAGACCAACTGGAACCATAAAAACCCCAATAACAAATAATACTTCCTGCGCCCAACTTAATATTTCTGTTGAATAATTCATTTCATTACATCGTTTAAAAATGCCATTGATAGTGATTAACCGACTCTAGCTTCATCATCTTGAAATCATCAACTTCTGGATCATAACGGCCATTAGCATTGGCATCATCGTAGTCAATGACAACTCGAAACTGTAGTTGCGCTGAGCCTTCAACATCATTCGAAAAAAATTCAGTGTTTCTGATTTTATAAATTATATGTTGATTATCCTGGTTAAAATACCATTTTCCTTTTTCCATCGAATCCATTGTCAGGGAATTAACCTCACCCGCATAATTTAACGGGGTGTAGATTGTACTTGCCATCAACGCTAGTTGAAGATTATGAAAACCAATACTTTGCAATTCCTCAGTAATAACAACCTGTTGTTCTTTCATCGGATTCGTCGTTTCTAATAATTCAAGCTCATGATATTTATTTTTCATAAAAGCTAATGCAGCTCGATAGTTCAACGTCGTATTAAAGTTAATAATCGTACTATTGATCATGCTTTGTTCAGCCTTTGCAAAAACAATTAACATGTGTCGGCTGAAAACCCCGGCCAATATGGCCAACACTAATATAGCGATGACCAATTCCATTCGAGAGAGGTTTCGATCGCCCCAGCGATGTGCGATATACATTATTTAACAACACTTGCGATATCCCACATGGGTATAAATACACCCAGTGCTAATATCAAGACCATAATACCAATAGCGACTATCAGTATTGGTTCGATCGATGAGCTTAAGTTTTTAATATCGTAGTCCACTTCTCGATCATAATACTCTGCAACTTCTGACATCATGTCATCAACTTGTCCTGTTTCTTCGCCGACGGACAACATTTGTAATACCAAGGGAGGAAACATTTTGGTTAAGCTGGCAGTGCGTGTTAATGATTCACCGCGTTCAATACCGTTTCTCATGCCCAGTATCTTTTCACTGATAAATTCATTATCAACCGAGCGCGAGACAACGGTCATTGCCTGGATCAATGGCACACCTGATTTTAAGCCCATAGAAAAAGAGCGTGAAAACCGCGCTAGCGTTGCCCTATAGATGATACCGCCGACTATAGGAATGTTTAGTTTCGAACGATCCCATTGATATCGTCCATTTTCTGTTTTCACGTAAAAACGGGCAACGATGATTGAACCAATAATACTTGCCACTATCATTAGCCACCATTGCACAAAAAAATCTGAGGTTGTCATAAGCAAGCGCGTCTGCCAAGGTAAGTCAACGCCAGCCTTGGCAAACAGACCAGCGAATGCCGGTATCACCTTCACATTAATAATGCCGATAGCAACGGCTATGGCAACAATGACAAATACAGGATAACGCAATGCGGCCTTGATGCGTTCTCGTGTGTCTTTTTCCCGAGCCAGATATTCCGATATCCGAAAAAAGGATTCTTCCAATCGGCCCGTTTCTTCACCTACTTTAACCATACTGATATATAAAGGAGCAAAGATGCCGGGATGTCGTGCCAAAGAACTCGATAGATCTCGTCCGGATTCAAGGTTTGCAATAATATCTTTTAATGCCTCAATAATTTTAAAATTACGTGAGGACTGAATTAAACCAGAAATAGATTTGATCATTGGCACACCAGCTTTCATCAAGGTATACATTTGCCGACTAAATAATATCAGGTCATCCAGATTGGGGGCTTTTCTCCTAAAGTAGTTTGCTAAAGAAATATCTGTATTTGATGCTGCTTTACGTTCCGTTATATCTATCGGCGTTACACCAATATTAAATAACTGCGAAGCGACACTATCAATTGTCCCCGCATCGATCTCACCCTGGATCAAATTGCCCCGTGTGTTTCTACCTTTATATGCAAATAGAGGCATTAGACTGACGCTCCTCCATTAACTTCGATAATTTCTTCATCAACAATGCTATCGATATCAGCAGAGATGCGAATCACTTCATCCATAGTAGTAATACCTTCAACCGCATACTGAAGTGCAACCATATTAAGTGGTCGAAAATGCCTTGAGTTTGTTGCTTTTTCTATAAACTGTCCGGCATCACCATGCGCCAGTACATTAGAAAGTTCTTTATCGAATTCGAGTAGTTCATACACGCCTATACGTCCCTGATAACCAGTATAATTACAGTGAGCACAACCTACCCCTTGCTTAAAAGTCACATTAAACTGTTTTTCATTAACAAAACTATTCAGCCAGGCTTTTTGTTGATCCGTTAACTCTGCCGCTTGCGCACAGCTTTCACAAACGCGCCTGACTAAACGCTGCGCAAGAATCGCATGTAGCGCCGAAGCCAATAAATAACTCTTTATGCCGATGTCCATAAGACGGTTGACTGTGCTGACCGCATCATTGGTATGCAAGGTAGATAACACTAGGTGACCAGTCATTGCCGCACGTAACGCTATCTCTGCCGTTTCTTCATCACGCATTTCACCTATCAATACTATATCTGGATCTTGCCGTAATGCTGATCGTAATACGGTCGCAAATGACAAGCCGATATCAGTATTAACCTGAACCTGATTGATACGAGGTAATTTATATTCAACCGGATCTTCGACTGTAATTATCTTTTTTTCTGGAACGTTGAGTGTCTGCAAAGCCGCATACAGTGTTGTCGTTTTACCACTACCCGTAGGCCCGGTCACCAAAATCATACCATGCGGACGCTGAATCAAATTCTGAAATCGTTCAAGCATCGATTTTGGCATACCCAGTAAACCAAGATCTAATGTCCCTCCAGTTTGATCAAGTAAGCGCATCACTACTGATTCGCCGTACTGAACCGGCATAGTCGATAAACGCACATCGATATTGTGTTCTTTTATCTTAAGACTGAACCGCCCATCTTGAGGCAAACGCTTTTCTGATATATCCAGACCGCCCATGAGCTTCAGTCTAAGCACTAATGCAGGAGCAATTCGCACCTCATCCATTGTATGTTCTTGTAACACGCCATCGACACGTTGCCTGATGCGTATTACTTTCTCATCAGGTTCAATATGAATATCGGAGGCATTGATTTGAATCGCATCTTCAAAAAGCGATGCCAGTAATTTAACTACTGGCGCATCGGCAACATCAGCATCAGCCAGAAGTGCCCCCAGATCGATATCACTATCTGTAAGCTCTTCATTTAACTGTTCTGCAAACCCATTTATTTGTTCAGTCTTTCTATATACTGTGTCGATAGTTTTTAATAGATCTATTTCTCTAACGACAGCTAACTTTATTGGCTTATTTAATACCCGAGACAACTCATCATAAGCAAAAATATTTGTCGGATCGGCCATACCAACAACGACACCCGAATTATCTGCACTCAAAGCGACAGCACGAAACCGACGTGACTGAATTTCCGGGATTAACTTAATGATGTCTGGATTGAACTTATAGTGCAGCAAATCAACAAATGGAATTTTTAGTTGCTGAGACAATGCGTCTAGCATCTGATCTTCTGTCAGATAACCATCTGCAATAAGTACTTTACCCAGCTTTTGTCCCGTTTTCTTCTGCTCTACAAGTGCCTGCTCAAGTTGAGACTGGGAGATCAGCTTGGCTTCTATCAGTAAATCGCCAAGCCTGACTTTTCTACGAAGATTCATCTTTTATAAGGCTACTAAGCGATGAGATTCTTTGGTGGATAAATTTTCTTGTATCACTAGCCAATGAAGAACTAGTTGATGCCTTTTGATAAGCATATAGTGCGTCTTGATAACGTTTTAACGATTCCAGGGATATACCGAGGCCCAACCACCAAACTGATTTCGATGGATTAAGCTGTAATAAATTGCGATATATTTTAGCTGATTGATTATGCTCATTTAGTTTTTGCAAGATAGCTGCTTTTAAGGCGTAGTATTCACCATCAACTGCTAAATCCGGGCTGTATTGTTCGAGCATATTTTTTGCTTCTACTAACTTAGATTGGCTCAATAATAAACGTGCATACATCTTCATCCATGCGACTTGATCAGGATATTGTATTAATCCTTCATTCAGTATGCTGTAGGCCAATTCGATATGGCCTTGTTTTGACAGGATCGTGGCTAAGGTAGAACGTGCATTTACATGAGCAGCATCCTGATCTAAAGCCATATTGAGCCTTTTAAGGCTATTGGAGATATCTCCTCTTTTATAATCTTTATACCCCTGTTGGAAAAGCTTTTCTGCATAAGCATTTACGTTTTGATTAACAGGTGTTTTCACTAACTCACCTTTGTAAACAGTTTCATTGACTACTTGTTCATCGACAAAATCATTTAAAATATCATCTAATGAATTATTACTATTATTTTCAGCAAGACCATCTTGAAAATGATAGTCCATAGCAATAATCAGGTTATTGATACTCTTGTCAGCACTCGATGTGGTTTTGCGTATCGTTAAAGCTTGATCTGTCTCCAGAACCAATTTAAATCTATTTTCTTTATTTATCGAATAACGAATGGCAACAACAGGGTCGACGGGTTTCAATTCTTCCAACAAAAAACCAAGTTTTGCATCATTAATCTCTACCACAACTCGATTAGGATCATTGAGTCCATAAACTAGATAATCTATTTCATCTGGCATCTTTATTACGAGGTTTATACCCTGATCATTCGTATCAAAAAATATCTCCTTAATTATATTTAATGAGCCTGATTCATTTGACCCAACCACTGAATACGGTTTTTGCATAAGCAAACTATCATCGAGTTTTAATAAATGCTCAGAACCTTTTGATTGTGTACTATCATTCGAAACCTGAGATTCCACCTTAAGCACTTCATGCGAGCTAATGTCTTTAATCTCATTCTTAAACGAATCAACTTCAATGGTAGATATCTGAAATGGTGTATTACTATTCAAATAAAAATATATCAGTCCCACTGTCATTGAAATTGCTGTAAGTATGTAAATAAAAGTTCTACTGGAGGAATGTCCGCTTCTTTTATGCTCCAATTCGATATCATAAGCTGAATATAATCCATCTAAAACGGAGTCATGTTTTTCATGAAGAAAAGCATCACGTTTCTCCAGATCATTTAACATTTTATTTATTAAGCTCATTATTAACTTCCAAACAAGCGTTTTGAAAAAGCCGGGAGTAATGCGTTAAACCACGACTCCGGTTTATCTTTAGCATGCTCTATATCCAGCGCTGCCAGGTTAACATTCTTGTGAGAAACTTTGTTTAGACCTTCCCCATAAGCAACAATTAATGATTTATGACATAAAATATTAATCAGTCTTGGTATACCTTTACTGTGTCGATAAATTGCATCGCAAGCACGCTTTGAGAACAAACCGTTATCGCTACAGCCGGCTATTAATAATCGGTGACGGATATAAGCAAAAGCGGCCACTTTATTCAGTGGCAATAAGCGATATGAAAAAGTAATACGCTGCTTTAATTGCCGAACAGAAGGCTGATTCAGCAATAGGTCTAGTTCTGGTTGTCCAAATAAAATAACCTGAATTAGTTTTCGTTTTTCTGTTTCAAGATTAGTCAATAAACGTAGTGATTCGAGCGTTTGTACTGGCATGGCCTGTACTTCATCGAGACAGACAACGACCTTCCTGCCTTTTCTATGTGTATCCAGTAATGCACGAGTGATCAATTTCATTAACATATGTTGCGACGTGCCACTTTCATACTTCACAGCAAGCGCGTCAGCGATAGAAAATAAAAGACTCTCTGGTTTGATATAAGGATTATGTATGTACGCTGTAACAAATTCCTTATTAACTGTTTTCATCAAAGTTCGACATAACAAGGTCTTTCCTACACCCACCTCACCCGTTATTTTTATAAATCCTTCGCCACTACGTAGAGCAATAACAAGTACATTTAAGGCATCTTGATAACCAGCACGATTCATAAAAAAACTCGTGTCAGGTGTGATGCTGAAAGGTAGTTCAGATAGTTTGAAATGTTGTAAGTACATAATTATTTCCTATGAAGGAATACGCCTGTTTAAATATTATCTTGAGAAAAAAGATCATCCAGAAACGTATCTGGCGGTGGTTCGTTCATTACTTCACGAAGATTCTTAATATTTCCTTTTGACTTAACTAACTCATCATTCCATTCATCAACACCACGAACAACAACTGGCTTTAATAAAATGACCAACTCGCTTTTAACTGATGCGTTCTTTTTATGCGTAAACAATCGTCCAATACCAGGCAAATCACCTAAAAATGGTGCCTTAGCGTCCTGGTCATTTATTGACTCTTGCATCAAGCCACCTATAACAATGACCTGCCCGCTACGTGCACGGACGATACTATCTGATTCACGCACTGTACTTAGTGCTAGTGGAATTTGTTGCGTGACACTACCGACAGTAACTGTCTTTTGTTGATCTATCACTTCGCTAATTGAGGGGTGTACATGCAAAGTAACATCGCCCTCCTGACTGATTTGCGGTGTGACATCAAGTGCTATACCAGAAAAGAAAGGAGTCAATGTCACATCAGGACTCACTGTTGTGGCGGTACCTGTTGTCGTGTTTACAGAAGAAACGTCGGTGACAAAAAATTCATCTTGACCCACTTTTATCACGGCTTTTTGATTGTTCATCGTAGCGACACGTGGACTTGATAAAATTTGCACATTACCCTGAGTTTTTAGCAACTCAATGAAGGCAGTAAAATCACCAAAATTTAATGCAGCACTGAATACACCACCAAAAGCTGAGGTGACAGCCCCATCAATTGCCGTCTGTCCTGACGTTGCTACATTCGTAGCAAAACCACTAATCGCTTGCACTCCAGCTGGATTAAGAGTTCCGGTAGTACCTGATGTGCCACTTAATCCGCTTTCGCCAACCAAAACAGTGCCCCCACCAACATTCGAAGTTGTAATTGAATTATTACCGGGAGTTAGTAAGGAACTCCAGTTAATCCCTGATTGAAAGTTTTCGTTTAGTCTAACTTCAATAAACTTTGCCTCAAGTACAACTTGCCTCTGAACAATCAACTGTGTCGCCTGTAAATAAGCTTCAACCTCTCGTAATTCATTAGGTAACGCTCGCACTACGACAACACCTGATTGCGGGTTAATCACAACACTACGTCCATCTCCGGAACCCACAATTGCCTGAACTGAATCTTGTAATTCCAGCCAAAATGTATTCAGTGTCTGATTAGTACGTATGACTGTACCCTGTTGCACACTACTAGATGATGCACCTGCTGCATCATCATCAGAGGTATCACTCTGTGTCAGTGAACCTGAGCTTACTGATGTTGCAGAGCTACCAGAACGCTCAATATTTAAATAATTGATCTGATAAATGCGCGCCCGTAGTCGGCCTGGTAATACTTGAAACCCGTATGCCGTGCTAATAAATTCATACCCATAGACATCACGAGCCGCTTCTAGCACATCAGGAATAGTTACGTTGCGTAAATTAAGGGTGAGGGAACCCGTTACCTCTGGATGAATAACCATATTGTAATCTGTACCATCAACCAGGCTTAAAAAGAATTGATCGGCAGCGACGGCATTTACTGAAATATCAAATCTTTCTTCATCCTTGATTACAGGGACATTCGCCGTATCCAGATTAATTGTAGGTATTAGTGAATCCGCAACACTCTCAGGAACAGAAGCCTGATTCGCATTATCACTGACAGATCTGTTGACCTCTTCCTCCATAGTGCCAATAACACCTTGTCGGACAGTTTGATCCTGACATGCTGTTAAAATTATTAACGTAAATAATATATATATGCCGGGATTGGATTTGATTATTTTCATCATATTAATCTCAATATTACTTTCGTAATTTATAACCTTTGATCACTTTAGTTTTAAAAAGTCTAACAATTAGCTTCCGATCTTCGTGATTTATAACAACCGACACCGGATTGATTTCAAGAATTTTAGCGGAATCAAGCTCATCACCAGCTCTAACTAGCTTACCGTTTAAAATTGCTGTCCTATCTGTATCTGAAATTCTTATTGCAGAAAGTTTCCAGTCGAGTTTTTCTTTATTGACAATCTCCTCAAAAAACACCGGCTCACTATCTTCAACCAAATAATTAGCTGGACGAGTGGGATCCGACAAGCCTGTATTTGCCATGGTTAATATAGGCAACAAGCAGAAATTGAAAATAATACACTGTCTCAATAATATCATGCTAAACACCTATCCACTCCTGATTCAAACTTAGCGTAAATATTTCAATTTTTATATTTGCATCAGGATATTCATTAACTGTTAATTTAAAATTATCCCAGAAGAATCTCCATTCGAGCTCTTCCAGACTTTTCAAGTAACTTAAGGTAGTTAAATAATTTCCGATAATTTCAATTCTTAAACCATGCTTATAAGCATTATCAATATTATTAACTGTTAATACTTGTTCATCATCATTAGAAGCATTCTCGAGTACTGATTCTGTATTTGTTTCCGTTTCATCTTTCGCAACAATTGGAGTGACACCAAGACTCTTCAAATTAACTAATGTTAATCCATCGATCTTATGTAGTACTGTTTCTAATATTTTTGGCATATCTTTTGGTGTCACCAGGCTATTTGTAGATGACTCAAGATCAGCCTGCACTTCAATCAAATGCGATCGGAGTTTTTTAAGTTTAGCAATATTCTCTGCATTAGGATCTTGATTACCAGTGCTTATCAACTCTTGTAATTGCTTAACCAACATCAACCGTTCAGCATTCTTTTCATTTAAACTTACAACAAATTTTTTTTGTTCTTTTTCTAACGGAGTAAATAAAAAATAATCATAAATAGTGAATAACACCACTAACACGCCAATAAAGATAATCCCCCTTTCACGTATGCTTAAGGCATTAATCTTTTCAGCAAGTTTATTTAAGCGTTCAATCATCTTACTTCGTACTGATTAAAAAATTAATTTCAGGATCAGCATCTTTTTTCTCTATACGAGCCAACTCCATCATATTAAATGAAGCACCCTTTAGATTTTCTTCTTCGGCCAGCCTTTGAATATAAACAGGCACTAATTCAGACGATAATGTTTTACCTTTAAGCCCTAATAAAGCCCCACCCTGATTGATGTTGACATCTGTTAACCAAGTCCCTTCAACATGCCCTCTTGCAAAAGATTCTAAATAAGATGAAAAACCAGATGCATTTCCAAACGATCTACTCGATAAAATGTTTGAAATCTTTTCTCTTTGCTCCAATTCCTTACTCAGTTTTGCAATCTCATTTTCTAGTAACTTGCTTTTACTTTTATTTTTCCTAGACGATTCAAATGCCGCAACCTGTACACTGAGTTGCGATAATTCAGTTTCTAGAATTGTAAGTCGCTTTTTATACGGTTTTATTTGCATAATCTGATAAGCATATAAACTTGAAAACATAATTAAAAAGAACGCTCCGACTTGCAACATAGTTACTGCGGAAAAAACAACCTTTTGTTTACGAAATATTGGTTGATAAAGATTGATCTGTTGCATCATAAGGACACCACTTCCTGACGTAATGCTGTACCTATAGCTAACAAACATCTTGACTGTAATAATGAAGACATTTTTTCTGGCACATCAATTAATTCATTAACATCGAGCATTCTAGATGGAATTTGTAGCTGTTCTGACAGGTATTCAGTGATGCCAGGTATCTCTTTACCGATAGGGGTCATCACAAGTGCTGAGACTTGTGGTTGTGAAAAGTGACTCTCGTAGTAGTCCATCGAGCGTTGAACTTCAATGACGATACTATCTAGCCATCTCTGGCATGCTTCATCATCCATCACACTCAAAACTGATTCGGGCAACTGAGATGTCCCGACATTAATGGTCCTCGATAAATATAAAGATGATTGTCGAGTGATGGTAATCAGGCCTTGATGATGACCAGCATAGATTAACGCAACACCACCCACATCCTCGGGTAACATTGCCGCAATATTACGTAATGCAAGTTCAGGTATATCGATAATATTTAGATTCAAATTCGCACTATTTAACTGAGCAATCAATGCTTTCACGCGATTGGATTTGGCAACAACGGCATACATCATCTTATTGTTGCCCGCTGCCTTATGTGCCGGCACTTCAAATACATCAATTACAGCATCATCAATATGGAAATCTATCAATTCTTTAACACGCCAACGTATTGCTGCACGGAGTTCATCGGGTTGAACATCGGGGGCTTCTACTAACAAAAGATTGTAATCACCCAGTTCTAATGAACTCAGGCATTCATATTGATCGAGATCATACTGCTGAGTTAGACGTGCTATCTCAGCATCACGAACTGAAATGTTTTCAATGTCCTGAAATTCACAAAGCTCCAACACGGGAGGAAGGTCTTTTTCACGTCGGACTCGGGCCACTGCTATTGCATTCTCATCAGCACAGACTGCAATTTTAGCGTCTTTCTTGATTTTCTTTTTGAAAAAGTCCAGCAACTCATTACCCCTGTTAAGATTTTAGTTACATATTATTCCCAAAATCCTTGTCTCAAAAATGAGACTATATTACGCCCATAATTTAATAATGAACTAGAGTTTTCCACTCTAAGTTATTAATGTCAAATAGTTTTATCTATTTTAAGAAGAGCAAATTTCAGTTCTTGAAATAACGCTTAGGAAAGTTTTTAGGCGAGGATTGCCCAAATGTGGAAGCCTTTTCTTTAAAGACAGAAAAGACTAGCAACTTAGATGAAATATTGATCTGAAAATATCCAGTTTAATCATTATTATTCAATGCTTTATAAGTTTGTGAATACTTACTTAATTCACCAAGGTTCACGGATATAAATAAACTCATCCGGTCCCGCAAATATGCCCCAGGTAGCGCGACTCGATGAATCGTTATCATGATTGGTATCGTTATCCCAATCATATAGTAACCAAGACAACGGCAGGCCCAGTGTATATGTAACGTCAACAGAGCCGGTTTCAAGCAGTGTATTGCTCAAAATCACTGGATTTGCATCGTCATCCACACCACTGATCAGTGTTCCCGCACCCGAGGCACTCAAGTTTGCACCTGCGGTAATGCCACTATGATTATTGAAACTAATGTTTGCCGAAGTATAAGCCGTACATCCATCATCGGTATTGGTAATAAAGTCACCACTACTTTGATATTCAGCCCTGATTGGAATTTCCACAGGTAATAATTCCGATCCAAATGCATTATCAAGTACCAAACGACCCCAGCGCTGTTCTTTATTACCGCCGGTAAAGGCTATCCCGTTCCCAGCGGTAGCCGTTCCAAAACTCACTGGATTTTGGTTAACACCACTCCCGTTTCCAGCAAAGACATCATCCGTGTCTAATACATTAATACTCAGAGCAATATCTGCATCAAATGAATCTTCTGGATTGCCTCGATTAAATGCAATACCGCCGCCATCACTAAAGGTTAATGTGGCAGCACCTCCTCCTGAGTCAGCAATAACCGGATCAGGGCTTGGTACCAAACCTGTATCCAAAGTCCCAGATGCTGCGGCATAAGTTTTATCTCCATCAGCAACTAATTTTGCATCCGTTAATTTAAAGAATGTTCCGGTATAATTTTGTGTCGTACTGCCGAATGCTGGCGCAATACCCTTTGCCTTAGCCGTAAGATTAATAACAGGCGCGGTCGTATAAGTGAATCCTTGACCAATATAACTAAATGTCCCACAAGCCGGGCCAAATTCTGCTGGAGTGGGTGTCGTCGCTTCAAAAACATAAGGCACAAAACGGCCTACATACCCTGATTTACCAATGACTGCACCTCCACCAAGATAGTCATCATCTACTGCAACCTGGGCAGTTATTTCTATAATCCCGACTTCATCATAATTTACTGTTGAGCTATTCCCACTTCCAGCAGCAATCGCGGTAATTGATGTACCACCACTTAAACCCGGATCAATGCCCGCAGGTTGATTTAACAGAGCACTAAGATCAATGTCTTCGTCAGTTGCTTCATTTATACCTTCTTGTCCATAGTTGGGTGTAGTTGGAAATGTTACTGCTGAAGAAAGATCAGTATTATTAGAAGGATCAGTATCACCACTTTCATGCCCATCAGGTATCCCATCATTTGCTGTACCTATAGGTACACCATCATCACCCGTCGCATCCCATGCCACAGCACGTACAGTAGTTATAAAATCTTCTCCTGCTTCAGTAAATTTTGTACCCCCTGGTCCAGTTGCGGCTGGATTAGCCGTGACTTGTACATCAAAGCCAAATGGTCGAACAATAAACCTATTCGATGTACCAAAGACTGTAATCGCCGGATCTGGTGCAACTGCTGCTAGCGTTTCTCTCGCAAAGAGTTCTACCTGACCGACATCATTAAAATCAAAACTAAAAGTAGCCGTTCCCGTCGCGCCAAAATCAAGATCGACGTTATTATAGTTTCCAGTCGTCGCATCAACCGTCGCCGCATTGTTGTTACCTGGTGTGATATCAAACGTTGCTGCTGCTGCATTTTCAATTTGCACTCGTGGTGCCCCCTGACAAGTTGACGGGTTATTGCATTTGTATGCCATCTCTATTGTCGTTGTATTTAATATGCGAGATTCACAAGCCATGGTTGATGTATTTGTGATGACGGAACGTAACTGTAAGGTTTCAGCTAAAGGGTTAATATCCGACTCTTTACCAGCGATCTGGGTTTCAATACTTTCACCCGTACCACCACCATCAAAGAATCGAAAAACGGCATTTGCAAATTCAATATTATCATCTTCAAGCACACCATCAAGATCGGTTGCAGTACCATCATCGACATCGATATCTATATGTGGAACCGTTGTAGCTGTTGTTTCAGTTAACCAGAATTCAGCAAAGACCTCGGTTCCGTCAAAGGTATATTGGTTTGGTGGTGTAAACGTTCCACTACCCGATTTTAACGTCCAACCATCCGCAGCAGGAGAAGTTGAAAGCGTAATAGTAGTTGTATTACTCGGAGCAACGATATTTGCATGGTCAGTCGGATCGCCGTGTGCCGTGATACGTACAGACAAGGCCTCACATGTAACACCCGGCGTACCTAATGGATAACTTATTGCATAATGATCAACCTGATCAGCGACTACGGTAACTGACAAGGTCAAAGCATCAATATCTTCATTACCGGAAGAGAAGTTTGATTCGGAAAAATAAACCGAAAGCGTACTTGTATTTCGGTTATATAAAAGCACATCACCATCCAGGTAATTATTCGGCCCTATAGTTCGATTATTCAATAAAGAAAATAAAATCAGATTTGGATCATCATTTAGAAAGTGGACGCCATCAACATCCCAGTTATTTGCAGCGCCTGCAATAGAAGCTATATTGAACACTAGTGAAGCAGTTGCACCATCCCATTCAACAATGTCATCATCATCAAAATTTCCAATACCCGGTAAGCTTTCATTTCTGACAACAGATAAAACAATATTGCCATTATTACGGATATAAACTGCATCAATATCTCGGCCATTATCTTCTGCGGAAGTAAAATTATCTTCTGAAAATAATTTCTGAACAAAAGTCCCATCTGATTTAATTTCAACAATGTCATCTTCTTCAAAGAAGTTGCCATCAACAGTAATTCCGGCATTACCCGAAATAGCAAGAGCAATATTGCCATTTTTTAAAGCATGAATAGCATCAACCCGTGTATTACCTGAGAAAATAGCATCGTCTAGAAACAATGTTCCTGAATTAAACGCAGCGTCATACTCGACAGCTTCATCCTGATCCATAGCTTGTCCGCCAAGCGTCGAGTTATTATTTGTACTCACTATGATATTAGTCAGATCGACATACCATATTTCAACTTGCTTGCATGACCCACCACCAGAAATTTGGGCCTGAACAACCTGAGTTAAAGCAAGACTCCCATACGTCACACTGTTAATATTATCGTTACAAGTCCCACCTTCTTCAAAAGCAATAGTTACGAGCAATTTTGTATTCGAAGTATTCGTCGTTGTTAAACTATGTGACCATGCTATTGAATTACCCGTGCCTGTCGTACTGGCAACTGAATCAAATGCAATATTTGTGCTGGTGTCAAAAGGGGCAACTGAAACGGCAACATGTCCCTTACGATTTGTTCCACCAACCGTATGTGTTTGTGACATTGAGTTAGCGCCAGCAGCAACATCTGCTTTTGTACTCATTGCAGCAACTGCGCCACCAATTGTTTCTTCCCAACGTTCCGTTTGACCTGCAAAAGAAAACGAACCTGCCGTTTCACTTACTACACCGTCAACCAACCAGGCGTTAAGTGAGGAAGTTAAAGCCGTCGGCCCTATTGTAGCACCAGTGGTGTTGATTGAATTACCACTGCTCTCAGGATCACCTAATGATGCATTCGTAAGACTGACGGAACCCGCCATAATCGAATTAATATTTGCTGAAAAATTAACTGTAATGTCACCAACAGCAGGACATGGATGTGTTTCTTTTATGACCGCAGCCAATTCACTAACAGAAAGAACATCGGTATAGAAATGTACTTCATCAACATTACCAAAAAAACGATTCCCCGTTTCACCGCTGTTTGTTTCTCCCGCTATAGATGCAACACCTGTATCAGTAGTCCATGCTCCAGTAATTGCACCACTAGCTGAATCAACTAATGTCCCACTTGTATCATAGATATAAGTTCTTATTTGTGAACCTGTTATATCTGCAACGCCGGCTACGAAATACCATGTGTTATTTGCAATCGTACCGCCAGTTGGTGTATCGATAATTTCCAGTGCCGCACCACGTGAATAAAAACGTAGCCTACCTGCTCCTGGATCACCAACACTAAGTGCATAGCCACCAGTATTATTTTCATCATCGGCAAAAATACGTTGCCCTGCTCGTGTATTGTCACTGGTTCTAATCCAGGCTGTAATCGTGAAATCTGTTGTTTGATCAGGAAAGCTGGCTAATTCGATATAATCACCATTCGTACCACCTGCATCATCAAACACTCCGTAACCGCAGGTACCAGGGTCAGTTGCAATAGCTGGCGTTGTATTATCTGTAACCGAACCATTTCTCGCTGTGCCGTCATATCCATTACCGGTAATATCTGTAACTTCACCTGCAGTCCCAGACCAACTACCTTCATCCATACGCCATTCTGCTAAAGGTGCTGGAGGAGCATCAATATCGATATACCATAGTTCAGCACGTAAACACCGGTCTTGCCCACCAATGGCAATACGAATAGTTTGATACGCTATTCGAGTAAGATTATTACCATCATGTGTAATACTACTGACCTCGACTGATTGACCACTTAACGTAGTACCTGTAGTACAACCATTCGTTCGATCTTCAACAACTACTCCCACAACTAATTTATTATCAACATTGGAGTCATTAAAATTATGCGTCCAGGTAAAAGTTGTATTATTATTTATGCTGGTAAAGCCATTACTGGTTGATTCAAGTGCAATCGTTGTTGTTGGTGCAACAGCCGCTATTGCATGGACAAGATCGTTTGTAGCACCAGCATCACTGTGAGTCTGTATCATTGGTGTATTTACTGTGGGAGTCGCAATTAATTTCGTACTCGATGCGCCCGTACCACCGCCTCGCCCGCCACCAGTTCCGGTTTGTTGATCTGATGCTTCAGTCTGGCTTACATTCGGTGTAAAACTTCCATTTAAACTACTCCCAACAACATCAACCAGCCATGCATTGGAAGTAATGGTTGTTATGTTTGTTGTGATAGTATTTGTAACACTATTTGCAGCCGCTGATGCTTCTGGTGCACCCGTTGCTGCGCCGGTCAAGGCAATGGCATTACCAATAATTTCATCGACGCCACCTGTGGTGGTTACAACAATATCACCCGCATATGTATTACTGACGAAATACATATTTATAAAAAAAACTAAACAGCTAATGATTATTTTTTTCATAGACTCGGAACGATCCACTATCTATTAGATTATAAGTGAATGTCTACCTCATGCGTCTCATTATAGTCACGATTTGAACACAAAATTAAGAGGGCGTGGAAATTAAACCTTTTAGTCAATGTAATTTTCTATGAGAGTTCTGAACGTGGTTCACGTGTTAATAAAACATTAACCGCCTGCTTAGGATCGATCACTCCATTTAATACTTGGTTCACTTGATCAGTTATCGGCATTTCAATCTCATATTTTTTGGCCAATGCAGCAACTTCTTTTGCCGTTTTTAAGCCTTCTATGGCTTGGCCTATTTTTTCACTCGCATCCTCAACGGACAATCCCTCTGCTAGCAATAAACCCAAACTACGATTTCGAGATTGATTGTCTGTGCACGTCAATACCAAGTCACCAAGTCCAGCCAAGCCCATAAACGTTTCCTGTCTGGCACCCATAGCCAAACCCAAACGCATGATTTCGGCCAAACCACGCGTCACCAGTGCCGAACGTGTATTGGAACCAAATCCCAGACCATCTGCAATACCTGCGGCAATTGCCATTACATTTTTTACCGCACCACCTATCTGTGCACCGATAACATCATTATGGGTATAGACACGAAAAGTATCGCTATGAAATAAGTCCGCAAACACTTGAGCGATGGCGATATCTTCAGCGGCAATGGTAACGGCGGTGGGCAAACCGGCACCGACTTCTTTCGCAAAGGATGGCCCTGAAAGCACCGCAACCGAACTACCCGGCAATTCTTCTTTAACGACCTGGTGATTAAATTTTTGTGTGCCCGGTTCAAACCCCTTACAGGCGATACACACATGAACGTCAGAAAATGATTTCAACAATGGCAAACTGCTACGCAACCCATGGCAAGGAACCGTATTAACAAACATCTTTGTTTCAGGAGGAACTTGATCAATAGATTCAACAGGGATTAGATTTTCCGGGAACGGGATGCCCGGAATGTAACGCGTATTAGTTTTTTCAGTTTTTAAATTCTTTATTAAATCTGAATTGATATCCCATAGATAGACTGTATTTTGCTTCCGCGTTAATGCCAATGCCAATGCAGTTCCCCATGAACCTGCCCCGAGAACCAACACTGACTGCGCTGACATTCTGAATTAATGTGTTATGTTTGCATTAGCTTGCGCGGCTGCATCTAGCTGGGCCTTACCTTCTTCTTTTTGCTGCTCATATAAAGCATCAAAGTTTACCGGTGCAAGCAATAGTTGTGGAAAACCACCGCGTGTAACCACGTCCGAAACCGTTTCACGCACAAACGGGAATAATATATTGGCACAAACAATCGCTAACATACGGTCAATAACATCAGCAGGCAGGTTTCTGATCATAAATATACCCGCTTGGTTTACCTCAATCAGATACGCAACTTTATCACCCACCTTAACCGTTAAGGTAACCGTCAACACCACGTCAAAATGATCATCGCCAATGGGAGTTGCCTTATTGGTCATGTTCATATCAATTTCAGGCCTCCATTCCATTTTAAACACTTCCGGAGTGTTTGGAGTTTCAAATGAAATATCTTTTACATAGACCTTTTGCACTAAAAATTGTGCATCATCTGGTCCGTTGCCTTCTTGTACTTGTTTGCCGTCTTGTTCTGCCATGATTATTTCCTGTGCTTTTTAATGTTTGGTTAGAATTGTTTAACTTTATTTCAGGCCTTTAGTCAGCGGTAAATTCGCACTCTGCCACGAGAGAATACCACCCTTAAGGCTATATACTTTTTCATATCCTTCGCCCATCAACTTACGCGCCTCTTTTGTAGAAACGGCGCCGGTAGCACAGCAAAAGATAATCCCGTTTTCTTCATATTTTTTCAGCTTATCGAGTTGCCCTGATAATTGATCCACGCTGATGTTAATGGCATCAATAATATGCCCTTTTTCAAACTCTTTTTGTGTTCGCAAATCGATCACCTTGGCATCTTCACGATTAATGCGCCGGGTCACTTCCTCAGGCAATAATAATTTAACGCCGCTAAGCATGTCACCAAATAAATTCCAGATTAATAGCATCAATATGGAAACCAATAGTGAAAATAAAAACAGGTGGTTGCCCACAAATTCAGGGAGTCGTTCCATTCAGTAATCTCTTGCTCTGGCAGTATTAAATGAGGGCTGAATAATACGTTATATCGCTCCTTGAAAAAACATTTATAGCTAATTCAATCTGTATTATTGATTAATGTGAAGTCTTGTCCGGTTTCATGCTAAAATCCGCGCAGCAAAAATAGAGTGTTTTAGGGTTATTGCCCGATTTTTTACATATCCAACTTACATTATCGATTTGAAATTACAGAATTTGCCGTTATCTCAAGATCCGTTCATTTTTAGCAACAACCAACAAAGTCTTCTATGCAAGTAAGTCATAAACCAACAATTCTAATAATTCTGGATGGCTGGGGCCATACAGATAATACTGTCTACAATGCGATCTATTCCGCTAATAAACCCACTTGGGATCGTATCTGGGAGGATTACCCTCATACGCTGATAAGCGCATCAGGCATAGATGTAGGGCTGCCTGCGTCTCAGATGGGGAATTCTGAAGTGGGCCACATGAATATTGGTTCAGGCCGTATAGTAGACCAGGAATTCACACGCATTACCCGAGCGCTTAAGGATGGCAGTTTTTATCATAATGAAAACCTGAATTCCGCATTCAAAAATGCAGCAGAAAATAATAAAGCAGTTCATTTACTTGGCTTACTCTCTAGCGGCGGTGTACATAGCCATGAAGATCATGTTTATGCATTAATGGAATTGGCGGCTAATTGTGGCGTGAAAACAATTTACCTCCATGCTTTTCTTGATGGTCGAGATACTCCGCCAAAATGTGCAGAAGAATCGATTCATAACGCCCAGCTAAAAATGAAGGAATTAGGTGTTGGCCGATTTGCATCAATCATTGGACGTCATTACGCAATGGATCGCAATAAACGCTGGGACCGCACCAAACTAGCCTACGACCTCATCAGCCAGGGTAAGGCAGAATACCAATCGGTCGACCCGTTTATTGCTGTGGATATGGCCTATGCTCGGGGTGAATCAGATGAATTCATCAAAGCAACAGCCATTACCAAACTGGGAGAAGCGCCAATAACTGTCGATGATGGCGATGTTATCGTGTTTGCTAATTACCGCGCAGATCGTGCCCGTCAATTGGCACGCGCGTTCACAAAACCAACGTTCAAAGCATTCGAACGAGAGCGAATACCGAAACTCTCTGCGTTTATCAGTTTGACATCGTATAAGGCTAATTATGAATTTCCCGTTGCTTTCCCACCAGTCAGCATGTCGAATGTCTTTGGCGAATACATAGCAAACCTTGGCTTGAAACAACTTCGAATCGCTGAAACAGAGAAATACGCTCATGTCACTTTTTTCTTCAATGGAGGTGAAGAACGTGTTTTCGAAGGAGAAGACCGAATATTGGTGCCTTCACCACACGTCGAAACTTATGACAAACAACCAGAGATGAGTGCTGATGAGATCACCGATCGTCTCATCGAGTCGATAGACAGTCGGAAATACGATGCTATCATCTGTAATTATGCAAATGCCGATATGGTTGGACATACCGGTGACTTCAAAGCCACTATATCAGCCATAGAATCCATTGATAAATGTCTCGCCAAAGTGATTGAATGTGCGCAGAAAGTTGGCGGCGAAATCATCATTACTGCCGACCATGGTAATGCTGAGCAATTAAAGGCCTACACTACTGAGAAAATTAAATCTCAGGCACATACGGCGCACACCAATAACTTTGTACCACTCATTTATATTGGCAGACATGCTGAGTTTCTCCCTGACACCGGTTCTTTGTCTGATATTTCCCCGACTATGCTCAATATCATGGGTATCCCACAACCCGAAGAAATGACAGGTAGATCACTGTTACGAATACAAGAAGAGGACACACCCGCAGTCATCGGAAAGTGAATCACAAATGACTCATTTTGCTGACAAAATAATCTTCTTTACCTGCTCAATTTTTCTCGCTTCATTTTTCATGCCAAATCTGGTGATAGCTGCAGATGAAACTAATGCTGCAAAGGCCTCAGAATTAGAAGACATTCGAACACGCATCAAAGACGTAGAGACCCGCATTAAGTCCGCTCAGGATGAGACAGATAAATTACAACAAGAATTGCGTGATAATGAGGTCACTACCGCAAAAACATTAACACGACTGCATAATATAGAAGCAAATATTTCAAAAAAGAATGCTGAACTCGAAGAACTACTATTTGAGCAATCTGAACATGACGCCACGCTCAAAAAAGAAAAAGAGAAATTAACTCATCAAATTCGATCTGCTTATCAGATTGGTCGTAATGACTATATAAAATTAATCCTTAATCAAGAAGACCCCGCCCTGGTTGGACGCACATTGGCTTACTATGATTATCACAACCGGGCACGCTCTGAACGCATCAATCAGGTTAAGCAAACCTTAATCAATCTCGAGAAAATTCAACGCACTATTAAAAATGAATCGACACAACTTGAAGAATTGAAATCCAGACATGAAGCTAAGTTAAGCGATTTCCACCAATTCCGCGCAACTCGACGTGATATCAGCTCACGCTTACAAAAATACATCGCAGAACAGGGCGTCGAACTCCAAACACTGCAAGAAAACGAGCGTGAACTCGGAGTTTTGTTTCAGGGGTTAAAAAAGGAAAAAGCGGTAACCATAGAAATGTTTGAGGACATGCCACCTTTCAATACGCTTAAAGGTAAATTGGCCTGGCCCGTAAAAGGTAAACTATTAAAAAGGTATGGTGCCCATAAGAAGGGAGGAGACCTCAAATGGCAAGGGGTCCTTATCGATGCAGAAACAGGCACCAACGTAACGGCTATTAGTACCGGAAAAATAGTTTTTGCAGACTGGTTTCGTAATCTGGGTTTATTAATCATCATCGATCATGGAGATGGCTTTATGAGTCTGTATGGGCACAATCAAAACCTCTTGAAGAATACAGGCGACTGGGTGCTGGCAGGTGAGACTATTGCCACCGTAGGGGATAGTGGCGGTCAAATCGATACAGCACTTTATTTTGAGATCCGAAAAGGAGCAGAACCTCTTAACCCATCACATTGGTGCAAGCGATAATCATTATCGGCTTGTCATATACAGCGGAGCGCGGTTATGCTTAGCCATAAGCTGCGTAATGAACTTGTTTCGTATTAATCAATCAAGATAGTTTGCGCATGTCATCCTGAACGGAGTTTAAAGAATGTCATTATTGAAGAATTTCACCATCACCCTGTTGTTGTCAATGTTATTAACATCGGTTGCGATTGCAAACACTGAACAAGACAGCGAGGCTGACACCTTGCCATTAGATGAGCTTCGCATATTTTCTGAAGTCTTTGCTAAAGTTAAAAATGACTATGTAGAGAGTATTAATGATAGAGAATTAATAGAAAATGCAATACGAGGGATGTTGGAAGGACTCGATCCGCATTCAGCTTATCTCGATAAGGAACATTACGAAGATCTGCAAGAAGGGACATCAGGTGAATTCGGCGGGCTCGGTATTGAAGTTGGCATGGAAGATGGTTTTGTCAAAGTCATTTCTCCCATAGATGATACACCAGCACAACGTGCAGGGATTAAAGCGGGCGACTTGATCATTAGACTGGATGAAAAATCTGTTAAAGGCATGGCTTTAAATGATGCCGTTAAATTGATGCGAGGCAAACCAGGCAGCGATATCATTATTACTGTTGTAAGAGAGGGTGAAGACAGACCCATGGAAATCACAATAACACGCGATGTCATTACCGTTAAGAGTGTTCGTGGGAAAACCCTGGAGCCAGGTTATGGCTATATCCGCATATCAAACTTTCAAACTCACACCGCAGAAGATATGCGCAAGTCACTCGAAAAATTGAAAAAAGAAAATGATGATAATTTGAATGGTTTAATACTCGATCTGAGAAATAATCCTGGCGGTATACTAAATGCAGCCGTAGGCGTTTCCGATCTGTTTCTTGATAACGGATTGATTGTCTATACCGAAGGCCGGATCAAAGACTCAAAACTCACATTTACCGCAAAGCCTACTGACATGCTAAAGGATGCCCCGATCATCGTTCTGGTGAATGGTGGTTCGGCCTCAGCATCTGAAATTGTTGCTGGTGCGTTACAAGATCATGATCGCGCAATCATCATGGGTGAACGCACCTTTGGTAAAGGGTCAGTACAAACCATCTTGCCAATGAATGATGAAGCTGCATTAAAATTAACCACAGCACGTTACTACACACCATCAGGTCGTTCTATTCAGGCTTCAGGCATAGAGCCTGACATCATCATAGAAAACATTCGTGTTGACAGCACAGCAAATCATTCTTCAGCGCAAATCAAAGAGTCCGATTTAACAGGCCATCTTGATAATGGCATGGAAGAAAGCAAAGGCGCGAAAAACAAGAAAAAGAAAAAAGAAAAAAACAATGAGCCTTCTCTCGCTGAAACAGACTATCAACTTTATGAAGCATTAAACGTACTGAAAGGCTTGGCGATTCATTTGAAAAAAACAGGGTGATGTTATGCATAGGGATATGCTCCATTTAAACAGAAAACTGTTCTTTCTCCTACTGATAACCAGCAGCTTCATTACACACCCTGTCTCTGCAGAACAACCCACAATCTCTATCATTATCGATGATATTGGTTATCGCCTACAAGATGATCTGCTTTCACTAACACTACCCGGCCCCGTTGCTTACGCAATATTACCTCATGCTCCACACACAGAAAAAATGTCACAGCTTGCTTCAAAAAAAAATAAGGAAATTTTATTACACCAACCTATGCAAGCAATGGAAAAAAATGAGTATCTTGGTCCCGGCGCGTTAACGTTGAATATGACACAAGAGGAGTTTCTACAGACTTTGAATATCAATATAAACGCTGTGAAAAACCTGATTGGTATTAATAATCATATGGGTAGCTTGTTAACAAGACATCCTGGTCATATGCAATGGTTGATGGAAACAATGAAGGCGAACGGTCAATTTTATGTTGATAGTTTGACAAGCGATGACAGTGTCGCCTCTAGATTAGCGAAAGAGAATAACATCCCTTACTTAACACGAGATGTTTTTTTAGATAACAAACTTGATGAAAAATATATACGCGGCCAATTTATGGAGTTAGTAAAGGTAGCAAAACGTAAAGGCTCAGCTCTCGGCATAGGCCATCCACATCCGGCAACAACGGCTGTTCTATCAAAAGTATTGAAAGATATAAAAAAGTACGGTGTTAAGTTTATTAGCTTAAAATCTCTTATTAAAAAGAAATCGAATGAACAACATTATGTACAAGGCCCCGATACCACTAGCACAGGATTGTGATGAACTCAGAGCTTAAGCGTTAATAGCGAGCGATTAAAATTTATCACTGAGTATCCAGGTTTAATGTGACGTTTATTTGATTACCTTCGGATTTACTTAGAATTACCTTGTCCATGTATTTGACACGGTCTACTAAACTTTTTTCAGCGTCTATTATAAAGTTAACTATGGCCTTAGCCCGATCAGTCGCCAGAACCTTAAGTGAACCCGGATTAATCTTAGCTGACTCAATTCGCGCTAGTTCATTGAATAAACTTTTGTGATACACCCTGCTTATTACTGCATCGTTTACTGTCTCGTCAACAGACGCCAATTCATGTAATTTAAGTCGGGTTGTTTTATCCAACTGCTGATTTGCCAGTTCCATGATGGCATCCTGCACCTCTGGCTCCGAATAATTTAGTAACGCCTGTTCTGTGTTCCTAATCTTATTAATATTTTCAAGCAACGATTTTTTAGCCAAGGCGATACTATCAAGTTCCTGATCATAGGCGCCTGAAACCACCAGTAACAATGCTGGCCTCTCCAGTAATACCTCTGAAAGAAGCATCAGTTTCTCAGCCTCCGGGGGTGTAATGTCAGTTTCGCCCGGAACAAAGTGAACAAATTTAAGCTCATCACCAGACATACCAAGTATCGAACCTATAAACTTGAATGGTGCTGTCACGATTCCGCCAAACAAATTACCTATAGCCTTATTGATAACCGTTTTCATTTCAAATTCAGGGCTATTTAAATCACCTTTGATTGGTAGCTTTATATCTATTTTGCCGTTGTCGTCCTCTAATAAACTAATTGCCATATCAAGCGGCAAGTCCATCGCATCTGGACTAATCACTTTATCACCTAACACCAGTTTTTCTAAAACGATATTATTTCTACCATCCAGTTTATTATTAGCAATCTTGTAATCCAGCGATAACGACAAACTGCCAGATTCAATTTTACGCCCTGCAAACTTCGCCGCATAAGGAGAAAGACTATTAGTGCTAATATTTTTAAACTCCATATCAATCTCACTCAGCTTACGATAATCAAACGGCTGCAATTCACCGTTTATTGACAACGAACCGAATTCATTCACACGACCATCAAAATGCATAGAAGCATAACGCTCGGGTACGGAACTCAAACCGGATACATTTCCAGTTAGTCCATGTGTTTGCACTGAAAACTTTGGTGTCATACTTAAATCTGCAAAGTCCATACTACCCTTGTCCATATCTATACGATCTAATGTCAAGGTGTACATTGCTCCAGGATTCTGAGTTTCTTGATCCGAATTCACAGGGTCATCGCCGACTGGTTTAAATGCCTTTAGTAAATTCAGGTTTTGTTGTTCGTCGATATGCACATTGACATAGGGCTCAGACAATTTTATCTCCTTAACACCGATATTAAGTGGTGTTGTAGATAAACTAAATCCAGTCACATCTAGAGTATCGACTGCGATCAAACGAGTATTATTGCTTCTATCCTGAAGTTGTAATTTACTAAGCCTGGATTCTGCATTTTTTATAGTAATGCCGTTGTTCTCAACACTATTACTTACATTACCTTTAAAACCAAAGGTGCCTGATATCAGGGATACATTTGCATAATTCTCAATGTAGGGATTTAGATATGAGAAATCTATCTTGCTTAGCTCGATATCAAACTCTGCGTCAGTTGAAACAGGAGAAACCCAACCTGCCAGCGATAATGCGCCTTGATTATTAATAACTGCATTTAAATTTAGTTCAACACGACTATTTACTTCGTTGCTGATATCCAATGCTTCCAAATCAATATTATGTACTCGATGCTGAAGGCTTGTTGCAAAGCTGTTATCAACGACTTGAACATTGAAACCCTGAGTTGTGAACTTTTCTAATTTGAATCGAGTATCACTTTCCTTGGTAGTGGTTGTGTTATCTTTTTCAATAGACACATCTGTTGCGAATAATTGTAATACATTTATTAACCCGGCTTTATCAAGCATAAGGTTTGCAGTCCCATCAACTAACGTCAGTGATTCAACAACAGCATTAGACTGGCCAAGGTCAATATCCGCCGCAACCAACATAATATTATTTAAATTCAGTAATTGCTCATGCTGATCCGGTTGGTCATTCCTGAACGTAGATAATGAAGTTTGCATTATCTCCAGTTCTCCAAGTTCAATTCGTATGTCTGAAGAACTTATCTCTTCGTCCGAATTCCCTTCGGGTGTTTTCTCATTTGCGATATTAAATTTGGGAAGAATTAATCGGCCCATGGCATCTGTTTCAAGCAGATACTGATTATCGGTTAGTTCAACTTTACCAATACTAACCTGCGAAAAATCGTCGTTAAAACCAACATCATTAATTGACAATCGATCCAGTTGCACTAATGCGGGAGTATTACTTCGTGGCGCCAACGTCAACTTATTGAGATCTACAGTAGTTAACCTTAAAGCAGCAGTTTCAATTTCATATGAAAAATCAGATAGCGATAGACTTGTCAGCTCAACAAGCGGTTCTGATGTTTGTGTCGATGCCTTGAAGCCTGATAAAGAAATTGATTTCACCTTGGCCGTCTGCTGTGTATTCGTATAACTGATGTCGCCTACATTTAAATCGGCCAATGACATCAATACTTGTGATACAGACTCTTTGACGGAAAGCGCTTTAATGCTTATATCAGTCTTGTCTAAATCAAATAGCAGATCACCTTCTTGACTTGAAAACAATTTATAATAACCACTGACAGAAGCATTGCCACTGAGAAATTCTACAGGCAACGCATCTTTAACCCATTTATGAATGTGTGTGACAGACAGATCAGCGAACTGAAACTGTCCTGAAGACATTAATGGCGTAAGCGATAAAGACCCGGTGAGATTAACCCTGGTATCTCTATCTAAATCCAGAACCACCTGATACTCCCCTTCCTCATTTTCAAGAGTACTAATACTTGAAAATTCAAGGTTCACATCTTTAATACTAGATTGTATTGGATGTTCTTTTGAATGATTAACGACTAAGACACTACCTTGTTTAATTTGCGTCAATACAAACAAGAAGTCTATCGCTGGTGCTGTATCTTCATCAGCACTATCACTTGACAATTCATCTATCAGCCGAGAAAGATTGAGACTTCCAGTTTTATCGATAATCAATTCCAGATGTGGTTCGTTGAGTTGCAAGGTTGATATAACCAGTGTCTTTTTAAAAACCTGATTCAAATCGATATTCACATCTAATCGTGTAAGGCTAGCAATGGGATCGTGATTTTTTTCATTTAATGCGATATTTTCCGCTTGAATACGAAATGTGAAAGGATTGAATTGAATTCTTTCTATAGCAAGTTCACGCTGCATTTTCTCCGCGGCGTAGCTGCTTAGCGCTTTTTTTGCATACCAAGGGATGACGAGATAACCCAATAGACTGTATGTAGCGAGCAATGACGCAATTATTACAGCAGTTATCTTTACTTTTTTGTTAATTAAAATAGACAAAACCAGAAAATATCCTATTGATCATTGGAATACGAACAAGTGAACTCATATTAAGTCACAATGATGTAATGAAAACAAGATTGGACCTTTCCCTTTAACCTACGCCATCGGTACATCAAAAATGCACCTTCAGGACACAGCATGCCGAGACTTACAGTTACATGCACTTATAGAAGTTAACTTTTCAGCACCAAAAAAATGTTAATAAAAACCTGACACCGTTTCTCTTACTAATAAGCAGAGCAGCGACTATCACAGGAGGTATTGACTAAACCAATTTCTAGCCGCTGAGCTTGACTCATCAAACGAGTCAATATATGCATCAAAATGTCCTCCCTCCAGAATGACAAGTTCTTTCGGCTCGCGTGCAGTTTCATAAGCAGCAAGAGCTAAATCTGAAACAGTAAGAACATCATCGCGTGCCACTAACATTAATAGAGGCGTTGGACTGATAGAAGGAATATAAATACCTGGTTCATATTCAATGAACATCTCCACAGATCGAAGTGTGACTTCATTCTTCCACGAAGGGGCGCGTTTATCGTGAGTTTCTCTAAACCATTCCCATGAATCTGCCGTGGGTAATGCCGCAGGGGCCTGAGGTTGCTCCTCTGGTGAAGAAACGACGGGAATCATCGCTGGTGCCTCTCCTGCAGAACGTGCGACACGATCCGCATCAAACATCCCACGCAGCCCATCCCAAGCGTCTGCGCGAATAAGCCGGCGTGCATTTTCAAGCCCCGAGATAATAGGTACTTGAGACACAACACATTTGACTCGCTTATCAATTGCGCCAACAACCAGAACATGTCCCCCACTATAACTAGACCCAAAAACGCCTATGCGGTTTTCATCGACCTCGGATAAGGAACTCGCATAAGTAATTGCATCACGATAGTCACGAACCTGTTGCCACGGATCGATCTCCTGTCTTGGTTCGCCATCACTTGCACCAAAGTTACGGTTATCAAAAATAAGTGCCGCCATACCAGCAGCGGCAAAGACTTCGCCATACTTATCAAGATACATTTCTTTAACAGCAGAATAACCATGGGCCATAACAATAGCCGGGACAACATCCTTGGCATCTTCAGGTTGATACAACCAACCACGTAAAGTTGTATTATCTCCTGTTTTAAACTCAATATCTTTCCGCTGCATAAGTACCCCCTTGATTGTTATAGTGGTTTTCTTTATGTTTTATTTCTTTTGCCAGGAAAGATACAACAACAGCATCCCCGAAAAACCCAGCAACCAGGAAACAATCGGCACTGAGGCCAAAGTTCCATGCGTTGTATTATCCAATGCATAGATAATCGATGATGACAAGAGAAAGCCTGAACCGACGACTGCAAGAACTGTACTCCGATTATAGACTTTCATCTCCTCTCGCAAATGATGTATCTCTGCCGATTTATTTTCCATTTCTATCTTGCCATCATGTATCTGATCTAATACATCAAGTGCTCGATTGGGTAAATCGGGCAAACGATCAATAAGTTTGGGTATATTAAGCTTTGCTCCTTTCAGCAATCCTTTCGCACCGATGCGTTCATCCATCCAGCGCTCCAATTGCGGCCGAGCTGTTTTCCATAGATCTAGTTCTGGATAAAGTTGTCTGCCTATCCCTTCAATATTAATAATTGTTTTTTGCAACATTATCAACTGTGGCATGATCTCGACATTAAATAATCGCGCTATTTGAATGAGCCGCTGCAATAACTCACCGAAGGAAATTTCATGCATTGGCCGAACCAGTAACGGCTCACAAACGGTACGTATGGCAGACTCGAGTTCATCCAAGCGCGTCCCTCTTGGCACCCAACCTGACTCTATATGTAATGCAGCAACACGATGATAATTACGATTTAAAAATGCAATAAAATTATCCGCCAAATAACGCTGATCGAATTCGGTTAATGAACACATTATGCCGAAATCGATAACTTTAACCGTTGCGGGGGTGCCTGCTTCGGCAGGTCCTACAAAAATATTCCCCGGATGCATATCAGCATGAAAGAAATTATCACGAAAAACTTGTGTAAAAAATATCTCTACACCGTATTCAGCGAGCCATTTTAAATCAACTCCAGCAGCTTTAAGCGCATCGATGTCGCGAACAGAGACACCCGTGACGCGTTCCATTGCCAACACATTACGCCGTGTTAACTCCCAATTGATTTCTGGTACATAATAACGGTCTTCCTCAATAAAGTTTCGGCGTAGCTGAGAAGCATTAGCCGCTTCTCTCTGTAAATCAAGTTCGTTCAGCAACGTTTTTTCAAATTCAGTGACCACGCCAGTGAAACGCAAAGATTTTCCTTTGCGATAATATCGTTCTCCTTTCTCTGCAAGCAGGTGCAATAAACTCAGGTCTTTACGGATGAGTGTTTCGATATCAGGTCTAATAACCTTGATAATGAAGTCTCGACCATCTTTAAGTGTGGCGCGATGAACCTGCGCTACTGAGGCTGAAGCCAATGGCGTCTCATCAAACTCCAGAAACACCTCGTTAAGATCGCATTCGTAGGCTTCTTCAATAATCTTGCGTGCAATTTTACCGGAAAACGGCGCTACGGCATCTTGCAACATGGCAAACTCATTCGCGATGTCTTCTGGTATCAGATCGCGCCGTGTCGACAATATTTGACCAAGCTTGACATAAATGGGACCTAATTCTTCCAGCATTAAACGCATACGTTGCGCACGCGGACTTTTTTTTCTTCCAAACCAGTTCCAGGGAAAGATATAAAACAGGAAGCGTACTGGTCGGAATAAATGCGTGGCAAAGATAAATTCATCCAAGCCGTATTTTATTAATACTTTTTGAATGGTTAGTAAACGAAGTATCTGTCCCATAGGCTAACGGCCTGTTTCTTTATAGTTTATTTGTTTTGCCAGTTTATTTATTCTCTGAGAAAGTCGATCAGCATCTTCCCGAAGGATATCAACGTCTTTACAAAACTCTTCTACTAATAACTCGTCCGGTAACATCTCAGTCTCAAACCTCAGGTATTCACTCATATCCATTGCTAATGTTTTACCTGCGTTTACAGCCATACTGCTAGTACCACGGACAAACTTCCCTATTCGATAGGCAACACTATCGCCAAACCATTTCGATAGCGGTTCGTCGAGGTCAATCTCAATATTTTGCATGATCGCCTGAAACTGCTGAGCAAGACCAATATCACCCATCAATTGCATATCTGTTGGCAAACTGGCACTACCATGCTTCGACGAGGCTAACATCATTATAAAATTTGTCGGAGTACCTTTAATTATTACATCAGCTTTATTTTCATAAACCGTACTCATTAAAAGACCTGTTATCGATGGAAATAGAAATACAATCAGGTTTGTATTGCTAAACTCAAACGCAACAACCTTGCCTTCAAGGCTTGCTAATGCATGGAGCGTCTCCTCATCGAGGCTCAAGGCCTTATTAACAAGAGCTTCTATCTGTCTTATCCAGACAGGTGGTTTATTATCAACCACAACACTCATAATTTATAACCGCGGTGGATAGCAACGACACCACCTGTAAGATTATGATATTGTATTTTTTCAAACCCAGCCTGCTGCATCATCGATGCCAATGACTCTTGATCAGGATGCATTCGTATTGACTCAACCAGATATTGATAGCTCGCTTCATCATTAGCAACGACTTTACCAAACAGAGGAATCAACTTGAATGAATATTCATCGTAGAGCTTATCCAGCACAGGAATGACAACCTTTGAAAACTCGAGAATGACTAACTGAGCACCATATTTAAGCTTGCTATACATAGAACGTAATGCTGCATCTTTATCAGTCACGTTACGTAACCCAAATGCAATCGTCATACAGTCAAAACTATTATCGACAAAGGGTAATGTCTCTGCATTAGCTTGAACATAATCAACTCCCTTGATGACACCTTTATCTATAAAACGATCACGTCCCTGTTGCAACATGTCGGCATTGATATCACATAATGTCACCCGACCATCATCACCTAATTGTTTATTGATTAAGCTTGCAATATCCCCGGTACCACCAGCGAGATCCAACACATGATAGTTTTTTCTAATCGCGCATAGATGCACCGCCTTGCGTTTCCATAACCGATGGACCCCCAATGACATCACGTCATTCATCAAATCATATTCAGAAGCTACGGAGCTAAAGACATCCGCAACCCTACCGGCCTTCTCTTTAGCAGCAACTTTTTCAAAACCAAAGTCTGTGGTCGTTTGCTCAGTCATTTTCTTGGCGTGTATGTCCAGCCTGTTTTAATGCATCCAGATAATCAATCCAGTAATTAGCCTTTGCTTCACCCAGTTCATAAAGATACTCCCAAGTATAAAGCCCGGTATTATGTCCGTCATCAAAGACCAACTTAACAGCATAATTACCTACAGGTTCTATTTCTTTAATATTGACGTTTTCTTTTCCTACTTGTAAAACCTCTTGCCCTGGCCCATGCCCTTTGACATCAGCAGAAGGAGAGTAAACGCGTAAATATTCACAAGGTAGTTCAAATTTAACCCCATCATCATATTCGATCTCAAGCACACGAGATTTTTGATGAAGGTTTATTGAAGAAGGGCTTGGCTTGGCGTTTGTCATAATTTCTTTGATTTACTATATATTTTAAGACCGCTTTCTATGCTAAAGGATGTAACGACTCAGATCCTCATCCTCTACCAACTCATTTAGATGATCATTAACATACTCTGCATCAATTGATATCGATTCACCATTTTTTTCTGATGCCTCATAAGACAGCGTTTCAAGCAAACGTTCCATTACCGTATGCAAACGCCGTGCACCAATATTCTCAGTAGAGTCATTTACCTGAAAGGCAATTTCAGCGATGCGTTGAATACCATCATCAGCAAAATCCACGGTGACACCTTCTGTCGCCATCAACAGCGTATATTGCTCTGTTAATGAGGCATCGGGTTCTGTAAGAATTCGCACAAAGTCACCTGCGACCAAGGCACTTAATTCGACACGGATAGGTAATCGACCCTGTAATTCAGGAATGAGATCAGAAGGCTTGGCTAGATGAAATGCACCTGAGGCAATAAATAAAATATGATCTGTCTTTACCATGCCATATTTAGTGGTGACTGTACTACCTTCCACTAATGGTAATAAATCACGCTGCACACCTTCACGAGAAACATCTGGCCCATTTGATTCCGAACGACGTGTCACCTTATCGAGCTCATCCAGAAAAACAATGCCGTGTTGCTCAACACTTTCTATTGATCGAGCCTTGATATCATCTTCATTTAATAACTTTGCCGCTTCTTCTTCTGCTAGTAATTTGAGTGCATCTTTTACCATCAATTTTCGTGATTGTTTCTTCCCTGTTCCCATGTTCTGAAACATGCCTTGTAACTGACTCGTCATTTCTTCCATACCCGGAGGCGCCATAATCTCAACACCAACACTGGGCGTCTTTAGTTCAACTTCAACTTCCTTATCATCGAATTTGCCTTCGATGATCATTTGTCTGAACTTCTCGCGCGTCGAATTTATACTTGATTCATGGTCATCTTCACCCATCATTCGAGCTGGTGGCAATAGAATATCAAGCACCCTTTCCATTGCAGCTTTATCAGCCTGCTCACGTACTTTTTCCAATTCAATTTCGCGTGTTTGTTTAATCGCAATATCAGCAAGGTCACGAACTATCGATTCTACGTCACGCCCGACATAACCTACTTCGGTAAATTTTGTCGCTTCGATTTTAATAAAAGGTGCTTGTGCTAGTTTGGCAAGTCGCCGAGCGATCTCGGTCTTACCAACACCCGTAGGCCCAATCATGAGTATATTCTTGGGAGTAATCTCGTTTCGTATTGATTCATCAACTTGTGCTCGACGCCAGCGATTACGTAATGCAATAGCAACTGCACGTTTAGCTGACTCTTGGCCAATGATATGTTTATTGAGTTCGGCAACAATTGCCTGAGGAGTTAAGTCTGACATTTTAATCCGTTTATTTAATATTATTTTGAATGACTATTTATAGCTCTTCGATAGTTAAGTTTGAGTTAGTGTATATACAAATATTGGCAGCGATACCTAAACCTTTTTCAACAATTTCACGCGCACTCATATCGGTATTCTCAAACAAGGCTTGTGCAGCAGATTTAGCATAATTACCACCTGAGCCAATCGCCATAATATGGTTTTCTGGCTCTATTACATCTCCATTACCAGAGATAATCAGAGAGGTCGTTTTATCAGCGACACAGAGTAATGCTTCAAGTCGACGTAACATACGATCAGTACGCCAGTCTTTTGCTAGTTCAACAGCTGATCGCATGAGATTCCCTTGATGTTTTTGCAGTTTGGCCTCAAATCGTTCAAATAAGGTAAACGCATCCGCTGTGCCACCGGCAAATCCGGCAATTATTTTTTCGTTATATAAGCGTCGCACCTTACGTGCATTGCCTTTCATGACAGTATCACCCAATGATACCTGACCATCGCCACCGATAACGACATGCTCGTCACGACGTACAGATAAGATGGTTGTGCCTCGGTATTGTTCCACGTTTTTTCTCCTGATATGGGAAGCGGAATTGTACATGAGCGGCACGCTAATGCCCACGCCCACGCCTATTGCAAAATATTGTTATCAGTCCGACTTCTTACGATGTGCTCGAGGATGACTTTTGTCATAAACCTGAGCCAAATGCTGAAAATTGAGATGAGTATATACTTGTGTCGTACTTATATCCGCATGACCGAGTAACTCCTGAACGGCACGCAGATCACCACTGGACTCCAACATATGACTGGCAAACGAATGACGCAACATATGCGGATGTACATGACTGGGCAAACCCTGTTTGATAGCCCATTGTTTTAAACGTTCTTGAACTGACCTTGGACTAATCCGTTTCCCCCGTTGGCTGATAAATAATGCATTCTCGTTTTTATTAACCATAGATTGTCTTATCTTGAGCCAATTCTTGATCGCCTTAATAGCATGCTGTCCGACAGGAACGCTGCGCATTTTTTTGCCCTTACCGGTTACGTTCAATATACGATCACTATAATCAATATCACCCATATTGATACTGATCAACTCAGCAAGGCGTAATCCGGAAGAATAAATCAGCTCCAGCATGGCACGATCCCGAACTGACAATCCATCTTGTTCCTCAATTTCAACAAGTTGAACGGTTTGATCTGTATCTAACACATTGGGAAGTTTACGTGGTGTCTTTGGCGCGATAATACCTTCGGCAGGATTATTTTTGACTTTAGCTTCATCTAGCAAGTAACGATAAAAAGATCGAATTGCTGACAAGTTTCGTTGTAATGAACGACCACCAATACCCTCTCGATGTCGAGAGGCAACAAAGCCTCTGACCTGTCTTCCATCAAGATCAGACCATCTATTTATTTCCTGTTTTTCACAAAACTTTTGCAGGGAAGAAAGATCGCGTTGATAAGCGCTACGGGTATGTTCAGAAAGATGATGTAAGGTCTTTATAAAAGACTCAAGCAATAACGTCTCGGACGATTGCATAAGTTTTTACTTAGAAGTAGCCATTATTTATGTTCCACCCATGGTTTCAAAATAAAGCTTAATATCTCACCCAGATTAGCAAGTAATTCAACACCCATTCCTGCTTGAAAACGCTCGGCGTCGAAACTACCGATAGAGAGTATTCCTCCCCAACCTTGGCCATGCAATGGAACCATCACAGAAGAGGCAATCTCATCGCCATCATCACCAAACAAAAATACTTGTTGTTGGCGCTTCATTCGCCCACTTATTGGCAAACGCTTATCAATAATACTTTTAAACAAGGATTGCTCTGTGGTTTCACAACCTGCGAATTCATCAGTTGCAAAACTATCTACAAAAGAAGGCTTTGCAAATAATCTCACGACTGCACGATCCGCATGAAAATGCTTTTTCAGATTGTCATATAAAGTATTAAATATATCTTTAGGTTCCGCTGCATCCATAAGTGTTAATGCCAGTTGATGCATGCGTCTTGCAAGTTCTTCATTTTGACGAGCAATTTCTATGAGCTCATGCAAGCGCTTGCGTGTTTGTTGGTTTTGTTCTCTTAACACTGCGACTTGTTTTTCAACCAGTGATATAGCTGAGCCATGATCATGCGGAATTTTCAGTTCAGAAAGCATGTCTGGGTACTTATTAAAAAATTCCGGGTTGTCTCTTAAAAACTCTGCCACCATGCTTTCTGTAAGATTGTTTGAATCCAGGTTTTCTGTTTCCTGTCCACTCATAACTCAATTTTCCCCTCAAAGACTGTTGTAGCGGGACCTGTCATATAAACGGGTTCGCCGTCCCCTTCCCAGCGTAACGTCAAATGACCACCGCGTAACTCTGCGTCTATTGTCCCCTCCAAGTACCCTTGCTGACAAGCAATAACCATCGCCGCACAAGCACCACTCCCACAAGCCAGTGTTTCACCCGAGCCACGCTCAAAAACACGCAGTTTGAACGCTTTCTGATTCAATATTTCGATAAACCCAACGTTAACACTTTCTGGAAACACCCCACTCACCTGCAAAGTTGGACCTATTACATTTACCGGGGTCGAATCAACATCTTCGACAACAATAACTGCATGGGGGTTTCCCAAAGAAACGGCTCCAAAAGTCAGTTCATCATCACCTAGGTTCAGTTTATACTCTTCAAGTTGCTCATCTGCTTTTAATGGGATTTTCGCCGGTTCAAATACTGGCACTCCCATGTCGACAGTCACACAGTCATTGGTTTCAATTTGTAAAATAAGACGTCCTGCACCCGTTTCGGCTATAACCCTGTCTTTATTAACCAATCCCTTTTCTCTGAGATAGACTGCGGCACAACGAGCACCATTGCCGCATTGCATTACTTCGCTGCCATCAGCATTGAATATTCGGTAACAAACATCTGCTTCGGGATTTTTCGGTGGCTCTAGCAACAAGACCTGATCGCAACCGACGCCAAATTGGCGATCTGCGATATGCCTGACTTGTTCGCGAGAAATTGCAATTGACTTGGTAAAACTATCGAAAACGACAAAATCATTTCCTATACCGTGCATTTTTGTGAATTGATATTCCATACTCGTAGATTACAACCTATCTACCTTTAGGCAAAGCGCGGAACTGGATTTATCAATCTTTTAGGTTATTAGGAACAATCATATCCGTGGCTTAAGTATTAGAGTAATCAATAACTCATTTATCAACTATATGCAGCTCTTGAGGGATATGCAGTGTTGATGTTGGAAAAGCACACTCAGCCTCATGAGACTCAATGATATCTATGATTTGTAGCATGACGTCTTGTTTTACTTCATGAAACTCAATCCAATTAACTGTCTTCGTAAACGTGTAGATAAAGAAATTCAAGGAAGAAGATGCAAATTCATTAAAGTTCACAATTAAAGTCTGTTTATCATCAATATCATCATGATCCTGCAACATTTTTTTAACATCAGCAATAATTCCACGCATCTTACTTGCATCATCGTAACGAATACCGATTGTTTCCTTGATACGTCGATTCGTCATGCGTTGTGGGTTTTCAACGGCAATATTCGTAAATACCGAGTTAGGAATATACAACGGTCGTTTATCAAACGTGCGTATAGTAGTTAATCGCCAACCAATCTTTTCAACTGAACCTTCAATTTCCCGGTCGGGTGAGCGTATCCAGTCACCCACATCAAATGGACGATCCATATAAATCGTTAAACCACCAAAAAAGTTGGCTAATAAATCTCGCGCCGCAAAGCCAATTGCAATACCGCCAATACCACCAAATGCCAATACTCCGGAAATGCTATACCCCAATGTTTGCAATATTACCAAGGCACCGGTAATGATGACTGAGACACGTAACAACTTTGCAATTGCATCTGCCGTTGTTTGATCAAAGTCTTCACCTTTTCGTTGTTTCTTTTCCAGAAGAATTGTTTCGGAATTGGATATAAAACGCACTAGAAACCAGACAATAATAACAATAACTCCGACTTCTCTAATCGGTTCTATCGCACCAAAAATAGCAGCATCCGTCTGTTGTTTTACAACATCTGCCGCAAAGGCTAAACCCAATACCCATATCAATAATGTTATTGGTTTTTGAACTGCAATAAATAAAGCATGATCCCAATTAGTCCAGGTTTTTTTTAATCGGCCAATTAATTTCGCAATAATTCGTTTTTGTAACCAGTTAATAAATGCTGTCAAAAATACAATAATAAATACCTGAACGATCCAGTTCTCCTGTTGAAGAAATGATTCCATCATTTGTAATAATTCTGAAAAACTCATTTATATACCCTGTAATAAATATTCGTTAAATTTGTTCAATAAACAGCTGTTAGCCTATAACCCTTTTTCTCTAATAGCGATAATACACCTTTTGTCCCGGGTAGATGCATCGCACCGATAGCAATAAAGGATTTTCCTTTTTCCAGCATCGGTTGCATGCGTTCGACCATGCTTTTATTCCGATCGACAATCAGTTTTTTCATTAATTCTTCATAGATGGGTTCCTGAGCCATCGAATGGCGTTGTGTATAATTATATAAACCACCCAAGTCACCCTTCAAATAATATGACTTCATAGCAATGAAATCACCTTCAATGACATCATAATGACAAACCGTATCCGTCAGTAATTTAATCTGGTCGGGCATTTCTAAATCACTAAATATCTCGGCTTGCTCTTTTAGTGTTTCCAGACCGGAAACTATTGCTCCATTCTGTTGTGCTAGAGACAGCAACACTAAATCTAGTGGGTCTCCAACATCCGGGGGATAATTCATTAATAAAAAGGCGGCCCATGGCTTCATAACGGATACCGCATCAGGACCAAGTTGATAAGCAGACAAAATTAATTTTGTTTCTTTATAAATGAGATTGTCAATTAGTTCTGAGAGTCGCTGTCCATCATGAAAAAACATCATCTTCGAAAATAATAACATTTGTTCTGTATCAGGTAAGGCTTCCATAACAAACTGTTCTGAATTATGTAATGCCTTATCAACTATCTCAGGCAATGTTGTGACATCCTTATCCGAAATATGAATCGTTCCAAACAGGTAACTAGGCTCTTTATCTTTTTTGCTTATCTTCCAAAGCAAACCTTGCGCATAAGGTATAACTTTCGTTTCAAGCTGACTACTAACAAGAGGTTCACAATGAGGTGAAATTAATTCTTTTGCATGTATGTTTGTTACGCTGAATAAGCAACATAGCAAAATAATTATTTTTTGTTTAATCAAATGAATCATCTCCCAAATCTAATTCTGGTTCTTTCTCAAGATGTATCACAGCCTTTGAGCGCTCTTGCCATAATTGCGTTTGCTTTAATTCATCCAGGTTTTTATCAAAACGACCATGCATCCTGATTAATCTAGATTGTAATTCGATGCTGCTCGGTACTTCTGCTTGATCCAAAATTGAAATCGCACCTTCTTGGTTATTACAGGCCAAGACCATATCACAGCCTGCGCGCAGTGCCGCCTCTGCACGTTGTGGATAGTTCCCCATAATCTCGGCTCCTTTCATGCTGAGATCATCACTAAACACTGTCCCCTGAAATTCCAATTGCTTTCGTAAAACCTGCTCAATCCAGATTGAAGAAAACCCGGCAGGCTTCTCATCCACTTCAGGATAAATAACATGTGCTGGCATCAAACCCGGCAGTCCTGCACGAATCATCCTTTCAAATGGAATGAGATCTTTCATTTGTATGTCCTGGTATTGTCGACGATCATAGGGAATCGCAACGTGTGAATCTTCAGGAACTGATCCATGACCAGGAAAATGTTTACCAACAGCGGCCATCCCTGCTTCTTTCATACCTCGCATGTATGCACGCGCCAGACTCGATACCTGATCCGGGTTAACATGAAAAGCACGGTCACCGATCACCTGACTAATCTTCCCCCCCACATCCAGCACTGGAGCAAAGCTAAGATCAACACCTACCGCTAGTAATTCAGCCGCCATCAACCAACCTGCTTGCTGAGCGAGCGAATCAGCTTCTATAGAAGTACGGCCCTCAGCTAATAAAGCACAGGCAGGTAGGCGACTAAAGCCTTCTCGAAAACGTTGTACCCGACCACCTTCGTGATCAACGGCAATTAGAAGATGCGGTTGACGTAACTCATGAATGTTTGCACATAAAACTGCCATTTGCTCAGGCGATTCAAAGTTTCGTGTGAACAAGATCACGCCACCTACATGCGGATGCATTAACATCTCACGTTCATCGACCTCAAGTTGAAGTCCGCGTAAATCACACATAACGGGGCCCAACGACATTTCGTTTATTTTCATTTCAAACTTTATTTATTTCTTTTATATCCATCTTATCTCTCAGGTAATCACCTAAAATATTTATGCATAATACCATTGACAGGATAGCAAAACCGGGCGCTAACACCATATGCGGAGCCACCAACATGTAACGTGTGCCATCTCGTATCATACTGCCCCATGATGCAGATGGGGGTTGCACACCTAAGCCGAGAAAAGATAACCCTGCTTCAGCAATGATTACGCCAGCAAAGGCAAACGTCGCTTCTATAATTAAAGGTGCCATAATCAATGGCAAAATATGTTTCAGGGCGATAATAAAACTTGAAGTCCCCAAGGCATAGGCAGCATCAACATGGTCTCTGTTTTTTATACTGAGTGTTTGCACGCGCGCCAATCGAGCAAATCCGACCCAACTTACTATAGATAAGGCAATAACAGCATTCATTACTCCCGGTCCGAGCAAACCTGCCAATGCGATTGCCAGCAAGATACCGGGAAAAGCAATAAATAAATCAATCATCATGACCAATAACTTATCCCAAAATCCGCCTAGCCATGCTCCCACCATGCCAACAAAAGTGCCTATGCTTAAAGATATCGTGACAACAACAATCGCAACACTTAATGAAGTACGTGCTCCCATGATCAAGCGCGCACTAATTGAACGCCCAAGGTCATCATGTCCAAACCATTGCTCCCGATGGGGTGTTAATAATATTTTATCTAATGATATCTGATCCGGTTGTATAGGTAATACTGGTCCTAATAAAGCCAATATTGACCACATGATCAATATTAATAATGGTATAGAGTAAACTTTGTTCATGTTTCGAGTTTTAACCTCGGGTCCAACGCGGTATAAACCACGTCGGTCATCAGATTAACCAACACATAGATAAAGCTAATCAATAACACACATGCTTGCACAACAGGGTAATCGCGCTTTTGAATAGAATCGACCATCAGTTGCCCAATTCCCGGCCAGGAAAATATAGTTTCGGTAATAACGGCACCGGTAAGTAATGCACCGAGTTGCAAACCTAAAATAGTGATGATTAGTAGTGCCGCATTACGTAATGCATGCAAGCACAATACTCGAAACTCACTCAAACCACGTGCCCGCGCGGCGCGGATATAATCTTCCTGCAAAACTTCCAACATCGACGCCCGTACCATTCGTGACAGAATAGCAGCCAATGCCGATCCTAATGTAAAAGCGGGAAGAATTAATGAAGACACCCCTTCTTTACCACTTACAGGGACCCAGCCTAGCCAAAGAGAAAATATTAAAATTAATAGAGGGCCCATCACAAAATTAGGTATAGAGACACCGAACATCGCCGACACTATTGCCAGCCGATCCCAAAATGAATCTTTATAAACTGCAGCAAGTATTCCCAATGGTAATGCAATCAAGATAGCGATAGATAAACTGGCAATGCTCAGGATCGCGGTAGCAGGTAGTCGATCAAGCAATAACTGGGTAACTGCTTGCTGAGAATGCAATGATTTACCCAGATCAAAATGTGCAATGCCCTTCAGATATTCCCACCATTGCTGCAAAATTGGCAAATTCAATCCAAGTTCATCGCGTAATGCTTCTGTGTCCGCCGAACGTGCAGTTTCACCCAACATAACCTCTACCGGATCACCCGGCACTAGATGGATCAATAAAAAAACGAGTGTCGATATGCCGAACAAAACGAAGACAGCACTTAGCAAGCGTTTAATCAGATAATTCAAAAACACACTATTTTTAATTCCCGGTTCAACTATTGACCCATATCAGGCTACAATGATAATAACAGTTCATGATGACTTGTAAGAGATTCGGGTCAGTATTATGTATAAATTTGATAATAATAACGAACAAGAAACGGAATCAACAAAACCAGCAGCCATGTCTTTAAACGAAACAAGCCAGGACGTCCTCAGTATCGTTGTTCGCATGTGTGGCCTACTGTTATTATTTATTGGTTTATGGATAGCAATACAGACATTTAGTGAGGCCCTGGCCCTGTATAAAGATCCGAAGAATATTGAACGCATGGCAACTGCTATAGAGGCAGGCTCAAACATTGATAAGAGTCTTATCCCCGTTCGCGACAGTTTACTTGGAGAAGATGAAACAAGTGTTGAATCTGAAAGTAGAGTTGCAAATAAAACTGATGGTTTTCGTATTTCCTATTTCATCGCTTGGATTGTGGATCTATTGTTGCTGCTATTATTGGCACGTATTGCAATCATGGCAATTAAAACTGGTGGAGAACTTGCGCTTTATGATGCTCAGATAAAACGTCTTGCCAGAAAGATCGTTCACGCCAGTAAAAAAGAGCAACTAAAATAATTAACGATCTATCAATATTTGAGAAGCGTATTTCATCATAATCTATACTTTTACTAGATTATTAACTTAAGTAACTTAACCTGGAGACTTTTATGGCTGTATCAAAGAAAAAAATTATTAAAAATGCTGCTTTGGCTAAAGTGATCGATAGCTCACTAACGAACCTTGAAGCAGCTACTGCAAATGGGGCTAAAGCATTAGCGCTTGCTACAAAGAACAGTAAGCAATCAGCGGCTGAAGGAAAGCGTCTTAGCAAAAAACGAGTCACACTCATCAAACGTCGTAAAACTGCTTCGGCAAAGGTACAGAAAGATCCGATTGCAGCGAACAAGAAAGCCTTGAGTGCTGTTGATAAAGAGTTAGCTGCCATCAGAAAAGCAGCAGCTAAAAACAAAATTGTTAAAGCAGCCAACTTTGAGGAGTTATCCGGCTTACGAGTTAGTTGTCGTCGGTTGTCTGCATATAACAAAGCAATAACAGCAGCAGACAAAGTTTTGAATAAACCAAAGAAAAAAACCAGAAGACGTAAAGCGGCATAATCTTAAATCATACATATCTAGCCAACCGCCCAAGAGATGGGCGTTGGTTAGATATATTTCCTAGCTATATTGGACACTCTTTCTTTTTAAATAACCCACGGTCAAAAACCATTAGGAACAGATATGGGATACTGGTACCTTGCAATCGCAATTATCGCTGAGGTTATAGCTACTAGCGCACTAAAAGCTTCCGATGAATTCACAAGACTAATACCCAGCATTATTGTTGTTACAGGTTATGGCATCGCATTTTACTTTCTAGCACTCGTTTTAAGGACGATTCCAGTTGGCGTTGCCTATGCCATATGGAGTGGTATGGGAATAATATTAATTGCGATAGTTGCGAGTATATTTTTCAAACAAATCCCTGACATGCCTGCGATAATTGGCATGGCGCTAATAATATCAGGTGTTGTGATTATCAACGTTTTTTCCAAAACGATTAGCAACTAATGCTTAAAAACAGCATCACATATAAAATAAACATATTATGAATATGATCCGTTTTTTAAAATTAATAACTATTTTCCTATCATTACTTATTAATTCAATTAATAGTTTTTCTTTTGAGCAGAAAGATTTTGTTAATGATATAACCCATGCTAAAGAACTGTTTGATGAAGGAAAGCATGACGCGGCGATCAAGTATTGGGAAGGGAAGCAGCCCGCTTACGGTGGTCAGCAAGGGCACTACGAGCTTGAACTAGGTACTTTTTATAGTCGAATGAAAACCTTTGATAAGGCAGAACAGACTTATTTGGCGGGCATGGCACTAGGAGGGAAATACCCTCGATTGAATGTTAGCCTGTCTTATATTTATCTTTGGACTGGTAGATTTGATCAGTCTTCTGCCCTTTTAGATGAAACAATAAAGGAATATCCGGATTGGTGGTCAGGTTACTACACAAAGGCACACCATGAATTCCTGACAGAAAATTACAAGTCCGCAAAAAAACTAGCAGAACAATCAGTATCAATAATGGAAACTGCTCGAGGATTTATGCTGCTGGCACGAATTTCTTATGCATTGAATGATACAAGATCTGTTATTAGTGCTATTGAAGAAGCTATCAATATTGAACCCAATTTCCTTGCTGATTTGACCGCGATGAAGATATATGCCGTGTCATTGGCGACAGAAGGATTGAACGGAGAAGCGATTGCTGTTATTGAAGAAGTAAAAAAGAATAATGAAAAAGCAGTTGGGGATAAAGAACTTGAAAAATTATTATCTGAATTAAAAAACCCCAAGAATAATTAATCATCGACCTTTGTCAGGGTTTCTATTAGACCGTTCTATATTCGTGTTGAGTCCGCGTTGTTTTTGCATAAATTCACGTCGTGCTTCTGGAGGCATGTTTTTAATTTTTTCTCGTAAGGCCTTTCGTTCTACTTCTGACAATCCTTGCATGTGTTCCTTCATTTTTCGACGCATTTTCATATGCTTGTTTCTAATTTTTTCTCGAAAAGCCTTTCGCTGCTCTGGTGTTATATTGTTGAATTTCTCCCGTAAAGCCTTACGCTCCGCTTCCGGCAACTTTTTAAACCATTCTTTACGTTGCTTTATACGCTTCTGCTGTTCCGGACTTAAATCTTTAAACTTTTGATACCGCTCGCGTATCTTTTCTTTTTGATCGTCATCCATAGACTGCCAACGTCGCATGTGTTGCCTCGCTTTTACTTTTTGCTCGTCCGACATCTGGCCCCAACGACTAGCACCTTTTTGCATGCGTTGTTGCCGTTTCCCGGGTAATTGAGCCCACTGCTCCTTGAAGTCTTTTAATAATATTTGTTCTTCGATTGACAATGAGTCCCATGAGACACCTTCTTCTGAAAATACAGTTGCCGTATATAGAAGACACAGCAGTAGTAATGTTATTAGTCTATTGTTCATTATTAGTCTCTTTCATTACCTCAATTAGCTTCCCAATAGCTTCATTATCCAAGTATTCCGGGTCAACCCACTCACCTTCATCCGTTTCCCATTCACCCAGGAATTCTAGAAATTCCATCGAGGGCAAACTGTCACTATTATTTTTCTCCTCAGAAAAAGACGGTGATGTTGAGTAAATCAATATGCATAAACATGTACTAGCTCTGTAAAACATCATCTTCGAGCCATTCATAGAATTCCAAATCTTCATATAGTTCAAGACTCTCAAAAGATGAAATTAGATCTAAGTCATCCAACGGAACAGCATGATTAGACACCGGGGATTTCAAAAGAACCATGACCGTAAAGACCATGACACAAGTTGTTGCCAATGCCCCCGTCATAATAACTGTCCAATGCTTTTGTGGAGTTACAGATTTATCTATTACCTTATCGATAGCCTGAGTTCGAATTTGTCGAATTCTGGATAAGGTATTACCATCAAGAGACTCAACACTATCATTGAGTGCTCGCTTGATGCTTCTTGTTAAATTATCTTCGCTATCTTGATTCATCACCAATGCTCATCTAGTTTGGCACGTAAATTATGTACTGCACGCGAATAATGCGTTTTCACACTACCTGCTGAACATTTCATTACTGCCGCTGTTTCTTCTACACTATACCCTTCCCAGCTTCTTAATAAAAAAGCCTGTTGTTGCCGCAACGGCAAATTATGTAATCCTTCATCGAGTTCATCTATACGCCTATCAGCTTGCAATAATTGTTCTGGTGTTCTGGCTAATTCATCTTCCGCTTGCTGAATAGGATCCTCATATTCTTCATCTTTACTACTAAACCAACTGCGAAACCGGTTTCTTACCTGATTACGCCGGTACCAATCCTTAATTCGACTTTGCAATATCGTAGTAAATAGCGGACCCCATTCCCTGGTATCGCGATCAGCATATTTCTCAACCAACTTAAACATCGCGTCCTGCAAAATATCCAGAGCATCATCCTTGTTGCCTGTCGCTATTTCAGCCATACGAAAAGCTCGCTGTTCAACACTGGCAAGAAATGCATCAAGTTCACGCTGTGCTTCCAGTGTTTATCCCCTTTAATATCTTTGGTTAAATTAAACTGTTTCATCTTAATTAACGTAGCCAGAGAAACTATCCGGCCACGTTATTATCAATTGATAAATTAATATCAGCAATGCTTAGTTATCCTTCACGGTTAGCTTGACGTCTTTCACGAATTTTTTCACGTGCTTGCTTAGCTGACTCACGTTCCCTCTCATTCAATTCACCATCGCCATCAGTATCAAATCGTTTAACTATTTTTGCTTTACGTTTCTCTTTTACTGCAGCCCGTTCTGATTTACTGATTTCACCATTTCCATCGGTATCTATTCGTTCCATACGCTTCGCTTTAAAGGCTTCTCTGGCCGCCTGACGTTCTCTGTCACTGATTTCACCATTTCCATCGGCATCAAATTGTCCTCTTATCTCATCGCGTTTTGTTTTTCTATCACTGTCATCATCAGCAAAGCTAGGAAAACTCAGGCTCAAACTTAAAATTGCTGCTGTTAATCCGGCAACGGTACTTTTTGATAGATTCTTCATTTTCATTATCTCCAATAGAGGGTTTATTTTGTCTACAACCGTCTTAACGCCTGAGTTATCATTCGGTTGACAAAAATAATTAAAATAAGCGAGAGAACTATGGCGGGACACGGCGATACGACTAAAGCAATCTTATATGCTTTTCTGGCCAATCTGGGATTAGCCATAGCCAAAACGGGAGCTGCGCTCTATACAGGTTCTGGCAGTATGATGGCCGAGGCGGTTCATTCCTTTGCTGATTGTAGTAATCAGATCCTTCTATTCCTTGGTTTGAAACAATCACAAAAGCCGGCCGATGAGAAACACCCGCTGGGTTACGGAAAGATCACCTATTTCTGGAGTTTTATTGTTGCCATTATGTTATTCAGCATGGGTGGTCTCTATTCCATTTATGAAGGCTGGCATAAATTACATGAACCCGGGGAATTAAACCAAATATGGATTGCCTTGCTAGTACTTACCTTTGGTATCTTTCTCGAATCATCTGCACTTATGGGTGCACTGAGAGTGGTCAAAAAGATAAGACGAGAAAAACCTTTTATGCAATGGTTAAAAAATACGCGCAGTGCTGAGTTAGTAGTCATTATTGGCGAAGATTCGGCAGCGACACTTGGTTTAATCGTTGCTTTTATATTTGTTTCCATCGCTGCTGTAACCGGTAACCCCATGTATGATGCAATAGGATCAATTTGTATAGGAATAATATTAATCTTCATTTCAATCTTTATAGGCTGGCGTATTCAGTCCTTGATAATTGGGCGTTCCGCGGAACCAGAATTACGCGAGCTCATCGATAACATTATTGAAAAAGATGATGCCATCGAAACATTATTAAACTCGATCACTATGCACCTTGGACCAGAGGTTATGTTGGCAGCAAAGATTAAAATGAAGACGGGTCTCAGTATTGAAGAAGCCGTCAAACAAATTAATGAGTTGGAAGTTGAAATTCAGAGACAGGTGCCAAGCGTTAAATGGTGTTTTATTGAACCGGATATTAAAGAGTGACGTCTTTATTCATCATATGATCCGCCGTCTGGGTAAATGACGACATCAATTGTTCTTTAAACATAGTTTCGACGCTCAATTCATCCAGCGCTTTGCGCATACACATCAACCATTGATCACGCTCGTCGGTGCCAATCGGAAACGGTAGATGTCTGGCACGTAATCGCGGATGACCAAAAGCGGCTATATAACGGTCAGGCCCACCCATCCAGCCACTCAAAAACATATAAAATTTTTCCCGCGAACTGCTTAAATTTTTCGGATGTAGATCACGAATTAACTTTGCCTCGGGCATAGTGTCCATATTGTCATAGAACAATTTAACGAGTTGCTTCAATCCTTCATCACCACCAATTTTTTCAAAAGGAATAGGCGGTTCGAACGATTTCTTTTCATCATTATTCACAAATGAACACCTCTATGCCAGTGTCTATCAAATCAAATAGTTCTATAACATCTGCATTTCTCATTCGAACGCAACCTCGTGATCCCGGCTGCCCCATTACAACATCATCAGGTGTGCCATGGATGTAGATATATCGGTCATGACTATCTAAGTTCGTGCCTTCGAATTGACCTTTGTTTCTTCCTTCTTCCATTCCACTCAACCAGAGTATGCGTGTCAGTATCCAGTCACGTTCAGGATAAAGTTCTCGTAACGCCGGTTCATAGATCTCACCCGTTGCTATCCTGCCGACAAACACTGTGTTCTGTTCACAGCCCTCACCTATTTTTTCAGTGATGATATGTTTTCCACGCGGCGTACATTCACTATCCATTTCTTCTCCAACACCATTTTTTGCGGTTGAGATAGAATATTGTTTGATCTGATTGTTTTCATCGAATAATGATAATGTTTGGTCTGATATTGATATATGAATATGCATGCTTAATTTAATTATTTACTTTTGTCGTATTTACTAATGAATCGAAATTACCATCCGTGCTCAATACATAGCCTTGCACATTCTTTCGAATCGCCAACACATTGTCCTCATACCATAATGGAATAGCAGGTAATGCATCAAATAAAATTTGTTGTAATTCTCTATAGTGCGCCGCCTGCTTTTCTATCGATGGTTCTAATTCAGCAGTTTCAATGATGGAGTCAACCTGTGCATCAATAAACCTACCTCGATTTGCCCCGTTCGGCGGTATTGATTCACTATGGAAGGCATACCTGAATATATCAGGCATCTTTAAGCCAACCCAAGCCAGACTATACATTTGAAAGCGACCATCCTTAATATCACCATATAAGGTGCCCCAATCATAGCTGCGAATATCTACTTTAATCCCCACAGTCTTTAGTTGTTCTTGAATAATAGTTGCCAACCGTAAACTGTCAGGCTTGCTTGTCGTTTTATACGTTAGCTTGAGTCGGTTTATACCATCAAAGCCTGCTTGAGTTAATAAACTCCGCGATTCTTGCGGGTCATATTTAACGCCTGCTAAATCAGGCCGTCCCGCCCAATGCCCAGCGGGTAGTATTGCACCGGCTTTTCTCGCAGCTCCCCCCTTAACATATTTGATAATTGCATCACGGTCGATCGCATGAGCAATTGCCTTTCTGACTAACCTGTTTCCTGTCTCGACATCCTCAAGATTAAAACCTATGTAGGCAAACGTATCTCCCCTTTTCTTCTTAATGACTACAGATTCTTTTTCATCCAGCCATTTGATAATCTCTGGTGGTAAATCGTCCTGTACTAAATCAATTTCTCCACGCAATAACTTTAGTACTCTGACAGTGGCATCTTTTAAGGTGATAAATTCGATTACTTGATTATCCTTAATACGGCTTAATTTTAATCTTGACTCATCTTTCCTTTCAAGGAACTGCATTGGACCACTGCCTACTGGTTTTTGATTAAAATCGTGCTTAGCTAAAATTAATTTTTCTGGAAGAATGCCTATCACCAATCTGCCAGGAAAAAGTGGATCGGCTTGCGTCAATTTGAAATCAATAGTGTCATCGTCAATTATTTCTATTGCTTCAATCATCTCTATTGAACCCTTATGTGGAGAGATGTTTTTCGGATTCAGTACAAACTCATAAGTGGCTTTGACATCTGTTGCTGTTAAACGTGTGCCATCATGAAACACTCTATTTTTATTTTTTAACGTGAAACGATAGTGATTTAAAGACAATTGTTCCCAACCCGCCAAGTCCGGCACCGCTTTAAATTGCTCGTCGAAATCGACCAGACTTTTATAGATTAAACGTGTAACGCGATAAGAAATAGCATCGGTTGCAAAACGCGGGTCTAGTGTAACCGGAGCAGTATTTATACCAAAAGCAATGCTATTTCTCTCTGTCTCGGCGCAGCCCGTTAATACAAGTGACAAACAACACAATGATAGTGCCTTTAAAATCATCCTCTCTCAAAGACAGCTATCGATTCGACATGCGTTGTATGCGGGAACATATCCATTACTCCAGCCTTTGTGAGCTTGAATCCTTTTTCATTAACCAGAATACCGGCATCTCTTGCTAAGGTTGCGGGATTGCAAGAGACATAAACTATACGTTTTACATTCTTTGTGTTGAGCGCATCGATAATCTCTTTCGCACCCGTACGCGCCGGGTCTAATAAGATCTTATCGTAGCTCCCTTTCATAAACTCATTGGATCTATCCAGTTCGGCAAGATCTGCAGTAAAGAACGCTACATTATCAATTTGATTTATCGTCGCATTATTCTTCGCTCGTTCGACCAAGCCTTGATCGCCTTCAATGCCGACAACAGTTTTAGCCTTGCGTGCGATAGGTAATGTAAAATTGCCGACACCACAAAACAAATCAAGAATGTTTTCATCCGTATTTGGCTCAAGCAGCTCTATTGTCAAATTGAGCATCTTTTTATTTATCTCAACATTGATCTGCGTGAAATCAACAGGCTTAAAGTAGATCGTTATATCGTGATCATCCAGCTTATAAAATAGCGTTTCCTCATCATTTTTCTTCAATCGATGCACACTGTCATAACCACCCGGTTGCAAGAACAGTTTCAATTGATGCTCATCTTCAAAGGCATTTAATTTGGTAATATCTTCATCGGTAAAATCTGACAAATGCCTTAGCACCAAGGCAGTACCATTGTCACTCACCGCTGCTTCGATCTGAGGTATCTGGTTATAATTACTCAAACTCTCAACCAATTGCTGTAAAGCAGTAAATTTCAGACCTACATTGGGATGCAATACCTTGCACTCCATTATGTCTGCAACATATGGACTGCGTTTTTCTCTAAAGCCAACCAGTACTTTTTCTTTTTTAATAACATGCTTAACCGCAAGCCGTGCCTTATGCCGGTAGCCAAAACTGGGGCCTTCCAATGGCGGCAAGATAGATTCTGGTTCGACATTACCAAGATGCATGAACTGCTCCAGCAATACACTTTGTTTATGCGCTAACTGTGCATCTGGTTTCATATGTTGCAGACTACAGCCACCACAGTACCCAAAGAATTGGCACTCAGGTTCTATACGTTGCTCATTAGCTGTGATGATATTCTCAGCCACGCCTTGATCGAATTTGGCACGTTTACTAACGTACTTGAATTCTACTTGTTCACCCGGAAGTGCGTTTTCTATGAAAACAGTCTTGCCTTCGATATGCGCAATGCCGCGTCCTTCATGCGATAACAATTCAATATCTGCTTTGAATAACCCTTCCGGGATTTTATTACGACGGCGTTTACTCATTTGTGCTGAAATTACTTATTAGGGATTAGCCCTGCCAGGCTTCGAGAAATTCTTTTAGATGTGGTTTGGATTCATTGTTCAACATGTCACGTACTTGCTGGCACTCATTTTCATAAGCAGTTTCAGTTAAGCGTCCACGGATTAATTCATAACGTAGATAGACCAGATAGGTATTTAAGACATCTGTCTCACAATAGTTTCGGATTTCTTCTATACCGCCATTTACATAACAATCCCAAACTTTATCACCACTCATCCCCATCTTACCGGGGAAGCCAAGCAAGGTTGCAATCTGATCTAGTGGCGCCTTTGCAATTGGAGAATATCCAGAGACGACATCCATCAGGTCAGTATGCCGACTATGAAAACGGGAAAGATAGTTATTCCATTTAAAACTCTGATCGTCTTCGCCATTTTCCCAATAACGTTGTGCTACGACACCGTGTAGCAGAGAACGATAATGTAAGACCGGCAAATCGAAACCACTACCGTTCCAGGAAACAATGGTTGGTGTATAACGTTCGATGCCTTCAAAAAATCGTTGAATGATTTCTTTCTCATCAGCATCTACATCACCCAATGACCAAACGCTGAGTTTATCGTTTGTTTTTAATACCAATGAGATAGCAACGATCTTATGTAAGTAATGCCGTAGAAAGTCAGACTTGCCATCGGTCTCTTGCCGACGATGACTAAACATCAGCTCAGCCGCATCTTCTGCCTTAAGTCCTTCCAGATTATACAACTTCTTACCTGACTCAATGTCCGGCACGGTTTCAATATCAAATACGAGTATGTTCATTGTTTATTCAGAGCAAAATAACTATAAGAATTAGTGTTTAATGATATAAATTATGACACCAATTAATGTAAAAAGAACACTAAAACCTATAAGAAAAGTGTTTAAGGGTATGATTTCTTCTAAATAAGCTTTTTCAGATTTTACTGGATGTACATATGCTGTAACTATAGAACCTTCCGTATATTTATTTTGAAATGTTTCTGCATGATATTTTATAGACGAAGAATACGATTTTGTAGTTATAAACAATTTCGTACTAATATATTTTTCACCATTTATCTCATATTGATATTCAATAACAGGTTTATACAGCAAAGAAGATCTTCCACTAGTCGTTAAATAATATTCATGAACATAGGACTTTAATATTTTAGCCCCAACTGGCAGATACTTTTTCCCAAATTTTAATTTTATGTAAGGCGCTAAATATAGATAGAAAAATAAAAGTCCAGCCCCAAAAAACATGAATGGAGCCATCAATTCAAAAATAGATAAAGAATCATCAATAGATTGAAATATTGACATCATGCCATCTTTAGTCATAGAAATTAGATCCCTTTCTCTGATAATTTCCCTAGAAAACTTTACATAATGTCACGTGTGAAGGTTCATCTAGGCAAAAACAAACTAATAAGAGGAGTGTACATGAGTATTATTAGTTTGTTATTACCAAAAGTAAGCGCTTTAGGCGACAAAGAGAGCCGAGTGCGACCGACACGGATGTCGGAAGTGCAAATTTTGTCAGGAACAAAAATTTGCCAGTAGTCGTGCATAGCTCTCTCAAGCGGGAAATATATTAGTCGAAAGATAACGATCACCTCGATCACAAACAACAGAAACAATCACCGCATTCTCCACTTCATCCGATATTTGCAACGCGGCGGCCATGGCACCACCAGCAGAAATTCCCGCAAAGATACCTTCTTTCGCACCAAGTTCGCGGGTGGTTTCTTCTGCCAAATCTTGACCGATGTCGACAATACGATCGACGCGTGGTGGTTCGTAGATCTTTGGCAGGTATTGTTCTGGCCAACGACGGATACCGGGTATCCTTGAACCTTCTTTAGGTTGTACGCCGACGATTTGTATGCCCGGGTTTTGTTCTTTTAGATATCGCGAGGTGCCCATGATAGTACCGGTAGTACCCATGGAACTAACGAAGTGCGTTATCGTGCCATTAGTATCGCGCCAGATTTCCGGGCCGGTACCTTCATAGTGTGAACGCGGGTTATCCGGGTTAGAGAACTGATCGAGTATTCGTCCTTTGCCATCAGCTTCCATCTCGCGCGAGACATCGATTGCTTTTTCCATACTGCCTTCGGCCGGGGTTAATACAATCTCGGCTCCAAATGCCTTCATCACTGCGCGGCGCTCAACGCTCATATTATCAGGCATGATAAGTATCATGCGATAACCACGAATTGCTGCTGCCATAGCCAAGGCAATGCCGGTATTACCACTGGTCGCTTCGATCAAGGTATCACCGGGTTTTATCTCACCACGTTCTTCGGCATGTTTGATCATGCTGAGTGCAGGTCGGTCTTTTACTGACCCTGCTGGATTATTACCTTCCATCTTACCCAGAATTACGTTACTGGTTTCACCCGGTAAACGTTGCAATTTAATCAGCGGGGTATTTCCGACAAAAGATTCTAATGTCTGAAAATCAGGTAGTTTTTTCTGTTTGTTATCCATAAATAATTATTATTAACTAAATTCATCGCCGCGTACGACTGTCCTCGCCAAAATTAAAGCATCCTCACGTCCCATCTTTGCCGGATAATAATTCCTGCGTACGCCAATTTCATCGAAGCCATGTTCGAGATACATTTTTATCGCTGAGAAGTTTGATGGTCTAACTTCGAGAAAAGTCATATTGGCATTATGTTCTATTGCTAACTCTAATAAATGATTTAATAAGCGTTTACCTAATCCATTGGATTGGTATTCTGGATGTATACACAAATTCAATAGATGTGATTCTCCCACGGCTACAGACATGATGCCATAACCCGTCATAATGCCATCGCGTTCTATTACCCAACAACAATAACCGACATGCAAACAGTCCTTAAAGATCGTTGACGTCCAGGGGTAATCGTAGGATTGCTTTTCTATCTCCATGACAGACTCAACATCATCTTCCTGCATAAGCCTGATATTAATAACAGCTTCTTTTATAACCGCACTCACAATGTTGCCTGGTAGATACGCATCGCGAGTTTTAGATCTTCCCATACCTTGCGTTTCTCTCGCGGTGAACGCAGAAGATACGCCGGATGATAAGTGACAACGACAGGCAACTCACTGTCAGGATATTGATATTGATTGCCACGCATCTTACCAATCGGTGTATCCAGTTTTAATAAATTCTGTGCTGCGATTCGTCCGACCGCCAGAATAATCTTTGGTTTTATTAACGCTATCTGTTGGCGCAAATAAGACTCACAGGCTGCAACTTCATCTGCCTGTGGATCACGGTTATTTGGTGGTCGACATTTTAATATATTGGCAATAAAAACTTGCTCTCGAGGCAATCCCATTGCCAAGAGCATAGAGTTTAATAATTTACCAGCACGACCCACAAATGGTTCGCCTTGTTTATCTTCATCCGCACCCGGCGCTTCGCCGATCACTAACCAGTCCGCATTAGGGTTGCCTACACCGAACACCGTTTGTGTACGTGATTCATGTAGGCTGCATTGCTGACAAACGGCAACTTGCTTTGCCAAACTATCTAGCTCAGCCGGAAACACGACGTTCACCTTATTAGACTCTGGTGCTACATTTTTTTTATTGGCTACACTCTCTTCAACAACACCCTCATCAACAGCGACAGGGGTATTTTTGTCTAACCAGACATCAACCCCCATCTCCTTTAGGTATTGTCGTTGATACGATTGCATTTATTTAGACTTGCGGATGCGCCCGTTCGCTTTCTGTAAAGACTTTATTCAAAGCATTGATATAGGCCTTTGCAGAAGCGGTAACAATATCTGTATCAGCACCTAGTCCATTAACTATCCGACCATCCTTATCAATACGCACTGTTACCTCGCCTTGTGAGTCGGTGCCGGTAGTGATGTTATTTACTGAATAAAGTTGCAAATCACAACCGCTGTTAATCATACTTTCTATTGCTTTGAAAGTAGCGTCAACTGGTCCGCCGCCTTCAGCACTGGCATGTTTTTCCTCTCCATCAACAGAAAGCGTAATCTCAGCTTTTGGTTTTTCGCCGGTTTCGATGCTTGCCTTAATGGACACCAACTTAATCCATTCATCAGCACCTTCCTGAAGCGCATCACTGACTAAAGCCTGTAAATCATCATCGAAGATCTCATGTTTTTTATCAGCTAAATCTTTAAACCTTGCAAACGCTGCATTTAAGTCTTCTTCTTTATCAAACTTGATTCCCAATTCTTCCAGGCGTGAACGAAAGGCGTTCCGGCCAGAATGTTTACCTAACACCATGCGGTTGGCATTCCAGCCGACATCTTCCGCGCGCATGATCTCGTAGGTCTCTCGACTCTTCAAAACACCGTCTTGATGGATGCCAGATTCATGAGCAAACGCATTTGCACCCACTATGGCCTTATTCGGTTGTACGGGAAAACCCGTAATCGTTGAGACAAGTCGTGAGCAATGCATTATCTGTGTGGTATCGAGCTCTGTATCACAGTTAAAGATGTCCCTTCGTGTGCGCACGGTCATTACGACCTCTTCTAACGCCGCATTACCTGCACGTTCACCTAAACCATTAATGGTACATTCAACCTGTCTCGCGCCATTTAAGACTGCGGATAATGAATTACCTACTGCCAAACCAAGATCATTATGACAATGCACAGAAAACACAGCCTTGTCTGAGTTAGGTATGTTCTCGATTAAGTTACCGATTAACTCACCAAAGTACTGCGGTAAGTTATACCCCACCGTATCGGGGATATTAATCGTCGTAGCACCGGCATCAATCGTTGCTTCAATAACTCGACACAAGAATTCAAACTCTGATCGTCCGGCATCTTCCGGGGAGAATTCGACATTATCCGTATAATTTCTTGCGCGTTTTACCGCGTGCACCGCCGCCTCAATCACTTGATCCGGTTCCATACGTAATTTTTCACGCATGTGTATCGGCGAGGTTGCGAGGAAGGTATGTATACGGGATGAGTTTGCGGGTTTTAACGCCTCTGCGGCTCGATCAATGTCCTTATCCAGCGCTCTGGCCAACCCGCATACAGTGCTTTCTGTAACTAATTCAGCAACGGCTTTAACGGCTTCAAAATCACCTGGACTGGCGATCGGAAAACCGGCTTCTATTATATCGACACGCATCTTTTCCAATGCCTTGGCAATGCGAAGTTTTTCATCCTTCGTCATTGAGGCGCCAGGGCTTTGCTCACCATCGCGCAAAGTTGTGTCGAAAATGATTAATTTGTCTTTCATTACTCTCTAACTCCAAAACTTATGCCCAGTCTAAGTTGATAGACAGCGCAATTCAATTATGAAACCTGCGCTTTTATAAACGCAATACAACAGCTAATTTTAATAAACGGTTATTTGCCCATCAGGGCAGTAGAAGTGACAGGCGAAGCAGAGCAGACTGTGCGTATGCGCAGTTAGTGTGTTTGACACTATTTGTTTGTGGAATTAAAAACATGAATGAAATATAACGATATTTATCGGAAATTCAAGTATTTCCTGAATCCTCATCATTCATCTTTCTCGATTCACGATGTTTACGTAATTGGAACAAGGTTAATATCGGGCCTGATATAGCATATAGCATGGTAATTGCGCAGAGAACCAATGATGGTTCAACGGCTACCAATACAAATGCTGCCACGATAACTAATACCGCCATAAACGGCACTTTTCCTTTTAAATCTATCTGTTTAAAACTGTGATAACGGATATTACTCACCATCAATATGCCCACAAGGATCGTGATAGGCAAACAAAATACAACCACGGTCCTGCCGTCATTTAACCCAAAGTCAGTTCCAAACCAAATCATTCCCGCTAAGACCGCTGCTGCGGCCGGGCTGGGAAGCCCCTGAAAAAAACGTTTATCGATACTAGTGGCTTGTGTGTTAAACCGTGCCAGTCTTAATGCGGCTGAAGCTGTATAAACAAAAGCCGACAACCAGCCTAACTTCCCTATATCTGACAGCGCCCATTGATACATAATTAATGCTGGCGCTAAGCCAAACGACACCATGTCAGACAAACTATCGTACTGCATACCAAAGTCACTGGCAGTGTTCGTCATACGTGCTATACGGCCATCCATACCGTCCAACACCATAGCAACAAATATTGCGATTGCTGCTAGTTCAAACTGTTGATTCATTGATGTAACAATAGAATAGAAACCTGCAAACAACGCACCTGTAGTAAACAAGTTGGGTAATAAATAGATGCCACGTCTATGTTTCGTCACGCTGTCCTGATCTCATATGTGATGTTGGTAAACTGTAATGGAGTGTACCTGTGAAACGCGTTTACTTAAAGAAAGGGATAAGTAACTTGATTACCTTCATGAGTTACTATCATTTTGAATAACACTCGCAACCTCGGAATGTATGATTTGGGCGAGTACGGTACTACCAGATTGAACATATTGCCCCACTTCTACCTGTACTTTGGATTCAAGCGGTATAAAAACATCAACAACACCACCAAAATAAAAATATCCACAACGTTGTCCCTGCCCTACACGTTCACCAGAATGCAAATACATATGAAACCGACGAACGATATCTTTTAGCCTAATGGCTGTAACAACATTATCTCCTTCATCAGATTTAATATGAAAATCAAAGTGTCGCCGAGACTCATCCTTATCAGAGGACGAACACCATTGATCCATAACCTTACCCTCGATGGGACTGCGAAAAGAATAAATATCATGGACACGCATCGTTATTTGAACGCGCACAGCCTTGTTATGCAGGCGTATCTCTTCGGTCTCTTCAATCAGGGTTACAATGCCATGTACCGGACTAACTATTGCGAGTGGTTGTGAAGGAATATCTCGACTTGGATCACGGGATAGATAAGCTGCTACAGACAGTATTACCAAAGAAATAACAAAAGCAACAGGGCCAACTAAAAACTGAGAAAAGATAGTCACTCCGAGCAATACAAATAACATTGCCCAGGTTTCGCGCGCAATTAATGGATAGCGATTACTGGGCATAGCGACTCATAAAAATACTGAAACGCCCGACATTACTGAGAGTAGACTAATCTTCTATTACTACTGATATTAGTTTTTATCGTGATCAACCAATTGGTTTGCTTTAATCCACGGCATCATTGATCGCAATTTCTCACCAACGACTTCAATCCCGTGCTCACGACTAATTCGTCGCTTGGCTTTTAAAGTAGCCGCTCCACTCTGATTCTCCAGAATGAATTCTTTAGCAAACTCACCATGCTGTATCTCGGTAAGAATCTTTTTCATCTCTTGTTTGGTTTCATCAGTAATCACTCGTGGACCACGGGTGAAATCACCATATTCAGCCGTATTTGAGATCGAATAACGCATATTAGCGATGCCACCTTCATAAATCAGATCCACGATCAACTTGGTTTCGTGCAAACATTCGAAGTAAGCCATTTCCGGGGCATAACCCGCTTCAACCAGTGTTTCAAAACCTGCTTGAATCAACGCCGTAATACCACCACAAAGAACAGCTTGTTCACCAAATAAATCAGTTTCTGTTTCTTCCTTGAATGTGGTTTCTATGATTCCAGCACGGCCACCACCATTTGCTGAAGCATATGACAAGGAGAGCTCCTTTGCCTGGCCCGAAGCATCCTGAAATATTGCAATCAATGACGGTACACCACCACCACCGGTGTAGGTAGCTCGGACTAGATGTCCAGGACCTTTTGGCGCAATCATAATCACGTCCAGATCAGGGCGAGGAATAATTTGCTGGAAATGGATATTAAAACCATGCGCAAAGGCCAATGCTGCGCCTTGTTTAATATTAGGCTCAATCTCGTTTCTATAGAGCTCTGCTTGATGCTCATCAGGAGCTAGTATCATCACGACATCAGAACTGGCTACTGCATCAGCAATTGACTTCACTTCCAGACCAGCTGCTTTAGCCTTGGCTTCCGATGATGAACCTGCTCGCAAACCAACACAAACACTAGCGCCAGAATCCTTCAGGTTGTTTGCATGTGCATGCCCTTGGGAGCCATAACCAATAATGGCAACTTGTTTGCCTTGAATTAAAGATAGGTCCGCGTCTTTATCGTAATAAATATTCATAACGTGCTCTCGTAAAAATAATAATGTTAATAATTCTAGGATTGAATGGCTTTATCGCCACGTGAAATTCCTGAAACACCTGAACGAACAACTTCAAGTATCATGCTGTCATCAAGTGCTTCTATGAAGGCATCAAGTTTTTCACCCGTGCCTGTCATTTCAATGGTGTAGGTATTCTCGGTAACATCAATAATCCGACCACGAAAAATTTCAACCATGCGCTTTGCTTCATCACGGTGTTCTTTTTGCGCGATCAATTTGATCAGCATTAGTTCGCGCTCAATGTGGCGATACTCATTAAGGTCTACCACCTTAACAACATCAACCAGCTTATTAAGCTGTTTGGTTATTTGCTCAATAATTTGATCTGAACCAGATGTTACTACTGTCATTCGAGAGACAGTGGGGTCCTCTGTTGGTGCAACGGTCAAAGATTCTATATTAAATGCCCTAGCAGAAAACAAACCGGAAACACGCGATAACGCACCAGCTTCATTTTCCATCAACAATGAAAGTATATGACGCATACTTACGCCAGCTCCCTGTCTGTATCTGATGATAAATGCATTTCATGATGCCCTTTCCCAGCAGCAATCATGGGATAAACATTTTCTGATTGATCCGTAACAAAATCCATCAACACGGTACGATCCTTCAGTGCCAAGGCTTCTTTAATCGCGCCTTCGACATCACTACTCTTTTCGATACGCATACCGACATGCCCATAACTCTCGGCCATTTTGACAAAGTCTGGTAAGGCCTCCATATAGGAATGTGAATAGCGGCTGGAATAAAAAAACTCCTGCCATTGCCGAACCATACCCATATAGCGGTTGTTTAGGCTTAAGATTTTAATGGGCGTGTTGTATTGTAAACAAGTTGATAGTTCCTGAATACACATCACCAAACTCGCCTCACCCGAAATACAAGCAACGGTTTCATCCGGATACGCTAATTTAACACCCATTGCCGCAGGCAAGCCAAACCCCATCGTGCCTAGCCCCCCCGAGTTTATCCAGCGTCGTGGTTTATCAAATGGATAAAACTGTGCAGCCCACATCTGATGCTGTCCAACATCAGATGTAACATAGGCATCGCCTTTAGTCAGTTCCCACAGCTTCTCTATGACATACTGAGGCTTGATCACATCAGTTGTGCGGTCGTACTTCAAACAATCGAGAGCTTCCCACTCGCGAACCTGTTGCCACCACGCTTTAAGTGCCTTGGCATCGGGTTTGGCTTTTTCGTTTTTAAGAATATTGATTAGGTCCGTCAAAACATGTTTAACATCACCAACAATAGGGACATCAACCGGAACGTTCTTGGCAATGGATGATGGGTCCACATCTATTTGTATAATCTTTGCGTACGGACAAAATTTTTCTAAATCACCTGTCACCCTATCATCAAACCTGGCGCCTATCGCGATAAGAACATCACAGTGATGCATTCCCATATTCGCTTCGTATGTACCGTGCATGCCAAGCATGCCGATAAATTGTTTATCCGTCGCTGGAAATGCGCCTAGTCCCATCAAGGTATTCGTAATGGGATAACCCAATAGTCGTGAAAACGCGGTTAGTTCTTTGCTGGCTTCACTGAGTACTACACCGCCGCCTGAATAAATCATCGGTTTCTTGGCCGAGAGCAATAACTTCACCGCCTTTTTCATCTGACCAGGATGCCCTTTAACCACAGGTCGATAAGAACGCATTTCAATCTCTTTCGGATATTCGTACTCACAAGAATCCGCGGTAACATCTTTAGGGATATCGACAACAACCGGACCAGGACGACCGCTGGTAGCCACATAAAAAGCTTTTTTTATGGTCGCAGCCAGATCCTTAACGTCTTTAACCAAAAAGTTATGCTTTACACAGGGTCGCGTAATACCAATAGAGTCAACTTCTTGAAAGGCATCATTACCTATCATATGAGTTGCAACCTGCCCGGTAAAAACAACCAATGGGATTGAATCCAAGTAGGCGGTTGCGATACCCGTAACAGCATTGGTAGCACCCGGACCCGAAGTCACTAGTACTACTCCTGGCTTCCCCGTTGCCCGAGCATAACCGTCAGCAGCATGCGTCGCACCTTGTTCATGTCGCACCAGAATATGTTCTACAGCATCTTGCTTGTAGAGCTCATCGTAAATATGCAGCACAGCACCGCCTGGATACCCAAACAAATGTTTGATACCTTCATCTTTCAGCGCACGGCAGAAAATTTCTGCGCCGCGGAGTATTTCTTTCTTTTTAGCCACTAGCCTTACCAATTACCTGTATTTTCATTGCGTCGAAACTGCGGGAAGTTACTGAGATTCCGGGGTCAGGTCAAGTGATGTCTGACATATTAAGAAGAATAAGCAAAAACAAACCAAATCAGCCTGAAACATCGCCAAAAACTAAATCCATTCCTAGCCACTTACCCTGAAGGTTAATTCCGTTTATAGTGCCGTGCCTGATAAAATGCATCAGATTATCAACAAAAAGATTTAGAATTGCACAAAATCTCAAAATTATTGTTTTAAAGTATATACCCGCCTATGAAAACATCACAATTATTAACCGCCACCTTGCGTGAAGCACCTGCAGATGCAGAGGTTATCAGTCACCAATTAATGATGCGTGCTGGCATGATTCGACAGTTAGCTGCGGGAATCTATACATGGCTACCCCTCGGTTTACGTGTCTTGCGAAAAGTGGAAGCGATTGTTAGGGACGAGATGAATCGAGCCGGGGCGCAAGAGATACAGATGTCAGCTATTCAACCAGCTGAGTTATGGCGAGAATCTGGGCGTTGGGAGCAATACGGACCTGAATTGCTCCGTATTAATGATCGCCATGAGCGTGAGTTTTGTTTCGGCCCTACGCATGAAGAAATCATTACCGATTTAGTACGTCGTGAAATCCGCAGTTATAAACAACTCCCTATTAACCTCTATCAGATTCAAACTAAATTCAGAGATGAAATACGACCTCGCTTTGGCATCATGCGTGCTCGCGAATTTTTAATGAAAGACGCCTATTCATTTCACCTTACTGATGGGTCATTGCAAGAAACCTATGAGTTAATGCATACGACGTACTCAAAAATATTTACTCGTTTAGGCTTGAATTTTCGAGCGGTAATTGCTGATTCTGGCAATATTGGTGGCAACAAATCACATGAATTTCACGTCCTGGCCGATTCTGGTGAAGATCAAATTGTATTTTCTGAGAATAGCGACTATGCCGCTAATCTGGAACAAGCGGAGGCAATAATACCGGAGCAATCACGACCCAAACCCAAGCAAACTTTGGAGACTGTTGACACGCCGGGACAACATTCCATCGAGGAGATCAGTGAATTCCTAAATATCGCTCCTAAGCAATGCCTGAAAACATTAATCGTTAAATCTGACGACGAAGGTTTAGTCGCCCTCGTATTACGGGGAGATCATGAATTAAATGCAATCAAGGCAGAAAAGTTAGCAGGTGTTTTAAGTCCGCTTACTTTTGCTGATAACGCAGCAATTAAATCCTCCATTGGTTGTGAGGTCGGGTCGATTGGTCCTGTTGGTTTATCTATACCACTCTATGTTGATCACAGCGCCGGGAGCCTGAGTGACTTTGTCTGTGGCGCTAATACCGAAGAAAAGCATTTAACCGGTGTCAATTGGGAACGAGACCTAACACTCCCTGCCACCGTGGATATACGTAATGTCTGCGAAGGTGATATGGCAATTGATGGTTCTGGAAAACTGGATTTTGCCCGTGGTATAGAAGTCGGCCATATCTTTCAACTTGGAACAAAGTACAGCGCTAGTATGAAAGCGACCTGCCTGGACGAGCAAGGCAAGGCAGCAACATTGACGATGGGCTGCTATGGTATCGGTGTGTCGCGTGTCGTTGCATCAGCAATAGAACAAAACCATGATGACAAGGGAATTATCTGGCCAGCAGCAATTGCCCCTTTCCAGTTGGCCCTGATCCCGATCAATATGCATAAGTCGCAACGCTTACGGGAAGCAGTGATGTCTTTTTATAAAGAATTGCTTGAAGCTGGTGTTGATGTGGTACTAGATGATCGCCGTGAACGCCCGGGCGTTATGTTTGCGGATATGGAGTTGATCGGTATACCACATCGCTTTGTTTTTAGTGAGCGCGGTCTTGATGAAGGCGAGATCGAATATAAAGCGCGAACTGATAGCGATAATCAAAATATCGCTCTGGATACGGCTATCGAATTTATAACTAAAAAACTAACCGGGTAGTAAAAGACTAGCGAATGGAAAAGTCTGGGTACTCCTGATACTCGACAGTAGTGCACTCCAGATTAAGTACTTTAGCCATGCTGGGACCGTGGCTAAGCCAGCTTCTCAGTTCTTCTAGTAATGAGGGTTCACCACAGCCTAATACTTCCACACGCCCATCATCCAAATTTCGAACCCAACCCGTAAGGCCCAATAATTTGGCTTGCTGGCAGGTTGCCATTCGAAAACAGACGCCCTGAACCCTGCCACTGACAAAGAAATTCATTGATTTATTCATATAATTTAAGTGTTTACATAATAAAAATATTGTCTCTAAATAGAGACGATGTTGATTTTTTACACATTTTCCAATGTATCCATGCCTAGTAGTAAAAATAGAGAAACAAAACGAAATTTATCGTATTCTATTGATAAATATAACTATTTATCGTGTCTTATATCCGAAATACGTAAATAAGTTATCTCTATTAAATATAGCTGTTCTGTATACTTCATCACATTAACTCTGCATTAGTGCTTGGCCTTCTGGATCGAATATTGCTGATAGTACTTTAAGTTTTTATAACAATTCATTGATACATGGAAATGTTTATCACTAGCTGTTCAAAGAAAGAGAATTATATTTATAAAATAAAATTATGAACCAATTACCTATAAGAAAAACCTCACATGGAGATGAGATTGAAACTCGTCCACTTTACATTGAAGAGTGGCTCGATTCGCTGCCTTATATAGACTTCAAAAAAACCAGCGCGTTACTCTATGAAGCATTAGTCGCAACGAATAAAACAACCATTAAATCTGCTACTCGCATTGAATTAGTCGAGCTGTACAACCGCCCTTATCAATATTATGTTGAATCACAAATCAAGGCAGGGGCACAGCATACCTTACAGACGATAGATGCTATGCAAAGCCAGGTCTCTCAAATGAAGCAAATTGCAGTTGCACTAAGTTTTGCTTGTAAATTGGCTTTTGATACCGCTCTAAACAAAAAGACACTGTGGAAACAATCAAAACCACCCGTCGAAGCTATGCTCATGTCGATGAATTATTTATCACATGCCCTGGTTTTCAGTTTTCTGGAATATGCGCCCGTACCCAAAAATGTCTGGCAGCAACTTAATTTTATTTATGACTTTGCTGAATCCATAGAACGCCATAAAAAAACATATTCGATCCCGGGCGCAAACAATAAAAACATAATCACTTCAATAGATCACACTTTCAAAAAAATCATAATGGCGTCACTGGTTGATCCCCACCATTTACCGTTTGGTGCAATTTGGGAGATCTATGACCAGCTTGATACATGGGCCGAGTACACACAAATAACTCCTATGCGAGCTGTGCCAAATACTACGGGGCATTTTGTGTTCGACTTGAAAACTGACGACAAACCTATACCTTTAGCCAAGTTCAACCCGGACAAATCAAATGACAACAATCGATTGCTCGATTCGAATCCACTTGAAAACCTGATTCAAAAACAGATCGATTTACTGAAGATGGAACAACAAATAGATAAGTCAATCGTACTGTCTCCGTTCTATGCAAAGTCTTTATTATCCCACATGCTCAAAGCTTGGGGATTACCGCCAAAACGATATTTCCCAAGGAAAGCAAAATCTGGTCACCTGAATATTGTAGTTGGCGTTAATGCAATTTATTACTTCCTAAACAAAGGTAACGCATTCAATGACAATATTATTTCTGATAATGCTGATGAAATCGATGTGTCAGAAAGCCCAACTGCCCCCCCCTCTCAAGTTAACTATATACCTGAAAGCTGGCGCGTCGTTGATCAAGGTTCGGGCGGGTATGCAATTATCAGAGACGAAAAACCTAAAAAAGCTATTCGTGTTGGTGACCTCGTTGGTATCAACAACAATGCAGCAGAAGACCATTGGAGCATTGGTGTAGTCCGATGGTTAATGGTCAGCAAGGGAATACATAAAGTTGGCTTACAAATAATATCTGATGCGGCAAAACCAATCGCTCTATGCGCACTGACTGGTAGTCAAACTGATAGGGAATTAAAACCGGCATTTATGATGGACAATAACTCTCAACAGCGCTCAATAATTGCTAAAAAAGGTCTTTATGTGGCAAACCGAGAAATGCAAATAACGAATGAAGATAAAAAAGAATTGATCGTCGCGGGCGATCTAAATGAGTCTAGTATCTCTTATGAAGTTTTCAACTTTAAAAAGAAATAACGTCGCTTTAAGATTTATATCTGAGTTTGAATATCAGATAAACCCGACACATCAATACCTTTAAAAAATACTGCAATTGGCACAGATAGATGTCCTTCAACCTGTTTATGGTAGTCATTTAAGTGTGATTTCAAATTATTAGATAATGGATCCTTTTTCAATTCATTCTCGGTGACTGGTAAACGTACGGGTAATATTTTATGCAGATCAAATAAGCATGTTTCTTTCAGGTCTTTGGACAATAACCAATTCCCATTACTCTCATTTACCCATTTGTGTCTTTTCAAGAGTTCAAGCAAATCATTAATTTGATAATGTGGTAACAAAACTAGTCCCTTTCTTAGTTGCGATATAGATAAAGCACGGCCTTCTTTCTGTGCCTGATGTAAACATTCAAGCACATGCAGTACATCAACAAAATTCCAGCCACCCTTACTTCTGTTTTCAACCTCATCCTGCAACCGAAATGAAGACAGGCAGAAGGTGATATGTGCACCAAATAATACAATTATCCAGGAGACATAAATCCATATCAAAAAAAGTGGCACAATTGCGATTGCACCATAGATATTTTCATAACTCGGCATTTCTTTAACATAGATGCCAAACCCATATTTGGCTAACTCAAATAGAACAGCACAAATGACCCCACCTATCGCAGCATGTCTCTTGGAAACATGGCAATTGGGCACTAAAACATACAGAAGCGTAAATGCCGTTGTCGTTGTTAAGAAGGGCAGCCAACTAAGAAGACGTGATTTTAAATCTAAAGAAGAATCAACATCTATAACGACAGGCAATGACAATAAATATGATGTTGACGCCAGACCAACACCGATTAAAACCGGGCCCATGGTTAAAACCGCCCAATATACCAATAAGCGCGCCACAGGATTTCTGCTATTTTTAACAAACCAGATCCTGTTGAACGCATTGTCAATGGTTGCCATAAGCATAATGGCGATGAGTACTAAAACCATGATGCCACTAATCGTAAGCTCGGATGCCTTGGTTGAGAATTCGCCTATATATCCCTGTATAGCCATCCCAAATTCAGGTACAAAATTATTAAAAGCAAAGTCTTGTATGGCACCGGAAAATTCTTGCAGTACAGAAATCTTTCCAAACAAACCAAACATAACAGTCACTAATGGGACAATTGAAAGGAGCGTTGTATACGCCAGCGAAGAAGCTGTTTGCATCCCACGCAAATTATAAAAATGACGCAGAAAAAACCGACAAAAGTAAAAGATCTTTATCAAGCCAGTTTTAATAAAATTAACAATTTTTTCCGGCATTTCACCAGTGGAATTTGTCATAATAATATATTTTAGTTATCACGATTGGATACATTCCAGCGTATCATTGTCATAATGAGTCCTGAAATTAAATATACAGTAATGGAGCCATCATGAAAGCAACAATCTATCATAACCCACGTTGTTCCAAATCCAGACAAACGCTTGCACTGCTTGAGGATAAGGGTCTTGATCTGGAAATTATTGAATATCTGAAAACACCGCCAGACCAACAGGCACTTGTAGATATCCTTAATAAACTGGACATGTCCCCGTCTGATTTAATGAGGAAAGGCGAATCAGTCTATAAAGAGCTCAATCTCGATAGTATGCTCGACGACACTAAAGCTTTATTGGGTGCCATGACAGAAAACCCTATTCTGATTGAACGCCCCATCGTCGTAGCCAATGGAAAAGCCGCCATAGGTAGACCTCCTGAATCAGTCCTCAATATTCTTTGAAATGATACAAATTCTTGTCCTCTATTATAGCCGCAGTGGCAGTGTCACTGAGATGGCACGCCATATTGCGCGCGGAATAGAGTCCGTAGCTGACTGCGAAGCTAATCTACGAACTGTACCTGCGGTCTCTGCGACCTCTGAAAGTGTCGAATCAGAAATTCCTGAATCTGGTGCACCCTATGCCACACATGAAGATTTGGTGAATTGTGATGGTCTTGCATTAGGAAGCCCAACCCGGTTTGGCAATATGGCATCAGCAATGAAATATTTTATAGACTCAACTTCAGATATTTGGGTCTCTGGTGGCCTTGCTGGAAAACCAGCTACCGTCTTTAGTTCAACAGCCAGCCTGCACGGCGGACAAGAAACAACGCTGCTATCAATGATGTTACCGTTGATGCATCACGGGATGTTGTTGGTAGGTCTGCCTTATACCGAGTCGGGCTTATTTAGTAACGAAGGAGGCGGTACGCCGTATGGTGCCACCCATGTCGCTGGCGATCAAAATCAGTACCCCGTCAGCGAAAATGAAAAGAAGCTTTGCTTTGCAGCAGGAAAACGACTGGCTGATATTGCCAAAAAGTTAAAGACTAACTAATCAATTCTTTTACAAACGGAATTGTTATCTTTCGTTTGGCAGCTAACGAAGCGTGATCGATTTTATCAAGTATACCCATCAACGTACTCATATCGCGGTCAACCCGTCGAATAATAAATTCAATCACATCATCACTGAGTTCAAACGAGCGAAGCTCTGCTTTTTGTTTTAAGATTTGAATCTTCAATTCATCGCTGGGTGGCTTAATCTGGAAAACCTGATCCCAACTCAACCTGGACTTCAGATCATCAACCTCGAGAAGAATATTTGTCGGCGATATATTGGAACTCATTACCAAGGAATGCTCATTATCACGTAACTCATTGTAGAGCCATACCAATCCTTGCTGCCATTCACGATGACCAATAATACATTCGAGATCATCGATACAAAGTATATCCAAGTCTCCTAGATCATGTAGAATTTCAACGCTGATATCACTAAGCTGCTTAAGAGGGATATAAGCGGCATGCAAGTTTAGCTCATCCGCTTGTTTTGACAGCGCTTGTAAAAGATGCGTCTTACCTATTCCCTTCGAGCCCCAGATATAGAGTCTGTGTGGCTTTTCATTACTAGCTATCGATTTTAATAGATGCAACAGGTTTTGATTCTCACCTTGTAAATACGTAGCAAGGTCATATTGCTGATTATTTCCAAACTGAAATGGTATCTGTGTGACAGATGAAGAATCTGCGATCATGGGGTATAAAAACTACTATTTAAATATTGCTCATGAAAATATCTTAACAAGACGGTAATTATTGCAGCCGCAGGTAAAGCAACCAGCATCCCGAAAAGACCAAATAGTTGCGCGCCTGCCATAACTGCGAATATCACTGCGACTGGATGAAGTCCAATGCGGTCCCCAATTAATAAAGGTGTAAGCACCATGCCTTCGAGCATTTGCCCAAAGCCAAAAACGATTAAAACATAGATAATATGGAGTACATCATGAAACTGCATAAGCGCAGCGATTCCCGCAATCAAAATACCAACGATAAAACCAAGGTAGGGAACAAAACTCACTAATCCCGCAGACAAACCAATCAACAATGAAAACTCAAGCCCGATAACCCATAAGCCAATGCTATAAAAAAAACCCTGTGCAAACATTACCAGGAGTTGCCCTCTAAAAAACTCTGACAAAACAGCATCGCAGTCTTTCGTTAAATGAGTTACAACGCGCTCATACTTTCGGGGAATCAGTTCTCTAACTCTGGCAACAAGGTGATCCCAATCTCTAAGCAGATAAAAAGTAACTACCGGAATCAACAAGAGATAACTAAACCAGAGTAATATTAATTGACCAGAAGCAGAAATCTCCGCAATGAATTTTGTACCAAAACTACCGAATGTTTGCCACTGGCCCAGCAAAGATTTCTTTAATTGATTCAAATCAATGCTGTTCAAATCCAGTCCAAACCGTTGCGATAACCATGGCAAAAAGCCTGTTTGTATCCAATCAATCATTTCGGGGATTCGGATAAACAAACGCCTGATTTGCTCTTCTATCAATGGAAAAACGATCAAGAAGAAACACACCCCAATAATCAGCATCAAGACAAAGACAAAAACAACGGAAACAGTCCGTGAAAACTTTATTGTCTCCAATCTATCTACAGCAGGGTCACCAATATAGGCAAGAAAAGCGCTCATCAGGAAAGGCGTTAATATAGGGGCAAGTAGATATAATAAATATCCGGAGAGTATTAATACTGCTAGTATTAACCATTTCTGGGCATCGGTTATTTGTGGACTCATCTCGGCAATAGACGATAGATTAACTGTTCATCATTATTAACCAACTCGAGCGTCTTACCCAGTGTAATAGACTGATCAATCGCAGCTAGTCCGCCTCGGTTGACTAAGGTAAACATAACATTATTTCTAAAAACACGTTTAACCTGAACTGAACTAATAGATTGAACAGACTCCAGATACGATAAGGCTCTGGCATATTTATCCAGATCATCTATATCTGTCACTAACAATTCGATGACCTCTGAAACAGATGAACCAATATTTGCATATTGTGAGGCGATTCTATCTGCGAGTTCGTCAATGCCTTCTTTCAAAACTATCTCGGCTAATTCACCCTGACTAGCCCAACTCTCAGTCTGATCATTGATATAGGCCGTCCATTTCGACTCCCAAAGATTTGGCAATACCTGAATGATCTTTGCTGTCAAGATAACGTCAGCTTGATAACGATCCGATGCTTTTGAGATTGGATCTATAAAACCGCCCCATACATCACTTATGCTTATTTGTGAGCTATCTTCGAGATCAAGTAATGGAAACAACAATGATAGACCTCTGGCCGCCGCACCCGCATCTAACATATTTAAATACTCAGGTCTTTCTTCAAAACTCACAAGCCGACGAGTTTCATTTTGTTCGTAAGCTAACCAAACCAATATCGATGGCCGCTCCTGCCCCCATACAGTTAACCCATAGCTTCTAAGCCCATCGTTTAAAGCTATTTCATCAAATTGGACCAAAAGCTCCGTAGACTGACCAACTGATTCTTTCGAATTGTCTGCTTGACGATACCGAAATTGTTGCACGAATCGTTCTGGACGTTCGATCAGTGGAACAATATCGCTGCTGTTTCTGATATTTCTATTCCCAGTCAGCTTAACCAGAACCTGAATCAGCGCCTGTTTTATGGCAGGATTGCGTTTCGAGGCAGATTCATCAGGAACAGGTACCGTGGCTTGATAAAGACCGGAGACTTGAATCGCATGGGCATATTGAGCCAGAAGGACAAATAAAAACAGGCAAACTGTTATTCTAAATTTCATGTTGAGCACGCTAAGCAAGACTTGTCTTTAAGTCAAGGATTGCGAGAAGGTGGCGACACCGATACCATAGCCATTCTTGGAAACCTCTGTTGACCGATCCGATACCAAAATGATGAATAACCTATATAATTTTAATATTTCACATGATTAGTAAGTACACCTACTCATTTAATTGCACTTTTTTCCGGTGTATCAACTTGCTAGCCAAAGGCTTACGTAGAATTACAGGTTCTTACCCCTGTAAAACCAGTATACAGTACGTTTTACACATAATTATGTGCAGTTTCCTAGTCGGTACTAATACACCTGAAAAACACATTTTCAAACACATCCAGTTGAGGTTTCAAGGATAATGAATCAACCCACAGAAAAAAAACTTAGCTATGAAGACGCTGGCGTTAACATAGAACAAGGCAATGAACTGGTTAAACGCCTGAAAAAAACCGTAAGTAGTACACATCGAAAAGGAGTTATGGGCGGGCTTGGTGGTTTTGGAGCATTATTTGACCTTGGTTCATTGAATTATAAACACCCGGTACTAGTATCAGGCACCGATGGTGTAGGCACTAAAATTAAACTCGCCATTGATAATAACCGACATGAATCTATCGGAATTGACCTGGTTGGCATGTGTGTCAACGACTTAATAGTACAAGGAGCAGATCCTTTGTTTTTCCTTGATTACTTTGCCTGTTCCAGTCTTGATGTTGATGTTGCTGAAACAGTGATTAAAGGCATCGCTGAAGGCTGTTCATTGGCAGGCTGTAGCCTTGTCGGGGGGGAAACAGCGGAAATGCCTGGCATGTATCAACCGGGCGAATATGACTTGGCAGGTTTTTGTGTTGGTGCCGTTGAAAAAGATGAAATAATAACGGGACAAAATGTATTAGCAGGAGACACGCTCATAGCCATTGCTTCGAGTGGTTGCCATTCAAATGGTTACTCTTTGATCAGGAAAATTATTGCGGACACTAATCAGGACTTGTCCCAAACACTAGACGGAAAACCCCTGTTAGACCACTTGCTTGAACCAACCCGAATCTATGTGAAACAAATCCTAGGCTTAATTAAAGAAGTCCCTGTAAAGGCTATTGCACATATTACTGGCGGTGGATTAACTGAAAATATACCCCGTGTCATCCCTGAAGGTTTAGCTGTACAAATAGACACCGAGAGTTGGAAGTTACCCCCCATATTTGAGTGGCTACGTGAAAAAGGGAATATTGACTCTCGCGAAATGTATAAAACATTTAATTGTGGTGTAGGGATGATTGTTGCTACTACCCAAGCTGATAAAAACAATACATTAGATTATTTAACAAGCATCAATGCACAAGCTTGGGAAATAGGAAAGATCAAGTCTGGCAAAAATACAAATAATCAGGTTACCTTTGAATAATTATTTTTAATAATTAAGTAAAAAATTAATCGTCAGGTTTATGAGAAAATTGATAGATATAAATACTGTTTCCAACGTAATCAATAGGCTCATATAACTTAAGCCAGTCAATATGCTTATTATTCCAATAAGCGAGTTTTCGAGTATATATCAAATAATGTGTACTAATAGCGTAGATACCTTTACTTGGCTTAATTAACTCATGTCTTGGCATTGGTCTAAAATATAAACCATATAACTCAGGGTTCATTGACCCAAAATACATTAAATTAATAGGCTCCTCTGGAGAATTATATTTTTGCCATTCTGCGAGCGCTAATAAATCCTGTCCCCAATCAATATTACTATCATCTAATAGATTTGGACCATTAATCGCCCCTCCAGCGGGAATATTAAAATAAGAAATATAATGTGGATAAGCAATCAATGTAACTATGATATTCGAAGTTAATAATGCGGCAAATATTATTGTTTTTAACCTGTTAGGTTTGCTATAAAAATAAACAATAGACACATATGAAAGTAAAAAAGGATAAACGGGCAGTATTCTGCGTAACCCTAAGTTTGTCAGATCAAAACAACAAACAAACATAGTAATACCAACAGGTGTTAAAAAATAAACAACTGTATCTCTATCGGGGCGTAAACGTAGCGTCTCATAGACAGAAAATATTATTAATAGTAATGTCGATACAGGCGTCTTAACAAGAAATGCGGCAAAATAATAATACCAGACTGGTTCGGAGAACACGTTTCCAAAAAGATACTGTTGATAATCTATCTTTCCAACATTATAAATTTTCGATATCCCATATAAATAAAGCCAGGGTTTAAAACCATATCCAACACATATCACTAATAATATAATAAAAACTAAAAGTAATAATCCACGAAATACTTCTGTTTTATTTCGGTCATTGAGAAGAATCTCATACAAAACAAAGGTGAAGAAAATTGGCGCCAAGAGTAATGCTGTAAATTTACTCAATAAAGCAAGTCCTGTTACCAGGCCGCAAATAAGCCAGCGTTTGTAACCATTAGAACGTATTGCCAAATAAAAAGTATACACAGAAATAAACATGAATACCGCGCAACCAAAATCTGTAGTGGCTAATTGACCATGTGCAATCAGATTTGGAGATAATGCAACCAAAGCTGAGGCGGCAATTGCAGGCAATGCCCCTGCCTGCGTTTTTACAAAAAAACCAACCATGATTACCAACATAAAAAAAAGTAAATGCACTGGCATTCTGGATAAAAAGGTTATATCACCCAACTTATCTCTATTATGTTCGAGAAACATTTGAGCAAACGCTATTTGCCTCTCAGCGGCATAATTTGAATGTGAATAATCTGGCGACTTTAAATTCAGGAACTTCAATGGAAATGCTACTAAAGCTTGTAAAAAAGGTGGCGCTTCTGGATTAAGCTTTATTTCTTTGTGATCAAGATAACTATAACCAGATGCGATAAAGGTAGGCTCATCATATGTTAGCGACTTTGTTTTTGCTGCTGAAACAAGCAACAAGAAACTAAATATAGCAGCACCAATAATAATAAAATTTATTTTCTTTGACTGCATCTATATTCCAAGTCATGAAACCAAGTTGATTATTACTTAAGTATAACAAGCACAAATGTTAATTAATGCAATACTAAGATAGTCTTAATCATATCGACACGTGTGATTTAATTCACTCTCGGAATTTTGATGACTTAATATCCTTAATTAAATATAGCGGCCTATTCTTAGTTTCATTAAAAACGCGACCTAAATATTCACCAATAATGCCTAGTGCAAGAAGCTGAATACCGCCGATAAACGTAATGAGCACGACGAGTGAAGGATAACCTGCGACAGGGTCACCAAACATCATTTTCTTAATTATAATAATCGCAGCAAAAATCAGTCCCGCAATAGCAGAGAATATACCAACCATTGATGCCAATCTTAATGGCAAAACTGAAAATGAAGTTAACCCTTCAAATGCTAGATTTAACAAATTCCAAAAACTCCATTTTGTTTCGCCAACATAACGTTCATCACGCTCGTATGTAATTTCAGTTTGCGAATAACCTACCCATGCAAACAAGCCTTTCATATACCGATGTTTTTCTCGTAACTTTAATAATGCATCTAACGCATTTCGGTTTAACAACCTGAAATCACCGGTGTCCTTTGGTATTCTTACATCGCTTAGCTGATATAAAAATCGATAATAAAGAAATGAGGATATTTTTTTGAAACTGCTTTCACCTTTCCTCTTTATCCTTTTTGCATTTACAACATCATACCCATCACTCCATAATTCAACTAATTTCGGGATCAATTCCGGTGGATCTTGTAAATCTGTATCAATTACAACTACGGCGTCACCTGTCGCATGGTCCAAGCCTGCGGTAAGAGCAATCTCTTTACCAAAATTTCTACTCAAATCAACGATAGTAATACGGGAGTCACTATTACGTTGCTTACTCATTATTTCGATCGTCTCATCCTGACTGCCATCGTTTACATAGATAATTTCCAGCTCAATATTTAAATCTTTGACAGATTCAACAAGCCTTGAATAAAACTCATCTAGACCTTCTCCCTCATTATATGCAGGCGCGACAACAGACAATATTTTTTCACTAGTTGTTTTTTGAATTTCCATCTCTATATTTTTTTCGCAACGGCTATTATTGATAAACCAAAGGGAAATCTAATTTTTCCAATCAGGCTGGATTCAAAACTAAATATTTTTTCAAACAGAGTGTTAATAAACTTAGGTGGTATTTTCAAATCGCTATCTTGTGCTGCTGGAAGCACTTTCTGTTTTATTCTATCTAAAAGAGCTAATGGGAATAAAAATGTATTAAAATATGAAATATAATCCACCTTCCAACCATTATTTTCTATGACTTTTTTCAACTGCCCGACCGTATACCTTCTTTTATGATGATGTAACTCATCATGCCTGGTCCAGAGAAATTGATATGCCGGGACAGTAATTAATAATGTTGAATTATTCTTTGCCCAGTTCTTTAGCATAGACAAACTCTTTTCATCGTCATCTATATGCTCCATGACATCTAACAGTACAATTAAATCGTTTTCTTTATTTATATCCGATGGAAAGTTGTCGGGCAATTCGCCTTTGACTACCTTCCCTATTTGCCTTGATTTTGCTCTCTCCAAGGCACTATCTTCTCTTTCAATTGCGACTAATTCACCATATTTTGATAAAAATTCGAGATTATCGCCGTTACCACACCCAGCATCGATTATTTTAGAATTTTCCCCAAGGCTTAAATCATCTATGACACTAGCAATTATTTTTCGTCTCGCAACAAACCACCAATGCTGAGTCTCAACTTTATACATTTCATCAAATAATTCATTTTCCATAACTGAAACCTAAGCTTTAATACGTTTCCATGATTATTTGAATCGTTTACTGTTAATAAAACCAAATTTGGATAACTTATATTCAAATGTTGCTATTATAATTCCTAAGCCATACTTAATAGAACGAAGCGCACTTATTGATGATGAATCATCCATATAACGAGTAGGGCATGTGATTTCACCTATAGCATAACCTGCACCAATAGTTTGCAATAGCATTTGATTATCAAAAATAAAATCATTGCTATTTCTATCGAGCGGTAAATTTTTCAAAATTGAACTTGAAAAAGCCCTATATCCCGTATGGTACTCTGACAATTTATACGGGATAAAAAAATTCTGATAAGCCGTTAAGAATCTATTTGCTATATATTTGTACAATGGCATGCCACCTTTTAAAGCACCAGTCCCTAGAATTCTCGACCCTAGTATGCAATCAAATATTTCCTCTGCCACCAATGAAGCCATTGCCGTTACCAGCTTAGGTTCGTACTGATAATCAGGATGCAACATGATGACGACATCTGCTTCAAGCTCTAGAGCCATCCTATAACAAGTTTTTTGATTTGCACCATACCCTAAATTTTCATCATGCCGAATCACATGCTTAAAACCAATGTCGAGAGCCTTCTTTGATGTTTCATCGGAGCTACAATCATCAACCAGAATCACTTCATCAACTATATCGAATGGCAGGTCACAGTATGTCTTTTCGAGAGTTTTAACTGCGTTATATGCAGGCATTACAACTATAATTTTCTTATTATTTATCATGATTACTTCTTATTCTCTATCGACCGATTCTTTTCCTGGATTGCAGACAGCAACCCCCTTAAAATATTTAACTCACTTTCATCTAATTGAGATCTATTAAACAGGCGTCGCATCCGGTGCATTAATCGTCGTGGGTAATTGACATCATGATACCCAATCTCAATCATACATTCTTCAAGGTGCTCATAAAATAATTCTATTTTGTCCTGGCTTATGTAAGGCACTTTCTCTTTTGCAATTACAACTTTGCTATTCCTGATTTTAATGAATAGTTCATAACATACAATCTGAACTGCAGACGCAAGGTTTAGTGAGCTATATTCTGCATTCGTGGGTATTTGCAACACCAGATTCCCTAGCTCCATTTCTTCATTGCTTAAACCGGAATTCTCCCTCCCGAACACAATTGCAACATTTCCATCGTTAGATGTAGCTATCTTTTCAGCGCATTCTCGAGGCGTCACCATTGGCCACGGAATACTCCTTGTCCTTGCGCTCGTTGTAATAACAAGTTCACAGTCTGAAATGGCCGATTTTAAATCAGCATGTATACTTGCATTAGCCAATATATCATCTGCACCTGCTGCTCGAGCTGTTGCCACGGCAGATGGAAATTCTTTCGGATTGACTAAATATAGATTATCCTGTGACATTGTTTTCATTGCCCGAGCTGCAGCGCCAATATTGCCCGGATGTGTCGTGCCAACGAGGACAATACGCACATTACTAATTATCGAATTCATATTTAATCACTACACTCATCTTTTCACTCAACGTAGAATACGTTTTTTAATATTTCAAGGATTTAAAACACTTATGCATCCAATGCTCAATATCGCTATACGTGCTGCACGGGCAGCAGGAGATCTAATTGTACGTGAAATGGATCGCGTAAGTGACATATCTGTTGATATCAAAGGCAAAAATGATTTTGTCACCGAAGTAGATACCCAAGCTGAATTTACAATTATAAACACAATTAAACAGTCATATCCTGACCATGCCTTTCTGTGCGAGGAAAGTGGGGCATCTGGAGAGAACGAGTTTCTATGGATAATCGACCCACTTGACGGTACCACGAATTATCTGCATGGGTTTCCGCATTTTGCCGTGTCGATTGCTCTCCAGCATAAAGGCCGTCTCGATCAAGCAGTGATTTATGACCCACTTAAGCAAGAATTATTTACAGCATCTAAAGGTAAAGGTGCACAACTTAACAACAAGAAAATTCGTGTTAGTAGCCAAAAAACTTTAGGTGGTGCATTACTTGGCACCGGTTTTCCATTTGGGGATGCGCTTAACCTAGATGAATTCATCAATAGTTTCAGATCACTATACCCTGAGATTGCAGGAATCAGGCGCGCAGGCGTAGCATCTCTCGACTTAGCCTATGTTGCCTGTGGCCGCCTGGATGGGTTTTGGGAATACGGATTAAAACCTTGGGATATTGCTGCTGGCGCCCTTATTGTTCAGGAAGCTGGAGGCATTAATAGTGAAACGTCAGGTGGCGTTGAATTTCTGAAATCTGGCAATATAATTTCAGCAAACCCCAAAATAATAAAAGCAATTTTACAAAAAATATCATAATGATGCGCGTTAGTTCACTATTTAATGAAGACCCACTTGATTACATAGTGATAAAATTATTTCAGACATAATATAAGTAAAGATAGACAAAGCATATGAGAAAGATATTGGTTACTGGTGGAGCCGGGTTCTTGGGTTCCCATCTTTGTAAACGTTTATTGTCCGAAGGCAATGAAGTACTATGCCTGGATAATTTCTATACGGGCTCAAAAAAAAATATTCTCGAACTTTTGGAAAATCCATATTTTGAAATTATTCGACATGACATTACATTTCCAATATATCTTGAAGTCGATCAAATCTATAATCTTGCCTGCCCTGCTAGTCCAGTTTATTACCAGAAACACCCCATTCAAACAACAAAGACCAGCATCTCCGGGGCAATTAATGTCCTTGGCCTCGCAAAACGATTAAACATACCAGTGCTACAAACATCAACCAGTGAAGTTTATGGTGACCCGACAGTTCACCCACAAACGGAAGATTATTGGGGCAACGTAAATTGCACAGGGATACGCTCATGTTATGACGAAGGCAAACGATGTGCTGAAACACTTTTTTTTGATTATCATCGTGAACTCGGGCTCGATATCAGGGTTGCCAGAATATTTAATACCTACGGCCCCAATATGGCAATAAATGATGGTCGCGTTGTCAGTAATTTCATTGTACAAGCACTCTCTGGAAAAGAAATTACTATCTACGGAGATGGGAAACAAACAAGATCCTTATGTTATGTCGATGATCTTGTCTCCGGTTTAGTCACATTAATGAATACTCCCAAGATTCACCAACCGGTTAATCTTGGGAACCCGAACGAACTATCTATCAAACAAATTGCTGAAAAGATAATTGAATTATCAAACAGCAAATCGAAACTCATTAATAAACCATTACCGGAAGATGATCCGAAACAACGTTGCCCAGATATAAGCAGAGCAAATAAGTTATTAGGCTGGCAACCTGTCACAAAGCTGGATGCGGGCCTTAAAAGTACGATTGCCTATTTCAAAGAAAAAATATCTGAGAATTAGTTGTTAAAGACTGAAATCACACAGCGCGTTTATTATGACATTTAAGCTTTCTATTATTATCCCTTGTTTTAATGAGATAAAGACGATTCAAACGCTATTAAATAATGTCACTAATTCCCCAGTTGATGATATTGAAATTATTGTCGTCGATGACTGTTCTACAGACGGGACTCAGGATTTATTAAAAAATGAATTAAGAGAGCTTGTCGACATATTAATAATTCAAGAGCGTAATCAGGGAAAAGGAGCCGCTATCCGTGCTGGGATAAAGCAAGCTACAGGGGATTACGTCATTATTCAGGATGCCGACTTGGAATATGACCCGCAAGAATATCCAAAGTTACTCAAACCGTTACTTGATGATAGAGCCGATGTAGTTTACGGCAGCAGATTTCTAGGTGGAAATTCACACCGCGTATTATTTTTTTGGCACTCGATTGGCAATCGCTTTCTTACCTTATTATGTAATATGTTTAGCGGCATCAACCTCTCTGACATGGAAACCTGCTATAAAGTATTTAAAAGAGACATTATTCAAAATATAGATATTAGAGAAAATCGTTTTGGCTTTGAACCTGAAGTTACTATAAAGATTTCAAAGATATCTAAAATTAGAATATACGAAGTTGGCATATCATATTATGGCCGGACCTATGCCGAAGGAAAGAAAATAAATTGGAAGGACGGAATTCGAGCTATCTACTGCATATTAAAATATGGCGCCTTCCGCATCAATTAAAGCATATATTGTCATATATATTCTTTATGAAACCTGAAAAACCTACCCGTAAATCACTCTACTTTCATTACCTTATATCAGTCGTACTTTTGACAGTATATTTATGCTTCAGTTTTAATTTTGTATGGCACGACAACTTGTCTACATTTGCAAGTGACAGTGCTAACTACATGTTGATGGGACTTTATATGTCACCGTGGAAAGAAGCCTCGGCCCCAATTCAAGCATTATGGCAATTTCAAGACTTCCCCCCTTTGTTCCCCTTGATTCTTGCGATTACTGGTGCTGTGCATAATATTAATATTGCGCACATTATGACACTACTCTTTTTAATAGTTTCATTACCGCTCATTTATCTATTTTCTCGCAAATGCTTTGCATCTAACTGGCAAGCGTTGGCTATTACCTCAATTTTTTTATTAAGCCCATCAACATGGTTAAATATTCTCGGTATTTTGAGCGAGAACCTATATATCTTTATTAGTCTGTTAATCATTGTTTTATTCCCAAATCAAAATAAGTCTAATATTTATTATTCCTTATTTTTAGGTTTATTGATTTCATTGCTTATATTGACAAGAACAATTGGCGCATCCATGTTTCTTGCCTATTTAATCGTTGGGTTTGCCGCGTGGCATAATAAATCGCTATCTACAGAGAAGTTTATAGCGCCAATTATTGTGACAATACTGATAAATTTATTTGCAAAGGTACTCCATCAATCTTCGGTGCCATCACAATACATCCAACAACTTAGCACTATAGATATAAGTGGCCAGCCTAAAGTATTGGTCGAGACATGGTTTGCAGCTTGGCAATATTACTGGATAGATGACTTAATAATCCCACAACTCTTTGTATTCTTTCTTGGGGTATTAGCATGCTTAGGGCTGGCCATAAGATTACGACTGTTAAAACTAGATGCGTTCTACTTACTAGTGTATTTTTGCATATTACTAGTTTGGCCTCACCCTGGGCAAGCATTGCGGTTTATATATCCTGTCCACGCCCTATTAATAATTTATGCTTTTTTTTCTATTCACCTGATTTTCACAAACCTAACGTCTATTAAGTCAGAAAAACCTATTTTGATTATGCTGCTTATCTCTTTTTCTGTAATTGGACCAACGCTTTCATATTTATGGAATCGACACCAAATTGGTAATGAAAAAGGCTACAATCATATTCACGAATATTATAGGTTACCCGAAATCAAGCATGCCGAGGTTGTTGCTGCGATACAAAAAACGATGTTCAATGATATGAAAGCTATTGAATCAAACACTAATGAAAACGATACTGTATTGCATTTCGCCCCCGTTTACATAGCGCTATTAGCCAACCGTCATAGCAAACCCTTATCCTTTAATTATCCTGGCGATGACTTATATAAAATAAATGATGTTAATGATGCTGAATACATCTATGTGAGCAAACTACATCCAAGGAGAACGGGAAAAGATATCAATGGGTTAGATTTGAAGGTATATTTCAATGGTGCAACTGAACCAGTATGGACACACTATTCTACGGAGAGCGGAGAACCCGTATCCGTATTATTAAAGGTAAAAAAATAAATTATCTGCGGGTTTTAAGAGTCTATTTTATACTCGTAATGAATTCTCACTATAAATGAATTACTTCTTAATGACTCTGCCTTTTCATAAAAAATTCACATGAAGTGGCTCGCTGTCACTTGCTGGAACTATTTTCTCAATATCTTTCGCATGGTTGTCCAGTGCAACACTTACATAGTGTTGTATAGGCAGTGTTCCCATCATTGTTTGGGCATCAAAGTTTGGTGACGCCAAATAATTCATTATCGTTGAGTACCTGTCTGATTTAAAAATATCAATAAAGCGTTCATCTACAAAATTACCCATATGTAATTTTGAATACCGTGCATTAAAGAACATCCCTGATGGAGCCACTAAGCCACTACCACTAATTTGCAAAAGAAATTGCGGCCCATAAAAACGTTTATAGGAGGGTTTACCTTTATCTTTAATCTTATCCCACTTAACAATTACTTTCGTCTTCTCATTGCTCATGGCTTCAGCTTCGCTCAGAAGCTCATACATATCTTCGTACTGTTCGTAGTCAACGCCTAATGTCCCAAACTCATCATCCGAACAATGCTTGATAACACCATAGTCGACACCTAGGTCTACAGCGAGTTTTGCAAAGGGTATTATTTCATCCTTAAATTCAGGCATTAGAACCATTTGGATCCCTAGCGTCACTTTAAGGTTTTTTCTTTTCTTCAACTCAACTGCATACTTAATATGTTTAATTGCCCTATCAAATACATCTGTATGTTCTGGACCTTTAAACATAATTCGTGAGTAACTTTCAGGTCTTCCTGCAGCTACAGTAAATCGAACCCATGTTAGATGCGGCAAAACCTCCTCTATTTTTTCAGGCTCCCATTCCCAGCCATTAGTAGCATTACCAACATCGATATCTAATTCTGCCGCGTGTTGGATAAAAGGAACATAGGCTTTGCTAAGCGTGCTTTCACCATCGGATATTAGCGATACCCCTCGAACACCTATTTCCGCAAAATCATCAAGTAAATTTAATGCTTCTTTAGTTTTTATTGATGCGCGTTCCTGAGGTTCCTGAACCATTGCATAGCAAAAAGAACACATTGCTCCACATGCTCGCGTTAATGCCATATCAACACTAACTGGTGCAATACGTTCTCCATTTTCCCATGCTTCAACCCTGTCATAATGGTAAGAAAGTTTATGCGAATCGAGAACAAGATCACCTTCATTGGTGGACACTGCATTATGTATACTACTCATTTAAATACTCCATATTCAATACAATTATGACTTAATGACAACGCCTCTAAGCTTTCTTAACGCACTCTTATCGCCAACTGGTTCACACCAGAGATGTAAGCCTTGATCAACATGATCCTTAAGCGTTTGTTCTAATTCCAAAAGATAAAGGCCCCGCTCGTTCGCAGGAATATTTTTGTCAACAGCTATCACTATCTGACCATTTTCATCGGCCTGCTCAACTTTAAAAGTTTCTGCACCTTGATACTTATGAAGTTGATTGTAAATAAGTTCTACACGTTCGGTTTGAGAAATCTTCTTCCAATTTTCACTTGGCTGGACAGTGTCGACAAAAGCATAGTTTTTAAAATTTTTGTTCATGTGTATATATTTTATATAAAATTAATATGCGGAATTGAATTATTTTTTAATTTATAGAGGTACCTATTAGCTTCATCCATTCTGCAATTTATTCTACATTCTGAAATATCAAGTTCGTCCAATACATAATGGAAATTTTCTTTCCTTTTTTCACTTTGCCAAATTTCCTGAAATGTATTGTCTAATATATTTCCATATTCAAAACGTGGGTCCAACAAATACGCACTACATCCATACACAGCACCATCTGCCATAACATAAGCCCAGACAAAGGGTGTCGATGAGCATTTTGGGTATCGCTCTTCATGTTTATTCATGAATTTTTTAATTGTATTTGCTCGAAATACAACATTAAACTTGTCTGTATTTAGTTCCTGTAATTCGTCACCAAGAGAAAGGTATTCTGAATAATCTATATTTTCGTATATGCGGGTTTCACTAAAATTGTGCTGTGAATATGGTTTGACAACTAAATAATCTAAACCTATTTCATCTCTACAAATTCTAGCTAATTCTCCAAGTTCATTTGAATTCTCTGGGAGCAACAATGCTTGTGCACCTATTGCGCAATCAATATTGTGCTTGTATTTATAATCAGACGCCCGTTTAAGATTCTCTAATACCTTCTTAAAATCTTCTTCCTTAGTCTGATGGATTTTGGAATAGGTTTCTGCAGTGCCCGCATTGATCGACACTTTAAGCCACGAGGTTAATGACAATGATTCTTCAACGAATTTTTCATTCATCAACGTGGCATTTGTAGTAAAAGAAACATCAATGCCAGAATCATGCGTAATTTTGACAATTTCATTAATCTTTTTATGTAGCAGGGGTTCTCCCTCGCCTGCATACATTATGCTCTTTACCCCTAGCCTCCCCATTTCAGGCAACCGATCTTTTAAAATCGCAACATCTAACATGCGTGCCTTGTAGCCTATATAATCGACAGCACAAAAAGTACATCGATGATTGCAGGCACCAACAGGCGCCATTTCGACATAGATAGGATAGACATTCTTTGCCTTTTCCCAGTTTTCACCAACATCCAGAAGTTGAGAAACACGTTTGGGATGATATGCTAATTTATGACTGTCAATACCATAAGGATCTGCCATCTTAAGTTCCTGTAAATTGAAAATGAATCAATTAAAATAGAATGATGATGCGTAAAATTATTACCAATTCAAACTTGCCTAACAAAAGCAATACTTGCGCAATAGTTACTGTTTATCTGCCTGAAGCTGATATTCTACATCATATTGATAAAATCAAGCGCCAAGTTCATCACATCGTTGTGATAAATAATCACTGTGATCAAGACACATTAAACGCTCTAACACGAATATTATCAGATTCCAGCTCTAATAGTATAACAACAAACTCGTTTAATATGGGCCTGGCTTATGCTCTCAATCAAGGTATTGAGATTGTATCTCACACAAATATGGAATGGGTGCTATTACTGGATCAAGATACGGTTGTTGATGACAATATTATAATGGAGCTATCTAAAACAATTTCTACCATGTCAATAATGCCAGCTATCTTAGGTGCTAATTACAGAAATATTAATGATGACTCAGTTGCCTTTCATTGTAAGCAGAGCAAAAATATTTACCAAAATAAAGCTACGGTGATTACTTCTGGTAGCCTGCTAAACCTGGCACTAGCACGGCATATCGGGCCATTTAGATCCGAATACTTTATTGACTCTATAGACCATGAGTATTGCATGAGGGCAAGATCACTAGGTTATGAAATTTGCATCACATGCAAATCTTTAATGACACATAGCATTGGAGTACAAGGAAACACTTTCATTAACCGTATACAGTGCCTACTATCACATCCACATAACCCAGAAAGAAAATATTACGTTGCAAGAAATACTATTGTTACAGCAAAAGACTATATCCACAAATTTCCATTTTGGTCAATACGCCAGTTCCTGCGGATATTAGCTGATTTGTTATCTACAGTATTTTTTGAAGACAAAAAGAAACAACGAATATTATTTACTATGTCTGGTTTGATAGATGGACTGAAATCTAATTTTAAAACTGGCCCACTTGAGATAGATAATGTCGAACCTTAAAACGCCAATAGCTATTTTAGTCGCAGGGACATATAAAAAAAGTGAAGCCTATCCCAATGTCTTATTTCGCATTCAATCACTTATTGAACACCCACATACAATAGTTAAAGAAATAAATTGTTGTTTTCTGGCCAAAAAGCAGAAAAATAATAATAACGTACGCGCGTTCAATAATCCCTTTCGACTGTTTCTCTGCCATATTATGGTTTTTGTACGAATTATTTTACACTATCGTGCTAAACGTCTTTATATACCTTATCCATCGATATTTTTACAATATTCAATTTCGTTACTACCCAAAATACTAAGACCTGATTTTATAATTCTCGATGCATTCATATCACTTTATGACGCCATAGTTTTGGATCGGGAACTCATCAGAAAAGAAAGTTGGTCAGCAAAACTAATATTTAGTATAGAACGCAGGGCGTTTAATACGGCTGATCACGTGATTGTTGATACGAAAAATAATGCTGATTATTACTCGTCATTGTTTAACCTTTCATTGGAAAAATTTGTCCCAATTCCATTAGCTACTGACGAGAGAGTATTCCAACCCACCCCGTACATCGCTGAGAAAGACAGTGTCTGTCGAGTGCTTTTTATTGGCACTCTCATTCCTTTACATGGCATACGAACCATCATTGCCGCTATAGATATTTTAAAAGAACACCAAAATATATCGTTTCATATCATTGGCGATGGTCAAGACGCAGCCTACGTAAGCAAGTATGCATCGCAGAAATCAAAATATTTCACCTGGAACAAAAGCTGGTGTTCTTCAGAAGAATTAGCCTTAGAGATCACAAGGTCTGATATCTGTCTGGGAATATTTGGCTCAACGAATAAAACCCAGCGCGTTTGCCCATATAAAATTTATCATTATGCACGCATTGGCCGTCCAATAATTACCGCTAAAACTGAATGGGTAGACTCGATTTTCATCAACAGTAATGAAATGCCTTTTTCACTCGTCGATGCTAACGACCCAAGTCAGTTAGCAGATCAAATTCTACAGCTAGCACGCGCGCCAAAAATGAGGTTATCTTTGGCAAATAAAAGTAGTGACTTTTTTGCGAGTCAACTGTCAGTTTCTAAATCAACGGAAAAACTCATACGGTTATTTGAAAATGCAACCATATAAATTAGTTAAAACATATATGAGCAGATAGACAATACTGCTATCTAATGACAACGTCAAAAACATCCTTATTTATTACTTTGATATATATTTCTTATAAATATACTTAATAAACTTATTTGAACTTTTTCTTGATGGCCCCACAAACTCTGTCCATTTCGCTGGTTCTTCAAGTTCATCCAGATACAACACTGTATTCAAACCTAAATTTTCTAACCTTTTTGGGAGTTCTGGTGCTTCGATCATCACAATACGATCTAGCATCTCTTTATGATATGTTGAGAAATCATTTCTGCTCAATAGGTGCGTTTTCTCAGAAACATGCAAGCCAGAACCGTTTTTTCTTAAGCGTTCTCGCATGAAATCTTTTTCTGTATTAATTAATATTTCTTTAATACGCTTTCCTGATAACCGAAGTTCCAGAAAATTTAAAATATCTTTTATAACCTTTCTCTTATCAATTGTTAACTCTTTATAGTCAATTAATAACGCATGACCTGATTCAATAAATGCAAGCATACTATTAATTTGTTTTAATACTGGACCGACACCACTCCATGTCATTTCTGGCGTCGTAAAACCGGATATCATTAACGTAAGACTTTGTTCAGTCGTCTTATCATTAAAGTAACTGGAGCCTCCTACTGAGCGACCTATTGTTGCATCGACATCTCGTGTAAGATGATTATACATGGATAGCAATACATCATAGATGTTACGTATCAAGAAAATATTTTTAGATTGGCAACCATTGAGCAGGGAAACTGCTCTAGATGTTAAAATAGAATGCCATGAAAAGAATGTGCCTGAAGGAAAATCGATCAACATTTCATTTTCGTAACTTGGCTCTCCTTCGACTATATCTGGTTCAAATGACTTGAGTCCGGTAATCATCTCTAGAATCTCTCTCAATAACCATGTGCCTGATTTAGGAAGACTAGATACAAAAATAGATCGTTGCACCTTGTCATGGCCCGGCTTTATGTTTATTGGTTTCCGTATGATTTCCGAAAAGTCATAACCAAAAGACCTGTGGACATCCAGAGCTTCTTTGGAAACTAATTTACGGAAGGCATCAACTTTCCAGCCAGGCCAACTCTCGATCAACACACATGGATCTGCTTCAACAGGTCTCTCACCTCGAAATAGTGTGTTGCGCATAGAGAACACAATGTCCAGAGTAGATTGGTCATATGCAATTTTTCCATGACTTAAGTAATGAACTAATTCTTTAAATTTATCAGGGTTATCTGCAATCTTTTCGATGGCTATATGTTTATCAACAGCATGAATATCCCCCAACACATTATTCAATTGAAACATTCCCTGATAACAAGACCAAGTATCGATATCTTCCTTGTTATATTCAGGCAACCCAAGATATTCGAAATATCCGTGACAAGCAGTTTTCCATTCCCATGCTAGAGGGTCGGTAGCCCCTTCACGCATTCGCATATTGCTTGAACGCCAACGCACATAGTATTCAAGCCAAACTGCTGGATGACGAACTATATTCACAACAGGTATGTCTTTATAGCGCTCAACACCTAACAATGCTGGCATTTGTCCGGCACGAAAAGAATAGCAATCACCTATGGCGGAGTAGGTCATTCCCATATCATTAAGAAATTCAGTATACGGTACTAATGCTGGTCGCTCCGCACGAGTTCGTTCTGCTAGATATTTTGGCCGTGAGCCTTCATGCGCAAGTAATGCAAACATATCATAGTGGCAGTTGAGGGCTTTTGGTAACCAACCTATCAAATGATCCGCAGCATAACCCCAGGCGGTCACATAAAACACTCGATAATCATCTTGAAGTTCATTTCGTGTTTTAACATTAAAGTTTTGCATACGGTATCGCTACTTCCTCAAATCATCACAAATTTGTCGCGCACGATGATGCCAACAATGCTGTTCGCGTACAATTTTCGATGCTTGCTTTCCTGCTTCTAACCTTTGCTTATTGTCGCCTAACCAACGTTCAGCTTCTTCATGTATATTGTCCGGATTGAATAACCCGAAATGTTTATCCGGTTCAAATGATGTCAACATGCCTCCAGGTTTATCATCATGAGGGGACTCATGAGTGAATATAAAACCACCAACCGCCATGCACTCAAATGTTCTACTATGCAAGCCCAATCCATGTGTGTTATTTGCAAGGTTTATCCTACTCTTACAATAAATATTTAATAGATCTTCCTGATTTGATACAACGCCCTTTGAATAGGATCTAAATTTTTTATGCCGTTCCCACCCTGGGCCGTAAAGTTCTAATGAATCGGAAACTTTTAATACTTTATTTATCAATGCCACCCGGTCTAATAATCGCGGGTACTCCCGCGTATAAAAACTAATCGATCTTTCAAAAGGTGATAATAGATGTCGATTAGTGCCATCATCGGGTTTAAATAATTGCCGCATTTTGTAAAGCTGTTTCAGCAGTTTCTGTTTAACAATTGAAAATGCGTTTGGGTAAGGAGCCATATTTTCTCTTATTACTGATTCAAGCTCATGAATATCCAGAGAACCGTTTAACGGTTGATAGTATTGCTCTACCGTTTCTAACATTATTTCAAACAGTCCTCGGGTGCGTGGCGGTGCAGGAATAAATCCACACATGGAAAAATCTATTTTTTCATGCCCATTTTGTTTCTTATGATTAAAGATATTTTGATCCACACCAGAAACCAATGATCCAACATAACATGGCATTGGTGCATGAAAACCTAAAACACCAGGGTCCCCGAGAGCATAAAGAATATCTGAATCATGAAAATTCGCTGCAAACCCTTTTACTGTTTCGGGAAACACATCCTGATACCAAGATATGTAACGAGTGTTCTTAGGTAATTCTACATCTTGAGATCTAGTCCGATTGACTTGTAAAACCATGTCTACAGAATATTCTTTACATTGATTCACAACTTCTCTGGAAGATATTGGTGATGACAACGCAAGCGCCTGATGCCCAATTGCATTTAACCCATCGGCTAAACCATTAACCATGCGTTGATCGTATGGTGTTGCATAATTAGGTGTAATAAGAAATTTTAAGACAGACTTTGTCATATTTTCTAAGACAATTTTCTTCGAACATTGATAAATAAAGTTCCAAACATTCGATACCAAATAATCATAAACACATCTTGTGGGGGCCGCAGTAAGATAAAAGCCAGCAAAAGTTGCAACGTCCTGAACTTTCCAACTAAAGGACTAACCGTACTTAGCAGTTTGTATCGACACCCTTCCCACCTTCGCGCATGCACCCACCAGCTATTATCGTTAAATGCTCTAATGGCAGTGAAACGAATTCGTCGCTGCATAACATCACAAAATTTTTGACTGAACAATTGTGGTGACAGCTTCGGCCCTTCATCGACCATTCGTTCTAAAATAATATCTAGCCCAGCCAAATCCATCGATGTCCTCTCCATAAGTCCTCCAGCATGCTGCCTCATTACTCCAAATGGTTCAGGTGAAAATGATGCTCCCTTAATGCTGGCAACTGTTAACGCGGCGAGCATATCTGCCAGCCCTTGGTAGCTCTGATCAAATCCGCCAATTTTTTTCAATGTGTCACAGTGATAGATCAATGTCGTCCCTGTGAACCAGTGCCCAAGCCATGACGCCATACGTATACATTCATTAGGCATGAGATAAGTATCCCTTAGCGATATGACCGGAGATGGATAGGCATGGGACTGTCGGTCTTTCTCATCGATTGTCGATACCATTGCCGACCATACCCCCGGATACCCATCATTATGGAGACATGATCTGGCGCGTGTAAATATTCCAGGTTTCAGATAATCATTAGATGAAAGGAATAATGCATAATCTGTCGTTACTCGCTTTAGTCCTTCATTAAGCGCTCCCATGGTACCTAACCGGACAGTATTAACGACAAGCTCAGCTGACGGAATATTTCGTATGCATTCATTAATAACATCCAAACTGTTATCAGTAGATTGATCATCGACGACTAATACCTGTTCCGGCACACTATCCAGTTTATACACTGAGTCGAGGCACTGCTTCAGTGAATTAGAGTCATTATAATTTGGAATAACCACTGCAATTGTTGGTTTCATATTTTCATAAATGCCTTTAGGAAAATAAGGCTTACGGGATGTTGCGACAAACGCAACGCGTTTTCAGGTCTAAAAAATTCGGCACGCTGACCTTCATTACATTTAACTTTTTCAACTGGTGTACTCAGATCTGCATAAAACGCATGATAGAGGCCTTGAAACTCCCCTGAATCCTCTTTATGCGTCATCAAAGTTTTTAAGTTTTTAACTTCTATTTCAAATTCTTCTCGTAACTCGCGCACTATTCCATCAATTGGTCGTTCTGACTTGTTAATATGCCCACCCGGGCAACAAACCCATAAACCCGGACAAATAATATCGGGCTTATCGTCACGTAACTGACACAGAACTCGCCTATCAGAAGCACTTACTACTGCACCGGCATAAACAGGAATCACTTAAAAATAACTAGATATTCGTTCAGAAAGGTCCATTAAATTCGCGATTAGGCACATCATGTGGATTGTTGGTTCGAAACGCGACACAAAAATCACTGTAATCGATAGAACTCTGTTCAGTTCCGGTCAAATTTAATACTGCATCTGCAATTGTTTTCGCATCAGGATAATAATTTTCAGATAAAAAATGAGACGTTGGTGCAGGATGATCCGGTGAGGCAATCCGGACTGGGCGTGTCTTCAAATGCTCAAAAGCAAGCTCAGCAACCTGACTAATAATCTCACCGGCAATACTCCCAGTCTGATATGCGGTATCCGCTGCAATCAATCGACCAGTCTTCTTCACAGATTGAAGAACCGCCTCAATATCCAGCGGTCTAGCGCTACGCATATCAATCACTTCAACATTAATACCTATTGATTCTAGCGCTCTTGCAGCAATTAGTGATTCTATAACCATGTATGAGAATGCGGCGATCGTCACATCCGCTCCCTCAGTCATGACTCTGGCTTTATCTAATGATGTTTGGTAATAGTTCTCTGGGACTTCGTCGTTAACATGATGAAGCCAACGGTGTTCAATAAACAGAACCGGGTTTTCATCCTCTATAGCAGCGATCAACATACCTTTCGCATCCTGTGCAGTCACTGGCATCACCACCTTGAGTCCCGGAACCTGTGCAAACATAGCCTGTAAACTGTTGGAATGTTGTGGGCCCTGTCCCCAGCCTCGGCCAATTATGAGTCGGACGACAAGTGGCACGCTTGCCTTACCATCAAACATATAAGCCCACTTGGCAGCATTATTAACCAATTGGTCCATCGCCAGCAGAGCAAAGTCAATACGCTGGTGTACCATCACCGGGCGCAAGCCGGACATAGCTGCACCAATACAAATCCCCGTCATTCCATTTTCTGAAAGCGGCATATCAAAGACCCGAGTGTCGCCATATTTCTGCAATAACCCAGCCGTTGTATTAAATATCGATTTCGGATCGGGAACACCTTCACCTATAACAACTACAGAAGCATCTTTTTCCATTGCTTGATCAAGTCCCTCACGGATTGCTTCTGCAAAAGTAATCTGTCGCTGTTCTTTATTATCAGACATAAATTTTTCTCTCCGCATCAAGGACAGAGGGTTTCTCGCTAGACAAGGCATATTCGAAAGCAGCGAGGATTTCTTCATTGATCTCAGCTTCAAACGTTTCAATGTTGTCGGCAAACTGCTTATCCTTTTGTTTCAGCTTTTTCTCATAATCAACAAGTGGACAGGCATGTTTACCTGCTTCAATTTCATCTATTGATCGATAGGCCAATTCATCATCAAAGTTTGGGCCACAATGCTCGCGCCAACGATAGGTATGAAATTCGAGAAACTGTGGCCCTAAACCTTGTCTTGCAGCATTAATTGCTTCAGTAGAGATGCTCAATACCTCTTCTATATTATTACCATTACCACTATATGCTGCCATACCATGCGCTCTCGCTAAACGGTAGATAGGCCGATCAGGCTGTCTTTCATCAAGCCGCGTATATACTGAAAAATCATTATTCTCACAAACGAAAACTATCGGGAGTTTGTGTAGTGCCGCGAAATTTAACGACTCGTGCATGACACCTTCTTCGAAACAGCCATCACCGAAAAAGACCACTGTGACGTAGTTTTTATCAAGCAGTGATGCCGACCAAGCAGCGCCAACAGCTAAGGGTATTGTCCCTCCGACAATAGGTGTTGCTCCCATAAAACCCGCGCCGAGGTCGATAAGATGCATGGAACCACCTCGCCCACCACAGCAACCAGTTGCCCGACCATAGATTTCAGCCACCATAGCATTGAGATCTCCTCCCTTGGCTAAATAATGCCCATGTGCGCGGTGATTACTAAATACACGATCACTTGTTTTTAATGTCTCACACACGCCTACAGCGATCGCTTCCTGCCCTATACACAAATGCATCGGACAACGCATTTCTTGCTCAGCGTATCGTTCTGCAAGCGCTTCTTCAACACGTCGTATCCTTAATATAGATCGAAACAGTCTTAATGCTGGTGTTATTACTTCCACTTTAAAATTCCATAATTATTTAAGTAAGGTCGAGACATATTTCTTCAAACTAACCGGATCAATCGCATCCCGATTACATACAATCTGTACATCCATTGCAGCAGAAACACTGCCAATGAAAGCCGCAACTTCAGCATCGATACCTTTACCCAGACAAAGCGCAGACAAGGAAAGAAAGGCGTCACCTGCACCAATTCGATCGATCACCCGCGTAGATAGTGCGGGAACTTTATGGACCATCCTGTTTTTCTTATCCATCATCATCATGCCCTTGGTGCCACGCGTAATAGCAAGACGTTCTGCTTTTACATTCTCCGCCACAGAGTCACTCACTTCCTCTAACGGGCTATGGCGATTGTGCGCAGCCAGTCTTAATTCAGGTTCATTAAGTGAAACAAAATTAGCTCGAGCATATCGATTAATGACATGGTAACCACGGTTACCACTATTGATTTGGGTATTGACTGCGAGGAAACGTGATTTATCACAAAGTATAGCTATCATTTTTTCATCAATAAACCCGTTACCAAAGTCCGCAACAACGACAACATCATAATTACTCAAACTATCAACCAACCATTGGCATACTTCCTCTCCTCCATCTTCAAGTGTTGGTGTATCCTGATAAAAGTAAATTTCAAATAATTTTGAAAGATCACTATCAACAAAACGTCGTTTAGTAACAGTAGGCGCATCTTTAAAGTAGTAAAATGCCGGTTCTACATTTTGTTTTAATTTCTCCCTGATAAAAGTTTCATGGCTATCTTGATCTCCCAGTCCTGCCATTAGTGTAACCGACTTGGCAAATCCGGCAATATGGTTAGCAACAGCAATGGAGCCACCTGCAAATTGTTCTTCTGTTTCATAACGAACAGCAAGTGAACTCCCCTTACCTGTCTGGCCAAGTGGTGACACATAATGATACTGATCAATAATCGCATCTCCGACGACTAACACATTTAGATCCGCCAAAGAGTCTACAAGACTATGAATTTCTTTCTCTGACCACTTCTCAGAAAATTGTTCAAGAAAATGCTTTGTTTCTGGTGGAAACACACCAAAATGCTCATTAAGCAAACTACTGGAACTGAAGGTAATTTCATCGGTATAGAATATCTCACCGCCGTGTGCCTCTACCGCTTGCTGCTCAAGAATAATATTACCCGTAACATCATCACCATGTGACTGATACTCACTTCCTTTAGCATAAACATCAGGTTGTATCAGGTGCAGAACGTCAACTGCAGAAATCGCATTGTTTATCGCTACAAAATCAACACATTCCAATGCAGCTAAATTCTCAGCGCGTAATTGCTCATTAAATATTGGTCGCCCTGGACCTTTATTAACATATTCATCCGCAGTTACAGTGACAAGCAAAAAGTCACCCTCTTGCTTCGCTCGTTGCAGATAACGGATATGGCCCGTGTGCATAAGATCAAAAGTGCCATGACAAAGCACAACTCGCTGCCCATTGCCTTTTATTACTCGTGATTGCTCTGCAATCTTTTCCAGGTTAACAATTTTATCACTCATGTTTCACCAGACAGTTTCTTTCTCAAACGGTCAGAAATATTATGTAATATAAATTGGTGACCGATCTCGACCATCCCGTAATCATCAGAATCAAGCCAGAAGTTAAGTTCTCCCATTAAACGTAGAGGATTGTCACTGCCAAACCCGCTCAAAGTAACGACGAGGGCACTGCTTTGCAAAGCTTGTTGAGCCGCGTTTCGGATATTCATCGATTGCCCGGAACTGCTTATCACAATCACAACATCTTTGGGCTTTACCATTTGTGAAAGCATTAGTGCAAACGCATTTTCATAACCGTAATCATTTGACATACAGGTCAACAATGAAGACTCATGCAAGGTGATAGCTTTGAGTTTAGCTGCGTTAAAAAAGTCAGTTACAGCATGCGCAGCCACACCCGCGCTGCCACCGTTACCAAGAATATAAAGACACCTTTCTTCTTCACGAAGCTCTGTTAACCAGTCACAAAGTGTTGTCATGGCCTGTTCCAGCTCTTGTTTGTTTTTTTTCTTATCGGTCACATCACTCCGCTTTAACAAATCACTGAACAAATCAGCACGTGCAGCAATAGACATATCACCCTTCATGGCTGCGTTTCTCCCTTGCCAAGATATGTGAACCAGGTCTCCGTGGCCTTATGAATACTTGTGGAATCCCAAACTGGAGCACCTTTCCAATTATTAATATTTTCGAGCATTTTACTTACTCCTTCTTCGAATGAAACTGTCGCCTTCCAACCAATTAACCTCTGTATTTTACTTGTATCACCGAACGTACAATCTGGCTCACCAGGTCGTTTCGAAATATATTCAATTTCACCGCCCAAAAGTTCAACCAAGCGATTAACACTATAGTGATTACCACTGCCGACATTCATAGCTTCACCAGAAACACCTGATTCTGCTGCGGACAAAAAAGCCCTCGCTACATCACTTACATAGGTAAAATCTCTTGTTTGCGCACCATCTCCAACGACTGTGAAAGGGTGTCCATTAAGTTTCTGAGCAAGAAACACTCCAAAGACTGCACCGTAAGCACCTGTTGTACGAGAACGAGTGCCGTACACATTAAACAATCTAAGGGAAATTGCAGGTAGCTTATAGAGTTTAGACCAGTGTAAAACAAGTTCTTCACCCATATACTTTGTCAATGCATAAGGATATTCTGGCTGTATCGGCGAAGTTTCCGGTGTTGGATAAACATCAGGAATACCATAACTTGATGAAGATGCCGCGTAGATAATTTTTTTAGCACCTGCAATGCGCGCGCATTCCAAAACATTAAAAGTGCCTGTTACATTTGTACTGTAATACTCGGACGGCATTTCAATTGATGGGACGATATCCGCAAGACCAGCCAGATGAAACACCCAATCAACACCTTGAAATGCAGGCTTAAGATTATCGAAGTCCCTAATATCAATATTTTCAAAACCAAAAGATGGGTTTGATGAAATTGTTTTAAAATTGTCAGTTCGACCAGAAGTTAAATTATCAACAACGATAACATCATGACCTTCGGAAATTAATAGTTCCGCAAGGTGGCTTCCAATAAATCCCGCCCCACCAGTTATTAATGTCTTCATGTGTGAATACGAAAATTATTTGTCTTATATAAAATAAACATAATAGATTAATCCTTCTTTTAGCTAGATAGGTGTCAATAATTGCATGGTACTAACTGAAGATACTTTTATACAGAAAAAAACAAACCTTCTTGATAACTATCTCCATTCATATAAACCCAAGGATGATAAAAATGACAGTGTATATTAGATAAGTTTGTATGCTATTTATTTCAAATTCAACCATAGCCACTTTTAACTAGCATAAACAACATCATTCTGTTGCAGAGAAAATGTCCACTGGCCTTGCGAAATAAAGACGCCTTGATCCATTGATAAATCCTGCGCATATTTATCCTTCATCAAAACTTTGAAGTCAATAACACGCTGCCAAGTATCCAGACGTACATATTTATGACCAGCTATTGCAGTGATGTAATACCACCCTGAAGTCAATTGACACGGAGACATGTTAAATGTGAGGCGGTGCTTACCATGATATTGCGTTGTTTCGGTAAGCCCTAGAGTAGAAATAACGGTTACTAGCTCATTTGCTGAGGAATATAACTCAAAACGAAAATGCACATCAGTTATTGATTGTTTTGCATTAACTTCAGCAACGATACGCATTGACTCAGTACTTTGGATCGTATCTTCATCTGATGCTTTGTCCGTTTCAATAAATACCTTCTCAAACACAACCTCTTTTGTTCCTTCTCTGTTACTGGCAATAATGTCTGAAGATTGGGATAGCTCACCTTGTACCAATTCATGATAACTACTCAAAACCTTCTTGGCTGACTTTAACTCCGATAGTTTTCCTTCATGTAGAACAGCCGCACGATGACACAATCGTTCAATATGATATGGGTTATGTGAAACCACAATTATTGAAACACCCGAGGACTGTAGTTTATTCACAACGTCTATACACTTTTGTTGAAACACTGCATCTCCCACTGCCAGGACTTCATCTATCACGATAATATCGGGATCTACATGGGTAGCTACAGCAAATGCCAAACGCACAAACATTCCAGAGGAGTATGTCCTGACCGACTGATCAATAAATTCGCCAATACCTGCAAACCTTTCAATATCATCAAATCGTTGTTTCATCTGTGTCTCTGTTAAACCCATGAGAGACCCTTGGAAAAATACATTTTCTCTCCCGGTAAATTCCGGATGGAAACCGGCGCCTAATTCCAACATCGCAGAAACACGACCATTCACCTCAACTGTGCCGGAACTCGGCTTGAGTATGCCGCAAATCAGCTGCAACAAAGTGCTCTTTCCCGCACCATTACTCCCAATGATGCCGATTGTCTCTCCCCTCTTGACCTCAAAAGAAACATCCTTAAGCGCAGTATATTCCTCGTAGTATTTTTTCAAGCCGAAGGTCATGGCCTGCTTTAATCGCGTACCTGCGTTACCAAAAATACGATAACTCTTAGTGACGTCACGGACAGATATTACAATATCATCAGAGTGCATCGGCAAACTCATCTCGGCTATGATTAAAACAAGCCAGTCCTGCAAAAAAGGCGACTAGACCCAAAACCAGAGCAATTCCCCAGGAGACCCAATCAATAGTAGTGTCGGCAAGTGCCGCCCGAAGCGCCTCAATGACCGAACAAAGCGGATTCAAAGAATAAAATGGGCGATACAATTCAGGTACCGCGCTAGCAGGATAAAAAACGGGTGAAAGAAACATGAGCATTTGTACAAATATTGGCACGATCTGACTCATGTCCTTAATAAATACACCCCAAGCTGCCAAAAACCAGGCTAGCCCCATCCCAACCATGATAAGCGGCAACATCAGCATAGGAAACAACAATAAAGAAGCATTCAAATGGCCAACCCAGGCAAGAGCCGCTGCCAGTATTATCATGTTAAATATGCCGTGGATAAAAGCAGCCCCTAGAGGCACTAATGGTAAAATTTCTACTGGAAATATTATTTTCTTCACATAGTTTGGATAAGCACGTATCGTCGTCGGAGCGCGGCCTATAGTCTCACCAAAAATATTGAAGGCAATAAGTCCACAGTAAAGATTAAGTACGTAAGGGATACTGCCTGGATGAGCAGGCCAACGACTCTGAAAGACATAGCCGAAAACAAAAGCAAATATACAAAGCATTATTAATGGGTTGATAAAGACCCATAACAGGCCAAAATACGCACCACGATAACGTAACAATACATCACGTTTAATTAACTGCCCCAGCAGATATCGATGTTGTAATAGTGTTGTTGCCAGTAACACAGGGGATATTAGTAGCCTGTATGCTAAAACATTAGTCATATCATTCCTCACCCCACAATAGTAATCGTGGCTGAAGTGAATTTTTCTGAGTGAGTTTGATAAACTCATCTTTATGCAGCGTCAATGTTCGAATTCGACGACTAATATATCGTTCCGTTTTTTTTGTTAGATCATGAAGGTTTTCCTGATCAATCTCACCAATAAGAACTATATCGATAATTCCAGTATCTCTACCAAATGCATAATCACCAACCAAATATGCTGATTCAAGGTTTCCCAATCGGTCCAGAATACTGTCAATAATTTGATCCATGCCTAAGGACTTTCTCACCATGGACTGAAGCTCTGGAAATAAAGGGTGTTTATTATTGGCATGATACAAAATCTGCCGACCACTTTTTTCACTATTAAGTAAACCCGATTGATTTAAGTTATCCAATTCAATTTTCACTTGGCTTGGCGAAACACCAAATTCTTGCGCTAATTCCCGGACGTAGGATTGTTGATGCGAATTGAGAAACAGCCGCATCAATAACTTGATCCTCATTTTTGAAGTAATTAAACCGTTAAATGCTTCGAGCACGCTACCGCCTTTCAGAATATTGTTCTAAAATATAGAACGTAATACATACAGAAAAAACAATCAATCTTGTAGTAATAATTATGTGAATTGGATCGCAAAAAGATTTTATCGAATTATATCCGTAACCGACTGTTTTATATAAAAATAAAGCGTCATTTGCAGATGCTATCTCATTGATTAACAACGACACTTCTCATTTCTTCACATGAATACGGTTTTAGAAAAATAATTTAAATAAGCTAAATTACAGTAATAGATTCAATATTTTAGCCAACGTAGTCTGTTCGCTAAGAACGGTTTGAAAGAAATTAATTACCACGGCGACGCAGGGTTTATTGGTTCCGCATTAAACCGCTACTGAGTGAGTGAGTGGTGAGCGTAAATACGACGTCTTAAATATTAATAAGATTCCTTATGCTCGAAACACCGAAGATCCATTTAAAAATCATACGCGATACCATCTTGAACGAGTTGATATTCGTGCCGTTGGCTCTATTAAAAAGGATATTTAATAAATACATTATTGCCTCAACCACAGAGATTTTTTATATTCACTGTCTGCTCTGAAACTTAATCATTCCTTTTCTGATTTTGGCTATAAATTAGAAATGTTATTTGCTCTGATAATAAACCAATTAAGAATATGATGACTGACGTCAGGATCAATAAAGCGCTCATATTTGTAAATCGTCCAAAATATGAATAAGTGTACGCATAGTAACAAAGCCCGGTAACAAAAATAGCAAAGCTGGCTGGAGCAAATATTTTAAGTGGCGAATATAGCGAAGTAACTCTAAAAATAATTAATAAGAATTTAACACCATCTTTAATTAGCCTAATATGACTGTCGCCTATGCGCTTTTCACAATTTATTGGTACATATTTAATACTGTACCCAGACCGGAATAAAGCCATCGTTATGGTGGTTGGGTAGGAGAAACCATTCGGCAATAAATAAAGAAACTGCTCGAAGACACTTGCTTTTACTGCCCTAAAACCGGAGGTTAAATCACATATTTTATGTCCAGACATATAACTAGCCAATCTGTTATAAAGCAGATTCGCAATACGTCTGGGAAGACTTGCATGTGAAGCAGCATCACGGGAACCAACAACCATGTCATTACCACGTTCAATCTCTTCAAGTAATCGCTGAATGTCTTCAGGTGAATGCTGACCATCGGCGTCCATAAAAACCAATATATCTCCTCTCGCGGCGCGCGCTCCAGTTTTTATAGAGGCGCCATTTCCTTTTGAGTACGGATGAGAAATCACTCTCACATTATATTTACTGCACTCATCTAAAGTATCGTCTTCAGAGCCATCATTAACAATGATAATTTCTGCATCGGCATATGTGGAAATTAATTTTGGTAATAATTTTCGTAGTGATGCCGACTCATTTTTAGCCGGTAATATAATGCTTAAATTATTATTCATGGTTCAATAATTAAATATCCATTCCGTTTAGCAATTCCAATTGTTGTTCTACGTTTTTGTACAAAATAGTATTCTTATGAGCATTCTTCATTACATACTTAAAATCTTTTTTAGCTTGCACATAGTCTTCAATATATAAATATGAAAGTCCTCGATAGTATATAGAGTCCATGTGTGTTGGGTCAGACTCGTTAACATTTGTAAATAATATTATGGCTCTACGAAATTCATTTGATGAAAAATAGCCTATGCCAAGATAATAATTCGCTTTAATATGACTTGGTAGCAATTCAATTATTTTTATGAAATCATTTCTGGCTAATTTCACATCTCCAATATTATGATAAGCAACGCCTCGATTTAATAACGCATCAACATATGTAGGCAGAATATTTAAAGCCGCATTCAAATCGTCGATCGCTCCCTTTAAATCACCTGTGTGAATTCTAGTTGCTGCTCTCCCATTTAGAGAATAGGCATTATTCGAATCAACCCCAAGTGCTAGAGTATAATCCTCAAATGATTTTGCGTATAACTTTTTTCTTGCTCTATAATCTGCCCTGTTATTTAAAGCTTGATAATTAAACCTGTCAATTTCGATGGCATGTGTCCACAAGGATTCTTCATCTTTCCATATTAATATTTGTTTGCTCGTACTACCTATTAGTACAGTCATCATAAATACATATGCGGTAAAAATTGAACATGCGACTGGCATCCCATATCTTCCTAAGCCTCGTATTAATTCTATTACTCGCAAAGTAATACAGCTAATGACAATAGAAAATGGCATTAAGGCAATGTAAGTATATCGATCCGCCATTATCTGTGCTCCGCTTTGGGTAAAACCTAAGACAGGAGATATAATTACGAAATAAATCAACATAAAGTACAATGGCCATTGTGTTCTCTTTCTTACAGATAAAGAGAGGATAAACACAGAGAGAAAGACAAAAAAATGTACAAAAAACTTAACATCATAAAAGTTTGTTTTACCCAATAGATATAACGGCGATAGCTCTGAAGGAAATAGAGTATGTAATAAATACATATTAAAACCGTAACTAGATTGCAGGAGTCTATCTACCAAGGTTAGTTTTTCCCAGGATATCATCGCACCTGCCGTGTTTTGTCCAGAGATAGCTATTAATGCAAATAAGGCAGCTATAATAATATACGGAGTCTTCTGCTTTATACTTTCCAGAATCAATTTCATTGATAATTTTGAGGGGTGAACTGTGGCCATATCCAGCAATATCAAGACAGCAGGAAAAGTAATGGCCCAAGCCTTACATAGCAATGACATAAAGAAACAACATAAAGAAATAGCATAGTATCTCTTTAATGAATTCTTGGTTATACCCACATCTGTTTGAAACCTGTAACTCATATAAGCCAGAAAACTTATCAACATAAAGAAAGCGCTAAGCACATCTTTTCTTTCAGTAACCCAAACGACAGACTCTATTCTCAGGGGATGCAATGCGTATATTAAGGCACCAATAACTGACGAAAAAGTTATCAATACATGATTTGCGGGTGCGCTATAAATTAATCTTAAAAATGAAGAGATCACGAACATCAGTAAAATTGAATTTATACCGTGCACTATGATATTGACCAACCGGTACCCATAGCTTTCCAAACCCCAGACTTGATAGTCCACGATAAAAGTCAACCATGTTAGCGGGAGATAATTACCACCGAATCTAGTGGTAAACGCCCAAATTAAACTGTCATAACTGAAAGACCTTATGTGTGCGTTATTTACTATAATTTCTCGATCATCCCACACAAAATCATAGCCTAATGAAGACTTAAAAACATAAAACACCAGAAAAAAAATAATGGTGCTTGAAAATATTGTGATTAACCTATCGCTTACATTATTTTTCAATGACGTTCCACTCCATACCATAACGTTTTGTCAGCCGTTCCATAAGAAGGTTTGCTTCGTTAACTTTTCTATTCGCTAAGAAAATTGATATTAATTTAACCTGATATTCAAGCGTGTCGGGATTTCTTAATGCAATATCTTGCATTATCATCAATGCTTGCGCTGCACCGTCCGGCACTGTCACAAGGTAAGTAGAATAAATATAAAGCACATCGCTTCTTAATCTGCCTTGTACACTATTATTTTCTAAAAGATTGTTGAACAATCTTCGCATCATCATCTCGTTACTGCGGCATAAAGTTGTAATTTGACAATTGACATATTGACGCAAAGAAATAACTTCTGAGACATTCACATTTCCATGCTTGAAGTCTAAAGCGATTTTATCCATAAGCACAGGATCTTCATCTTCACCCAACATGGCAACAACATGGGCTAAGGCAATTGCTGGCTGCATGTCTCTATCGCTGAGTGACGCTGCTCTTTGTAATGCAGTTTTTGCAATATAGGCAAATGCAGGGTCGCGCTTTTGTTCATATATTTTAAAGTACGCATAACCCATTTCGTAATTTGCTGTAACTGAATTGGGATGTCGTTGAGCTAGGCGCTCGCCTAGTAAAACCAGATCGCTCCAGTCATATGCCCGATTGATTGTAATTAACGAAAATAGAATCGTAACAAACGCAAAAACCAAATTAGTTCTGACAACTTTTATTCTGTTTAATAATACTTTCAATGATAAAACAAAAATAATAACCATACCGATCGAGGGAAGATAATTTCTGTGCTCATGAACCAGGTTGAGAGGAAGAACCGTAGATTCCATCATATGGCCCGCGAAAAAAAAGAGCAGGCCAAATCCGAACCAGGGCAATTTATCGACGCATTTAACTCCACTTATTGCCAGCAGCACAAAAGCAACTATAGACCAAAAAGTAGAGATTGGTTCGAATATGCTAGTCGATATAATAAAATCATCATGGTGCAGGCCAAATAAGTTTGCCTGCGGTATTAATATCTGAAGAATATAAAACCAAAGAACACGAAACTCTGTCAGCACTCTTTGCGTGAGATCGAATGCTCTGTCACTATAACCTGCTATTAAATCTCCATTCAAAAACATAAGCCCAACAAAACATAACGGCAATAGAAGTACAAAAATATAAAATACTTTTAAGCACCAGCGTTCATATAATGCTTTTACATGCCATTGATACAAAGAACATTCAATTACGAATAGAAATAGAAATAGTAACAAACCATTCTCTTTACAGAGAGCCGCGATAATCCCGAGAAAAACAATACTAATTAGCCTTCTCATCATTCTCCAAACATCTATCGTTGGAGTCTCACGCAAGTTTAAATAGAAGTAAATTCCCAGCAAAGTAAACGTAGCAGACATGCTCGTCATTCGTTGCACAACATAAAGAACTGCCGTTAGGTTGATTGGGTGCACTGCCCATAATAGCGTTACCCAAAGTGCCAAACGCTCGAGTTCATACTTATTGCTTAAAAGAACCCCTCGGTTCATCAAGATTGAGAATAGTCGGCATACAATAGAAAAAACCAGTAGCGAATTTAATGCATGAATCGTAATATTGGCTATTTTGTAACTTAGTGGAGAAAGGCTACTTAACTGATAATTTAAATAAAAACTCAACATCGCCAAAGGGCGGCCTAATGGCCCTGACGAACCCGACAGTGTTGCTGTCCAGGCATCAGCAAAACTTAACCTCGCATCGTAGATCGCCGGATTCTGTAGAAAATTAAAATAATCATCGTATATGAACACGCCGGGCAAACCAGGTAAATAGACAAGCACAGCAGCAGCAAAAATAAAAAACCCCTTCAAAGAGGGGCTTTTATCATGTGCGGAGACTACCTTACTCAACGACAGTTCGCGGGCCTCAACTTGCTAGGCACTGTGCCTCCTGTACTACAATCCCATGTTATGCCGCCGCCAGTATCGGCAGGGGTAAAAACTATCGTTGTTGCGGCGCTGTCTACCTTCGTATTATAGGTCACTGTAATTGAGCCACCAGAAGCGCCGATCGCAACTGATGAAACAGCGTTTCCGACGATACTAGTAGAACCCGCTAATCCCGCTCCAACATTGGAAATTGGCCAAGTACCTTCAGAAGCATAATATTCAGCAACTGTTGACCTTGCATGAGAAACTAGCGCTAAACCCTCAGACACATGTGCTCGCTTGGTGTAATCCTGATAAGAAGGTATGGCAACAGCAGCAAGAATGCCGATTATGGCCACAACGATCATTAATTCGATAAGTGTAAACCCTCGTTGATTTCTTCTCATAGACTTTTCTCCAGAATATTCGTAAATGATCATTGTTTTCGCAGTCCTATCCATCTCGCTTCACACAGGCTATTTAATATAATCTTCAGTAAAAATATAAACACTGTAATTAAACCTGTAAATTTAAATTTTAATCTCAAACACAAAAAACCCCTCCGAAGAGGGGTTTTTTATTTACATCAATTAAGCATTTGCGAATGTCTTATCGACAATTAGCAGGTCTCAACTTGCTTGCTACTGAACCTGCACAACCCCAAGTTATACCACCGCCGGTATCAGCCGCTGTCAAGACGACGTTTTGCGCAGCGCTGTTCACTTTTGTGTTATATAAAATGGTAATTGTATTAGTCGCAACCGTTACAGAGGTAACCGCATTACCACTGATACTAGTTGCTGACGCCAACCCAGCTGTAGCATTATCCGTTGGCCAAGTACCTTCAGACGCATAGTATTCTGAAATGCTTGTTTTCGCAGCACCGGCTAAACCAAAGCCCTCTGATACGTGCGCACGCTTGGTGTAATCTTGATAAGAAGGAATAGCAACGGCGGCAAGAATACCGATAATTGCTACAACGATCATCAATTCGATTAGGGTAAAACCCTGTTGTACTTTTTTCATTATTACTTACTCCTTATGAGTGGTTCACTTAATAAATTAAAGATTATTAATTCTAAACTTTTTGTTATTACACTAAATAACAATCTTTGCAAAGATTACTCTGCCCCAAGCATTACATAACAATAATCACAAACTGTTAGTTAATAAGGGCAAGAGCATTGGTCATTGAGCATGATCTATGCCAGTAGTAAACCGCTTATTAAATTTCCTAGCTGTAGCATCCTATATTATTGTTTAATATAATTTTTTTATTTCACTTCTTATTAGATGCTAGACAAGCCATGATATAAATAAGCTACCTAATTGTCATAAAGTGACGTATTACGGCAACACAGCCTTGGGTTAATCAAGCCCTAACTTTTCCAAACGATAACGCAATGCTCGAAAACTGATCCCAAGCAGTTTCGCGGCAGCAGTCTTATTCCATCTTGTTTTTTCAAGCGCCTCGACTATTTTTTGTTTTTCTATATCACCAAGCACTGAATCCAATGCTGCATTACTTTGTATCGTTGTTTCAGGGAGATCTGATAACTGAATATCTTCCTGACTAACAACATTATCAATACATAAGGTAGTCGCGCGTTCAAGTATGTTCTCCAGTTCCCTGACATTTCCGGGATAAGAGTATGACTCCAATGTTTTTTTCGCATCATCAGTTAGTTTCGGTTTTACATTTCCTGATAACTGAACCATTTTTTCAAGAATATGATCAATCAATAACGGGATGTCATCTATTCGTTCTCGTAAAGGGGGGATTTTTAATTCGATGACGTTAATCCTGTAGAGCAAATCCTGACGAAAGTACTTCTGCTTAACACGCTCATTCAAGTCATAGTTCGTCGCGCTCAGGATTCTGACATCAACTTTTATTTCATTTTGAGAACCAATAGGCCTTATGACCTTTTCCTGAATTGCCCGTAATAGTTTGACCTGCATATGCTGTGGTAACTCAGCAACTTCATCAAGGAATAATGTGCCACCATTTGCTGCTTGAAAAAGACCCTCCTTATCAGTCAACGCGCCCGTAAAGCTACCCTTCTTATGTCCAAAGAATTCACTTTCCATTAAGTCCTCAGGGATTGCACCACAATTTATTGGTATAAAGGCTTTGTCAGCCCGTGGCCCATAATCGTGAATCATGTGAGCAACGAGTTCTTTACCCGTTCCGGATTCTCCGCTGATATAAATAGGCGCTTGACTACGAGCTACTTTTTCAATTGTTTTACGTAAATCTTGCATTACTTTACTAGTGCCAATGATCGTTGGTTTTTTTATATCTCCTGTAGTGCTTGTTTTTAATGCGCTCTGCACCACTGTTCTTAATGAATTCAGATCGATTGGTTTTGTCAAAAAATCAAATGCGCCATACTTCAATGCTTGAATAGCACTCTCCATACTTCCATGCGCTGTAATGACAGCAATAGGAACTTGAGGAAAGTTCGTTTGCATTTCATCAACAAATTCAACACCATCTCCATCGGGTAATTTCATATCTGTTAAGCACAGGTCAAACTTATACTGGCTTAATAGCCCCCTCGCCACTGCCAAGTCCTCCGCACAATGACTGTTGATTTTCATTCGTTTCAGCGTTATTCCCAATAATTCTCTAATATCGGGCTCATCATCTACAATTAATGCAAGTTGCGGCATTCCTATTCCAACTCACCCTGTTTATTGATATGCATAAAACTCACTCTGAATGTCGTCCCTTTGCTTGTTGTTGTATTTAAAACTAAAGTTGCCTGATTTGCCTCACAAAGCTCGCGAGCCAAATATAAGCCTAAACCGGAACCTTTTGTTTCAGTTGTGAAAAATGGTTCAAACAATTGTTCCTTAACTTCATCGGATATTCCTGTCCCATAATCAATTATATCAATATATGGCCTTTGAGAATCGCCGGCAATATTACAAGACAGAGTCATGACAGGAACACTCTGGCTATAACGTTTTGCATTTTCGCATAGATTCCACATCACTTGATATAATTGCGAAGGATCCATCCGCACAAATATGTCTTTGTTATTTTCTTTCATCTGGATGCTATCCTTAGGCAATTTATATCGCGTTTCAAATTCGTTAACAAAATTATGCAACCATGGAATTAAAGCGAATTTTTCAGGTGTTGTTTTTTCTCTTCGACTAATACTTAAAACATTTTCTATTATATTATTTATACGGAGAGAGTGATCATTGATTATTTCTGTCAATCGTTGATCTTCAATGGAGAGAGACTCCGACTCACATAGCAGCTGACCAGCATGATTAATAGCACCAAGCGGATTTCTAACTTCGTGCGCTATGCTCGCTGTTAGTCTACCTAACGAGGCAAGCTTCAGTTGCTGCGCACGCTGTTTCAATCGTGAGAAGTTTTCAAGAAAAATTAAAATTTGATAGTTTGATTCTAATGTTAATTTTATGAATGAAACCTGTAGCTCAACCTCACCCTCATCAAATTTAATGATAACATTTTGTTTATCACTATTTATAAGCCAGCCTTCAAGGTGTTCTTTAATATAAAAATTAATAAAATAAGAAACCTTATTTGTACTTTCGCCCTGTTGCCCGATTAAATGTTTTGCTGACTTATTGATTAATAAAATATTCATGTCGCGATCCAAAACAATAATGCCAGATTGCATTCTTTGGACAATATGTTCATTTAATTTAGCGAGCTCATTTATTTCAATTGCCTGTAACTCTGCCAATGCTTCCGTTTCTTTTACTCTGGTAGCGAGTAAGTTTCCGATAATAGCAATAATAAAAAATGTAGCGCCTAATATTCCTGCATGGGTGTAATTAACAGCATAATAAAATTTAAAAAACTGCAAGTATAATTCATGGCACAGCACAGAAAGCGCGGCAATAGCAGCAAATAGAATTGCAATTTTTCCAACTCGAAGGAGGCTGCCTCCGGCAACAGCAATAGCTATTAACAACCCAAAACCACTGCTCAATCCATTACTTGAATACATCAACAAACTCAACATGATGATGTCTATCAAGACATGGAAGGCAATTTGAAGATTAAACCTCGGTACTTGAGAACGAATAAAATAACTGAAAACTATAGCTACGAATAAGTAGCCATGACATACAATTGAAAACAGATCCTCATTAAGGCTACCCAATGGTTGCGGCAAACGACCGATATAAACCAAGAGTAGAAATAAACCTGATAGCAATATCCGATAAAAATTAAAATAGGCCAATGCCTGCCAATTTATAGTTTTTTGATAATGCGAAATAGGCGCTTTTTTATCAAAATTTTTCATAACAGATTATCGGTTGTTTAATTGGCACGTTTATTGAGTTCTATATTTTAAAGTCGAAACTAAGGAACGAATAATATAAGATTATGGATAACCCTGACTTAATAAATGATTATTACAATACAATTTCATTAAAAAAGTACCATAATTGATTAAAATCAATGAATACATCGGCTATTTTAAGAAAAAACACATCTCCCACATTAATATCTCAATTTATCACTGTTAAGGACATATCATGAACCTACACGAATATCAGGCCAAAAAACTATTCGAAGACTATGGCATACCCACCCCAGCAGGGAAATCAGCCGAATCTATTGCTGAGGCCAAACAATGCGCCTCGGAATTAGGTGGTGATGGCTGGATAGTCAAGGCGCAGGTTCATGCTGGTGGCCGCGGCAAGGCGGGCGGGGTAAAAATCGCAAAGGGACAAGATGAACTGGAATCCATTGTCGAATCATTACTGGGTTCTCAATTAGTCACAAAGCAATCAGCACCACATGGGCAACCTGTTAATAAGGTCTTAATTGCATCGCTTTCTGATATCGCCTCTGAGCTGTATCTCAGTTTAGTCGTCGACCGCGCTAGTAGACGAGTAGCCATTATGGCATCCACAGAAGGTGGGATGGACATTGAAGAAGTCGCCGCCACACAGCCAGAAAAGATTATCAGTGTTATTGTCGACCCTGTACTTGGCCTACAAGGTCACCAATGCCGTCGAATCGGATTCGCGTTAGGGTTTGATAATGATCAGAGAAAACAACTAAGTTCTATATTACAAGGTTTATACAAATTATTTACCGAAAATGATCTGAGTCTGGTTGAAATTAATCCCCTCATAATAAATAAGGATGGCAATTTGGTCGCCATCGACGCAAAAGTAGGGATAGATGACAACGCCCTCTTTAGACATCCTCAACTTGAAGAGCTGCGGGATCCAACTCAGGAAGATGAAAAAGAAAACATCGCACGACAATTTGATCTCAACTATATAACGCTGGATGGCAATATTGCCTGCATGGTTAATGGTGCTGGCTTAGCAATGGCAACCATGGATATTATTCAATTGCATGGCGGCAAACCGGCAAACTTTCTTGATGTAGGCGGCGGGGCAACTGCAGAAAGAGTTGCAGAAGCATTCAAACTAATTGTCTCTGACAAAAATGTAGAGGCTATTTTAGTCAATATATTCGGTGGCATCGTACGTTGTGATTTGATCGCGGAAGGCATTATCCAAGCGGTAAAAGAAGTCGGTGTCGATGTCCCTGTTGTCGTCAGACTAGAAGGCACTAATGTGAATGAAGGTAAAGCCGCTCTCGCAGATAGTGGACTTGACTTACTTGCAGCAGAAGATCTCTCGGATGCTGCTAAAAAGGCAGTTGCTGCTGTTGGAGGAGCAAAATAATGGCTATATTAATCGACAAAGATACCAAGGTTATCGTTCAAGGCTTCACTGGTCGCCAAGGGACATTTCATGCGGAGCAGGCTATCGAATACGGAACGCAACTAGTCGGCGGCGTAACGCCAGGCAAAGGTGGAGAAAAACATCTCAACAAACCGGTCTTTGATACCGTTGCTGACGCAGTAAACCAAACCGGCGCTAATGCCAGTATGATAATGGTACCACCACCATTTGCTGCAGAAGCCATAACAGAAGCTGCAGAGGCAGGAATTAATATCATCGTCTGCATCACAGAAGGGATTCCTGCTCTGGATATGGTAAAGGCAAGAGCCTACGTTGATCAATTTCCAGAGATAAGACTTGTAGGGCCTAACTGTCCCGGCGTCATCACTCCAGGCCAATGCAAGATAGGCATAATGCCAGGCAGTATCCACAAAGTCGGCAGTATTGGCGTCGTTTCACGTTCTGGAACACTAACTTATGAAGCCGTGCATCAAACCACCATGAATGGTCTTGGTCAAAGCACCTGTGTGGGCATTGGCGGTGACCCAATCAATGGCACGAACTTCATTGATTGCTTAGCATTATTTCAGGAAGACCCAGAAACAAAAGGCATCATCATGGTTGGTGAAATTGGAGGTACAGCAGAGGAAGAAGCGGCCCAGTTCATCAAGGATAATGTTACCAAGCCAGTCGTAGGTTATATTGCCGGTGTTACCGCACCACCAGGAAAAAGAATGGGTCATGCGGGGGCGATTATTTCCGGTGGCAAAGGCACAGCGGATGATAAATTTGCTGCCCTTGAAGAAGCGAACGTTAAAACTGTCCGCTCACCAAGTGGACTTGGGGATACAATTCTAAAATCGTTAAATACTTAAGGTTTATTAATAATGTAAATACTATTCTTTAACGTCGTAAATTTAATTTATTAATTTGACCGGCAAAAATACAAGCACATATAGATAATAGTATCAGTGACCAATGCATCCAATATACAAATAGACGTGTAACCTTATAAAACATATTGTCATCATAGAGAGTTTTAATAACGGGATAAATAAAGATATCAGCCTAACCATTTAAAATATCCCATGAAAAAAGTCATTGGTTTAGCTATAAAATACCAATTTAGATGTTTCCATGTCTCATCACTAAACCCCCAATTCAACTCGCCCATTAATAATGGCATATTCTTGGTTTTTTTGACTATTTGGATCAAAGTAATACGGAAAGCCTTTGCTCTCAGCTAAACTCTGATACATAAAATGAGGGCACATATCTATGATGGGTTGTATTGACAAAGAGAGACGGCTCGTTAACCTTATCAATCACAACTAAATTTCTGATAACCCATGGAGAGAAAACTAAAACAAACCCGAGACAAGGAGATAACGCATACTTTATTCCTTATCGATTTCCAAATTGAAAAAATATCAAAACACATAACTACTACTATAAAATGATTCAACGTAGGTCTTATTAGTCCGTAAACGGCTATAAGCATGCTTGAGAAACATACTAATAATATTTTTTTCTATTGAGAACAAGTAAAATAAACCAGATTGATAAAATCAACAACAAAGATAAATAAATGAGTAGTCTTGATAATCTAATTATTCAATAAATACTGAATATTACATCATAATAATTAATCTTTGACTCAACCAGAAGATGCACTTCAATATTTAAAAAGAACTCTTTTTATTATAAAGATGAATAAGTTTTTAAAAAAGAACCTTATCAAACTTATTACAAATAAGTGGTTCATATTTTGCGTAATAACTTGTGTGGCGCTTGTCATGAGAATTCATAACCTTGATCACGAAAGTTTATTTATGGATGAGATTCATCAGATTTCATATTATAAAGGAACAATTCCTGAGGTTACAATAGGAGCAATTAGACAACAACAACCACCTTTAGATTATTTGATTGGAGCATTCTTTTACAAGTTTTCTGAAAGTGACTATATGGTACGTTTACCAGCAGCTTTATGGGGAACTGGGGCTGTATTACTGTTAATGATATTGTCTAATTCATTTGCCAGCTGGCCCATTGCTGCATTTACTGGGTTCATTATGGCACTTAACCCCCATCATATATATTTTTCGCAAGAAGCTCGGCCTTACAGCATTCCTGTGTTTTTTCTATTAGCAATGCTACTGAGTCTTAAGCATTTATTAACGTCTAATAAAATAGGAGCCGGTAGTTACCTCATATTCTTTACCCTATGTTTCGGATTTTTATTAACCCGTTCTCTTTCTCCTTTAGCAACATACATAAGCCTAGGAATTATTCTTTTTATAAAACTTACGACAGACTTAGTTAAAAATGGCTTGCTCGAGAAAACATCCTTTTATCAGCAACAAACTCGCCTTATTATTGTACTCTTTATATTGCTAGTTTCTTTATTGCTATACTTCCCCTTTTTTCTAAAAATTCTTCATGCAGGCCAAAGGTACTTAAATACAACTCAAGCTCACGACCTCACTTATTTTATTTCGCGGTTATCGGAGTTTTCATTCGATGAGATTCTACAAGCATGGACCGTACAACTTGAACCGTTTGCGATACTATTTTCTGTTCTATATGGTATAAGCCTACTATTTATTTTCAATAAAAAAAATGAAACCGAACATATTCTGGTACGCTTACTAGCAGCCCTTATTCCTCTTGCCTTTTTTATTCATTACGCAGCTTTTCGTATTCATACTAATTCTCCTTTTCGCCCTCCATATGCTATTTATTTACTACCGTTAATTCTATTGCTTTCCTCATATTCACTAGAAAAAATAAAGTTACTATTAGCTCGTCACTGCCAAAGAAATATTTTAAAAATTGCTAGTTTAATTGCATCTATAATAATTATCAGCACGGCTATAATTACGCTTACTGATTTCAAATCTATTAGAAAAAAATCAAATTGGCGAGGTGTTGGAAAATATTTGAGTGAGCAATATAGCACTGAATCCTTAATTGTTTTCTCTACCATTGAACCTGCAGAACACTGGCAACCGATATTCTATGGTTTTGACCGATATTATTATGGACAAAGCCAAAAAGTATCCATGTCACAATTGAAAACGGTAAAAAACCAGCTTGTGCAGGCATCATTACGTCCCATATTACTTATATTCCACTATCGTGATTATTTGTTGACTAGCCATTCCCGATTTACGTTTCATCCCGGCTACCGCCACTCCCCTTTTGAATGGCAAACTTCTAAATGGCCCCAGGATCTCGATTTAAAATCATTCACTGGATTCTCAATAGTTACATTAAATGAGAAAAATCCAGAGGTTTTACGTGCGAATACAGCAGATCAAATACATTACATTATTGACGGTATATTGACTGCAGCCCCTCAGGATTCAGCTCTCGTCGAACACCACCTCACTGCATCCTCGCTAACCCCTTCTGAATATACTCAGCATAAGTTTTACCATATAGAACAAGCAAAAAAACTAGCCCGTATTGACCAGAGTAAGCTTATTTCAGAGGAAGAAAATAACCAGCCTGAGACCGTAATTCAATAATCATGATTTCAACTCACAAATGCAACAGATGGGTTAATGCCTAAAAATACCTAATTAGACATTTTAATACCAAGACATTTTCTGGGTCGGTTGTTTAATCTGTTCATTGCTCAGTTAATATCTGTAATCCCCCTGAAAAATAACAGGCGTTATAAGTAGAAAATTCTCATACACTGAACAGAGGAGTTTTCTATGAAAAAATCACGTTATACAGACAGTCAGATCCTAGCGATCTTAAAACAAAACGAAACCGGCACCTCAGTGCCAGATTTATGCCGAAAACACGACATGAGCAATGCCTCCTTTTATAAATAGCGTTCTAAGTTTGGCGGTATGGATGCCTCACTCATGAAACGAATGAAAAAACTTGAGGATGAGAACCGTCGACTTAAAAAGATCTATGCCGAAGAAAGACTCAAGTGTGAAATAGCCCGGGAGGCCATTGACCCCGGTATCCCCTTGAGGGGTGAAAAAAGTGGTGAAGCCATCTCGCCGTAAAGAGATGGCGCAACAGGCTCGAACTCCATTTGTAGTCAGTATCCGCGTTGTTTGTCAGGTATTTTCGCTCAGTGAAACCTGTTATCGCTATGAGGCAAAACTCAACGATGAAAACGCCCAAATCGCAGATTGGTTGCTGCGTTTAAGCACGACTTATAAACGCTGGGACTTTGGTTTGTGTTTTTTATACCTTCGCAATGTTCAAGGCTATGGCTGGAACCATAAACGAGTTTACCGCATCTATCGAGAGCTGGAGTTGAATTTACGCATTAAGCCGAAGTGCCGCATCAAACGCGATAAGCCGGGGGCACTGAGTGTCCCGGATGCCATTAATCAAGTTTGGTCTATGGACTTTATGAGTGACAGCCTAATCGATGGTCGTAGCCTGCGTACCTTCAATGTGCTCGATGACTATAATCGGGAAGGCTTGGGTAACGGCCCTGAGTACATTAGCCGGGCAAGCCCACACAGAATACTTATATCGAACGCTTTAATCGTGCCGCTAGACATGAATGGCTAGAACTACATCTTTTTGAAACAATTGAGCAAACTCAATTATTGGCTACACAGTGGCTTTGGTCTTACGATAATGAACGTCCACATACAGCGATTGGGAGAATACCACCCAGACAATTACTGAATGCGGCTTAACCTCTACTTTTAACTCGGGTTATTAATGGGGGGATTACAGATAGAAAAAAATAAAAATTACTTATCCATATTGTCGAATAAGGAGATGATGCCAATTGAACACGAGCTTCTACACCAGATAAACACCATACTGTTAAAATGAATATTACGCTTAACATAAAAATAAGCGCAGGTAATAGCCGTTTTAACCGTCTTGCATAGAAGCTTAAAAAAGCAATACGACCATCTTGGATCAGCTCACTTAATAAAATACCGGTGATTAAATAACCTGAAAGTACAAAAAATACATCCACACCTATAAAACCACCTGGAGCAATAGCTAGGCGTGTATGTGCAATGATAACAAGTAAAACGGCTACAGCTCGCAACCCTTGCAAATCAGGTCTAAAGATTAGGGGGTTTTCACTCATTGGAACAAGATTATTTCGCATCCATCCAGTAGCATTTAATCAATTCTCTCTGTTACCAGATTCAGTCATCTACCTGCAAAAAAACTATGCAGTTGACACAAAAAAATTGAATTTTAACCAGTATATAACGTCAAAACGGCTTGTCTTTTATGTTGCGTCTTTTCGTAAATACTTATAATTTTTGATTTTATTTTTTCAGAAATCGTTCTACCTTCCAGAAAATCGTCGATTTGGTCATAGCTTAATCCCAAGGCTTCTTCATCTGATCTCCCTGGAGCCAAACATTCAAGATCGGCGGTCGGTGCTTTTTCAATAATTATGCTTGGCGCTCCTAGTTCTCGCCCAAGCATTCTTACTTGCCGTTTGTTTAAACCAAATAATGGTGCTAAATCACATGCTCCATCACCGTGTTTGGTATAAAATCCCGTTATATTTTCAGCTGAATGATCTGTTCCGATCACTAACCCACCGAGCAGACCTGCTACTTCATACTGAGCGATCATACGCATTCTTGCCTTAACGTTACCTTTTGCATAATCACTTGCTCCATCATGTACTTGTAATAAATTCTGTTCCAATAATGCACGCATATTTTCAACATGTATCGAATCAACACCTGTTTTTATATTTATAGTTACATTATGAGTAGGCCTTATAAAATTAATCGCCGTTTGCGCATCGTCTTCATCAATTTGTTCTCCATAAGGAAGGCGTACAGCGATAAAACAATAACCCGTAGTTTCTTCTTCATTAAGCTGATCAACTGCGATTTGCGCCAAACGTCCACAAGTACAGGAATCAATGCCTCCACTTATACCAAGTATCAAATAGTTTAATCCTGAATTCTTTAAGGTCTTTTTAATGAATTCAATACGACGCTGAATTTCAAACAAGGGATCAATGTCTGGCAAAACTTTCATATCCCGAATTATTATATTTTCGTTTATGTCCATAAAGTAACAATACCCAAATTAAGAATAATCTAATGAATATTAGATTTAAAACAACAGACTACAATGAAAAACTGGAAACCATCAAAAACAGATGGTGATACTACTCAATCTGAATATCTGCAACCTCATAAAGTCCTGGATGATTCGGGTAATTTAGCTCTAGCACACGCAACGCATCATTAGAGAGATCATCCATTTCGAGTACTCGGTAGGCCTTGGCCATGACTGCTAATGCATCAGGAACAGCGGGTGTCTTGGGGTAATTTTCTATCACATACCTTGCCCGATTTGCAGCCGCAACAAATGCTCCCCGCCGCATATAATAATTAGCAACATGAACCTCATTTTTTGCCAGAATATTACGTAAGTAACGCATCCTTTTAGCAGAGTCTTCTGCATATGAACTTTCAGGAAACCTTTTAACCAGTTCAGAGAAATCCTGAAAAGCGCTGAAAGCTGCACCCGGGTCACGTTGGGATTCATCAGTAGGCATATAACGCTGTAAAAAACCCTTACCTCGATTGAAGTTTGTCAGTCCTTTTAAGTAGTAAGCATAATCAACATGTGGGTTTTGAGGATATAGCTTAATAAAGCGATCACTGGCTGCAAGTGCTGCATCAGGATCTTCGTTCTTATAATGAGCATAAGCTAAATCCAGCAATGCCTGTTGCGCATGAACACCAAATGGGAATTTAGTCTCCAACTTTTGATAATATTCAACCGCCTTATCATATGAACCTGTGTCTAGTTCACCCCTTGCCTCAGCATAAAGACGATCAGCATCCCAGCCTGCAGTATCATCCCCCTTATCTTTGAAATGAGAACAGCCTGAAAGTAAAAAAATCAGTAAAAATATTATTGAATGTCGCATAGACTGTAGGTTAGCTCAAACCCATCTTGAGAGCAAAGCTTCATAACACATGCCTAAACTTCAACTACAAATAATCATACCGGAAGAGCTCGCGGGAAGTCGTTTGGATCAAGCACTTTCTCAACTGATCCCTGAGCATTCACGTTCACGGATCCAATTATGGATTAAGTCTGGGGATGTGTGCGTCAATAAATCAATTTATAAACAAAGAACTGAAGTACATAACGGTGACATTATTGATATAGATACTGAAATTACTAACATTGAAAAACATCAAGCCGAAGCAATCAAGTTAGATATTCTCCATGAAGACGAGGCATTAATTATTATTAACAAACCTGCTGGGCTGATTGTCCATCCTGGCGCAGGGAACCCTAATCACACATTGGTTAATGCTTTGTTACATTTTGACAAAGACCTTGACACTGTTCCACGAGCGGGGATCATCCACCGTCTTGATAAAGACACAACCGGTGTTTTAGTCGTTGCGCGAACACTCGAATCGCATACGAATTTAGTCAACCAACTACAAAAACGAGATATAAAGCGTGAATATCAAGCAATCGTTTGTGGTCAACTTACGTCCGGCGGCACTATTGAAAACAAGTTAGGACGTCACCCGAAACAGCGAATCAAAATGGCTGTGACAAGTAACGGTAAAACGGCGACAACGCACTATAGATTGATCAAGAAATACCAGCATTACACTCATTTACATGTGCAACTGGAAACTGGGCGCACACATCAAATACGTGTTCATATGTCTCATATTAAACACCCAATTGTCGGTGACCCGGTGTATGGAAATAACGGCTCTATAAGAAAAGGCGTAAACCCGTCACTAAGAGATTTCATTAGTAATTTTAGTCGCCAAGCCTTACATGCTTATTCACTCAGCTTGACTCACCCACTGACAAAAATAGACATGACATTCAACGCTGACTTGCCTGAAGACATACAAACATTATTAACTGTTTTAAACCAAAATGACTGATAGTGTTGATGAACTTTGGCTCTGGGCAGACTGGCCTGCACCGAAACATATTCGTGCAGGGACTTCAATTAGAAAAGGTGGCACAAGTAAATCCCCATACAACGAGCTTAATCTCGCAACTCATGTCGGTGACATCACTGCTGATGTCATTAGGAACAGAAATAACTTATCAAAACATCTTGAGCTAGCTACTGAACCCTCGTGGCTAGAACAAACACATAGTTCAAAGATAATCTCTTTAGATTGTCATCAAAAAAATAACGTTGCTGATGGAAGTTACACTAGCAAAAAAAAGAATATATGCGCTATTCTCACTGCAGACTGCGTCCCAATTTTATTCTGCAATTCAGAAGGAACAAAAATCGCGGCAATCCATGCAGGCTGGAAGGGTATCTGCGCAGGCATTATTGAAAATGCTCTTAAAGAGTTTGCAAAGCCGAGCTCAACACTGGTATGGATTGGCCCATGTATTGACCGTCAATATTATCAGGTCGGCCGAGATGTTTATGAACGATGCTTAGATCACTCTACCTCTATCAAAAGTGCGTTTAAACAAATCAATAACGAACACTGGTACTGCGATTTAAGAAATATTGTGAAAATAATACTTAGAAATTCAGAAGTTGGCCTGATTTATGAATGTGGATTATGTACTTATAAAAGAGCCGATCTGTTCTATTCATACCGTCGAGAGAACAATACAGGAAGAACAGCATCAATGATTTGGATGGAATAGTGCGAATATTCGACTAAGCTTGAATTTTAAAGACTCGAAATGATGACACAAGGGGAATGGTAATGGAGCAAAAGAAAAATAATAAATCGTTAAGTTTTAGCGAAAGTGTTAACTTCATGGTCGATCGTGCCTTGAACGTCCTGAAGGTTGACTCAGGTACTTCAGCCTCCATCAAGTCTTGTAATTCCACCATAAAAGTTAGTTTCCCTGTAGAAATCAACGGCAAAATTGAAGTCTTTACTGGTTGGCGCTCCGTACACAGTGACCATAGATTACCTTCGAAAGGGGGCTTACGTTTCGCACCAATAGTGAACGAAGATGAGGTCGAGGCATTAGCATCACTAATGACTTATAAATGTGCCATTGTTGATGTCCCCTTTGGCGGTTCGAAAGGCGGATTATTAATTGACCCTGCAAAATATAGCCGTGACGACATGCAAAGAATCACGCGTCGCTTTGCACGGGAATTGGTAAGAAAAGGCTATCTCAGTCCAGCAACGAACGTCCCTGCACCCGATATGGGAACGGGAGAAAGAGAAATGGCGTGGATTACTGACACCTATAAACAGTTACATCCTGAAGATATTAATTATCTTGGCTGTGTAACTGGTAAACCGGTTGCACATGGCGGTATTCGAGGCAGAACTGAAGCAACGGGTCGCGGCGTAGTTTATGCTATCCGTGAATTCTTTCGTAATGCAGACGATGTTAAAGCTGCCGGACTGACACCTGGTCTAAGTGGAAAACGGATTGTAATCCAGGGTTTGGGTAACGTTGGCTACTACGCAGCAAAATTACTTGATGAAGAAGATGCATGTCAGATCATAGCTATTGTAGAAAGAGATGGCGTACTCACAAATGAGAGGGGCATGAAAATTGAAAATGTCAGATGTCATATCAACGAACACAAAACGATTAAAGGCTTTCCAGATGCTCAATTTTCAGAGAATGGCGCATTAGGTTTAGAAATTGAGTGTGACATCTTAATCCCTGCAGCAATGGAAGCCCAGATTACTAAAAAGAATGCTGGAAATATTAAAACTAAATTAATCGTTGAAGCAGCAAATGGACCAGTGACTTTTGAAGCCGATGATATCCTCCGACAAAGTGGCGTTACTATATTACCCGATGCTTATGTTAATGCAGGTGGCGTAACAGTTTCATACTTTGAATGGGTCCGTAACCTTGCTCATATTCGATTTGGCAGAATGGAACGGCGACACGATGAAATGCGCGGCATCCAAATGTTAAAGGCCTTAGAAACCATGACCGGAGAAACGCCAACAGAATGGATGCAAAAAGAACTCGCCAAGGGTGCAGATGAGCTTGACCTGGTTAGATCTGGACTAGACGACACGATGCGAAATAGTTATCAGCAATTAAAAGAAGTATACGACTCGAATGAGGATGTTCATGACTTTAGAACAGCCGCTTATGTTGTCGCCATTCAGAAACTATTGCGCTCGTATATAGACATAGGTGTTTACTAACGTTATCGAAGCAAGGCGCTTTCCCACGTCCGTTTAACTTTTTAATATCAAGATGAACTTGAATATCAGTTCTTCGCCCCAATTTATCTAATCATATAAGCAACATATTCAGGATAAAGATATGCGACCCGATAAATTAACAACAAAGTTACAAATGGCACTAGCAGAAGCGCAAAGTCTAGCCGTTGGTCGTGAACATCAATATATTGAACCTGTACATCTAGCACATAGCTTGCTAAATCAGGACGGGGGAATACTGTCACACATACTCTCCAGTTCAGGTATCAACCTCAATAAGCTTGGATCCGAGCTTGGTAAACTATTAGACACTATGCCGACGGTCAGTGGTTCAGCGGGTGATGTCCATATCGGGAGAGATCTTGATCGATTATTAAATGTAATGGATAAAACTGCACAGAACAGAAATGACGACTACATCGCAAGTGAACTTTTCGCAATAGCCGCTCTAGAAGACAAAGGCAAACTGGGAAATATTTTCCGACAATGTGGTGCAGATAAAAATAAATTAAACGATGCCATAGATAAATTACGTGGTGGAGAAAAAGTCGGTGATTCTAATGCTGAAGAAAACCGACAGGCACTGGAAAAATATACCACTGACCTCACAGCTCGCGCGGAAAGAGGCAAGCTTGATCCCGTAATAGGTCGCGATGAAGAGATCCGTCGTACTATTCAGGTGTTACAACGCCGCACTAAAAATAATCCTGTTCTAATTGGTGAACCTGGTGTTGGTAAAACTGCAATTGTTGAAGGCCTGGCACAACGTATTCTCAACGGTGAAGTCCCCGAGTCATTAAAAAATAAAAAATTATTAGCGCTTGATATGGGCGCACTAATCGCTGGCGCAAAATTTCGCGGTGAATTTGAAGAACGCTTAAAGGCAGTTTTAAATGATCTGTCTAAACAGGAAGGACGAATCATTTTATTCATTGATGAAGTACACACCATGGTCGGCGCCGGAAAAGCAGAAGGTGCAATGGATGCCGGTAATATGCTTAAGCCAGCTCTGGCGCGAGGTGAACTACACTGTATCGGCGCTACAACCCTGAATGAATATCGTGAAAATATTGAAAAAGATGCTGCTTTGGAACGACGTTTCCAAAAAGTGCTCGTCAATGAGCCTACTGTTGAGGACACCATCGCAATTCTACGTGGCTTAAAAGAACGCTACGAAGTACACCATAATGTGCAAATAACCGATCCGGCTATCGTCGCTGCGGCAACTTTATCTAATCGTTACATAACTGATCGACAATTACCCGATAAAGCCATCGATTTAATTGATGAGTCGGCGAGTCGGATCAGCATTGAGATTGATTCAAAACCAGAGTCCATGGATCGACTTGAACGTCGAGTTATCCAGATGAAAATAGAGCGGGAAGCACTAAAGAAAGAAACCGACACAGCCTCAATTAAACGGCTCGGGCTACTCGAAGAAGAAATTAAAAAGGTTGAGCGTGAATTCACTGATCTGGAAGAAATATGGATATCAGAAAAAGCGGCCTTACAAGGCACACATAACATTAAAGAAAAGCTGGAACAGGCAAGGCTCGACTTTGAAGCTGCCAAACGTAGTGGTGATTTGAGCCGTATGTCGGAACTTCAGTACGGCATTATTCCAGGACTTGAAAAACAACTGGATATGGCAAGCCAGGCGGACATGCAAGAGATGACGCTACTTCGAAATAAAGTAACCGATAATGAAATTGCAGAAGTCGTTGCAAATTGGACAGGGATCCCTGTCAGCAAAATGCTGGAAGGTGAACGTGAAAAACTATTGGCTATGGAAGGCATATTACATAATCGTGTCATCGGACAAGAACAAGCCATTTCAGCAGTTTCTAATGCCATTCGACGCTCACGTGCTGGACTCTCCGACCCGGATAAACCCAATGGCAGTTTTCTTTTCCTCGGACCGACAGGCGTTGGCAAAACAGAACTTTGCAAGAGCCTAACGGAGTTTTTATTCGACAGTGAAGATGCAATGATCCGCATCGACATGTCCGAATATATGGAAAAGCATGCTGTAGCCAGACTAATAGGAGCTCCACCGGGTTATGTCGGCTATGAGCAAGGAGGTTACTTAACTGAAGCCGTCCGTCGCCGACCCTATAGTCTGATATTGCTGGATGAGATAGAAAAGGCGCATGCCGATGTATTTAACATTCTGTTACAAGTATTGGATGATGGTCGCTTAACAGATGGGCATGGACGGACCGTTGATTTTCGAAATACGGTTATCGTTATGACTTCTAATTTAGGTTCCAACCTGATACAAGAAATGTCTGCCGATTCAGAATATGACAATATGAAAGAAGTCGTGCTGAATGAAGTCAGCAATTATTTCAGACCTGAGTTCCTAAATCGCATCGACGAAGTTGTCGTTTTCCACGCTTTGATGCAGGAACAGATTATGGCAATTGCAGAAATTCAGGTGGATCGCTTACGTAGTCGATTACATGATCAGGATATATCCCTCGAATTAAGCCCGGAAGCAATAAACAACCTTGGCTCCGCAGGGTTTGATCCAGTCTACGGTGCGCGACCTCTAAAACGTGTCATTCAGGACAAACTTGAGACGCCAATAGCAGAAAGAATACTTTCCGGCCAATATGCTACTGGATCTTTGATAAAGATAGATGTGATCAATGAAAAACTAGATTTCTCTGAACTTGAAACAGATGCCGCCTGACTGGAATTTTGGTCAATTATTAATAAATAGTCCGGATTTATATAATTTGAGATAATTAGTCACTATTTATGAGCTAAAACAGTTGGTTATTTACGTCATATAATCTAATATTTAACCTAAATACTTGATAACAATGGGTCAAGAATACGGTAATGGCTGCTCCAACAAAAAAAATAAACCTTAGTGGGTTAGCACGCAAACTTGTGCTTGATGGCCTACTTGATGAAGAAAAGGCTCAAAGTACATTCGAAGAATCCCTGAAAAAGAAGAAACCCTTTGTTAGTCTTGTAGTTGAAAATAATCTTGTCCCCAGCAACAGTATTGCGTTGGCCGCCGCACAAGAGTTTGGCGCACCATTAGTCGATATTGATCTGCTGGAAATTGACCCTGACATTATCAAACTGGTCAAAGAAGAACTCATTAAAAAACACCATGCTCTACCTATTTTCAAACGCGGTAAGCGTTTGGCAGTGGCTGTTTCTGATCCTACTAACATTCAAGCTCTTGATGAAATCAAATTTGCTACTGGCTTAACAACGGATGCCGTAATAGTTGAGGAAGACAAACTAACCAAAAATATCGATAAAGCACTCGAAGCGGCTGATGGTGGTTTAGGCGATATGGATGATGAAGACTTTGATGATCTGGATGACCTTGAGGTAGCTGAAGACGGGCCTCAAGAACAGGATGATTCTGATGTCGACGATGCGCCAGTTGTGCGGTTCGTGAATAAAGTATTACTGGATGCGATCAAGAAAGGCGCTTCTGATCTTCACTTCGAACCCTATGAAAAGACATACCGTGTTCGATTTCGAATAGATGGCGTATTAATGGAAGTAGCAAAACCACCTATGAGTCTCTCCAGCAAGATCGCGGCTCGTATTAAAGTTATGTCCAGGCTGGACGTATCTGAGCGTCGCGTACCTCAAGATGGCCGTATTAAGTTAAAACTTTCAAAAACCAAATCAATCGATTTTCGTGTCAGTACTTGCCCAACGCTATTTGGCGAAAAGTCTTGTATGCGTATTCTGGATTCAGATGCCGCCGCATTACAGATTGATCAACTAGGCTATGAAGACCACCAGAAGGAGATGTTTTTAAGCAATCTACATAAACCTTATGGCATGTTTCTAGTCACGGGGCCCACTGGTTCAGGCAAAACTGTTTCTCTATATACGGGAATCAATATATTAAACACTGAAGATATTAATATTTCTACGGCTGAAGACCCGGTTGAAATTAACCTCCCTGGTGTTAATCAGGTTCAGGTTGATGAACGAACAGGAATGACATTTGAGAAAGCCCTGAAGGCATTCTTACGCCAAGATCCAGATATTATTTTGGTAGGTGAGGTTCGCGACCTCGGTACGGCATCAATTGCAGTTAAAGCCGCACAAACAGGTCATATGGTGATGTCTACTTTACATACCAATGACGGACCACAAACGCTGACTCGATTACAAGACATGGGCATTCAGGCATTCGCTGTTGCAACCAGTATCAACCTGATCACCGCCCAACGATTACTTCGACGTTTAAACCCAAACAATCGAGTCCCATTTGAAATGCCCGATGATGCTTTAAAAGATGAAGGTTTTCCTGATGACATGATCGAGAAGGGCATTAACTTATTTGAACCTGGAGAGATAACTGAGGATAATCCAGGCTACAAAGGACGTGCAGGTATTTATCAAGTTATGCCTATTTCAGATGACATGAAACGTTTAATCATCGAAGGGGCAAATGCGGTTCAGTTGGCAGATCAATCTGCGTCTGAAGGTATATGGGACATACGAAAATCAGGCTTGATGAAAGCTGCCGCTGGCCTCACCAGTTTAACTGAAGTTAACCGAGTAACTGTAGAGTAATCATTATGGCTGAAGCAAAAAAAGCAGACATGTATGCCTGGGAAGGCATGGATAAATCTGGTAAACGCGTTAAAGGGGAAGTCAGTGGGCAAAGTGAGGCACTCGTTAAAGCCGGGCTTAGGCGTTCTGGTATAAAACCTTTAAAAGTTAAGAAAAAAGCTAAACCACTATTAGGTGGAGGTGGTAAAGCCAAGATAACACCAAAAGATATCACCGTCTTTAGTCGTCAGTTAGCAACCATGATGTCTTCCGGTGTTCCTCTAGTTCAAGCCTTTGAAATTGTCGGTCGCGGACATGAAAATGCAGGAATGCAGGAATTAATTTTAGGTATAAAAGGTGATGTAGAAGCAGGAAATAACCTGACTGAAGCCTTAAAGAAACACCCTCTGCAGTTTAATGATCTTTATTGCAATCTCGTTGAAGCCGGCGAGCATGCAGGTATTTTAGAAGCAATCCTGCACAAACTTGCGAGCTACATGGAAAAAACTGAGGCATTAAAATCGAAGATTAAGTCTGCATTATTTTATCCCGCTGCTGTTATCGTTGCTGCTGTTATCGTTGTTTCGATACTGATGATCTTTGTCATTCCACAGTTTTCTGAATTATTTTCTGATTTTGGTGCCGATTTACCCGCACTAACACAATTTTTGGTAGATGCGTCCGACTTCTTTGTTGCTTATTGGTACATTATTTTTGCAGTTATGGGCGGCACCGTTTTTGGCTTAATGGAAATAAAGCAAAGATCCATTGCTGTGCAGCATTTTTTAGACCGTGCTATTTTGAAAATACCGGTACTTGGCGAGATCATGGAAAAAGCTGCTATTGCACGTTTTGCACGTACTTTAGAGACCATGTTTGCAGCGGGGACTCCCCTGGTCGAGGCTATGGTTTCAGTAGCTGGTGCTTGTGGCAATATCGTTTTTTATGATGCGACTATGAAAATGAAAGATGAAATTGCGACAGGAACTCAACTACAATCATCAATGAGAGAAACCGGTTTATTTCCAAATATGGTTGTACAAATGGTTGCGATTGGTGAAGAATCTGGCGCCATTGATACCATGCTCGGTAAAGTAGCAGATTGGTATGAACAAGAAGTTGATGATGCTGTTGAAGCTTTAACGAGTTTACTTGAACCCGCAATTATGGGATTTCTGGGTGTTGTTATCGGTGGCATAGTCATTGGCATGTATCTACCAATTTTTAAAATGGGTGCCGTCGTTTAATAACGATAAACTTAAAAATACCGAATTCTGTTTCACTTATCCACTAATCACTATTTAGTGGATTATCAACTTACCGAGACTATTCGTGTCACATATTATTGAATTATTTATAATTTATCCGATTTTCTTCCTGTCTACTATTTTCGTCTTGGGGCTATTGATTGGTAGTTTCCTGAACGTTGTCATACTACGACTTCCTGTGATGATGGAAAGAGATTGGAAACAACAATGCTGCGAATTACTTGAACTTGATAACTCTAATAAAGATAAAGATGAGCTAAACATTAATTTAGTTACTCCACGTTCACGCTGCCCGAAATGCAAACATCAAATTAGTGTATTTGAAAATATTCCGGTTATTAGCTATCTTTTTCTGAAAGGGAAATGTAGCAACTGTGAAAATAAAATTTCTATTCGATACCCACTAATAGAAATGGTAAGTGGAGCATCTGTTGTCATAGTAGCTTACTATTTTGGAGTCTCCCCACAGACATTATTTGCCCTTTTGTTAACATGGTCTCTTATTGCTTTAAGCATGATTGACTTTGATCATCAATTATTACCAGATGACATTACACTGCCGTTGCTTTGGCTTGGGATCATTATTAATATTTTTGGTCTCTTTACCGATCTCGAATCTAGTGTCCTTGGAGCTATATTTGGTTACGGTACTCTCTGGTCCGTCTATATGATATTCAAAGTTGTCACCGGCAAAGAAGGAATGGGGCACGGTGATTTCAAATTATTAGCTGTATTAGGAGCGTGGTTTGGTTGGCAATCACTCCCTTTAATAATAATTCTATCTTCCTTAGTTGGAGCAGTTATTGGTATTTCACTAATTGTTTTTAAATCACACGATAGGAATACAGCGATACCATTCGGGCCATACTTGGCAGTCGCCGGTTGGATATCGATGCTATGGGGACCTTATATAATGTCAGCTTATCTAAATGCTGTAATTTAATATGACGAAAACCTTACGTGTTGCCATAACTGGCGGTATTGGTAGTGGTAAATCGACTGTTTCATCAAAATTTCAAGCGCTTGGCGTACCAGTTATCGATTCAGATGTCATATCGAGGGCAATTGTAAAACCAGGAGAACCTTGTTTAAAAGCTATCATTGATGAATTTGGCAAAGATCTACTCAATGTAAATGGCGAACTCGACCGATTCAAATTGCGTAATATCATTCTCTTGAATTCTAAGGCCAAAAAAAGATTAGAAAATATACTTCACCCTGTTATTTATCAAGAGATAGAAAAAGAGATTTCTTATGTGGATTTTCCATACTGCATGGTTGCTATACCTCTACTTATTGAGACTAAGGCAACAGGGAAATTTGATCGCGTTTTGCTGATTGATATCCCAGAGAATACACAGATCGTCAGAACTTCTGAGAGAGATAAGATCCCGGAAAATATAGTATCGGACATCATAAAAAATCAAGCTAGCAGAGAACAAAGACTAAAATATGCTGATGATATTATTGACAATAACGTTAATATCGAAGAACTTGGTGATATTGTTGAAATGCTACATAAAAAATATTTAAGATTATCTGAAATGAACAGCACCTAATGAGTCGCAATTTTTAATGATAATGAAAATTTGTACAACAGATCATGCAAAATAAAATCACATATGAACAGCCATTAAATGAAAGGATGAGAAACTTCCTCCGTTTAGAGCATCTTTTCAATCTTATAGAATTTCGATCACAAGCAACATTTGAATGGGACTACAGGAATATACTTGAGTCTCTCCTTGAGATAAATGACTTATTAAATCGATCTGATCTGAAAACTGAGCTTATCAAAGAATTGGAACGCCACTCCTTAATGCTCTCATCGTTGAAAAATAACCCTGCCGTAGATGAAAGTAGATTAAATACTATTAATAATGATATACAAGATTTATTAACAAAGCTGCGTGACAATGCATACCAGCCAGGAAATCAATTAAAAAACGATGAATTAATAACTAGCATAAAACAACGCATTAGTATTCCAGGTGGTACTTGCAGTTTTGATCTTCCTCGATATCATTACTGGCTTCATCAAGCTGAAGTTACTCGAAAGCAAGATTTCTTTAAATGGTCGGCTGATCTGGATCCAATTAAAAAGTCCACCTTCATTGCATTAGATATGGTTAGAAACAGTACGCATCCGATTAGAGAAAAGGCTGAAACAGGCTTTTATCAAAAACCGATAGAATCAACTTTATCCTGTCAATTGATTAGAGTGTTTTTGCCTTCCGCTAGCCGTTATTATCCTGAAATTAGTGGCGGAAAGCACCGTTTTACAATACGCTTTATGGAAGAGTCCACAACTGAGGACAGGCCTATTCAGACAAAAAATGATGTTGATTTTGAACTGCATTGCTGCATCTTATGAGTAAAGCTATTTATTGTCCTATTTGTAACAGCACTACCAAATTGAACAATTCCAATTTGTTTCGCCCATTTTGCTCTGAACGCTGCCAATTAGTAGATCTTGGAAAATGGGTTGATGAAAAATATAGTATTGTCGATATACCTTCTGTTGATGACGAACAAACCTATACTGAGCTACATTAAACTGTACTAAATTTTATATCTTTCCCTGGTGAACCTGAATTCCATATCGCACCAAGCATAGCGATGCCATAAGCACCATGGTTTTTTGCAATTTCCAGATCTGTAGGCACCATGCCACCTAACGCATATACCGGAAAATTAAAACCTTCGATAAGGCTACTAAAGTTTTTCCATCCAATCGCATTAGCTTTGGGATGGCTAGCTGTAAACAGAACTGGCGATAAAAATGCATAGTTAACGTTTATTTTAACCGCTCTAGTCAATTCTGCTTCATTGTGGCAAGAGGCACCTAATATATATTCTTCACTTATCGGTCTGTTCTCGTATCTCGCTAATTCATTAGAGTTAAGATGTATGCCGTCAACAGGGTACTTGTCAATATCTGTAGCTGAACCATTTAGTATTATTCTTGAGTCATACCTTCTTGCTACTTCACTTAATGTTTCCACAATTTTTTGAAACAACTTGTTTCTATCTATTTTTAGTCTTAATTGAAAATTCTTTAAGCCCGAAGCAAAACAATCTTCCGTAACTGAATATAAATGTGAGTAATTTTCATATGACTCTTGACTAATAACATACATCGGATCCAACAAAATAGACTGGATAATATATTTATTTGCATCAGGAAAATTATATTTATGAAGTTCATTTATACTTACCCAACAGAACTCCTGGTTTTCTCTACTTTCAGGTGTTCCGGACCATTCAGCGACTTTCCACACATCAAGCAAAACAGTTTTACACGTGTAAGCATGGCTAACCGATGTATATGCTTCTGCTTTGCTAACGGTTATTCCTAATTCTTCATATAACTCGCGCTTTAAAGCAACATCAACACTTTCCCCACATTCAACCTTACCACCTGGGAATTCCCAGTATCCTGCTAAGTGTTGGTTTTTTGAACGTTTTGAAATTAACACTTTATCCTTTGTTACGTTATATATAACACCAACAGCGACATGTGTTCTTTGGTTCATCAGAATCTACTTTTCAATGGAGTTAGTAGCTTTGATTCTCAGGTTCTATATTCAGCATTAATGGTCACGTACTCATGAGATAGGTCTGTTGTCCATATTTCTTCCTGACACTTCCCTCTATTAAGATTTACTTTTAATGTAATTTCATCCTGAAGCATAATTACTTTTCCTTTCTCTTCTGTATAGCTAGATGATCGCTGTCCATTTTCAACAATACATAGATGGTCTAGAAAAACTTCAATATTATTAATATCCAGATCTTTTATTCCTGAATTACCTATTGCCGATAATATTCGGCCCCAATTTGCATCTGATGCAGTAAATGCTGTCTTTACTAAAGGAGATTCAGCAATCTTGTAGGCAACATCAGTACATTCTGTGTCTTTCTTACCACCGGTAACCTTTATAGTTAAAAATTTTGTTGCACCTTCACCATCTCTAATGATCGCTTGAGCTAACTCACAAAATATATTTGTTAAAGCATTTTCCAACAATTTATATTCTTCACTGTTTTGACTAACAATACAGTCATTACTTGCTTTACACGTTGCAACTAAAACACACGAATCATTCGTAGATGTATCACCATCAACGGTAATTCGGTTAAAACTTTTATTGACTGCATGCAATAATATCTTTTCAAGCATACCTTTTTCTATATTCGCATCTGTTGCTATATATGCCAACATAGTTGCCATATTAGGTCGTATCATTCCTGACCCTTTTGCGATCCCTGTTATACTAATGATAGATTCACCAATGGATATTTTTCTAGACTTTGCTTTGGGAATAGTATCAGTCGTCATGATAGCTTTAGCCGCATCAACCCAGTTATCTGCAGATAAATTATCTAATAACTCAGGTAAGGCAGCATTTATTTTATCTACTGGCAGTTGCTCTCCGATCACGCCTGTCGAAAAAGGCAACACCTCGCCTTCTTTACATCTCGTTAAATTTGCTAGTTCTTTACAAGTACTGCTTGCATCCAATAAACCTTGCCGGCCTGTTCCTGCATTTGCATTACCCGCATTAATTAAACAGTACCGTGGGTTTAACTCAGCTAAGTGCTGTTTTGATATTTGTACGGGTGCAGCACAAAATAGATTCCTGGTAAATACACCGACGACATGACTGTCCTTAGAGAGTTCTATCAGAGCTAAATCTGTTCGTTTTGTTTGATATATATTTGCACTACAGCTCGACAATCGAATACCGGTTATTGGCAAAATGGAAGTAGGGAACTTTAAACCAACAGACATTATATGGAGTCTAAATATGAGTCGTTTAAATTAATAATATTCCTGTTTATTAAGATAGTCTTCCGTGACATTGCTTGTACTTCTTTCCTGAACCACATGGGCACGGTTCATTGCGTCCAACTTTAGGCTTATTTCTGACAAATGGTTTTTCTGCAGTGCTTTCATTTCCCTGAGACTCATCATTTAAGCTATTAGGAACAGAAGGATGATTAAACTTCATATCCTGTTTTTTCTCTTTTTGCTCCGCAGCTTCTATATCTTCTTCAGTTCTAATATTAACTTTATAGAGAAAAACAACGACATCGTGTTTAATATTTTCAAGCATTTGTACAAACAAATCAAAAGCTTCACGTTTATATTCTTGTTTTGGATTTTTAGCAGCAAAGCTTCTTAGATGTATACCTTGTCTAAGGTGATCCATATTTACAAGATGTTCTTTCCAATGCCGGTCTAACACGTCGAGCATAATCTGTTTTTCTATACGCCGCATTAAATCAGACGTTATAACTTTCTCTTTTTCTTCAACTACCTTTTCCATTGTTTCATGGAGTTTTTTTCGTAAAGTCTCTTCATATAGAGATTTATCTTGTTCCAGCCATGATTTAATATCTATAGATACATCAAACTCATTCTGAAGAGCATCTTCTAACCCACGAATATCCCACATTTCATCCATACTGCCGTGAGGAATATATTCTTCAATTACGTTTTCGATAACTTCATATCGCATATCATTTACTTCTTCAGCGACTGTTTCACCTTCAAGCAAATCATTCCGTTGTTGATAAATAACTTTTCTTTGATCATTCGCAACATCATCAAAATCAAGTAAGTTTTTGCGTATATCAAAATTATGGGCTTCAACTTTTCGTTGTGCGTTTTCTATTGCGCGAGAAACCAATTTTGATTCAATAGCTTCTCCATCTTCCATCCCGAGCTTTTGCATAATTGCAGAAACACGTTCTGAAGCGAATATCCTCATTAGGTTATCTTCTAATGAGAGATAAAAACGACTAGAACCTGGATCACCTTGTCGCCCAGAGCGTCCACGAAGCTGGTTATCAATACGTCTTGACTCATGCCGTTCAGTGCCAATTATATGTAGCCCACCACTATCAAGTACTTGTTGGTGTCGGATATCCCACTTATTTTTCAGATCATTTATTTGCTCTTGATCCGCATCGCCCAACTTTTTAATTTCAATTTCATGGTTTCCACCAAGAACAATATCAGTACCTCGACCTGCCATATTCGTTGCAATAGTAACAATACCTGGGCTACCTGCCTGGGCAATAATTTCGGCTTCTTTTTGATGAAACTTTGCATTTAGAACCTGGTGTTTAATTTTTTCTTTATCAAGTAAATTCGACAAGTATTCAGAAACTTCTATAGATGCCGTACCTACGAGAACAGGTTGGCCATTAGCCTGGCATACTTTTACATCTTCGATAATTGAGTCATATTTTTCTTTAGCGGTAAGAAAGATGACATCACTTTGATCATCTCTAATCATTGGCATATGGGTTGGTATAATAACAACTTCAAGTCCATATATAGTCTGAAACTCATAAGCCTCGGTATCTGCAGTACCTGTCATACCCGATAATTTTGAATATAATCGAAAATAATTTTGATATGTAATAGATGCTAGTGTCTGATTTTCATTCTGGATTGTAACACCCTCTTTCGCTTCTATTGCCTGATGCAATCCTTCAGACCACCGTCGACCCTGCATTGTACGCCCAGTAAATTCATCAACGATTACAACCTCATCATCTTTAACTATGTAATCAATATCATTTTGAAATAAGTGATGCGCTCTCAATGCGGCATTCAAATGGTGAAGAATACCGATATTAACGGGGTCATATAAACCCTGCCCCTCAGCAATAATGCCACTCTCTATTAACAGATGCTCAATATGGTCATGTCCATCTTCAGTAAGGTATGCCTGCTTTGATTTTTCATCTAAAGTAAAATCACCGGGGCCGTCTTCAATTTTTTGTGCAACTAACTTGGGTATTAACTTATTTATGGTTAGATACAAATCTGATTTATCATCAACCATCCCGGAAATAATTAATGGTGTTCTGGCTTCGTCGATAAGTATTGAATCTACTTCATCTACAATAGCGAAATTCAAATCTTTTTGAACACGCCCTTCTTTGCTAAATGCCATGTTATCGCGTAGATAATCAAAACCGAATTCATTATTGGTTCCATAAGTAATATCGCATGCATACGCACTCTTCCTTTCTTCCATAGACAGTCCGGAAACGATAACCCCTGTACTTAAACCAAGAAAACTATAAATCTGCCCCATCCATTCAGCATCTCGTTTAGCTAGATAATCATTGACTGTAATGACATGCACACCTAAACCCGATAGCGCATTCAGGCTAGCCGCCAATGTTGCGACTAACGTTTTACCTTCACCTGTACGCATTTCTGCAATATTGCCATTATGTAACACCATCCCACCGATCATTTGTACATCAAAGTGGCGCATATCCAATACGCGCCGACCGGCCTCTCTTACTAAAGCAAATGCTTCAGGCAAGATATCGTCTAAGCTTTCACCATTTTTGACTCGTTCTTTTAGTTGATTAGTCTTATCTGGAAAATCTGCATCGCTCAATAACCTTAAATCATCTTCAAGGACATTGATTTGCTTAACCTTCTTACTGAGTTTTTTGATTACCCGATCATTTCGGGTACCAAATATTTTTTTTGCCAAATCTATAATCATTGCATTAGTCTTAATTTAAAATCGCGTGTGTATTACGATACTCTGGGAAAGATTGTTTATAATCTGATGTTAGCGGTAACCTAACGAGAAACTTAGTTCAGTGAATTATACTTTTTAGGATTTACAGCCTTACCATTATTAACCACTTCAAAATGCACATGTGTACCGGTTGATCTACCAGAAGATCCCATCAGACCAATCACCTGACCTTTGTCTACCTTTTGCCCGACAACAACAAGATTTTTTTTATTGTGTGCATATCGTGTTTGATAACCGTTGCCGTGATTGATCTCTACCATGTTTCCATAGCCATAGCGAACACCTGACCAAGTTACAATTCCAGAAGCAACGGCAAGTATTGGAGAACCTGATTTGCCTGCATAATCAATTCCACCATGGAATTCCATCTTTCCAGTCATTGGATCCGTTCGCATACCAAACAATGACGAAACCCACCCATCCATGGTAGGTCTTCCCGCAGGAATTGTCTGGCTCTGCAATGTTCTATCAATCAACATTGATTCCATTGCTGCCAATTTTTCCGAACGGTCCTGAACTTTAGAGCTTAACTCCTCCAACGCACTCAAAAAGTCACTAACTTCCATCGAACTAGTTTTTTTACTTGGTTTAGGACCACCTAAACCTGGTGTAGATTTAATATCAAAATCTATCTCATTGAGGTTTGCCATACTGGCTAAACGAGATCCAAGAGCATCAAGGCGCATGACATGAGCCTGAAGTTTACTTAATCTTGCCGCCAGAGCGTCAAGGTTTTTTGAAGCATTATCTTGTACTTGGTTCAACATTTTCTGCTGGACTTCCAGCTCTTGATTCCAGAGTGGCGCTGTTTGCGTATATAAATTTTTAATTGAGCCGCGTGTCAAATCCGACGCATACTGACTACCGGCATGAAAAACCAATAAACCAGAGACTACACTTAACACAAGGCAAACGCACAGTGATGCTGGCCCTAGTGTAAGGGAAAGACTCTTCTTCCTCGTTTTTGATATTAATAATAATTGCATATATATTGAGTCGAATTTAAATATATAATCGTACATAACTATGAACACTGATGACAAAAATAAAACGCTGCCGATCAGTAGTTTATTAAATGGCGACAATTGTTCATTTGCTGCTTTGTATAAAAAAGCACACTCTATTCAGGAAATAGATCGTAATTTAAAGAAACTACTCGATCCATCCTTAAAAGATAAATTTGAACTAGCTAATATAAACGCTGATGCCGCCATTTTACTAGTTAGCTCTTCCGCCTGGGCAACCCGGCTTCGTTATAATATTCCAGCTATCCTTAATGCTTTTAATAAGCAGCTAAACTTCACTTCTATTAAAACTGTCAGAATTAAGATTAAAAAATCAGTATTCGAAAATTCTGCTGTAATTAAAAAACCAATTTATTTGTCGAATTATTCAGCACAGTTTCTTAACGATGTAGCCAATACTTTTAGCGATCCCGAACTGGGCAACTGTTTTTTAAATATTTCTAAAAACCGCCTTAAATAAAATTAATTTACAGGCATTGCCTGCATAAAAGAAATCGGTGCTTTATGTTCATCTTCAAAGGTAACTAGTTCCCAAGAATCCTCATTCGCTAACAATTCTCGTAACAATGCATTATTGAGCGCATGCCCTGATTTATATCCTTGAAACGATCCAATCAGACTATGTCCTAATAAGTACAAATCACCTATTGCATCTAATATTTTATGTTTCACGCATTCGTCTTCATATCTTAGACCGTCTTCATTCAGGATCCGATAATCATCAACAACAACGGCGTTATCAAGGCTGCCACCTAATGCCAGATTATTCTCACGCAATAATTCAACATCACGCATAAAACCAAAGGTGCGGGCGCGACTAACCTCCTTAACAAATGAGGTTGTAGAAAAATCAATTTCTGCCTGACAATTTTTGTCGTTGAATACGGGGTGATCAAACTCAATTGTAAAACCTACTTTAAACCCGTCAAAAGGCTCAAACATAGCCCATTTCCCTTCACTCTCAACACGAATCTTTTGCTTTATTTTCAAGAATTTTTTTGCCGTATTTTGTTCTTCCACACCGGCAGACTGTATTAAAAATACGAATGGACCAGCACTGCCATCCATTATTGGAACCTCATCAGCGCTAAGATCGATATAGGCATTATCAATGCCGAAACCAGCCAAAGCAGACAGTAAATGCTCAACCGTTGAAATTCGAACATTATCTTTGACTAAAGTGGTGGAAAGACTGGTATCTCCGACAAATTCCGGGTTGGCGGGAATTTCAATTGCTGGATCCATATCGACACGCCGGAAATTAATACCCGAATTTACAGGAGCCGGTCTCAAGGTCAAAAATACTTTTTTACCCGTGTGTAGACCTACTCCGGTAGCCCGAATGACGTTCTTTAATGTCCGTTGCCTTATCATCTTAGCTTTATTCTAAACTTACTCTCTCATTGGAGCTATTATTCTTATGTACTTGTTTTATAGGCAATTATAGTGCCAGCAAGGAAAACTGACCCGGAATTCCCCAATTCCGGGGTCTACTATACCACGTACGTACGAGATTTAGTCTGCTTGTCTCCTCAAAAATGCCGGGATATCAAGGTAATCCGCATCTCCTGACACCGCCTCTTCCTCTGCCTCGGGGACCTGGTTTCGCATCACTGTTGGGCGTTCGAAGTCCTTGTAATCAACACTTATTGCCTCATTTTGGACCAATTTTATACGAGATGCATCTTCTTTGACTATATTTCCAAGTCCTGTGGCGACGATAGTGACTCGAATGTCACCTGACATCTCAGGATCAATAACAGTTCCAACAACAACTGTTGCATTATCAGAAGCGAATTCCTTGACCGTTCTGCCTACTTCATCAAACTCACCAATAGAAAGATCCATGCCTGCGGTGATGTTAACCAGAATACCCCGCGCACCAGATAGATTAACATCTTCTAGTAAAGGGCTAGATATTGCTGCCTCAGCTGCGACTTTTGCACGCTCTTCACCTTGTGCCTTTCCAGAACCCATCATAGCCATACCCATCTCAGACATTACTGTTCTAACATCAGCAAAATCCACATTGATCAGACCAGGACACGTTATTAATTCAGCAATACCCTGTACAGCACCTAACAACACATCGTTCGCCGCACCAAAAGCGTTTAACAAACTGACATCTCGACCAAGCACACTCAGTAATTTTTCATTTGGTATTGTAATCAATGAATCAACAAACTGGCTTAATTCAATAATACCTTCTTCTGCAATTGCAGCACGTTTTTTACCTTCAAACGCAAATGGCCGCGTCACAACTGCCACTGTCAAGATACCCATTTCTTTTGCCACCTGAGCGACTATTGGCGCTGCACCAGTACCAGTACCGCCACCCATGCCCGCAGTAATAAATACCATATCAGAGCCTTCGAGAACATCCATCAGACGATCACGATCTTCTAATGCTGCTTGCCGTCCAACTTCTGGATCAGCGCCCGCTCCCAGTCCTTTGGTCATATTTGTACCTAGTTGCAAAACAGTTTTTGCATTTGAATTTCTAAGCGCTTGTGAATCAGTATTCGCACAAATAAATTCAACACCTTCAATATTAGCACCCAGCATATGCTGTAACGCATTGCCACCACCACCACCGACACCTATTACTTTAATAATAGCCGCCTGATTAGTTGCATCGACTAATTCAAACATCTTGTAACCTCCTACATTGCATATAATTATTAATTAAAAATTACCCTGAAACCAACTTTTCATTCTTTCAAAAATACCTTTAACACCATCATTGATATGAATCTGCGTATTACCTTCTTGACTTTGTCGCTTTCCAAAAATAAGTAAGCCTACTCCCGTTGCATAAATTGGACTTTTAACAACATCAGACAAACCTGAAACATACTGTGGAATACCAATGCGAACCGGCATATGAAATATTTCTTCAGCCAGCTCAATAACACCTTCCATTTTTGAACTGCCTCCTGTCAGAACAATCCCGGCTGCGATCAAACTTTCATAACCACTACGTCTTAATTCAGCCTGTACTAAGGTAAATAATTCTTCGTATCGAGGTTGTACAACCTCAGCTAAAGTTTGTCTCGCTAATCGACGTGAAGGACGGTCACCAACACTCGGTACCTCAATGCTCTCGTCATGATTAGCTAATTGTGTAAGCGCACAAGCGTATTGCACTTTTATGTCTTCCGCATGTTGTGTCGGGGTGCGTAATGCAACAGCAATATCATTCGTAACCTGATCACCTGCTATGGGAATGACAGCAGTATGATGAATTGCTCCATCAGTAAACACAGCTATATCAGTCGTGCCACCACCTATATCAATCATGCAAACCCCAAGATCTTTTTCATCTTCGGTCAGAACTGAATAACTTGAAGCCAATTGCTCTAAAATAATGTCATCTACTTCCAGTCCACAACGACGCACACACTTCACTATATTCTGTGCAGCGCTAACAGCACCTGTCACCATATGTACTTTTGCTTCAAGCCGAACTCCAGACATACCGATAGGCTCTTTAACACCTTCCTGATTATCGATGATGAATTCCTGTGGCAAGATATGAAGAATTTTTTGATCTGCGGGTATTGCAACAGCCTTTGCCGCATCTATAACCCTATCAACATCACCATAGGTAACTTCATTATCTCGAATTGCAACAATGCCATGTGAATTCAAACTCCGTATATGGCTTCCAGCGATACCCGTATAAACCGAATGAATTTCACAACCGGCCATTAGTTCGGCTTCTTCAATCGCTCGTTGTATTGAATGAACTGTTGATTCAATGTTGACGACCACACCTTTCTTTAAACCGCGTGATTGGTTTGATCCAATGCCGATTATTTCAATCTCATCATCAATTGAAATTTCACCAACAATGGCAACAACCTTGGATGTACCTATATCTAATCCAACAATTAGATTTTTATCCGCTTTTTTAACCATATTTAATCCGCCTGATATTATCTTGCAGAGTGATTGATATTATTTTTTCCATAAAATTGAAAACCCATTTGTATATCGCATATCTATTGATTCAATTTGATCAATACGACCTGATGTTGTTGTTGGAATTAAAGTCAAAACCCTATTAAACCGCTCTTCGAAATCACGCCGCCCCAGAGTAACCTTGATCCCATTTTTAAAATGAAACGACCATGCCCGTCTATCATCTAAAAATAGTGCCGCTATGCTGAACCCAACAGACTTAACCTGGTTTTGCATAGCATTAAATTTATTCAATAAATTTTGTTCCGAGTCCACAGGCCCTGATAACAATGGAAGTCCTGTAGGTATAGACTCTTTCTCGGGCGAAAAATATTCTCCTTCAGAGTTTAATAAGCCTGAATCACCCCAGCGCACAACAGGAACCTGTTCGATCACGATAACGCGTAATGCATCCGGCCATATCCGCTTCACAATGACCTCACTAACCCAGGGCTCCTCTAACAAAGCAAGCCGAACTGCATCTACATTAAGATTGAAAAAACCACCTCTTACTTTATCAGTAACAAGTAATTGGAGATCTACTGGTGATAAATGCGTGAAGTCGCCGTCGATTCTTACTTGTTTAATAGGCAAAGTATCCGGGTTTGATAAAATCATTCCGCCCCATACCGCTATCGAAATAAAAGCCAAAGCAAAAACACTACCAAACAATTTTGACCCACGAAGATGATTTCGGTTTGATGATTCAAAATGTAGCTTGTCAGGGTCAATAATCATATCGATAGCCATTAGTTATGTAACCCCATCTCTACAGGCATAACTAAACTCGTCGCCAGTATTTGAACGACTAGTTGTTCAAAAGAAATACCCGCTTGCTTAGCTCCCATAGGAACCAAACTATGGCTTGTCATTCCTGGCACTGTATTTACTTCAATTAACCAGGCTTGACTTGAATCATCAACCATAATGTCAACACGTGCCCAACCACTAACACCTAAACGTTGACATGCTTTCAAAGATAATTCTCCCAGACTTTTTTCAATATCCTCATCAAGGCCGCATGGGCAAATATATTTTGTATCGTTATCTTCATACTTTGCTTTGTAATCGTAAAAATCGCGTGATGTTTCAAGCTTGATAACAGGTAAAATAATGTCGTTTAATATTGGAACGGTATATTCATTACCTTCAATCCAACTTTCCGCCATTACTCGTTCGTCAAACTGATTTGCCTGTGACCATGCCGCGGACAAATCTTCTTTTATAGTTACTTTGCTTGCACCTATGCTAGAACCTTCTCTGACTGGCTTTACCATGACAGGCAAACCAATCTGTTCTACTACTTGGTTCCACTTGCTTGTTTTAGATAATTCAACAGCGGCAGGTGTTGTTAACCCTGTATCTCGCCAAATTGATTTACTTCTAATCTTATCCATCGCCAATGCAGAACCTAAGACGCCACTGCCGGTATAAGGCAACCCAATTGTTTCCAACGCGCCCTGAATCGTCCCGTCCTCACCACCACGCCCATGTAATGCGATAAACACACGATCAAAATTATCATTAATCAATCGATCAAATGCCGCTTTATCAAAATCAATTTCATGAGCATCTATACCTGCATTACACAAGGCCGTCGCTACCGCTTTACCGCTTTCAAGAGAAACAGTTCTCTCAGCAGACTGTCCCCCCATCAAGACAGCAACCTTACCAAAGTCTTCCGGTTTATAATCAGGCAGTCTCATTATTGAGATCCCCCTGCTTCACCAATAACCCTTACTTCAGGAATTAATTTAACAGCGTGTTTTTCGTATACCGTTGTACGTATTAATTCGATCAACCGCTCTATGTCTAACGAAGTCGCATCACCCATATTAATAATAAAATTAGCATGCTTTTCTGAAACGCATGCTCCACCAACATGTTTACCTTTAAGTCCACATGATTCTATTAAGAATGCTGCATGATCCTCTGGCGGATTTCTAAAAACCGAGCCGCAACTTAACTGCCCTAAAGGTTGAGCTTCTGCTCTCTCACTTAACATCTTTTTAATGTTTTCTGTAACAATACTCTTCTCTGATAATTTCAATTCAATATCACAAGCAGTAAACCATTCATCTTTAGGAATTGAGACACTCCTGTAACCAATCTCAAAATGAGACTTCGAATAAATCTTACGTTCGCCTTTTCGATTTATTGTTTCTACCCGTTTTATATTTCGCCAAATCTCTCCACCATAGGCACCCGCGTTCATAGCCAAAGCCCCACCTATTGAACCCGGAATCCCTGCTAAAAACTCAATACCACCATAACCTGCTTTTGCTGCAAAACGAGCGGCTTTAACACACGACACACCTGCACCAATAGAAATTTCATTGCCATTTATAAACTCAAGCTTATCAAGCACACCTACTACGGAAATCACTACACCAGAGATACCGCCATCACGAACTAGCAAATTACTTCCTAACCCGACCCAAACAATGGACATTTCCATCGGCACTTCTGAAATAAAAACAGATAAATCATCAATATCAGCTGGAGAATAAAAATAATCAGCAACACCACCTGTTTTCCAGGATGTATGGCGAGACATCGATTCTTGCTCTCGCAAATCTCCTCGTATTGCCGATGTATTAATAGTTCTGTGCATTCTATTGTCTAAACCTGTCTGCCTATATTGAGTTTTGTTTTGTTCACTTAACAAAGTTTTATCCTTTAGTGCAACGCTTCTGAACAATCTTGATAAAGCTGCTTTGAGATTGATCCAATATCACCAGCACCGAGTGTCAAAATCAGATCATTATCTTCAATCACACTCTTTAACACATCGAGCACCTTATCCTTATTCTCAACAAAGATAGGTTCTGTCTGACCTCTTAACCGAATGGCGCGACATAATGAACGACTATCTGTCCCGGCAATTAATGCTTCACCAGCGGCATAAACGTCCAGAATTAACAGGACATCTGCTAACGAAAGCACCCGGCTAAAATCTTCGAATAAATCGCGCATACGTGTGTATCGGTGCGGCTGGTATACGACTACCAGTCGCCGAGTAGACCAACCAGCCCTGATAGCTTCAAAAGTAGCTTCAATTTCTGTGGGGTGATGGGCATAGTCATCTATCAATGTGGCATTCAAGTTGTTAATTTTGATATCACCACTCACATCACAACGACGTGATATCCCCTGAAAATGGCATAGCGCATTAATAATATCTTCATCGCTAACACCTAATTCATGTGCAACAGCAATTGATGCCAGAGCGTTTAATAAGTTGTGTTTACCTGGCAAATTAAGTTCGACTTCTAACCAGTCTTTCTTACCTTTACGAGAAACCTTGAACCATGTTCTTGCATTTTCCTGTCGTAATAATTCAGCGTTGTAATCAGCTTCAAAATCAATTCCATAAGTAACAATAGGCTTGGTAACCTCTGGCAATATTTTCCTAACTCCTTCATCGTCAATACACAGTACTGCTAAACCGTAAAATGGCAATTGGTGTAAAAACTCAACAAAATTATGTTTTAGACTTGCAAAATCACCAGCGTATGTATCCAGATGATCTGCATCAATATTTGTGATCACTGCAATAATGGGATAAAGGTGTAAAAAAGAGGCATCACTTTCATCTGCTTCCGCAACAATATATTTGCCGCTCCCAAGACGTGCATGAGACCCTGAACTGTTTAACAAGCCACCTATAACATACGTAGGATCAAGCCCTCCCTCTGCCAGTACACTGGCAACCAGACTGGTAGTCGTTGTTTTTCCATGAGTACCTGCAATAGCAATTCCTGGACTAAAACGCATAAGCTCCGCTAACATTTCTGCACGGCGGACTATGGGGATTCTATTTTTACGTGCTGCACATATCTCCTCATTACTTTCATCGATAGCACTCGTTATCACTACGACGTCCGTCCCTTTAATATTTTCCGCAGAGTGTCCTATTGTTATGTCTATACCCAGTGACACAAGTCGTTGCGTAATAGCGCTTTGTTTAATATCAGAACCACTAATTTCATAACCAATATTTTTAAGTACTTCAGCAATACCCCCCATACCAGCACCACCAATACCAATGAAGTGGATATGCTTCACTCGTCCCATTGCATGTAATTGCATCTCAGCCATGTGCGGCCTCCATGCATAAATTAGCAACAAGTTTTGTTGCATCTGGTTTTGCAAGCAAGCGTGCTTTTATTGCCATCTGCAATAACTGATCAGGTGCATGTAAAAGCCTTAAAAAGACCTCTCTTAATTTTTCAACGTTAAGCTGGGTTTCTTGAAGCAGAACTGCAGCTCCTTCTGATGATAGATAGTTCGCATTCGCCGTTTGATGATCATCGACAGCAAAAGGAAATGGAATGAGTATTGAACCAACGCCACAAGCAGCCAATTCAGCGATGGTCAATGCGCCTGCACGGCACACGACGATATCAGCCCACGCGTAGGCAGAGGCCATATCATCGATAAAGGCAGTTACTTCCGCCTTGATGTTACTACCCGTATAGACAGTGTTTGTTGTCGCATAATGCTTCTCTCCACATTGGTGTTTAACCTCAATCTCGTAATCATTACTCAAACCCAATAATGACTCAGGAACCACATCATTTAATGTTTTTGCGCCGAGACTTCCACCAAGCACTAATACTTTTATCAATCTAGCATCACTATGCATATGACGTGCTTCAGGTTTTGGTAAGCGTGCAATATCGGCACGCACCGGGTTACCCGTTATTGTAATCTTTGTAGACTCTTTAAATGCACCAGGAAAGGCCGCCATCACAGAAACAGCGAATGGTGCTAATAATTTATTTGTTAATCCAGCGATCGCATTTTGTTCGTGAATCAATAATGGTATTCGCAGCAACCATGCAGCAATCCCTCCGGGTCCACTTGCAAATCCGCCCATGCCTAACACAGCCACAGGACGTACTTTTACCATTATCGAAAGTGCTTGAATCAATGCTATTAAAAGCATAATAGGCATGAATAATAAACGGGCTAAACCTTTTCCCCTTACGCCTGAGACATTAACTGTTAATAATGGATAACCATGTTTAGGAACAACGTTTGTTTCGAGTCCCTTATCTGTACCTAACCAAAATAAATTGAAGCCCTTTTCTTGCAAACAGTCTGCGACAGCTAATGCTGGATAGATGTGACCTCCAGTACCACCTGCCATGATAAGTATATTTTTATCACGCATAGGCGGGGACCACACTGGTTATTATATTACGAGTATCTTGACGATTCTCATATTCAACTCGTAAAAGGATAGCCACTAGCATACAAAAAACGATCAAACTATTACCACCATAACTCATCATCGGTAATGTCAATCCTTTGGTTGGCAAAACCCCCATGTTCACGCCAATATTGATATAAGCCTGTATACCAATAATCAATCCAATACCGTAAGCAAAGTATGCAGCAAAATATTTTTCTACCCGCTCGGCTATATGTCCAATCACAAATGCTCGCCAAATAATGAAAGAATATAAAAGAATTAGCGTGATACTACCCAATAAGCCCAATTCTTCTGCTAAAACAGAAAAAACAAAATCAGTATGTGCTTCTGGCAAATAAAAGAGTTTTTGTACGCTACTTCCAAGTCCGACACCAAACCAATCACCTCGACCAAATGCAATCAAGGCTTGTGTCAATTGGAAGCCACTGTCATAGGGATCCTTCCATGGATCAACGAAACTCATAAGTCGTTGCATACGGTATGGAGAAAGAATTGCCAAGGTGATTAATGCGCTAACCGCAACAGATACCCATGCAAAAAAGCGTGTTAACGGAACACCGCCCATGAACAACATTCCTAATGCGGTTGCGAATAATACAACACTTGCACCGAAATCTGGTTCAAGTAATAACAAACCAGATATAAGGGTTAACACACCAATCGGTTTGATAAACCCGGCAAAGTCAGTTTGTACATTTTCTCTATGACGCACTATATATCCAGCAAGGTAAGCGATGACACACAGCTTGACTGGTTCAGATGCTTGCAATGAGAATGGTCCCAATTGAATCCAGCGCATACTGCCATTAACTTCCTTACCAATGCCGGGAATGAGAATAAGCACCAACAAAAATATTGCCACCATCAATAAAGGCACACTGCCTGCCTCCCAAAGGCGCATCGGAATTTTCAAAATAATTACCCCAAAGAACAAACCAATCGATGCTGCCAAACCCTGTCGCCAGAAATAGTGTAACGGGTCATTAAATTCCTTGGCTGAAATTGAAATAGATGCAGACGCAACCATAACCAAACCAATACAAAGGATTAATAGGGATATACCCATTAACCAGAGGTCGTAACCTGCGATTAGTTTATTTTTCACATGATAATGTGAAGATAGTGTTGCCTGCTGTTTATTGCGTGCAGACATCAACATTTCTCCAGTGTGTTAACTGCGACAACAAAAGCATCCCCGCGCTGTTGATAATTTTCATACATGTCCAAACTTGCACATGCCGGAGCAAGTAAAACAACATCACCAGGCTCAGCTACGTTACTTGCAATGTCTACCGCTTCTTTTATATCAACCACAAAGTCATGCATGGTTTCCGAACCGATAACAGCTGCTATTTTTTTTGCGTCGACGCCTAATAACAAAACATGTTTCACATGTTGTTTAATAATAGGGGTTAAACTGGATAGATCTGCGCCCTTACTATCACCCCCGGCAATCAGAATAATCTTACCAAGTTCGCAAAGCCCTTTAATTGATGCAATACAAGCACCGACATTTGTTGCTTTCGAATCATTAAACCATTCAACCTTGTTAATCGTTGCGATTCTCTGACACCTATGTTCCAACCCAGCAAAATTTCTCAAGGTCTCAACCATCGCATCTACGGGCACGTTGACGGAGTGAGCCAGTGCCATTGCAGCCAGAGCATTAGCGACATTATGTTCGCCCTTTATTCCAAGCTCGGCTTGCTTGATTATTTTTTCCTCACCCTGACACAACCATACTTCTCCATTATCTTTAATGATGCCAAAGTTATTCTTATCAGGTTGTCCAAGAGTAAAAAAAAACATTTTTCTTGATGTGTCTTTCATTGCCTTAACCACATCATCGTCCTGATTGATGACCATTAAGCCATTACCTGAATAAATCTTTTCTTTCGCATGAGCGTACTCATCTGCATTTGCATAACGATCCATGTGATCGGGAGAAACATTTAAAACCACACTTGCATGCGCATTTAAAGAAAAAGTTGTTTCCAATTGAAAGCTGGATAACTCAAGTACATATAGATCCGGATTAACTTCAGTTAATAAATCAAGTGCCGGTGTACCAAGGTTTCCACCGACACATGTTTTCAGTCCAGCTTGCGCTGCCATTTCCGCCACCAGCGTAGTGACAGTGCTCTTTCCATTTGAGCCTGATATCGCGATTATTGGTGCCTTAGCATGCTGACAAAATAACTCAATATCACCAAAAACCGGGATGCCGTTTGCTATTGCTTGTTTAATAGCTGAGTTATTCAGTGACACGCCTGGACTTAGGATTACTTGATCCGATGACAGCAAAATTTCAGCACTAATTTCACCAAGCAAAACTGGCACTGATTTAAACTCAGCCTTTAATGAGGAGAGCCCCGGTGGATTAGCACGACTGTCAGTAACAGCAATATCCAAACCTTTAGACAACAGATAACGCACGCACGAGAGTCCGGTCTTGCCAAGACCAACAATGACTGCATCGTAATGGTGTTTAGTTTCTTCCATCGTTACCTTTTTTTCTGTAATACAAAGCAAGTGGCATCCCTCAGCGTATCTTCAGACTAGCAAGTCCAATCAACACCAGGATCACAGTGATAATCCAGAATCGAACAATCACTCTGGGTTCTGGCCAACCTTTAAGCTCATAGTGATGATGCAAGGGAGCCATTCTAAAAATTCTTTTACCGGTTAACTTATATGAACCAACTTGTAAAATGACCGACACCGTTTCCATGACAAAGACGCCACCCATAATAAATAACGCTAATTCTTGTCGTGTGACTACGGCAACGACACCTAATGCAGCTCCCAGAGCCAAAGCACCGATATCTCCCATAAAAACCTGTGCTGGATAGGTATTAAACCAAAGGAAGCCCAGTCCCGATCCCACTATGGCTGCGCAAAATACGGCAACCTCGCCTACACCAGGGATAAATGGAATGCCGAGGTATTTAGAAAAACCAGCGTGACCAGTGGCATAAGCAAAGATAGCCAGCGCACCAGCGACCATGACGGTAGGCAAAATAGCCAAACCATCTAAACCATCTGTCAAATTAACTGCATTACTGGAACCGACGATGACAAAATAGGCGAGCACGACATATAGCCAACCCATATCAAATACAAAGGCTTTAACAAACGGTACTATTAATTGCGTTTCAACGGGGAGGACGGCCGTTTGAAAAAGATAAACCGCTGCACATATCCCGACTACAGATTGTGCGGTGTATTTATATTTAGCTCTCAAACCTTTTGGGTTGTTATAGATAACCTTTTTATAGTCATCAATTAAGCCAATAACGCCAAATAACAATGTTACGATCAAGACAACCAATACGTAACGATTACTTAAATCCGCCCAGCATAAAGTGCTGAATGTAATAGAAATCAAAATCAACAAACCACCCATCGTAGGCGTGCCGGACTTTTCAAAGTGCGTTTCCGGCCCATCATCTCTGACACTCTGGCCGATTTGTTTGTTAGTTAAATGACGTATTAAGTAGGGACCAAAGATGAAGGAAACAAATAATGACGTCAACACACCTAGAATAGTTCTTAGTGTCAGATAGCGAAATACATTAAAGCCGCTATCGAACTGTGACAGGTATTCTGTTAGCCAGAGCAACACTAGAGCTGTTCCTCCGTTAGAATATTTACAATACGTTCCATCTGCATCGCACGAGAACCTTTAACCAGGATCGTTGTATCTTTGTTTAATAACGCTAATAACATTTTTTGCAATGCCTCATAAGATTCGAAATGTAATGCGCCATCACCATAGGTTTGCATTGCATTTATACTTAAGTCACCGATAGTAAACAGACCGTCTATCTTTGCATGTTTAGTCCTTACACCAGCTTCGCGATGCAACTCTTTTGCTGCATCACCTAATTCGCCCATATCCCCTAGCACCAGGAAACGTGCACCTTCATGACTACTTAGAACATTTAGAGCAGCCTCTAATGAAGTGGGATTAGCGTTATAGGTATCATCAATAATTCGTGCACCTTGTTTACCTTGTTTGCTCTGTAAACGACCTTTAACCGGCGAGATTTTTTCAAGTCCGGTTTTAATTTCTGCTAAAGACACACCCAGACTTAAACAACATGCCGTAGCCGCTAATGCATTCATGACATTATGCGTTCCGGACAGAGGCAGACTTATTTTCATCGCTCCAGCTGAGCAGACCAGGTCGAAGTCCGTGGCAGTGGACTGTTTAGTGACCCGAATGTTCTCTGCTCTAACATCTGCTTTCGCAGCTTCAATTCCAAAGCTAAGTTGAGTTTTAAGCTTGCACTGCTTACGCCAAAATTCAGCATAGGTATCATCAGCATTTATAATTGCCGTGCCAGTAGGTTGTAAACCGGAATAGATTTCGGCCTTCGCTTTTGCGACGCCATCAATATCACCAAACCCTTCAAGGTGTGCGGGAGCGCACTGTGTAATCACTGCAACATTCGGACGCGCTATACTGCTCAGCCATTCAATTTCTCCCGGATGATTCGCGCCCATTTCTATCACGGCATATCGATGCTTTTTATCAAGCCCAAACAATGTCAATGGCACACCAATATCATTATTCAGATTTCCGGATGTTGCATGTACATCAGATATTTCAGACAAGGTGCTCGCAACCATTTCTTTGACTGTCGTCTTGCCATTACTGCCGGTTATAGCCACCAGCGGAATAGACATTTCTTCACGCCAGGATCTTGCTAACAGACCCATCGCCCTTCTTGTGTTCTTTACTTTCAACAGCGGTTTACTATGATTTACTTCTCGATCAAGCAATAAAGCTGTAGCACCTTTCTCTTCTGCCATAGATACATAATCATGCCCATCAAAACTTTCACCATTAATAGCAATAAACAGGTTTTCTTTCTCGATGGTGCGGCTATCAATACTACAGCCGGAAAAGATAAGAGCTTCGCCAGAATAGTTTGACTCAATAGCTGCAGCTGCTTTGGAAAGTGTCATGCTAATCATGTCGCCATATCCGTCAAACGCCGAGCTAACTCACGATCACTAAAAGGTAATACAGACACGCCGAGCTGTTGTGTCGTTTCATGACCTTTTCCTGCAATCAAAATAACATCGTTTTTACTCGCATTTAAAAACGTATTTGTGATCGCATCCGATCGATCATACTTAATTGAGACACTAGACTTATTTTTAATGCCCTCAAGAATATTCTCGACAATCTGTTCTGGGTTTTCAGTTCGTGGATTATCATTAGTAAGTACTACCTGATCCGATAGCCGCTCAGAAATCCCTCCCATTTGTGAACGTTTACCTACATCACGGTCGCCGCCACAACCAAAGACACAATATAATTTTCCCGAACAATATGGTCTTAACGCTATTAACGCCTTCTCAAGTGCATCGGGTGTATGCGCGTAGTCAACAACAAGCAATGGCTTATCTTGCGCTAAAAAATATTCCATACGACCTGGAATACCTGTAAAACCAGATAAGGCCTTAGCGATTTCTTCAATATCAAAACCAGAAACACAGAGTGTTGCAAATGCAGCAAGAATATTCTCAAAATTAAATTCGCCCAATAAACTTGTCTGTACTATGGCTTGTCCCCACGAGCTATCTATCGTAATGGTTGAATTAAGATTGTTAACCTCATTTTTTTTGCAATAGACAAAAGCAACATCTTTATTACTCAAGTTAGAGAGATTTTGTTTTGTAGAATAAACAACAACGTTCAAAGTTGAAGGCAATGAATCAATGAGTTGAGCACCATAGTTATTATCAAAATTGACAATGCCGTTGTTAAGATCCGGTGATTTAAACAATGAAAATTTTGCATCGGCGTATTCTTCAATCGTTTTATGGTAATCCATATGATCACGTGTCAAATTTGTAAACACGGCAGTGTCAAACTCTGCCCCGGCAACCCTTCCCTGATCAAGAGCATGCGATGACACCTCCATCGCAACAAAGTCGACCTCGTCTCTCCAGCTAGAAAATAAAGAGTGCAACGTGACTGGATCGGGAGTAGTCGAGGTGCTGGCTTCTAATTGCTGGAACTGCCCGTAGCCCAAAGTGCCTATGACCGCACTTTTTTTACCTAGAACATATAGAGCATAAGCAATCATATATGAGACCGTGGTCTTGCCATTGGTCCCCGTAACACCGATCAGCTTCATCGTCTTTGACGGTTCATCGTAAAACCGGCTAATAATGAAACCAGCCTGTTTACGTAAATTGGCTACTTTTAATATCTCTATAGAATTTGGCTTGAAACTGACTTCTTCGTCTTCATCAATTGCAATTGCAATTGCTCCCGATTGAATTGCATCCTCGATATAGTCAATGCCGTTAGATTTAGATCCCTTGTAAGCCAGAAATAAATCTCCAGCCTTAACCTTTCTACTATCTATAGCGACCCCGGTAACATAAAGAGCTTCATGTTTTGGATCACCCAAAAGCTCGCCCAATGATTTTGAATAGTTCAAGTTTTCAACCGTCATCATCAGTCAACCCCTTGTAATTGAGCAGGGTTTTGGCGATGCGCCATAATCGGGCTGGTAAACGCAGGCAAATCATCCGGCGGAATATTGAGAATCCTGAAGGTACCCTCCATCACTCTTGAAAAAACAGGTGCGGCAACAACACCACCATAATGATCATCCCCATTAGGCTCATCGATTAAAACCACCATGGCGAATCGAGGTTCACTGGCAGGTGCGATTCCTGCAAAGATGGAGAGATAGCGATCTTCAGAATAACCACCACGGATAGACTTATGCACCGTGCCAGTCTTCCCAATAACACGGTAACCCTTAATAGCTGCGCGTTTACCGGTGCCACTTGCAGAGACAACCGTCTCCAACATTTTTCTGACCTGTCGCGTAATATTTTCTGGCATCACACGCTTGCCCGATACAGAACCATTAACCTTGAGAAACGAAACTGGCAGCATGACACCACCCGTTGCCAATACAGAATACGCATGTACAAGCTGTAGTGGTGTCACTGAAAGACCATAACCAAATGACATTGTTGCCATTTCTATGTCTGACCAGGTATTGAAAGGGTTTAAGGTGCCCGAAGATTCGCCTGGGAAACCACTACCTGTAGGCTGACCAAAACCAAACCTGCTTAATGCATCCCAATATTGTTCGGGTTCTAACGACAGCGCGATCTTACTGGCACCGACATTACTTGATTTAGTAATAACGGTTGATACATCAATTTTTCCATAATTTCGCATATCCCTAATCGTGTATTCACCGACTTTATAATATCCAGGTGTGGTATTGATTGCTGAATGCGGTTTGTAATTCCCCGACTCTAATCCAGCAGCTATCGTGAATGGTTTCATTGTTGAACCTGGCTCAAAGACATCAGTCACAGCACGATTTCGAAAATACTGGCTCTTTAGACCTTTCCTGTTATTTGGGTTATACGATGGTTGCCCAACCATTGCCATAATCTCACCAGTGCGAATGTCCAGCATAACCAGAGACCCGCCTTTTGCTTGATGATACTTAACAGCCGCTGTCAGTTCTCGATAGGCGAGGTATTGCACTCGTCGGTCAATACTTAATACGAGTTTTTTACCTGGCACAGAAGGCTCAATACTTTCTATATTTTCAACGATTCTGTTTAAGCGATCTTTCAGCACGCGTTTCTTACCAGGTTTGCCGCTTAACCAATTTTCATACGCTAGCTCCAGTCCCTCTTGCCCCTTATCATCTATATTGGTAAAACCAATAAAATGAGAGGTTACTTCAGCAGCTGGATAATACCGTTTATATTCGCGTTCTGTTGAAACTCCTTTCATACCCAGTTGTTTAACTTTTTTAACAACATCTGGATTGGCATGTCGCTTCAGATAAACAAACTCTCGACTCATTCGATCTCGTAAGATCTCGTGCAAATCATTTACCGTCATACCCATAACTTCAGCCAGATCTGGTAAGCGTTCTACATTTTCAAAAACTTTTCTTGGTGTAACCCAGATTGAATCAACCGGCGTGCTCATAGCCAGCTGCTCACCATTACGATCTGTAATCACACCGCGATGAGCCGGAATCTCTACCACACGAATTGATCGCGCATCGCCATGATCCTTAAGAAAATCATTATTTAAAAGTTGCAAGTAAATAGCGCGCGATGAAAGCACTACCATGCCACAAAGAAATAAACTAAGGATAAACCAGCGGCGCACAGGATATTGAGCTTGTATGGCACGTAACTTCATTTCGCTAACAGCACCACTGAACTACGTTCAGGCATTTTCATACTGAGTTTAGTTCGAGCAAATGTTTCAATCCTGTCATTGATAGCCCAGGTACTTTGCTCAAGTTGTAATTTCCCCCATTCTTCATTTAATTCATCACGTGTTCGTTCAAGTGCTTGCAGTTCAACAAATAAACGGCGTGTCTCATGTCGCGCGATAACGACCTGCAAAGCAGACACAAAAATAATGAGATAAAATCCGTACTGTAATAAAACTTTCATGAGCAAAAACGCTCCGCCACACGTAAGGTTGCACTACGAGCTCTAGGGTTTTGGTTGGTTTCTGCTTTAGTAGCGCGTATTTTTTTACCTACTAGCTTCAGTTGCACATCATTGTTGTCTGGCATAATCGGCAACTCTGGCGGGTACACCTTCGGAGTTGATTGATCACGCATAAATCGTTTTACAATGCGATCTTCCAATGAATGGAAACTTATCGCAGCCAATCGACCACCGGGACGTAAGACGTCGACGGCTTGTGGCAACACATCTTTGATCTCTTCAAGCTCACTATTGATATAGATGCGTAAGGCTTGAAAAGTCTTGGTTGCAGGATGAACATCACCTGACTTTTTCGCGTGCTTTCTTGGAGGCACAACCTTTCTTACAAGGTCTGCAAGCTGGCACGTCGTGGTAATAGGAGTCTCAGCGCGAGCATTAACAATTGCTTTGGCAATGCGTCTTGATGCCCGTTCTTCACCATATTCATAGATCACATTTGCGATTTCGGTTTCTTTAGCGTGGTTTAACCATTCAGCAACGGTCTGTCCTTCAGCTGGATTCATACGCATATCAAGAGGGGCATCAAACCTAAAACTAAAACCACGTTCTGCATCATCTAGTTGTGGTGAAGAAACACCAAAGTCGAAGAGGATACCTGCAACCTGTGCTTCAATTTCATGCCGTTTAACATACCGCATTAACATTGTGAAAGACCCTTTAATGATTTCGAAACGTTCATCCTGGATAAGATCATTGTCAACTGACATAACGGCATCCGGGTCTTTATCAAAGGCAAGTAAACGACCTTCAGGCCCAAGCCGTTTAATAATTTCACGACTATGACCTCCTCGACCGAACGTACCATCAATGTAGAAACCGTCTGCACGAATATTAAGTGCCTCTATAACCTCATCTAATAAGACTGGTTTATGACCATTGCTCAATGTGTTGAATCGCTTAACGTCACAATGACGCTACAATGACAACGACTGTAATGATTCTGGTGTGGGGACCGAGTCATCACCGACGGAATTCAACCACTCATCACGCTGAGCATCCCAGGCCTTTTCATTCCAGATTTCGAATTTGTTACCTTGTCCCAGTATTACAGCCTGTTTAGTGAGTTCAGCATAAGAACGTAATTCCTTGGGGAGGAGGATGCGTCCTTGGCTATCAAGCTGACAATCCGAGGCATAGCCACGCATCATCTGCTTGGTACGCCGACTTTGTTTATCGAAATCAGAAAGAGTGGCCAATTTATCTTCGATCACATCCCATTCAGGCAAGGGATATAGCCAGAGAGAGCGATCTAATGGGTTTAAGGTGATAACAAGATTGTTTTCGGCTTGCACAGCAATAAGATCACGATAACGGCTGGGAACCGCTAATCGCCCCTTACTATCTATGCTAATTTTATTAAAGCCTCGAAACACAATGTCATCCCCATTTTTGCTGGTAAAATCCACTTTTACCCACAATTCCCCACTCCATGAACTATAGGGATTTCAAGACTTCTCTGTCAAGGACTCTTTGTATTTTTTTTATATAAAAACTGCCTGTGTAACAGTAACTTAGCGGCTAAAAGTTGAAGAAAAGAATGACCGTTATTTTGACAAAAATATTAATATTATTTAATTCATAACCTTCAATGAACTACTTAATAATTTACATGAGGTTTTATTACGATTTGTTGAGATAAACTAATTTTTCTAGCTTGTGACGCAAATCACTCAAAATCCTGGAGATCAGCCCCCATTTCTTGTGCTAATTGTTGATATCGTTGGCTTGCTTTCGAATTTTGCTCCACATTTGGCATACCAGATTGATACAAAAGCGCCAAATTATGGGCTGCGAGTGCATCCCCCAGCTCAACCGCCTTTTGTAATAATTCAACTGCTTTTACGCCATCGGGTTTTACACCAGCGCCAAGCTTATAAGCCAAGCCCAACATGCCCAACGCCTCTCCAACTCCCGCATCGGCCAAGGGTTTTAATAGGGTTAAAGCCGTACCATAATCCTTATCCGAAAACGCCTGGCTAACGATATCAATCGCTTTTTTTACCTCATCCTCTTCGAGTTTAGTATCAGGCACTGACGACATACCTCAAGGTCTCGATGACTTGTTCCGGAGTTTGTGCCCATGCCATAGCAGCAGCATCCACCTCTTTTAAAGGATGAATAATCGCTTCATCGTGGAGCGTAATATAAGGCTTGCCTAATGCGGCACAGCAACCTGCATCAAACGCAGCATTCCACTGTTTGTATTTATCACCAAAACGAATCACTGCTATATCACATATCTCGATCAAGTTTTTAGTACGGATAGCATTAACTTTTGCTGACTTATGATCTCGCCAAAAATTACTATCCTCATCACCTAAGTGATCACCAGCGGCATCGCTCGCATCATGTTCCGTTACTGCTGAAGTATAAGTAATATCTAAACCCAACTTATTGGTCCCTTGCATAATTTGTTCACGCCAATCAGTGTGGATCTCACCTGATAAATAAACTGTCCAGCTCATTATTAAACCTCTTACCTAAGTCTATGTGGAAAAATGAAAAAGAGTCGGCCGATAAGCCGGGTTCTGTCTTGGGCAATCATTCATCTGGGATGTCTGTCACCAGACACCTCAAGCAACCTACCCGGAAACAGTGCGGGCCGCACCATCGTTTCCCTATTTGGTCTTGCTCCAGGTGGGGTTTACCCTGCCACTGCTATTGCTAACAGCGCGGTGCGCTCTTACCGCACCATTTCACCCTTACCTATCGAAACAGGCGGTATATTTTCTGTGGCACTTTCCATCGGCTCACGCCGCCCAGAAGTTATCTGGCACCTCGCCCTGTGGAGCCCGGACTTTCCTCTATTAGAATAAATCCAACAGCGATTGCCTGGCCGACTCTGAGTGCTAGTTTATGGTCAGATGATTTTCATGCAAGGATTATTCTCTAGAAAAACGTTCACACTATAATCGCTAATACGGCGTGAAATTCGTTCCATTACGATTTACGTGACCGGCCTTTCTCGTATTTAGGTATGTCGCGTTGTTTTTGTTCGTCTTGTAATTTCTGATAGCTTTCCCATCGACGTAATTCAAGTTCGCCAGAATCTAAAGCGTCCTTAATAGCACAGCCCTTTTCCGTTTGATGCTGACAATTACTAAATTTACAACAACCGAGAAACTGGCTGACATCATCAAAAGTATCTTCAATCCCGGTTTCACAACCGCTCAACTGCAATTCTCTAATCCCCGGTGTATCGATGAGTATGCCGCCATCATGTAATAAGTGTAATGAACGTGAAGTCGTCGTGTGTTGACCTTTTCCATCTTCGATACTGACGTCCGCAGTTAACTGCTCGGAATCAGTCAGGCTATTAATCAATGTGGACTTACCAACGCCAGATGACCCCACTAAGGCAACGGTATGCCCTGCTGTGCACAGGGTTCTCAATGAAGACAGGCTAGTATTATCTTTAGCATTCACACATGCGACACGAAGATTATTTTGTAGTGCTGCCGCAGATTGCTTAAATGAGTCGATATCAGTTGATAGATCAATTTTAGTCAAGACAATAACAGGATGTATCTTTGCTTCATTCGCTAAAGCTAAATAACGTTCAATACGTGAAACATTAAAATCCTGATCACAGGATGTCACGATAAACAGCGTATTAACGTTAGCAGCAATGATTTGATCATTCGTGCGTTTACCCGCGGCCTTACGCACAAGAATGGTCTCTCTCTCTAAAATACGAAGTGGGCGTTCACCTTCATTCGGAACCAACATCCAATCACCAACGGCTAGATCTTTTGGCTCACTAAAAACACCTACTTCAAACTTTTCAATTCCATTACTACTCCAAACAACACAATGGCTACGATGAATCTGTGCAATACGAGCAGGATAGTAGCGCTCATTTTCATCAAACTTTATTTGTTGGATAAAAAAAGACTTCCAACCTAATTGAAGTAAATTAAAAATTTATAAATACCCGAGTAGTAAAAATTCAAAATAGTGATTTTAATTAGCAGAGACATTTAAAATCAGACTTGCCACTAATGACGCTCATCCTTCTGTATCCTCGAATACCAACAAAGGATCCGTCGGTATAGTTTGTTTAACATCGTCAATCTGTTTTTGATATTCAGATAAAATAAGTAATCCATTATTCATGTCATTCTTGAATGTTTGTTCTGCAATCAATTTGTAAGCCATGTCCAATATAGTGCACGGATATTCATCAGGAATGGTGTGCCGGAAAAACTCTCCCACCAACGGTCGACACGCCTCAAGCTCGGTAAGCTCCCGACAATTAATGTGTGTTTAGCCAATCGATACCCGAGTTATAACCCGTAGATACGTCACTCCATTCAACTGATCTGCCGTCCGCCGCTACTTGCCAATAGGGAAGTTGCGCGGGATTGGTAAATACTTCCTCCATTATGATGGCAAGGACCAAGTCCTAATTGTTTGCGGGCCATTTTTATAGACATTGTGTCGGTACGATCATGCCTGCACCAATGACAGAAAGCGCCATATTAGTTAATCTGGCAGCGGCCTTGCATTATTATCGTCAACCGTCTGCATATCACTTAACAAGCGCCCTTCGCCCACTTTTATCTCATGACATATCACATCGTAGACTTCACTATGAAATACGATTTGATAGTGGCAACAACTATCAAGATGAGTAGGATCAAACTGTTGCTTCCAGGGTGAATCATTAATTTCAAAGATTGCAGCGGCCGAGTCTTTCGTTATCAAAACATTACCATGCACTTCTTCGGTCGTCATCGAAAATGCTTCGACGCCGATGAGTTTCAGATGCTTAATATTATCTTCATTGTCTGCATCTTCAGGATTCAAATATTCAAAACCCTTTAATATGACTCCACCATGCGACCAAATAACGCGTTCTAATCCTGGGCCTTTACCATCATGGTGAAACTCTTCTGCTAATAATGTTGTTGTTTTCATTTTAAGACATCTATCCGTTGCTATTGTGAATTGATAATTAAGTTGTTAATTCTGATACTAATCGTGTAAAGGCAGTTTATCATGCCAAGGAATAGAGAAAAACGGACATTATTTGAATTGAACAGCTCGATTTAGCTTTTAGACCTATTGTCACTGGCTCCAAGCGCCATTTGGTAGACTTCATTCTTTTTCTTGCCGGTGATCTTTGAGGTTAACCCGGCAGCATCTTTTGGCGGGAGTTTTTCGGAAAGAATTTGGTTAATGCGGAGCACTTCAGCATCGGAGATAGAAATCTCTTGAGCACCCTCAACGATAATAACAAATTCGCCTTTTATTTTTATCTCTTCGTTCATCAATTTTTCATTAATCACGGATAAATAATCGCGCACAATTTGTTCATACTGTTTAGTGAGTTCACGAGCAATTGTTGCACGTCTTTCAGACCCAAAAACATCTCGCATATCTTGTACAGCCTCACATATACGATGCGGCGCTTCGTAGAAGATCAGCGTTCGTGATTCAGATACCAACTGTTGTAAGTATTTTTTTCGTGCCTCTGTCTTCGCTGGCAAGTAGCCTTCAAAAATAAATTTACTAGTAGGCAACCCGGAGGCAGATAAAGCCGTTATGACTGCGGACGGTCCCGGGATAGGAACAACCTTTATCCCGTTGTCATGCGCTGCTGTGACTAACTTATAACCAGGGTCATTAATTAAAGGAGTGCCCGCATCTGAGATTAAAGCAATGGATTCACCTTCGATTATTTGTTGTATTAGCTGTGCGGTGAATTGTGCTTCATTGTGCTCATGGTAGGCCTTTACTTTGGTCTTGATAGCAAATCGTTCCAACAAGATTTTACTATGCCGTGTATCTTCCGCAGCAATTAAATCAGATTGCTTCAGAACCTCAATTGCACGTTCAGAAATATCACCCAGATTACCAATGGGCGTGGCTACAATATATAAATAACCTGACAAAGTTTGCTCCTGAACGCTGTTCAAATTTGAGTGTCGTAATTATTTGTTACCCGGATAATTTACCAGTGAGTCGTGATGATTGTATCGAATACCAAAGCCAGCGAAGGCACGCTTCGCGATCCCAGCCAAAATTACACGTATAGTATGAGGATACTTAAACAATATAACACGACAACTTGAATTATTATTGAGTGCCCTGATGAAATATTCGAGTTTATGTTACACAATATACCTATGCGACTTTTAATAATTTTACTTTTTTCATTGGGTTTATTAACTGCCTGTGGGCCTACCAAGCAAGCAAGCACTCAGGTTCAGGTCGATCCTGAAGAAAGTGCTCGTTCTTTAATGCAGTCACGGGACTATTCCGCTGCAGCACTTGAATACCTGTCTCTCGCTGCAAATGATAAACAGAATGCAACGGTCTACAGCTTGAAGGCTGCGGCCGCCTATGTCGAAGCCGGCAATTACGCCGAGGCTCAAAAGACCCTAGGTAATATCACTGTTGCAGAAAATGATTCACTACAAAATATTAGAATGAAAATCCTCAATGCCCGCCTCGAACTGGAGTTTGGGCGACCGGGTAAAGCATTGAGTCTGCTCAATGAGTTATCTGAATCGAATATCCCACAAAACTTGAGAGTGTCTTTTCATAATATCCGCGCTAAAACCTATCTAGCTCATGGGGATTACATTAAAACTGCATCAGAATACCTTCTCTTATCAAAATACCTGAATACGCCAACAGAGATAGACCAAAATAATCGTTCACTTTGGAAAGTCCTTGAGTCAATATCGGCATTAGATATTGATGACTTACGGATCACAGCCCCAGACGAATTAACCAGTTGGTTCGAACTAGCCTCGCTCTATCAAACATACCGTTATCAACCAGCCAGACTAAGCAATGCCATTGATAGTTGGGTACAACGTTACCCCGGTCATCCAGCATATTCTTCTATCGCTCAAGAACTGATTGAAAAAAGCAAACAATTTGTTAATCGACCAGCAAAAATTGGCTTGCTATTGCCTTTATCCGGTAAGTTCGAGAAATCGTCCACAGCAATACGTGATGGATTTTTGGCCGCTTGGTATATGGATGGGCAAGAAAAATCTGATATTGAGATCTATGACGCAAATTCCCGGAATATTATCGAGGCTTATCAACAAGCTGTAAGCGACGGCGTTGATTATGTCGTCGGTCCATTAGAAAAAGAAGCCATAAATCAATTGGCTGATCTGGGTGATCTCCCCATCCAGATCCTGGCACTCAATCGTCAGGATTCAAATTATAGTGAGCAGACTAATGACAAACTCATTCAGTTTGGCCTGTCACCTGAAGATGAAGCCGCTCAGGTGGCAGAAATTGCGATGTCCGACGGCCATCGATTAGCATTAGTAATGACTCCTGGTAATCCTTGGGGTGATCGTATTGCAGAGGCTTTCATGTCGCGCTGGATCGAACTGGGTGGCGGCGTATTGGAACGCGCTATCTTTCAAAGCAACTCAAAAGATTTTGGTTCGCCGGTTGAGACACTGTTAAATATTGATAGCAGTAAAAAACGTGGTCGAGATCTTCGCAACAAACTCAACATAAAAATAAATAATGTTGAGCGGCGGCGCGAAGATGCGGATTTCATATTCACCACGGCAGTCCCGGGAGATGCTCATCAACTGTTTCCCCAGTTTCGCTTTCACCGTGCTGGTGATTTACCCGTCTATTCAACCTCACACATCTTCACCGGTATTTTTGATGCCGCCAGAGACATCGATTTAAATGATGTTATGTTTATTGATATGCCTTGGATACTGGATACATCACGGCAACTTTCAATTATTCAGGACTCACTTAATCGGAACTGGTCACAAGAAAGATCTCAATATAGGCGTCTCTACGCATTAGGTATCGATGCGTATCACTTGATCCCGGAAATAAGTCGTCTAAGTGCAGAAAAAAATACTTTCCTGAGCGGCGAAACTGGTGACCTGAGTATAACACCAGCTAATATTGTCAAGCGTAAACTACGCCGCGCTCAATTTGTTGAAGGGAAACCTGTCTTACTGAATTGATGAATAACATGGATGACAATTAAATCAAAACCGGCTAATCATACTGGTAAAATTGCTGAAGACATCGCAGCGCAGTATCTGGGCAATCAAGGTTTAAAGTTGATAGACCAGAATTTTCATTGTCGCTTTGGCGAGATTGATCTGATTGGACTTGATAATGAAATACTAACCTTCTGTGAAGTGCGCTATCGAAAAAATGAGAAATATTTAGCTGTTGTTGAAACAATTGATCAGCATAAATGTCAAAAGCTTATCATCACTAGTGAGTACTATTTAAACCAACATAAAAAGTATCGTTCATATCAATGTCGTTATGATGTCATCGCCATTACTGGAGAGCTTAGTCAGCCGGCAATCGAGTGGATTAAAAATGCATTTCAGGCATAATGACGACGATTTTTAGATAACAGATTAACCCCAATGGATGCAATTCAACGTGTAATAAACAATTTTAATGAGAGCATTCAGGTAAAAACTGAAGCTGTCGGCAAACTCGCGCCAATTATTGCAGATGCCGCGGCAGCAATAGCTGATGCCCTGTTGAATGATCACAAGATTATGGCTTGTGGCAATGGCGGTTCTGCTGCCGATGCACAGCATTTTTCAGCAGAAATGCTGAATCGCTTTGAAATGGAGCGCCCTGGTTTACCTGCAATTGCGCTAACCACTGACTCTTCAACCTTGACCTCTATTGCTAACGACTACCAGTTTGCTGAGATCTATTCAAAACAAATTCGGGCACTGGGACAAGAGAATGATGTGCTACTGGCTATTAGCACCAGTGGCGAATCCCACAATATTGTTCATGCTATCGATGCTGCCCATGATAGAAATATGGTTGTTATTGCCTTAACAGGGAGAGAGGGTGGTCAAATTGCCGATTTGATGAACGACAATGATTTTGAAATACGTGTACCAACCTGGTCTACGGCACGAATACAGGAAGTTCATATTATGGTTATCCATTCGCTTTGTGATCTCGTAGACCTACAATTACTCGGACAGGACGGATGATATGAAACACATTAAGTTACTACAGCTATTGATCCTATTATGTTTAATGCCTCACCTCTCGGGTTGTGCACTTGTCGCCGTCGGTGGTGCCGCGACAGCCGCGACAGTTGCCGTTGACAGAAGGACCCCCGGCACTCAACTCGAAGATCAAACAATCGAAGTAAAGGCAGGCCAGGCGCTCAACAGCGACCCTGAATTAAAAGAACAAGCACACTGGAATGTGACCAGTTATAACACGGTCGTGCTACTCACAGGTGAGACACCAACTGATGCCATGCGTCAAAAAGCATTAGAGCTAGTCAAGTCGGTTGATAAGGTCACCCACGTCTATAATGAAATTACCATTGCCGCTCCAAGTTCATTAGTGGCCAGAACCAGTGACTCCTATATAACGACCAAAGTAAAAACAAAGATGTTTGCCAATAAAGAACTGACTGGCATTGAAATAAAAGTGGTTACTGAAAAAGGCGTCGTTTATCTAATGGGCATTGTTAATCGCGCCGAGGCAGAAGTAGCAACCGAGATTGCAAGACAAACAGGCGGCGTACAGAAAGTGGTAAAACTATTTCAGTACACTGACTAATAAACTAATCGAGAAGCCCGTGATAGATACCCGCATCCGCGGGAGAAAAACAACAGACATTAATACGCGTGAATGTGTTTTCATATTTTTTCAGCGCATTTAATGCAATCTTTGTCGCAGGTTCTATAGGAAAACCATAAATGCCTGTACTAATTGCAGGAAAAGCAATTTCTTTAAAACCTTTTTTCACAGCAAGTATTAATGAGTTGCTATAGCAAAAGCGCAAGAACTTGGTTTCGTTTTGTGTACCACCCTCTCATACCGGACCAACAGTATGAATAATCCAATCTGCTGACAGATTAAAACCTGATGCCAATTTCATCTGCCTCACCTCACAACCACCGAGTGTTTTATTAAACATGAGTAATTCAGGATGAATTAACTACTCATCAAAAAGCATTTTTAGACAACTAAAGTGTTAAAGTAAGCATCAAATTATTCCAGTATATGTCAGAAGTTATTATGTTTGATCATTCAGAAACCTTAAAAAGTTCATTGCTTAGCGCATTCAAAGATAAAGGCCCCGCCTATCAGCCCAGAACGCAATATCTTGATGATAATCAACAACCCATCCATATCAACCGTCTGATATTCGAGGATTCGCCCTACCTCTTACAACACGCGCATAACCCAGTTGACTGGTTTCCCTGGGGTGATGAGGCATTTGCAAAAGCCAAAGCAGAAAATAAACCGGTGTTTTTATCGATCGGTTATTCAACCTGCCATTGGTGCCACGTCATGGAAGAAGAAAGTTTCGATAATGAAGAGATTGCAAAACACATGAATGAGTTTTTTATCTGCATCAAGGTTGATCGAGAATGTCACCCCGATGTTGATACCTACTACATGACTGCGGTAATGATGATGCAAGGGCATGGCGGCTGGCCAATGAGTAGCTTCTTAACGCCGGAGAGGAAACCTTTTTTTGGTGGTACTTACTATCAACCTGCTCAGTTTATTACCTTAATGAGCCGTGTCGATGAACTCTGGAATAATCAGTCTACTGAAATTCTGAAACAGGCCGACTCCATAACTGCACAGGTCGCAGGTGCAATGCAAACCAAACGATCGCTTAATGAAATTGGTACTAATGTCATCGATATCACCGCGCAATCGATAATGAACCACCACGATGAGGTCAACGGCGGTTTCGGCCAAGCACCTAAATTTCCGAATGAACCCTACCTCTATTTCTTACTTGAATACGCAATCTTGTCGGGCAAAGAAGATGATTTGAATGCAGTTATTAAAACGCTTCATATCCAAAGCTGCGGTGGTATTTATGATCAAATCGCCGGCGGCTTCCACCGTTATGCAACCGATCAAAACTGGTTGATTCCACATTTCGAAAAGATGCTCTACAACCAGGCAAATCTGTCCTATGTCTTTGCCCAAGCCCATACAATAACAGGCGCAAAGGATTTCAAACGCGTCGCCTGTGAGACATTAGATTATGTTAATCATGAGATGACAAATGGAGACGGCAGCTTCTATTCCGCTACGGATGCTGATAGTGAAGGTGAAGAAGGTTTGTTCTTTATATGGGATAAATCGGAAATCGAGTCGTTATTAAAAGCTGATGCGGAAGAATTTATCAAACTCTATCAAGTGACAACAGCCGGTAATTTTGAAGGGAAGAATATACTTAATTTAAAACAAGCTATTGAAGACTATGCCAATGAAAATAATATCGATTATGTCGAACTGATTGATCGGCTAGCGACTGGCAAAAAAACCTTGTGGGAAGCAAGAGAGAAACGTGTTCCACCACTGCGCGATGACAAAATTATTACTGCGTGGAATGCTATGATGATCAGATCGTTTGCTTATGTCGGACAACAATTAAACCGACAAGACTATATCGATATCGCAATCCGAGCAGCCAAGGTTCTTATAGAGAAGAATAAAACTGAAGACGGTCTACTAAGTCGCTCTAGTCTGGCAGGACAAGCCTCTATCCCTGCCTTACAGGAAGATTATGCCTATTTAGCAGAAGCGCTATTACAGATCTACGATGCCACTCAAGATAGACAATGGCTGGATCATGCGGCAAAACTCTCTGATGTCATGATCGAATCTTTCTGGGATAAAGAAAACGGTGGTTTCTTCATGGGTAGCCAAAGCAAAGACAATTTACTGCCTGCTTCACCAAAAGAAATTAATGACAATGCGACCTCATCAGGCAATTCAGTTGCGCTAAGAACACTACAAAGACTAGCGAGACGAACCGGAGCAAAACAATATCAAGCTACCGCCCAACAATTAATCATGGCCTACTCACATGACATCACCCAACGTCCGTATATCTGTAGTTATATGATGTGCGGCATGCTAGAAATGTTTGTTGGTGAACAATCTCATCAACAATGGTGTGCCGATGGCAACATCCATATTTCAGCTAGTTGCAATAAAGTTAAAGACAACTATAAATTGGTAATAACCATTACCATTGCTGAAGAATGGCATCTTAACCAGGTACCAGATGGCTTTGGTAATGACGTACCTGTCTCAGTACAAGCTATTAAGGGTTGGACAATTGATCATATACTTTACCCCGCATTCATAACTAAAACACTTGGTTTTCAAACAGAACCCGTTGATGTTTTTGAGGGGACGATCCAGATTACTGCAGATTTATCGAATGAAAATAAACCGCTTACCTTTCCTAAAAACCTGTTAAAACTAAAACTGGGACTACAAGTCTGCAATGAGCAGGAATGCCTGGCGCCGGAGAGCGTAAACTGTGTTATACCTGTCCTTGACTAAGGGTAAGTTAATTTAAACCGACATCATCTCCATCAATCTATTTAATCTCTGCGGTAGAACTCTTAAATCAAGACCTGTTTGATTAAGACATTTCTCCGCAAGGGTTTCCAGTGCTTCTGTTTCGGATAATCTAAAATTCGAGGCAAAGAGTATGGCGTTAAAATGATTCGGGACTTCTAGCAGAGAAATATTGTTAAAATGGGTTTTCATCGGTAACAATATATCCAGTATATCTTCTTCAGATTCTGGCAAAAGATTTATCGCCAATACACCTTTATCATCAAGACAATTAAACAGGTTTTTATAAAAACTATCCTCGTATAAACAGGCAGGATGTTCTTCATCATTAAAGATGTCACACAAGATAATATCGTACACCTCGTTTTCATTGACCAAGAATGTTTCTGCAGCGTCATTAACAATTTGACATCCCTGCCCTATGAAGAAAAACTCTTTAGCTAATTGGATTACTGATACAGATGACTCAAGCGAGGTTATCTCTACATCAGGCAACTTATCGATACAGAACCTTTCTATTGATCCGCAACCAAAACCTAAATTTAATAATTGCTTTGGCTTGGGACAAAACAATAAGGTTACTAGTAAGGCTTGTATATTGGGCAATAATATTTGGCTCGGAGAATCCACAGCCATCAAGCCCTGTATTGAGTCACCACCAATCTGTAGCCAGCGGTAGTTTTTATACTCTCGGACCTCTATTAGTTGCTCGCCTACCCACTCTGAGTGCAGAACATGACTTTGTTCTGGAGACAAATCATAAATTTTTTCGAGTAAGGTCATAATTTATTTTCATTACGATTATATAAACGCGCATTATATTACCCAAATGTAACGTCGCCTGATAATATTCGCCCCATTTTAGTAATCTCATTACAGGTATAAATAGTGTCGGAATTTGTAATCGGTCAGCGTTGGGTCAGTCACACAGAGACAGAGTTAGGATTAGGTATCATTGTTGGTATTGAAGGCCGTCACATTACTATAAGCTTCCCTGCTGTCGGCGAGGAGCGACTCTATGCCGCACAGACCGCACCACTGACTCGTATCGAGCATAAACCCGGCGAAACTATCCATACGCAAGATGACCGTACCTTTCAGGTTCTCAAAACTGAACCACATCAAGGGCGATTGATATACCACGCCAGAGATGCTGAAGGCGAACAACATAAGATTGATGAGCTTGATTTAAACAGTTTTGTCGAACTGACCTCACCAAAGCAGCGCCTAACCAGTGGTCAACTGGACAATATCAAGGCCTATCAACTCCGTTGCGAAACGTTATTGTTGTTAAACCGTCTACAACAATCGCCTGTCAAAGGGCTATTGGGTTCACGTACGAACCTGTTACCACATCAAACCTATATTGCACACGAAGTCGCTAAACGTTTCGCGCCGCGCGTCTTGCTGGCAGATGAAGTTGGCCTCGGTAAGACTATAGAAGCCGGAATGATCCTGCATTACCAACTGCATACTGGTCTGGCAAACCGTATCTTAATCGTTGTACCTAATACCCTGACACATCAATGGTTAGTCGAGATGCTACGCCGGTTTAACCTGCGCTTTGCCTTGTTTAATGCCGACCGCTTACTCGCTCTGCGTGAAGAAGAAGGCAATCCATTCGAAAGTGAACAACTAATTATTTGTAGTCTCGATAACCTGACCAGTGATCCGAGTCTATTCAAGGACGCGCTGAGTGCGGATTGGGACATGGTCGTCGTCGATGAAGCACATCACTTACACTGGGATGAAGGCGATGAGGGTCACGACTATCGATGTATAGAAGCATTGGCCGAGCAGTGTCGTGGCTTATTGCTACTTACCGCGACACCTGAACAGGTGGGCGCAGCGAGTCATTTTGCACGTCTACGCCTACTCGACCCAGCGCGTTTTCATGACCTCGATAGTTTCATGCAGGAAGAACAGGGCTATCAACAACTCAGTGATACCGTAAAGGTCTTGCTCGACCAGCAAGACCAACCTTTAAGTGATGACATACTCGGTTTATTAAAAACATACCTGGAAGATGAAGCACCAACCGATAGCAATCCTGATGACGCAGAACGAGAAAAAATTGTTAGTAAACTCCTCGATAGGCATGGTACTGGCCGTGTGTTCTTACGTAATACACGCGAAGCGATAAAGGGCTTTCCAGAGAGAAAGTTACATGCCGTGCCGCTGGCCTACCCCGAAATCTACTCGTCACTATCAGGGAAACAAACGCTGTTTCCTGAAATAGAAACCAAAAGCGAAGACTGGCTAAAGCAAGACCCACGCGTTCAGCACTTAATCACGCTAATAACAACATTAAAGTCTGAAAAGGTATTGGTCATCTGCGCCAATGCAGAGACCGCAACGAGCCTAGAGAAGTTTTTACAACTTAAAATGGGTATTCGCTGTGCGGCATTTTACGAGGGCCTTAGTATTATTGAACGCGACCGGGCAGCAGCCTATTTCGCCGATACCGAAGGCGGTGCACAGATCCTCGTCTGTTCCGAAATCGGTAGCGAAGGCCGCAACTTCCAGTTTTCCCATCACTTGGTGTTATTCGATCTACCTTTAAACCCAGACCTGTTAGAGCAGCGAATTGGTCGCCTGGATCGTATTGGCCAAACTGAAACTATCAATATTCACGTTCCTTTTCTTGAACATTCTGCACAAGAAGTTCTTTTTAACTGGTACCACAATGGCCTCAATATCTTCATCGAAAGTTGTGCCGCTGCCTATGCCATTTATGAGAAATTTTCAGACCCACTCAACGCGGCCTTAGATAAACCCGATACCGATATCACGGCATTGATGGCAGAGACCAAAGAACATACCGATAAGGTAAAACAAGCCATGCATGATGGTAGAGATAGACTCGTTGAATTGAATTCCTGCCGCAAAGATATCGCTGAAGAAATCATTGAATCTATTAGTGAAGAAGAAAACCCGAAAGTATTGATGGACTATATGGAAAACATGTTCGACGCCTATGGAGTTGACCATGAAGAACATTCCGAAAACACCTGGATTCTACATCCTAGCGATCACATGCGCACCGGATACTTCCCCGGGCTCAGCGATGAAAGCATCACCATCACTTTCGACCGTAACAAGGCACTCAGCCGTGAAGACTTGTCTTTTGTCAGTTGGGAACATCCTATGGTCTCAGAAGCTATCGAGATGGTATTAACCAGTGAAATTGGCAATACCTATATCACCAGCATAGAAATGGAAGGTGTAGAACCCGGGACCATCATGCTAGAAACCTTTTCCAGCATCAGCGCCATCGCACCTAAACAATTACAAGTTGATCGCTATCTGCCGATCACGCCATTACGTACTTTGATCAGTAAAGACCGAAAGAACTACGCAAAACTATTAAGTCACGACAAACTTAATACACTCTGCCAAAAAATAGAGCGTCAAACCGCACACGCGATCATTAAACAGATAAAAACTGAAATAGAAACCATGATCGACTTCGCCATGAAATTTACCGAATCAAAACTACCCGAAGTCAGAAAAGAAGCACAACAACGTGTTGACACCTTACTTGGCGCAGAAATAGCCCGGCTGAAACAACTACAAAAGAAAAATAAAACAATCAGACAGGAAGAAATAGAATTTATGGAAGAACAACTCCATGCCTGCACAGAAGTTATCAGCAATGCGAAATATGAATTACAGGCTGTACGATTAGTCATTGCTCAATAACGGTAAGTTTATAATTCTTAATTATATGCTGATTCCGTTTTTATACGGATCGCGAATACGAGTATCCTGTCTTAATTCACTCAATTGTGCGGGCTGTAAAACTGCCATATCAATTTATCACTTCTTCAGCATGAAAAACGGGGACTAGTGCTTAATTAAGAAATCATGCCCATGTTTTCAAATTAATAATTACAGAAACCATAATTTTGATGTTACTATCAGAAGATGAGTTATTTACATAATATGAGTCGATATCAAAAATCAATTTCCTGGGTTTTGATCGCCACAGTATTTGCACTATTGTTGCTGCCGGTACAGATTCATATACACCATGATTTGGAGTCAGTAAGTCATGACGACCATATTATTGATTATCATATGATGGATGGTGTTGTATGTGCCGATCATTTTTCACATGGTGATACGCATATTATAGAAACGAGCACCGATTATATGGTGAAGCAGACGGCAGACAACCTGTTTAAAGTTGTTGCTCTTGTTATCTTGTTTTTATTACTGCCGCTACAGACCTTTTCATATCGTCAACGTTATTTCCATTCTTTACTTTTCCATTATCAAAAATATTACAGTTTAAGTCCCCCGTTAAGAGCTCCTCCGCTTTAATTCAATAAATCCTTTTCGATCTTTTTACATTTAAACATGTTGATGTCGTATGTGTGCTTTATTCACATAAATACCGGCATTAATAAACTTGGATCAAGTTAAATTCGGTTCAGGAGATAAATACAATGAAAACGTTAGTAGCTATATGTTTGGTTTTTTTATCAAGCATTAATATTACAGTGTCCGCGCAAATTGATAATCGCACGATTACCTTAGATCAAGCGATAGTGCGCGTGCTTCAGCATAATCCGAAACTAAAGATTGATGCTTATGAAGCAAGAGCATTAGCCGCCCGAATTAAACTGGCGGCGCTAAAGCCTGCCGATTCCATCAAGATTCAAGTGGAAGAATTTGCCGGGACGGGAGAAGCCAGTTCTTTTAGAAGCGTGCAAACGACGTTGAGTCTGTCACGTGTATTGGAATTAGGTAATAAGTCAACTTATCGAAGTAATGTTGTGCAACAGGAATCATATGTTCTACGTGATATTCAAGATGCCGAACGTCTGGATTTACTAGCCGAGACAGTACGTCGCTTTATTCAAGTTGTCGTTAATCAGGAAAAAGTCGCGTTAGCAGAAGAAGCACTTACGGTTATTGACAATACTAAGACTATCGTAGAAAAGAGAATTAGTGCCGCCATTTCTCCTACAGCAGAACATCACCGAATTGAAATTGATTTAGCACGATTGGAATTAACATTGGAACATGCCGAGCATGAGCTGGCGAGTTCAAAGGTGATGTTATCTTCTATGTGGAATGACGTTGAGCCTGATTTTAGTATCGCAAATGCAGACATATTCAAACTTGAAGAAGTTTTGAGTGTAGAGGCTTATGCACAGTTGCTTGATCATAATCCGGATTTGATACGCTTTACTACGCAACAAAGATTAGTTGACGCACGAATACAGTTAGCACGTATAAAACAAAAACCGGATATTGAAATATCAGGTGGTATTCGTTATCTCGGCTCATCCGATGACGTTGGTTTTATGTTGTCGGCTAACATTCCTTTTGGAACGGCACAACGTGCGGCACCCGCTATAGAAGAAGCCGAAATTTCAGGAATGATCGATCCCCTCGCGTTTGAACAAAAAAAGACAGAGCTTTATGTTACGTTGTACGACATTTATCAAGAGTTATCACATAGCAAAGTAGCGGTAGAAATATTACAACAGCGCATTATCCCTTCAGCGCAAAAGGCAGTTGAGGATTATGAAAAACTTTATAGCACGGGCCGATACCCCTTACTTGAATTGGTCGATGCACAACGCACCTTATTAAACTCTCGTTCACAACTATTAGAGTCGGTAGCAAATTTTCATCGTTTTCGAATTGAAATTGACCGTCTTACCGGTGCATTAGCTACTACAGGAGCAACACCATGATTCGCAATTTTTTATCTGTTCTTATTATTCTTGTAATTATCGTGTTTGCAGGAAAGTGGATATTATCTAACACACCAAAGCATGAGTCTCTCGCAAATGACGATCATGAAGCATCGATGGCTGAAGAATTTGCCAGAGGACCTCACCGAGGACGATTACTCAGTAATGGCGATTTCTCAATTGAAATAACTATTTTTGAAAAGGGAGTTCCACCTGAGTTTCATATCTATGCCTATGAGCAAGGTAACGCTGTTAACCCAGCAAACGTTGCATTATCAATTCAACTTTCGCGTTTAGGTGGAGATGTAGATGATTTCGTGTTTACACCACAAGCCGATTATCTACGCGGTGATGGCGTCGTTACTGAGCCGCATTCCTTTGATGTCTCTATCAATGCTGAATATCAAGGAAAAAATTACCAATGGTCTTATGAAAACCATGAAGGTCGAACGCAAATTTCAAAAAATATTGCTGAAGTGTCGGAGATTAAAACTGAAATTGCAAAACCTAATATCATTACCGATTATCTTTTCTTAAATGGGAAAGTTCAGATTAACCCCAACAAGCAATCATCTGTTCGTGCAAGGTACCCCGGCATTGTTAAATCAACGCGAAAAAAACTGGGTGATAAAGTTAAAAAAGGTGAGTCTTTATTAACAATCCAGAACAATGTCAGTCTACATAACTATGATATTCATGCGCCGATTAGTGGAATCATAACAAAGCGTAATGTACAAACTGGCGAGAGCACAGATGGTGATGTGTTATATGAAATTACCAATCTTAGTGATGTATGGATAACACTTGATGTTTTTAGTAAGGATGTGTCATTAATCAAGACCGGACAACAGGTTGAGATAGTTGCACTGGATGGTCAACAGTATAAAGCATCTATAAAAACATTTTGGCCTATAGCTTCTGAAGCAAGCCAGAGTATTAAGGTCATTGTTCCAATAGAAAATAAAGCGGGTAGCCTCTACCCCGGCCAGATCATTAAAGCAAAAGTAAACATCGCTGAACATGAAGTACCGTTGGCGGTACGGCAATCTGCGATTCAACAATTCAGGGATTTCAAAGTGGTCTTCGCCCGTTTTGGTGAGATGTATGAAGTCCGAATGTTGGATCTGGGGAGATCCGATCAGGAATGGGTCGAGGTGTTAGGAGGACTCAAGCCGGGCACTGAGTATGTTACCGAAAACAGTTACCTGATAAAGGCCGATATTGAAAAATCCGGCGCCAGCCACGATCACTAGGAAATAATCATCATGTTTAATTCAATTATTCGTTTTTCCCTGGAGCAACGCTGGTTAATGTTAATGGCGGCGACCACCCTGGCAGCTCTGGGTATATACAATTTTAATAAGTTACCTATCGATGCGGTGCCTGACATTACCAATGTACAGGTGCAGATTAACACCGAAGCGGCAGGTTATTCACCGCTGGAAGCCGAGCAACGGATCACCTTTCCAATTGAGACCATCATGGCCGGCATGCCGAAACTGGATTATACCCGTTCAGTCTCACGCTATGGCTTGTCACAAGTCACGGTTGTTTTTAAAGATGGAACAGATATTTATTTGGCCCGACAGTTAATCAACGAACGATTAAATGAGGTCAAAAACGTATTACCCGATGGGATCATCCCTGCAATGGGACCAATCTCAACCGGACTGGGTGAAATTTTTATGTACACCGTCAGCAATGATGGGGCGACTGATTATGATCCTATGTTGCTACGTACGGTTCAGGACTGGATCGTCCGACCACAATTACGACAAACTCCCGGCGTGGTCGAAGTCAACACCATTGGCGGTTATACCAAGCAATATCATGTCTTACCCACGCCTGAAAAATTGCTGGCCTACAATTTAAGTTTGCAGAATATCGTCGATGCGCTGGAAAGAAACAACATCAACACCGGTGCAGGTTATATCGAACGCTTTGGTGGCCAATACTTAATCCGTTCACCCGGACAGGTCAATAATATCGAAGAAATATTAAACATAACGGTCACACAACGTGCTGGTGTGCCCATCAAGATTAGTGATGTTGCTGACGTAACGTTGGGCAGCGAATTAAGAACCGGCGCCGCAACACAGGATGGACAAGAGGTCGTGTTAGGTACGGTGTTCATGTTGATTGGTGAGAATAGCCGACAAGTAGCACGGGCAACGGCGGCCAAGCTTGAAAAAATAAAATCTTCATTACCGGCAGGGATAGTGCTTAATCCACTCTATGACCGAACCGTATTGGTCGACAAAACCATTGCCACGGTAGAGAAAAACCTGGCTGAAGGGGCGTTATTGGTCATAGTTGTTTTGTTTTTACTACTGGGTAATTGGAGAGCCGCTTTTATAACCGCTATGGTTATTCCACTTTCCATGTTGATGACGATAACCGGCATGGTTGAATCAAAAGTATCAGGCAACCTAATGAGCCTGGGCGCGCTTGATTTTGGTTTGATTGTCGATGGTGCGGTTATCATCGTTGAAAATTGTTTAAGACGGCTCGCGCTTTATCAACACGAGAAAAACGAGTTACCCGATTTAAAAACCCGTTTGGAAATTGTTAGAAATGCAACCATTGAAGTAATACGCCCGGGTGTGTTTGGTGTAATTATTATTACGATTGTTTATATTCCCATCTTTGCCTTGAGTGGCATCGAAGGAAAAATGTTTCACCCAATGGCATTTACAGTCGTCACGGCATTAATCTCGGCATTGATTTTATCGTTAACTGTTGTTCCAGCCTCTATTGCATTATTTGTCAGGGGAAAAGTTTCTGAGAAACAAAATCTGTTAATGCGGATTATTACAATGCTTTATGAGCCTACATTACGTATGGCATTAAATTTACGTTGGGCAGTTGTTACTTTGGCAATTGGATTAGTACTTCTAGCTGTTTTACAGGCAAGTCGTATGGGAACAGAATTTATTCCCAACCTTGATGAAGGTGATATTGCATTGCATGCTTTGCGTATACCCGGCACGAGCTTGACACAAGCGATCAAGATGCAATCTTTATTAGAATCACGTATTAAAACGATCCCTGAGGTCTCTCATGTTTTTACTAAAATTGGAACATCTGATGTAGCAACGGATCCAATGCCACCCAGTGTTGCTGACACCTTCTTGATTATGAAGGATCGAAGTAAATGGCCTGATCCAGGCAAGTCCAAATCAATATTGATCAAGGAACTCGAATCGGCAATCGAAAACATACCGGGAAACCGATATGAAATCACACAACCTATACAAATGCGATTCAATGAGCTCATTTCCGGTGTGCGTTCTGATTTGGCAGTCAAACTATACGGTGATGATCTCGATTTGTTAGTAGAACTGTCGAAGCAAATTGAATCCGTCGTGAGTAAAGTTAATGGCGCTGCTGATGTCCGTACTGAGCAAGCCACAGGTCTACCTATGCTAACAATCGTTCCCGATCGCGAACGTCTTTCATATTTTGGTTTGGACATAGAAGATATACACGAAGTATTACGAACCGCGATGGCTGGGAAACATGCCGGACAAATTTTTGAAGGTGATAAACGATTCGAACTGGTAGTACGTTTACCAGAAACCTTGCGTACTAATCTCGAAGTGTTATCACAATTAAAAATAGAATTGCCATTCATGAAAAATGAAAAGACTAGCAATAGCAATTTAACTAAAGTAATTCCTCTCTCGGAAGTTGCAGACATTACGTTTAATACAGGCCCGAATCAAATAAGTCGGGAAAATGGAAAACGACGAGTGTTTGTTACCGCAAATGTGCGTGGGAGAGATCTGGGTTCATTTGTTGGCGATGTACAAAGTGCAGTATCACAAGAGATCAGTTTACCTGAAGGTTACTGGTTAGATTACGGAGGCACATTTGAACAACTGATTTCAGCGTCGAACCGATTATCATTGATCGTACCATTAACGCTGATTGCAATACTCGGATTATTATTTATGGCATTTAATTCTTTCAAAGATGCCCTATTAATATTTACCGGTGTCCCCCTTGCGCTTACAGGAGGAGTTGCAGCTCTGGCGTTACGTGATTTACCGTTATCAATATCAGCCGCAGTAGGTTTTATTGCTCTATCGGGTATTGCAGTATTAAATGGTGTCGTGATGCTTTCATTCATACGCGATTTACGACTTAAAAACATGCCTTTAGATCAAGCTATTATTGAAGGTGCATTGATACGGTTAAGACCTATATTGATGACCGCATTAGTAGCGAGTCTGGGCTTTATTCCTATGGCATTAAATGTGGGGACCGGCGCAGAAGTACAAAGACCATTAGCAACGGTAGTTATTGGTGGGATTATATCTTCGACCTTACTTACCTTGCTGGTGTTACCAGCACTTTATAAGTTATTTTCAAGTGAGGAATTAACTCAATAATTAGTGATAGATATCCCAGCTCAGAAAATCACTACTTTGCATCAGATATCTTCACCACACATATATTCACACGGAAGGAGAGATCATGATCGACAACGGCAGAATCATTGCAGCGATCTATCTACGCAATTATTGTTCTAGATCTTAAGCCCAGCACAAGTAATGTAGCACCACTTTTGTGGACACTTGTTAGTTACCCTTATAAACATGTGATCTGTGA